>CAWKPE010000035.1:0-27506 GCA_963851385.1 uncultured Bacteroidota bacterium | reverse complement strand
CATGGCCATGGGCAAGATTTAAGCCAATTCCCTCACTCATATGAAGGTCAGGTGAGGCCGGATGCCCGGGGGATAGAACTTGAAAGCGGCCAAAGAGGCCTCGGCTCTTGCCAATGTCGGGACCACCGCCTTCATGCCGATAGTGATATGCTTCACAAATTGTCTGGCAATTATTTTGGTTTGATCTCCCAAAAGCTCTTGTAAACCCCCCCTTTTCTTAAAAGAGGATTTATCGAGGGTATTATGAACGCTAATAATCCCCCCTACCCCCCTTTAAAAAAGGGGGGTAAAATTTCTGGCCTTTGTCTGGGGCTTCTTTCTTATTTTTCTTGAAGAGACAAACCATCTTATTTGTGAAGCGCCACACCAGTGGCCCAGGGATAGCGCCCTCGTTCCGCCCCTGGCTGCCTCCCGGGCGGTAAGGGGAGGGAGAGCGGTTCTCTCTGCCTCTTCGGGGACGTGAAAGAAAAAAGACGCCGGTTTTTCCCGCCGATTGTTCCTTCCCGGAAAAATTTATCGTTAAATCCATCCCGAAATTCTCGATTAACTGATATTATGCGAAAGTCTGGACCGCCTTTTGCAAATAAGGATATTTGCCCTGGAGGTCTTGGAGGCGGACCGGGAGGATCATCCCGGGCTGCTGCGGGGCATCCTTTTTGCCAGGAGAAATTGACGGAGGCCCCGCACGGTGCGCCTCCGGGGCGCCCGACGCAGCCGCATATTTCATTCAAGGATTGTTCGTGACCTACCCGCGTGTTCGATTGTCCATCCGTATATCTGCGCCCCTGCTGCTGACGGCCCTGGCTGTGGCGTTTGTCCTGGCAGGCTTTATGAATTATGGTCCCGGCGACCTGGAGGCGGCCCGACCGCGGCGAGCAAGAACCCGCCGCGCCTGCGGCCCCTCGTCACCCGCGGCCCCGGTGGCCCCGGCAGTTCCGCCGCAGGCACCCGAGCCCGCCACCCCGCCGGCGGCGCCGGCCGTCCCGCCCATCGCGGCCCCGGAGGCCCCGGAAACCCCGCCGGTCCAACCGTGATTGATCATATAGATGAACCGTACATCAAAGCACAGGTGATTACCGGTACCGAATATCTGGGTGCCATTATGAAGCTTTGTTTGGATAAGCGTGGTATCTTGAAGTTCCAACATTTTACAGCCCACAATCGTGTTGAACTGAATTTCGAAATGCCATTATCTGAGATTGTATTTGATTTTTATGATAAATTAAAAAGCATTTCAAAAGGATATGCTTCTTTTGATTATCATCCCAGTGATTATAAACTGGCCAGTCTTGTAAAACTTGACATATTGCTAAACGGTGAATCTGTAGATGCATTATCTACCCTCATACATCGCGATCACGCTTATAGTTTTGGTCGCCGAATGTGCGAGAAACTTAAAGAATTAATTCCCCGTCAACAATTTGATGTTGCAATTCAGGCAGCTATTGGCGCTAAAATAATTGCTCGTGAAACTGTAAAGGCTGTCCGGAAAGATGTTACTGCTAAATGTTATGGTGGCGATATTACCAGGAAACGCAAGCTTCTTGAGAAACAAAAGGAAGGTAAAAAACGCATGAGGCAGGTTGGTAATGTAGAAATTCCCCAGCAAGCTTTCCTGGCTGTACTTAAGCTCGATTGAGTTAAAGTAATTTGGCTGATTAAAATCAGGAAATTAGTTAAAATACAAAATAATTATCTGCAAATTTTTTTTCTACTCTTTGACTTAACTTTGCTGGGCAACGGGAACAATCAATTTAAATCCCTTTCCATGAATATTTAAAATTTGGATTCCCGGTTCGTCTTTCAAATATTTTCTAAGTTTAGTAATATAAACATCCATGCTTCGTGCATTGAAATAATTATCATCGATCCAGATAGACTTTAAAGCATAATTTCTTTCAAGAATAGCATTTTGATTATCGCATAAAAGCTTTAATAAGTCAGATTCTTTGGTTGTAAGTTTTTGAGTTCTGTCACCAAACGAGAGTATTTGCCTTTCGTAATCAAAATTATATGCTCCAAGTTGAAATACCTTCTTTTCAATATTTAGGTTACTCTTGGTTCGTCGTAAAATAGCTTCAATCCTGAAAATTAATTCTTCCATACTAAATGGTTTAGCTATATAATCATCGGCTCCAATGGAAAAACCTTCTATAACATCTTCTTTCATGGATTTAGCCGTTAAGAAGATAATAGGTGTATCTCTTTTTAGCCTTCTTATTTCCTTGGCCACTGAATAGCCATCCATAACAGGCATCATGACATCTAAAACACAAATATCATATGAGTTTCTTTCAAAACTTTTCAACGCTTTTTCACCATTGGAAAAAAGCTCTGCTTCAAAATTTCTGGCCTTCAGATATTCTTTTAGCAACAATCCGAGATTCTCATCATCCTCAGCTAATAGTATCCTGGTTTTTGGTGTGTTCATGGCATAGAATTTTAGTAAATTAAAGATATTAATTTTGTTTTGTTATTTCTGCATTTGGCAAATAAATTGTAAAAGTACTGCCTTGTCCAATTTTACTATCAAGCGATACTTCACCTTTATGCGCGTCAATAATTTTCTTTACATAAGACAAGCCAAGTCCGAATCCTTTAACATTATGAATATTACCTGTTGGTACGCGATAGAATTTATCAAATATTTTTTTCTGATTTTCTTTACCGATTCCAATACCGTTATCTTTAACATCAATAACTACATTATTGTTTTGATTTCGGGTTGAAATAATTATAACCGGTTCAATCAAGCAATATTTCATTGCATTATCCAATAAATTAATAAGGACATTTGTAATATGAACTTCATCAACCAATACAAAAGGATTTGCAGCATTTAGTTCCTTAAATAATTTCCCGTTTTTATTTTTTATTTGAATTGAAAAATTATTCAATATATTATCGATCAACACATTTATATTAATTCTGCTTGGTAAAATTTTAAAGAGAGATCCTTCAAAAACTGCCATCTGCAATACTTTTTCAACTTGTAGTCCCAATCTTTTACTTTCATCCTGTATTAATTTTGAGATATGTTCAATATTTTTTATTTCTCCTGAAACATTTTTATCACCTAGTAATTGAGAAGCCAGTGATATGGTAGAAATTGGCGTTTTCAATTCGTGGGTCATATTATTGATAAAGTCGTTGGTAATTATGTTAAGGCGTTCCTGCTTGTAAATTATGTATATCGCTGAAAAGATAATAATGACTATTATTGCTGTAAGTACTATTGAAGATATTACAATAAAACTAACGGAACGAAAAATATAATTGCTCTCGTTAGGAAAATATATTGATAAAAAATAGGGTTGATCAAAAATATCTTCTGGGAACAACCTTGCAATATATTTTACATTTTTATTAATATCATTAAAGCTATCTGATTTAAAAATAAAATTACCATCTTCATCCTTTACAGCATATTGATATGGAATAGATATTCTGTTAAGTATTAATTCAGCTCCAATTATTCTTTCAAGATTTTTTTTATCAACGCGATCCTCGAGCTTTAAATGTGCTTTTGTGAGTTTTTTTAAGATATTTTCAATAAGTTTTTGTTTATTACGTAATGTTTTTATGTATATACTTTTTACATCGGAATATTTCAAATCTTTCTTATTCAGCTCAACTACTGAATTTGCATTTTGAGTTATATTACTTTTGTTGACATTATGATTATGTTCTGGAATTACAGATATTTTAGCTTTAAATTGTTCCTGTGGAGTTTTTGAACTTAAATAAATTTCCTTTGAAAAACTTAAAGATTTAGTATTGTTTTGTTTGGCATCGACTTGTTTATTCTGCTTAACCGTATTCTTTAAATTATAAATAGAGTCATTAGGCAGTGAATTCAATTCCTTAATTAAAAGGTGTGCGGTTTCTACTTTTTGAAGTGAATTAACAATGGAAGAAAGAGCCATATTAACCTGCTGTTTAAATTGCTTTTCCTTTATATCAAAAGCATTTTCTATCCAAAAAGACTGAATTCCAATAAGCCCTATAAGTGTTGCTAATACTATTGCAATTAATATCCAGATTACTTTTTCTTTCATACTAAGCAAAGATAAAGAATCATAAAGGGCTTGATAATGATTGTTTGTTAAAGAGTGTTAAACAATTAGTCTTAAATATCAATGATTTTTAAGATGCATAAATTCTATTATTGTACAATTGCTACTTTATTTTTTGGGAATTAAACATTACAATTAAAAGACTAACTGTTATAAATTTGTCGTAATTTCTTATTTTTACGCTTTATAGATATATTGAATGCAAATCTGTAAGATTTGAAACTTATTAAAGAAATATCGTTATTCACTATTATTTTGTTATGTTGTGCCAGGGTTAAAGCTGCTGGAGATACAGTTGTATTAAATAAATATGTTCATATAACTGCTATATTAAATTACGATCCTACAACTCCTGACTCTTTTGTGATAAGTAAGAACGATCACGGTATTCTGAACATAGGAGATACCATTGTTATACATCAGGCTAAAGGTACAAGTTGGCGATATGGATATAGTAATGGACAATATTTGAGTGCTCAGTATTCCGGCCGTTTTGAGTTTCATATAATATCAAATATAATAGCTTCAGGGCTCGGAGATACAATAATTCTTCCAAGTGCTTTAAATTTTGATCCTTTGGTAAAATACAAAGCTGAACATGTTATGCAGGCCGTTAAAGTTGCTTCCTTTATGAAATTTGCCCCTTCGAGTAGCGTTACTTTAAGTGCTGATCCCTGGGATAGTAAACAGGAAAAAGGTGGAATATTAGCGATTATGGTTGATACACTCGTTATGAATTCAAATATTGACTTGACCGGTAAAGGTTTTAAAGGAGGTAATCCGCTAAATATTTATTCAAACGGTTTAAAATGTAGTTTATCAGATACTGTTTATAACAGGGGAAATTTTTCATATGGAGCAGTAGATAGTGCTGGTTTGAAAGGAGAATCCGTAGTTATTTTTGACTCTATGTGCATGAGGGGTAAAGAAAATTTATATAGCGGTGGAGGCGGAGGAAATGGCTATCAATCAGGCGGAGGAGGAGGTTCCAGTTATGGAAATGGAGGCGCAGGAGGAATTGAAGCAAACAAGTGCGCTTCAAATCTTAGTTCAAGGGGTTATGGGGGAAATGCCCTACAGGGAGGGTTATTAAGCCAATCAGGCGTAAGAGCTGTATTTGGAGGCGGAGGAGGAAGCAGCGCTCAAAAATCTCCTTTTCATGCATCCAGGGGTGGTAATGGTGGAGGTATAGTTTTATTGATTGCTAACGTAATTCAAGGGAATGTTAATATAATATCAAATGGCGAATCGGTTGTAGATCCCGTCCCTGTAGATGCAGGCGCAGGTGGAGGTGGAGGCGGAGGAGCAATTTTTCTTGATATAAATCAAATTTCTGGAAATTTGATTGTCAATGTAAATGGAGGAAATGGTGGAAGTACAAAATTATTAAGTGATACTGCGGGACCCGGTGGTGGAGGTGGCGGAGGATATATATATTATAGTGGTTTGACAATACCAGCCACTCTCAATTATGCTGGTGGAACAAGAGGCAGTGCTAGTATACCTCGTTCTAATAGTTCAGGAGGTCCAGGCCATGCTTATAGTAACCTGGTCATGCCAGTCAAGGATGTTTTATTTAATATTATGCCTCCAAATCAGAAAATATGTGCCGGTAAAATACCAAAGCGTTTTAATGCATCAAAGCCAAAGGGCGGTAATGGATATTATTCTTTTAAATGGTATAAAAGTACTAACGCTATTAATTGGGATTCCATACCTAATGCATGGGATTCAACCATGTATCAGTACCAGGCTTTATTCACTACCACTTACTTTAAGCGGGTTGTAAAATCAATAGTCGCTTATGATACGATTATTGACAGCCTTTCGACATATTTAACTGTTAATGTTCTGCCAGCTATTACTAATAATTTGGTAAGTATTTTGGGTCAGGATACTCTTTGTTCTGGTATACAATTTCCCAAGTTAAAAGGAACAAAAGTAGTAGTGGGCGGAAATGGAGTGTTCAATTATCAATGGCAGGATAGCATTGGTTCACTCAGCTGGAAAGATACTACTGGAAGTTCAAACGATACTTTGCTTCAACCTGTTCAAAATGCTACCGCAAAATTCCGTCGTATTGTTACCTCAAGTGTTTGTGTTGATACAAGTAGTGTGGAAAAAATTACAGTTTTACCCCTGATAAAAAATAATTTAATTGGAAATACTCAATGGGTTTCAATGGGAGATACTGCTCATTATTTAAGAAGTATTCAATCTTTAACAGGTGGTAATGGTACTTATCAATATTTATGGCAACAAAATACTGATACGCTTTTATCATGGAGCAATGCGGCATCTTTAAACTCAAAAGTGTATTATAAAGTGTCATTGATTAATGATACTATGTATTACAGGCGAGAAGTATTTTCAGGAGAAGGTAATACCTGTATCAGTAATAGTAATATTCTTACAATTAACATACTGGATTCACTTGTGAATAACCTTATCACAGGTACACAAATAATTTGCGGAAGAACCATACCTTATAATTTTGTTGGTACTAAACCTCATGGCGGCGATAAAACAAATTATAATTACAAATGGGAGAACAGTTCTGATGGATCAAATTGGGATTCTATTGCAATAATTTCTGATAGTAATGATACAATTTTTAATCCAGGCATCATTGATCCAGGTGAATCAGTGCATTCAACTACTTTTTTATATTTCAGACGTATTGTACGCTCAGGTCCAAATTATTGCTGTAAAGATACTAGCAATACTATTAAGATTACGATTCGACCTTATATTAAGAACAATTTAATTCTTTATCCTGATGCTGTTAATGATACAATAATATGCTATAACCAGCGGCCTGATACTATAATTGCCGGTTTGCCTTCCGATGGTAATGGACCTTATAATTATACATGGCAGGCTTCAAATAATATTATTAATTGGAATATTGCTCAAGGTGACACAGTTAAACAAGGTTATAAATTTCCAAATGATTTGTTACAGACAACTTACTTACGTAGAAAAATTATTTCAGGTATTTGCACAAGTTATAGTGATACTTTAAAGATTACTGTATTACCATTAATCGGTAGTAATACTATTAGTTCTAATCATTTTGTTTGCAGAGATTCTACGCCAGATCCTCTCATAGGACATAAGCCAAATGGTGGTGATGGAAGTTACCGCTATAAATGGCAAATTAGCCTTAATAACTCAACATGGGCTGATGCAACGGGTAAAAATGATACAATTAATTATCAACCCGATACAACATCTGTGACATTATACTTCAAGCGGATTGTAAAATCTGGTTTGCAAGATTGCTGTATTGATACTTCCGTTGTGTTTACTATAAATATTCATGAATTACCGACTTTAAATATGGCAAATTTCGATGATAGTCTTTGTGCAGGATTATATGATACTCTCCATCTTACTCTTACCGGCAAAGACGGGTTTAATGTTAAATATACAAATGGTATAGATCTCTTTCAGTCTCCAATTATTGATACATTAGATTACGATTTAATTTTTCAGGCAAACGTTCCAGGAAATTTTAGTTACAAAATATTATCAGTTACTGATGGTAATGGCTGTAATGCAAAACAAATTTCTGGTTCAGGAAAATTATCAGTATTTGAGGTTCCGAAAGCTAATATAACTGGTACAAAAGATTCGGTCTGCGGAATTGAAACAGTACTGAATGCTAATCCTTCGGTTGGAAAAGGGATATGGAAATGGAAATCAAATTCAAATGTTAATTTCAATGATAGTTCTGCTACTCCAAAACCTGCGGTTACGGTACCAGACACTGGTAAATATACATTTACTTGGTTAGAAAACAACAATGGATGTACAAGTTCTGCTGCAATTATTATCAATTTTTTCATGCAGCCAATTAAGGTTTCTGCTGGTAATGATCAGGAAGGTCGTTTTATGTTCCGTACAACAATGAATGCTACTGCTCCCAAATTTGGTGTCGCATCATGGTCTTCTCCTGACAATACAATATATATTCAAGATCATACCAATCCTAATACTTTTGTCGATAGCCTGAAGTTAGGTAAGAACTATTTTATTTGGACCATTTCTAATGGTTCTTGTCCATCTGTTAGTGACACCATGACAGTTACTACAGATGATATAATTGTTCCTAAGGGTTTTTCACCTAATAGTGATGCAGTTAATGATACATTTTATATTAAAGGACTTGAGTATACCAAAAATGCTGAACTAATAATTCTTAATAAATGGGGAAAAATAGTTTATCAATCTAATGATTATAAAAATGATTGGACAGGCAATTATAATGGCAGCGCATTACCTGAAGATAATTATTTCTTTATTCTGAAAGTAATTGGAAGAACTTATAAAGGATATTTGGTAATTAGACGTTAGTGAAAAAACATTTTACAATAATGCTGTTAATGGTATTGTGCCCGGTTTTGAATAAAGCACAGTACATACCTATATTTAGCGAATATATTTCCAATGGTCTGCTTATTAATCCTGCATATTCAGGAAGCCGGGAAGTGTTGAGTTTGAATTTTTTATACCGTGATCAGTGGGCCGGCTTTGAAGGTTCACCTGTTTACGAAACTTTTAGTGCACATGCACCACTCAAAAATGTCCATGTTGGTTTGGGTTTTCTCTTGGTGAACGAGAACTCAGGACCTACAACAAATACCCAGGCTTATTTTAATTATGCATACCGGATCAAGGTTGGCAAAGGTAAACTGGCTTTTGGCCTTAAAGCTGGCTTAAATTATACGAATAATAACTGGTCAAATTTAGATCTTTATCAAAATCCAGATAGAGCTTTCAGTGATAATACCAAGAGTTATCTATTACCAAATTTTGGTGTTGGTATCTACTATTCTAATCAGAAGATTTTTGCAGGCCTTTCTATTCCATATATGCTGAGTTTCAAAGAAAGCAAAATTGGAGGGGGATATACAATTTATAATGATATGGCAAATTATAACTACTTGTTAACATCTGGTTATTTATTTGATTTTTCAAGAAATTTCAAAATAAAACCATCAGTTTTATTGAAATATAATGCAAAACTTGAACAGCAACTTGACTTGAACATGAACTTTATTTTGTTAAACGATAAGTTATGGTTAGGTGCAGCATACAGGATTAATGAGGCAATATCAAGTTCATTCGAAATTCAATTGAATCCACAGCTTCGTTTTGGTTACACTTTCGATTATTCAGGAAGCCAGATTAATAATTTTAATTATACATCTCATGAGATATTTGTCAGGTATGAATTTTCATATAAAATAAAAGCCTTTAATCCACGCTATTTCTAGAATGAAAAGAATTCTAAACATATTCTATCTTTCGGTTACATCAATTCTAATGGTAACTAATAATTTTTATGGTCAACCCCAATATACCATTGAAAAATTACCATTTTGCAAAACAGATTATGATGAATTTTCACCTGCATATTTTCTTGAAGGAATTGTCTTTTGTGCTGATTGGAAAAACGATGTGCTTATCAGTTATAGTGATACTTCGGACAATGCAAAAAAATTATTTGATTTATATTTTACAAGTATTAAAGAAAACAAAAAGTGGAAATCACCTGAGAGAATGCCAAATAGCTTGAATACTCTTTTCAATGAAGGACCAGCTTCATTTTTTAATAGTAATAATGAAGTGGCATTTACAAGAAACATTTACTCGGTTAAAAAATTTGGAAATTATAACAAACCAGGAAATAATGTGGGAATTTTCTTTGCTGAATATAATAATGGTATATGGACAAATATAAAACCTTTTGAATACAATAGCAGTGTATATAATGTTATGCACCCGACTGTAACTGAAGATGGCAAAACTATGTATTTTGCTTCTGACATGCCAGGTGGTTATGGAGGATTTGATATTTATGTAACGCATTTTAAAAATGGAAAATGGTCTAAACCGGAAAACCTTGGTCCCAATATTAACTCTGATAAAAATGAAGCATTTCCATTCATTCATAGTTCAGGCAGGCTTTTTTTCGCTTCAAAAGGATGGAATTCAAAAGGTGGTTTTGACATCTTCTTTTCACAGGAAATTGAAGACAAATGGATTAAGCCGCAAAATATGAAAGAACCTATTAACAGTGTTTATGATGACTTTGGCCTGATAGCAGATGAATATCTTCAAACTGGTTATTTTTCATCAAATCGTAACAAAAGTGATGATATCTATTCTTTTAAGTCTGTTATTACTGAATTTGAAAATTGTACACCGCAAAAAAAGAATACTTTTTGTTATGTGTTTTATGAAAATGGTACGTCTGAAGGCGATGTTACCGGAAGTATGAAATATGAATGGGACTTTGGTGACGGAACTAAAATAAGAGGTTTGGAAGTTGAGCATTGCTACGCAAAAACCGGAAAATATATTGTTAAACTTAATGTAATTGATTCATTAACCGGTGAGGTTTATTTTAACCAGGCGCATTATGATCATATTGTTGAAGAGCGTGAACAACCTTTTATTACTGCTCCTGATTTTGCGATAGAAGGTGAAGCAATTAAACTTGATGCGAAGAAATGCAACATGAAAAATTTCAGAATTGCAAAATATTATTGGGATTTTGGCGACGGAAATAAGGGTATAGGAGAAGAGGTAAACCATATATTTTACCAGGAAGGTGTATATGATGTGAAATTGCAGATAGAAAGCACCCAGGGAAAAAATGGAGTCAGAAAATCTTGTGTATATAGAAGCGTGGCAGTTAAGAAGCCATGATGATTATGGTTGGATACAGAATGTATGTATCATTAAACTTTAAACATTATTGGAAATTAAACTCATTTTGTTATTCATTTACTCATCACCGTTTAATAATAATCAATTTCAAATCTGAATATTTACTTTCAGAAAATGAATTCATTGTTTAGAAAATTTTAAAAATTTTTTAGTTAAATCGAAATTATATTATTTATCAAAATGTTATTTTCGTAATTTCAAATTCCCGGTATTAATATAGTTTTTTTTATGAGTGATGTAATAGATGGGTTAAGGATACGGGGTTTATCAGAGATCCTTTATTTAAAATTTGAATCTATAAAATATGCTTTGCAGCATGTTTTGGGTAGTTTCATCTTTTTTTGTAATTTAAGGCACTCTATCAAAATGGTATTCATGAGGTTCATTTTTGCTGGTTGTATTTTAATTTTAAATCTTTATATATGTCGGAGTCAATCGGCTCCAGCGGAGGATGAAAATATTCCATACCTGGTAACTTTTGGAAAAAATGCACCATCTTCATGGGGCGATGATACACATGTTCAGATATTCTTTTTTCTCATACCTGAGAAATTTAATAAGCCGATTTATATAAGGGTTTATGATCCCGATACCGGAGGAGATATTGATGAAATAAACGGAGTATGGGATACTGAATGTACTTTTTCTGTATATGGTGGTAAGAAATGCTGGTCCGATGAAGCGGCCCAAAGCCCTCAACCTGTTGGCAACTATAAAAGCGGCAACTTGCTTGCTTCAAAAACTTTTGGCAATGACCCGAAATACAATAAAAATTGGTACACATTCGGCCCTTTCAATCCGACAGAAGGAGAATATGTTAAAAAATATGGAGGTAATGTTTTTAAAGTCATTTGTGAGGGAATTTCCGGTGACGACGGGAATCTTTATCGTTATTTTATGTCAACTGATCCCAATGAAAACAAACCCATAGAAGGAGCCAATGCTTTTGCTTACAGGTATTGCTTTAGATTGTGGGACGATCCGGAACAGGTTTCTCATATTTATCCTTATATTGATGACCGTACAATTTCTGTTAAGCAAAGCAATTTCGACTGGGACGATGATGGTTTTATCAGAATTGTTTCTGTTGCCAGGAAAGGACAACTTGAGAAAGTATCAGGAGACGATAATTGGGTAGAAAGTGAATTTAAAATTATTCCGGAAGAAAAAAATACATCCCTGGATATACAAATGATAAAAAGAAAAGTTAATCCTGTTATAAACAATAATGTTGTTATATATGTACGCAACCAGTATGGTGAATTGCTTCCGTTTTACACCATACCAATCGGTGGAGTTCCTAAGTACAAATATTCTATTGGCGTAAAACAGAAAGAATAATTTAATATGATAGTTTTTATTAACAATTAAGGACTTAGTTTAAATTTATAATTTATTGAATATATATTTTCAATCATTAGTAATTTTTAATTTAAACTGGTATAGATAAAAATTTAATTTAACTTTATCAATAAGAATTAATTCGCGAGCAATTAATGTATAACTAAATCTTTAACTCGTGATCAAAAATATAATCAAAGGTTCAATTCTGAATATACTAATCATTGCTTTATCGGGCATTGATTGCTTTTCACAGTTAATTAACATAAAGCGTTATGGTATAGATGAAGGAATAATTCATCCGTCGGTTTACACTATTAACCAGGATAAAAGCGGATTCATTTGGCTTGGTACAGGAGCTGGTGTGTGTCGCTTTGATGGATTGAAATTTTCAATTCCTGCATCGTTGGATAGTATTTCCGAAACCTACGCGAATACTAGCTTTTGTGATAAATCTGGAAATGTATGGTTTGGATACGATGACGGTAGTGTGTTTTGTTATTCTGAACACAAATTAAGAAAAATATATCGCAATGCTGAATCTCCAAGCATAGTGAATGGTTTTGTTGAAAATTCCAATGGAATTATTATTGCAATTACTCAAAGCAGTGGTTTTTATATTATCGAAGATAAAAAAGCCATAAATATAACTTCAGGTACAAAGGATAAGCTTTATTATTCTATTGCATTACTTCCTAATAATAAATACTTAGTTGGAACTGATAACGGGTTATGGGTCGTTGATATTGATCTTGCAGAACGAAAAATAATTCATGAGCAAAAAATTAAAGATATTCCAAGTACAAGAACACAATGCATTATACCTGCAAAAGAAAATAATGTATATTGGATAGGCACTGAAGATGCAGGATTTTATAAAGTGGTTGTTCAAAATAATGGTGCAAAGTTTTCTGTTGTAAACTTAGGTGAATATTACAAAATTTCTGATGTCAATGTTCAATGGATACTTGAAGACAATCAAATGAATCTTTGGGTCTGCACGTTTGGCAAGGGAATATATAAAATACTCTATTCACCGGAAAGAAAAACGTATGATAACTTCATTAATTATAATCAGGATAATGGGCTGGGCGATAATTTTATTAAAAGTGCATACCAGGATGTTGAAGGTAATATATGGTTTGGTACATATAGTAATGGATTGGCAGGTATTGTAGAGGAAGCCTTTGTATTTTATAATTTTAAAAATGAAAGTTTTGGAAACGACATTTTATCTGTAGCTTCAGATAGAGAAGCGTTTTGGATGGGAGGGCGTAAATCACTTGTCAAAGTTGATTCAAAAAATCCTATGCAAAAAAAAGTATTTAACGAAAGAAATGGATTGCCTTCTGACGCAATTACAGCACTTTATTCTATGCCTGGAGGTATTTTATGGATAGGTACTGAAAAGAGCGGCCTTTACAAAATGGATACAAAAAGTGAATCCGCTACAAGGTTTTTTTATTCACAAAACTCAATCGAAAATAAAATAAACGCTGTAAAAGCAAATAATAATTTTTTGTGGGTTGCAACTAATGGTGGAGTTTTTGCTTTTAATTTAAAAACCGGTAAACGAGACCATTACAGCACTGACACAGAGTTACCTCACAATAAAATAAATGATATTTTTATTGATTCGAATGGTATTGTTTGGATTGCTACAAAAAGCAATAGTTTAATTTCAGTGAATTCAGATAAACATTTCAAAATTTCAGGTACCGGAGAACTTGAATTTACTTCTATTACTGAAGATAATAATGGCAATTTATGGGCAGCTACTTATGGTGATGGTATTTTTGTGCTACGCAATGACTCTCTGATTTATTTATCTGAAAAAAATGGCCTGAAGTCAGATTATTGTTATAGTTTAGTTACTGACAATGATGGAAATATTTGGGTCGGTCATAGGCTGGCACTTAGTAAGATTAATCCTTCCACGCTCTCTATTATGACTTATGGACCTGAAATAGGCATTACTGGTGACTGTAATTTCAATGCTGTGTCAATTGATGCTTCTGGCAATATTCGCTTTGGTACTACTAGTGGATTGATTCAATATAATTATCAGAAAAATAAGCAAAAATTGCTTCCTCCTGCAGTCAATATAACGTCAGTTAAAATTTCTGATAAGGAAGTGGAATTTGGAAAGCAGATAAAATTACCATATGGTATTTATCGCATTCGAATTGATTTTGTTGGACTAAGTTACAGAGCTCCAAAATCAGTAAGGTACCAGTACAAGTTGGATGGATGGGAATCAGAATGGTCGGATATTACTCAAAATACTTTTGTTATTTATCCCAGAGTTGAAGATGGTAATTTTACTTTTCTTTTAAAATCATATAATGCAGAAGGAATATCTTCAGAACCTCTGAAACTTGATATTTATGTTACTCCTCCTTTATGGAAACGTTTATGGTTTATAATTCTTTCAATAGTGATCGTTATTGGTTTATTTTATTTCTATATTAAATACCGTGAACAAAAGCAAATTCAATTTCAGTTGTATCTGCAAAAAATGCTTGATGAACGTACCAGGGAAGTAATTGAACAGAAAGAAGAAATTGAAATCAAAAATCGTGATATTACGGATAGTATAACATATGCACAACGGATTCAATCGAGTATTTTACCATCCATAAAAAAACTTCAGGAAACGTTCTCCGGCTGTTTTATTTTCTATCAACCAAGAGATATAGTAAGTGGCGATTTTTATTGGTTTGATAAAATTTCTGATAATAAATTTGTAATTGTTTGCGGCGATTCAACTGGCCATGGTGTTCCAGGTGCATTGATGTCAATGATTGGAACAACCCTGATTAAAGATATTTGCAACCGGCCTGATGTAGTTTCTCCATCAAAAATTCTCGAAAAGCTTGATGAAGAAATGCGTAATACTCTAAACCAAAATGTTGAAATGGCTGAATCGAGTGATGGGATGGACCTTACTGCGTGCGAGATTGATACTGCCAATTACAAAATCCGTATAGCTTCTGCCATGCGTCCGGTAATACTATATGTTAACGGTGAACAGATTTATGTTCAGGGAAGCAAAAGCTCTATAGGTGGAAACGAATATGCTCTTGAAATCAAGGATTTTGAAAACCAAGGTTTTCAACTTAGTAAAGGTGATTTTGTATATATGTTTTCCGATGGATATCCTGACCAATTTGGCGGCCCGATGGGTAAAAAGTTTAAGATGGTTCGTATGCGCAGTCTTCTAAAAGATATTCACGATTTACCCATGGAAGAACAATATCATCATGTTAAAAACACGTTTAATCTTTGGAAAGATCAGCTAGACCAAATAGATGATGTATTATTTATGGGGATTAGGATATAACGGAAACCGGAAAATAGATTTTAAATACTATAAATAGGATACTTTTATCTTCAAACTATTAATCTTATTTCCGGTCTCCTGATTCCAGTTTCCGGTTTTCATTATTTCTGTCTTACAAAAATCTGAATAGGAACACCCGTAAAATTAAAATTTTCACGAAGTTTATTTTCAAGATATCTTTTATAAGGTTCTTTTACATATTGAGGAAGATTGGAAAAAAATACAAAAGCCGGTGTAGGTGTAGGCAATTGAGTGACATATTTAATCTTTATTAATTTTCCTTTTATGGCAGGTGGATGATATGAACTTATAGCAGCAAGCATTACTTCATTTAATTTTGATGTTGTAATTCGCTTAATGCGGTTGTTATAGACTTCTATTCCAGTTTCTAGAACCTGATGAATTCTTTGTTTTGTTATAGCAGAAGTAAAAACTATTGGAACATCAGTAAAAGGGGCAATTCGATTGTGTATAATTTTTGTATATTGCTGAACACTGTGATTGTCTTTTTCGACCAAGTCCCACTTATTGACAAGTATTACTATTCCCTTTTTATTTCGTTGGCAAAGTTGAAATATATTCAAATCCTGAGCCTCAATACCCTGAGTAGCATCGAGCATTAACAAGCAAACATCAGAATTTTCTATTGCACGTATCGAACGCATTACCGAATAAAACTCAATATTTTCCTGTACTTTTCCTTTTTTACGCAGCCCTGCAGTATCAACTAAATAAAAATCGTGGTCATACTTTTTGTAACGGACAAAAATGGCATCACGTGTAGTACCCGGTATAGGTGTAACTATATTACGTTCTTCACCAATTAGTGCATTTATTAAAGAAGATTTGCCAACATTGGGACGCCCAACTACTGTAATCCTGGGTAAATTTTCTTCAGTAATTAAAGGTTCTTTGGTAAAGGATTTAACCAAAGCATCAAGAAGGTCTCCGGTTCCGCTTCCTGAAATTGATGAAATACAAAATATGTCACCCAAGCCGAGTTTATGAAATTCATATGAATCATGAATGCGTTCGTAATTATCCACTTTATTTGCAACAAGGAAAACTTTCTTTTTTGATTTGCGGAGAATAGCAGCTGTAGCGTCATCTAAATCGGTTATTCCACAAGTAATATCAACCAGGAAAAGAATTGAATCAGCTTCTTCCAATGCCAACAAAACCTGTTTTCGAATTTCTTCTTCAAAAACATCATCGGAATTGATTACATAGCCACCGGTATCAATTAAAGAGAATTCAATACCATTCCATTCGACCTTACCGTAATGTCTGTCGCGCGTTGTACCACTTGTCTCATCAACAATGGCATCGCGGCTTACTGTAAGCCGGTTGAAAAGTGTTGATTTTCCTACGTTTGGTCGTCCTACTATGGCTGCTATATTGCCCATTTTGTGTTTTTATAACCGGGCTGCAAATATAGAGAAAAATATTGGCTATAAGTACCCGAAACCTTTCAGCATATTTTCATTGTTGCGCCAATCCTTTTTCACTTTCACGAATAATTCAAGAAATACCTGCTTGCCAACTCAACTTTTCAATATCCTGGCGGGCAAGAGTGCCTACTTTTTTTAACGATTCACCTTTGTGCCCTATTATTATTCCTTTTTGTGATTCTCGTTCAACATAAATTGTGGCCTGGATTTTATCGACCTTCTTACCTTCTTCATATGCCTCAATAGCGACTTCAACAGAGTATGGAATTTCCTGGTGATAATGCAGCAGTATTTTTTCACGGATTATTTCGGAAACAAAGAATCGAACATTTCTGTCTGACATGTCATCTTTAGAGTAAAATGCAGGATTTTCAGGCAAAAGTTCAATTATCCGGTCAAAAAGTTCTTTAATATTATGGTTATGTAATGCTGATATAGCAAATATTTCGGCACGGTTAAGAAGTTGTTTCCATTGATTGATTAACGAAATTACCTGTTCCTGGTTTGACAGGTCAATTTTATTTATGGCCAAAATTATAGGGTAATTCAAGTTTATTTATTTTATCAAGTATCTCTTTAAATTCAAAGCTCATCATCAATATCGGTTAGGATAAGCAAAATATCGGCATCGGAAAAAACCGATTCAACAAATGTCATCATTTTTTCCTGTAATTTATATTTAGGCTTAAGAATGCCAGGAGTATCGGAAAAGACAACCTGGTAATCATCTCCATTAGCAATTCCCAAAATACGGTGACGGGTAGTCTGGGCCTTAGGTGTAATAATAGAGAGCTTTTCACCAATCAATAAATTCATTAATGTGGATTTACCTACATTAGGTTTTCCAATTATATTTACAAATCCTGCTTTATGTGGCATTAATATGAATGTATTATGTTATATAACGAATCTCTTTCAGCAGGAATACGACCTGCAGATTTTATAAGTTCAATCATTTCTTCAGGGCTCATTGAAGTATTTTCTTTTACACCTGCCATACTATAAATTTTTGTTGTATCATTAATAGTTCCATCAATATCATCAACGCCAAATGAAAGTGAAATTAGAGTTAAATCTCTGCCAATCATAGGCCAGTACGCTTTTATGTGAGGGAAATTATCCAGGAACAAACGGGCAACAGCATAATTTTTTATGTCTTCTACTGCACTTACTTCACCAATATCCGAAAATAAATTATTCTCCTTCCTGTACTTTAACGGGATAAATGCATTGAAGCCATTGGTTTCATCTTGAAGATCCCGAAGTTGCAATAAATGATTTATACGATTTAGGTAGCTTTCAATATGTCCATAAAGCATGGTTGCATTAGAAGGTATACCAGCTTTATGGGCAGCTCTATGTATTGCCAGCCATTGATCTCCTGATGGTTTTTCAGGACATAACTGGAGCCTTATATTTTTATCGAAAATTTCAGCGCCACCTCCGGGAATTGAGTTAAGACCATAATCTTTTAATAGTTTGAAACCGTCATCAAGATTAAGTTTAGCATGTTTGATCATGAACTCCAGTTCAATGGCTGTAAATGCTTTAATATGAACACCCGGTAAAACTTCTTTGATTTTTTGAATTAATTTCCCGTAATAATACAAATCACGAGATGGATGAACACCTCCAACAATATGAACTTCTGTTACAGGCTGGTCTTTATATTGTTTTACTTTTTCAATAATTTCTTCAGGTGTAAATTCCCAACTTCCCTGTTCGCCTGCTTTTCGCTTATATGAGCAAAATTTGCACTGGTAAATACATATATTGGTTGGCTCAATATGAAAGTTTCGGTTAAAATATGCGTAATTGCCATTCTTTGTTTTTCTGACATGGCTGGCTAATATACCAAGCAATCCAAGATTCAGCTTTTTCGTAAAGTAAAAGAGCATCGTTGCTATCTAAACGTATATTTTCGAATATTTTTTCAGCAACGCGGAGTATTTTTTTATTATCGACTTTTTGAACTATTTCTTTAATTTCAGTCATTTAAATTTTAAGTTATTGGCTATTAGCAATTAGTTATTAGCTTTTTGATATTTAGTTTTGAATTAATAATTATAAGCTAACAGCCAAAAGCTAATTTCCCGCTAATTTAAAACAAAAAAGGCTGTCTTCAACCAGAACAGCCTATCTCATAGGAATTTTTCTTAAATTATGCTTTATGCTTTATGCTTGTGCTCGTCAGAAACAGTTAATTTTTTTCTTCCTTTTGCCCGACGTGATGCCAAAACTTTACGGCCATTAGCAGAAGCCATTCTTTCAAGAAAACCATGTTTATTTTTTCTTTTCCTATTTGAAGGTTGAAATGTGCGTTTCATGAGTAATTATATTAAACTTTTTGACTTACAATTTTTTCAATTCTAAAGGAGTGCAAAAATAACGTTTTTTTTTATTTATACTAAATATTTATAAAAAATTGCCCATTCTCAAATCTTTTGAATTTTTAACTATTAAATATTTTAACCTTCTTTGTACCAACCTGCATACATTACATAATTATCGGCAATTTTTTTTATCATTTCAGATGCTTGTTCCTGATTTACTTTTTTAATGAATTTTGCAGGTATGCCTGCATAAATACTTCCCGGTTCAACAACAGTATTTTCTAATATCACTGAACCTGCAGCAATGATGGAACTTTCACCAATAATTGCATTATCCATTACTATTGCTCCCATTCCAATTAAAACATTATCATGTAGAGTTGCTCCGTGAACAATTACATTGTGCCCCAAAGAAACGTTGTTCCCAATATTAATTTTTGATCTCTCATAAAGGCAGTGAAGTACAGCTCCATCCTGAATATTGACTTTATTACCAATGTGTATAGAATTTACGTCACCACGGATTACGACATTAAACCAAATGCTGCAATCATTGCCAATTACAACATCACCAACTATTGTGCAATTTTCAGAGAGATAACATTTATTACCGATAACAGGAGTAAAACCTCTTACAGATTTAATTAAAGCCATAATAGTTTAAAATTTGAGACCTGCTTGCAGCAGGCAAGTTCAAAGTTTCAATTAAATGGTTAAAGGTAGAAGGTAAAGAGTGAAAAGGTTTTTTTCTTTCTACCTTTGACCATTTACCTTTCACCTTTAAAATAATTCCAATCTACTTGCATCAAATCTGAGGAAAATAAACAGCAAAATTGTAAAGGCCCAGAGCGCTGAACCACCATAACTAAAAAATGGTAATGGAATCCCTATTACAGGTAATAAACCAACAGTCATTCCAACATTGATAGCAACATGAAAAAACAAGACAGACACTACTCCATAACCATATATTCTGCTAAAAGCCGAACGTTGTCTTTCCGCCAGATAAATGAGTCGTAATAGAAAAATTAAAAATAAAGCCAATACAATAAACGAACCCAGAAATCCCCATTCTTCACCAACAGTGCAAAAGATGAAGTCGGTGCTTTGTTCAGGTACAAAGTTGAATTTGGTTTGTGTTCCCTGAAGATATCCTTTGCCGACAAATCCTCCGGAACCGATTGCAATTTCACTTTGGTTAATATTATAACCTGCACCACCTGGATCAGATTCAATTCCTAAAAGAATATTTACGCGGTGCTGCTGATGCGGTGCCAGAAAATGATTAAATACGTAATTAACGGAATAAGTAAAACCAACAGCTATCCAAAGAAACAAGATAATCCAGATTAAATTTGGTATTTTTTTGATTAAGGAAAAAATAAAAAAACCTAAGCTGGTAATACCGGCTGATATAAGTAAAGCAGTATAGTTATTAATATTATGTTTAAAAGGATGACATAAGGCTATAACTATCCAGTAAAAAGATAAAAAAGAAAGAGCCATGAAGATTGACTCTTTATAGCGTCTGTTCATAAGTATTAACGAAGAAAGGGCTATGACAATGAGTATTAATAAAATTGGTAATTTACTTACTAGCAAGGCCAATACAAATAAAGCAACAAGAAGAAATCCAAAGAAAAGAAACCATCCTGGAAATCCTTCACGGTATATTACAAAAATAAGAGCAACAAATATTATTAAAGATCCGAAGTCCGGTTGAAGAGCAATACAAAGCATTGGAATAAATATTATGATTCCAACTATTACCAGCGTTCTAAATTTTTCTATTTTAACGGAGTAGGAACTAAGATATTTTGCAACAGCAAGGCATGTAGCTGTTTTTGCAAATTCTGAAGGTTGAAGATGAAATCCAAAAAATTCGAACCATGAACGGGCTCCTTTAACTTCTTTACCAAAAATTAAAACGGAAAATAATACTAATATAGCAATGGCATATATTGCATAAGCAAAGAAAGAATAAAATCTTGTGTCAATAAAAATTATAACAACTGCAATTAATAATGCTGCTAATATCCAAATCATTTGTTTTCCATAGCGCATGTCAAAATCAAAAATGCTTTTATGTTGTTCAGAGTAAACAGCAGCATATATATTTAACCATCCAATAATAACAAGAATCAAATACAGGAAAATCGTAATCCAATCAAGGTTGGCCCAAATGTTAATGGCTCTTCTCATACTGACTATATTGAATTTTAGAACTTAATATAAATTCTTCCAGCCATTTTCTGGATGCGGATATGGAATCGCAAAGGTATTTTTCAATCATCAGACTTGCAACAGGGACAGCATGGGTAGCTCCAAAACCTCCGAATTCAATGTAAACAGCTATTGCTATTTTAGGTTTTTCTTTAGGAGCAAAGGCAATGAATATTGAATGGTCTGGTTCGTTATGAGGATTTTGAGCGGTACCTGTTTTTCCGCAGACAATAATATTTTGTATAGCTGCTCCGGTTGCTGTGCCGCCATTGGGTCCATTGACTGCCATTTCCATTCCATCAATTATTGGTTTAAAATAACCAGAATCTATCGAAACATAATGTCTTTGATAAAACCGATGATCAATAGTATCGTAACCTTCAATCTTTTTTATAGTATGTGGAATATAGTAGTAACCCTTGTTGGAAATTGTAGCTGCATAATTAGCCATTTGTAAAGGAGTAATACCTATTTCACCCTGTCCGATACCCAATGAATAAATGGTTAAAGATCTCCAACCGTTTTTTCCATAAATCTTATTGTAATACTGTGAATTTGGTATACTTCCGGTAACTTCGTTAGGTATGTCTGTATCCAGCTTATGTCCAAAACCAAAACTTATGACATAATTTCTCCAGTCATCCAAAGCATCAGCTACATCTGAAAAGTTAGGATTATCTATAATATGTCTGAATTCATTGGTGTAATAAGCGTTGCAGGAATACTGAATAGCATGAACTAAATTCAAAGGAGATGGATGCTGGTGGCAATTAACATGTACATTTCCCGCTGTATAGCCAAGATAGCATGGAAAAGTGCTTTCCAGATTAGCTGTTCCTTTTTTTAACCCGATCATGGCATTAATCAATTTAAAAGTAGAACCCGGAGGGTACTTGGGCATAATGGCGCGATTAAATAAAATAAGGCGTGGATCTTGTTTTAGTAAAGAGTAGTTTTTCGAACGTACTCTACCCACCAGCAATTGTGGATCATAAGTGGGTGAAGAAACCATTGCTAATATCTCACCCGTGGATGGTTCAATAGCAACAATACTTCCTTTAAAATTTCGCATGAGTTTTTCGCCATATTCCTGCAATTCAGCATCAATAGTAGAGATTAAGTTTTTACCGACAATTGCTGCGGTATCAAATCTTCCATTCTGGAATGAACCTTTTACCCTGTTATGAACATCAACAAGGTAAATATTGACTCCTTTTTTCCCTCTTAATTTCTCTTCATATGCTTTTTCCATTCCGCTCATTCCAATATAATCACCTATATGATAATAAGCGTTCTTTTTTATAATAGATGAATCAACCTCACCAACGTAACCAAATAAGTGCGCTGCTATTTTTTTATTATATTTTCGTAAGGTACGCGGTTGAACAAAAAATCCTGGAAATTTGTAAATTTTTTCCTGAAGTAAAGCATAAGTAGAATCAGATAATTGATTTAAAAAGGGTGCAGTTTTAAATATATATTCTTTATTAGATTTGATTTTATTTAACAATCGTTTAAATTGATCTACTTCCAAACCTAATATTTTAGAAAGCTCTACTGTATCAAAAGGCTTTAGTTCCTGCCTGTTTAAGCTCAAATCATATGCGGCTTCATTACAAACAATCAACCTGCCTTTCCGGTCATAAATAAGTCCCCTCGAAGGATATTGAGTGACATATCGCTGAGAATTATTATCTGCAGAATATTTATATTCTTCATCAATAATTTGAATATAAAATAAGCGGGACAAGAAAATAAAAAAAACAATTATAATAATTGCGCCGATAAAATATTGCCTGGTGGAATATTGATTCATCCTGAAATCATTAATTATTGTATTATTATCTTCGGAATATAAAAAATTGGCTTAAAACTATTAATAAACCGGTGAACAATGAGCTAAGTATAACACGAAAAAGAGTGTAAAAGAAATCTGAAAAACGAAACATCTCAATATAAAAAAGTACAAAATGATGAACCAATATAAGAACCATTGCATATTTTACAAACCAGTTAAGTCCATAAAACAGGATTCTTGGTGAAGTTCCAAGTTCATATCCATCTTTTGGTGAAAAGGCTTTAAGAACAGTTGGTCGAAGAAAAGCCATTAACGTACACGCGGAAGCATGCATACCCAAAGTTTGTGAGAACAAATCAATGGACAGACCTAAAAAAAAAGACGAGAAAAGTAATACCCAACCTGATGTTTCGAAAGGTAAAAGCAAAATAAAAATTACATAGAAATATGGATTGATAAATCCGCCAAGTTGAATTTTATCAAAAGCAAACACTTGCAAAAAAATTATTAGAAAAAAGAGAAGAATATTTTTAAGTATTAATCTAATCATGCTTATATAAATTTTCCAATATTTGTTGTTCTTTCTTCTGGTGATTGGTTACAATATATACGTAATATAAATTCTTAAAGTCAGTAGAAATACGAATATCTATATTATAAAAACTACCTCCCTTAACTGAAAAATCGGTAATGTAACCTATTAGAACTCCTTCAGGAAATATTGCCGAAAAACCACTGGTAACAATTGTATCACCGACAGCAATTTTTACATGTAATGGAATTTCATTTAAATTTCCGGTACGAAAATTTATTCCTGACCACTCGAATGAACCAAAGTAGTTGTTCTTTTTAATTTTGGCGCTGACTTTAAAATTTCTGTTTAATGCCGACATTACTAAAGAGTAATGATCACTTACTGATTCTACTGTTCCAATTATACCTCCGGGAGAAATTACAGCCATTTCTGGTTGTATGTCATCTGTACTTCCTTTGTCAAGTGTAATAAAATTGTATTGCTTATTAATTGAGTTATTAACAACCTTAGCAATAATGTAAGTATATTGCTGTTTGGTCAAGGTATCTTTTACAATCAACTTCTGTTTGTTTTTTAAATAGCCGGTTTGTTTCAAAAATTCCATTTCATTTTTGAGCTTAACATTTTCACTTAACAGTTGTGAATTTAATTCACTTAAAGAGAAGTATTGAACAAAGTTTTCAATTTTTTTTGAAATATATCCGTTAACAGTTTGTGAAAAATTAATGTACCTGGCCTGCTGATATTTATTACTTCTTATAACAAGTGAAAGCGCAAAAATTTCGATTAAAAGAAATAGAAGAGTAAATTGGTTATTAATAATAAAGCGTAGTAAGTTTCTCATATACCTCAAAAGATATTCAATGTCAAATTATGAAACCTTCAATCAGCAATGGTTAGATTTAATAAAATATTTTTAAGCACAAGTTTCATCAATCTGACGATACAATAAATATAAGAAATGCACGTCTATTGAAAAACAAAACAATGAAGTAACCTTATCTCATAAGAAAGGAAAACCGATCAATGTTTTTCAGAGCAATACCGGTTCCTCTGGCTACAGCGTGCAATGGATCTTCTGCTACGCGAAAAGGTATCTGTATTTTGTCTGTCAGCCTTTTATCTAAACCTCTAAGCAAGGCGCCACCACCTGTAAGAGCTATACCTTTTGTTACTATATCTGCATAAAGCTCAGGCGGAGTCTGCTCTAGCACGGAAACAACAGCAGCTTCGACTTTAGTTAGCGATTTATCAAGGCAATGTGCAATTTCCTGGTACGAAACAGGTATTTCTATAGGCATTGCTGTCATAAGGTTAGGACCGCGGACTACAAAATCCGGAGGAGCATTTTCAAGATCAGGTAAAGCAGATCCAACAATTATCTTTATTTCTTCTGCTGTACGTTCTCCAACTTTGATATTGTGCTGATGACGCATATAAGCCTGAATATCCGCAGTAAATCCATCACCTGCAATACGAATAGATTGGTTGCATACTATACCTCCTAATGCAATTACAGCAATTTCTGTAGTGCCTCCTCCTATATCAACTACCATATTGCCTTCAGGAGCTTCAACATCAAGGCCAATACCAAGAGCAGCAGCCATAGGTTCGTAAATCATATATACTTCCCTGCCATTGGCGTGTTCTGCTGAGTCACGGACTGCACGAATTTCAACGTCGGTACTTCCTGAAGGTATGCTGACTACCATTTTTAAAGCAGGATTGAACAATTGATTTTTTTTATTCACCATCTTAATCATCCCGCGAATCATTTGTTCAGCAGCATTAAAGTCTGCAATAACTCCGTCTTTTAATGGGCGTATAGTTTTAATATTTTCGTGAGTCTTCCCATGCATCAATCTGGCAGTTTCGCCAATAGCTATCAGTTTTCCTGTTTTTGTGTCTATTGCGACTATAGAAGGTTCGTAAATTCACGTATCGTGACCGCGGGAATGGTAGATTGTCTGTCGACGGCACGAATTGAAGTTATTGGGTTATGACCAACACAAGTCCAGAGCACTCGCGCGAGCGTGAAGACTTGGCCCAGACGTCTCTTTACAAAGAGTTCCAGGCGGAACGTGATGAGATCATGCGGCACAAGTGGCTGGAATCCGAAAAAGCTGGATACGACATCGGCTTTGAACGGGCATTGACGGACTGGATTACGAAACACCGCGCTAAATGGCGCCGGGGCCGGCGATCCCCCAATTCTTCCGCGTCTTCACGGTCGTAATCTCGGGATTCGTCCCCAGGGTCACTCGCTGACCAAGGCGATGTTCCACGCAGTTCCTTTAATTCCGTTCCTGTGAGATCGGAAAGGACGCTCGATGAAATTATTTTCTGTCTCTCACGCTGACGGCGACGCGCGCTGGCTTCTCTCTGCCAGCGCGGTTTTTTCTCTTCCGGAAATCCAGTGAATTCGTCGAGTTCCAACTTGGCTCGTCCCTTTGGGATGGTTTCCTGACTTATTGCATGCCCTCTGACCGCAACCTTCTCCTCAAAGCCGACGCGATCGAAAAAGTCCTCGCCCGGATCGCCCACGAAATTGTTGAACGCAACGAGGATAGCCACCAGGTCGCCCTGATCGGCGTCCAGCGCGGCGGGGTCTTCCTCGCTGACCGCCTCAGTAATCTATTGCAGTCCATCTGGAATCACCCTGTGCCAGTCGGCAAACTCGACGTCAGCATGCATCGCGACGATTTGAATCAGCATTCCGCCCCCACGATTCATCCGACCGTCATTCCCTTTGATCTTTCGCAGAAAACCATCGTCTTGGTGGATGACGTTCTTTGCAGTGGGCGCACCACCCGAGCCGCCTTGGACGCTCTCCACGATTTTGGAAGGCCCAAGCGCATCCAGCTCGCAGTCCTGATCGATCGGGGACATCGTGAACTCCCGGTCAAAGCGGATTTCGTCGGAAAAAATGTTCCCACCCACGTGCTCGAACGCGTCGACGTGCGGTTGAAAGAGGATCACGGAGAGGATGTCGTTTATCTCGAACGCCCCAATTCCCATGACCACTGAAGGATCAATCACTTGGAACCGGCGGCATTTGCTGGACATCGAATCGCTCACCGCCGGTGAGATTCATTGGGTCCACGAAACCGCCAAAGCATTCAAAGCCGTTGGCGAGCGCGCCATCAAGAAGGTGCCGGCATTGCGCGGAAAAACCGTCATTAACCTATTCATCGAGCCCTTCGACGCGCACCCGCATCAGTTTTGAGCTCGCGGCGATGCGCCTCACCGCTGATGTGATCAATTTCAGTGTCGAAGCATCCTCCCTCCGCAAAGGGGAAACGCTGAAGGATACCGCTCGGAATCTCGAAGCGCTCAATGCCGATGTCATCATCATCCGCCACAGCGCGACGGGAGCACCGCATTTTCTTTCCCGATTCCTCCGCGGCTCCGTCGTCAACGCCGGCGATGGCGCCCACGAACATCCCACGCAAGCGCTGCTCGACACCTTCACGATCCGAGAACACAAAGGCCGGGTGAAAGGCCTGAACGTGACGATTCTCGGCGACATCCTCTATAGCCGCGTCGCTCGCTCGAATATTTGGGCCCTAACCAAACTCGGCGCCAACGTCACCCTTTGCGGCCCCAGCACCCTCGTCCCTCGAGTCTTTGAACAGATGGGCTGCCGCGTCACCTACGATGTCGAT
>CAWKPE010000034.1:0-91115 GCA_963851385.1 uncultured Bacteroidota bacterium | reverse complement strand
AATTTTTAAATTTGATAGAAGCCATAATTGTTATTATCCATCGCCTGATTTATCTGCGACTATTGGGCAATGTTTGTTTTATATGCAAGAAATAGATGATGTACGCCTAAAATTCGAGAAAGAGCATAAAGTAAAAATTTTAAGACCAAGAATAAGAATTATTATAGGAAGGTCAAATGAGTTTGATGAAAACCAATATAATGCATTACGAATGTTAAATTGTAGTTTAAATCATATAGAAGTAACCACTTATGATTATTTATTGAGCTGTGGTAATAAAATGATTGAAAATTATAAATAAACAATGACGCTTCATGGTAACAATTTTTAATCCGTCAACACAAAATAAATATTAATGCCAACCCTACAAATAAATTTCGACGCCCCAAAACAATTTGAAATTACCAATATTAAACCTCTTAATGGTATTGTAGGTTTGTATTTTATTTTTACTGATAATTTGAAAATTCAATACCCTTTTCAGAAGTCCAGGCTGCTATATATCGGGATGAGCGAGAAGAAAACAAACAGTATTGGAAGCAGGCTTACAGGTCATTTCGAAGGGAAATCGAAAAATCTGGGTCTGGTAAATTACAGAAAAGTAGGGCAACTCTTTTTTACCTATATTAATTTTGAGATGGTTCGGAAATTTTGGGATTTCAGGATAGAAGACCTGGAAAGCTATTTTATACTCGACTTTGTTGAAAAATACGGAGTGTACCCGATATGTAATAACAAATCAGGTTTTGAAATACTGGAAAAGAAAGTTGAAGCCGGCTTTATTATTAACTGGAAATACTTTGAATAATTATGAGCAATAAAATTAAAAGCGGAAAAGAAGTTATTGAAGATTTCTTCGCGGAAATCTATAACATTCCAAATACAGATCAGGAAACAGTAGATACCCTGGTAACACTTTACAGTGATGGAAAATTCACTGAAAAAAGCATCCAGAATGCATTGGAACTAAGAATGCAAAAAGAATTAAGCAAAATTGAAACCTCCATGCTTGAAGAAATTAAATTCAAAGGAACAAGCGCAAAAGGACATGAATAAATTATTCAGGGAAGTTGGTAAATGCATGGAGGTTCGCCGGATGAGCTGGTGGGTGGTATTGCGGGAGAGACCGGCAACTAAAAAAGGTCGTGACTTTTTCAAATTACAAGTTGTAGTAAATTAACATATGAACCAAAATTTATTCGTGAAAAAGACGATGAATAAACTTAAACAAATAAAAATTACCGGAATCCGTGGAATTAAAGATACTTTGACCTTATCGCCCGATACAAACTCAATGTTAATTTATGGCGACAATGGTGCTGGGAAAAGCTCAATCACTGATTCTATAGAGTGGTTTTATAAAGAAAAAATTTCTCATCTTTCAAGCTCTGAAATTGGTAAAGAATCTATACGAAACGTTTTTCTTGCCGATTCTGATGATTCAAAAGTTGAAATCCAATTTTCCAATAAAACATTAGATACTGAAAAATCTATTGACAGTTCGCTACGGACTTTTAATTCTAATGGTTCAAAAGATTTTTATAATTATATTCTCTTATCACAAAACGAAAATCTGGTTCTCCGTTATAGGGATTTGGTTCAATTTATTACGGCCACCAAAGGAGATAAACTAAAATATCTTCAGTCAATAATTGGATTTGATGAAGTAAAGGAAATAAGGGGATTACTTAAAAAATTTGCCGGCCGGTTTGCAAAGGAGATAAAAACAGAAAATTACAGCAATAAAAAAAGCGCTCAGCAATCCATTTTAATGGAAAGCCTGGGACAAAATATTACTTCAGAAAATCAGTTTTTTGAAACAGCTGCAAAACTTATAAAGCCGTTAAATCTTGGAAAAGAAATAAAATCATTTCAAGATGTCCGCGAAGTCCTGAAATCTCTCGAGACCAAAGAAGACTCCCAGATATCAGAGCAAATAAGTTTTTACAACAAAATTGCTGATAGCCTGACTGAGGTTGAAAGCGAAATTGTCAGGATTGTAGTATTGTATAAAAGATATTTTTCAGCTTATAATGAGCTTAGAAAAGATGCTGAAAAGATTCAAAAACTCCAGCTCCTTGCTTTACTTTCCGAAGGTTTAAAAGTACTAAAAGACGATATTGTTAAAGGAGATCTCTGTCCGCTTTGTCAACAAACAAAAAACAAAATCCAGTTAATAAATGAACTCAACCAGCGAATTGAAGATTTGAAAGAACTTCAAAGTGAAAAAGAAAATCTGGATGAGCAGGCATCTGAAATTAAAACAATCATTCAAACTAATATAAATACCGTAAACGGTCTGCTGAAAGAAAGGCTGGTTAAAGAAAAAGAAAATACTCAATCGCTTAAAACCATCCAGGATTTTAGCACTTCAATAAATATAATTTCAGAGGAGCTTAAAAAGGATATCTTTTCTGTTGAACCGATAAAAGAAACCGGACAAATTCAGATAGACACAACGACTATCAGGGAATTGACAGGACTATTTAAAAAGAAGGCCAAAGAGCTAACCGATGGATTAAAAGGAAATTTAAAGCTACAGGTTCATACAAAGCTTTCGCGTGCCATCGATGCATACACAGCTTACAGAAAAATTGAGAAAGAACATGACTTAGTAACTAAACAACAAATAACATTTGAAGCGCTTTATGCCGATTTCATTAAAAGACAGGAAGAGGCATTAAATGGTTTTCTTAATAATTTTTCCGGTGATATTGACAAGTATTATTCTTACATGAATCCGAATGAGAAAATTGAGGATTTTAAGCTTGTTCCAATGAAAGATAAGTATGATGAGCTTGATGGAATAACTATAAGCTATAAATTTTATAACAGGAAGAAATCTCCACCCACAGCGCTTTTAAGTGAAAGCCATATAAATTGTCTTGGGTTGTCATTTTTTTTAGCTTCTGTTAAAGCTTATAATGGGGAAAATGATTTTTTTGTTTTAGATGATATAATTTCAAGTTATGATGGTCATCACAGGACACGATTTATTAGGCTTTTGACAGATGAATTTTCCGATTACCAAATTATTTTACTTACACATGAGAAAGATTTTTTTGATATTGCCTCAAGTGAAGTAAAACGAAAGAACTGGTTAATAAAATCTCTCTCATGGACGGCTGAAAAAGGAGTTAGTTTTGAAACTCCATTAATTGACCTGAGAGCAAAAATTGAAGAAAAATTTAAAACAAAAAATACTGATGGGCTCGGTAACGATATTAGAAAATACGGTGAACGGCAACTTAAGCAAATTGCTTTAAATATTGAGGCAAATCTTCCCTTTAGGTTCAATAACCGGAATGAAGACAGGATGATGAATGAATTACTGACAGGTATTCAAAGCAAAATAAACAAGCACTCCCCAAATGATCTTAAAACCAGGAACAATATTGACAGTTTACTTGCCTCGCCATTACTTATAGGTAACAAAACTTCTCATGATACCTCTTTCAAAGAAGATATTAATGACCTCGATGTTTTTTGGGAAGATGTAAAGAATTTAATAAAGCTGTTTTATTGCTCTGATGAGAATTGTAAAAGTTTTATCGCATTGAAAAATCATGATTCAGTTAAAAATCAAATTCGTTGTAATTGTGGCAAAATTTATTATGATTGGAAAAAATAGACTTCTTCCCATTAACCCTAGCTTCCTCGCTACAATTTAATTTAACCTGCTTCGTGTGATGAAACCCCCTGCGTTATTGAAGGGTGGATTGTTACAATTGCAAAAATCAGATTTTTCCATTACCTTTGGTAGAACCAGAAATTAATATCCTCAAATTCTTTACAGAGTATACTTAGAAACGTTTGCAGCAATATTAACCAGGTATTAACTTTAGTCATGAAATCTCAAACAAAACTTAATTTTTAGCTTAATGATTACAAAAAGAATTATTGGATTATTAGCACTCCTATTTAGCTTTAATCTTTTTGCCCAGAATATTTTTTCTGATTATTATGAAATAGTTTCAATGAACGATTACTATTCGGCAACTAAACAAAAAAAATATATTGTAGTACCTTGTGATGTTAAAAGTGATGATTTGACCGGTCATGAAAAGAATTCAGATTATATTATATCTTGGGCTTTTTATTTATGCGAAATAGAAAGGAACAGGAAGTTGCTTCAATATATTCAAGAATTAACAAATTCAAAAAATGACAAGGATTCAATCGCCGATTTGCTGACAAGCATCTATTACTTTGCAAAAGATAATTATAACGCCGCAATTTTGAGCTTCAATAAGTACAATGGTTGCAAGTTTAAATTTTTAAAATTCTTATTAATCGCTGATTCAAAATACGAATTACTTGATGATAAATTTAATTGGCCTGATATACTTCCCGATTATCAAACTGCATATGATTATGCTCAAAGAAATGAATATAAAAAATTGATAAAAGAAAGAATAAAATGCGTTCGATACAGAAGGTAAATATGAGTAAATCAATAACCTATTTTCTTTGTCTATTGATATTGAGCAATTGTTCAATTAGGAGACAGATATCAAATTGTTTGAACAAAAAAAAATATTCAATTTCATATTTGCACGATAAACCAATCAATAATCAAAAGAAAAGTATATCAATTGGATTTGATTCGGTAACTATTAAATATAACTCAATAAGTCAACCTACTAAAGTGAACATAGAAAAAAGAAGAATTTTGCCCTTCTTAATTTTTAATTCATGGTACACAAGATTTAATTGTGTGCAAGGGGGCGCTGCCATTCGGGAAAATTTATCAACTTTTATCAGATCTCAAATAGAATCAGAAATAATCAGAAGCACCAATTATTTAATAAAGTCAAAGGATAGTGCAGATTATGTTCTGTCTATGGAAGTTGATACAATATATGCCAATTCACATATTATCTATGGTGGCTTCACACTTTTTATAATTTATGGCATTTATTCAAATCCAACTGATATTAGTTCAATTGTTGGAATTAATTATAAATTGATCAATTCAAAAACAAAGGATACTATTCTATCGAATAAAACTATTGCAACAGAATATGTAGACAAAACTAACAAAGAAGATTATTACTTGAATAATATTTATGCGGGGAATTATTATTACATTTTAGGTAATGTCATGTCTGATGCACTTTCGAGAAATATAAAAACTGATATTGAAAATATAATAAAAGATATAGATAAAAAAATTGCATTAAAATAATCCGATTTTTATGAACATCTTCTCTAAAGTATGGATATATTTTTTTATTATTATTTTTTCAGGTAATGCAATTGCCCAAAAATATATCTGTTATAAGAAAGATGGAAAATATGGAATCAAAAACAAGATTACTGGAAAAATTATTATAGAACCTAAATATAGCGGAGTAGTCAGTATTGGAGATTCCACCTTTGCAGTTCAGGCGTGGGGTAATGAATATGCAATCATAGACCTGACTGACAAGATAGTTGTGCCATTTTCTAAAGATTATACCTACTTTAATATGCAGGATTCCGATTATTTAAATCAATATATGGAATTCTCATCAAAGAAATATTATTATAATTATTACATATACACAAGTAGAAAATGCATTACCAGAGATTATTTCCCATGTCCCTATTGGAAAGAAATGAATGAAGATTCAATTCAAACATATCAAAAACATTTAAATCTGAGTTTTTATTATTATGAAATTGGTCAGTTCGATTCAGCAATCTATTTTCGGGAAAAAGCACTTACAGAGTCTTCCGAAAACCCTTCTGTTTATTATTTATGTGCACTTGGTGCGTTAAATCTTAAAAATGGTTGGATAATAGCAAATAAGAAATCATTTAATCAACTTGAGAAATACAAAATTGACTACTATTTACAGATTGCAGCTAAATTAGAAAATCGAAAAGTTCATTTACTTCAGATATACAATCTTCAATGGCCATTTTATAAATACATTCAAAAAGACAGGGCAATGAGAAAACAGGTCGATTTGGAAGCTGACAAAATCATTACTTACTATAATACTTCAGGTTCATTTTTAATTTGTGGTCTGTCTTATTACAATGAAAAAGAATTTGAACTTGGTTATGCATTTGGTAGTTTCAATATTTACAGACAAAATGGATTTCCAAAACATTTTTTTGATAGCTTTTTAATTGGTATTTCCTATTTGAGAAATTATAATGATATTACAGATGGATATAAAATTTACCTTATATCCTTTGTAAAACCATTAAATGTAGGCCTATATCCGATATTATATACAGATTATGATAAGTCGAGTTTTGCATTACGGCCGGAATTAGGTTTTGGTTCCTGGCATTGGTCATTTAGTGTTGGTTATAATTTATTCATTGGCAAAAATTATTGGAATTATTTAAATAAATTAAGTTTCAATCTCAGGTACTATCTACCTATGAAAATATCAAAAACATATTATTGAAATTTCAATCCATAGCAAGTATTAATATTGGAGACCATTGAATTAACCACAATATTTTCTTCAAACTCGCCCCTAGCCCATCCTTTTAGCGCAAGTCCACGGCTTTGTGCAACATTTATAATCTAAAATTAAGGCACAAGTTAAAAACCTGCTCCAGCTTAAACAAAAAGTCACGGATTATGAAAATCCGTGACAGCAGAATATCAAAAAAGATTAAGGGAATAACCATGAAAATATGATTTAATTGTTTTTAATTATTTATTGGCAACCAAATCACTTGTTGATGCTGATAAAACATCGACAAATTTTATTTTTATTTCATATTTTCCGGCAACGTCGATAACAGGATCAAACTTATAGGTACTTAATTCACTTTTTACTGATGACACAAGATCCAAATCGCTGCCTTCAACTCTATATACAGAAACTTTTTTTGAGTCATCTATATTCAAGTAAATACTTACACTGCCCCCATCGCTAAATGAAACTTCTTTCATTGCTTGAATAATTTGTGCACGTACATCTTCCGGTATCTCTTTTTTCCCTCGCGCATATAATGGATGTACACTCATCAGGGCTACAACCAATAATGATAAGAACATTTTTGTTTTCATAATATTGAATTTTAAGTTAAACATATTGTTAATAACTAATTCTCTCTTTTATTTTCCGATCCAGGTTTTCAATAATTAATATTTAGTTTGTTTTAGTCTGGTTTACTAAATTTTAAATATTTTACCTGTACAAAATTAATGATATTATTTTTATTTAGTCTAATTTAATATTAAATAAACATATTTTTAACATAATTTCATAAATTCAATATGTATTTTCCAGGAGTATAATAATTTTATTACTTATAAATGCAGAAGTATTTTACTTGCATTACATTTGAAAATCAAAGCTTAAGCACAAGTTAAAACATGCTCTAGCCTATGGTTGGTTGTAATAATAAAAAACACAGCAATTGGAAAACTATAATTTAACAACAATTTTTACTTCAAACTCACCTCTTGACTGTCATATCCTGAAAGGCAGGCTGGAATCGGAAGGATTGTATTGTTTCATTTTCGACGAATTCATTGTTAGTGTTCATCCTTTTAGAGCAGTAGCTGTTGGTGGGGTAAAATTAAAAGTTCCTACCGACCAATTGGAATATGGGAATAAAATAATAAGTAATATAAAAAACGATAAACTGGTTGATTCCGATGGTGAATATGACTGCAAAACTGTTTTTGAGAATGAATTTAACCGCCAGAATGAAATTCTGAATTTAAAAAACAAAATCAGGAATAATCCTCAACTTCTTAGCAATCGTGATACTTTAAAATCATACATCAACAATGAATGTATAGATGATGCTGAATTAAATAAAATAATATCGGAAGAAACCGAATTCAATAACCTGACAAAACAAAAAGTGAAAATTGATTTTAGAGATTTATTGAATGATTTTTTTGAATATGGTTTTAATATTTTCGAAAAATTAAAGATCAAACCTGTTAATTACTTCCTGGAAAAAGAACTGGTTGACAATTATTGCGGAACTGACTCGGGAATAAATATTGAGTATTGTCCTAATTGCAATTCCAATAATGTAAGGTTTGCAAATGCCTTGGATTTCAAATGGGATATTATATATTTGATTTTTTCGATATTTATTATGGTTCCATTTCCTATAATCCGTTCAAAATATCATTGTTTTGATTGCGGTTTTGATTTTAAGAGAAAACATATTCAAAAATCATAAACATATTTTACAGTCATATAATCTGGTTGTTTATTTTCGACCAACTCAAAACCAAGCCTTCCAGTCAAAGTTGCAGGATAATTATTAAAATATGTTACGTCTCCCACTACAATTTCTTCCGGTAATCTATTTTTAATGATAGTATTTTCTTCAGCTGCGTATATTAAATCCAAATATCTTATATCGTTTAAATCGAAATTTGTTGTATAGGTAAAATCAGCAGGATGCCAATATCCACTGTCATCTAATACCTCTGCCCATTGGTGATGATAATCATAAATGTTATCATCATTATTATAAACAATTCCCCAAATAGTACGAGCCGGAATATTGGCTGCCCTGCATAAAGCTACAAATAATCTTGAAAAATTCATACAAGTCCCATAACCTAATTCATATGTTTGCGATGCTTTATCAAGAAATGAATTATTATAAACCTGAAGTTTCAAATGTTTTATTACAAACTGCTGAATTTGTTTTGCCTTATCAATATTATTTTGATAATCTTTTGTCAATTCAATTGCCTTAGTTTTTAATACATCATTATTGCAATCGATATAATATGACTCAGTCATCCATTGCATTTTATTCTCAATTGCTTCTTTAAATAAAAACAAATTTCCTTTCTTTCTGGTATATTGAATACAAATCTTACCACTTTTTGGCATGTCTGTTTTTGGAATTTTCAACCAATATCCTCCACAACTGTCATAAATAGTATCTGGTTTATATTCGATATCGTTAATTGAAACTTTTATCTCACTTGTGCCTAAAAAAGAACGACCAGCCGGAAAAAGTAAAAAAGAAGAAACCGGTTCTTCAGTTTTATTACAGCTATTTAATGATAGAACAATTAAGATTATATAAAATGAATATCTTCTTAATTTCATATGATTATGTTTTGTTAACTAAGTTCTTAAGTAATACGCAAATTTATAGTCATTAGTTTTTATTCACTTTGTTCATGAGAACACTGCCTATTTGCAGGATAGTCTTGGAACGAATGTGTTTAAGCTGCAAGCACAAAGCTTGAGTTCATCTCATTCTTAATGCACAATTTGGTTCAATAATTCCTTGTAGCCATCTTCAAGAGTTCCAGCCACTGTAATCCCCGCACAAATGTTTTTCTGTTCTTCGTGACATGTACTTCCTTCATGCCAACAAGTACAGGTATTCCATTCATTTTCAGGAATGACATATCCTATAGCGTCGCCTGTTTGACCGAAGACCATTGGATAAGGACCAGGTAACATGTTCTCAATTTTGTCAACAAAACCTTCGAGAGGCTCTCCCGGAATCATTGCAATTTGTACCTGCCCTAAATCTAAAATAGAAATTTGAGTATGGTTGGTATATTTCAATTGCATTGGAATAGCCTTAGTTGCTGTTTTTATGGATATTGATATTGTATCGTAATTCAAACTTGCCTGAAGCATATCTTGTGCTATTTGTTCTCCCATCTCCTGAGCCATTTCAAATGTGCCCCCGGTCCGGTCATAGATATAAATTGAATGAATGGGTGATGGGTTGATGTCTCCAAACCTGCTGTTAAAGAATAGGGCTATACCACCCTTTTCTTCTTCAACTTTTTTTCTGACATAGTACACATAATCAGCAGATAATTTAAGATTATCGGCACCTAATACTACTGGATGGCATCCGAAATTTAACAACATGCATATGGTATGTTGGGCCGAATCCTGAAATTCAATAGTTGTAAATTTATTTGTTATCTTTTTTTTTGGATACCTTCGATTAATTGTATTAACCTTACTATTTCCAATGCTTATCAATGCTGTTGCTTTTTTACTTGTTTTAAAAGCTTCCAGGATGCAATTGGTAACGCTGCGATTAATTTTTGCCCTGTAATCACCATTGTACGTGTCATCACCCAGCATATCAGGTCCGGAGTGTGTATGAATTGAATGGATAAATATATTTTCATCTTTCAGTCCTGTTTCATTTACAATCATATTCTTCATGTCTTCAACATGTTTCATGAAATAACCTATGAAATCAAGGGACACCAAGGCAACAACAGATTTCCCATCATTTATAACCATACATCTGGCAGTGATTGGATCGTGCACTCCCGTTGATTTCGATAGCCGGGTGTCATAACCTCCCATCACAACATTTATTGGGTTATCGGGAGTAATATCTGCCATTGCAACCCCAACCTGCAAACCTTTGGCTGATTGCAGGGCTATTTCTGCCAGAAGAAGTCCTGATTTTTGTGATTCTTTTGAACATGTAATAACCAAAAGTATCAAACTAATGTTTAGCAGAATAATGATCCGATGTTTGAGAAATTTTTTCATGAGATAATATTTTATGTGTGATTTCACGACAAAAATGAATATAAATCAGCAAACAATCGACCTACTTTTGTCATATACTATTAATTATGACGTTTTTTTACAATAACTTTTTTATGTTCTGCTGATATATATATATATATTTATTTAAAATTACATACCAAACATATAGCCAAGAGATATTCCCAATACAGTACTTTTATATGTCATAATACTTGAAGCGTCTGGATTAAGATTTGTTAAACCTAGCTCATACTGAGCTTTAATTTGAAAGTTATTAATTTCAACTCCAGCTCCAAAATTCAAACCAAAATCCGTTCTTTTCAAATCGGCATCGGCATTGTTTCCATATACTATACTTTTTGATTCATTATTAAGCCCTGTCGTTTTTATTTTACCTGAAACACCAATAGCAATATAAGGGCCGGCAAATAATTCCACTTTCGTTTTGTCCTTACCAATTTTATATATTGCGTTAATAGGAATCTCTAAACTGAGAGGGGAATAAGTTGTTGTAGTGGAAACATTTATACCATTACTGATTTCAATTTTAGTACCTTTTCCACTTAATAACAACCCGCCTTCTAAAGCTAAATATCGAGCTACGCTATACTCGGCCATACCACCAACATGAAATGATGGTTTTATATTTGAAGTTGTACCTGAAGGTAAATTGGCAACTGATGCATTGGCAAGGTTGAGGCCTGCACTAATGCCAAACCTGATTTGTGCTTGTAACTGGACTGAAAAAAATAATATTGAAATAATTCCTGATGCTTTTAAAATATTTTTCATTTTGTAATATTTAAATTTTTAATTAATTATTAATTGTAAACTATACCTGAAACTAATTTTACCTGCCAGTTTTAAAAATTAATATAACTAAGGTGGTCTGTTTTTTCTTTCATTTTTTCTCATATTATTATAAGTATTCTCAGACGTTAAACTTAAACATCACTTCATTGATGTAACCATGTCTTTGTAGCCATCTTCCAGTATTCCTGCAATTGAAATATCTGCGCATTTGGTTTCTTCGAAGCAGGTTGAAATAAAAGAATTTGTACATGTATTCCATTCGTTTTCGGGAACAATATATCCGATATAGTCATTGGTATTTCCTATTACCATTGGATATGGGCCTGGTAAAAGGTTCTCAATTTTGTCAGCAAAACCCTCGAGGGGTTCTCCGGGAATCATGGCAATTTGTACCGAACCTAAATTTAAAATTGATATATGCGTATAGTTGGTATATCTCAATTGGTGGTTAATTGTTTTGGTTACTGTTTTTATGGATATGGATATTGTATCACAATTCAAATTTGCATCAAGCATATCCTGGGCCAGTTGTTCTCCCAACTCCTGGGCCATTTCAAATGTTCCTCCATCCCGGGCATAGATATTTTTTCCACTCATCGGTGGTGGATTGATATCTCCAAACCTGCTATTGAAAAACAGGGCAATCCCTCCTTTTTCTGCTTCAACTTTTTTTCTTACATAATACACATAATCTGCCGACATTTTAGAATTATCCGGACCCAGCACAACAGGATGGCAACCAAAGTTTAACAACATAGCTATGGTATTTTGGGTTGTATCCTGAAATTCAATAACAGTAAACTTATTTGTAGTCTTTTTTGCAGGATACCGGCGATTGACTGTCTTAACCTGACTATTTCCTGTACTTATCAATGCTATTGCTTTTTTACTTGTTTTAAAGGTTTCCAGGACACAATTTGTAACATTGCGGTTCAGCTTTGCCAGGTAAGTATCATTAAATTTGAAATTGGCCAGCACTTCAGATCCTGAGTGTGTATGAATAGCATGGATAAATATATTTTCATCTTTCAACCCTGTTTCATTTACAATCATACTCTTCATAGCTTCATCATCTACCATGAACAATCCCACAAGATCAAGTGATACCATGGCAACTATTGTTTTTCCATCATTGATAAGCAAGCATCTGGCTGTGAGCGAATCGTGTACACCCGTCGATAGCCTGAGATCGGTATATCCTTCCAAATATACATTTGTCGGATTGTCGGGAGTAATATCTGCCATTGCAACTCCAACCTGTAAACCTTTAGCCGATTGAAGGGCTATTTCTGCCGGAAGGGGACCTGTCTGTTTTGGTTCTTTTGAACATGAAATAACCAAAAGTATCAAACTAAAGTTTATCAGAATAATGATCCGATGTTTGAGAAATTTTTTCATGATATAATATTTTAAGTTTGATGTCACTACAAAAATGAATATAAATCAGCAAACAATCGACCTACTTTTGTCATCTTACAGAAAAGAGGACTCTTTTTTTATGGTCGTTGTTTTATCTTTTGTTGTTATTATTTCTGAATTCAGATGGGGTAAAACCTGTAAACTCTTTAAACACCCTGTTAAAGGCCGATTTATTATTAAAGCCTACCTGGTAAAGAATTTCAAGAATGGTTTTCTTATTTGTGTTATCATTTAATATTTGTTCGGCCTCTTTAACCCTATACTTATTTACGAAGTTGAAAAAACTTAGTTTTAATTCTGAGTTTAGTATAAACGACAACTCACGAGGTGATATTTCGAGTTTTTCAGCTAAATCATTCAAAGTTAAATCGGGGTCGAGATAGGGTTTATCCGTTTTCATTAGTTGAGTGAGTTCCTCTATAGTTTTTGGACTGATAGTTTTTTGCTGCAATTTTTGATAATCAAATTGCTGAAGAAATATTTTTGGTTGTAAATATCCAATAAATATGATTAGCGTCGAATAAGATGTAAGGAAAATATCCATATTTATAAACATCTCATGTTTGAATTTATACATAATAAAATTTGTCAATCGGACTAAGATTATTAGTAACAATAAGGAATAGATTGCCGGAATTTGCATTTTATTGTATGACGAAAAATAGTCTTTTACTTTTTTCTGATAGTTCCGGATAAGAAAGAAACCGAAAAAAATATAGCCTAATTGCAAAAGATGAAACCAATTAAGTACCTGCAATTGAATGAAATTTTTATGAAAAGGCATATTCTCCCTAAGTAGGCTATATTTAATATTGATAGGTTGAATGTAGTAATTAAAAAATAAATTGATAAAAACAACTAGTGCAGGCAGAATGTGCCATAAATATTTTTTGTGAATTTTGAACCCGGGTATAGTAATAGACTTTATATAAAAATATAATGCAGGTAAATACAATAAAGAAAAAATATCTCCAGTATTATATAAGTAAGGAAAATTATGCTTGTCTAAAAATGATCGATAAAAATACTGTAGCCTGTCAAGTAAACATATGCCAATAACAAGAAGAAAAAGTATTAAAAATAACCTGCTTTCAAATTTAATCTGTTTTCTTTTCGCCAGTGCGATAACAAAAACTATTATTTGAAAAATTGCGATATAATCAACTACTTTAAAAAATTCTTCCTGCATTAGATTTTAGTTGATAATGACTAACAAATAAAAACATTTTAAAATTCAACCCCAAATTAAGTGATAAGAGTTTTAACGAATTATTCTTCATTTGGGTTTAATCCTGAATTATAAATTTTTGAATATAAAGCTAGTGCATGTCTCTGATTTGTTCTAGATTTATAAACTAAAACAAGGTACAAACTATACTTGCACCAGTCTATAAACCTTTTATATTCAAACCTAAAACACCATGCAACTAACCTTCATAATTCTAAAAGACAAGTACGCTATTTATAAATTTAAGCCCAATTCTGATATTCCTGACTGGATTAAAACTTCTGATTTTTATTCCATCACAAGAACAAAAAATGAATTGTCCATTGTCAGTAAACAGAATGATGTAATGACTGAATCACAAGAATCAAATACAGACTGGAAGATTTTGAAAATAAAAGAACCTTTAGATTTTTCTTTAATTGGTATTATTGCAGAAATATCAGGAATACTTAAAGAAGCTCAAATTTCAATTTTTACAATATCAACGTATGACACAGATTACATTCTCGTTAAAAATCAGGATTTAAATAAAGCCATTGATTCATTAAAAGCTAATGGCCATGAAATAATAAACGAAAAATGATTTAATTATTTTGTTTGCACTCCACACTAGAACCTTACTCTTTTTTTACTACTTTGAAAGAAAGGCTGTCGACGCTAAAAGCCGTGAATATTCCCAATCCATTGGTAATATTTGTAAATGGTTCGTTTAAATCAATTGTGCTTTGGGTGCGGCTTTGGTAAAGGTTTGCATAGTCCTTGGTTACTTTGAACAGTTTAAATTCATAATTTCCATAATACGAGACAGAAGAAGCGGAAATCTTATAAGACGAACTTTGAATTGGGCTTGATTGCAACCTTCTGGTAAAACTGCCCCTAACAGTATCTATTATAGTTGTGTCATAGCGAGAATTGAAATACGGATATGTAATAGGTTTTATTGTACTATCCTTGTATGTAAGAATTATAAAATAGTATTCCTTGTATGGGTTATTCCAACTAACCAAAATTGAGGTTGTGTCAGAAAGCCCACCGCGAGTAACCTGAGTTGTATCAACTGTAAGGACCGTATCAGAAATTTGAACACCGATAGGGTAAGCAGGTACAACTGTTTGAGAGGTAAGCGTATCATTATTATAGCTTATTTTGAGTGCATAGGTTTGACCGGCTGAAATAATAAAGTTTGGATCGCCATGATAATAGCCAGGCATATTTAGTCTGGACGTTAAAGGATAGGTCACACCATTACATTTAATAGTTACTGTTGCATTGGTTATACCCTGGAATAAAGTATCGGCACTATTTAACAAAACCGTTTGTGAAATACGCAAGCTATCAACTGATTGACCGGCATACAAGTACCCTTCCACAACAGTCATATTAGCCCCATGACCGTTGCTTAGTTTTTCTTTTTCGCAACTTGTAATTAAAATGATTATAGTTATAATTATAAATAATTTTTTCATGGCCTTTTAATTAAAATCAACTGAAAATGAAATATTTGGAGTTATACCCAGATAATTAACATTTGTAATATTTAATACATAATTATAATTTCTAGGAAAATTAAATTCCTTAAACCATATATTCTCATGGTTAAAAAGGTTGAATACCGATGCAGATAAATGTCGTTTTGTCTTTTTACCCCAATTGTAGGTGGTTGCAATATCAAATCTGCTATAAGGAGGGTAGCGTTCGCCATTTGTTGTTCCTAAATGATAATATGTGCTTGGCGTGCCGTTGAGCATGGTAAGTTGGTATTCGCTCAAAATGTTTGTCCAAGGTTTTCCTGTTGCATATATAAATGTTGCCGAGAAATCGAACCTTTTAATTGTTTGTGTTGAAACAGCTTTAAATTCGTGTGTTTGATCCTGATCGGCATAGAAAGGTACTCCATAATTTAAATCAGGGAAATGATAAATTACAGAACCTAATGTATAGCTTATCCAACCTGTTGTATTCCCATACTTCTTTTGGAGCATAAAATCAATACCTTTTGCTACTCCTGTACCAGCATAAATGGCGGTGATATTGTTTGATGCTGAAAAGTTACGTGTATTCCGTGAGGTTTCTTCCAGAACATTTGTCAAATCCTTATAATAACCTTCAACATTAAAAAGAAAATTACTATTTTCATAAGATATTCCGGTAATATAATGCGTAGAATAACTTACCGGTACATTGGATGAATTGTCCAAAAGCCAGTATTGACTATTTCCCATTATAATATCTTCCTGGGTAACACACGACACAAACTGGTAATATTTTCCATACGCTCCTTTTAAAGAAATAGCATCAGTGATATTATAAATTAACGAAACACGTGGTTCATGGTAATATTTAGCAGTTCCCTGGAAATAATCGCCCCTGTAACCAACAAGTAAATGAATTTTTTTTGTAATATCAATTTTGTCCTGAAGGTACAAGGCATAAAGGTTGGCATTGCCATTTACAGTTAAAGTATCATTACGTTGGCCTGTATAGTTTATTTGATTATGGGTTATTTCAGTCCCAAAACCCAATAAGTTGCCTGGTAAAATTTTCCAGTCATTTTTAAACCTAAAAGTAATATCATTAATATTATTTGTAACATTGGCATTATCAGCCTGGTTGGCGTTAGTACTTGTAGTGGTTGTGGTTCCGGTAGAAGAAGTATTGAGTTCCCGGTCAGTTAAATTAAAATAGCTGGAATAAGATAAGAAATATATGGCTGTTAAAATCTTCGTTCCATTTTCGTTTCCATTGTCCGCTGACACCTGTGTTTCCCCAATTGGTAATATCTGTAAGACTGCCGCTTGAACCATTACGCGTAAATCCAGAAGATACGCTACTCTGTGATTGGTTAAGCAAATCTTCACCATTATAAAAACTAAAGAAAATTTCATCTTTATCGGATGGTTTGTATGTTAGTTTTGAATTGATGTCGTAAAAATGAAACGTCGGAGTAACTGATTGTTGCTGTGAATAACGACCACCCGTACCTGCCTCCAGATCCGTCCCCAGTGTACCTGTATTTGAACCAATAGCAGTTGTAGTGGTAGTTTGGTTATAAAGGTCGAAAATTTTATTGTATAAGCCGGTTTGTATAATATCGGAATACGAGCGACGTGCTGCAAACTGGATAGAAAGTTTATTTTTTACAATAGGGACTTCGGCATATAGTATTGGCACTTAAAAGGCTAATCCCGCCTCCAGCATGGAATTTTTTTAAATCAGCTGGTTTACCTGTAATTACCATTACACTGGAAAGCCGTCCGCCATATAGCGCCGGAAAACCACCTTTCAGCAATTCAATATCATCAATTGTATTGGCATTAAACGCGCTAAAAAATCCAAAAAAATGATCGACATGATAAATGGTCATTCCATCGAAAAGAATCAGGTTTTGATCAGGTGTTCCTCCCATCACATACAAACCCGATGACTTTCGTTGGAACCCGAAATACCAGGCAATAACTGGAACGAGCGCATTACATCAACTTCGCCCATATTGGGCAGCTTAGTTATAAGTTTGGGTGAAATTTTTATGGCACTGATTACATCGGGCGACATACGGGCAATTTTCTCTTTCTCAGTAATTACTCTGACTTCATCAATTTCCGTGGATTCTTTTGTTAATGAAATAACCAGGTTTTGCGAAGCAAGCTTTGAGTTAAGTTTTAATTCTTTTAACTTATAGCCAACGTAAGTAGCTAAAAGCGTAAAAGTGTCCCTGGGTATTTCAATATTGAATAAGCCTTCATCATTTGTCAGTGTAGAAACCTTTGTGCCCTTTATAGTAACCAAAGCGAACTCCAATGGTGTTTTGTCTGTGCTATCAATAACCTGACCAGAAATATGTGATAACAAGTGATCTTTTTCACCTGCTTCTGAAAATGTAAAGGAAAATAACAAAAACAGGAAACAAACTGTCAAAAAAATATTTTTCACTTTAATCTTATTTTAACTATTGATTAATATTCTGCTTTTCATATTGCATAATTTATTCGCTTTAGCCTTATTTCTACTTTGACACATTTCAAAATCAACCAATTTTTACCCTTAATCCCTAAAGGGAACTGGTTGATTTTTCAGCTTTCTCCCTTTAGGATTTGGGGTAAAAAAAGCTGAAAAAATTAAGAAAGACCTAATCTGTCAAAGTAGAATTATTTAACAAAATGTTAACCAGCATTAAAGATGACACTGGTTAACATTTAATAATACCAACATTCTAACAGGAATTGAAAATAAACCGATCATTTACTTTAAAATCAAAAATTGATTTATCAGACCATTTATATTTATTTTAGTTTGAATTTTCATAAATGCTGAAAGCAATATAGTCGATAACATTTGAAGCAAAATACATATTTTGCAATGAACTGACCAGACTTTTTAATATCGTTAACGATGGATTTAACAGAGCAGACAAGGTAGTAGTTGTGCCATCGTCAAATGTAATTTGAATATCCCGGCTATGGCAAATAGATCCATTATTTGTTGAGTTATCTGTGATCTTTGCTCCTGCCTTTTTCTGTAACACGCCATTCAAATAAACCTGGATTGAATCAATGCCTGCAGTCCTTTTAATTTCAACGTTACCAATTGTAAGTATATATTGGTTTTCGCGCATTCTACCGAAACTTGAATTCACATAATTGACCGTTTCATTCAGCAAAGTGCCTGTGTCACTGGAAAGAGAGAGAGTCGATTGTGTAGTGTCACCTGATAAACCACTCACGTTCAGATAATATCCATTACTAAAAGAATATTTTACAGCATAATTACTCCCTGTTGTTGAATTTGCTGTTGAGATAACATCTAAACTGCCAATGTTTGAAGAATCGAGTACAAAGCCGGCAGATAATTTATAATCGTAATCCGAATAATCTGAATAATAATAATGATAATCTGAAGTAGTAATTATAAAATCATTACTCAGAGTTGAATCATGTTTAACGACATTTCGCAAATAATAAGGATAAAAAATAAACTTCTGCGGTAACTTAACTATCATATCATTGCTGGTTCCCGTCTTTTTAAATAACCTGGCAAGGCTGTTAAAATGCCTGGGTTGCAAGCTATCTGTTTGAAACTCATAAATGCCGGCGATCAGGCTAAGTGTAATACTGTCTTTATAGGAAGCCAATGCGAGCGATGTGTTGACATTTTGAGAATTGAGTATTTTGAAACCCTGCGTTTCTGAAATTTTAGTTAAAGCGTAATTTACCTTTGACACAGCCGTATTAACAGATTCTTTAAGTGTAAGATTTTGCACAGATACTCCGGAATTTGGAACCGTATCAACTGTCTTTGAACATTGCCAACATATAATGCCGACAAGTCCAGCTACCATAAACATTTTCTTTTTTTTCATAGTATTTCTTTTTAAAAAAGTTTAATTATTCTTATTACAATAATGCACAGATTATTCTCATTAATATCTGTTTGAAAATTCAGAATATTAATTGAAGAAGAAATAATCTGAACGAGGAGAGTGACATTAGTTGCTAATTGAATTCCAATAACCAGCCTTTTATTAATTACATCCATGAAACTTCAAATTAGTAATGTCTCTTTCAAATTTTTCAGGTACTTTGTAATAAGACACCATTACTTATTGTTTCTTGCTCTAACTTTTTATTCTTTAACAATTATTAATAAACAGTGACTGAATGGTGAAGTATAAAATCAGAAAAATATTAGTCATAAATAGAAAAAAGACGAGATGAACTGGTATAAAAATTTCAAATAAAAATATGATTTAATATATTTCTTCCATTACTAGTCAGTTCTCTTTCAAAAGGCCAATTTAAATTTCCAATCCATATTCAGCCAATACTCATAGTAGTTAAAGTCCCTGACTTTTGCTAAATTTGAAATCAAAAAATGACTTACCTGATATACATTAAATTTGGTTTTTCAAATCATAATAAAATTTTAATAACTAAATCAAAATAATATGGACATTAAAGATTGCATTAAGTTTACAAATGAGAACCCTGTTTGTTATTTAGCAACTGTTGAAAAGGATCAACCCCATGTTCGTGCGTTGGCATTTTGGTTTGCTGATGAAACCGGTTTTTATTTTCAGACAGGAAGTATGAAATTATTTTACCAACAGCTAAAAAGAAATCCAAAAACGGAAGTCTGTTTTTATAAAAATGTAAATGCGCTAGGAACCATGCTTCGTATATCGGGCAAAGTTGAATTTCTTGACGATATAAAACTTAAGGAAAAAGTTCTGAACGACAGACCATTTTTGAAAAATTTTGGCTTTACCAGTGACAATCCTGACTTAATAATATTTAAAATAGCTCACGGGGATGCACATTTCTGGACAATGGAAACCAACTTAAAACCAAAAGAAATTATTAACTTTTAGGCTGGAAAATTAATGCAAGGTACCAGAGAGATTTATAATATTGACAATTGATTTGCACTATTAATCATTACTTGTCTATTTTTGTTAGTAGAATAATTTATCGAAAAATTATAATTAATCAATAATATATTGACTAACTTAATCTTTAGAATATAAATCATAAAATCCAACATTATGAAAAAATTAACCATTAACAGTTTAGTTCTTGTATTTATCCTGCTTAACATAGCAGTTTTAAATGCACAGGAAAGTCTGCAAAAAAAGCTTGCATCATTAAAAGAAAAAATTTCTGAAATTCAAATTGATAAAACTGTAATTCATCAGTCACTGGAAATTAAGGACGAATTGAAAGGAAAGATTTTGTTTACAAGCACTGAAGTTGATGAAAAAGGTAAAAGTTCAAGCGAAAGTTATGAATTTTATCTTTCAGATATAGATAAAAATACTGTTGTACGCAAAGTGTCAGGCAAAAAAATGCTGGTCAGCTTGTCTACCAACAACAATCTGAAATTTATAAAACACATGAAAGAGGACCAGCTTGATGGCTATGTCAATGGTATAACAATAATTGCATTAAATGCAGATCAGGCTAAAGAACTGAGCACAATCATTGTAGAAAGCATTCCGCTGGTAAAAAATACAGGTCCTGATTGGGCAACAGCTAAAGAAGCAATTACCTGGCTTAAAGAAAATATCGGACAGGTTATTGTTCAATCTACCAAATACGAACAATCATTTACTTTCAATGACGAAAAAAATTACCTGGTGACTTTGTCCGTTAAAAAGATTGATGCTAAAGGTGCTTCAACCGAAGAAACATTTGATTTTAATATGTTGGATGTAAATAAAAATAAAGTTGAACTTAAAGTCAGCGGGCTCAATCTTACAGTAACATCTGAAATAAAAGGAAGTGACAGATATATTAAACATACAAAAAACGGGCAAATTCAAAGTTATGAATCCGATTTTGAAATTCAAGCTTCCGATATTGACCTGGCTCGAAACATAATTAATGCTTTAGTTACAGCTACAACCAAAAGTAAGGCTGAGTTTACTCAATATAAAAATACAAACCAGGCTTTGGATTATCTGAAAAGCAGTATCGTGGATGTAACAATAGACGGAAAGGAAATAAAACAAAAGTTTGATTACAATAATTTACCGTCAGACATTAAAGCTTCGTATTAGACGACCGAGACTGACTCAAAAGGAACCAATATTGATTATTTGTACGAATTTTATCCGGTTGATATTGATGACAACACAATTACATTTAAAGTAAGTGGCAAAAAAATCATTCTCTCATGTACAATTAAAAATAAACAAAAGTTTATAAAATATAGCAAAGACAATGCAATCCAATCATTTCAGAATGATTTGGAATTTGTATTCGATAACATTGAAACTACCCGTTGCACAATTGATGCTATGATGTATTTATTGAAAAATTTTAAATCGACACCTGTTTCATTAAACAATGTAAGCAATGCTATAGATTTTCTGAAAAAAAGCTTATCAGAATAAAATTGGAACTAATAGTTACAAACAAACATTTAGCGGCAACATTGACATCTCCGAATCTATGCAAATATGTAGTTGCCAAAACCGATGCGAAAGGAATTACAACAGAAGAATCATTTGAATTTTATCCATATTTTTTGGATCCAAACTCTATCAAGATTGAGCCATCGGGCAAATACCTGACAGTAAACATGACTGTAAAGAATAAAAAGTCATTTTATCAAAACATATAAAAACAATGCTCAGCAGAGCTATGACAATACTGTAGAATTGATGACAGACGATGTAGGATGCAAAAGATATTTCCGATGCTTTGAAGTATTTGAGTTGCAAATGCAAAGCCAGAGGTAAAAGACTGGTCAAATAAAACAAAAACATCTTCGTACTTGGCTGAAACAATTGGAAACTTAAGGGCCAAAGGTGTTGAGATTAAACAAAAATTATCATTGTAAATGATGATCCTTGTAAATACTCGCTAAATGTGACTTCTGCTGACGATAAAGGAAAAACTACAGAAGAAATTTATGAATTCAATCTATCGGATTTGAATAAATTAATGGTGGATTTAAAAATCAGCAGCAAAAATGTGAATATTATTTTAATGACTAAAAACAAAGAAAAGTTAATTAAATATTATAAAAACGGCGCTCAACAGTCATATATTTCCGAATTAACAATTATTGAAGATGATATTGATACTGGTCAGAATTTGGTTGATGCGTTTAAAGCAGAAATTGCAAGTTGCGAACAATAATTTGATTATTTGAAAATATATCAAAGTGATTACATACTCTATACCTTTATTCATTCGGCATTGCTTTACTGTGAGTTTATGCTGTAACTTCGCGTAAGCGTATGATACTTAAAGGCAAATTCATGCAAGGCTCATAATTAAGTATATAAATCAGAACCTCTCTCATTGGGAGAAGGTTGGGGTGCAGGGTGAAAATATTAATATTCGGTTTACATATTGTTTCAATTTTTTTAATAATTTGCATTGCTCAACTAAACTCAACACGATAATGAAAAAATTAGCATTATTTATCTTTCCGATTTTATTGTTTTCTTGTAAGGAAAAACAAGTAGAAATATTTCAAAAAGGCGTTATAATAAGGTTTCAAAACAACGGTACAAACAAATTGAAAACTATCAGACTTGAAGTTGTGACAGATAAAATTATTCGTGTTACAGCAAGTGCAAAAAATAAAATTTCCCCTGTCAAAAGTCTGATGTCAATTGTGAATCCAGATTCTATAAAAAGTTATTTTAAAGTAAATCAGGATTCCAATTATGTAATATTAAGAACAAAACAAATTATTGCAAAAATATCTCTTAAAACCAGAGAAATAGCCTTTACAGATACATCCGGGAATCTCATACTTGCAGAAAAGCAGGGAGGCGGTAAAACATTTCAACCTTATGAATTAGAAGGTAAAAAATTTTATAAAATCAGACAGGAGTTCGAAACCACTCCTGAAGAAGCACTTTACGGACTTGGTGAAAACCAGAATGGTATTTTAAACCTTAAAGGCAAGGACTTGGATTTGACACAGATAAATACCATTGCTGTTGTTCCTTTTCTTGTCTCTACTAAAAGTTATGGCATCCTTTGGGACAACAATTCGAGAACTAAATTTGGCGATGCACGCAAATATAAACAACTTTCATCTTTAAAGCTTTATTCTCAGGATAATAAACAAGGAGGTTTGACAGCTATTTATAACAGTATTGACAAACCTGAAAACATATTTGCTAAAAGAACAGAACAGGAAATTGATTATCAGTATTTGAAAGATTTAAAAAAATTTCCTTCTGGTTATAAATTAGAAAAAGGACTAGTTAATTGGATAGGTTCAATAGAATCAGACACAACCGGCATTCATAAATTTATATATTTTGCTTCAGGATACAGCAAAGTATGGCTGGATGGAAAACTTGTAGTTGATAAATGGAGGCAGGCCTGGAATCCAACATCTACAAAACTTTATCTTAACATGGAAAAAGGTAAAAAATATCCTGTAAAAATCGAATGGAAGCCAGATGGCGATGAAGCATACATAGCCATGAAATACTTGACTCCTCTTGATCAGAAAGAACAAAATGAAATATCATTGTATTCTGAAGCAGGTAAACAAATAGATTATTATTTTGTACGTGGCAATAGCATGGATGAAGTAATCAGTGGTTACAGAACAATAACTGGAAAGGCCAACATAATGCCAAAATGGGCAATGGGTTTCTGGCAAAGCCGGGAAAGGTATAAAACTCAAAATGAACTTGTTGGATGTTGCCCGTGAATACAGGAAAAGAAATATTCCTATAGACAATATTGTACTCGATTGGTTTTACTGGAAGGAAGATAAATGGGGCGATCAGGAATTTGATTCAACACGTTTTCCTGATCCTGCAGCAATGACAAGTGAATTGCATGAAAAGCTGAATATGCATATCATGATTTCGGTATGGCCAAAATTCTATGTTTCATCAAAGAATTTTAAGATCATGGATAAAAAAGGATGGCTCTATAAAAAGAATGTTGAAAATAAGCAAAAAGACTGGGTGGGTCATGTTTCCACGTTTTATGATGCATACAATCCTGAAGCCAGAGAATATTTTTGGGATCAGATGAACAAGAAACTTTTCAGTAAAGGTATTGATGCGTGGTGGCTGGATGCGTCCGAACCAGATATTCAATCCAACATTTCACCTGAGGACAGGAAGCTTTTAATGGGTCCAACAGCACTAGGCTCAAGTACACAGTATTTTAATTCCTATTCCCTGATGAATGCAAAAGGAGTATATGAAGGACAACGTGGTGTAAATCCTGATACAAGAGTTTTCATACTTACACGTTCAGCATTTGCAGGAATTCAAAGTTATTCAGCAGCCACATGGAGCGGTGATATCGCTACCCGCTGGCACGATATGAGAGATCAAATAGCATGCGGATTAAACTTCAGTATGGCAGGCACTCCCTACTGGACAATGGATATAGGTGGATTTTCTATTGAAAACCGATATTACAACCTTGTTGGAGCTGATTTAGACGAGTGGCAGGAAATCATGACCCGCTGGTACCAATTTGGTGCATTCTGTCCACTTTTCAGGGCTCACGGGCAGTATCCATTCCGTGAAATTTTCAATATTGCAGGAAAAAATAAAACTATTTATGACGCACTGGTTTCTTGTGACAAACTACGATATAAGCTAATGCCATATATTTATTCACTGGCTGGCAAAACATATTTTGACGATTATACTATAATGAGAGCGCTCGCAATGGATTTCACTAATGATGTCAAAGTATATGATATAAATGATCAATTTATGTTTGGCCCTTCGATACTGGTAAGCCCGATATATGAATTTAAAGCCAGAGTCAGGAAATTATACTTGCCTGCAGATTGTGGTTGGTATGACTTAAATTCCGGTAAATACTACAAAGGAGGACAAACAATTGATGCCTCTGCTCCTATTGGTAATATTCCGTTATTTGTCAAAGAAGGTTCCATAATTCCAACCGGGCCGGATATTCAATATGCTATGGAAAAATCCGATCCTGTTACCTTATTTGTGTATACCGGGAAAGACGGACATTTTAGTCTTTACGAAGACGAAGGGTTGGATTACGATTATGAAAAGGGTGCTTTTTCAAATATTCCCTTTAAATATACTGAAGCTTCAAAAACATTGACAATTGGTAAAAGAGAAGGTGTATTTGCCGGAATGTTGAATACCCGAACATTTCAAATCGTTTGGGTAAGTAAAGATAAACCTAAAGCACTGAATAGTGAAACTAAGCCTGATAATATAATTACGTATAACGGAGAAGAAGTAAAAATAGAATATTGAAGATTGTCACTTGATAATTGAATTCATCTTTACATATAATATTTTTTCAGAAAGAAGTATGAATTGCTTAGTGTTACTTCATAATATACTTTGAGTAACTTTGTGCTATAAAAAATCACTAATTAAAACCATTAAATTATTTAAGAATTGGATATTAATCCTCAATTAAGTGTAATAGTTTCTTTTTACAATAGAATTGATTTTTTAATCAATGTCATTGCATCGTTAAAAATTCAAAGCTTTAAAGATTTTGAAGTTATTATTTCAGATGATGGTTCAGCACCTGATGTTGTAAGAAAGGTTAAAGAATTATTGGATCAAAGCGGTTTAATTTACCAGTATGTTTTCCATGAGGATAAAGGATTCCGAAAAACGACTATACTGAATAAATCTGTAATTGCCAGTCGTTGTGACTATCTGGTTTTTATTGATGCAGACTGTGTCTTACATAAACACTTTTTATTAGAGCATTTTAATGGAAGAGAAAAGGGCACAGTCAGGTCCGGTAGACGCGTAAACCTTTTGGAAAAAACGTCTCATAAGTTAAGTGAACAAAATATTCAATCAGGTTATTTAGGCATCAGGATATTATTTGATTTATTCTTTGAATCTCCAGATTATGGCCTGAAAGGTTTTGAACAGGGTTTGTATTTTAAAAATAAGCTGTTAAGGAAATTTCTGTCAAATAAGGATAAAGGGCTATTAGGTTGTAACTTTTCAATGTACAAGCAAGACCTGCTTTTAATAAACGGATTTGACGAACGCTTTAATAAAGCAGGTGTTGGAGAGGACACAGACTTGCATGCCAGATTATTAAGAGCCGGCATAAAAGTCAAAAGTATTACAAAAAGAGCAATTGTTTATCATCAGTATCATAAGCTATTAAAAAGAGAGGAAGATATTTATAAATACTATGAAGAAAATAATAAGGCTAATGTTACTTATACTCCTTATGGTATAAACAAAAACAAGATAAACTAAAGACAAATTAGAATTTTTATCAAACCTGATTTTTGAGTTAAAAAAACAACTAACATGAATATATTTCTTACAGGAGGAACTGGATTTATTGGATCACATGTACTTGCAAAACTCCTTCAAAATGGGCATAAAGTTACGGTTCTGGCACGTAATAAAAATAAAATCTCGGCTTTACATAAAATTCCGAATGTAAAAATAGTTGAAGGAAGTATTGGCGATTACAGGCTTATTCAAAAGTCATTGACAGGGCACGAAGCTTGCATTCATGTGGCTTTATTTTGGGGAGAACCCGGAGCTTTTAATATGCTCGAAAATGATACTGCTGCTTCAGTTTATCTTGCAGATACTGCCGCAAAAGCCGGTTGCAAACAGTTTATTTATACTTCTTCTACCGCTGTTAATGATTACTTTTATATGATTCCGGGAAATGAAAGGGAGGACGAATCAAAGTTGATCCTAATTAATTCCAAGCAGAAACCTGTGACCTATTATGGAGCAACGAAAGCTGCCACCGAAAATTTTTTGCTTGCCATTTCCTATCAAACAAACATGCAGGTGAACATTGTCCGTCCCGGGTATACATTTGGAAATCCTGCCATTGCTGGAGCTCCCATGCAAGCCGACGAACGTTTTAAAAACATTGCTTTAAATGCAAAAAATGGACAAGATATTGAGATTATTAAAAATGATGGGACTCAATTCATCTATGCAGGGGATTTGGCAGAAATTTACATCAGGATTCTTAATTCAAATATAAACCGGAGGACATATTTTGGCCTTTCAAAAGACTTTTATTCGTGGCACGAAGTTGCCAAAGAAGCCGTAAAACTGGCAAATTCCAAAAGCAATATAAAAATTATCGACAAAGGTTATGATGATGAACCTGTAATATTTGATGTCAGTGAAATTAAAAAAGATTTTGGTTTGGAATTCAGTCCCAGTAAACAAATTACCGAACATTTGAAATATTATTTGGGTTTATTATAGTACCTATACCAATGTCGTTTAATTAAGGAACGAAACACCCTTCGACAAGCTCAGGGTGACAATAAAATGAGGTCATACTGAGCTTGTCGAAGTATGACCAATGATATTAAACTGCTTAACTAAACGACATTGGTACCTATACGTTCGTTCATCAATATTTTAAGAACAACTATTCTAATAAATAGAACAATAACAAAAAGTTTAATCGACTACTTTCTTAAATAGAAGAAATGCACTAAAGGGAACTTCTAAAAACTCATTTTTTATTAAAAGATACAGGATACAGGATGCAAGAAAAAGCCCGATATCACTACATCCTGCATCATGAAACCTACATCTATTATTTCTGAAATTTAGTTATTAAAGATGCGCTTAATAATAATTTATTATTAAATCTTTAATATTTCTTACATTTATTTACAAAAAGTAAGATGTTAACTAAGTTTATTTGATTTTGTTTATAAATTTGTAAATAGTTGTAATTCTATTAATATTAAAAAATATAATCAGGCTATGAGTGCATTAAGATCAAAAAATAGCAATAATGGAATAGTCAAGCGGATGTCAGAATTTGCAAAGGAAGCATGCTATATTGAACCGTCATTATTTGAAAAATATAGTGTTAAAAGAGGTTTAAGAAATGCTGATCATACCGGTGTACTCGTAGGTCTGACAAATATTGGAGATGTTGTCGGATATACAAAAGAAGCTGACAAAATGATACCTGTTGATGGGCAACTCATATATCGTGGAATAAATATTGTTGACCTGGTAAAAGGAAGCCAATCACAAGGACGGCATGGTTTTGATGAAGTAGTTTATCTTTTGTTATCAGGCCAATTGCCAAATAAAAAGGAACTGGAGAAATTCATGGAATATATGAGTTCATTACGCGAACTCCCGGGCGATTTTACCCAAAATATGATATTGACTTTAAAAGGGCATAATATAATGAATATGTTGGCCAGGTCAGTTCTTGGACTGTACACTCTTGATCATGAAGCAGAGAATACATCTTTAGAAAATCTTGTATCTCAATCACTCAACCTGATTGCTAAATTTCCTACTATCATTGCTTATGCATATCATGGGATGCGACATGCATATCAGCGTAAAACGCTTTCCATTCGTCATCCCGATCCCAAACTCAGTACTGCTGAAAATTTTCTTTTGATGTTAAAAGGTGAAGGTAAATATACGAAACTTGAAGCAGACATACTTGACCTTGCACTCATATTGCACGCTGAACATGGAGGAGGTAATAATTCGACTTTTACAATACGTGTAACCAGTTCAACCGGTACTGATACATATTCAGCAGTTGCATCTGCAATTGCATCACTCAAAGGACCTTTGCATGGTGGTGCGAACCATGAAGTGCTGGGTATGATGGAAAACATTAAACAAAATGTCAAACACTGGGATAAAGAAAGTGAAGTAAAAAATTATCTGTTGAAAATTTTAAGTAAAAAAGCATTTGATCAATCCGGAAAAATATATGGCATCGGGCATGCCGTTTATACTATCTCTGATCCCCGCGCCATACTTCTTAGAGACCAGGCGCGCCTCCTTGCAAAAGAAAAAGGCCGGCTGGAAGAATTTGAGTTATATTCACTGATTGAAAAATTAGCTCCTGTCATATTCGGAGAATTTAAAGGTGATAAAGCTGCAAAGAGGGTTTGTGCAAATGTCGATTTTTATTCCGGTTTTGTTTATAATTGCATAGGTATAAAAGAACAGATATATACTCCGTTATTTGCCATGTCGCGTATTGCAGGCTGGTGTGCCCACAGGATAGAAGAACTTACATTCAATGCCAAACGCATCATACGTCCTGCTTATCAGAACGTATTTGACAATCAACCTTATAAAAATTTGGAGAATCGGAAATAGAAACCTTAATCCCATTACATTGCCATCTCATTAAAGAGATAGTTGAGACAAGAATAAAGCAATTGAACCTCATAATAACGACAGCATCAATTTGTACTTCATTTAAAATACTATAAGGCAAAGTCAAAAAGATTTATACATTTTAAACATTAATTTCTTAAAATTTTGTTTTAATGAAATTGATGTTCGTTCGTCTTTATAATAGTTTACATTATTAATTTAAATTCTACTGTTATGAAGACACAAATATTGGTTCTATCCGCACTCTTGATATTCAATGTTGGCACAAATGCTCAAAACAAAGCATGTGACAAAGTTTTTACAAAATATGCCGGTAAAGAGGGTCTTTTAACTGTTAATATTCCGGAGTCTTTCTTTTATCTTTTTTTTAAAAAAGAATCGACTCCAAACTTCATGCTAAAATCTTTTAAAATACTTTCAGTTGAAGATAAAGCCTTAAATTCCAATGTCAATTTTTATAATGAAATTGTACCAAAAATAGACAGGAATGAGTACCATGAACTTATGACGGTAAAGGGAAAAGATGGGGATTTTATATTGTTTTGCAGGCAGGATGGAGATAAAATCACTGAATTTATATTAATTTCAGGTGGAAAGAAAAATGTACTTGTTGATTTTGTGGGTCGTATCCAACTATCGGATATGTACAAAATTGCTGAATCAGTATCAGACAGTGATACATTAAATGAAGCAGAGCCTGAAAGCATGAATAAATGACAAAAGAAGAGTTTGTTAAAGATGTTGTAGTATTTGGTGATAAAATGTACCGGATCGCATTCAGATTGCTTGAAAATTCCGAAGCAGCCAAAGATGTCCTGCAAGACTCATTTTTAAAACTCTGGGAAAAAAGAGAAGAAATAAAAAAGTTCAGGAACACTGAAGCATATGTTGTCACAGTAATAAAAAATAAATGTTTGGATAAACTAAGGCTGGTAAAACAAACTCTTGATATTAGCAACTTGCCGGCAGAAACTAAAAAGTCAGAATCTGATTTTGATTACCAGGAAAGTACCATTGAAATAAAAAAAATAATACATAGTTTACCCAAACAGCAAAAACTGATAATTGAATTAAGAGATATTGAAGGATATTCATATGAAGAAATTGGAGAATTACTTGATATGTCTGTTAATAACGTCAGAGTCAACTTATCGTATGCAAGAAAAACAATAAAGGAAAAATTGCAAAAAATATATAATTATGGATTATCAAAACATTAATGAGCTTCTTGAAAAATATTTCGAGGGTAACACATCTCAGGAAGAAGAAATGTTACTTAAGGAATATTTTTCAAAATCCGATATACCTGCCAGGTATCAATATCTGAAACAAATGTTTCAGTATTTTAATGAAGAAAAAACAAAAGGCAATCCGGATTTCAATATTAATGCTGAAATAAAATGCACAATTGAAAACCAATGGAAAAATGAGTCCAGGAATAAGTTTAACAGAATCATAAAATGGAGCAGTAGTGTTGCAGCTATTTTCATTCTTGCTATTGGAATCTATAATTATTTCAACAAACCTTCGGTTTCAGTTAAAGACACTTTCTCAGATCCTGACCAGGCATATATTGAAACAAAAAGAGCATTGATGTATGTGTCAAATTGCATGAACAAGAATACTTCGAAACTGAAGTATCTGGCAGAAATTGATAAATCTTATAAAAAATTAAACAAATTAGGAGAAATGGATAAAATTGTTAATTCTTTAAAAAACAAAAAACAATGAAAAAAATATCATTAATAATAGCGACATTATTTTTTGCTTTCAGTTCATTTTCTCAAAACTCTCCCGTTGAGAAATTATTTGAGAAATATGCAAATAAAGACGGTTTCACTACGATAACTATTTCAAAATATATGTTTGGTCTTTTTGCTAAAAAAAATACTGACAATAAGGACAATTTTGGTAAAGCAACAAACGGTTTGGAATCATTAAGGATACTGACTGTTGATGATTCCATATTGAATACTAAAATTAATTTTTATAAAGAAATAACCAGGGAATTTCCATTGGATCAATATAAAGAACTGATGTCGGTAAAAGAAAAAGACCAGGATATGAAAATGCTGATAAATGAAAAAGATGGTAGAATTAAAGAGTTCTTAATGATTGTCGGTGGAAAAAAAAGTAATGTTTTGATTTATATAAAAGGCGATATTGACCTGGCCTCCCTTGCAGAAATTTCAAAGGAAATGAATGTTCAGGGTTTGGATAATCTTGATAAATTAGAATCAATGCCAAAGAAAAAATGATTGTCATTTTAACCTTATTTTAAATAAATTTTAGTTAAAAAAATAAATAAATCTTCTAACTTATTTACACTAATTATAGGATTCCAGCTAAACTCACTTATTAATGAATTTGAGGAACAATTTTAAAACCAAAGCCATTTTTATTTACTTTGCTTAAGTTAACAAAAACAATTATCCTTATGAAAAAATCTAAAACCCTTGCTTACCTGTGTTTGTCTTTGTTAATTATAATTTCATGCAGTAAACATAAAACTACATCAAAATTCGAACCCACCTGGGAATCCCTTAATAAATATGAAATTCCCCAATGGTTCAAAGATGCCAAATTTGGAATATTCATTCACTGGGGAATTTATTCTGTCCCTTCATACAATAATGAATGGTACTCAAGAAACATGTACGTTCAGGGAACTCCTGAGTTTAAACACCACCGGGAAAAATACGGCGACCAGTCAAAATTTGGATATAAAGATTTTATTCCAATATTCAAGGCAGAAAAATGGAACCCTGATGAATGGGCTGAATTATTCAAACAATCAGGCGCCAGGTATGTAGTCCCGGTTGCAGAGCATCATGATGGTTTTTCCATGTATGCAAGTAAAATCAATAAATGGAACGCCAAAGACATGGGTCCAAAGCGTGATGTTGTCGGAGAACTGGCAAAAGCTGTCAGAAAACAAGGACTGGTATTTGGATTGTCATTTCATCGTGCGGAACACTGGTGGTTCATGAATGGAGGAAAAGAATTTAATTCTGATGTCCGTGATCCAAAGTATGCCGACTTTTATGGACCAGCACAATCACAAGCATCACAACCTGATTCAATTTACCTGAAAGATTGGTTGGCGCGATGCAAAGAATTGGTGGATAACTATCAACCCCAGGTTTTTTATTTCGACTGGTGGATTGAACAACCTGTATTTAAGCCATACTGGCGCAAATTTGCAGCATACTACTATAATAAAAGTATGGAATGGGACAAAGGCGTTGTTATCAATTACAAAGATGAAGCCTATCCCGATCATGATGCCGTGCTTGACGTTGAGCGTGGTAAATTAGGCAAGAAAAGAATATTGCACTGGCAAACTGATACTTCAATAGGCAAAAAATCCTGGTGCTATGTTGATAATGAAGAATACAAGAGTGCTGCACAAATCATTTATGATTTAGTTGACATAGTCAGCAAGAATGGAAATCTTCTGCTAAATATTGGTCCAAAACCTGACGGTACAATTCCCCAAGTTATTAAGGAGCAACTACTCGGAGTTGGAAAATGGTTATGCATTAATGGTGAAGGAATATATGGAACTGAACCCTGGCTCAGTTTTGGAGAGGGTCAGACCAAGCCCAATGCAGGATCTTTCTCAGATAATGAAATGACAAATTATACATCCAATGATTTTCGTTTTACCTCTAAAGAAAATGTTCTTTATGCTTTTTGTATGAATTGGCCCAAAGACAAAGTGATCATTAATTCATTAGGCAAAAATATTTTAAAAAGAATGAAGGTTGAAGAAGTTTCTTTACTCGGATCTCCATCTAAACTAACCTGGAATCAACTCGATAATGCACTCGAAATTTCTATCCCTGAAAAGAAGCCGTGCGAAACAGCCTATTGTTTTAAGATCAAACTTTCAGGTACAGGAATGTCTGAACTAGATTTGACACATGATAACAAAGATACTGTAATTGCTGCAATTAGCTTGCAGAACTGCACAGACAATTATTGGAGTACAAAAGTTAATTTACTGGTGAATAAAAAAACTGTTTCCTATAAAAACATAAAACTAAAGCCCAACGGTATTGAAAATATCTCATTTACTTACATACAGGATAAAATAGGCTTTTATAACATTTCAATTGCATGCGATAATGATACTTCAAAATCTCAAAAAATTTTGATGCCCGGCATAAAAACAGGCGGGAAATGGAAGTTCCACAAAGGAAATGACGATAAATGGAAAAATCCAAAATATAACGATTCGGACTGGTAAATAGTTGATCTTCCAAAGAGCTGGGAAGAAACTTCAGGTTATACGGAAGACAATGTTTACGGGTGGTATAGAAAATCCATCTTCATTCCAAAAGAATTGAATGGATATAAGTTGGAAATTCCGTTAGGAGCAATAGACGATGTTGACGAAACTTTTTTCAATGGTAAAAAAATTGGAGGTTGCGGAAGTTTTCCTCCTGATTTTAAAACTGCATATGATCAACAGAGAGTATACACAGTGTACCCTGAAAATATTAAATACGGCGAAATGAATGTGATAGCCGTTAAGGTTTTCGATGCTTATGGCGCAGGCGAAATTAACAAAGGACCTATGGGAATGATTACTGTTGAGTGATGGCAGAAGATTATAAAGCCAATGTTTGATTTATAAAACATATTTGAAGATTTGAACATTTGAAAATTTGAAAATTTGAAAATTTGAAAATTAATGCAACTTCAAATTAGTATATTAGTTCATAATGTTATATTCTCTTTGGCCCTTCATTTTTTCTTCTCTGCAACCGCTGTCAATTGTATACCGCCCCTGATATTTTGCATAAGTGTGACTTTGCACCAAAATGGTTTTAGTGCTTTAAATAAATCACTGATTATTATATCGGCAAGACCTTCAGCAAAAACTGCTTCTTCCCGGAATGACCATAAATAAAGTTTCAAGCTTTTGCTTTCCAGACACAATTTATCCGGTTCAAATTCAATAATAATGGTATTGAAATCGGGTTGGCCCGTTACCGGGCATAAACACGTGAGTTCTTCTCCCTCGAACATTACATGAGTTACATTTTTAGGTTTAGGAAAGGTGTCAAGCTGCTTTGAAGGCTTGCTTACTTTTTTTCCAAGGTATTTAAATTCGTTCATGGTTTATAATTTTTAGAAGTTGTGAATTGTGAAGTTGTGTAGTTGCGAGTTTCTAAACTCCAGAACTTCAGTAATTCAGATTTTCCAATATCAATAATCATAAGAAATTTCTTATTCACATTTGCATATCTGCATATCTGCATATTTGCACGTCTGCACATTAACCAAAAATTTGCGCCCCGGATGTACAAGTTTCATTCACCTCAACACATTTTACCTTAATTCTTACGTTTTCAAATATCATTTTAGCTTGTTCAAAAATAATAACACCAATTTCTTCCGAGGTAGGATTGCCCTTAGTGGTAAATATTCGTTGATTGGATTTTCGAATATAATCACACATCGGGTCTTCTTCCCAAAGAATTGAGGTATGATCCAAATTCTCGTCAATCCACAATTTGAGTTTTTTCATTTCCATGAAGTCAATAACCATATCCTGCTCATCAAGCTCAGATGCTTCTATATGCAGTTTAATTACCCACGAGTGACCATGGTTATTTGTGCACTTGCCTTTGTAGTTTTTCAGAAGCCTGTGTGCTGCTTCAAATGTGAAATCTTTTGTTACTGTGTATGTCATTGTTTAGTTTATTAACTTGTCATTTTGGCTGATTTATTTTTTTTCTGAATAAAGGTTCTGTGCATTAGGCATTAGTAATTGGTCATTAGTAATTGGTAATTGTTATTTGCAATTATCTTCAACTTCTAAAATCAAAATTCAAAATTCCTTGTTCTGAAATATACTGCTACCTTCCCCGTTCATTTCCCCACAATAAAACTTGCAATCGTGGCGAAAAATTATATCCTCGTTTAATTATCTCTTCTATCAAGTCCTGTCTCAGCTGTGATTGAAGCGTTGTGCCTTCCAAACCGACATAAATATTTTGTCTTAAAATAGCAAATTTATTAATTATCTCTTCCACCTCATCCAGGTCAGCTATTGTTTTAATTATGAATTTAAAAATTCTAAAAACTTGACTTGCCCAAAAGAGCATTGCTTCTTCATTAATTTTTTGTCCGGAATTAGAAAGTTTTGGAGACACTACCCAATTGTATGTATTGATAATATTTGTATCCATGCCTCTTCTTATGAATTCAGTACTGTCATTTAAAATAATCTTTAACTCTTTCACAGGGATAATAGTTGCATTTGTCTCAACATGGAAAATTTTGTTTATCATACTTAGCTTATCAATCCTGTATAATGTAGGTTCGCCACCTGTAAAAATAACGTGATGAGCTCTGCTTTTTATTATTATATTTCTTAGTTCCTCGACTGAATATTCTTTATATGTTCCTGAATTTTTGTTCCAGGTATATTTTGTATCGCACCATGAACAGGTTAAATTGCAAAAATGAAACCGGATGAAAAGACCATATACCCCGGCATAATTACCTTCACCCTGGATAGACTCGAATATTTCTGTTACGTAGTATGTGGTGTCAGATATTGTCATTATGTTGGCAATTGTTTATTGGTATTGTCAATGGTACATGGTCGATAGTCCATTGACTGTTGACTATGGACAATGGACTATCGACTATTTCATTCTTTACAATGGCACATTGGCACATTTTCACATTTTCAAATTATTTTTGAACCTTTCAAATCCATTCTTTCTCAATCTGCATGCCGGGCATTCGCCACATCCTCTCCCCCATTCATTTAAATTTTCATCTCCATTATAACATGTCAGGGTCATTTCAATAAGTTCATTTAATTTCCCTGCCTCTTGAGCCATTTGGAATGTCTGGGCTTTGGTTTTCCACATTAAGGGAGTATGGATTAAAACAGGTAAGTCAAGTCCCAATGATAATTCATTTTGTTTCGCCCTGATATAAACATCGCGACAGTCCGGATAACCTGAATAATCCGTTTCGCATGCACCTAAAACTATATGAATACTAGTTTCTCCATTTTTTAATGCATGATTTGAGACTACTGTCAGGAAGATCCCATTCCGATTAGGAACAAAACTGGCTGGTAAACTTTTAGCCAAATCATGGGTTTTATTATGGTCCCCATCATTTAATAAAGTGCTTACTGTCATCTTACTGAAAAAATCACCTATATTGTATATGGTATGTTTTATGCCAAAATACTTAGCTATTTTAGAAGCGTAATGCAGCTCTTTATTATGTCTTTGCCCATATTCGATGCTCACAGCTTCAGTACTCTCAAAATTCTGTAAAGCCCAAATAAGGCTTACAAAAGAATCCTGTCCACCCGAAAGTAAAATATATGCCTTCCCTGATTGCTTTTTGCTCATCGCTAAATTTACAAATTTTAAACTGGCAAAGTTAATACTACATTCATAAGTAGCCAATATTTTTTCATATCGGTTATTTTTCAAAACAATCTGTTATTTTTGCCAACTATGAAATCAGGAATTAATAAAGGAATTATTCTCTTGTTGCTGGCCGAGTTATGCTTTGCCGGGGCCACTGTATTTGTAAAATTAGCTACAACAGGTACTGATATTCCTGCTATTGAAGCATCCTTCTTCAGGTTTTTTCTTGGTTTCTTTATTGCGGGATTTGCCATGCTCAAATCAAAAATTTCCTTTAAACCAAACAAAACTAAATTAGTAATTTGGCGGGCAGTATTAAATACCATTGCTTTGATTTTCTTTTTCCTTTCCGTGAAACACACGACTCTTACAAATTCAAATATGTTGAACATGACTTATCCTGCCTTTATATTTTTATTTACTCCATTTATAACAAAAGAAAAAATTACTCTCATTCAAGGGTTCTATTTGTTTTTAACAATCCTGGGTATTTATCTTGTCATACATCCTAATTTTAATAAAATAAATATAGGCGATTGGTACGGACTAATATCAGGTATTTCTGCAGCCCTTGCAGTAATGACTCTCCGAATGGCAAGGGAATACGATGCAACCACGCTCATTTTATTTTATCTCATGGCCATTGGATTTGTTCTCAATGGCATTTTGCTGATTCCGTTATTTGTAATGCCAAATCAAAAACAACTCATTGAAATTACGGTTTCAGGATTACTCGGATTCGCAGGTCAGACATTTATAACTTCAGGTTATAAGTATATTGAAGCAGCAAAAGGTTCACTTGTTTCCTCTTCAAGGATAATCTTTGCGATTATTCTTGGGATTTTAATATTTTCAGAGAGCATGACCTTAAGATGGATTGTTGGTGGAATTTTTATTCTTATTTCTTTAGTAGGCATTTCCTGGCCAAAAAAGAATTTGTTAAATAAATCGTCGGGAATATATTTATGAAAAATGCAATTTTCAACTGGAGCGGAGGTAAAGATTCCGCTTTTGCTCTTTACAAAATCCAACAGGAAATGCAATATAACATCAAGCATTTGCTAACAACCATAAATTATGAATATAAAAGAATTTCCATGCATGGAGTAAGAGAGAAATTGCTGGAATTACAAACTTCAAGTTTAGGAATTGATCTCCGAAAAATTTATCTCCCTGAGTTTCCTTCCATGGAAAATTATGATAAGCAGATGCGAAAAGAATTGACAGCATTTAAAGAAACAGGAATTCAATATACCGTATTTGGAGATATTTTTCTGGAAGACTTACGCCAGTACCGCGAAAACCAACTTGCACAGATTGGCATGAATGCTGTTTTTCCATTATGGAAAATAAATACAAAAGAACTTATGATGGATTTTATTAATTCAGGGTTTAAAGCTATTGTAGTTTGTGTAGATGAACGTTTCCTGGATAAAACCTTTGCCGGAAAAATAATAGACAAAGATTTTATTGATAGTTTACCTGATAATGTTGACCCATGCGGAGAGAATGGCGAATTTCATTCCTTTGTTTTCGATGGACCAAATTTTAAATCTCCAATAAATTTTATGATTGGCGAACTGGTTTATAAAAAATATGTTTCAGACAATAAAACTTCAAACACATCTATTCAAAACAAAGAGAAATTTTCAGGAAATAAGCGTGATAACGGTTATTGGTATTGCGACATATTAGAATAAGAAATATTCCTGAACAGATTATTAAATTTCATAGTAAATTTTTCATAAATAAATTTCAGATTATTTTGTTTGAAGTAAAATAATTTTTATTTTAGTAATGAAATTAAAGTATTGAATTCTTTGAAATTTTTTTGCCTGGTTGATTTATTGTACATGGCATGATTTCTCTATCATTTAGTGAAACTTCATGCATTGAATATTAAGAAAACCAATTAGTTTTCTTCAATTAAAAATTTCAAATACTTTGATGAAGAATTGAATTAAATAAAATTCATTCTTAAATTCCTCCGAAAACGTGTTGAAAGGAATTTTTTCACACACTTAACCTCAATATATAAGTATTTGCATTATTATTCCTATGCTTTAATATCCTTATTGCACTGTGATAAGGTATTTGGTTCGTTTACTATTATTAAATTCATAAATAATGTTATACAAAACGTTACTTTTTCTGGAGGAACAACTGAACAGGTATTTCAATACCATTGATTCAAATGTTCAAAATATTGTTAAACTTGAAAACATAGGTACCTTAACCGAAGAAGATTTAAAAAATAATGATAATATTTTCATCACTCTGGTTAATATTTCTGAAGAATTTACATTAAAAAACATGCCTAATTACAAAAAAGAAGGCAATGATACAATATATAGGAATCCGCCTGTCTTTCTGAATCTCTTTTTGCTTTTCACTGCCTGCATGAAAAAATATGAATCTTCTTTGACTTATTTATCACATCTCGTCAGGTTTTTCCAAGGCAAAAATATGTTTACACTTAAAAACAGTTCATTGCAGGTATCTGGTCTTGAAAACTTCAAAATAATCGTTGATATCTATTCACCAACATTTGAACAAACCAATTATTTATGGAGTACACTAGGCGGGAAACAACATCCTTTTATCATTTATAAAGCCCGGCTGGTAGAACTCGAACGCGAAAGTACAACTGAAACCAGACCTTTAGTTGCTGAAATAGATGTGAACGACAACGAAAAAAATATTAAATAATATTCGTGAATGAGCTTTGCAATTATATATCAAACACTATTTGAGATAAAAATAATACATCATTATTATTTAGACAATGGCATTCAATTATTCGACGCTCTAAATGATAATGACAAAAACGAATATTTGACAAATTATTCCATTAGCGATTTTATAAAAATAAGTCCTACAAAAACCTGTGAAAAAATTCTGAAGAACTCACGTTGTATTTTTAAAAACACTTCCACAGGAATGATTGTAAAAATTCAGGTAAAAAAACAAGGAGATAACTTCATACCATATGTCGATTTGGCTGATGATATAGATCTAAGGTTTAAAATTGAATTCAAAGATTCTCTCTTTGGTAATTATACATCATTGCCTTTAAATATAGGTAATAATCAAATATATTATTTTCAGAATAGATTAATCGAAGAGGCCAGGGAATTTCCATTTTTGTCACAATGCCCGTCAATATATGATGAAGATAAATATCATTCGGTCGGAGATATGTTGGTAGATGACAAAGTCAATCCTTCAAAATTGTTTATAGCCAAAGCTGCAACAGTATCAGAACCACCTTCAAATGATTGGGCGGAGGACACTTTGGTGAATGGTAAAATATTATTCTACGCTAACAAAAACGATTTATTCAGAGTTGAAACCGACAAGCTTGTCTTTAGTTTTCAGCAATCTGATTTAAATATCCCAGTTTCTATACGTAATATCAACAATGTAAATTTCAAACCAGATTATGCTGTTTTGAAAGACAAAAACCTAACAGTTTTAACTGTTAATCTTAAAAATTTACCTGAAGATATTTATTACATAAATATAGAACCTTACCAAAAGGAATTTCCATTCTTTTTGTTAAAAGACAACGATTCTGATATCAAAGCTATTATTGATATTTCAATAAAAAGTAACAATACATCTTTTAATGTTCTAAATGATGACAAAACTATACGTGAACAAATATTTGAATTAAGATTTAAAAACCGTTATACGCTATGGCAATTTTTAGGTGAAAATTTTTCAAATCAACCAACTTCCGGACCTAATCCATTGACCAAATATGGTTTAATTAATATTTCCGTTCAAGATTCTAATGGGCAAAATATCGAGGATTTCCAAACCCCTCAATTAACATGATTAAGATAGAATATGATAATTCTGTACAAGCAGCAGAAGAAGCTAGTGAGACAGATGCTGAAAAAGCAGAAGAACTGGAAGAACAAAATAATGAGAAATACTACAACATAATATCTGAAATATATATCCATTAACTCTTAAAACTAAATAGTATGGCAACAAGTTACAAAACACCAGGAGTATATGTGGAAGAAATTCCCAAGTTACCTCCATCTGTAGCGCAGGTAGAAACTGCACTACCAGCATTTATAGGATATACCGAAATAGCCGAAGAACTCTCTCCAGATGATCTGATTAATAAGCCCAGGCGAATCGGATCTCTAGTAGAATATGAATATTATTATGGAAATGGCCCATCATTGAACGTCGATGTAGTAAATATTGATGATTCAAATAAATTCGTATCTGCAAATGTTGCATCTAAGTATTATATGTACGATGCTTTAAGACTTTTCTTCGCAAATGGCGGAGGCGATTGTTTTATTGTAGCAATCGGAAAATATGGAACCGACCCGGCAGCGTCACAATTTAACAGCGGAATTGATCTTTTGCTAAAAGAAGATGACCCGACGATGATTTTGTTCCCTGATGCAGCTGCATTATCTGTAAGCGACCTGGCAAGTGTGCAAAACTATGCATTGGCTCATTGTGCAAATGAAGACGAGAACCGTAAAGATCGGGTTGCGATTATGGATTTACGTTATGATGACAGGTTGGGAACCAATTTCCGTTCTAATATCGGTATTAATTTTCTTAGCTATGGTATGGCTTACACCCCCTGGCTAAACATTAACCTGCCAAAGAATGTCGCTTATGCAGACATCAAAGACAAAATCAAACGCAACGGAGCCCAGGTAACGTTATCCGGTTTAACTTCAGATGCCGGTATCCAGGCTCAGATAACCCAGCTTGGAAATGCTTATACAGATCAGGGAATTATTACTAATGCCACTGCATTACTTTCTTCTCCTTCAACCTCGCTAAATGATAAATATCAAAGCCTGATTGCAGATTTTAATAATGCACAATCTGTAGTTAAATTTCGCAATGTTGTAACTTTTTTAGTGTCAATTTTCAAAAAAATAGATGATTACCTTGACAATACTGTCAGCGATTATCTTACAAACACTGAAATCCAGAATGCCGTAAGCGGAAGCATAGCAACTTTTAAGACCATATTTACGGCAGTTATAGGTATTGACAAAGAAGCTGCCGATAAATTAAGCGGTGATGGTTATACAGTCTGTATCAAGCAGGCAGATATTACAAATGCAATTTGGGGTAGCACATTAGTCAGCGGTGCTACGGAATCAACTTATATGACAAATACCGATCCGCTTGTAAATTGTCAGCTGGCACTTGCTAAGCTACAGGTGCAATTTGACTTATTAAACCGTGCTTACATATCCATCATTGTCGATGGAGCGTCAGAAACAATTGCAACCCAGGAAGACAGCCTTTTAATAGCAATGCCGGTTTATAAAGATATAGTAAACGGTGTGAGTACCTCAACATCAGTAATTCCACCAAGTGGAGCGGTAGCAGGCATATATGCAATGGTTGATCGTACACGCGGTGTATGGAAAGCTCCTGCAAATGTAAGCCTTGCTAATGTTATTTCTCCAACAGAAACTTATACAAAAAGTGAATTGGACAATCTTAATATTGACACCAATGCAGGGAAATCAATAAATGCAATACGTACTTTCTTTGGCAAAGGAACATTGGTTTATGGCGCTCGTACGTTAGCTGGCAATGATAATGAATGGCGATATATTCCTGTCAGAAGGCTATTTATTATGGTCGAAAAATCTGTAAAAAGAGCAACCGAACAATTTGTTTTTGAACCTAACGACGCCAATACCTGGGTAAAAGTTCAGGCAATGATCGAAAACTTTCTCTTCCTCATCTGGAGGCAGGGCGCTCTTCAGGGTGCCAAACCGGAACAGGCATATTATGTTGCTGTCGGACTAGGCAAAACCATGAACCCGATTGATATTCTCGAAGGAAGAATGATTATCGAAATAGGGATGGCTGCTGTGAGACCGGCTGAATTTATAATTCTCCGCTTTTCTCATAAAATGGCTGAATCCTAAGCATTTTAACCAATTTGTTTTAAACATTTAAAAAATATAATCATGGCAAATTATCCTTTACCAAAATTTCACTTCCGCGTAGAATGGGGAGGCCAAAATATGGGATTTACCGAAGCTACGGGACTAGACATGCAGGTAGAAGCAATTGAATATAGAGAAGGCTCAAGCAATACCTATTCAAAAATTAAAATGCCCGGCTTGCATAAGTACAGCAATATTACTTTGAAGCGCGGTACATTCGACGGCGATACCGATTTCTATACCTGGATCAACACTATAAGTCTTAATACTGCCGAACGCAGAGATATTATTATTAAATTATTGAATGAAAACCATGATCCGGTAGTCACATGGAAAGCTGTAAATGCGTTTCCTATCAAAGTTCAGGCAAGCGATATGAAAGCCGACGGTAATGAAGTAGCAATTGAAAGTATTGAGATTGCTCATGAAGGCCTGAATATTGTAAAGTAAGTATTTTAACCTTTTTTCTTTCGAAGGTTCATCAAATACTATAAATATGGCAGATGACGACCAACCATCTGTAGGAGGATATTATCCACCTGTAGGTTTTCACTTTAAAGTAGATTTTCAGGGAATTGGCAACGACAATGATGTACGTTTTCAATCCGTGTCGGGACTTACTATTGAATACGAGACGGAATCCATCAAAGAAGGAGGGCAGAATCTTTTTGAACACAAACTGCCTACCCGTTCAAAATTCCCTGACCTAATCTTAAAAAGAGGATTGTTGACCGATTCTAAAGTGATTGAATGGTGCTCAAAAGCACTATATGACAGGGAATTTGCACCGGCACAAATTATTATTACCCTGCTTAACAGCAGTCATCAGCCATTGAAATCATGGGTAGTAAATAATGCGTGGCCGCGTAAATGGACAATAAGTGATTTTAATGCAGCTGAGAATTCTGTTGTAGTGGAAACACTTGAACTTAGTTACAGTTATTTCACAATTCAATAAGATTGCTATGCCGATTCAAATTGCGGAATTAAATATTAGTGTTTCTGTAAATAATCCGGGAAAACGGGAAAATACATCGCAGATTTCCCAGGATGCTGTTCATGAAAACCTTGTGGATGATTGTACAGAACATATTATCAAAATTTTAAATGATAAAAAAGAACGTTAGTGGCAAACAGAGGTGAAATAAAAAAAATGAGAATAATGGCATATAATTCTGCCGGCATGGAAGATAAAGATTATGTCGGAGATTTTAATGCTATGGTTAATCCTGAAAGTTATGTTTTAGATTTAAAAACTGAAACCAAAGGCGGACAAGGACAGGGAACCAGTGGCAAACAACAGAAATTTTCACTTAAGCTCCCTGATGAATTTACATTTGAATTCCTGCTTGACAATACAGGAATTATTGATGGAAAGCCAAGTGATGATATTTCAGACAAGCTAAAAAACCTTCAGGATCTAATGTTTAAAATGGATGGAAAAGTCCACGAGCCTCGTCATGTTCATATAATCTGGGGAACATTCGATTTCAAAGGTCGCGTGACCAACATGACAATTACTTGCAAACTATTCGATCCGGATGGATCACCAATCCGTGCAACTGTTAAACTTACAGTCAAAAAAAGTGACGAAGAACAGGAACGCACTGCCAGAGAACGCAAACAATCGGCAGATTTGACCTATAAACGCATGATCAAAAAAGGCGAGTCTTTGCCCATGGTTGTGTAACATAATTTATGGTGATCCTAAATACTATATCCAAGTTGCAGCAGCAAACCAGATAACTAATTTCAGGAATATTCAGGAAGGCACTGAAATTAATTTTCCTCCATTTAATAAAACAACGGAATGAGCAACGAAAGAGTCAGTACCATCCAGCCAGCCAAAATCGGTTTGCACTTTCACGATTTTAAGTGACGGTAATGCCATTTCTCAAACATATCATATTATAAGCATTATTGCAAACAAAGAAATAAACCGGATTCCGTCTGCAACAATCATTCTGGTTGATGGTGATGCTGCAACTGAAACTTTTGAAATAAGCAGTGCAGATGACTTCGAACCCGGAAAGAAAATTGAAATTAAAGCCGGCTGGCAAAATGATGAGGATACAATTTTCAAAGGCGTTGTGGTAAAACAAAACATTAAAATCAAAAACAACAATTCGGTTTTGGTTGTAGAGTGCCGTGATAAAGCCTGTACAATGACAATTGCTCCAAAAAGCAAATATTTTAAAAATGTAAAAGACAGCGATATTTTTGAAGAATTGATTAATAACTATGGCTTTGATAAAGATATCGAAACAACGGATGTCACACACAAAGAAATTGTTCAGTATAATTGCACCGACTGGGATTTTATGCTTTGCAGAGCTGATGTGAATGGAAAAATGATAATCATTGATGACGGTTTGATATCAGTCAAAAAACCGGATGTGAGTCAAACACCGGAATTAACTGTTCAATACGGATCAACAGTACTTGATCTGGATGCTGAAATTGATGCACGTTTGCAATTGCCCGGAGTTAAAGCTTCTGCATGGAATTATTCGGATCAAAATTTATTTGAGAACATTGAAGCTGCCGAACCAACAGTGCCTGCAGCCGGAAATTTATCTACTGATCAATTAAAAGTTGTTTCTTCACCGGATTCTATGCAAATAATTCACAGTGGTAAAATTTTAGAACCTGAACTAAAACAATGGGCAAATGCACGTCTTCAAAAAAATCGACTTGCTAAAATAAGAGGCAGGGTCAGAGTTGAAGGATATGCAAATCTGAAACCAGGAAATATAATTCAACTCAATGGTCTTGGTGACCGGTTTACGGGTAAACTTTATGTCACCGCAATTCGCCACCAGATTGAAAATGGTAACTGGACACTAAATATCCAATTCGGTACGAACCCTGAATGGTTTGCCGAAACGTATCATGTTCAGCAACCTCTTGCCGGAGCAATGCTACCTTCAATATGTGGCCTTCAAACCGGAATCGTTACCAAGCTTGAAAGTGACCCGGACGGTGAGGATAGGATTATGGTACGCATTCCTGTTATCCACAAGAGTGATGATGGTATTTGGTGTCGTGTCGCTTCACTGGATGCTGGAAACCAACGTGGTTTCTTTTTCCGTCCTGAGATAAATGATGAAGTCGTTGTGGGATATATCGAAAATGATCCCAGGCAGGCAGTTGTTCTTGGAATGCTGAACAGCAGCAAACTTCCCGCACATACAACAGCCCAGGATTCGAACAATATTAAAGGTTATGTTTCCCGCGAGAAAATGAAGTGGATGTTCGATGACGATAAGAAAATTATCAATATCGAAACACCTGCCGGAAATAAAGTTGTTATCTCCGAAGATGACAAAGGAATATCCTTAACAGATCAAAACGGGAACAAAATAACCATGAATGATTCGGGAATTAAAATTGAGAGCGTTAAAGATATTACCATCAAAGCGGCGAACGCACTTAAAATTGAAAGTGTGAATGCCGAAGTTAAAGCAAGTGCTCAGATGCAGGTAAATGGTGACGCCGGAGCCGAATATAAATCAGGTGGCGTTACAATCCTTAAAGGAGCAATGGTAAATATAAATTAAATAAAGTGAATTCTAACTTAAATTGATAATTACTCACCCCCTGTCGTCAATTGCCGACATCCCCCTCTCTAAAACTTAGAGTGGCGAAAAGAGAGGGTGAGTAAAGAGATTGAGATAAAACGAATTCGAATAAACTAAAAAATTATGCCTTTTGCAGCAAGAGTTGGAGATATGCATATATGCCCGATGGTTCAGCCCGGACCCGTACCACATGTAGGTGGACCAATTTTGCCGCCGGGAACACCTACGGTACTGATCGGTGGTATGCCTGCAGCTACTGTAGGTGATATGTGCACCTGCACCGGACCGCCGGATTCAATAGTAAAAGGTTCGGCAACCGTGATGATTGGCGGCAAACCTGCAGCCCGAATGGGTGATATGACAGCTCATGGCGGCAGCATTATTTTAGGCTGTCCGACTGTAAACATTGGAGGTTAATTATGGACACAACAAACAATGACAGGAATTTTATAGGTCGCGGATGGAGCTTCCCTCCCTATTTTGATCGCGTCAACAAATCGGTCATGATGACTGAAGATGCAGAAGATATAAATAACAGCTTATATATTTTACTTTCTACTATCGTCGGAGAACGTAATATGAACATGAGCTATGGCTGCAACCTCGATGATATGGTTTTTGAGGTGCTTGATACTTCTACCATAACATTTATAAAAAATAAAATAGAGAAAGCAATCCTTTTTTATGAAGCACGTATTGAATTGCAGAATATTAATATTGATACAACGGATATATTATCCGGCTTAATACTGGTGGAAATCGAATACATTATAAGTGCGACCAACAGCCGTTACAATTATGTATTTCCTTTCTGGCGGGAAGAAGGAACAGAAATACAAACACCGATGAAATAGAAGAAATAAATATGGCAAATTGCACAAAATATAAAAACCCTTTAATACGCAATGGAACCAGTCAGAGCCAGCGATTTCCTGATGCTCTTAGTGAAAATTTTATACTTCCCGATGAAAAGCAAATTGAGAACTTACTTGTATATGCACGCGATCTGGCAACTCATATAAAATATTACAATACCAATACAACGCCATCAAGCGAGGACGACTGGCAACCATTTTTCGATTCGGATACTGCTGCATTATTGGCACTGATTGCAACCCAGGATGTTGACGATTTCAAAGACTCGATTCGTTCACTGATCAATGATATTCAATCCGGCGAATTTGAAAGTGACACTTCTGAACTACGCAAAAAATTCGGCTTATTATTCAGCGCATTGTTTACGCTTACGTACAGGATTAATTATTTCTATACAATTCTGCCTGATTCTACTGACCTAAAAACTGTAATTGGAAACCTTATCATAACAAAGCTTTCAGGTCCGTTAAATCGATTACTGGAATATTATAAATCAGCCGCATTGTATTATCAGCAAGCTGAAGTCACAAATTTTGAACCTGCATTAATAGAAGACGATGTTGTTGACGACTGGGTGATACTTGCATACAAGCAAATCAAATTATCAGAAATAATAGATATTATCAGGACAAACCTTGATGAAAAATGGATTTATAATACTGGAGCAACGCCATCCGATTTTGACGATTATTATACAAATTATATTACTGAGGATAATTCCATCTTTAATTTCCCTAGCAATAAAGTCACTATTTCTGATGTATGGGGTATTTTAAAACATGTTACCAGCCATAATCTTTTTGTTTCAATTTTCTGGGAATATTTTTCAGTTTATTCAAAAATAGTGACCAATGCAAAAGATTACTTACTGGAATCCGTAAACGAACAAGATGATCATGAGCCTCATTATACATTATACCTGGTTTTCCTTAATTTATTCCGTTATGCTCAAAATGATTTAAATCTTTTTACCGGGAGGCATCTCGATTTTTATTATAAAGATGTGCTGCATCTCGACTTGAAAGCGAGCGAACCCAATCACGTGTATCTGATCTTAGAACTTGCAAAAGGAGTTGATGAATATCTTGTTGAAAAAGGAACAACTTTCAATGCCGGTAAGGACAGCCAAAAAAATGACGTAATATACTCCAGCGATGAAGACGTGGTTCTTAACCACGCAAGTATTGCAGAACTCATGTCATTTTACAGGGCAATTTCCACTGACATAATAAATTCGGTTTCCCAGGAAGGACTTTTGTATGCATCTCCTTATGCAGCATCAGCAGATGGAAATGGGGCTAAGCTAACCAGCGATTCTAAAGACTGGCACCCATTTGTAAACAAAGAATATACCGATGGCAGCCTTACAGTTATTAATATGCCCGAAGCCAAAATTGGTTTTGCATTTGCTTCGCATTATTTATTTTTAAAAGAAGGAGACAGAATTATTACAATAACACTCGGTGGACAAAATCTTAATCAACTTTCGGAAAAAATATTTACCTGCTTTATTACGGGAGAAAAAAAATGGGTGGAAAATAATTCATTTTCAATAAACGCAAAGTCGTCTGGTAAAGCAACTATAACCGTTAATGTTCAGCCGGGCGATCCTGCAATTACATCTTATAACGAAAAAATCCACCAGGAAAACTACAATAATATTGACACGCCTGTAATAAAATTTATTTTGAGTAATACTGCAGGAAATGATCAGTACAACGATTTAAAAGATGTTCAGATTGATACTATTTCCATTAAAGTAGAATGTGGTGTTCACAGCGCATCCGGTACAAACACATCGACAAATCCAACCGGGATCAAAGAACTAATCATCTCAAATGATATCGGAGTTGTTGATCCTTCCAAACCTTTTCTTCCTTTCGGACAAAATCCTAAAAAAGGTGCCGGAGTTGTCATCGGCAACCAGGAAGTATTCTGCAAAAAAGGAGCAAAAATCAGACTGTTTGTTTCCTGGGCCGATATTGTTCCAGACATCAGGAATATGGATTATAATACAGTTGATATTTTTTTCCCTACTGCCCAGATGAAATTTCTTGAAGACGGAGTGTGGACTGATGGAGACTTTATAAGTTTGCTAAATTCAGAACGCATGAAATCAGGAAAAGCAAATCCGGGTGAACTTGAGCTTTTCTGGGGAGCAAATTACGTTATGTATCCTGATGTCCATTTGCCTTCTTCATTGGTGGTAATTGACGATAACGCCATCGTAGATTATAATGATGATTATAATCCATACGGGATTTCAAGTCAGAGAGGATTTCTGAAATTGCAACTGAATGCAGATTTTCAATATGACCAATATATTTTTGCACTCCAGCTCTATATGATTGGCGTAGCTAACAAAACTATTACAGATACTGTAAAAAATCCTCCGCCTGTTCAGCCATACATTCCTAAAATTCAATCTGTTTATCTTACTTATGAAGCTGAAACTTCTTCAAGCGATTCTTCAATAAATTTCATTCATTTATATCCTTTTGGAAATCATATTATCGAAAATGATGTTACTGCGGCAACTCCGTCGAAACTGATGCCACAATTTCAGCATACAGAAAATAATGCCCTTGTACATAATATTTCTGAATTTTATCTTGGGATACAAGATGTTCTGCCAGGTCAGAAAGTTTCGGTTTTATTCAAAATGCTGGATGGTTCTACCAATCCGCTTTCTGCAAAACCTGACGAGCATGTATTCTGGAGTTATTTGAGCAATAACAAATGGATAGACTTTGACAAAAACGATATTATAGATGACACAAACCAGCTCATCAACACCGGTATTATCAGTTTCCCGTTTGCAGAAGATGCAACCGATGATAATAGTCTGTTGCCCGGAGGATGCTACTGGTTAAAAGCAGGAATAAAAGAAATGCCTGACGAAGTTTGCAGGTTTATTGATCTCAAAACGCAGGCACTTCAGGCAACCTTTGAAGATAATAATAACGCTGATGACTTTTTACTGATACCGTTAGCTGCAAGCACGATTACAAAACTCATTACCCCTGACGAAAATATTAAATCAATTAGTCAGCCTTATACTTCATTTGGCGGCAGATATAAAGAAGATTCAAAAAGTTTTTATACCCGTGTAAGTGAACGTCTGCGGCACAAAAACAGGGCAATTACCATGCGCGATTTTGAAGAACTGGTGCTTGAAGCCTTTCCTGACATATACAAAGTAAAATGTTTAAACCACACCTGGCTGGAATACCAGGAACCAAACACTGTGTATTTTAACGAAGAGGCAGCGGGTCATGTAACCGTAATTTCAATTCCCGATCTGCAATTAAAAAATGCAATCAATCCGTTACGGCCCTATACAAGTTGCAGCAAACTCCTAGAAATTAAAGAATTTCTCCTCAGTCTGTCAAACGGGAATATGACCCTTCATGTTGAAAATCCTATGTTTGAAGAGGTGAGGATCGAAACAGAAGTGGTACTTGTAAAATCAGCAGCCGGAAATGATTCCTATTACAGCAATTTGCTCAAAGAAGAACTGGTTGAATATTTAACTCCGTGGGCAAATAATGTGAATGCCGAAATTTATTTCGGAGGAAAAATTACCAAAAGCAGTATTATTGATTTTCTTGAAGACAGAAGTTATATTGATTTTGTCCTGGATCTTAAAATGTTTTTAATAAAAACGGATGGATCACCGGAAAGTGAGGGAACTGAAGAAATTTCTGCTTCAACATCAGCTTCAATACTCGTGAGTTCACCCGTTTCAAAACATAAAATAACTATTTCAAGCGTAAGTTAAAATGGATAATACCGACACTTCACAACATATTACTATTTCGAAAGAAAATGTATTGCCCCATGCCCAGGATTATTATGCCCTGCGTGAAGAAAGTATTGCGCTTCTTGAAAAAATCGGCAGTAAATTGTGGACTGATTACAATATTCACGATCCCGGAATTACTTTCCTGGAAGCATTGTGCTATGCAATTACCGATTTATCTTATCGCACTTCTTATGACGTCAAAGATTTAATAGCGGAAGCAAAACCGGAAAATTTCAATGCAGATGTACAAACTTTGTTTTCAGCCCGCGAAATTCTTACAACTGCACCCTGGACTATCAACGATTACAGGAAATTGCTTATTGATCTGGAAGAAGTGCGAAATGCCTGGCTTACGTTAAATACCTGCGATAATTATCCAAGAATATATGTAGACTGTAAAAAAAGCGAGCTTACTTATTCAAAAAAAATAAAGGAAATTACATTGAAGGGACTTTACAATGTTCTTCTGGAATTGGAAGAAGATAAGCAAAACGGCGACTTAAATTCAGGAAAAGTTTCAATTAGTATTCATGATCCAATAGTGGATGATACTTTGTATCTTGAAGTGAGATTTCCTTCAATACAGGAATTTAACCTGCTGGAGATCCAGGAAACTAACCTCAAATATTTCAGGCATCCTGACAGTAAAATTAATAATGTTACCGTAAAATACATTTCAGATAAAAAGAATCCTTCACAAAATATTGATGAAAGCCTGCTTATTGGGGCGCTGAAAAACAATTTATATGCAACCATTGACATATCGTTTGAAAATACAACCTTAAATAAAAACCTGGTAGTAGAATTTAAAGATGTTCCTTTCAAATTTAATTTTTTAACCACTGAAGTCAGGCAAAAATTTACGCTCAATACTATTTTAAGCATTCTGCAGGACAATACTGTATCCGGTGTAGCCTGGCATTACCTGCTGAAAATACAGTCCATTGATAACGCGGTGGAAACTGCAACAGCAACTTTGCAAAGTCATAGAAATTTGTGCGAAGATTTTTGCAATGTAAATGTCATAGAAATTGAAGAATTCGGAATATGTGCCGACATGGAAATAAAGCCTGATGCCGATATTGAAAAAGTTCTTTCCGAAGTTTATCTTCTTATTGAAGAATACCTGAATCCTTCCATAATCTTCTACTCACTCAGCTCCATGCTTGAAAAAACAACAGTTGATAAAATATTTGAAGGACCTAAACTGGATCATGGTTTTATTGACGATGACGATCTGGAAGAAAATGTTTTAAACAGAACAATTTATTCTTCGGACATTATCGAACTGATTATGGATCTTACGGAAGTTATAAATATAAAGAACTTCGTATTGGTAAGGTACGATGAAGAAGGCAACAGGATTGAGTCCGATACATGGAAACTTGAAGTCAAACCAAATCATTTACCCCGGTTTTATCTTGAAGGTTCCAAAATTCTTGTTTATAAAAACGGACTTCCTTTCCTGCCGGATATTTCAGAATTAATGGATACCATGTATGTCGAGCGAGGAAAAAACATGACATCAAAATTAATTGACCATGACTTGGATATTGATGTTCCTCTTGGTAGCTATTATCCGATGCAAGACTATTATGCCATTCAGAATTCACTCCCGATTGTTTACGGGACCGGTTATGAAGGGCTTCCTTCGTCGGCAAGCGATTTACGTGTAACTCAGGCAAAACAACTAAAAGCGTATCTGGCTTTTTTCGAACAACTGCTGGTAAATTATCTGAGTCAGCTCTCGAACCTAAAAAAGCTTTTTTCGATCGATAACACTATAGATAAAACTTATTTCCCAATTCTTTTATCTGACGAACAAATAAAGAATAATCTTTATAATGATCTCTTTACCGATTTTTATTTGACTCTAAACGGAGAAAAATTCGATCAGGACAAATTGCAGGAAATAACCGAAAGCAACAAAGAATTCCTGGATCGCCGGAACAGATTCCTAGATCACCTGCTTGCACGCTTCAACGAAAGTTTCAGTGATTATGCGCTTCTGCTCTATTCCTTCAAAACACAAAAGAAAATTGCACTCGAAAACCTGATAAAAACAAAGACTTCTTTTCTCAAGCAATTTCCATGGGAAAGTGCTTTTAAAGCACAAAGTTTCGATTACACGGTAAAGCAGGATATTTGCCTGCGCAGGGATTTAAGCGGAATCCATCAGCGGATTAGTGCTCTATTGGGTCAGGAAAATTCATTGAATTATTTTGAATATAATATTGCCTATAACGGCGATTCCTATTCCACAAAACTTCAATTATTTGACGATTCAAATAATGTCATCCTGGAATCGAAAGATAATATTATTAATATAAACAGGGATGAACTGATAAATCAGATCAATCTTAATATTTCAATTGTCAAAAAGAATATCATTGATAAAAACAATTTTAAAGTCGAGAAAATTGCAGATAACGAATACAAAATTGAATTTATGAATTCGGCCCTGTTCATAAACAATTCTGTATTTGCAACACATGTTGATGCCGAAACTGAAATTGATAGAATATTTGAATTTGCGAATAACAATCTGGCAGATGAAAAATTTTTAATCGTTGAACATTTATTGTTGAGGCCAAGATCAAAATCGGATATCCTTTTACCAGTTTGTGTTGAACCGACCTGTGATTTTTGCGGCAATGAAGATCCTTATTCTTATAAACTGACTTTTGTCTTTGATGGGAATTCTGAATTAGCAATGCAGCATTTTAATTTCAGGGCATTTGCCGAACAAACCATTCACAGTGAATTACCTGCTCATTTATTGGCAAAAATCTGCTGGGTGGGAAATTACCAGGAAGTTGACCAAACCTATTGTAATTGGTTAAATGCTTCCGAACACAACAGGTCGGCACTGCTTAATGACTTCCTGAAAATTTTCATGAACCTGAAAAGTATTTATCCTCCTTCGGCACTTTATGATTGTACTGAAGATTACGGTGAAACCCCAATATTACTTAATCAGACTCAATTACCTGATAAAACTAAAAAATTATGATACCTGTAAAAACTGACGATACGGATTATAATTATCCTGAATTTCAACCTGATCAACTTCTCACAGCAGATGATTTGAATCATGTTTTTGATTTCCTTGACCTGGAAAACAGGATCACCCGGACAAACCTGATAGGTATCGGAATTGTCTGCGGACTTGAAGTTTCAAAATCTGCAAGCGGTGATACTGTAACCATTACAAAAGGTACCGGGATAACTTCTCACGGTTATATTATAACCCATGGAAAAGAAGACAGCACCCAATCCATTAGTTACCATAAATACAGAACTTTCGATGCTTTGAAAGATCAGAAGTATGATGCTTTTGTCAGCAACAATACTCAAAAATATGTTCTCTGGGAATTAATTGATGATGATAATACAATCTCAACAGATAACGACCTGAATAATACTTTTCTTGCCGATAAGGTTTGTCTTTTATTTTATGAAATTCTGGAAGAAAATGCTAAAAACTGTGATCCGACATCCTGTGCTGATAAGGGAGTAAAAGTTTTTGTTAACATCCGGAAACTCCTTATGTCGTCTACCGATGCCAACAAAATGTGCGCTGAATTAAATGCAAAAGCAAATGATCCTGTTTCCGGAGATTTACCGGTGCCGATAAAAGGTGGTTTACCGGATATCAAAATGCCGCGTTTTGAAACAAAGGCAGCAAATCTAGAAACTGCCAATGATATATTTGTAGCTTATCAAAATGTACTTTCATCCGATTTTGTGAATTTGGTAGGCACAGCTCTCACAAATGCATTTAATCAATTTCAAAAATATCTGAATACAAATACCAATCCATTTTCTAATTTCAATTCAAAATTTTCATTTCTGTATGATGGTTCTATAAGCGATCTGCAGCTATTGCATTTTCAATATTATTACGATTTTTTCAGTGAGTTGATTATGGCCTATAACGAATGGAAAGAAATTGCAGAAAAGCTCACTGGTATGTGTACACCCCCCGAAGCTTTATTCCCGCGTCATCTGATTATAGGTGAGTTCTGGACTGTAAAACCTTTTGATTACAGGAATTATTTTATTCCTTCCCCTATTCTGGTTCGTTACAAACATAATTATGACAAATTCCTTGCGCTTTATCAGCGTATAATAAGAATGATTGTTGATTTGACTATGCCGGTTCCCGTAAAAGGCGGAAATTCCACAATTGACCTGAATATTCATATTACGCCTTCAACTATCGGGAATGAAATTCTTGGCGATAGAGCAATTCCCTATTATTATGATCTTACCAATTCATCAAATAATTTACTGGAAGTTTGGAACCCCGACCTTTCGGAAAATGGAAAAGAAAATGAAATATTACGGTATAACCCGCCGAATACTGCAGTGGATTTTGTTCTTCATCCTTTATTGTACAATCTTGAACCGTACAACTTCTTTAGAATTGAAGGGCATATAGGAAAAGATTATGCAGCCGCACTGGCCACTGTTCAAAACCTGCGGGACACGAATCGCTTGCCATTTGATATTGTTGCTGTTGCTGCCGGCTCCGAACCTGGATCTGTTGACCCTGCCAATTTCCCCTGTTACTTTAACGATTTGGAAATTTTATTCAATTCCCATCAGGCCGAATTGCTTTGTAAATTATGTAAAATAATTGCATGCATTTATAATATTCCAAACACACTTGTAACCGAAAAAGAACTGACTAAAAATGAATTGAAGAATGTTATAAGTAATCTTGAACTAGTGAATAATTGCAAAAATGTTCTGGTTTTTAATGAAGGCACGTTAGGCGGTGCATATGAGAAATTACATCCGATACTTGTAAAAGAATATGCCGGTTTGAAAATTCTTGATCTCAAAGATTTCAATGACCTGGTAAACCTAGTTATCATGAATAAAGATATAAAAGGAATTTCAGAAATTAGAAAATCAAGTGAAACAGAAGGAAATATTAATATCATAGCCTATTTTGCCTACCTAATTAAGTTGATTAGTGCCCTGGCAGATACTATATCTACCACTCTGGCAAATTATAATTATACGAATATGCTTAAAGTAATCAACAGGATTTTAGCCCAGGTTAATTTAGCAACTTCCGGACAATACTCTGGATCTCGCAGAGTTATTTACAAAATACCAGTGCCTGGGTGAAATTTCGAAATTATGTGATTATGCATTTTTCCGGGCAATATATACAGAATATGCAAGCAGAATCGAAAAAATAAAGCTGATGCAAACGTTGAAAGACTTCAGCAATTCACATCCGGGAATGATTCATAAAGGAGGCGTTCCGGTTGGAGGAACTTTTATTATTGTTTATCATGAAGAACAATTACCTGTGCCAACTCCTGAACCTATTCCAATCGACACATGGGACAATTACATTGCAGAAGAAGCTGATCAAACAACTGATGTGAAAGAAGTCGTTGCTTCAAAGAGTACGGACAAAGTAACGCTTACTAAAAAAGAAATAGCTGCTTATGATAAGAAAGTAGCCGCAATGAGAAGCAGAGGTTTTACAGATAAAGAAATTGAAAATATTCTGAATATAGATTTAAATTTATTACACAAATTTCAGGGGCAATTTGACAGCCAGATATTGAAAATTGCAAACGGAACTGTAATTGCCGATTTTTACCTTCCATATTTATGTTGCTCAAATTGCAATCCCATCCAGTTTATTGTTAACATACCTCCTCCTATGATTTCTTTCTCTTTGAATACTTTGGCTTATTGCAGCGAGGATTCAAAAGAATATATTTTTAATGCGAACCCTACCGGGGGAACAATAGTCACCGACCAGAAAGATGCTATCATAGATAAGGGTGACGGCATATATGCCTTTAACCCGTCTGCAGTTGAAATTCCGGACAAGCAGGCAAATGTGGTTTTTGACATTACTTATACAAATGACAACCTTTCACATACAATTACAGTTACAGTATATAAAATGCCTGCTGTTAAAATAATTGCTGAAGGAGATCCGAATAATCCACTTCAATACAATTTTTCACTTGATGATACTTCAGCTGTTGCATCGGTAACCTGGGATTTTGGAGACGGAACTCCTGTGTCAACATTAATTTCGCCGGACCATACATATGCTAAAGGCGCCGATTATACTGTCAAAGCCGATGTCAAAAACGGAGTTTGTTCTTACAGCGCTGATTTAACAATTATTGCTGTAAATCCCGATCCGGTTGTTATGAATATTTCCAAAAACGAAATTTGCAAAACAGCACCAAAATTACAATTCAGTTTAACACCAGGAGGAGGTTCCCTGTCTGCAGATATACCAGATGATTTGGCTTACGTGACAGAAAATCCGAAAGGAAGTGGTAAGTATGGTTTTACTCCCTCTGATGTAAAAATGGATAATGTTACTGTAAAGAAAATTAATTATTCATATACTTCTCTTCAAAACATAATTTCAAAGTTCTCAATTACCGTCTATAATACACCATCAGGTACAAATAGTTTAATTCTTGCAAAGGCCACGGATAGCATTAAATTAATGCAAAATCTGCTGGCACTTAAAGTTTCTTTTAGCGAACTTAAAAATACTACCAGAATAAAAGTAAGTTATGGAGAAAATCCAACTCCAGTCGTTGAAACTTATGATATAAAAGCAGGAACAACTGATTTTACTGCACCAAGTCATCAATATGCAGTTGGTGGAGTCTATAAAATTAATGCACAATTGATAAATGGAACATGTACTATTGATTTGCCTGAGATCAGGACAGTTCTACCATATAAAGACAAAACCTGCCTTGCTTTGAATTCTCCTGTAGATCAATTTAACCAAATTGTTAAACAATTACAGGAAAATCAAGCTTATAGCAAACAATATACTGTACTAAAAGATGTAACGAATTTCTTCTCCAGGTTAAGTGAAGGGCTTACAAATACTGATTTTGATATTCAAAGCTTTATAAGTAAAAATACTTTAAAGCCTGAATGGATTACAATATTACCGGTTACTTCCGATGCAGTTGCTGTAAGCCTTACTATGAATATGCTGTCTATATTTATTCTTTTAATTACATCTGTAATGTGTAGAAGCAAAACCGATATTTCCAGCAAACTAACAGCTCTGTTCTCTGCAATTGATGACAAATTAGGCGAACTTAAAAAATTGACAAGTCAGGACACGGATGTATTGAAAAATCTCTCAACGTATCTGCAATTTGAACTGGATAAGATATACATCTACAGTGAATCAGATATCAAGAAAAAGTACATTGATGTTCTGACAGCTTTGATAAAAATAATCAACGATAAATTGCCGAATAATTAATGAATGGAAATCAGCATCATATTATCTTTAAAAACAAGCTCGAGGTCAAAGCAACCAATACTGATGGTTTTGCTTTAAAAACTCGTCTTTCCAATTTAATAAATAATGAAGCATTGGTGCAAATGAACAACCTGTTCGATTCCCTGGTAAATGAAAATGAATGGCTGATTATTGACAAACTTGATCTCTGGTTGGGAGACATACAATCGGATAAACTCGAATTGGTTTTTTGCGAAAAATTAATTTCTGAATTGAAGGAACAAATACTAAAGAAAAAGCATAAAATTCAGGCAAGTAGCGATTTTAAGAATGCTACGAAAGAATTAATTTCAAATGAAAAAAGAATTCTGCAACTTCTGATATATTTTCTTGAAAACGGGAATCTTTCCCCGTTAGGTATCAAACCTTATAATAATTTAAACGAAAATATTTTTATCTCCGCAATTGATAAGGAAACTGAATATTTTATGGAATTATTTCTGATAGCTGCTGAAAATTATGCATTTTGGAATGAACGTTTGAAATCGCAATTTTCTCATTCCTTTATTCTTCATCTTACAAGTGTAATTGGACAGATGCATGATTCAGCACTTTCATATACGACTGCAAGTTCAGGATTGGTAAATATTAAAACTGATCTCATCAGTTGGTTGAATTCGTCAAAAATTACAGGTCTGTCAGCAGAAATAACTCAACCATATTTAGAGAATAAATATTTAAAAAAAATTGAAACTTCTGATTCGATTAAAAAAGAAAATTCTGCTAAAGAGAAGATAACTTCAGAGTTCTATGATAAAAAGTTATTTTGGATTCTGATAAATTACCTGGCAGGAAAAATATCTGATTCAGACTTTGTCAGGCAAATCTGTGCTGACGAAGATAAAATTATAGAAGTAATAATTCAACAGCCATTGGTATTCACTTCTCTGCTGATCAGAATGATCAAAGAAAATACTGGAATAGAAGAAAAATTGGAAAATCAGTTTTCTGAAAAATTTAATAAAACATTAATTCGCGTTGTTTTTAGAACTTTATCGGACGCAAAGAAAAAATTAAAGGATAGGTATACTAAAATTGACAAACCTGGAATACATAATTTAACTGGTTTAATAACTGTTTTAAAATCTCTCGATAAAAATCTTTTAAAATTTTTTGAAGAAATCATTGCTAGTCAGGAATTAACTTACGAGAGAAAAGATATTTCGTCTGATCTGAAAGAAAAAAGTATTGAAAGAATAAAGGAAGCAGAATCGAAAGCAACAAAAGAAAAAAGAGATGACGAAAATGAAATTTATATTGACAATGCAGGTTTGGTATTGCTTCATCCTTTTCTTGAAAATTATTTCAGGCAATTTAAATTGCTTAATCACGAATCAAAATTTGCAAATCAAGAATCTCATGTATTGGCAGTCCATCTGTTACATTTTCTTGCTACAAAGGAGGAGAACCCGTTTGAATATTCTTTGACATTTGAAAAGTATTTTTGCGACTACCCGCTCAAAATGCCAATTGACAGATTTGTGCAACTGACTAATGAAATGAAAGACGAATCCGAAAATCTGCTTAAAGCTGTTATTGAGCACTGGAAGATTTTAAAAAATACTTCACCGGACGGTTTGAGGGAAGCTTTTTTGCAGCGCATCGGCAAGCTTATTTTGAACGAAAATGATAACAGAATAATTATAGAGCAAAATTCAATTGATGTTTTGCTGGAACATTTGCCCTGGAATTGTTCTATTATAAAATTACCTTGGATGAAACAATTACTGGCCGTTGAATGGCTTAAAAACTGATATTTGAATTCATATCTGGGTTTGAGCTGAAATAAATTTACAAAACATTGAATGAAAGAACCGGCTAAAAATATTCCCACTCCTGTTATTCAAAAGCAGCCGTCTGTATTCTTTAATACTTCAGGCAAGGATAGCTTTTTCAAACCAGATATTCAGAAAAAAGCAGAAGAAAAAGACCTTTCTTCAAAAAATTTGCAAACAAAATTAGATGTCGGACAACCTGGTGATGTTTATGAAAAGGAAGCCGATCAGGTGGCTGACAAAGTAAGTAGAAAGGAAGCAGTTGGTTCCAACGATATTAACAGATTTCAAACCGGATTATCTGCCAGGTTCGAATCAGACATTGAACGAAAAGAAGAAGATAAAGAGACTGTTATACAGGCAAAACCAGATGACTATGAAAAGCTTCAGAAAAAAGGAGAGAATAGTGGTATTTCAGAAGGATTTGAAAGTAAGTTAAACAGCTCACAGGGTCAGGGAAATCCATTGGATAGCAAAACCCAGTCAGAAATGGGTTCAGGCTTTGGTCACGACTTCTCAGATGTAAGAGTTCATACCGACAGCAATGCGGTTCAAATGAGCAGGGACATCGGCGCACAGGCATTTACTCATGGCAATGATATTTTCTTCAACGAGGGAAAATTCAATCCCGGTTCTTCAGAAGGAAAGCATTTGCTCGCACATGAGTTAACTCATACCGTGCAGCAGGGTGGAGGAGTGCAGAACAAAAAAATGCAAATGGCAACTGGAGGCAATGCTCCTGATACAGAAAAACCAGATATACCCGACAAAGCAGATTCTTATGACTTAACCACAGATCCTCCACGGATTAACATCCCTGAGGTGCAAATCCCGGCATTCAAGAAGAAGGTTTCTCCTGATGATAAAACTTATTTCAGGGCAAATAACTATGGACGGGAAGAAGAAAACGATCCCGCACAAGCTGATAAGTGGGATAAAGGAACAAAACCTGATGGATTAAAAACTAAGTTAATTGCACCACCATATAGCTTGAGATCTGACAGGGTTTATCTTATAAGAGTCAAAGGTGAGGAGAAATTCCAAAGGATTGGCGATGCAGAATCTTTGGCACAGGGTCTGAAAGTTCCTTTCTGGAAGAAAGATAGTAAATTCGAACCTCATCAGATTGATCATAAAATTGAATTACAAATAGCAGGATGGCCCAGAAATGAGGCTCAGTGGGCTAAAGAAATTGATAATCTTCAATTGCTCAATGCATCTGCAAATATGGCCTCAGGACGTGATATTAAATCCAGTATTTCTAAAGCAATCCAGGAACAACTTACAAAAAATGATGAATTAAAAAAAGCAGTAGAATCTAAAGGGATTAAGCTGGGCAAGGTAAATGAAAACACTGTTAATGACGTAAAAAGCCGTTTCGATATTTATTATAAAAAAGTAAGTGGAGGATTAAAAGATCCGTCAGATGCCAATGTTTGGATTGCTGGTGACGTGAACAGCGGCTTGCCTTTGGATAATCTCAAAACCGGTAGCGGAGGTAAAATTGTATTGTATGATTTAAAAAATCCTGCTGGCGGCGGTGCATTTGATAAGCACAATTATGGTGACCATGCTGAAAGTATTTTGGGATCATCAGAAAGTTTCAGAATTTATACAGGAACTTTTGGAGGTCGTTCTTTGGCAATTAAGTGGCCTGCTGCAGGACCAACCTGGAGGAACAGAACTACACAAGATCCAACTATCTGGGGCTTTGATTATACTCAAATTCAATTTAACTATAAACCCGAAGATAAAGCTAATCCTTATGTTGGATCATTAAAAGGAACACCCTTTAAAGTAAAGGGTAAGGGAGCTGAAAAACAGTATTTATTTTTGGATGAAGAATTTACCTGGAACGTCAAACGTGTGCCCAATACGGATTATGCGGGGTATCTCGATAAGGAAGACTTAAAAAAATGGATAAACGACAAAGGTCTTAAATTTAAACCTCTCAGTCCGGCAACAATTAATGCTATTAACATCGATCCTGAATCAGGGATTATTGCCACAGGTTCTATAATGCCCTCCATTCCTTTAATCAAGGATACCGGAGTAGAACTGTATGTAAAAGGTGATGATATTGGAATAAGAAAAGTATTTAATAAGGGGAATATAAAAATACCTTCTCCGTTTATCATCAATAATTGTTCACTGATAATAGGCTTTGGTACTAATACAGGTTTAAATATCGAAGGACGTATTGATTTTGGAATTAATCATGTCGGACAAGGTTTTATTAAAGCCAGTGACTCTGTGAAAGGTTCGTTTGCCCTTGAAGGTGAATTTAACTTCGACTCAAAATTATTTGACCCGGCTAAGATTAAAGTTGCTTATATTAATAATGAATTCAGTATAGGCGGAACTCTTGGTGTAAAAGAAGGTAAAGTAAAAGGAATAAAAAGCGCCACAATTAATGCTGCATACGCTAATAATACATTTACTGCTGAAGGTACTGCTGAACCTGCTATAAAAGGCGTTAAAGAAGTAACCCTCAAAATTTCTATGACAAGCGAGGAATTTATGATTGAAGGCGGAGTGAAAATAGACAAACTCCCCTGCATCAAAGAAGGCGAAGGAACGCTGAAAATTGTTAAAAAAGGAAATGAATATGATTTTAGCGGTTCGGGAAAAGTAATTCCTGATATTCCAGGAATTAATACACAAATTGATTTCGATTTTCAAAATAATATTTTCAATGTGCATGCAAGTGTGGCATACCAAAGAGATCGTCTAGCCGGTTCTATAAATGTAGGCATTACAAACAGAGCAATTGGTACAGACGGAAATCCCACTGGTGAACCCTTGAATGATTATAAGGTTTATGGCGGAGGTTCATTAACTTTAAAAATAACGGAAAGACTGCAGATCACTGCCAGTGTAAATCTTTTGGAGAACGGTGAAATAGAAGTCACAGGTAAACTAGTTTTACCGGATAGGTTTAAGCTTTTCCCCGCTCCTCTCCCATTGAAAGAAAAAGACATAATTGATTTCCCCACAATCCATATTCCCATTTTTGCCATTCCATTAGGCATAGCAAACGTTGGTATTGAAGCTACTATTTCACCTTATATTAAAGGAGCTGCAGAAATCGGTGAAGGCTGCCTGACAAATGTATTCGCCGAAGTCAAATACAATCCTTCCCATCCCGAACAAATGACAATTACCGGGGGAACCGATTTTGAAATGAGAGTCTATGCTGCACTCACTGTAGGAGTTGACTTTGATATCGGTTTGAGCGTGGGAATCGCATCTTTATCCGGAGGAATTGGTGTTAGTGCTTCTTTGGTGCTTGAAGCCAAACAACCTCTGCTTCATGCCGAAATAAAATGGAGCCCTGCAACAGGATTTGATTTTCAGGGTTTGGCTCAAGCCATTATTGTGCCCAAATTAGTTTTTGGCGGTAATTTCCATTTAAAAGCATCTGCCCTGTTTTGGGACAAAACCTGGAGATGGCCTATATTTGATACAGAATTTAACCCTGGTCTTGAATTTGGTCTCAAATTACCTTTCCATTACCAGGAAGGACAGCCATTTAATTTAGATTTTTCAAGTATTGAATTTGTTTATCCTAAATTTGACTCAAATACTATTGACAAATTAACCGATAAAGTTGTTCGTCCTATAAAAGAAAAATTTTAAAAAATTTTGAATTATGGCAGAAAATAAAAGTAGTAACAATTTGTTGCAGGAAGGACTTAAATTACACTTGGCCGGAAATTTTGACGAAGCCGAAGCAAAATATAATGAAGCCGTTGTTATGGATTCATCCAACGCCGTTGTCCATAATAATCTCGGTTTTTTGTTCACCCAAAAAGGCAAATATGCTGAAGCCATGTCAGAATATGAAAAATCAATAGAATTAAAAAATGATTATGCAACTGCTTATGGAAATTTAGGTCAGGTACTATTAATAGTTGGCAGAGCAGAAGAAGCAATAAATATGTTGCTTAAATCAATCGAACTAGATCCAAAAGAAGCAAATACATATTTAAACCTGGGAATTGGCTATATTTCACAACGGAAATATGAAAACGCGTATTCGGCTTTGGTGAAATCAATTGACATCAATCCTGCAAATCCGTCTGCATGGGAACATCTGGCAAAATATTTCATGATAGTTACACAATATGATAAAGCTGAAAAAGCCTGGAACGAAGCTATACAACTTAATGATATACCTGATTTCAAATATCAGTTTGCTCTGTGCAAATCTTTACAGAAAAAATATGATGAAGCAATTGATGTCTATTTCGATATCATACAAAAAAATGATGAGTTTGTTCCGGCATACCAGCAACTTGGTATAGTTTATTATTTACAAAGAAATTTCGGTCTTGCTAAAAAATACCTGCAACGGGCGCTGGGTTTTGAACCCGAGAACGAAGATTCCAGGTATCATCTTGGTTTGGTTTACCTGGCACTCAACGAAAATGAAAAAGCAATTGCAGAGTTCGAAAGGATTTTGCTGCTTAATCCTTCCAATTTAAAAGTAAAAACTGACTTGGGTGTTCTTTACATGGGCAAAAGTAATTTTAACCAGGCTTTAAAATTGTTTTCAGAGGTATTGACTCAAGAGCCTGGTCATCAGAAATCATATTACTATAAAGCACATGCTTTGATTAAAACTGGCAAGGAAAACGAAGCAAAAGAATTTTTTTTAGAAATTTCTAAAAACAAAGATAATCCTTATGCACAGGAAGCAGCCAAATATTTATAATTTATGCAAAGAGAAAATTTTTGTGATACTTTGTGCTTCAGTGCCTTAGTGGCATATTTTTTCTTCTACTCTAAAGCTCATGAAGTTTATTAACCAAACAAACTGAATTTAAAATTTGAATTTTAATATTTAACAGCATGAAAGCAATCCGCACAAGGCGTAAGGCAACGCCAAATTTAGAAAGTAAATCACAGGCGTTTTTCCCGAAGACATCTGCAGTTATGAGAAAAAAAGATGCATTTTTTAATTCAGCTGTTCGAAAAAAAGCAAATGAAGAAGAAAAAGTAGCTTCAAAAAGCGCAGACGAAAAAGAACAGGAAACGACCGGTTCTGTTCAAAAAAAAGGTGAGGATGAGAAAGAAAAAATAAACAAAAAAGAAGCAGATGACGATCGAAATAGCGATCAAAAAGTAATGTCCCGAAAAGCAGGGAGTGAACCTGTCCCTATAAGCGCCGAAGAAAATGCTAGTGTTACCGATGCTTTTGAATCGGAACTTAAACAATCAAGCAGCATCGGAAATTCCTTGCCTGACGATGTCAAAACCGAGATGGAAACCAAATTCGGGCAAACATTTGATGAGGTCAGAATCCACACTGATGATGAAGCTTCAAGATTATGCAAGATGATACACGCGAAAGCTTTCACTCATAGATATGATATCTATTTTGATTCAGGTACATTCAACCCTGAATCCCCGGAAGGGAAAAATCTTCTTGCACACGAACTCACACATGTAATTCAACAATCTTAAAAATGGATAAAACCATTGAAATAAACCTGGTATCCTTAGATAATTATATTCAGCGATTTTCAGAAATATTTTTAAACCGCCTCGATGTTACTTTTAATAGCGACAAATTAGAAAAATCCTATGCTAATAAAATTATCCGGCCTCTTGACGATAAATCAATATTTACTAAATTCATAATAGATAATTCTCTTTCGGAAGATGAAATTCTTCTTCTTCTGCTTGCAATAATTCCACATCTTAAACCTAGCCTTTTGGATGATTTGATAAAACAAACCATACCAAATCCGGGAGATTATCCACAGTTGGGCGGAGTAAGAGGAAATCATTTCAGGGGTTTTCTGCCAACGGGTGAAACAGCTGTATTTGCTCTTTCAGGAGATGAAATTTCAAAAAGAAGTCGGTGCCAACAGCTATTTAATAATAATCATATTCTGACAAGTAAAAATGTTCTTTGGCTCGATGAAGTTGGTAAAGGAGAACCATTACTTAGCGGCAAGTTAATTATTTCGCAGGAATATTTGGAATTGTTTACATCGGGAAATATTATGCATCCCAAACTTAGTATGGAATTCCCGGCTCAATATATTACTACCGAAATGGAATGGGACGATTTGGTATTGAACGAAACTACGATGAAACAAATAGAAGAACTTGAAATATGGGTAAAACATCATTATACTTTGATGCATGATTGGGGAATGCAGCGTAAACTTAAACCCGGTTACAGGGCACTCTTTTATGGCCCTGCAGGAACCGGTAAGACTTTAACGGCAACTTTACTTGGAAAATATACCGGGAAAGATGTATTCAAAATTGACCTTTCCATGGTAGTCTCGAAATTTATTGGCGAAACTGAAAAAAACCTTTCTCAACTTTTTAATAAAGCCGAAAACAAAAACTGGATATTATTTTTCGATGAAGCAGATGCTTTGTTCAGCAAGCGAACCAACGTGCGAGATGCGCATGACAAATACGCGAACCAGGAGGCTGCTTATCTTTTGCAACGCATAGAAACTTTTGATGGTTTGGTCATTCTCGCTTCAAATTTCAAAAATAATATTGATGATGCTTTTATCCGCAGGTTTCATTCAATAATACATTTTCCAATTCCAAATGCTGCTGAAAGATTAGCATTGTGGCAAAAAGCTTTTCCATCGAATGTCAAATTAAGCGATAAAATTGATCTTCATGCTGTGTCAAAAAAATACGAACTTGTTGGTTCAGCAATTATGAGTACAGTGCAATTTTGTTGTTTGCATGCACTTGCAAGGGAAACGGCTGTAATAGATGAGGAATTACTCATGTCAGGTATCAAAAAAGAGTATTTGAAAGAAGGTAAAATATGGTAAAATTGTTAATTCGAACAAGCACATTGAAGCATATTTAACAGCTCTAGTGTAGCTTTCTACCAAGACTAGAATATGGTCAGCTTGTTTTGAAAGACTGCATACCTCAGATTTAGTAATTTAAATTAGCAAAAAAACTGAGAAAGAGTCAAGGTCGTTTTTGTTCTCAATTTGGATGCAAAGTTCAATTGTTTTTATACATATGTTTATGAGCAATTTTATAAGACAAAACCGGAACTATATACTATGAGACAAAAGTACATTTTGATTCTATTAATGGGATTAATTAACGTATATACAATTGACATAAAATCTCAGGACCATTATATTGTTATTGGATCAGCTCTAAATATTAGAGATGGAGCTGGAGTAAAAAATAACATAATTGGTCAACTAAATATTGGAGATAAAGTATCAGTTTATGAGATAACTGGTGACTGGGCTAAGATAAGTTTTGGCGATAAAGAAGGATATGTGAATAAAAATTACTTACAACTAGAAAGTCAGGATACTATCAATAAGATTGATAAAAATAGTCTTGATAGTATATGGATTTGGATGATATTAGCAACTATAATTTTTATTTGGATAACAGCTGTTAGATACAGCAAAAGATGCAAAAGTTGCAGTAGATGGAATGCTATGAGAGTTGACAGGAAAGAATTAGTTGATGAAAAGCCAAGTAATATTAGAAAATCGGATACAATTACAGATGCAAAAGGAAATAAACATATTAATTACTATAGTGTTCCAGCTACGATTTACTATTATCATGTTCATAGGAAATGTAAACACTGTGGATACAGAGATTATATTAATGAGTCAAAAAAAGTAGAGAATTAAATTGATTATTAAAATAAATAGGAGAATAAAGTGAAGACCAGTAATCACTATAAAAACGGGGCAAATTCCGAAATAGCCAAACAAGTAGGAAACAAAAAATAAAACCATGAGAACATTTACTTTATCTATTTTGATTATTTCAATTGAAATCTTCATGACATGTAATTTGAATGCACAGACTACTCTGGAAGAATATAATTATGTAACAAAAGGTTATAAAGTTCAAGTTGAATCAGGCCTAGATATGAAAAAGGGATATGAAATTGAAGATGTAGACAAAATTTCAACAAGTGAAAGAAAAGCTGAATTGAAAGTCTTATATAGGATTAAAAATGGAACAAAAGAAATTGCTGCATACATGATAATTTACTCCCGTGATTTTAGAGACACTGAATATATTTGTATTCCAAATCCAAAATCAGAGAAAGATATTATGGATAATTATTGGACTCAATTATATAATGGAGCGTCATTTTCCTCTGAGCGTCTTCAATTGATTGCATATCTAATATCGTGTCATATGAAATGGTAAAAACTGCCCATAACACAGTGTATAATCCATAGGGTGGCAGTTGTTTACGAAGGTTGCTACTCGTAATTAGCTTTTCAGCGGTTGACAGGAACATAGCTTCGAAACCCTTACGGCTTATACACTTGAACGTTTGCACGCAATTTTGGGCACCATTTTCAAGCTGAGTTTAATTTTGTATATTTGACAAAAAAAGATATGATTCTTGAGCGAAAAGATAAAGAGATACTTGTAAGATTGCCATCTTCGGTCGATTTGACCGAGTTGCAGGATATGATTGATTATCTTAGATACAAGGAATTGACATCTAAGTCAAAAGCTAAGCAATCTGATGTTAATGAACTTACAAAAGAAGTTAATAAAACTATTTGGACTAAGGTAAAAAAGCAAAGAGGTTTGTAAATGAAGATTGTCGTAGATACTAATATTGTATTTAGCGCAATTCTTAATACTCAAAGCAGGATTGGACAAATATTAATTAATGGTTCGGAGTATTTTGATTATTACTCTGTAGGACTTCTCAAACATGAGATAATAAAACATAAATTAAAAATACTTAAAACCACGGGATATTCTGAGTTAAACTTTAATGAAATTTTTGAGATTATTTCCAATAAAATTAGATTTATTGATGATGTCATAATCTCAAACAATGATCTGACAAAAGCCATAAAGATTGTTTCTAATATTGATAATAATGATGCATTATTTGTTGCGTTGACAAATCATTTAAATGCTCGATTATGGACTGGAGACAAAAAGCTTTATGAAGGTCTTGAAATGAAAGAATATACGAATATTATTTCGACAGAAGAAATTTATAAATTATATCTACTAAAGGAATTGAAAAACAAATCCAAAAAGAAATAAAAACTGCGTGCAACACAATGTATAATCTATATGGGTTGACTTGGTCCCGAAGCTTCGGGAGTGAAGATCAGAAAAAATATTTAAATTTGGTGTAACTGAATATTGATAAAGTTTCGACATCCCTATTGTTCATACACTCTACGTTGGATACAATTTTTAAACATCGAAAATATGGAACATATATACTCATTAATTATATAATTTATGAAAACCGTATTTTTATCATTTATTCTATTCTTAATAACTGCAGTTTCTTTTGCTCAAATAAAATTTGAAAAGGGATATTTTATTGACAATGATAATCGAAAAATTGAGTGTTTCATAAAAAATTACGATTGGAGATGTAATCCTAATAAATTTGAATATAAAACAGAAGATAATGATTCCACTTTAAATGGAAACATATTATCTGCAAAAGAATTTGGGATATATGGTTATTCAAAATATATTAGGGCCAATATCAATATAGACCGTTCAAGTAAGGATATAGAAAAGCTTTCAAATCAAAAAAAACCTATTTGGTCAAAGGAGCAACTGTTTCTAAAAGTGCTTATAGAAGGAAAAGCCTCACTTTATTTATACGAAGATGAAAAATTTCGACGATTTTTTTATTCTATTAGCGACACTCTTATTCAACAATTAATCTACAAGAGCTATTTAGATGATGATGGAAATATAGCTATTAACTTCGGATTTCGTCAACAATTATGGAATGATATTAGATGCGCAAATTCAACTATAAATTCTATAGAACATATTGATTATTTTCAGAATGAACTTGAAAGGTATTTCAAAAACTATAATCAATGCATTGGGGAATCTTTTGTAGATTATAGCATTAAACCCCAAAGAGATATATTTAATTTAAAAATTGCCGCAGGAATTAATTATTCTTCATTATCATATTCTAATTCTCAAACAGGCGATAATATTATCTTCAATAATAATATCAGTTATAGAATAGGCGTAGAAGCTGAATTTATTCTACCATTTAACAGAAATAAATGGGGAATAATATTTGAGCCAACTTATCAATATTTTAATTCCGAAAAAAAGATTTATTTTTATGAAATGGCTATCATTAAGTATGGCTCATTAGAATTTCCTATTGGAGTTAGATATTATTTCTTTATAAATGAAAATTTGAGCATATTTTTAAATGGTTTTTATATTTCAAATTTTTGTTTAAATTTTAATCCGACAATCAATTATAGTGATTCTTCTCCCCTGGATATTAAACCTAGTAATTGTTTTGCAGTTGGAGGAGGCATTAATTATAAAAGCATAAGCATAGAAATGAGATATTATACAAGTAAAGATTTATTAAATAATTATGTGAGTTGGTCAGCAGATTATCAAAGATTCTCCGTCATAATTGGGTATAAATTATTAAAAGCAAGGCACAACAACGGCTCATAAAACATAGGGGCTTAAGCGGTTAGGTTACAATTAAGCCCGCTGGCAAGGTTTCTATCGGTTGATAGGAAAGCGTCCAAGAATCCCCAACATTTCATACCGCCAACGTTTAGGGCAAATTAATTGAAATAAATAAATAAGAGATATTTAATAGAATTTTAACATAATTTCAAAAAATGATTTAAAATGAAAAAAATTATTTTTTGTCTGACAATTATATTAATAAGTTGTCATAAAGAGAGTGACAAAACAAGTGCTACCAGAGATGATTTTATAGGAGATTTTTGTGGAGATATTACCGGAGTTGGCAGTTGGAGTCCTTTTAACACAACAGTTAGAAAGTCTGAGACAAACAACAACAAAATAATTTTTGATCATTTTGTTGGAGCTGACACTGTTGAAGCAATTGTTGAAGGTTATAATCTGGTTATACCTGAAAAAACGTATCGAAAAGAAGAAAGCACTTCAGCTGGTCCTTGGGGTGAACCATATTATTACAATTTAACCGTATCAGGAAATGGCACCTTGAATAACAATAAACATTTCATGCAAATAAATCTTACATTAAAGGAAACTTATAATACTGGGAAAGAAATAATAAGCCAATCGGTTATAAAAATGTTCAATTCTTCAAAATATTCATATATTGGTACCTTCACCGGAGACAGCACAACGGTAATTATTTCACAATATAATGATAGTTTACTTTTATCCATTTCATTTCAAAATGGTGGGATGCCCTATGGTTGGAATGCATTAAAAGCATCAGAAAGTTCTTGTAATATTTCTTTTTCTGTAGATAGTATTTATGAAATTTCATCAGGGGAAATGTATAGACTGAGAGGCGGAGCTATAAAATATGGGGACAGTCTAAAATTTTCATTTTTTGCTTATTATCATGGCATTTCGCCACTCAATATTTATGAATTCACTGTCACAAAAGTAAACTAATTTCAACTTGCCCTAGCATGCTATAAAGAAATAGGTTAATTAAAAAAGCAATAATGATAAATGTAATTTTTTTAGAAGGTTAAAGATTATGAAGTTCAAAGAAATTAAGATTGCAAAGTCAGTTTTGAGCAAAGAAATTGGTTGGTCATGGCCTCTATTTCTCATTAAATGCCTGGTTAGAAAAAACGATATATATAATAATACTCACTGGTCGAAAGTTAAAGGGACTGAATCAAATTTTGTAAAACGGCTCCCCATTATTGCCGCTATGTATTTAGACCTTCAAGATAAATTTAATAAGGTAAAAGCTTTTGAAATTATGAGAAAAACAATAGTTCCTATTGGATTAAATGAATCCATGACAGTTTTTCAATCCTTAAAAAATTTATTTCGTAATGATCCTATAGAGTTACTAATAAATTATCTTGATTTAGTCGACGAAAAAGGTGCAGGGCAGTTTTGCAATAGGGAGTATCTGGAGAAAAATGATAATGTTTGCCATCGTGTTATTACAAAATGCCCCTTTCATGGTTTCTTTAGCGAAGCTAAAACTCCAGAATTAACTAAACTTTTTTGCGAAGTAGATAAAGAATTTTATACAAAAGCTTTTACAGAGATTAGATTTTATCGTGGAGACTCATGGGAAAATACTATCGCCTATGGAAAAGATCATTGTGAATTTATATTTGAAAAGAAAAAAAGTAAGTTGATTTAAAGTATAAGGTTACTAAATGTGAATAACAATCGTTGTGATTAATATAAAAATATAGCACGAACAGCCAACACGCACAATAAAAAATTGTCGATTCAGTAAAAATCTCAAGGGTTGTAGCTCGCATAAAGTTTGGTGTACCTTAATAGGAAAGTACTTCGCAATCGGAGACTCATCATAACGCCAACGTTTCTCAGCATTGTAATAAAGGACAATTTCCAGGTTTATTGATAATTCAAATATGCTATCGAACAATAGCAGAGGCCTGCAATACATCCCTGAATGCCTCGCTAGTTGAAACAAATTACTTTTCTGCGTAATCACTTTGTAAGTGTATTTATAAAATTTGATAAAAAAATTAAGTAAATTTATATTAGGACATAAATTTTTGATCTGTAAACTTTTTCTAGGAAAAATTATATTAATACTTTAAAATTCATACCTATGAAAAAACAAATTCTACTCTTGGTTATTTTAGCTTGCTATTTGAACTTCTCTAATGCACAATGGCAACAAGCTAATGGCCCTTATGGGGGAATAGTAAATTGTTTTGCCATAAGTGGTGGCAATATTTTTGCCGGAACTTCTTCAGGTGTATATTTGTCTGCAAATAACGGAATCAGTTGGTCTGCGGTAGATTCAGGAATGCCTTATATTGATGTTGTATCATTAGCCGTAAGCGGGAGTAACATTTTTGCAGGAGTAGGGAATCCAGTTACCTATATAGGTGGCGGCGTGTATTTATCAACAAATAATGGAAACAGTTGGGTAGCGGTGGATTCAGGCTTGCCGGCAAATACTTATGTAAATGTATTAGCCGTGAGCAGAAACAATATTTTTGCCGGTACTAACAGTGGTGTGTACTTGTCAACAAATAATGGAAGCAAATGGACTACTGTAAATTCAGGCTTAACAGATACCCTGATAACTTCATTCGTTGTAAAAGATACCAACATTTTTGTCGGAACCCAGGGCGGTGTTTATTTGTCTTCTGATAGTGGAAAAAGCTGGACATTAAAAAATAATGGTTTTGATTTTATGGCCAATTCTATTTGGTCATTAGCCTTGAGTGGAGATACCATTTATGCGGGAACTTCTTGGGGATTTTATAAGTCAACGGATAATGGTGATAACTGGATAATGAATTCATTGCTACCAGGAGGGCCATATACTGCAATAGCCACAAGCGGGAGCAAAATTTTGACATGCTATTTGGGCACTTTATTTTTTTCATCAGATAACGGGGAAAGTTGGGCAACTGTTGATTCAGGTTTGCCATTACTGTTTAATAATTTTAATGCATTACTTTTTAGCGGGAATAAAATTTTGACCGGATCTTTTGTTGGCATTAATGCGTCCACAAATAATGGGAATAATTGGATTAAGGCAGATTCAGGATTTATAAATACTTATGTAAATACCATAGCCACAAACGGAAGTACCATTGTTGCAGGCACAGGAAATCCACTTAATCAAGGAACTTCGAGTGGCGTGTATTTGTCAGATGATAATGGAAACAGCTGGACTGAGAGAGATTCAGGGATAACCGATGATTATATTAATGCAGTAGCTGTAAACGGAAATAACATTTTTGTTGGTAAAATGGCATATAATTTCTCTTACGGGATGTTAACATCATCAAATAATGGAGGGATGTGGTCAGGGGGATTTGTATATAATGATGTAAGTGCAATGGCCACAAGTGGAAGCAATACTTATGCAGCCTCTAATGAGGGTATTTACAAAACTACTGATAATGGAAACAGTTGGATTTCGATTGATTCAGCCTATTGGGCTGCTATATTAGATACAATATCAATACCAGTTCATAATTATTTTATAAATGCATTAGCAATAAAAGGAAATAATATTTTTGCCGGTACTGCTAATGGTGTGTATTTATATAATGGAAGCAATTGGTCTGTCGCTAATTCAGGATTACCCATAAATACTACTGTTAGAGCCCTGGCCGTATGTGGGCGAAATATTTTTGCCGGGACTGATTCTGGCATTTATTGGTCTGTAAACAATGGAAGTAGTTGGACTGCGGTAAATTCAGGGTTAACAAATAAATCTGTGAAAGCATTGGGAATTTGCGGAAGTATTATTTTCGCAGGAACTTCTTCCGGCGTGTATTTATCAACAAATAATGGAAACAGCTGGTCAGCTTTAAATACAGGGTTGCCGGCAAATACTCCTGTTAATTGCATTGCTCTTGACAATAAAAACGTATATATAGGAGCAGGAGGATATGGTGTATATAAGCAGGCTTTGTCGGGCTTTGTATCATTTTATGTAACACCAACCAGTTTGAATGTATCTGATACAGCCAAGAGTACAGCAACTTTTAAAATAACTTCAAATACAAATTGGAATGTAAGCAGCAATCAACCCTGGTTAACAGTAAGCGATACTATGGGTTCAGACAGCACAACAATAACCGTAATAGTATTGGCCAATCACGCTTCCGGTTCACGTGTTGCAAAGGTAATTATTTCGGGCAGCGGTGCAAAGTCTGATACCGTAACGGTAACACAAGCAGCATCACCAGCAACTTTGTCAGTTTCAACTACTACTCTAAATGTTTTTGCACCTGCAAATAGCACAGCAACTTTTGATATTATTTCAAATATTAGTTGGAATGTAAGCAGCAATCAACCTTGGTTAACAGTAAGCAACACATCAGGTTCAGATAGCGCAACAATAACCGTAACAGCGTTGGCCAATACCAATTCCAGTTCACGTGTTGCAACGGTGACTATTTCGGGCAGTGGTTTATCGAAGAATGTAACAATAACACAGGCTGCAGGTTCTACTGGTATTATGGAAATTTCCGAATCTGAAATTCAAATTTATCCAATACCAGCAATTGACAAAATGTATATATCATTTTCAAAAACTCTTTCTCGAACAAGTGTTTATGTATTTTCAATAACCGGTGAACCTGTTTATTTTTCGAAGATTGATAACAGTATTACAGAAATAGACATGAGTAAATTTGCTTCAGGGATTTATTTCATTAAAATAGTTACAAAAGATGATGTTGTATTAATAAAGAAAATAATAAAGCAATAAAATATAGACTTTGTTGAAAAAAATATAAAAAAACAAAGCCCGACGTAAAAAATTTCTTTAAAATTGACTATCTCTGTGGCAAGACAACAGAGCGTTTCGCCAATTTTATGTTGCTTCACAGCACCAGAAATTTTATGGTATATCATTCCTGCACCAAGAGTGCAGGGGTTCAAAATTCTAAAATGATATCCATTTTTTTTCAAGTTGGCAAATAATCAAAAACCTGACAATAACTAATAACTAAAAAAATACTTTTTCGTATCTTTAAAATATTTGCATGCTAATCAAAACTTTTTTTTAGATTATTAAATATGAAATCAGGTAATCTCTCTTATTTACTTTCCGTGCTCCTCTTTTTGGAAAGCTGCGGTAGTAGCACTACCGATAACAATAAAATCAATTGTCCTTTACAGGAGGTAAATGAATTCTTTACACAATTAGACCAAAAGGAGATTCATTTTGACGATCTTAATTACCGGCTTAACGATGCAAAAGGTAAGGGTAAAATGGATGTTGTAAATTCAGTAACCAAGGAGTTTGACGTGGCACAACAACAATGCTTAAAAAAATTAGAAGCTAAATTTCCTGTTGGTTCAATAAAATTACCTTTTGAACAAACCGGATCGAAGGATACTTTGATTGTTAAATCAGCTTACCTTTCAGGTTTTGTTTTTCCCTGGAATACGGCAACTTCCATCTCATATTATTTTACAATAGAGTATGACCTGGTCAAAAAAGACATCTGGTATGCGAAAATACCTGCAACTTTTATTGATTCCGAAGGAGACATTCTTTGTATAACAACTATACCGGTCGACTCCAGTGGCAAGGTCAGTTTTGCTATTAAAGGCCAATATACATTTATAAAATTTGTCAAAATATTGATCAATTAACAACTTCACTATATGATTAAGTTAAGTTTTAAAATTGGGACCAAGATCAGCTTAATAATGGCTGTCTTTGTTATAATAACAGTTTCAACGGCCCTTATAGGGCGTATTATAATTAAAAAATTCCAATTGGCATCCTCAACACATATGCCTTTGCTAAATAATTATGCAGGTGACTTAAACCTGTCAAGGATTGAACTTTTGAAGTTCGTTAATGATAATATGTACAGCGATACTATTGTTAACTCCCGATCTGAATTTGATTTTAGAAATTTACTTCTCTTCTTGTGGGTGAAGGATATGAAAGAAAAGTTTAAACCGGGACAGGAGGTTGACCTAGACTATAAAATAGTATCGAAACAAATAGTTAACTACGTTAATAAAACAAACCAGGCCGCTGATTTAACAACAGAACTCACGATAATCCGTCATTCAAACCTGAATTCTTTAAAAAAAATATTGGAGTTGGCCAATGATGGCCGTCATGCAGAATTTTTAAAACAAATGTACAAGATCACTGAGATGGAATATTTGATACTTATATCTAAAGACAAATCGTTAATTAATTCTATCATGGATAAAGTACAGAATTTAAAACTACTATTGCAGAAGGAGGATACTGAGCTTTCCGATTTGCTGGCTTTATATGAGAAGGGTTTAGCTCGTATAAATGAGATCGACAATATGCTCCCCAATGTTATGTCTCAGATTGGAAGCGCTTTCGAGGAAGCCTGGTGGTCATATGTGTCTGGAATGAGGGCAGCAATAAGTATGGCAATGGACGAAATGGAGAAAAAAATCAATATCTATTATATCGTCATCGTAATCCTGATAGTTATTACCGGATCATTATTTACTTATTCAATTGTCAGATCGATTAACAGTGGAGTAAAAGATAATTTTAATATTTTGAATTCCGTGGCAAATGGTAACCTGAATGTTCAAATTAATGAAAATGTATTAAACCGTACCGATGAATTTGGCGAATTGTCTAAAATATCACAAAAAATGATTGATGAATTGAAATCTATCATCTCTCAGATATCACAGTCAGCAAAAGATGTCAGACTTGCTGCCGGCGAGTTAAAAAATTCGTCAGAGAGCATCTATTCAGGAGCTAATATTCAGGCTACTTCTCTTGAAGAAATATCCTCTTCCATGGAGGAAATGGTTTCTAACATTGTTCAAAATACTGAAAATGCAACTGATGCAAAAAAGATGGCCGAATCTTTGTCTTCAAAGATTATTGAGATAAACGAGGCTTCAGTATTGAGCATTAATTCAATCAAGGAAATTACGAATAAGATTGCGGTAATAAACGACATTGCGTTCCAAACCAATTTGCTGGCACTCAACGCAGCCGTGGAGGCGGCAAGGGCCGGTGAATATGGCAAAGGATTTTCTGTAGTAGCAGCAGAAGTCAAAAAACTTGCTGAAAGAAGCAGAATGGCTGCAGATGAAATTCATGTTATTTCCCAGAACAGTGTCAAGGTTACTTTAAAGTCATCAGCCCTGCTTTCCAAAATAATTCCCAGTATAAATAGCACCACATCAATGGTTCAGGAAATAGCCTTATCAAGTATTGAACAACAATCGGGTTCGGAACAGATCAATAATGCAATTCAACAGCTAAACCAGTTGACACAGCAGTATGCTTCCACCTCAAGCGAATTGTCGGAAAGATCTGATACTTTAGACCAAATGTCACATGATTTAAATGAAAATATTGCGAACTTTCAATTGTAAAAAGTACTGTTTTTGTTTCCTCCTTCTGGCAAGTTTAACGAAGTGTAACCTGTGATTCTTTTTCTTGCAGTTAGTAAATACCATTAAAATTTTGGCCATGAAATATAGTTGCAGAAAGACTTCTATAGATAGAAGTACAAATCGCAGACTTGAACAATAAGAGGAGACGTGCAGGTAAAACTCGTACTATAATTTTTATTACCGTTAGCTGCAAGGTTTAATAAAATATATTAACCAGTTTATTTTAAAATTAAACGAACTTTTAAAATCTATTTCTGAAATTAGGGGATTTTCATAGTAGGGTTGTCCTTAATAAATAATGAAAAACAACTTTATTATGAAAATAAAGATTAAACTTTTAGCCATAATTATTTTTTCATGCATCTACAATTTGAAAATAAATGCGTGTACAAGCTTTGCAGTTTACTCAAGTGAAATATGGTATGGAATGAATTTTGATTATCCAAACGTTGACATCAATTTTTCCATAACCAAGATCAGCAATAGAAAAATATTTGTTGCCCAATTCGGTTCAGGGAATAGTACTACAGGTTATATTGCAGACATAAACGATAGCGGTTTATTTATCAATTATCAATTATTATATTATAATAATTGGGAACCAACATTTGGATGCGCCTATAAATACTAGTTATATGGATGAATGCCCATACATTGCACCAGATGAAAGTTATTTGGTTCTTGATTTATGGAGATATAATCCAAAATATAAAGGTAATAACCTTTATATAATATTTAGAAATAAAGATGGCTCATGTACCAATTCAAAAGATCTTGGAGCTGGGATTAATAAAGACTATCTTAACATATATCCTAACGTAACTCCGGATGGAAAATATCTATTATTTACAATCCGTAATGATCTCGGCTCTGGTGCTACTTATTTAAAACTTTACTGGGTAAGCACTTCTGTGTTTAATTAGTTGAAGAATTTCGATATTAGGCCATGGCTTTAAACCATAATAACACAAATTATAATAATCTAAAAACTCAAACCATGAAAACAAAATCATTCATTTTAAGTTATTTGCTAATAATTTTGATAATCTTTTTCAATAGTTGCAAAAAAGATAAAGTTGCTGGGGATATACCAATAATTACCGGAAACGATACATTAAAAATCAATTATTTTGGACAAATACCACCGGGGAATAAAGCTGCTGTATTTTCCCCTGATTTTATTTCCAGGAAAGACTGGTGGGTGCAAAATGGTTGTTTTTCACCTGATGGAAAGGAATTTGTATTTACTATTACCGATCAAGGTTGGACGTTTGGTGACATAATGTATACTAAATACATTGGTGGCAAATGGTCAGAACCAGACACTTTATTTATTAATGCATGGGTGTCATGTTTTTCTCAAGATGGAAATAGTCTTTATATAACTGATTATGGCCATGGCGATTCTAATATTTGGGTAAGCAAACGGACAATCACTGGTTGGCAGGAGCCTGTAAAAATACCTTATCCTGTAAGTGATGGCCATGAATATGAGGTATCCATAACAGCTAACGGCACATTGTATTTTTCTTCAGACAGGCCGGGCGGATATGGAAGGACTGATTTATACAGGGCCGAACTAACAGATGGAAAATATAAAACAGTTGAACATTTGATTTTTCCAATAAATACTAGTTATATGGATGAATGCCCATATATAGCGCCAGATGAAAGTTATATGGTATTTAATTCGTGGAAGTATAATCCAAATTATAAGGGCAACAATCTTTATATAACATACCGAAATAAAGATGGTTCATGGACTACTCCAAAAGATCTAGGCGCTGGGGTAAATACAGATTATCTTGATATTTATCCTAACGTAACACCGGATGGAAAATATTTATTATTTACCATCCGAAATGATCTTGGATATGGTGCGACTTATTCAAAACTTTATTGGGTAAGCACATCAGTGTTTAACTAGATGAAGAATGTATTATTAAAATATTTCGATTATAGACCTGATGTGCAGTTTGTAAAAGTGCAAATGGGTTAAAAACCGATTAATTATATATTTGAATTATTGAATCACATAGTTTTAAAAATAAATTGAAATGAAAACAAAAACCATCTTTATTATTTTTTTCGTGATCGCCATAACAGTGCAGGTGTACAGTCAGGGTAAGTTTATATTGAAAAATACAATAACCGACACATCGTATTTTGTTGCATTAAAAGATACATTGAACAAGCTTTCAGAAAATACTGATAATGCTTTTTTTAAAAAGCATTGCCAATCAATGGTTAATGTTATTAATTTAAAAACCAAGTATACTGCTAACGATTCATCCCTTATTCAGAATACATATAATGCATTTGATGATTTATCCGATACTGCTAATGCAAAAAAGGTTTCGACTTATTTAAACAGGCAGAGGCCGTTTATTTTTTCCTGGAAATCGCCGACCGATGGCGCTGTTTCATTCTCATGGTTAATCCCGCCTAAAAACTTGGATACTACAAAGGAATATCCGTTATATATAGAATTGCATGGGTTATGGGATGTTGCTGATGACCCTGTTTCATTTATGGCCTATCCATATTTAAACCCGCCTTATAGTATATTCGATAGTGCTTATGAGGATGGTTACTTTTTATTTCCATGGGCACGTGGAAACCTTAATTATATGGGTATATCAGAAACTGATATTTGGGAAGGGATTGCAGCAATGGAACAGATTGTGAAAATAGATTCTACAAGAAAATACCTCACCGGTTTTTCTATGGGTGGTTTTGGGGCATATTACATTGGTGAAAAATCACCAAAGACTTGGGCTGCCCTTGGGGTTTATGCAGGGTCATTATCACCAGTGGCCAGTGATACCAATTTCTTAAAAAATATGCCAACATATTTTGTATGTGGCACTAATGATAACTTTTTATCGGTAAACAAAACCGCCTATAATTTACTTGTAAAAGCAAAAAATCCGAATGTTAAGCTTGTAACATTTAATGGGGGGCACGAGCGCCGATTAGATCAAGTATACGACATGTACGCATGGGTCCGAAAATTTGTGAATAATGGCAGGGATACCATATCCACTTCAGAACTAAGTATAGTTTATAAAACCTCTGGCCAAACAAGTAATTACCCGAATCCGTTCTCAATTTCAACAACAATAAAATATAACCTTAATCATTCAGGTAAGGTTTGTATAAAAATTTTCAATGCATCTGGTGAATTAATAAAAACACTGGTTAATCAATATCTCAACGCCGGCGATCACAAGGTGATTTGGATACCAGAAGGTCTACCTGCTGGAATTTATTATTGCCAATTAAAGACAAACGATTTTATTGAATCTAAAAAATTAATTCTCAAATATTAAAAATGGCTTTAAATATCTCAGGCATGAAAACAAAATTATTCACATTAAGTTTTCCACTATTATCTATTTTGCTTTTTTTCAATAGTTGCAAAAAAGATAATAACACTACCGAATGGAAATTGCTTCATGGTATATCTGATCCGGTTTCAATTGCTGCATCATTTGCAATAAACGGGAAATTGTATTGTCTTAGTACCGATTGGACTCAATTCAGCGAGTCCCGTACAATTTATGAATATGATATTACAACTGATTCTTGGATAAAGAAATCGGCAATGCCTGACAAAAGATTTGATTTTGCATCAGCTTGCGTTAATAATAGAATATACATAATAGGAGGCTGTACAAAACTCGACGGCAGCCATAGCAAGTCGGTAAACGAGTACAATCCTTCAACTGATACCTGGACAATAAAAAAAGACATGCCGGCTGATATGGGCGCCGGCTTTGGCTGTACTGTCTTAAATAATAAAATTTATGTTATCAATCTTGAAGCAGTTGTTTATGATCCTTCAAAAGACACTTGGACTGAAATAAAAAGCTTAACCTATCCGAGAGTGTTTATAAGCCCTGTAGTTGCAAACAATCATATATTGGCAATTAGCGGATTTGAAGAAGGCAATGGTGATGGAAGCGCTTCAAATAAAATTGAAATTTATGATACTGCCCAAAATACCTGGCAAACTAAGTTAATCTCTTCGGATTATAAGGACGGGTTTAATATTCTTTCATTAAATGACAAGGTTTATTTCATATCCGGAGGAACATCAACAGCAGTGAATAAATTAAGGGAGTTTGACCCGGCAACCGGTGTAATTATGAATAAAAAAGGGATGAACGATATCAGGTGCTCTTTTATTCCTATGGTTTGCAATAACAAAATTTATGTGGCAGGTGGTACAACAAATTCAGATGGCACTTCATTCACAAATAAAGTCGAAATGTACGATCCTCAGACTGATTTATGGACTGCAATAAAAGACCTTTCATCGCCATGCCTTCCTGACTGTGCAGTAACACTCGAAAATAAAATTTATGTAATTTGGAAAAACAACCTGGAAGTATATGATACAAAAAATTAATAATCCTTATTTTTTTCTTTATATCAAAAGAACTTAATAACATTTTTTATAATTTTTGGAAAAAGAGAGAAGATATAACTTAGACTGGATAAGGGTAATTGCTTTTGATTTACTTATTTTATATCATGTGGGAATGGTTTTTGTACCTTGGCATTGGCACATAAAAAATAATGTGACAAGCAATTCTTTTCTTATTCCAATGATGTTCCTTAACCTATGGCGGTTGCCTTTATTATTTGTTATTTCAGGTATGAGCACATGTTATGCTTTATCATTCAAGTCACGGAAAATATTTACCAGGGAACTTACTTTCAGGCTATTAATTCCTTTAATATTTGGAATGTTAGTACTAGTCCCCCCACAAGTATACATGGAAAGGCTTAACCAGGGAACAAATTATAAATCATTCTTTGAATTTTACACGCATCTTTTTAATGGAAAATACCCTATAGGTAATTTAAGTTGGCACCACTCATGGTTTATTGCTTACTTGTTTTTATACACATTGATGTTCACTCCACTTTTTATTTATATAAGGAATAATCCAAATCTAAAATTTACTAATTGGTTGAAATCGGCAATAATTAAATTCCCAGTTATTATATATCTTTTCACCATTCCCTTAATAATTATAGAAGCAATTCTTTATCCGAGGTTTCCCGTAACCCTTGCATTATTTGAAGACTGGTATTCATTATCTTTTTATGCAGTTTTATTACTCTATGGATTTATTCTTATTTCTATAAAAGATGTGTTATGGGAGGTTTTAGATAAAGGCAGAAATTTTTTCTTAGTATTTGCCATTATTTTAACGATATCATTCTTTACTCTTTTGCATACAGACTTTCAATTATTATTATTTATAATTAGAATATTTAACCTTTGGATTTGGATATTGGCAATACTTGGATATTCAGCAAAATATTTAAACAAACCCAGTTCAATTTTAACCTATCGAAATCAGGCAGTTTACCCGTTCTATATTCTGCATCACACTGTTTTAATAATCCTTGGTTATTACATTGTAAAATTAGACTTTAATATTCCGATAAAATTTCTAATATTAGTAATTGGAACATATGGCATTATATGGCTGATTTATGAGTTAATAATTCGAAGAATTGAAATATTTAGAATATTATTTGGAATGAGATACAATAATACTAAATATTGAAAAATAATTAAAGAGCGCTAGCAAAATGATATATAAATAAAGTCATCAGCCAACATCGGACATATAAATTGCGGGGTTCAACACATTTCGACAGGTTGCAAATTTTTGTTATTTTTGTGTAGCAGGATAAATCATGCGGACAAATCAAGCATTGATGCGTAGCTTAAAAAAGTTAGTGCAGGTTTTGACAAAACAGGTATATTCGTACCAAAAAATGACAAGAATGTTGAAAAAGCATATTTTAAAAAATTTAACTTCGCAAAAATAATCTGTATGATGAAAAATAAAATATTCTACTTATTCAGTTGTATTTGTATTATACAAATTAATTTATCTGCTCAGGTAGTTAATATCAACGATTTCGGCAAACAGGATCAGTCTGTTGTCGCAATAAATCAGTCTTCACAGAAACCCGACGTCAAACTTAAAGCTATCCCTGTTCAAAATGTAAAACTCTTAAACAGCATATTTCGTGAGAGGTACGAACTCAACAAAAAATATTTATTGAGTTTGGAAAACGATAAACTACTGCAAAACTTTTATTATGAAGCTGGTATTTCCAAAACCGGCCATATCATGTTAAATAAAGATAAAAACTATGAGGAATTCTATTGGGGCTGGGATTCTCCTTCCAATCAATTACGCGGACACTTTTTAGGGCACTGGCTCTCTGCTGCTGCATATATTATTGCGGAAACTAACGATAAGGAAATAAAAGCCAAAGCCGATCTTATTGTAAAAGAGCTGGCCGAATGCCAGGAAATTAATGGCGGCGAATGGGCTGGCTCTATCCCTGAAAAATATTTCGACCTCATGGCTAAAGGCAAGTTTGGATTTGGTCGCCACAATATACCATTCATAAAACCTTAATGGGTTTATATGATATGTATATAATGGCCGGCTCGGAACAGGCATTGCAAATCCTCGACAAATTTGCCGACTGGTTTCATCAATGGACTGACAAACAGATAGCAAATAATAATGCAAAAGCTATTTATGGTGGAGAAGCAGGTGGAATGCTTGAAATATGGGCAAATCTTTACGGACTCACTCATAAACAGAAATATCTGGATTTGATGGAACGTTATGGCAATCCCGGATTGTTCCAATCTTTACTAAAGGGCGAAGATGCACTTTCAAATAATCATGCCAATGCCAGTATTCCCTGGTCGCATGGTTCGGCAAGAGCTTATGAAGTTACGGGCGATAAACATTGGCGCGATATTACCGAAGCGTTCTGGAAAAATGCCGTAACCGATCGAGAGTATTTTTGCACTGGCGGGCAAAATGCAGGAGAATTTTGGATACCACCGCATAAACTAGAAAATTTTTTAGGAGAAAACAACCAGGAGCATTGCACGGTATACAATATGATTCGTACTGCTGAGTATCTGTACCGCTGGACCGGCGATCCAAAGTATGCTGATTATATTGAACGGAATATTTACAATGGCATTTTAGCGCAACAGAATCCGAATACCGGGATGGTTGCTTATTTTCTTCCTATGGCAGCAGGTTATAAAAAAGGAGGAGAAAAAGGATGGAGTGATCCAACAATGGATTTCTGGTGTTGTGTTGGTACGCTAGTCCAAGCTCAAACTCGTTATGCTGAATATATTTATTTTGAAAATAACGAAGGACTTGTGGTCAGTCAATATATTCCTTCGGAGCTGAAATGGCAAAAAGATGGGGTAAACGTAAACTTGCAACAGGATTTTATGGCACATGAATATAACACCGAATATGCAGGAAACCGTTGGAATATTAAATTCAAAATCAAAACAGAAGCTTCTGTACAATTTGCATTACAATTGCGTTTACCTTGGTGGCTAAAGAAAAAAGCCATTATCAAAGTTAACGGAGTACAGGAACCTGTTAACGTTTTAACAGGAACATATACAATAAATCGCAGTTGGCATAATGATGAAATAATAGTAGAATTCCCAACCGAAGTATATGCAGAACCTTTGCCTGACTCAAAGAACAAGATGGCTTTTATGGAAGGCCCTGTTGTGCTTGCAGGTATTTGCGACAAAGAAATTACCTTAAAGGGGGACAGCAAAAAACCTGAAACAATCCTGATGCCCGAATATGAACACGAGTACAAAATAGTAAGCTGGAAACAAAGCCATTATCGGACTATTAATCAGGCTATGAACATTGAGTTTATGCCTCTTTATGAAATAGCAGATGAACGATACACAATATATTTCCCATTTCAAAAGTAATTTCCGACTTAAAAAAATAAAAGCATGAAAAAAAACCTCATAATTACATTGTTCTTTCAGTTGTGTATTTTAGCAAATGCACAGTATCAAACCAATGCCAATGACAAAGGAAATGGGTATTATGTAAATCCAATTTTTGCAGGAGATTACCCTGACCCAAGTATTTTGCGCGATGGCAGCGATTATTATATAGTTCATTCATCTTTTGAATATTATCCGGGATTATTAATTTGGCATTCAAAAGATTTGATTAATTGGACTCCCGTTACAAATGCATTACACAAATATGTTGGTTCTGTTTGGGCACCCGATCTGGTTAAATATAAGAACAAATATTACATCTATTTTCCGGCTAATAATACAAATTACGTGGTCACTGCGGATTCAATTAATGGAACCTGGAGCGACCCGGTTGATTTGAAAATTGGCAATATCGATCCAGGCCATATTACAGACGCTGAAGGTAAACTGTATTTATATTTTAGCAGTGGAGGTTACGTTCCCTTGTATGATGATGGACTTTCTGTCACGGGCGAATTCAAACATACTTATAGTGGCTGGCCAATACCCCGTGAATGGACTATTGAATGTTTTTGTATGGAAGGTCCCAAGCTTGTTAAACGAGGTGATTATTATTATCTGACAGTTGCTGAAGGTGGAACAGCTGGCCCTGCTACAAGTCACATGGTAATTTCTGCACGTTCAAAGTCTCCTTTCGGTCCCTGGGAAAATTCGCCGTACAACCCTGTAATCAGGACAAAAGAAAGCTCTGAAAAATGGTGGTCAAAAGGACATGGTACTTTATTCGAAGACGCGACAGGAAATTGGTGGATGGTTTTTCACGGATATGAAAACGGGCATTATAATATGGGCCGCCAAACCTTACTTCAACCCATTGAATGGACAAAAGACAGTTGGTATAAAACGCCGGATGGCATTAAAACAGATGAACCCATTAAAAGACCTGCAGGAATAGTTTCAGATATAGCATTCACTTTAAATGATAACTTTAAAGGTAATACCTTAAAACCACAATGGAAATTCTTTGGTGAATATGACACCAGTAGATTTCATTTGGCTGATAACGGTTTAGTTATTAAGACCAAAGGGCATTCTGTTGGTGAATGTTCTCCGTTACTTTGTATTCCATCAGACCATTCGTATATAGCACAGGTAGAGCTATTCATTGAAGGAGAAGCAACAGGCGGCTTAGTGCTTTTTTATAATAACAATGCGCATTCAGGAATATTGGCAGATAAAGAAAATGTCATTGCCGATCTTCGGGGATGGCAGTTTCCGACTGAAAAAAATGTAATTAAAAATCATGTATTCCTTCGTATTAAAAATATTGATAATACAGTTGATATGTATTACAGTATGGACGGTGAGAAATGGAACAAAATAGAAAATTCTGTTGAAGTTTCTTCATTGCATCATAATGTTCTCGGTGGTTTTTTAAGTTTACGACTTGGGCTTTGCTCTATGGGTGAAGGGAAAGTTAAATTCAGAAACTTCACTTATAATGTAATAAAATGAAAACTCATAACTTATTAACCATGCCAATTGGAATTATTCTAATGGCTTTAGCATTAATAATGATTAAATTCTTCCCCGGTAATAATATTAATGATTTTATAGAAGGCTTTTTAATTGGATTATCTATTGTATTAAATATCTTCTATATGTACTTGATGTCAAAAAAAGCCAGATAAATCTGAGAACATGAACAGTTTGAAAATTAAATCCAAAATAAACTTCGTCTCACAAAAATCAAGTATTTTAAAAATTGTGGGATGGATAACTATTATGATACTTGGATTTTGGTAATGTTTTGGAACTAAACCACAACAGATTTCAAAATTCATAAATTATCAGACCGTAAACATTAGCTTTATGGAAGAATGTTAAGAAATGCCGGCAACACACTTTAAAGAAATAACATTAAATAGAACTGCCTTTTACAAATTAAGAAAATTATAAAATTCAAATGGCAATTCCAGCAGAGATTCAAATTCTTTTCCGAGTTCACATTCGTCTTCATCATTCATGTCATAGAACCATTTTATCAAAATAGATTTTTTCCATTGATTTTCTTTTGCAGTTTTCAATAAGTTAAATATTTGCTTTGAACTACTTGTATTCAAATATTCAAGCTGAATATTTATCTCTATGTTTTCTGCTTTTAATTGAGTAATCCAATCGAGAATTGGTTTATAAAAAGCAAGTGGGTCTTCATTTATAGATTTTCCACTGATATAAATTTTTCCATCCACACTGCATATAACTCTAGGAGTGTCTTCAGTTTCTCTAATAAAAATAGTTGAATCCATTGCAATCCTCTTTGGATTTCAGAACAATGTACCTGTTTCAGCAAACTTTTGCAAGTGCGACAAAAGCATCTTTACCTGTTCCTGCGTCAAATGCATACGGGCATTTACGATTTTTCCATTTATATCTTTATCAACTCCAAACCAGATTTTGTTTTCCAATGCCGCGTTGCTTTTTTGAAGGCTGCATTTTTGCCTGTAATCATCCTCAAACAAAATTTTATTTAACCTTTTGTCCAGGATAATATTTACATCTTCAATTTTGTTCATAAAATTCTATTTTAAAGATATTAATTCTTTTACTTCTAACAAGGCATCATTGACGAATTATTTTACCGTTTTCAACATAATTGCTTTCAAAATTTCTATTTGGATAATTACAATCCTTTGATTATTTTTCAAAGCGAATTTCTAAGTCCTTCTATGAAAACGATATCTTCTTAACGCTTTTAAATATGGCTGATTTCTTTAACTTAAAACTTGCATATGAGTTAAGTAGTTCGGTTGTTTAATAAGCAATATTCACGACTTCTCTCTTTATCATACAAACTACCTTTTTATGCATTTATTACCTGGTCAGTAAAGCCGTTTTTTTAATTGTAAATTGATCCTGAATCAGCTTTAATAAATATTCTATATTTATTGGCTTGGATATGCAATTACAATCAAAGCTCAGAGCCATAACATTATCTTTTGGATTACCAGATTCCGTTTGAGCAATTATGTGCAGATAAGGAGCAATTTTTTTTATTTCCCGTACCAGATCAAATCCATTAATACCCGGCAATTGGATATTCATAATCACCAAATCGAGAGTAGAATTCGATTTGACGCTCTCTAAAGCACTTTTACTATCTTTTGCGTAAAAGCAGTTTGCATTAGATTCACTCAGATATTTGCTCATTAAAGAAATTTCAAAATCATCATCTTCAACAATGAGAATATTTTTGTCGCTCCAATTGTAAGAAACATTATTTTTAGTGATCGCTTTTGGTATTGTTGATTTCTTGTATGGTAGTGTAAAATAAAATGTAGATCCTATGTTTTGAGTCGAATCCACCCAAACTTCACCGTTCATCAACCCGACGAGTGACTTTACAATAGAAAGTCCCAGACCTGTGCCTTTGCACCTGTTCGCTAAATTTGGATCGTTCAGTTGCCTGAACCGTTCGAAAATAATGTCCTGTTTTTCCGGGGCTATTCCAATACCTGTATCTTCAACAGAAAAACATAATGTTTTGGGGTCGATTAAACAGCACCCGAAGATTACATGCCCTTTTTCAGTAAATTTTAAAGCATTACTTATTAAATTAATGAGAACTTGCCTGAGTCTTATAAAATCGGCATCTATCAGGCATTGTTCCTGGGTTAATTCAAGATAGGATTTTAATTGTACCATTCCCGATTTGCGTTGTATCGTTGGATTATTGAATAACTCAAATAACTCGTTAAACAAGTCCCTTAAATTGCCTGGTCTTTCAATAATAGTGAGTTGTCCGGCTTCTATTTTGGAGGTATCTAACAGGTCGTGAACAAGGTTTAACATGTTGTCCGCACACTGAGTGATAATTTGGGCATATTTGATCTTGTTTTTTTCGATCAGATCAGGGGTTTGAAGAAGTTCTGCAAAACCTTTGATCGCACTTATCGGGGTGCATATTTCATGTACTATATTTGCTAAAAATGCTGATTTTAAACGGTCCCGTTCTTCTAACTTTTCTTTTTCTTTCAGAAGTTGTTCGTTTAATACTTGAAATTGCCTGTTTTTCTCAATCAGATCATTATATAGAGATATATACTTTTGAATTGATTGTTGCCCCATTTCCTTATTACGTCTTATAAATAATCCGGTTCGCATATATCTGGTATAAATTAGATTTTACAAAATAGTATTAATGTTTTTTATGTACATATTTAGTTATCTTCTGCTTATATCTATCATGCCTGGCTTTTAGCCAGGTATTTTTCAAGTATAAAATTAAAGATCGTTTGACCTTAACGGTTTGCTCAAAAACTCATTTCCTCCGGCTGCAAAACATTTATTTCTATTTTCCTCATTGCCGTATGCAGTTTGAAAAATAATGGGAATGATTACCCCTTTTTCCCTGATTTTCTGCGTGGCCGTAATACCATCCATTTTAGGCATATATATATCCATTAATATAATAGAAATATTGTCATGCTTGGCAAGTACATCAATGGCCTCAATCCCATTTTTTGCTAAATATGATTAGCCCTAATATAGAACAGAAGTTCTCCCAATAAAGAATAATTCATTAGATCATCCTCTACAACCAATATCTCAATCCCATCAAAAATGTTATTTTCCATAATAACCTGAGGTTAATGAATTATATAAAGACCCAAATCATCTATGATTTTAATAATTAGTTCTAAAAAAAATGTTTGTATTGATTTCCCTGGTCTTTAATATGGTTTGATGATTGTTCAGTTTTAGCATTTTTATTATTTTCCATAGTACGATTTTCATTATGCCAAATTGTATTATCATCACTGGAGTTTTCCTTATTATGAAAATTCGGGAAATTAGTTTCTGGTTTTTCACTATCCAGCGAGTCAGTCTCTAAATTTTGATTTGTTTCCATAACTGTCATTTTTAAAATTTTTGTTTTAGTTGTTAAGCAACCTGGTAATATATTTCTTTAATTTTTGCAGCTACCCTGTCCCAGCTAAGGTGACTGGCCTCCTGTTTGCTTTTATTTTTCATAAGATTCCCAATAGCATTATAATTCAACACCCCGTAAATAGCATCTGCTATCGCATCAATATCCCAATAATCTACTTTTA
>CAWKPE010000033.1:0-200514 GCA_963851385.1 uncultured Bacteroidota bacterium | reverse complement strand
GTCATCTTGCTATCTCTGTTGAGGTTGTGGTTCAATTATAAATACTAAACAAATTATTGTAGAGGCATTACCAACACTCACACCCATTACAAATCCATAATAAAAAGTAAATAATGTTAAAAATTAAAAACATAATAAATTTAATAAACTATAAAACTCTAAGATCATGAAAAAGTTAATTTTTACAGTATGTGCAGGATTTTTTAGTGCGGGTTTATTTGCTCAAGCACCTGTTCTTGAAGTTTCTGCTGGTCAATCTTATCCGGTAAGTATAGGCGTAACAAACGCTATTACTTCAAATTTCAGTTGGACAAAACCTAGTGATCCAAATAACATTTTGACAAATGCTTTTCCTTTATCAACATTGAATGCTACAACATCATCGCAAACATTAACGATTAGTGGAATAGCATCAAATGGTCAACAGGCAACTGTAAGCGTTGATGCAACTTCGGTTGCAGGATCTTGTGCTAGTACAGCCTCTAATCTGATTGTACGAGTGTCAGTTCCTACTTTTACAGCAACAATCCCCATTGCAACTCAGTCAGTTTGTCAAAATAGTACAGCATCAAATATTACAGTTAATATTGCAGGACCGGCTGGTAGTACGATTAACAGTTTTACATATTATGTTGATGCCAATAATAATGGTGTTCAAGATTTACCGGGAGAAGCTTCCACAATAGTTGCTGTTGGTGCTGCTGCACCTACAACAGGAACTATTAACATGGCAGCTTTTTCAACTGCAACAGCAGGTATTCAAGCCATACGTGTTATTTCAGTCAATGGTACAACATCTGGTGGCGAAACAAGGAATTCACCACAAACTGGAGTAAATCAAGCTGTAACTATAAATGCTGCTCCAGCACTTGGAAATTTTTCATTCTAATTTGAATTGAAATAATTGCCTGCCAGGTTTAAAACTGGCAGGTTAAATAAAAATAGAATTTGAAAGTAAAAGCATGAAAGCTTTTCTTAAAATATTTTGGATCACTTTTTTAATTGCTTTAGCAAGCAGTTTGACTTTGCATGCCCAGGTGTATGTTAAGAAGGATACTACTATGACTTTTAATATTGAAAAGTTGAATGCAGTTCCGGCTAACTATACTTGGACTGTATCACCTGCCATTTCAGGTTTTATTTCTAGCGATACTACAACTCTAACGGTGAAGTGGACAGGTAATACCGATAGTCTTTATACTTTAACAATATTTCCTGCTGGTTTAGATGGTTGTAATGGAGATCCAAAATCTTTAATGATTAAGCTTTATGACAATGTTCCTTCACTTCCTGTAAAAGTGACTTGGGATGCAAATCCTGCACCTCAATGTCCTGTAGATTCTGGCGGAAGTGTTGTTGTAAATGGATTAATTGATATAGCAGGATATTCAGGTTCTTACACCGTTACTTACAAAATAGATAATGATACGACAACTGAAGCAGGAAGTTTTAATACATTGTCACCTGCATTATTAACTTTCAATAAGGGTTGGAATAATACTTCAAGCTCAGCTAATGTTTATCATTATGTAAGAATAACTAGAATTGTTGCAGGTAGCGTTACTCAAATTTACGATGATGTTGATGCACCATTATTAACCATTACAATTAAACCAGTACCCAAAATTTATGATATTGGTTATTAAATGCATAGTATTATTTAGAATGTAACATTTTAAATTTAGATATAAAGTAAAGAATAGAATTTTAAAGTAAAACAAGCGAATCTTAACGAAAATTGAACCGGGTAATTGTCATATTATTATTAATTCTTAACACTTTTTACTTAAAAGCACAGCAGGAAGTATGCTCCAGTGACGAGGCAAGGCGCTATACTATTAGCGGTTCTGATGGCATGAAGTTTACCTGGCATGTTCCCAAAAATGGCATTGTTTTACGTTCAAATACACTAAATGATACTATCTGGGTTGTTTGGAAAAAGTCAGGAACTGACACATTAACAGTATTTGGCAATTATGATGGATGCACTGCTTCTAAAAATTTAATTGTAAAGGTCAAACAATCACCTGTCGTAGATCTTGGACCGGATATACATTTTTGTAAAGGCTATCTTCCACCGCCTTTGGAACCAACTATACCCGATTCTGGAACAATATTATGGTTTAACGGGAGCCATTTAAATTCTTATACTCCGGATACTACTGAAACTGTTTGGGCAAGAATCACAAGTAAGGAGAATTGTTCGGCAAGCGATACTATTAAAGTTACGGAATATCCTATGCCAAAAGTTAATTTAGGTAAAGATACCCGCGTATGCGATGATAATGATACGACGCTTGATGCAGGCAATCCGGGAGCAACTTATTATTGGACAATAAATGATACTTTTTATTCAAGTAGTCAAACAATTACTATTGGAAGGGGAGTAAAGACAATAAAAGTGGAAGTATCTTATAATAATTTATGTAAAACAAGCGATACTATTAATATCTTGCGTTGTAAATTTGAAGGCATACCAAATGCATTCACTCCTGGTCATAAAAATAATACCTGGGTAATAAAAGGTTTATCAGATAATTATCCTAAAGTAGTAGTACAAGTATATGATCGTTGGGGCAGGTTGGTTTATCGTTCTTCACCAGGTTATCCAGGTAGAGGGTGGAATGGAACTAATAGCAGTGGTCCTTTACCTATGGATACCTATTTTTACGTGATTGATTTTTATGGAAATGGCAAATCAACCCAAAATGGTACCGTTACAATAATCAGATAAAATTAAAAGGACATATAAATAAAGACCCTGGCTGAAAAACCAGGGTTTTTGATTTGTAATCATTTATTTATTAAAGTAACGTGAGTCCGATATAAGATTTATTGCGCTACAAATAGTTATATTTTATTTTTAGAGAATCTTAGTGATTTAGTGCCTTTGTGGCAAAAATATTTCAATAAAAATGCAACAAAGACTCTAAGACTCAAAGAAAACACAAAGTCGCTTTTTGTTTTATAGCTATCAATAAATATATTATATTTTTACTTTTATGTCGAACTCACGTTAAAGTAAGTTTTCATATTTTGTCTTTGAAATTTCAATTCTTTATATAGATATTTCGTCTCCAGGAGCAGGAATAATTATATTTTTAAAACCTTCTACTTCAAGAAAATTCTTATATTTTTGTTGGGTTTCAAATTCACCATGAACTAGAATAGTTTTTTCAATTTTATTTAAATCCTGGCATTTTAAGAAGTTAATCATCTCTTTATAGTCACCATGACCACTGTAAGACTCGATGCGACGTATTTCAGCTTTTACTTCATAATGGTTTCCGTGAATTGAAACTTGTTTGTCGCCACGTAATATTTTGGCACCAAGAGTTGATGGCGCACAATATCCAACTGCCAAAATAGTATTTTTAGGATTTGAAATATTATTTGCCAAATGATGTTTTATTCGGCCGGCTTCCATCATACCAGAAGCTGATATAATTACACATGGCTTTTTAATATTGTTCAACCTTTTGGAATCTTCTTGTCGCTGTATATAATAAAGGCTGTTAAAACCAAAAGGATCGGGATCGGTTTCCATTACATGGAGGATTTCGCTATTAAAACATTCTGGATGAAGTCTGAAAACGTTGGTAGCATTAACAGATAAGGGACTATCTACATAAATATCAACTTTCGGCAATTTACCTTGGTTAAAAAAATTATTGAATGAATAAACTATTTCCTGTGTACGTCCAACGCTGAATGAAGGAATAATCAGTTTTCCTTTTTTCAAGACACATGTTTCTTTGACTATATTTAAAAGTTCTTCTTCAGATTGTTTTGGCTCAGAATGTAATCGATCTCCATAAGTCGATTCCGCAATAAGTATGTCAGCTTGTGGAAAAGTTACTGGAGGTTTAAGTATTCTGTTTGTAGGACGTCCTATGTCTCCGGTATATGCAATTGAAAACTTTTTGCCATTTTCAGTAATTTCTAAATTAGCAACACCACTTCCAAGCAAATGGCCTGTATTTGTGAATTTAACTTTTGTACTTTCATCAATGAAGAATTTTCTATCGTAAGGCACGCCAATAAATAACTGCATGCATGCTACAGCATCTGCTTTTGTATATAAGGGTTCAGTGGGCGGTAAGCCTTTTAATGCAAGTTTTTTATTAAATGTGTAAGTATCATGTTCATGAATTTGGCCAGCATCAGCAAGCATTATCGCACATAAGTCACGGGTCGCACTTGTACACACGACAGAACCAATGAAACCTAATTTATAGAGATATGGAATTAATCCTGAATGATCAATGTGTGCATGGGTCAGAATAATATGGTCAATAGTAGTCGGATTAAATGTCAGGTTGCGATTTAGTTTATCGGTTTCAAGTCCTTTTCCTTGATAAACTCCACAATCCAATAAAATATTTTTACCATAATTTGTTGTAATGAGATGCTTACTACCCGTTACTTCTCGTGCTGCACCCAGAAATTTAATTTTCATAAAATAAAATGTATTTAATTTTAGTCATCAAAAAAACTTACAAGTAAAATAGCTAAATGATTATTTATCTGGTTCTATGATCTAATATAGCAATAACTTTAAACTTTTTTATAGTAAGAAGTAATATTGATTAAATTTATTAATCAACGGCTAATTTTATTACTTAATATCTTAACTTTTTCTTTTTTATAAGATTCTTGTGGTATGACATTTATTTTATAAGTACTTTATTGCTATTATCTTATTCCACAAATAGATTAATTTAATATTATCGTTTTATTCAGATTTTATAATTACTATTTTTACAAAAAAAACGATTATGAATCTGCGATTAATGATTATTTCAACATGTTTATTGGTGCTTGTTCCAGCATGCGGGAAGAAAACTATTGGTGGAAATGGTAAAGTCATTTTCCAACAACGAAATATAAATGGTTTTAAAGCCGTCAATATTAAAGGAGCATATGATGTATTTTTAAAACACGGAGATATTGGGTCGGTTATTATTGAAGCAGATTCAAATCTTATGAACGTTATTAAAACAGATTTATTAGACAGCATTCTTAGTATATATAATATTAAAACTATTATCAGATCAAAGGAATTAAAGCTTATAATTACTTGTCCTGATCTTAATTCAATAAATTTTTCGGGTGCTACAGAGCTATCTTGCGACAGTGGATTAATTTTTAAGGATTTAAGTATAAATATTTCAGGAGCAGGTAGAATTGAAATGAACATGATATTGAATAATCTTAATGCGATTGTCAGTGGAGGTGCAGATTTGAATTTTAGTGGTAAGGCCAATAATTTAGATGTTAGTATTACAGGAGCTGGCAATCTTGATGCGCATAATTTTAAAACGCAAAAATGCAAAATAGACATTTCAGGTTTTGGAAGAGCTAAAGTAAATGTAAATAAGGAACTTGAAGTGAATATCTCTGGAGCTGGAAAAGTAGATTATATTGGAAATCCTGAAGTTAAACAAAGCATATCAGGTGCAGGTAAAATACAAAAAATGAATTTAATAAATCTTTTTTGATCTATAATCACTGAATAATTAAGTATTTTGGATCAATGTCACTTTCAATTATTGCTTAATTATTTTGAATTAAAGAAATTATAATTTCTTAGTTTTCCTTTATATTATAAATTAATTCGATACTTGTTTAAAATAAGATATTTATAGCACTAAAAATTACCTAAAGTTAATTTCAAATAATTATTTCTTTTATTTCCCTTAAGAATAGTTAATAAAAAAAAACTTCCTTTTCATTATTTTTACCATCCTGTTAATAATGTGAAAAAAATAAATTAAGATGATTCCACCTGTTGCAGAAAAGATAAAAAAGGAGCTTTCAACTAATGGGCATTCCAGGATAGATTATTACTATTGGCTTAATGAACGTAATAACCCAAAAGTCATTGATTATATCAAGGCAGAAAATCAATATACTGAAGAAGTAATGGCTGATTATTCAGACATTAGAGATAGGCTTTATGACGAAATTATTGGGCGAATAAAACAAACGGATGAATCTGTTCCATATAAAGACAATGGTTATTTTTATTATACCCGCTTTGAGGAAGGTAAGGAATATCCAATTTACTGTCGTAAGAAAGAAAGTTTAGATTCAGCAGAAGAAATACTATTAAATGTTAATGAAATGGCAAAAGGTAAAAGCTATATTCATATTTCGGGACTTTTTATTTCCATTGACAATAAAATTATGGCATATGGAGTAGATACTTTTAGTAGAAGAATGTACACAATTTATTTTAAGGATCTTAAAACTGGAAAAATTTTTGATGTCAGTATTCCTAATACAACTGGTCAAGTTATTTGGGCTAACGATAATAAAACAGTTTTCTATTGTACAAAAGATGAGCAGACACTAAGAGCTGATAAGATTTACAGACATAGACTAGGTAATACCTTAAAAAAGGACGTACTTGTATTTGAAGAAAAAGACGCGACATATGGAACTACACTTTTTAAAACAAAATCGAAGCAATTTATTATGATTGTATCTTATACAAAGACATCCGATGAATTTCGTTTTCTTAAAGCCAATGAACCTGAGGGAAAATTTCAGATTATTCAACCTCGTAAAAAAAACATCGAATATAGCGTTAGTCATTTTAAGGATAAATTTTATATAGTCACAAATTATAAAGCAAAAAATTTCAGACTGATGGAAACGTCAGTTAGTAATCCTGGTATTAAAAACTGGAAAGAACTAATTCCTCATCGCGAAGATGTTTTACTTGAAAATATAGAAATTTTTAGTAAATATATTGTTATTACTGAACGAAAAAATGGTCTAATTCAGCTTCGTATTTTAGACTGGGATATGATGAAAGATTATTATATAGACTTTGGAGAAGAGGTGTATATAGTAAGTGTAGGCATAAACCCTGAACTCGAGAGTAATGTCTTGCGATTTAATTATTCATCTCTCACGCTTCCTAATTCAGTTTATGATTTTAATATGGTAACTGGTGAAAAAATCTTAAAAAAACGGCAGGAAGTTTTAGGAAATTTTAATTCGCAGGATTACATTTCAAAACGATTATATATAGATGCACGTGATGGAAAAAAAATTCCTGTTTCACTAGTTTATAAAAAAGGAAATAAACTAAATGGAAATAATCCACTTTTGTTGTATGGGTATGGTGCATATGGTTTAAGTGCAGATCCATCTTTTGCTTCAGCGCGCATTAGCCTGCTTGACAGAGGTTTTATTTTTGCTATGGCACATATTCGCGGTGGACAAGAAATGGGTCGGGATTGGTATGAAGAGGGCAAAATGCTCAACAAAATGAATACATTTAACGATTTTATAGATTGTGCAGAATATCTTATTGAGAATAAATATACTAATTCTCAAAAAATGTTTGCACTTGGTGGAAGTGCAGGAGGCCTGCTGATTGGTGCTGTAATTAATATGAGACCCGACTTGTTTAAAGGTGTTATCGCAATTGTGCCTTTTGTAGATGTTGTAACTACTATGCTCGATGAAAGTATACCATTAACTACCTCTGAATTTGATGAATGGGGGAATCCTCATGATTTAATTTATTACAAGTATATGTTGTCCTATTCACCTTATGATAACGTCAAGCCTTTAAATTATCCTGCTATTTTGGTTATAGCAGCTTTACATGATTCTCAGGTACAATATTGGGAACCAGTTAAATGGGTTGCAAAACTAAGGACAAGAAATAAAAGCAATAATATCGTGTTGTTATATACTAATATGCAGGCCGGACATACTGGATCTTCAGGTCGTTTTGAAATTTATAAAGAAAGTGCATTGCAATATGCATTTATGTTCAAGCTATTAGGTATTAAAAAGTAGCAAATGGGAAATACTCATTTAATTAAATAATCACACTCCCAAAATAGGGTGCAATAATCTTATATTTATTTAAGTTAACATTTGCACTTGTACGTTCAAAATATTAAATTTGCATTACAATTTGATGAATGTTATTACATACCAATTTATAAGGTTTTAAGGGTTTTTAGTTTTGGGGTTTTATTTTAGTTTCTAAATCATTCATCATTTGAAATGCAGTGGTTAAATTAATTACCACTGCATTTTTTGTTAATTAAAATTGTGTTCTTTAACCATTTGCTTGTATAAGAAAATATTTAGAACTATTTAGCAGCTAACGTTTAAATATCAATAATAGTGTTGCTTATTAATCTCATAGCAACTAGTACAAGATTTCTCGTGGCTATAAAATAAATTTAATAAAAATATAGAACAGCTTCATTAAGATTTTAAATCAGTATTTTGAAGATTTTTGTATTATAATTTTTCAAGTTTATGTTTACAGATAAGAAGGGATTATTAGTATAATCGCTAATATTGTCATTTAGAAGAGAAAATTTTCTTGAGTTTTTCAGTAATCTCAGATATTCCAACTGGCTTTACCATATAACCTACCACACCCAATTCATATGCCTTTCGTTCACTTTCTCTATCCATCCTTGCCGTCAACATAACTACCGGAACATTGGTGACATTAGGAATTCCTTTTTTCTTTTCAAGAAAATGAAATCCATCAATTCCAGGCATCATTAAGTCTAATATAATAAGATCTGGAATATCCTTTTGAAGCCTATTTAATGCTATTTTTGCATCTTCACAAATAATTACTTCGTAACCTTCATCTAATAAGATACTTTCATAAAGAATATTATTAGTTGAGGAATCGTCTATAAGCATTATGGTACGTTTGGTAGTTTCACTCATTACTTTGATGGTTATTTAATAATTAACTATTGAGAACAAAGTTAATATTATTTTTTACTCAATTCAAGTTATAAATAATTAGCTTAATGATAGTTTATAGAAAAAATAAAATATTAAAAAATCAAACTCATACAATATTTTATATGAAGTAGTCTTATAATTTATCACAAGAATTAATTTTGGTGAATTCATAGTTAATTATTAGGTCATAATTCAATTTTTTAATATTACACGACTTAATAAAGTAATTCGCACATTTTTTATATGTACACCAATTTGAAAAACCTTAATTTGCTAAAAGAATTATCGGTTTTTCTTCATGCGATTCGAAAACTCTTTCTGATAAAATTCTGCTAGTATTTAGCATTACTACTGGTTCTCCGTTGCGGATAAGAATAGTTTCCCTTAAATTGCATTGCTTTCCTAAAGAAACAGAACAATATGGATATGATAAAATATCATCAATTTCTGTAACTTCTATCACCTCATCTATTGAAATTCCAACTAATTCTGGATAACCATTTATTTTTAATTCTACTATCAGAACGCATGGATTATTATTTTCTGAATCTAAGGATAAACCTAGTATTCTTCTAATATCTAATAACGGAATTATCATACCTCTGAAACTAAACATAGCTTTTTCATATGGTTTAAGAGGTAATGTACTTACAAGTCTAGGCTTTTCTACAATATTATAAACAAGACTAGTTCGAATTGCAAATTTCTGCTGGTTAATTTTGAAAATAAGACATTTGGCTAGTTTCATAGTAATACTTTTGAGGTTAAATTTTGGGTTTATCTAAATGCTATTTTCAAAAATAGTTTTATACCTTTCAATTAGCAAGGAATAAGTTAAGGGATATTTTAGGAAAAAAAATGATATAAATCAGTAGGGAATGCTAAAAAAATCATTAATAATACTTCTTGAACATAGAAAATCAATGATAAATTGACATTGAATATTTCTGAGAATTGAAGGAACTAGATTTATAAATATCATCATTTTTTGAAGATATCACTTTCTTTGTAAAACCCATCAGCAATTACTGTATTTTCTAAGTTTGATTTATCAACAGTTATTGGCTCGAGCAAAATACTTGGTACTTCAGTTCTTCCGTTAGGGACTTTTGTATTAATTTCAATAACCTGTTCACCTTTTGCAACTTTCATTGCAACAATAGCTGCAGTTTCTCCTTGTTTTTTAAAAGGTTTGTATATTGTAACATTTTGTGTGCCCTCGATGATTCTGCGACAAGCACTTAATTCAGCGTCTTGCCCGGTAACCATAACTTTTCCTTCCAACCCGAATTCTGTTAAAGCTTTTACTGCTCCTTCAGCCATACCATCATTTGATGACAGAATAACATCTGGCATTATATCACTTAACTTTAAAACATCTTTTATCGTCATGTAAGCATTTTCAGATGACCATCCTTCTATATAAACATCAAAAATAATTTTAATTTTTCCAGATTTGACATAACTATCAATTTCTTCTTTTTGTCCTTCTTTTACGAGCATTGCATTTTTATCAGATTTATCACCACCAAGCAAGATATAATTACCTTCAGGTTTATATTTTAAGACATATTGGGCCATTTTTTGACCAACTGCCTTACTGTCAAAGGTTATGTAATAATCTAAATCACAATTTTGAATTAATCTTTCGTAGGCAATAACTTTTATATTGTTGTCGTGGGCCTCTCGAATGATAGCCGCTGCAGTATTTTGATTTACAGCTGAAACAACAAGAACACTTACTCCCTGGCTAATAAGTTCATTAGCCTGTGTAATTTGTTTCTTATCATCTCCACCAGCATCAGTAACTACTACCTCTCCACCAAGTTCTGTTACTTTACTTACAAAAAAATCCCTATCCTTTTCATACCTTGAGATTTCATAAGTTGGTACCATAAAACCGATTTTTATTTTACTTACTTGTTTGCATGTAAATAGAGCAAACAAAAGTGTTCCTATGAGCAAAGCCTCTAGAACATTTAGAATAACGAGTTTTATGATTTTCATTATGAGTTTGATTTTTATAAAAAAAATAATTAGATTTAAGCATTCAACTTTAGTTTTATTGGAAATAATTAACGATTAGAGTTATTATTTATCATGACAAATAACTTGATATTTAAAAATCTTCAAAATTTCACTTTTTTTATCCTGAAATACATTAAAACCGAATTAATTATTTAACTAAATATTAATTATTTCTCAAAAAAACAATAATTTAGCACTCAATCATTTAAATATATATTATTTATTAAATTTTTAAAACAAACCTAATATATTATGCTAAATTAATATCATATATGTAATTTTAGTAATTATTTTCAAATACAAATATAGTTAGGATTCTTTATCAAAACAGTATCAAATTATTTGCACTTATTCGTAGAACGTGATATAATTGTATTTAAATATTGTATTTTCAATGAAATGGAAAGATTTAAAAATCGGATATAAACTGGGAATAGGTTTCTCCGCAATGATACTAATAGCTTTTTTAATAGGAGTTATTGCATTTATAAATATGAGCAAAGTTAAGAATGAAACTAAAAATCTTTCAGAAAATTATATTCCTACTATTGATGAATCTTTTTACCTGGATAAATACTGGCATGAAGTAATTCAAATGCTTCAGGCATATGATAATAGTGGAGATAGTTATTATATAAAGAAAACGAAGAACCAATTGGATAAGTTTAATGAATCTCTTGAGATGCTTGTTAAAGTAACAGGAGAATCAACTAAATTAAAAACTACGAATAATGATTTTTTACAAATTCGTGATGATGTTGCTAAATTTGGTAGTATGCTTGAACAGTATGAAAAAACTGTATCAGTAACTAATGGCTTGTTAAGCCGCATCCAAAATTGCAAAGAAATAATTAATAAGTATGAAATTGACAATTATAAAGGCAGAAATGCAGTTTTCAATGATTTATTGTCAAACTTAAATAATATTTGCGGTCTGGTTTTTCAGGCTGTGTATGAAAAAACTCCATCAATATTGAAGAAAAACAGAGCTGACATTGAAAATTTTAAAATAATTGTCAATGATTTTATAAAACGAAATGGAAATTTACCGCAATTATTAGATACTTCCTTAGTATCATTTTCTGATGCTGCATCATCATTCATTGATAATTTCTCGATGGCTAAAAAAATGGAGCTTGCTAATTTTGAAATGTCGAGCAATATTATGTGGACTGTTCGAGGTACATCTGATGTAGGCCTTGACCAAGTCAAAGAAATGGGTGAAAACACCAATAAAACTATTCAAAATGAAAGAATCGTACTTCAATTTTCAGTTATAGCCATTTTGATTATAGGAATTATTCTAGTTATAATTATTACCAATTCTATTACCCATCCTATCAATAGAGGGATTTTTATAGCAAATAAAATGGCTGAAGGAGATCTTACTCATAATATTAATGTGATAAGAAATGATGAAGTAGGAATGCTTGCAGAAGCGCTCAACAAACTTAATGAACGTTTAAAAGCCATAATTTCTAACATTTCAGAGAATTCTGACTATATTGCAGAATCTAGCCAGGTTTTGTCAGCCAGTGCAACTGAAATTGCTGAAGGTGCGCGCCAACAAGCTTCTGCAACCGAAGAGATTTCATCATCCATGGAAGAAATGTATGCAAATATTCAACAAACAACTGATAATGCAAAACAAACAGAATCAATAGCAAATAAATCTGTAGCAGAAGTTAATAGGAATAAGGAATCATTTCAGGTTGCATCACAATCATTAAAACAAATTGCAGATAAAGTAAATATTATAGATGAAATTGCATTTCAAACCAATATTCTTGCTTTGAATGCTGCTGTTGAAGCAGCACGTGCTGGTGAACATGGTAAAGGATTTGCAGTTGTGGCCGGTGAAGTCCGTAAACTTGCTGAAAAAAGTAAAAGTGCTGCCGGTGAAATTAATAATGTTTCGAAATCTACATTATCTCTTTCATTAAATGCCGAAAAAGAGTTACAACTGTTGGCACCTGAAATTGAGCGTACTTCAAAACTTGTTCAGGAAATTGCTGCAGCCAGTTTGGAACAGGTAAGTGGAGTTGAGCAAATCAATAATGCAATGCAACAACTTAACTCAGTTGTGCAATCTAACGCTCAACGATCTGATGATATGGCTTCTCAATCTGATAAGCTTGCTAAACAAGCAGATGAATTACGCGATATAATATCTAAATTTAAGTTGTAAAAAACCTTCTTATTCAAAAACTCATTCGCTTTTATTTTTAAGGTCATAAAAATCCTTTGCATGTAAATTAAGAGTAATAATTGAAAATTATGAATTGAATTTCATAATTCAAATTCAATGTCGTTTAGTTAAGCAGTCTTATATCATTGGTCATACTTCGACAAGCTCAGTATGACTTCATTTTATTGTCTCCCTGAGCTTGTCGAAGGGTTTTTCGTTCCTTAACTAAACGACATTGAATTCAAAATTATTATTCTGCATAATTGAAAATTGAAATAGCAACTAAATTTATTACCTTTGAATTATTAAATTAAAAAATGATTAATAACTTCTTATCAAACAATGGGTTTAAATTTAAAAAACAGAAGCTTCTTAAAGCTTCTTGATTTTTCACCAGATGAAATTATTCATCTTCTGAAACTTTCAGCAGAATTAAAAGTAGCAAAGAAAACTGGCAAAGAAAAACAAAGATTAAAAGGTAAAAATATAGCTTTAATATTTGAAAAAACTTCTACTCGCACGCGCTGTGCATTTGAAGTTGCTGCATTTGATCAAGGTGCAAATGTAACTTATTTAAGTCCGTCAGGCAGCCAGATAGGACATAAAGAATCTATAAAAGATACAGCCCGTGTTTTAGGCAGGCTTTATGATGGAATAGAATATCGGGGTTATTCTCAGGAAACTGTTGAATATCTTGCTAAATATTCCGGAGTGCCTGTTTGGAATGGTCTCACCGATGAATTTCATCCTACTCAGGTGCTCGCTGATCTTCTTACAATGCAGGAACATTCTTCTAAACCTCTAAATAAAATTAGCTTTTGTTATCTTGGTGACGCTCGTAACAATATGGGTAATTCGTTAATGGTTGCTTCAGCAAAAATGGGCTTAGATTTTAGAGCTGCAGCTCCAAACCAATGTCAGCCTAAGATTGAGTTAGTGAATAAATGTCAGGAAATAGCTAAAAAAACAGATGCAAAAATTACTTTGACTGAAAATGTTACCCAGGGAGTTCTTGGTTGCGATTTTCTTTATACTGATGTTTGGGTTTCTATGGGAGAACCTGAGTCAGTATGGGAAGAACGTATCAGATTGTTGTTACCCTATCAGATTAACAAACAAGTTCTTGAAATGACAGAAAATCCTAATGTAAAATTATTACATTGTTTACCAGCCTATCATAATTTAGAAACTAAAATAGGCAGGGAGATTCATGAAAAATTTGGCATTGAATCTATGGAAATTACAGATGAAGTTTTCGAATCGGAATATTCAATTGTTTTTGATCAGGCTGAAAACAGGTTGCATACTATTAAAGCTATTATGATTGCAACATTGCAGGGTTAATTTGAATATTTTTTAGAACAATTTCATTATAAATTTGTTGAAATCTATCTTATTTGGCATATTTTTGTTGTATTATCTTTAATTTCTTAATATTTTTTTTATGAGTGTAACACTTTATGTTGGCAACATCTCTTACTCGATGAAGGAAGAAGAGTTGAGAAAAGCATTCGGCCAATTTGGCGAAGTTGTATCGGTGAAAATTATCATCGATAAACGTACAGGTAAATCAAAAGGCTACGGATTTGTTGAAATGGACAGCGAAGCATCTGCAGAAGAAGCTTTGAAGAACATGAATGGTAAAGAACTTGCAGGCAGAAATGTCAAAGTTAATAAAGCCAATTCACAAAGCGAATAATCTTACGCCTTCGCGACCCTACGTAAAATGATATTTAAAAAAAGGAGAGACTCGTTCCCTCCTTTTTTGTTTTTGAAAATTTAAATCGTAAAAAAATTAATATTTTATTATTCTCCAATAATTTTCACCAGCACTCTTTTTTTTCTTTTTCCATCAAATTCTCCATAAAATATTTGTTCCCATGGTCCAAAATCGAGTTTTCCATCGGAAATTGCTACTACTACCTCTCTTCCCATAATTGTACGTTTTAAATGTGCATCTGCATTGTCTTCAAACCCGTTGTGCTTGTATTGAGAATAAGGCTTTTCAGGTGCTAATTTTTCGAGCCACACTTCGAAATCATTATGTAATCCTGATTCATCATCATTTATAAATACACTTGCAGTAATATGCATGGCATTTACAAGTAACAATCCTTCTTTGATCTTACTTTCAAACAAACATTCCTCAATTTGTTGAGTTATATTTTTAAATCCCCTGCGTTGAGGTAATTCGAACCATAATTCTTTCCGAAAACTTTTCATAGCATTCATAGTTAGATTTAAATTCCAATAACTTTTTAACTTTAATTGGTCACAATAATAAAAATGATTCAATTTTGAACATTTTACTAAGATAAACAATCCAATGTTATGAAAACAAAAATGGCATTTCAAAAGAATGCCACTAATAATCAGCTAATGAATTTTATTTATTAATATCTGTTCAACCAACGATAACGGCGGGCAGTCTCACCAAATTTGACAGAAAGCATAAATTCATGTGATCCAAAGGTATGAGTCATAATTGGAGCTAATGTAAGGTCAAAAGAATAACCGAAGTAGTATTTTCCAACTCTAACTCCAGAAAGAAAAATAATAGATCCACCATATGCGCCATTGCGATAAGAAAGTCCAAACCAATAATCTTCTCTGTAATAAACGCGTGTAGATAAATCTATCTGGAATGCCCCCAATTCAGAGATTTTCATTAAAGTTGAAGGTTCAATCAGGAAAAATCTATTAAGTTCAATTTTATAACCGCCCGTAAGCCAGTATTGACGGCCAATTTGTAATCCTGTAGTATCTCCTAAATGTAAACTTGATTGAAATAAATTCGAAACAGAAATTCCAGAAAAAAGAAAAGGAGTAGTAAATTGAGCTCCAAAATTACCGTCAAATACAAATCGATTAAAATTGGTACTATAAAACCACGGATCAGTAACATCAGCAAGATGAATATCGGCTTTATTTAAACTAAACTCATAAGTTTGAAGTGCAAGGCCGAATGAAAGTTGACTTTGTCTCAAAGGAATGTGGTAAGCATAAGTAAGGTTCATTCCCGTCCTGTTAATAGGACCGCTCATATCAGTATAAATCTGAGCTCCTACACCAACTCTCCCACTTTTAGATCTATGGCTGAATTTTTTTCTTAAATTTAATGCTTTAGCAATAAAGCTATTTTTCAAAACCCTGGTTTGAATATCTACTGAATATGTTTGCGGAGAACCTGCTATTCCAACCCATTGATCGTGAGCAACCAAATCAAGTGAAGTAAATCCTTCGCTACCTGCAGCAGCTGGATTAAACAAAAATGTATTAAACATATATTGACTAAACAAAGGTTCTTGCTGTCCATATCCACTTTTATTAATTCCCAGAATAATCAGCAAAACACTCGCGAGTCTTAGATATCTCATCGATCAACAACTTTTTAAATTAGCCCATCCAGCCGTCTCTTTTTTTCAAGAGGCAAATATATCACAAATCTCTGAATTGCAAATCTTAACAACTTAAATTTTATGAGTCCGATGTGAACAAGCATTTTATTAAACTTAACTTTTTACTAAATTCATTAATCCATATAATTAACTTTTCTTATAATCAGTTAATATTTCCCTATTTGGCTCTAATAATTGTCACACTGCCAACTATTGGTTTTGAATTGCTATTTAGCTGGATAATATATATATAATTTTCTGTTGGCAGTGTAATACCATTACATTTTCCATCCCATCCTGGAGTAGTGTATCCTCTAGAATGAAATACCAAGTTTCCCCACCGGTCATAAACATCAACTGTAGCCTCGGGATAATATATTAAGAAAGGAATTTCCCATGTATGATTTTTTTGACGATCAGGAGTAAATGCATTTGGTATGAATTGTTTACAAGGAATAATTTCAATAGAATCTTTAGATTCGCATCCATATTCTGAAATGACATCGACAGAAATATTCTGCGTATCTCTTGATGGCGATAACCCAGTTATAATGTATGGTGTATGTTCATTTGTGCTCCAATTGTAATTTAATCCATCGTTTCCTGCACCTAGAGTAACTTTTTGGTTTTCACAGACGATAATTGAGTCTTTTACTGGTGTTCCATCTTCTGTAAATGTAATATTAGGTAAAGGATGAACAAATAATATTGCAGTATCTCGGCTTCGGCAATTATTGATTATTCCTTCTACAGTAATGGTATCTGTTTTTTGAGCAGTGCCTTTAAAATAACTATCTGAGGTTAAAAGAGTATCGTTCCAAAAATATGATTGGAAACTATTGTTTGCTGTAAATTGATAGCTTTCCCCTACGCATTTATTTTGGTCTGGTCCTAAGTCAATTGAAGCACCTTGTACTTCAATTGTCGACCATACAGTATCTCCTATACATCCTTGCTCTGACACTTCACTGATTCCTATTTTATAACTTCCAGGACTACTACCCCAATGAATATCTATTGAATCACCTCTGCCATAAAAAGTAGTATCAGTGTAATCTCCTATGATAAACCATTTGAAATGAGAATTTTGCAACAAAGTATCTGGAGTAGAAGCATATCTTACCCTGCTCTCCGTACATGTAGAAGGAAGTATCTGAGCGCCTGTTTTAAAGGCTAACTGCAGCAGTAATAATAATAATATATTAATCCTGATGCGATTCACGCAGTTGCAATTTTACCTGTTCACAATTTCAGATTAAGAACATCATATTTCTAAATACCATTAAAGCGAAAGAAACAGCTAACATTTTTGCTGTCTTTGCTTTAAAATCATACCTTAAATATTGAAGAACTATTAATTCATAGTCAAATCCAATTTCAATATTTATGTTATTTTATAAACTTCATTCAATCCGGGTTTCACCTGCAGGGATGCGATTGACATCCCTGCATGAAACCAATTAAATTTTTAAGGTAAACCCGAAATTGATGTCAACATCAATTACCAGCCTAAATTGGTTACGTGTTTGATAGTACCAGTAGTCGGCGTTGGTAAAGAAAATAATGTCAATGTCGCAGCTAATGCACCGGTTGTATTATCAAGAACACCAGGATCCTGGGTTGGAGTTGATAATGATTTTCTTGATACCAAGTCAGTTACGCTGGTTAACGTAAATACATATTTACCATAGTTTCCAGCAGGAACATTAAAAGTAAATGCATTAGTTACAGCGGCAGTATTTGGAAGGGCAGGGGTGGCAGTAAAATAATTTGTGGCACCTAAATTATTAGCAGTTAAAGGAACGGGAGCTCCTGGTATACCAGTAGTAAAAGGCGTATAAACATATTGGTAAGCAAGATCAAACTTCTCAGTTCCTGTAAAAGTTACATTAAAATGAATTGTAGTACCAGCAACTCCACATCCGCCTACGATTGCATCACCAGCCGTACCAGTAATATCTGTTACACCTGATAAAGTTCCTGCTTCAATAAATTGGGCAGTTGGTTTGGGCATCAAATAAACATGAAGAGTTGAATCAGCACCCACACATTGAGTAAGTCCTAATGTATTACGTGATTGTTCAGCAACAGTAATTGTGTAATCACCAGCCGTATTTCCCCAAAGTACAGCTACATTATTTTCAGCATAGGCAGTAGGTACATATGCACCAACTACCGTTAAAGGATTGTGTGCAGCAACTTGTTCAAATGAACCACCAGCACCGCTTATTCTCCAGCTAAAACCCGAAGCTAAGAAATTTGTCCCGTCAACCTGGGCTGCAACGGTAGGATCAGGTGTAATTGAATAAGGCATTTTACTGCCTATTGTTGCATAATCAACTACTTCAGTTGCTGAAGCTGAAGGGGGTGGATTAGGAGCATTTTTTGCTTGCGTTGCTGTTCCAGTAGTTGTCAACTGTGCATTAGCACTGAAAGAAAATGTTGCGCATAATGCTGCAGCAACGAACGTTTTGAATAAATTTTTTGTTTTCATAACTTAAAAATTTAATTGTTTATAAAAATGTTAACTATAATTATTTCTTTGATAATATTTTATTAAATAATTATTCATTAGGTACGTGAAATAAAGGGTTGGTGACTGGTGTCTTGCTTAAAAGAAACGTATAAGCTGAAGAAGCACCCACTGTTCCTTCAACTCCTGACTTTGTTGAAATACGATCGTTTATGGCTGTCAGCGTAATTGTATAAACTCCATAATAGTTTAATACTATTGGCAAATCAAACGTACCAGTTCCTGCACCTGTTTCCGTAATTGCAATATTGTTATATGTTTGTGGTGTTCCAAATTCTGAATTAGAACAACTTATGGTAATATTGACCATTAATTGTCTTTTACCACTGACTGAACTTGTCCAGCTTATTGGAATTCCGGTTAAACTATAATTGACAGAACTGTCTGCTTCAGTTCTGCAATCAGAGCTGCTTGTAGAAGAATATTGAACAGTGGGAGCAGCAATTACTTCAACAGGTACTGTAATGGTTGATCCATTGCAGCCTGCATTACTTCTCTCAGTTACTTGTATATTTCCAATTCCTGTCGAAGTCCAAGTGATTTGTTTATAGTGCATTGCAGTATTATGAGCAGGCACTACGACTGCACCGGCTGATGAAATTGACGGAGTTACTATCCATACAAAAGTTGAAAAAACATTAGAATAGGGGTCTGTACCAAAGTTGTATGAAGGATTAACAACCGGATCTGGCATATCAAAGTATTTGGTTGTGCTTTCAATTGTTACTGAATCTATTGCTTCACCAGCCACGGGACCAACAATATCTGTAGAATTTGTACCATGTTTATATAAACTTACGGATTCGATATTTATAGGATTTGGCTGAGAATAAGCTTCAAAGAGAGTAAAGCATGATATGGCTATAATATTTAAAGCACTAATAATTATTTTCTTTAAACATGTGATAATATAGAAACGCAGATATTTATGCTGAAAATTCATGTTATAAAAAGTGACGATTTTTAAGTATATATTTTTTTGAAATATGCTGTAAACTTTCATAATTATTAATTTTCCTTACTTTGTAGGTCAATATTTAATTTTTTACGTAATGTCCTTATTCAGGTTGCCAAATACCTAAATTATTTGACAAAAAGGTTGATAAATAAAAAGTATCTAACAATTTGTTTAAATATTTTATTATTATAATAATTACATTTTATTATATACCCTATTTTACTCTTAAAATGATAGATGACAACTTGAAGACTGATTTATAGCAGTAGAATAATTGCTATTTATCACTTTTTTTTATTTAGCTTATTAATAGGCACTTAGAATTATCAAGAAGTCTATAATTTATATTAATATTCAAGTATTTTCATCATTGTTCTAATAACTCCTTTTACAATAATTTTATTGAAGTAAGTTCCTGAAATATAGATTGATTATTAAAATAATTGATATATTGAAATAAGGGAGTATAATTTAAAAATTGTCAATAAATTGGCATAAAGGATTATTTTTTATATTGAAATCTTTTATTCTTTTTTATTTATTGGGATAAATCTTTATATTAAATCTGAAAAGTAACATGAAAATGCACAAATAGCGCTAAGACAGAAATTAATCAATCATATGAATTAACACTGGAACTTCAATATTATCTTATTAGTTTGAGATGAGTTTTCCCTGTAAGGCCAAGACCAATATCAGGCATAAAAGCAATTGATATTTAATTAAATATGAAATGCTGTTATTAACTTTACAATCATTCATTAACAATTATGAAAAAGAAAATTAAGCTATCAGCTATTATTGCAATAAATATTATTTTTGTTGTTTCATGCAAAGAATCCATTAAACAACCAAAAATAAAATCGGAGCAATATATGGATGGTTCATTTGAAGGTGAATCAAGGTCAGTATATACATCAGAGCCTTTTTACGGTGAAGTTAAAATAACAATTAGTAACAACAAGTTAATAAAAATAATTTTCATCATTCGTGATTCTTCTATTCATGAAACTTTCGATGGAAGATACGAAAAGCATTTTACCGGAAATGAAATATATATTGAACAATGCAGAAAAGACTGGAAAGGTGTGCAATCCTATCCCGATAGTTTACTTAAATATCAAGACTTGAATAAAATAGATGCAATATCGGGTGCAACTTGGTCATATAATATTTTTACAGCGTCTGCAAAAGAAGCATTAAAAAAAGCAACAAAATAAGATTTGATAGATTAGTCAATTTACATTTTACAGTATCTTTCTTAAAATATACATTTTATTTTTTAGGTATAAATTTATCCATGAAGTTGTTTACCGTATAATTCCAGTCATTTAAGTATTTATTACGCGAGTCGTTTAGTTCTTTATTTGTTTTGTTATGTTCATCAATAGCTTTTTTAAAATCAATTGCAGCTTTATTATATTGGTCGACATCAGATTGAGTCCTTGAAGTTTCGTCTTTGCCTTCAACAGTTGATTTTATTTTTTCAAAATTTTCCTTCTTTAATTCGAAATCAGTTAGTACTGATATTTTTTTGGAAGCTTCATTATTATAAAATTTTAGAAGTTGAACACAAACTGATTTAATTGATAAATCTCCCCTATAGCTTTTAACTGTATCAAGCTTTTTTAAATCTTCTGATGAAGTCTGGATAAGTTTTGATCTATTTTGTTCCACACTGTTTAGGTCGTTCTTATCCAAAGCATCGAGTAAATAAGCTTCTTGCTTGAAACTTTTAAAGAAAATAAGATAAATTACATTGTAATATTTAAACACTTTTCCAGCATTTAGAAGGTTAAGAGTAATCTTATCTTTTTTTTCTGCAAGATGAATTTTATGGGTTTCTGCAAATTTTTTATAAATATCTGCCACCATATCATTTGCAGCATCCAATTTATCATTAGCTTGTTCCTGAGCCATCATGTATGCTTCCATTTCATCGTAAGATTGTTCAGCTATTTCTTCCATATCAACAATCTTTGCGTAGTCCTGGTTTAGAACATTAAAACATAACTGCAAAAATGAAACAAGGGAATCACGAAGTATATTATCGCCTTCAAAAGCTTCCATTTTACTTATCTTAACTATAGCTGTAGATAGAGTATTAATTAAATCTTTTCGTCGAGTTTCAATTTTTTTTGCATTTTTACTGTGTGCTACAGAAGTTGTATAATCCCATAGATCCTTAGTTATAGCATTATTCTCTTTTTCAATTAATGAAAGGTAAGTGGCAGCATCTTCTGTATTTTGCGCTTTTAATTCCTCAATGGCAAGAACAAGAAATATGAATAAAAGTGCATATTGAAAAACTAACAAATACTTCTTCATATTATTTATTTTTTCTTGACAGTTAAGTTAATAAAATCGTCGATAATTTTAAATGCTTCTTCAATATAAATATCTTCCTGAATGTTTTTTATCAACAATTCATCATAATCTTTTTTGTCAGGATCAATATTAATGATCTGTGTGTTGTAATTATTGTTTCCAACTGAAAATATTTGTGATAATAATTTTGGCAAACTATCCATAGATTGGAAGTAAGAATATATTTCTTTTTCGTCTTTTCTAAATGAATCAATATTGAGAGAAATAGTTTTGCCTTTAATAATATTGTTTGCAAATGAATTATTTAAGGAAGTAATTTGTTGGAACCGTTTATTTTTTAAAATACGTGCACAACTTTTTTGATTCAATTCTTTGACGGGTAAGGCAGGTAAAAGATTATAATAAACTTTTTTAGATATCAAATCGGATGGAAGTGCAGATGAATCTGACTTTTCGGAATACTCAATATTATTTAGCATGTTGGGTAGGGCAATATCTGGAATAACACCACTGAGTTGCCAGCTTGAACCGGTAATTCGATATAATTTACTCACAGTAATTTTTGCAAATCCGAATTGAGTATTATTATCAGAATTATAGGGGTCACTGGAAAAAGTAGTATCAAGAGGGAAAATATTTTGTCCTGTAGCTTTACCAAAGGTAGTACTACCTACAATTATGGCACGGTGATAATCTTGCAATACTGCAGCTAAAATTTCAGAAGCTGAAGCACTTTGTCCATTAACGAGAATTAAAAGCGGGCCATCATAAACAGTTCCCCTGTTCATGTCTTTAAGAACCATGGGTTTGCTGTTTCTATAACGAACTATTACTAACGGTCCCTCGTCAATAAAAATACCAGCTAAATCTAATGCTTCAGCTATAGAACCTCCACCATTAGATCGAAGATCGAGAATAAGTCCATCGATATTATCTTTTTTCAGCTTAATAATCTCTTTTGCGACATCATTGGCACAACCAAGCCCATTTTGATTTTCAGTCTCAGTATAGAAATCAGGAAGAGCAATATATCCAATTTTCTTTTCACCTTTAAGTATGTGACTGGTTATGAGATTCTCATCTGATTCCATTTTTTCTTTTATCAATCTGAAAGTTGATAATTGCCCTCCAGGTTTTTTAATAGTAAATTCAAGACTGCCTGAAGAAGATGATTTAATAATTTCACCGACTTCTTCAATGCTCAAGTTAGAGAGGCTCACTGGCTTTTGACCTTCCCATTTCAATTGAACCAATATATCTCCTTTATGAAGTTTTCCTGATTTCCATGCAGGGCCGCCAGGTTTCAAGCGACTTATTTGTACTTCCCCATTCAAATTTTCTTCTATTCCAATACCAAAAGAATAAGTTTCTTTAGACAAGGACGATAAAAAATCCTGCTTATCACTAAAAGAAAAATATGCAGAATGAGGGTCGTAACATAAAGCTATAGAATTATAAAATATTGTTGACACATAATTATCCAAACCTCTATAATTGCGAAGTAAGTATTTCAACCTTTTTTTCTCTTTTATTTTTACTGTATTAAGAACATCCTGTTCTTTTAATAATAATTGTCTGGTTTCTTTTACAAATGGATCTTCGTTTTCATTGGTGGAAGAAAATAGTTGAAGCAAAATTTGATATTTCAACCACTTTTCCCATCTTTTCTCTAAACTTTTATTGTTTGCAGAATATGTTGTTTTATCATTTAATGACAGAGTTATAGAATCTTTGACAAAAAGATCAATTGGTTTTTGCAGAATGAGTGAGATTAAAGTATCCGCATATTTAAGTCGCTTTTCATAGAGCTTGGTCACCTGGTTTAAAAAAATACATGTTGGATCACTGATAATCTCTTTTGCTTTAAAACGATATGAATTTAAAGTCTTAAAATCCTCTTCAGTAAAAAATAAGCCATAAGGATCAAGTAGTTTAAAAAACTTATTAAATATTTGTTCTGACCAGTGGTCAGTTAATTCTGGCGGTGAATAATGGTACTTCGAAAGAGCTTTTATCAATAACTCGGCCTGTTTGCAATTATTATTGTGATTTTGTGCATGCGAGGTGCTCAATGAAAAGAATATGACAGTTAATATAAATAATGAACGGCTTGATTTTACTAATTTAAGAACTAATATTTCTAAATTATTGTTTAACATTTTAAACTTAAAATTATTGAAGCGCAATTATATTTTAATGTACGATTTAAACTCAGCGGTCTGGATAAATAAATTTGAATAATTTATTTATCATTATTCATAATATAAAATTAGTTTAAAATATCTCGCATTTCTGAAATTGTAATTGTAATTTCGACAATAAATAGATAAATAGGAGCATAAAGACAATTTTAAATTAAATACTTTATTTGCTGAACATTAATTAATTGTTATTAAAATAAAGAAATAAAATGAATCATTATTCAAAAACACTTGTAGAATTAAAGAGAAAATTAGGAAGTTTAAAGATTCCAGGCAGGTTGATTTTTATAATTATTGGAATAGCTTCTACATTTTGGTTTTTAATCAGAGTAATACCGAAACCCTCAAGAGTCAATTATCCTTGTATGAAGGCAGCATTTCCTTTTATGTCCGGATTAATAGTTTACCTCATAACATTATCGGCAAGTTTTATTTCATTAAAAAAGGCAAAAGAAAACTTATTCAAAATGAAATTTCTTACTGCATTTATTTGCCTGATTTTATTTGTTTCTCTAGTGTTTATATTTTTCTCTCACAATTCAGAATCTTCATCTGCTGCAACTCAATTTAGCACATTTACTCCTCCTGACGGTGCAAATAATCCAATGGGAACACCACAAGGTATAAAAAAAGGAGCTGTAGTTTGGGTATGGAACAATAATGCTACTGATATTAACTGTACAAATCAGGAAGGTGATGGGTATTTTGAAAAGTGGAATACAAACCAATCTGTAGTGGACAGCATGGTAAACAATGCAATCATAAACATTACAGGTGCAGCAGATATAAAGAGTGCGTGGGATTCGTTATTCGTTTATCTCAACGTAAAAAAAGGCAGGGGACGCATTACTCATACAGATGGTGAAAAAATATTTATAAAAATTAATAATGGAGCAGCAGGTTGGAAATCTGATGCTAATTATGCAGAAATTATAAGTGATGATTATCCCTATTATATAGCTGAAACAGCACCGCAACCAGTACTTTCAATTCTTAAACAATTGATAGATGTATATGGCGTTAAGCAGGAGGATATTGCTATCGGGGACCCTGTCGCCCATATTCTCAAGCATTGTTATGATGTATGGTATGCTAAGTATCCTAATATATCATATTACGATAGGACAGATGGCAATAATCGGGATGTACTCACTGCTTCAAGTAGTCCAAGTATAACTTATTCTGATAAGGGCTCGGTTATGTCTGGTGCTGTAAATGAATATTTATATACTGAAATGGTAAATGCAAGTTATATTATAAATATGGCATGTTTAAAGGGTCACGAGGTTGCAGGAATAAGTCTGTGTGCAAAGAATCATTTTGGTTCTAATACTCGCGGTGGCGCCAGTCATTTGCACGATGGACTTATTGATCCGGATGGTCTTGGAACTGTTTTAAGGTCAGCATACAAGGAATATAGGGTTCAGGTTGATTTGATGGGCTCTTCAAAACTTGGTGGTAACACAATGCTTTTTTTCATAGACGGACTTTTTGGCGGTAATGCTGGAGGAGAAGGTGTGCCTGTTAAATGGGTAACAGCACCATTTAATAATGATTGGCCTAATTCTATATTTGTTTCTCAGGATCAGGTGGCGCTTGAGTCTGTTTGTTATGATTTTTTAAGAACTGAGTTTACAACTGCTAATCATCCCGGAACAGCTTCATTTGGCTCGAATCGCAGATTTGATTACCCGAATATGGCTGGTGTTGACGACTACCTTCATCAGGCAGCCAGTTCAGCAAACTGGCCCACTGGTATAACCTATGATCCTGATAATAGTGGAACAGGAATTAAAAGTCTTGGTGTTCATGAACATTGGAATAATGCTACAGATAAAGAATATTCAGGAAATTTAGGCACCGGGAATGGAATAAATTTGATAAAGATATTTGATACTTTTGACGAAATAAACAAATTATCCACAGTAAACTCATCATTAAAAGTATTTCCAAATCCTGTAAGAGGGAATGCTACTGTCCAGTATAACCTGAAAACAACTTCAAATGTCAAAGTTGAAATATGCAATTTAAACGGACAAACAATTGCTGTTTTAAGTAACTCTATTCAAAGTGGAGGGGATCAAAAAGTTAAGCTGAGTGTTTCTCAGTACAGGCTTGAAACCGGAGTTTATTTTTGCAGATTGACTGTATTTAATAAGAATAATAATTCTAGTTCATCTGTAAGATTCCAGGTTATAAAATAGTATAAACCTGTCAGGTTTTTGAAACCTGACAGGTTTATATAAAGCATAACTAATCCTTTCCTCTTTTTGTATATTTTGTATGAAGTAATTCGTGCGATAAATGTCCCAGTGGGTGGCCGAGGAATTCAGTATAAAGTTTTTGAATGTCTTTATTTTCATGAGATTTACGTAATTGCTTGCCTTCATCTTCCCGATAAATAGCCTGCAGGCGTTTTAAACGTATTTCGTCATTGACAGGCCGTGGTTGTCCGCCTCCACTTATACAACCTCCGGGGCAACCCATAACTTCAATAAAGTGATATGGACTTTTTCTTTCTTTAATTTCTTCGAGTAGTATTGAAGCGCCTTTAAGTCCACTCGTGACAGCTACTTTTACTGTGACTCCCTCAAGGTACTTGAATTCTTTTTTTGGATTTTCAATGAGCAAATCGGCAGTTTTAATTCTTTGCAAACCAACTAAAGGTTTAACATGCAATTGGTCAAATGGCAATTCGCGACCGGTTATAATTTCATATATTGTGCGAATTGCAGCTTCCATAACACCGCCGGTTGCACCAAAAATATCTGCAGCACCGGAAGATAATCCAAGCGGGTTGTCAAATTTTCCATCAGATAAATTTTTGAAATCTATACCGGCATCTTTAATCATATGCGCAAGTTCCCTCGTAGTGAGCACTGCGTCAACATTTGAGAATCCGTTGTTTTGCATTTCCGGGCGTGTTATTTCAAATTTCTTGGCAGTACATGGCATTATTGAAACTACATAAATATCTTTTGGATCAACATCAATTAATTTCGCAAAGTACGATTTTGAAATTGCACCCAGCATCATGTGAGGTGATTTGCAACTTGAAAGATTATCCAATTGGTCAGGATAATGATGTTCAACATACTTAATCCAACCGGGACTGCAGCTTGTTATCATTGGCAGTTTCACTTCATTTTTCTTTGAAGTAAAGGCTTCTTTTACTCTTTCAATAAACTCAGAACCTTCTTCCATAATCGTAAGGTCAGCTGCAAAGTTGGTATCAAAAACATAATTAAATCCCATCTCGCGCAAAGCAGCAGCCATTTTACCCGAAACCAATGTTCCAGGTTCAAAGCCAAATTCTTCACCCAATGCTGCTCTTATTGCCGGAGCTGTTTGTACAATTACGGTTTTTGATTTATTGAGTAAAGCTTCCCAAACTTTAACAGTTGAATCCTGTTCTTTTAATGCACCAACCGGGCAAACCAAAACACATTGTCCGCAGTTTGCACAAACAGATTCACTTAATAGAAGATTTTGGGATGGGCCGATAAAAGTATCGAATCCTCTAAGTTGAGGATTAAGAACACCCACACCTTGTATTTCATTACAAATAGTGACACATCGCCTGCAAAGGATACATTTCGAACTGTCCCGGACAATAGAAGGACTGGAACTATCTATAAAATCTTTCGATCTTTCTCCTTCAAATTTGAACTCTTCGACTTGGATTAATTCACCAAGTTTCTGGAGCTCGCAATTTTGATTTCGGTTACAACCTAGGCAATTTTTCGGATGATCGGAAAGCATAAGTTCATAAATTACCTTACGAACTTTTCTGACCTTTTCAGAATTGGTTTGAATTACCATTCCTTCTCTCACATGTGTAACGCATGATGCCTGTAATGATTTTGCACCTGCAACTTCAACCACGCATACTCTGCATGAACCAATCTGATGCACATTTTCCATGTAACAGAAGTGAGGAATAAGAATATTATTCTGTTTTGCAGCTTCAAAAATGGTAGCACCTTCTTCTGCCTGAATGTTTTTATTATTGATCTTAAGATTTACTTGCATAATTTTTCCTCCACTCTGAACATTTTATCCTCTTTTATATTCCAAAAAAATCAAAAACATAATTTAATTCTTTATAATAGAATTTTCAAATTTTCAAATTTTCAATCATCTTCTTGAACACTGCAGGCATCGCATGGATTCAGCAATAGCATTAAGTTTATGAAAGCCTTGGGAAACTTCATCGAAATTGTGTCTGCGCTTTTCAGGATCAAGATATTTCATTGAAAATCTTTCGTGTTCTATTGCATCAGATTCATCTGCATTTGGAACAGGAATTTCAATTGGCTTACCTGTATTTAATTCACCACTTCCACCAAGAAATTTGTCAATTGAGCGGGCTGCATTTTTACCATCTGCAATTGCAGTTATAACAACATCTGAACCACGAGCTACATCACCACCTGCAAATACACCTTTTTGCGAAGTCATTTGCGTATATGAATCAATTACAAACGTGCCCCATTCAGTAATCTCAACTTCTTCTTTTTTGACGAAAGGCAAATCCGAATATTGGCTTACAGCTGGAATTGCCATATCTATATCCAGGAAGAAATTAGAGCCTTCAATCTTCTTTGGAGTACGACGACCATCAGAACCAAATTTGCTAAGCTCCATTTTAATGCATTCAATTTTATTGATAGAACCATTACCCAAAAACCTAACCGGGGCAACCAGTTCATGAAGAATTACTCCTTCATCCAGCGCATCAATTATTTCTCTTTTATCAGCAGGCATATCGTCCATGGTCCTGCGATAAAGAATATGAACTTCTTTAGCACCTTTCCTGATTGCAGCTCTGGCAGCATCAATGGCAGTATTGCCTCCGCCAATAACAGCAACAATACCTTTAACACTAACTTCTTTATTAAGATTAATGTCGCGAAGAAAATCTAGGCCATGATATACACCTTTCATTTCTTCACCTTCAATACCTATTTTTCTTGATAGTTGAGTACCAGTCGCAATATAAATTGCATCATATTTTTTCTTCAATTCATCAAAACTAGTATCAACACCAATTTTATTGTTTGTGATGATATTGATTCCAACTTGTTTGATAGAATCAATTTCTTTTTCTAGTTCAGCTTTTGGCAGGCGATATTCAGGAATGCCATAAGCAAGTATACCTCCTGCTACTGATTTTTCCTCATAAATATCTACGTCATATCCTAAACGTGCAAGATAATAACCACTAGTTAAACCTGAAGGTCCGGCACCAATAATACCAACCGATTTTCCTTTTTTTGGAAATTTCAAATCTTCAAACGGTTCACCGGAATTTAAAACTGTATCTGCGATGTATCTTTTTAAGTCGGCAATTGCAATTGGTTCGTCCAATTGCGCTCTTCGGCATTTGCTTTCACAGGGATGCGTGCATACGCGACCGCAAACTGAAGGAAAGGGATTTTCTTTTCGGATAAGGTCGTATGCATCTTTTATTCTTCCAGTAGATACAAGCGCAATATAACCTGGCACATTAACTCCGGCAGGACATGCATTCTGACAGGGGGATAAAAATAAATCTTTACAAACTCCGGCCCTGCAATGTTTATATCTAATATGCTCATCATATTCATGTCTGAAATGTTTGATGCTACTCAAAATAGGATTTGGAGCAGTTTGACCCAGCCCACAAATTGCAGATTCATTTATTGAAGTCCCCAGTTCAATAAGAGTTTCAACATCACCTTCTTTTCCTTCACCTTTAGTAATTCGTTCAAGAATTTCAAGCATACGTTTAGTACCGAGTCTGCAAGGGATACACTTTCCGCAAGATTCTTCCTGGATAAAATCCATGAAGAATCTTGCCATATCTACCATACAAGTATCTTCATCGGCACTGATAAGACCACCGGATCCCATAATTGCACCATGCTGAATGAGCGAGTCATAATCAATTTTTGTATTAAGGTGCTCACTGGTTAAGCAACCTCCAGAAGGGCCACCAGTTTGTGCAACTTTGAACGCTTTGTTTCGAGGTATACCGCCACCAACATCAAATATAATTTCACCTAATGTGATACCCATTGGTACCTCAATAAGGCCTTTATTTTGGATATCACCAGCAAGTGCAAAAACTTTAGTCCCTTTGCTCTTTTCTGTCCCAATGGATGCGAACCATGCTGAACCTTTTAAAATAATTGCTGAAATGTTTCCAAATGTTTCGACATTATTGATAATTGTAGGTTTACCATATAAACCACTTTGTACAGGGTAGGGGGGTTTTTGTCTTGGTTCCCCACGTTTACCTTCCACTGATGCCATTAAAGCAGTCTCTTCACCGCAAACAAATGCACCTGCGCCAATACGGATTTCAATATCGAAATTAAAATTGTAACCAAATATTTTTTCGCCAAGTAATCCTCTTTCTCTGGCTTGTTCAATTGCCATATTTAAACGCTCAACAGCAAGAGGATATTCAGCTCTGATATAAACTACTCCTTTAGATGCACCTATTGCATAACCTCCAATAGCCATACCTTCAATTACAGAATGTGCATCGCCTTCAAGTAAGCTTCGATCCATGAAGGCACCTGGATCACCTTCATCGGCATTACAAATAATATATTTTTGATCACTTACAGCTTTATTCGCAGCTTCCCATTTGATCCCGGTAGGAAATCCTCCACCTCCACGTCCCCTTAACCCAGATTTCTTTATCTCATCAATTACAGTTTCAGGAGTCATTTCTTTTAATGATTTTCCAAGTGCCAAATAACCATCATGAGCGATATATTCATCCAAAGATGAATAATCAATTATACCACATCGTTTCAATACTATTTTTTGTTGACGCTTAAAGAAATCTATTTCCTTGATTTGAGGAATTACTTTGTTGTCATTTTTATTTAAATAGCAATATTTCTCAACGATAGTTCCTTCTTTTAAATGCTTTTTTACAATTGTACCGGCAATTTCAGGTGTAACATTACAATACAGTACACCATCAGGATTTATTATAATTGTGGGGCCAAGAGTACAGGCTCCCATACATCCGGTCAAATTAATTCTGACGTCTTTGGAAAGTTTTTCATCCTCCAGTGCTTTAACAAAAGCTTCCTTCACGTCAGCACACTCAGATGATACGCAGCCGGCACCATAGCATATATGAGCAGTATATTTATGTTTTTTTTCCAGTTTTAAGAAATCACTCTTTATTTTCTCCAGCTCCTGAATAGATTTAATTTTCATTCTGATTTTTTTTACCAATAGCCAATAACTAAAAGCTAATAGCACGTTTAATACTTATTTATATTTACTAATTATTCCCTGCAATTTATTAGGGTTGACCTGTTTAAAAGTTTTCCCATTAATGGTCATAGCAGGCGCTAGCCCGCAAGCTCCTATACAACGCATAACCTCAAGACTGTATTTTAAATCTTTTGTAGTAGCGCCAACCTCAATTCCCAAAATGTCTTTTAGTTTATTAACAACTTCTTTTCCACCCCTTACATAACAGGCTGTTCCTAAACAAACACTTATTGTATATTTTCCTTTGGGTTTGGTTGAGAAGAAAGTGTAAAAAGTCAAAACGCTATTTACTTTAGAGAGAGACAAATCCATTTGACGTGCAATAAATCTTTGAACTTCAGCAGGCAAAAAGCCAAATATTGCCTGAGCCATATGTAGTATTTGAATGAGATTGCTTTCTTTTCGGTCATATTCTATAATAACTTTCTCCAAAAGTGAGTATTTTTCCTCTTCACTCATTGATTTAACCTTGCAAATTTCTTCAGTAGTTAACATTTTGCTCCTCCTTCAATCAATTACAATAGTTTAATAATTAATTAATTAGCTAAACAAGAATATTAATAAAATAATTTGATAAAAATTTTATTGTATTTTTCACTTTTCAAAATTACAAAAAATATTTTTAATTGTTATTAAAATAACAATGATGATTTTATTAAAATTTAAAAAACTATTATTCTCAGCAAAAAAAGATAGATATTCTAATTGTCAAGAATTTTTTAAAACAGTAATTTATTTAAGGAACACAAAAAATTGTGCTTTATATAAATTACGTTTAGTGAAATATAATTGATATGGAATATTGGAAATGATATTTGAATTGATTAATTTTTAGTTTTGAAAATTATTAATAGAAAATTCAATGCTGAATTTTAACAATAAATATCAGTATAAAGATTATATAGCTGGCTTAGTGTCGGAACTTGATATCAGCAAAGATACTTATGATAAGATGTTTGCATATGTATTTATTGAAATTTTCGAAAAGGAACAGCAATTTTCTTGCTTTTTTAACTTTTTCAAAGTAAGTATTACTAATAAAATAGCTGAGGAAATAAAAAAAATAAAGAAAAAAGAAAAAACTATTTTTCTTCCACTTTTTGAGGATTACATAAAACTCAACAATGAACTTGAAGATATTAATAATAAAATAAAAAAGGGATGTCATAATGGTTCAGGTGTTTGCAAACAAGAAAAAAATTGTTTAATTGATATTTCAAAATATCCTGTATTTTATAGAATTACTGAACACAATGTTTTAGAATCATTTAAACCTGATTTAGCAACTTCTTCTGAATTTATTGAGTTTTTTAAAGAAAACATTGGAAAATTCGGACTATATTTTTTATACAACCTAAATAAAGAATTGTTATTTATTGGTCAAAGCCTGAATTTAAGTGAAACTATGATTGATGAAATTTGGAAAAAAAATATTGATGGATATGTAGCATTAGCATATACAAATGCTAAAGCCGATATGCATATTTATAGGAACTATTATATTTTAAAAGAAAAACCTTTACAAATAAATGACCTATTTGAGTCAGATGATTTAAGTATTTCTTTAAAACCATTAAAAAGAACTAAACTTGTTAAGATATATGAAAATAATTAGATATTATTTTCTTTTTTTTTAAAGAATCATTTAGAAATGATACAATTTGTAGTCTTAATTTGAATACTCAGACCAATATATTTCACTAATTTAAAAAAGAAGTATTTATAATTAATCAATGTTTTAATAAATGAGCTAATTGCAAACTATCATTTTTTAATTCTAAATATTTTTCCTTAAGTTCATTTGCGATTAGTTTGCATTTGCTGATTTGCTCATCAAAATTTAGATTCTCATTTTTATAATTAGTATAAAAACTTTTTAGTGAAGAAATGTCCCAGCTGGCAATTTTGTCAAATAAACTAATGGTGTCGGCTGTCGTTATCCAATGATAATAGTATTCTATTTTACTTACATTTATTATTGTTTTGATGGAACCATCAGTAAAGTATTCAACTCCTTTAGTTTCGTTAATCTTAGAAATATTTTCTTTTATTCTGCTGTCTTGTCCATCTATTACGAGACTATAGCCAAGAGTCACTATTAATATTGCTAAATTTGGTTTCATTGTGAATAATATTTGTTGTTTTAGTAGAGCTCTTTATTCATTTTTACTACTGACAATGAATGAATGTTAGATATATTTGACTATCTAACATTAAGTAATTATAAAAGATAAAATATATGTGACAGATGTCAATTTAAAGCTTGACGGATTAAATGCTTTTTATTGACAAATATCATAAAAGATTTGACTATTTGTAAAGTTTTTGATAATCAATCAAGATTAGAAACTTGAAAATAAGTATAGAAATAATAGAAATGTTATTTAGTTATTTGTAGCTATAATTTCAAGATTAAATATTTTAATAGCCTTTATTAAATCTTCTTCCCGTCTTATTCGAAAATGATTGCTTCTAACTATTTTTTTTATTAACGGTTTATTTTCCTTGATAGCCGCATAAAGCGACCATCTTCCTGGTTTTAGATGTTTTATTGTTCCTTTATTTAATTGAATATAATATTCAACTTCAAGCGATAACTCATTTGAATTTTTATCTAAACTTGCTTTTCTGAAAGCATATAAGTTGATATTTCCTTCTGCCAGAACTTGCAGATATCCAGTAATAGAATCAATTAAATACCATGGTCTAAACTTAATTTTTCTAAATATCTCCTCTGCATTATTTTCTTTTGGATAGATAACAAATTCCTTTACTGTTTCCTTATCAATAATTATTTGTTTATAATCAAAAGTACGTAACCAAAAAAGTTGTCCTGAAAAAAGATGATAATTGATATATTTGTCAATAATCTTTTTGTTGTTTTCCAGGATTATTGTACCGAGACACCAATCAGAGTTAAAAAAAACAGATCCTTTATATATTTCATCAGGTATATAAAATTCTCCAGTCAGATTTTCTTCATAAATACTAGTATCATGCATTGTATTAATACATTTATCAATTCCATTTTGGCATAATACAAATGTTGAAGAACAGAAAAAAATGAATATCAGTATTATTGTGGTAAATGATTTTAAGGTCATTTTTTTGGTAATTATTAATTTTTATTTTACTACGAACGTAATTTTTTTTGCTACAGGGATTCCATTAGTTGTCAAACCTTCAAAGTCTACCATATATTCAGCAGCTAAATCTGAAGTATAAAATTCAAATTTAGCATAACCGGTTGAATCAAAAGTAATATCTGGTTTCCAAAAAAGTACTTGCTTTAAGATTGGCATTTTAAAAGAATGTTTTTCATCTGAATCATTTATTTCATAAGTTTTTAAAGAAGGGTTCTCAACTTTATTATCAAAAATTAAAGATTGTTTGTTAGTAATGAGAATTTTGTCTTTTGTATAGACAGATAAAATGCCATAAAAATCAAGATTTCCATAACATATATGTTTGCCATTAACTTCGATACGTTCAATTTGCTTTGAGCCTAATGAAGAAAGATAATCATAATCATAGAAAGGAATATTATTTAGCAAGACTAAACAGTTTTCAGGCCATAATTCGTGATTTATTTTAATGTCTCTTAGAACAATTGAATATTTATCCTTTGTTTTCCTAAATCTTACACCGGGCAATATATTTTTTGATATATCAATAAAATCATCAAGTTCAATAAAATCAGATAAACGTACTGTATATTCAGGCTTTCCATAAAAATTATTTATGGAATTCATTTGTTGCTTTGATTGTTTTTGATCATTTGTACATTTATAAATTTTATTAATTAATGCAATTTTTTTACACTTAAATAAGAACTCATTAGTTATGCTATCTGTCTTCAACTCTTCAAAGGTGTTTGCACTATCAGAAATTTGCTTATTCTCAAGTATAATATAGCTCTCTCTTAAATTATTATCATTATTAATATTTAGTATTAGCTTTTTATTATCGAAAAATTTATCCAAAGCAATTAGAAATTTACCTGACGAATCAGTAATACTATATTTCAAATTAGCGAGACTATCTGGCGTTGATAAAAGTACAACTTTACCTGCAACGGGTTTTCGACTAGCTTTATCAAATACAGTACCTTCTAGCAAAAAATCGACATTTTCAGATTTGTAAGAAAATGCAATATTTTTATTTGTTTTAGCCAATTCAAGCCATTTATAATATTCTTTTGCTGCAGTATGTATATCCTGAAAAGGTGTGTTACAGAAATTATCACTTGATTGGTTGTGATTAGCGTATATTTTCAAAGCAGTAGCAATATCAGGATTTAGGTCAGAATATTTTTCAGGCAACTTTTCTGATACTGAAATTGAAAAACTTCCATTTAAAGGTTTTGAACTAATATCTTTTAAGTTCAGTGAAAGGGTTACTTTTTCTTTACGGTAATATACTTGCTTATCCGCTTTACAATCTAATGAGATTTTATTTGATAATTCTGTATCTTCAAAAGCTGCATTAGTTTGATTGTTAAAAATGTTTTTAATATTCGAACTATCTAAGTTATTAATTCTATCATTCAATTTGTTTCGGGCATCATTTTTCAATCCAATTATTATTAGGGCTGTTCTTAAATAAGAGGATGACGGAAAATTACGCATCAAATTAGTATAGGCAAATATTTTATACATGCCAGAAGTCAGGGAATCCGGTATTGTGATAGAACTTTCGCAAATACCATTATCAATATTTGAACGGCTATTTGCTTTTATTTTATTATTATGATCAACAAGTTCAATATACAGGATTTTACTTTTATTATCTTGAGATTTTATTTTGCTTATAATATAGGCTTTAAAATAAAGTTGTTCACCAACAACAATTGAACTTCTATCCAGATGTAAAAAAACTAATTCATGTAACTGGGCAATACAAGTGTAATCTACAAAATCAGGATGATCATTTGTTAAATTGTTTTTCTGGGCTTTTAAAGGAATATATAAAAGCAGCAATATGAATGTAAATTGTAATCTTTTTAACATCATTTTGAGAGAGGTTGTTATTTAAAATGAAAATTTAAATTATTATAAAAGCAATATTTATCAACAATCATCCTAGGTTGTTTTTATTTTCATGTAATTGAACATATATTAATATTTCAAATTAATTTTTTCATTTAAAATTCGGTGTTCCTCCAATACTATCTCTTGAAATAGGTGGCATTTGGTAAGCAGTAACGCATTTATAGTTGAGTCCATTATTTACAATACCTATATATTTTTTAACAATTGAATTTGCTTGAAAAAGGCCAAAAACTAATATTGAGCTATCGCTTGTACATGTTATGTTACCTTTTAATTGAACTGGTATAGGTTCAAAAAAGTTATTGCTTCCATCAATCTGATGCGTAAGGTTATAAAAATAATTGAATGTTTCGTTTGATATGGTATAGGCTTTCATAAGTAAAACCCAATTTCCTCCTTCAGAATAAAAAGTTGAATCATTAATTGTTTCGGAATAAGGAGTTCCGTTAAAATATCCTATCGGTATTTTATTTATCTTGCTTCCTGAACTATAATCACTATTAGTTTTTATTATTGGCAAGGAATTTAGTATTTGAGTATTGTAAGATGTTGTTATAATTTCAAACGAATCAGTTTTAACATATCCGTCCGGGGTTCTTATAATTACTGTTGAGTCTTTATTAAATGTGATGTTATAATGAATTTTATAAATGAAGTGCCACTCTGTCATTGTATAAGGAGTGGCAATTATAGCATCCAACATGGTATTCATTTTTTGATTGGCACTGTAAGAAATATCGGTATAAATATGTAAGCCGTCTGCGTAAATATCATCTGAATTATCCTGAGTTCCTGCCGGGTAAAGCAGAAATTGTTCATTAAAACCATATACGCTGTCAATCTTGCTTTCAGGTTCTATTTTGCAAGGATTTGAACGATACTCAAGTCCGTCGGCCGTCTGAATATACAAAGTATAAGTTCTGCCAATTTCACCTTTAAAGCTAGCAGAATCTGATATATATTGACCAAATGATTTCTCAGTAAATATATAGCTCTTGTTTGAATCATCTACAACATAGACATGAGCTTTTTTTACTGGTAGCTGATTATTTTTTCCATATGGTACTGCCTGAGAAAGAGTAATCATATAAGGTCCAAAGTCATTTGTAACCAAACCATCAACTACAAGAACTTTCTGGTCAGAACCAGGTAGACTGTAATCAAATGGCTCTCGGCATGACACTTCAAAGACAATAATATAAATCAAAAAAGCATATCGCAAAAAGTATATTTGTTTTTTAATCATATGTAATATTAAAAAATAAAGTTATAAGTAAGACTTACAAGTGGTATACCTATTATAATGAGCTTATATAGTGCATAATTATTATAATTATTTTCAGCAGAAGGAGTTTCCTTCACATAATAAATTGAATATATATTTTTTCGTGCGTAAACATTAATTACTGACAATGTCCAACTTCCCTTCCATTGTTTTTTTATTCTTAAATTTTCATCTACACTTAATGACAAATCCAACCTGTGATAATCTGGTAATCTATATATATTACGGTCCGAATATTGAAGTACCTGTTGACCAAAAATGCTATATTGTAATAAAGGAACAGTAATAGCTCGTCCGGTGCTAAAATCAAAATTACCGGCAAATCTAATCCGCCGATTAATATGCCATGTTGCCATTAAAGTTAACTCATGGGGTTTGTCAAAAGATGAAGGATAATATTGATTATTATTTATTATCTCTTCAGGATAAGAACTGTTAGTTTTTTTCAATGAGCGTGAATATGTATAACTGATCCATCCGTCAACTTCACCCGAATTTTTTTTAATATACAATTCTATTCCATAGTTTCTACCATCTGCTTCAATAAGTTCAGTTTCAAGAGTTGGATTCATAACTAATTGAGCACCATTTTTATATTCAACAAGATTTTTCAGGGACTTGTAATAAAGTTCTACAGATGTTTCTATTTTGTTTTGATCGAAATTCTTATAATATCCTAAAGCAAAATGATTACATTCAATAGGATTTATGTATTTATCATCAAGTTTCCAAATATCATTGGGATTGGGTACAGCAGTATTTGAAATTAAAGAAATATACTGATAATTTCTATTATAACTCAACTTAACAGAGCTTGAATTTTCCAATTGAATTTTTAATGCAAAACGAGGTTCTAAACCATGATATTGCTGCATTATTTTGTTATTTCCATATTTTGTAGAGTCTGTTTTAGTATCAGGCAGCTTGGTTCTGCCAGGTTGATAAAAGTATGTTATTCCTGGACCAAGCTTTGAATATAAAGAATACCTGAGCCCGGCATTAATACTAAAAATATTATTGATATCCCATTTATCGTTAATATAAAGAGCATCTTCTAAAGCTTTTTCATTATTTAATGATATAGGCTTGATTATACTTTGATTATTTAGTGGTGTCTTTTCCCCCGGAAGAATTAAATAATATATTCCATTTATTCCGGCATCAAGAGTCTGTGAATTATTTATTCGAGATGAAATATTAAATTTTACGCTATGGGAATTCACTTCAGAAAACATTCTTGATTGCTCATTTTCGGTTATCAAACTATCTTCTGTCATTTTATATTGGCTAAAACTATATGCCAATGAGGTAGTCATATCTCTTGTTATATAATGATTCCAACTAATTGAACCTAAACTATTCCTATACATATAGTTGAATTCATTAGCATAATTAAAATCATCATTACTCATATAAACCATTGCTATGATTCGGTTTTTATCAAAACTCCAATTAAGTACACTGTTAAAATCATAAAAACCAATTTTACTATTTCTGAGATTATAGTCATTTAGTTGTCTTAATATCCAGTTTGAGTAACTAGTGCGAGCCCCAATTTTAATTGAAAGATTTTCTTTATATAACGGAATTTCGCACATTAACCTGCTATAATAAATGCCAATACCTCCGCTAGCACCAAAAACTTTAGGATTATTATCTTTTAATTGAATATCCATGACAGATGAAACTCGTTCACCAAAATTAGCCGGTATATTACCTTTATACAAAGTCACATTGTTTACTGCATCAGGGTTAATAACTGAAATAAGTCCAAAAACATGCGAAGTGTTAAATAAAGGTGCACCTTCCAGAAGAAAAAGGTTTTGGTCCACACTTCCACCTCTGATATTAATGCCAGATCCGAATTCGCCTACTGACTTAACTCCAGGCATCATTGTGAAACTTTTTACAATATCTTTTTCACCGATTATGGCAGGCAATTGTTTAATTGATTTTGAATCGAGTTCAACAATACTCATTTGGCTACTTCTAACATTACGATCAGCTTTTTGAGCGTATACCACTATCTCATTTATTTTTGTTGCTTTTTCAAATAGTTCAATATTCAATTCACCATTACTAATGACTTTTACTTTTTGAATAGTTCTTTCATAACCCACATTAGAAATAATTAAATTGTAAACACCCGGAGAAACAGAAAGTAAGTATTGTCCCTGTGTATTTGTTACATTTGCAATGTTAGTATTTTCAATTTGTATAGTTGATCCAATTAATGGTTCACCATTTTTCCCATCACTTACAACTCCTTTTATTAAGACTTTATTAAATTTCCCCGCTTCAATTGGATTACCAATAATCCTGGTACCTAATTCAACACTTTCTTCTATATTTTTTTGGCCATTAAGTATTGCAATCTCCTCATTTGGAAGAAAAACAAAATATGAATCTTGCACTTGTACAACAGATTTGCTTTTTATGGCTCTTTGAAGAGCTTCTGTTAATGGAGTATTATTAAAGAAAAGATTAATGGTATCATTCTGAAACCAAGATGGATCGTAATAAAAAACGATAGAATATTTCTTCTCTATTTCATTTAAGAAAGTTATCAAACCAATATTACGGTAAGTGCCGGAAATCTTGATTTCTTCTTTTTTCTGAGCAATAGCAGTAAATTGCAAAAACAAAGTCAAAAAAAATACAATTAAATTCTTACTCTTTAATATGCTTTTAGGCATTTACATTAAATCATTTAATACCAAATAATCGCTAAATTTATATATAAACTTTGAATATGACTAATGCTACATATAAATAGTATTTTTGAAATACTATTATGAATCAAAAAAGACATTCTTAAAGAAAATCATTTTTATGGATGCAAATTTTTATGTTCAACTTTTCAAAGATATAGATATTAATTAAAATTATTACTTAGTAAAACCGATAAAAAAGCCATAAATTAATAGAGCTTAAGCGGTCCGGACGGGACTCGAACCCGCCTGACTTTGCTGACATTTTATATTATTTTAATATTGTATCAGCGAGACTGCTTTGTTACTCACCTTCGGCTTGTAAGAGCGCCTAAGACTTAATTCGTTTAATTTCTGCCTTTTTATTTTCTACTGATATTGTATTAATTTTCAACTTAATTTTTGAGCATATAGGAAAAAACGTCATTTTTTTTACAATTTGACAAAAGCCATTAAATTACAGTAGTTTTTGAACTAAATTTGTTTATGATGAATGTTATTATTTCCTGTTTTATAATTCCAATCTAACACTTAAAGTTTAATGAGCTTTGACAAAAGAATGACATAAACTATTAAACATGATAAATGACAAACTAAAAGGAAAAAAGATTTTAATAACAGGTGCATCAAGCGGACTTGGGTTTGCAATGGCAAAAGCTCTGGGTTTACATGGTGCCTCACTAATAATTACTGCACGTACTTTGGACAGATTGGACAAAGCATTAAAAGAATTAAAAAATGAACAAATAGATGCTTATTCATTAGAAATGGATGTTAGAAGCGAACAATCCATTATGAATTCTGTACATTGGGTTGAAAAACATTGGGGAACACTTGATATGCTTATTAACAATGCTGGTATTGGCATGCGGACGGTAAATCCCTATTTTTTAACTGAACCAAAACCATTTTTTGAAGTCAATGCTTCAGGTTTTCGTGATTTAATTGAAACAAATTTGACCGGCTATTTTTTGGTTACAAAAGCATTTGTGCCATTTTTTATTCATCAAAAAAAAGGTAAAATAACAAACATTACAATGAACCATGAAACGATGAAGAGGAAGGGTTTTATTCCTTATGGGCCTTCACGCGCTGGTGCGGAATCTTTGACGCATATCATGGCAGAAGATTTAAGGGAATATCAAATAGATGTCAATATGCTTTTGCCAGGAGGAGCCACAGAAACTGGTATGATTCCTGATGAATTCAAACATTCTCTACCAAAGAATTTTAAGTTACTAAGTCCGGATATTATAGCTGAACCTATTGTTTTTCTTGCAAGTAATGAAAGTAATGGGATCACTGGTCAGCGTATTATTGCCACTCAATTTAATGATTGGAAACAAAATCTGGTAAGAACAAACTAGAAATCAGAAAATGATAATTTCTTAAATACTTAAAATTATGGAATACATAAGATTCGGCAATACAGGGATGAAAGTATCAAAGTTATGTTTGGGTACCATGACCTATGGTAAACCAACAGAACGTTGGCAATGGGCTTTAAATGAAGAACAGAGCAGGCCATTCATTAAAAAAGCATTGGAACTTGGAATAAACTTTTTTGACACAGCTGATGTTTACTCATACGGTACAAGTGAAGAAGTTTTAGGTGCTGCACTTAAAGATTTTGCAAAACGTGATGATGTAGTTATAGCCACTAAAGTATTTAACCAGATGAGCCAGGAACCTAATGCCGGAGGCCTTTCCCGCAAACATATAATGAGTTCAATTGATGCAAGTCTCAGGCGGTTAAAGACTGATTATGTAGATATTTACCAGATACACCGTTGGGATTATAATACACCGATTGAAGAGACAATGGAGGCCCTACATGATATTGTTAAAGCAGGCAAGGTACGTGTATATAGGAGCATCCTCTATGTATAGCTGGCAGTTTGCAAAAGCATTATATACAGCTGATTTAAATGGATGGTCAAGGTTTGTTTCCATGCAACCTCATTATAATTTATTATACCGTGAAGAAGAGCGGGAAATGATTCCTTTTTGCCAGGATCAGAAAATTGCTGTAATACCCTGGTCACCACTTGCACGAGGACTGTTAACCGGGAAAAGAACTAAGGAAAGAAATGAAACCTTACGAGCAAAAACAGACGAATTCGGGAAAAGTTTATATAAAGCGGATTCGGATTTTGATATTGTAAATAGGTTAACAAAAATTGCAACTCAAAAGGAACTGCCCAATGCACAGGTAGCATTGGCCTGGATGTTGAGCAAACCTGCTATTACAGCTCCTATTATAGGAGCCAGCAAACCTGGACATTTAGAAGACGCAATTGCGGCTTTATCTGTAAAATTAACACAGGATGAAATCACACAACTGGAAGAACTTTATCAACCCCACCCTGTACTAGGACATTCATAAAGTATTTTAATAATGTTTACTTCGCTAAATAGTTAAAGATTGAATAAACTATTTAAAATAAAATATAGCCAGTTTTTACATTTTGAGAGTAAGAACTGGCTTTTTTCAAAAGCAACTATTTTACTTTATCCATAAAAGCATTGCTAAGCATAATGCTAATGAATATAATTCCAGCAAAGAAAATTACCATAGATAATTTGTTCTTTGCGTTCAACCTGCTAAACCTGAATAGTAAATATCCAATGAGTAAATTAAACAATGCCCATAAAACATTAATCATTGGTGACGATAAACCTTTGCCGGGCGGAACGGCAAATGGAGTAGGAAAATAATTACCCGAAATGCCATTCACAAAATGAGGAATTACATTAGTTAAAAATGTACCGGCAAAAAATGCCGCGATGTAGTGATACCATTTCATAATGGTACTCTGAGTTGTGTCTGTGTTTTCCATTTTCTATTTGTTTTTAATTTATTGTTATGCTATCGCACTTATAAATTCTATGAATTAGAAATAAAAAAGTTTATTTGTCATAAAGGAATAGAATACCCCAAAGCTATCAATAAATTCCCTATATGGTTGTTCCCGTCCTGAGAACTCTTTTGAACAACGGACAAACCATATGCACCTCTAATATCAATGAAAATTTCACCAAAACCAACCGATTTGGTTATTCCAATGCCACCTGCCAAACCAAAATTAACAGGATTAATGCAGTTGTATTGGAATCAAATGATGTTGCAACGGTCGAGATTGGTATTGTTCCTGCTTTATCAGCATAAATAATACTATTTCCACTTACCTTATTTTTAGCATTCAATAAGAAGCCTATATAAGGTCCAAAATTTACATAAAACTTTAATGAACTGGTTACATGAATAGTATATTTCAACATAACGGGTACTTCAAAATAATTCAAAATAGATTCATTGTTAATATTAGCATAAAAGTATGTTCCAGGTGAATAAGGATTGGGGCCAAAAGCCTGAAATCCGTTTCTTTTACCACCTTCGCTTGAATATAATGCATCGGCTCGCAAAGCAAAATTTGAACTTAATGCGTAAGTAGCAGTCAAACCAAAAGCTTCTCCTATGCGAGAACCATAACCACTGCTTAATTCGTTGCCGCTGCCTCCAGTGAGATTGGGAATATTTAACCCGCCCAAAATACCAAATGTAAATTTAGGCACACTACTGTCTGATGATTGTTGAGCAAATAACATTGTATTCAAACAGATAAAAACTGATATAATTGCAAAAAACTTTTTCATAATACAAATTGGTTGATTAATAACCTAAATAATTCATATATAAACAAATATATTGTTTTTTTTCGAATTCTTCTTATATGAGTTGTTAAAGAAGGTTATGACGATGACAACTGAGCAGCAAGTATTGTGACAGCCTGCAGCGAAGCGTAACCCATGGGCGTCACATTTTTTGCCTATACCTTAAAAAATTAATAATGATTATAGGCAAATATTGTAACGGGCTGGCGCATGGCTTGCCGAATGAGGAAGAGGAACACCATATGACCTGATTTGATTCTAAAATCTTCATGCTAATTCTCTTCATTTTCTCTCATTTCCCTTGTGGTTTATTGCATTTTTAACTCATCACGATGTTGAACCAAGTAGTTGAGTTGCTTTTTGCCGTAAGTAATTTTAATAATCACTACAAACAGCACTGGAACAATAAATATGGCTATTGATGAAGCCGATATCATTCCACCCAATACCGTAAATCCAATTGTTCTGCGGGCTACAGCGCCTGCCCCGGTTGCAAAAGCCAAAGGTAATACTCCAAAAATAAATGCCATTGAGGTCATAATAATAGGTCTCAAACGTAAACTGACGGCATCAATTGTGGATTGCAACAGGTCTTCTCCTTTATCAACACGTACTTTGGCATATTCTACTATAAGTATCGCGTTCTTGGCAGCAAGTCCTATTAAAGTGATAAGCCCTATCTGCGCGTAAACATTGTTGCTAAGGGATGGTATAAAAGTAAGTGTAAGTATAGCCCCAAATGCTCCTATTGGCACCGACAACATAATGGCAAAAGGCACCGACCAGCTTTCATATAATGCTGCGAGAAACAGGAAAACAAATATGAGTGAAAACAAAAAAATGTAAATAGTTTGTGAACCAGCTATTATTTCTTCATAACTTAATCCTGAAAACTCATAGCCATAACCACGTGGCAATGTTTTAGCGGCAACTTCTTTAATTGCATCTATTGCCTGACCACTACTATAGCCAAAAGCAGGGCCACCGTCAACTTCAGCAGAGCGAAAAATATTAAAATGAGGTATAACAGGAGCGGCTTCAATGGGCTGGTAACTGATGAGTGAACTAATTGGCAGCATGTCACCATTCTTATTGCGCACATAATATTTTCCCATATCAGAAACCAGTCTGCGGTATATTGTATCCGCTTGTATTACCACATGGTAAGTACGGTTGTAAAGAGTGAAATCATTAACATAAGAACTACCCATATAGGATTGAATGGTAGAGAATACATCGGATATACTAACTCCCATTTTTTTACATTTTTCTCTATCCACAGTCAGATTAAAACTTGGAGTATGAGCCGAAAAATAAGTGACAGCGCGCGATATGGCAGGATTTTTATTGGCTTCGGCAACAAACTTGCGCACTACTTTTTCAAATGCATGAACATCATCAGATGTATTACGCTGCTCTACCTGAAAACTGAACCCAGCTGACTGACCAATTCCAGGAATTGGAGCAGGCTGCATTATAACAACCTTTGCATTTTTTAGACCCGCTTTTGCAACGCGTTTGAACATTACTTCCACGATGCCAGGTACTTGTTCACCGGATTTGCTTCGCTGACTCCACGGTTTTAGCTGACAGAAAATTGTGCCGCTGTTAGATTTCTGTGCACCGTTTGTTACATTAAATCCTGACGAAGCTATATAATGCCCCACTCCCGGTGTTTCTCCTACTACCCTCATCAATTTAGTCATAAACTCAACGGACTGAATGGTAGATGACGCTTCGGGTAGTTCATAGGTAACCTGCAACCGTCCCATATCTTCATTCGGAATAAAACCGGAAGGTTTAAACTTAAATAAAAAGTAGGTAGCAATGCCAATAATTAACAATAAAATGATGACATATTTTGATTTACGAATGCCTTTTTTTACGCCGTTAGAATAACGAAAAGTGATTTTATTTAAGATAGTATTGAACCAGTAGAAAAATTTATACAGACCTTTTGACTTTTCATCAATATGATAAGGCTTTAGTAATAGTATGCATAAGGCAGGAGTTAACGACAATGCTATAAAAGTTGAGATTAACATTGAAATAGCTATTGTAATAGCAAACTGCTGATATAATCGTCCTACAATGCCAGGGATAAAAGCAACAGGAACAAATACAGAAGCCAGCACCAATGCCACGGCAATAACTGGCGCAGTAATATCTTTCAAGGCATGTTTGGTTGCTTCTTTTACCGATACTTTATTATCATCAATATAACGCTGCACTGCTTCAACAACTATAATGGCATTATCAACCACAATGCCAATAGCCAATACAAAGCCGAACATAGTCAGCGTATTTATTGTAAATTTCAAAGGGACAAAAAAGATAAATGTGCCCAGAATCGAAACAGGTATAGCTAAAACAGGAATTAGCGTGGCACGCCAGTTCTGAAGAAACAGAAATACCACAAATGCCACCAGGCAAAGTGCAATAAAAAGGGTATGAACCACTTCGTTCATCGAAACTTTTACTATTGTGACTGCTTCAAAAGGAACTTTATAATCTACATCTTCGGGAAATGATTTTTTTAGTGTTTCAAGTTCTGCATAAACGCCTTTAGCAACATCTAAAGCATTAGCAGACGGCAATGCGTAAACCATAAGAGCGGATGAACGTTTGCCATCGCAATAAGAGTTGCTGGCATATGTGAATTTGCCTAATTCAACCCTGGCAATATCCTTAATGTAAACCATTTGTCCAGTAGCAGGAATTGCTTTTACAATAATCTTTTCAAAATCAGAAACCTTATTCAATCGCCCATTCACAAGAATGGTTAATTCGTTGGTTTGTGTTGGCTCTTGAGGAGGAGCCCCAACAGCTCCAGCCGCTACCTGAACATTTTGTTCGTTTAACGCATTAATAACATCTTGAGGAGTTATTGAAAAGGATGCCATTTTATTGGGGTTCATCCATATGCGCATACTGAAATTATCAGAGCGGCTATTAATATCACCCACACCCGTTACACGAAGCATGGCATCCATTAAATAAATATTGGCATAATTGTCGAGGAAAGTAATATTGTGCGTGCCTTTAGGGGAAAAGAGGACAACCTGCATTAATTGGCTTATATTTCTTGCCCTTACAGTCAGCCCTAAACGGCTTACAGACAATGGCAACAAAGGTTTAGCTATGCCTACCCTGTTTTGGACATTAAGCGTGGCAACATCAATATTGGTTCCAACCTTAAAAGTTGTATTAATTGACATCATCCCGGTACTGGTGCTGTTGCTTTGTATATATTCCATGCCGCTAACACCATTTATCGCTTCTTCAACAGGAGTTGCTACATTTTGCTCTACAGTAATGGCATCTGCACCGGTATAAGTACCTGAAACGGAAACAGCAGGCGGGGTAATATTAGGATATTGGTTAACAGGGAGAGTAAAAATGCAGATAGTCCCCAGTATAGCTATTACAAGAGAAATTACAATTGCAGTAACCGGTCGTTTAATAAATGTATCAGCAATCATAGATAATGCGAATTAAGGGTTAAAATTATTAGTTACACTGTTGTTTCCCCCCTTTGAAAAGAAGGAATAGCACTCTATAAAATATAAACTCTTAATTTGTATATATAATTAATTCTGCTTTATACTCTTTTGCTTCTCATGCAGGAATATTTGTATCTCATGTCATTTCATCGCGATGTTTAGCAAGGTATTCAAGCAGTTTTTTCCCATAAGCTATTTTCACAATTACTACAAATAGCACTGGGACAATAAATATGGCTAAAGATGAAGCAGCTATCATACCGCCAAGTACGGTAACACCTATTGTCCTGCGGGCAACAGCACCAGCCCCGCTTGCCATAACCAGAGGCATAACACCTAAGATGAATGCCATAGAGGTCATTATAATAGGGCGCAATCGCAGTTTAACAGCTTTAATGGTTGATTGAATAAGATCCTCGCCTCTATCAACTCGTACTTTGGAATATTCTACAATTAATATTGCATTCTTGGCAGCAAGCCCGATTAATGTAATAAGCCCTATTTGTGCATATACGTTATCGGTTAGGCTTGGTATGAAAATAAGCGTAAGTATTGCCCCAAAAGCACCAATAGGTACTGCAAGCAATACTGAAAACGGTACCGACCAGCTTTCATAAAGGGCTGCAAGGAAAAGGAAAACAAAAGTTAATGAAAATATAAAAATGTAAATGGTAAGCGTACCTGCTTGTAATTCTTCGTAACTCAAACCTGAGAAATCATAACCGTATCCTTGCGGTAACACTTTAGCGGCAACTTCTTTCAACGCTGCTATGGATTGACCGCTGCTATATCCTACTGCTGAAGAACCATCAACTTCAGCAGAACGGAAAATATTAAAATGTGATAAAAGGGGCACTGATTCTGTGGGTTGATAGCTGATAAGCGAACTTAGCGGTAGCATTTCCCCTGCCTGGTTTCGCACATAATATTTATCCATATTCGATATCATTTTACGATAGGTGGTGTCTGCCTGGACTACCACATGGAATGTGCGGTTGTAAAGGGTAAAGTCGTTGACATAAAGACTGCCCATGTATGTTTGGATAGCCGTAAATACGTCAGAAATACTAACACCCATTTTTTTACACTTTTCCCGGTTTACAATTACATTATAACTAGGTGTATGGGCAGAGTAATAACTGAATGCATGAGAAATGGCAGGATTTTTATTTGCTTCGGCAACAAAGTTGTTCACTACATTTTCAAAGGCGTGAACATCATCGTTTGTATTACGCTGTTCTATCTGGAAACTAAACCCTGCAGTTTGCCCTATACCAGGGATAGGGGCTGGAGGAATAACTACAATATTGGCATTTTTTATATTTGCCTTTGAAATACGATCACGCAGTACATCAATGATGTATGGTATCTGTTGAGCGGATTCTTTACGCTCTGACCAATGTTTGAGCTGACAGTAAATTGTACCACTGTTGGATTTTGTTGCACCTGTTACCACATTAAAACCTGCTAAGGCAGCATAATGGTCAATCCCGGGTGTTTTGGACACTACCTTCATTAATTTTGACAATACCTCTACAGACTGGGCAGTTGCAGATGCCTCAGGCAATTCATAGGTAACATAGATAAGCCCGTCATCTTCACTTGGTATAAATCCTGTAGGCTTATGCTGAAACAGGAAGTATGTGCCGATACCTATGCACAACAATAGAACAATAACATACTTTGATTTATGAATGCCTTTCTGCACCCCATTTGAATAACGATTTGTTATATTACTGAACCATGTATTGAACCTGAAGAAAAATTTATTTAGACCTTTTGATTTTTCGTCTATGCTATAAGGTTTTAATAGCAACGTGCATAAAGCCGGTGTTAATGATAATGCTATGAATGCAGAGAGAACTATAGACACAGCAATAGTTATTGCAAATTGCTGGTATAATCGTCCAACAATTCCGGGGATAAAACCTACAGGCACAAATACTGAAGCCAGTATCAATGCAATTGCAATTACCGGAGCCGAAATATCGTTCATTGCATGAATAGTTGCTTCTTTAACAGATATTCTTTCTACATCAATGTAATGCTGAACAGCTTCGACCACAATAATAGCATCATCTACCACAATTCCAATAGCCAATACAAAACCGAACATTGTGAGTGTGTTTATTGTAAATCCTAATGGAATAAAAAAGATGAATGTGCCAAGAATGGAAACAGGGATAGCCAGAACAGGAATTAACGTGGCACGCCAGTTCTGAAGAAATAAAAATACCACTAAGGCTACCAGACAAAGGGCTATTATCAAGGTTTGTACTACTTCCAGCATAGAAACCTTCACGACAGTAACCGTTTCAAAAGGTATTTTATAATCTACATCGGTAGGGAACGTTTTTTTTAGTTCTTCAAGTTCTTTAACAACCCCTTTTGCCGTCTCGATGGCATTACTTCCAGGTGTCTTATATATGGTAAGAATTGAAGCCCGTTTGTCGTCAACATAAGAATTACTCGAATAAGTGAATTTTCCCAGTTCCACCCTTGCAACGTCTTTGAGGTAAACCATTTCGCCTGTGACCGGCATTGTTTTCACAATAATTTTTTCAAAATCAGAAACCTTGCTTAACCGGCCATTAACAAGAATACTTAATTCATACGTTTGCGTTTTTTGCTGGGGAGGCACACCTGCAGAACCTGCAGCCACCTGCAAGTTTTGTTCATTTAAAGCATTGATAATATCTAAAGGTGTTAAAGAATAGACAGCCATTTTATCAGGGTTCAGCCATACGCGCATACTGAAATTATCGGCAATGGTGGTAATGGCTCCTACGCCTGGTACACGGAGCAAGACATCCATTATAAATATATTGGTATAATTGTCCAGAAAGGTAATATTGTGCGAACCTTTAGGTGAATAAAGAGCTACCAGCAATAATTGACTAGGATTTAAAGCCCGGACGGTCAATCCCAAACGGCTTACTGCTACTGGCAATAAAGGAGTAGCAATACTTACCCTGTTTTGAACATCGAGAGTGACAATGTCGATATCGGTTCCCACCTTAAAGGTTGTGTTGATGGTCATTAACCCGTTATTGGCACTATTGCTTTGCATGTATTCCATGCCGTGTGTCCCGTTTACCTGCTCTTCAATAGGCGTAGCAACGGTTTGCTCAACAGTTGTGGCATCGGCGCCCATATACTGACCGGTAACCTGAACAACAGGTGGTGTAATATCAGGATATTGATTAACCGGAAGATTAAATATGCAAATAGCGCCCATGAAAGCCAATACAAGCGAAACAACAATTGCGGTAACCGGTCTTTTAATAAATGTATCAGCAATCATAATTTAATTAACATTTAAGAATAAAAAATCGATGTTCATTTTTTATAGAATCCTTCTAGAATTATCTTTCAATCAATCTTGCTTTTTTCCTTTTTTAGTTTTCTTAGCATCAGTTTTTCTGGTTGTGTCTATCAAAGAACCTGTATGCAATGATTGTACACCATCAACAATGATTATGTCATTGGTATTAAGCCCTTTTTTTATAATCACATTAGGCGCAACAGTTTGCCCTAATTGTACCTTTTTTTGAATAGCCATTACTACAGGATGGGTTTTTGTTGAATCATCCTGATTAGGGGCTAATGTATCTTTGACCAAATAAACAAAATATTCACCCATTAATTCCACAACTGCTTTGTTTGGCACTAAAAGCCTCGGGCCGGCTTCCTGGTTATGCACGCGTAACACACAGCTTGTGCCTGGCTTAAGAAAATTATCGGGGTTAGGAAATACCACCCTGATACGAATTGTGCCAGTTTGCGGATCAACGGCACGGTCAATCACCGATATTTTCCCAAAATGAGGATAAATTGAATCATTGGGAAGCACAATTGTAAACAAAGAGTCTATTTTCTGCTGTTTACTATTTTTTAGTTCCTCGAAATGTGCAAGTTGTTTTTCAGAGATTAAAAAATCAACACCCATTGGATCATCAGTTGAAATAGTATTTAAAACAGTTTGCCCTACAGATACCATGTTTCCCATTTTAACCTGGCTAAAACCAATGGTACCATCAAAAGGAGCGGATATGACAGAGTAGTTTAAATTTGTAGCTGCCATTTTTAAGGTTTGCTCAGCTGCAGCAACCACTTTCTTAGCATTTTGCAAAGCAATAGCAGCATGATCAAGAACCTGTTTGGCAACAGCATCATACGAATTCAGATAAGTGTAACGGTCGGCATCCTGTTGAGCTTGTGCCAAATTGCCTTGTGCCACTTCCAGGTTGGCTTTTGCCTGATCGTAACTTTCCTGGAATAATTGACGGTCTATTTCATATAAATGCTGTCCTTTGTGTACAATATCTCCTTCGGTAAAAAATATCCCGGTTATATAGCCCTGAACTTGCGGTCGCAAATCAACCTGGTTCAGAGCTACAATATTTGCAGGATATTCATCATAATATAAAACTTTCTTCGGCTTGACAATATATGTGTTGACAGGTACCGGTGGAACTGGCCTGGATTGTTTTGGACTACAGGCAACAAATAATATGCAACTGAACATTAATGCTATGTATTCTCTTTTCATTGATATGATAAATTTTCGTTAATATTTTGACAGCGTATTGCCCATTGCTTTTTCCAAGTCAACCTTACTCAATAAAACTTGGAACAAAGCATTTAAATAACCAATTTCAGATGAAATTAAATTCGATTCGGCGGTTATCACATTAAGATATGCTATCACTCCCTGATTGTATTGTAATGAAACAACACTGTAAACATCTTTTGCCATGGCAACATTTTCGCGCATAACATCTAACTCGTATAAATTGCTTTTGTAATTTGCCAAAGCACTTGAATATTCAGAATAGATACGCGATTTAAGGCCAATTTCAGCCCATTCAATTTTTTCTCCCTGCAATTTTGCCCTTTGAATACTTTCCCTTTGTCGAAGACCTGTAAAAATTGGGATACTAAATGATGCCCCAACATAAGAATATGGGTAAGCCTTATTAAAAAAGTTTTGGGTAGTATTGCTTTCGTACTCATAAACATAATTGTAAAAAGCAAAAAGCGTTGGCAAAGATTGAGACCTGTAATAGCTTAAAGCCTGTTGCTGCAAACTTTTTGCTGTTTCAATCTGCTGATATTCTATGCGTTTTTCGTATTGTAATTGTTGGGTGGTATCAAAAACTATCTCCTTTATCATTTGAAGTGTATCAAAACTAACGCTAAAATCCTTTTCTGGAGGGAATCCCATTGACTGTTTCAGTGTGATATATTGCGGCTTAATGCTTTCTTGTACCAGTTTTAATTGTGCTTTAGAATTGTTGAGTGAAATAGCTGCCTCTTTATAATCTGTTTTATCGGCAGTGCCACCAATATATTGATGATAGGTATCTCTTAGATTTTTTGCAAGGCGTGCTGTATCTTCTTTTAAAACATTCAATTGTTCCAGCGTAAGCAAAAGGTTATAAAAGCCTTTGCTGACAGTTGCAATAATATTTATTTTGGTGCTATCGTTCGATTGCTTTGCCTGTTCTACATATAAATGGGCGCTTCTGGCGGCATTTAAAACATCGGGGCTTAAGATAGTTTGTGTCGCTGACAATTGAGGCAGAAATGTATTGATTATGCCGGTATGTTCTTGTATTAACGGCCCTCCCAGGTTAGCCGGGTTCGCTGCAAGAACCGTAGGTAACTGGTTATAATGCATAAAATTACCATTGGCATTAACCTGTGGTAACCATGCCGATAAGTTTATAGCATTTGTTTTTTTGGCAATTAATACATCAATAGTTGATTGCATAATGGCAGGCTGATGCTGTATTGCGTATACAATACATTGGTCAAGGGTCAAATATTGAACAGAATCGGTTGTATCATTTTTCTGAGCGGAAATATTGAAGGAAACGCAAAAGAAACTGAAAATAATAAAAAAAATACGCTTTGACATTGAACAGGAATAGCTTATTGACATCATTAAACCTTTTTAAATTCAAGTATAGGTTCATTCTTTAAAAACATTCAAAATTGAGAACTTAAACAAGTTCATAGATGAACAAAAGTATCGGAATTTATAGTGAAAAGCAATTTTAAAATTAAATTAACTTGCTAACACTTTTAAAAACTCCAACGACTCTGAAAACAAGAAAAGCCTGTTTCAATTTGAATGTCTTTTAAACAGGCTTTCTAAAATTTATATTCTTAACAATTATTGTGGTTTTCGATGTTCTTTTCGCATTTCTTCTTCCATCTTTTGATATTGAGTAAATTGATCAGGTGTCAATATCGGTTTCATCTCTTCAGTTTTCTTTTCACGTAATGTTTTCAGTTTTTCACGGTTTGCCTGACGGTCAGCATCTGATGTCTGACTGTTTTGTTTACGTATTTCAAACATTTGCCTGGCATATTTTAAATTGATATCGCCAACTTTTTGGGTTTGTTCATCAGTCAAGTTGAGATTTTTTTTCATTTTATCAGTTTCCAACTTAGCTGTTTCTTCTGGTGTAGAAGTTTTCATTTGGGCACTTAAAATGCCCGGCAATGATACAAATACTATCATCATTGCCATAGAAATTAATTTCATTCTCATAATGTTTGTTTTAATTATTTTTTTTTAGACATGTAACTTTTAATTTGTGTGTGCCCGTCTTTGTTAAATAATGTTAACTACATTTTCTTTTTGCTACTTTACAGTTCTTAGTATGACGGACACTATCCTTTAATTACGCTGAATACATGTGGGAAAGCTTAAAAAAACTTAAATTTGATGTGGAATTATTAATAAATGAAAGCTATTGACCAAAAAAATTATGACAAAAAGGGAAAGGAAGTAGGCTCCATTCTTTGTGCTTTACATGAATTTGCAACAACCGCCCAACAAAAAACTACTATTGAACTACAGCTTATTAGACATACCTATGATAAATTATATCCTGAATAAAGCACTGACGTTTTAGCAATACAAATATTGATAAACCATCTGTGATAGTGATTAAAGATATTAATGATTTACCGCTAGGGCCGTTCGATATATAAATCGATTACCTGAAAACTTGTCATGAAAAATGAATTGGCAATAACAACCAAATACCTTCATTTACTTTATGCAGGTATAGTAAAATAAAAACAGCTTCCCTTATTTTCCTCACTTTTAACCCAAATTGTACCATTGTGTCTTTCAACAAAATCCTTGCAAAGTAATAATCCTAATCCGGTGCCTGTTTCCTTTAAAGTACCTTTAGTAGTTACAATAGTATCAACGCGAAATAATTTACTAATGGTTTTTGCCGGTATGCCCATGCCTGTATCGGCTATCGAAACTATGACCATTTGATCATCAATTTGTGATTTTAAAGTTATTGTACCGTTTTCAGGAGTGAATTTAATGGCATTTGAAATTAAGTTTCTGAAAATAGTTTTTATCATATTTTCATCTGCATTAACAACCAGGTTAGGATCAATGGATTGTTTAAGGGAAATCTGTTTTCGAGCTGCATCGCCTTCTAATAATTTAATAGTTTCTTCCGCAGTTGCCAGCAGGTTTAATCTTGAAGGTTCGAAAGCAATCCGTCCGGTTTGTGATCGCGACCACTGTAGCAGGTTTTCAAGCAGGCTGTTGCCGTTTGTGGAAGAAGTATAGATCATTTCGTGAAATTTATGGATTTTTTCCGGAGTCAGTTTATCAAATTTATTTAATAATATTTCGGAAAATCCTGATACTACATTAAAAGGATTTCGCAAATCGTGGGCAATGATTGAAAAAAACCTGTCTTTTGTGACATTTAATAATGATAGTTCTTCGTTTGTGGCCTTAAGTTGTTCTGATTGTTTCAATATTAACTGTTGTTTTTCAACCAATAGATCATTAATGTCTTTAAGATTTTCACTGTGGGAACGAAGTTCTTCAGCCTGTTGTTCAATACGAGCCTGATGCTCTATAAGTTTTTCGTTTGTTGCTTTAAGTTCATCGGATTGTTCTTCAATTTGCTGCTGGCGTTCTTCCAATAAAACATTTGCTTCGCTTAATACTATGTTGTAATTTTTTAGCTCCTCACTTTGTTTTTCAATTTCGAGCTGTGCAATTTTTTTAGCTGTAATATCACTTACTATTCCTACCAATCCTATGGTTTCACCTTTTTGATTAATTATCGGGCATTTGGTTGTTGAAAAAAACATTTCCTGTCCATTTATATTTCGAGTGCTTTCTTCATTTATTAATGGAAGGCCGGTGTTAATAATTTCCTGTTCCTGTTTAAAAAATTTGTCTGCGGTTTCTTTTGGATAAAAATCAAAGTCAGTTTTATTAATAAAATCTTTTTCATTTTTACCTCCCATAATCTTAACAGAACTTTCGTTAAGAATAATAAAACGTGATTTAATATCCTTGATAAATATATGATCAGGCATATTGTTGATTAAAGTTTTTAACTGGTTTCGTTCATCTAAAATTGTCTGGTTTGCCAAACGATTAATTTTATCAATGAATTTGAATAATGCATAGGTCAGAAAAAAGATAATAATTGAGGCCAACATTAATTTAAACCACCAGGTTTTCCACCATGGGGGCAGAATAATGATTTTGATTGAAGTGCCTTCTTCGTTCCATATCCCATCGTTGTTGGAAGCCTTGACCCTGAATGTATATTCTCCCGGATCAAGGTTTGTGTATGTAGCCTCTCTTTTATTGCCTACATAATTCCAGTCTTTCTCAAAACCTTCCATTATATAGGCATATTGGTTCTTTTCGCTGAAGATATAGTTTAATGCAATAAAGCGGAATGTAAATACAGATTGATCATAATTTAACACTAATTTTTTTGTTTGCGAAATATGTTTATTCAGAGGCGAACTTTTTGCCCCAACTATTACAGGTTTATTAAACAATAAAAAATCTGTAATATGAACCAGTGGTATACAGCTATTATCTTTTATACTATCCGGATGAAATGCATTAAAACCGTTAAGGCCACCAAAATACATTTCGCCGGTTCTGCTTTTAAAATAAGCACATCGATTAAAAACTTTCCCTTGCAATCCATCCTGAGCTGTATAATTTCTGAATGTAAGTTTTAGTTTTCCATGAATTGAGTCAATAGTTGCCTTTGAAATACCGTTATGACTACTAACCCATAGATTACCATGATCATCTTCCAATATCCCTACAATTGAATTATCTGGCAAACCCTGTTCAGTAGTATAATGGGTAAAAGATTTAGTTTACGGTTAAAAAGATTTAATCCACATTCATTACCACCCAGCCATAAACGTTTTTTACTGTCTTCAAAAACAACATTTATTGAGTTATTAAGTAAGCTTGAGCTGTCTTTTTCATCATGTAAAAATATTTCGAATTTTCCTGATTTTCGGTTTGTCTTATCAAACCGTAGTTTCCGTGGCAAACCATACATCATTGTATGAATCACAATATATATCCTATATGGTATTGTATTGAAGTTAGTTCCCAGTGCAAGTTTTAATTGATATAAATTTAACAGTAGAAGTATCAAACTTGATATGCCCCGTTTGAATAACTTCCTATCCATAATTCGTTATTTTTATCAATATATAGCCTAAAAATACTATTGCTTTCCTTATCGGTTTTATCTAAAATATCATATTTTCTCTTTAAAATAAGCTTTTCGCCATCAATTTTAAAATAGTTTAATCCCCCTTGCCACATACCTGCCCATAAACCACCTTTATTGTCTATACTAAGAGCAAGAACTTTATTGTTGGTTAATGACTGATTATTTATACTGTCGCTTTTATATTTTGTAAAACTTCTTTTCGATGGATTAAACAAATTAATTCCTCCGCCATCCGTTGCTATCCAAATATTCCCTTTTAAATCTTCAGTAAAACAGGTAATATTATTGTTATTTAATGAATTATTGTCAGGTTTATTTTGGCTATAAAATGTAAACCTTTCAAAACGCTTATCATAAATACTTACCCCTTTCCCCCAGCAGCCAATCCATAAAATTCCATCGTGACTGATGTATACCTTATGAACAACATTGCTTAATAGCTCCGATTTTGATGTTGTATATGGGCAAAATAATTTTGTATTGGGGTCGAAAACATTTATCCCTCCTCCATCTGTGCCAATAATTATTTTCCCTTCCTTATTTTGTACAATTGAGTATAAAGTATTACTGCTTATAGAATTAGGGTCTTTAATAATATTCTTATAACTTGCAATTGTATTTGTTTGTATATTGAACACATCTAGACCGTTTGAATCATATCCAATCCAAAGATTATTCTGGTTATCAACCAGTAAGCATGAGATTAAATTTTCTTTTAATTTTATTTCCGGATGTTGTGTATTGAGCCGTGTAATGGCCTTTGTAACAGGGTTATATTTTATTAGCCCCCCGTTCTCTGTATTCGCTCCATTCAAAAACGAAATCCAAAGCATTCCGTTTTTATCCTGGCATATATCCCTGCAATAAGTCAAAGCTACTTTGTTGTAAGTATTTTCAAAGCAGTTCGTAAACCGTTTGTTTTCTCTGTCGAGTAAAAACGTGCCACTGTTAGTTCCTATCCAAAGGTTATTGCTATTATCCTCAAATACCACATTTACTGAATGATTAAATTTAATATTATGGTTATCATTATAATTAATTCTTTCAAAATTATCATTATCACGGTTGTATTTACATAAACCGTTCAAAACTCCAATCCAAAGGTTATTTTGTTTGTCTTCATAGATACAATAAATATAACTACTTAATATTGAAGTGGAATCTTTCTGATTGTATTTATAAACAGTGAATCTGGTACCATCATATTTATTTAAACCATCGGTAGTACCAATCCAAATATAGCCTTCATGGTCCTGGCAAAAACACCATACATCGCCATGCGACAAACCCATGTTTGTAGTCAGGTTTTTAAAGGCCATCTCCTCAGTTTGGGCAAAAGTGCTCAAAAAAGTAAATAAAGAAGCGAAATATAGAAGCGCTATTTTCATTGTTAAATTTTAAGTTTCAATAAAAACTTATCAATTATTTAATAAGGTAAAATCTTTTTATCAAATTTAACGATCAGTTCTTATGTCTATTAAAGATAAGAAATTTTTAATCATGAATAAAGAGAAGTCTTTGGTTATTTAAGCCAAAAGGAAGGTATATTTCAAACTTTTTGGCTATGCACACTTAAACTCGCTACCTATTCCTTCCTCATTTACAACCCAAATTTTGGCTTGATGTATGTCAATAAAATCTGAACAAATGATTATCTCAAACCTGCGCCTTTCTCTTCTGCAATTTACAACGTTGATGTATTATCGTTTTTTTTAAATATTTTTTCTATCTACTCAACATCAGTGAATTTTAATTAACCTTACTCCGTGATTCCTTACATAAAGCGATATCTCATTTGAAAAGTAGCCCAAATTTTTCTTAGCCCATACATCATAAATCTTATGTGAACCTTTTAAACTTATTTGTTCAAAAGGAAAGCTTACTTTTATTGAATCTTGTGGGCCTGCAACCGTCGGATATTGTGAAAATACATGGAATTTTACCGTAACGCCCTCGGAATGGTCTACGCACTCTTTGTCTAGGCCAGCTTTTGCTGAGAAAGTATCATAACCTTCAGGAATGTCAAATTCTATCATTGAACTAGCATGAGTTCCAATCCCATTCTTATATTCGATATCTCCAAGTTTCAGATTATTTCCTGCGATGGATTTGTTTATTTGTACATTTCCCCAATCTGCTGTAGCCTTTACCCATGGAATGTCCGTTAGTTTCAATGTACCTTTTTCCCCTTTAATTATAGGTTCTATCCAATCGGCATGGTCCCAATTATTGCCATTTCCGCCATCGCTAACGACCAGATAAAGTTTTTTTGAGGAATTGATACTTACTTTTATATCTACACTCTGTTCACCCTGTTTAAAAGTAACCAGTTTGCTGTTATAAACTGCCAAAGAATCATCAATAGGCTGTTCATCGGAAGTACAAAAAACAGCAACATATTTATCTTTACTGTTCAAGTCGTCTGCCGCCCATATTTTCCTGTCGCCATTATTTAAAATCAACCTATTATTTGTGCTATTATTCAAGATATTAAGAATATCATCATTAGTAAGTAAGCCTAAGGTAAATTCATCGTTATCGGGAAGATTGCCTCCAAACATCAATGGGGATCTGCAAATAGCAAAGAGTGACATGAGTGTATATTGTTCATCCCTAGTAAACTGACTCATTCGGTTATCTCCTCTTTCAGCTCGGATACCAATCCTTCCCAACGGAAGCATGTCACCATCAGGCCAATGGCCTGGTCCCATATAGGGAATCCACTTTTCGAACAAAGCAAAATGTTCATTTAGTTGCGACCAGTTATCCCAGAAGTCGTCAATAATACGCCACATATTGGCGTGAGTACTCACATGTGCTGCTCTTTCAATCGGTGTTTCACCTGGAGATGTACTTAACACTATCTGACGGCCACAATTATCTATTGCTTTTCTTATCATTTCAATTTCAGCCTGATGGTATGTACGTGACAAATCATCAATTTTTATAAAGTCAACATCCCACGAAGCATAAAGAGACATAAGTGAATTATAGTATTCCTGGGCACCTTTTTTCTTAGCATCTACCGAATACATATTGCCTAACCACTGACAAAGTGAATCGGTGCTGTATATCTCTTTTGCAGTTGCTTTGCTTCCCAATACTGGTGTGTTTTTTTCCACAGCCATTTTAGGTATTCCACGCATAATGTGGAAGCCAAACTTTAAACCCTTTTCATGAATATAATCGGCCAGAGGTTTAAAACCCTTTCCGTTAGCTGACGAAGGAAAACGGATTTCGGCAGGTAAAAACCTGCCATACTTATCTATTGCTTTTTTCGCGTCGCTTTCGTTATAGCCATGCGATTTATCATTTTCAACATACCAACGAATATCTATAACAATATATTCCCAACCATACTTTTTAAGATACTTGGCCATATAATCGACATTTGCTTTAACTTCCTGTTCATTAACCGTAGGGCCATAACAGTCCCAACTGTTCCAACCCATGGGAGGAGTCTGACACCAGTTATAAAATTCTTTATCATAGTTTTTATTGGTGCAAGATGTAAGAACCAATGCAATTATTAGGAATTTATACAAATGATTTCCCCCCATTTTCACTTAATTTTTTGAATTAAAATATTGAACTTTTAGAAAGTTGCATTTCAACACTTTTTCAATTTTTACTAATTATGGCTTTCTTTCCAGAATAGTTCACCACCTTGTCGAATTTTTCAGTTAATCCAGCACCTGTTCCTTTGTTTTTGCCAACAATAACGATATTAAACTTGCGGTCTAAAAGCATTCCGGGAAAAGACCCTTTGCGATCGCTAATCGTCAAGGACTTTTGCTTATCGTTCCAGGAAAATGTAATGGTTGAGTAAATTCCTTTTTCGTAATTGTAATTATCGTTTTCATCTTCGTATAATGTAAATTCTCCATTTGCACCTTCGTAAACGCGTATTTCAAGATTGTCCCATTTCTTTTCTGTTGCAAACTGAACCTTTGGGCCAACAGGCAATACAGAGCCAGCTTTCACATACAAAGGAATTATATCTAGAGGGACCTCCTTTTTTACCGTTAGGCCACCATTATATTTCTCGCCTGTCCAGAAATCATACCAATCGGCTCCTTTGGGTAGATAAACGTCTTTTGTCCTTACTAAACTATAATCTTCAACTTTTACGGTATCTGCTCCCTTAACCTGATTTTCCCAATACATAGGCTGAGTAACAGGGTTTACCAGCAATGAATGACCAAACATAAACTCATCGTTGATATCCAGTGCTTGCTTATCGGCTGCGAAATCCATTACCAGGGCGCGCATCATACTCGACTGGTTGGCGGCTACATTCCATGAGGATGAATAAATATATGGCAAAAGAATATAGCGCAGGTTGATGTATTTTTCAATTGCATCGTACACTTTATCACCTTTTTTACCAAACTGATATATTTCACGAGGAGCGTCGGTGCCGTGGGAACGCATCATGGGACAAAAAGTTCCAAATTCTAACCACCGGGTATAAAGTTCGCGATATTCCGGATCATCCAGTTTTCTCTTAAAATTCCAGAGAAAAAATCCTCCTATATCGCTGTTCCAATAAGGAATACCGCTAAGTGAGAAATTTAAACCGGCGGAAATTTGGTTTTTTAAGACTTCCCACGATGCTACTAAATCGCCCGACCAAACATTGTCTCCATATCGTTGCTGCCCGGCAAATGCGGAGCGGGTAAGGATAAACACACGTTTACCGGAAGAAACTGCACGTTGATGGTCAAAAACGCCGCTAACCGTCATTAAAGGATAAGCATTTCGTACTTTCCGGTACGAGCCAAGGAAAGTTTTTGTGTCGAAATACGAGGGTTTGAAGTACATGTCTTCGGGTTCGGTATCGTCCATCCACCAACCATCCATTCCAATAGAAAAAAATCCGGCATTCAAATATTTCCAATAAATATCTCGTGCTTTGGGATTGTAAGCATCGTAAACTTTTACTCCCGAAGGATAATCGAGGTTTGGAGGCCAGCCAGCTGTTCCGGATGAAGGCCAGTTGATAAAATTAAAGAGCAAACCTGCCTGTTCCAATTCCTTAAATGGTTTTGTCTGAGGTCCAAAGGAAGGCCAAACAGAGATAATCATGTGTGCGTTAAGCCCGTGCACGTCATCAATCATTTTTTTTGGATTGTAAAAATCGGGATTCAGAAATTCCATGGCATTCCACAAATAATTATTGTCCCAATATTGCCAATCCTGAATAATTCCATCGAGCGGAACGCCCAATTCCCGGTATTTTTTTACAACATTCTCTAATTCATCCTGACCCTTATAGCGCTCCTTACTTTGCCAGTAGCCATATGTCCATAATGGAAACATGGGCACCTGACCGGTTAAATTGCGCATACAGGCTATTACACCATCGGCATTACCACCATACATAAAATAATAATTGATACCTTCACCCACATCCGATTTGAAATATGTGCTATCAGTTTTGTCTTCAAAAACGGTGGGCGAGTAATTGTCCCAAAACAGACCATATCCTTTGACCGACAATAATAAAGGAATATAATCATCCGTATTTCCCTGGATCATATTGAGTTTCAGGTTACGCTTCGACATTTTACCTTGTTGCTGTTGACCAAGTCCATAAATGGTTTCATCCTTATCAAGTATGAATGATTGAGAAACCGTATACGTTTTTGCACCAGCATCATCAAAATTGATAAAAGAACATCCTGATTCTTTTTCAGACAAAAGGTGCACTTCATTGTTTGTAAATGAAACCTTTCCACTTTTAAGGTTCAGTGAAATCTGAAGTTTCTCACTTTTCAAAGAAAGTTCGTCTCCTTGTTGTTTAACACTAAATGCGGTTTTCCGTGGTGTTTGAACAACCGAAAGGCTTTGTTTAGTAAATGCTTTGCCTTCGGGATGTTTCAGCACTCTAACTGTTGATGGGTTGTAGAACTGCAGTTCTACTTCAACAGAATTGATTTCTGCTTTTATTCCTAATTCTGTTCTCTGGTATGTTTGTGCTTTGCTTGCTAAGCTAATAACAAAAACCAACGACATACTTAAATTAAAAGTTAACAACTTCATTTTTCAAAATTTAAATTATCTAAAAGTTAAATCTATAGTTTTTTATTACTGTAAACTTCTCCGGGTTTATTTTTTTAAATTGTCCATAACTAACTTATTCACCAATACCTTAGCGTGTAACCAACCAAAACTTTATTGGAGAAATATGTTTTCACCTTTTATAGCGGTTGGTATTATTTATTCTTCTTATTTATCACTTATTTATTTCATCTTCTGTAAAAAAACCATCAGCAACTATTGTTGATTTTATATTATCCTTATCGACAACTTTAGGTGTCAATAATATTGACGGTACATCAATTTTCCCATTATTTACCAAAACACATTCATTACTTATTTTTTCATTTTTTGCAATTTTTATAGCCAGCTCAGCAGCTTTATATGCCAGATCTTTTAACGGTTTATATACGGTCATCTCCTGATTGCCCCTGACAATGTTTCTGCATGCTTCAATATCAGCGTCCTGACCGGTAACTAATACTGTCTTATTCAAATTATATTCTGTTAATAATTCAATTACAGATGCAGCCATTCCATCGTTTGATGAAAGGATAACATCCGGGGTATCTGAAGAAAGCTCAAGATAATTACGAATCTCATGTTTAGCGTTTTCTCCAGACCAATCTTCAATATAAATATTATATGCAATACTAATTTTACCAGCTTTTATAAATGGTTCTAACGTTTTTAATTGACCGCCTTTCACCCATATTGCATTTTGGTCACTTTTGTCTCCACCCAAAAGTATATATTTTCCACTTGGTTTTATTTTGGTCACATACTCAGCCATTAATGTACCTACCTTTTCGTTATCAAAAGATAAAAAATAATCTAAATCGCAATTACGGACTAATCTATCGTAAGCAATAACCAGAACATTTTTTGCATGGGCAACTCTAATTATGGCAGCAGAAGTATTGGCGTTTACTGAGCATAATACTAGCACATTTATCCCTTGGGTAAGTAAACCTTCGGCTTGGTTAAACTGCAATTTATCATCGTTGTCTGCTGATAAAACAGTTGCTATTCCTCCTAATTCTTTAATTTTTTGAATAAATAAATCTTTTTCTTTAATGTAGCGTTTTAGAACAAGGTTTGGCAACAAAAAACCAATCTTTGGTTGCTTATAAGAACAAGATATAAAAAATATAGAAATGAATACATAAATCAGAAATTTAATAATCACTCTTCTTAAAATTTGTTTCATATTTCTCATTTTCCAATAGTTTTGATTCTTAAATAAGTACATCACCTCTAAGTGATAGCTTAAAAAAGGCTGGACTCTTCTTCAAAACCGAACCAATCCAGGTAGTATATTAATCTTGAAAATTCACGATAAAATCTTTGTAATTCTTCCATAATTAATTAAAATTGACCTGTAAATTTGTTTGTTAACCAAACAAAGTTCAAAATAATCAAAGCCCGAAACAGAAGCCCAGGCTTTGATTACTAACAAATAACTACTAACTTAATTAAAACAACCATCAATGAGATGACCAGTATTTTCCTAATAAGCGTTTTGCTTTAAAGTATTATTTAAAAAGTTAAACAAGTATACATTATTTAAACAACTCATATATTATTGGTCTTGTGAACCTCGTAAATAATTTGATGTCGGTGTTTTACTCAAATCAGTTGTCCAATAAGCATTTTGCACTAATGCCCCATTGGATAATGTAATTTGGGTTTCCGGAATTTTACAAAAACCCTCAAAACCGGCGCTGATAAAGTCAGAGGCTGGGATTAAAGGATAATCCGTTGCATTGTTTACAATTGTGTCCAATGCCGATGAAACACCGTTTCTCAATAAATCCCAATAACGCAAACCTTCCAAAGCAAATTCTAACTTTCTTTCATTCAAAATATCACCTTTTGTAACAGAAGTCTTTAAATGTTTTCCATCATAATTAAAACCACGGTCTCTCACTTCATTATAATACTGGGTTGCTAATGCATTGTTGTCATCAACATGCAATTCAGCCGACATTAGCAGTACGTCAGAATATCTTACAACATATTCATCAAAGTAGTTATCAATCATAAAACTACCGCCAGAAGAAGTAATAGAGTCGACTTCATTTCCATCTCCAGACTTTGAACCCAGTGGGCAATATTTTTTCCAGCTATAACCTGTATACTGGCTTATGTCGCCTCTATCATATACTCCCACGCCAAATTCTTTATTGTAATTGATAATTGATGCATCGCGCCTTAAATCAGCCGTGTCAAAAGCATTATATAATGATTTGTTTACATTGCCATAACCCCAACCTTTTGCATAAGGATAATAAGGTGCACCTCTTTTTCCTCCAAGCCTTGGAGCAATCATCACTTCCCAGCGGCTACCATCATTTATATTAAAGTTACCATTTCCTGTTGTTGAATATTTAATTGAAAAAACGGTTTCGATGTTATCCTTACCAGCCCAGGTTCCTTCTAATTTTGAAGCTAACCACAAGTCAGCATAATTTTTAACCAAATCGTGCCCGCTATTGGCAATCACATCATCAATATAGGCCTGTGCAACGGCTTTAGTAACAATATTACCAATACTTGAAGTTCCATAATAACCTGTGTAAAACAAGTATACCCTGGCTAAGAGAGCTTCGGCAGCCCATTTTGTAACCCTACCTCCATTTGCTTTTGCCCATGCGGATGAATAGGGCACAGATATTCCAGCAAGTGAATCAATTGCATATTTAAGATCGGTTGCAATTAAATTATATACATCAGCAGCAGGCGCTTGCTTATATTTAGGAACATCTGTCGGAGCAATTACTGAGGTGATTAATGGAATATGACCAAATACTTTTGCTGCTTCGAAATAAAAATAGGCCCTTAAAAACCTTGCTTCAGCTTTATACTGTGTGCCCAGGTTTTGTTTCTTTTCAGCATCAGTCCAAATTACTTTATCAACTCCTGCTAAAAACTGATGAACCCTGTTAATTCCAAGAAAATCATTTTGCCAGATATCATTATTATCATCTGTGATAACGGTATAATAAGTATCATATTCAGCGCCCGATGTTTCTGTAGCTCCACCGCCACCAGTGCAATCGTCTGACATCATTTCAGAATTCAATATTGGAGAGTCCCAGTTTTCGCGTTGCAAAACGTCATATATGGCTGTTAAACCTTCCAAAGCCTGGGTAGAATTGACATAAAATGTACTCGTGGTCACTGCATTATAAGGCGACCTGTCTAAAAAATCCTTTTTACATGATGTAATTGAAAATAGGATTAATAAACCGAAAAATATTATTGCTTTATTCATGTTCATTTAATTTAAATTATTGTCATATTAAAACTTTACATTTAAACCTAATAGATATTGGCGTGCCTGTGGGTATGTTCCTAAATCAATTCCGGAAGACATATTTGAAGTACGTGTTGAATTATAATCACCATATCCAACTTCGGGTTCAGCACCAGGGTATTTTGTGAACGTAAAAGCATTTACAACCGAAACATACAATCTAAACTGACGAACTTTTCCTTTTATTAAAGTTTTACCAAAATCGTAGCCCAGGTTAATACTTCTAATTTTTAAATACGAACCATCTTTAATCCAGATGTCGGAGAATTTAAGGTAGTTAGGTGCATTTGTAGAAGTAACGCGAGGTAATGTATTGCTTGTACCTTCACCAGTCCATCTTCCCAAAATAAATGAAGGCCAGTTGTAAGTAGTGCGGGTCATATCTTTTATACAGTAAGCAACATCATTACCTTGCGAGCCTTGTAATGTTGCTGATAAGTCGAAACCCTTATATTCGGCACCAAAAGATAATCCATAAGTAAATTTTGGATATGGATTACCAATTTGGGTTTTGTCATTAGCATCAATTTTGCCATCCCCATTTACATCAACAAACTTTGCATCACCAGGTATTGCAGTTGGTTGAATTTCTGTTATAGTTCCATCAGCATTTTTATGGGTATAGCTATCAATTTCAGCCTGATTCTGAAAAACTCCAGCTGTTTTATATCCATAAAAGAAACCAATTGGGTGACCGTCTTGAGTGCGGTACATTTCTTCGCTGCCGTTATACCAAACACTGGTTTCTCCATTTATTATACCGTTTGCCGTTGGTACATTTAATACATCGTTAACATTATGGCTGATATTTCCATCTACATTGAAAGAAACTTCACCAAGTTTTTTTTGATAACCCAGTGCCAATTCAACACCTCTGTTCCTTACATCGCCACCATTTACAATTGGATAATCAGAGGTGCTTAATATACCGACATCTTCAGCAACAGGTTCAGTAATTAACCAATCTTTCTGAGTTTTGTTATACCAGTCGAATGCAACTGTCAAGTGCTTTAATACGTGAGCATCGAAGCCAAAATCGAGTTGCTCCGCTGTTTCCCATTTCAACTTTGCGTTGGGAACCTGATCGGATGCAGCGCCAATATATTTTGTATCGCCCGAACCAAAGAAATAATTTTTATCGGTATAATTTACAGTAGAAACATATTCGTATGATGGAATATTGCTGTTTCCATTTTGTCCCCAGCTTCCTCTTATTTTTAAATAATCGAGCCAGTTAACTGTAGCTTCTTTAATCCCATCTAATTGCGTTAAAACAACACCACCCGCAAAAGAATAAAAATTACCCCAACGATTATCGGCCCCAAATTTTGTAGAACCATCGCGGCGGTAAACTGCGCTTAACAAAAACATTTCATTGAAATTGTAATTAGCCCTCCCAAAATAAGATAACAAAGCATCAGAAGATTTACTCCCGTAATTGGTCCATGTTGTATGGTTTGTACCATTGTCGAGTATGGCATAATTCAAACCAGTAATAGTTAAATCGAACCCTGTACCTCCAACATTAAAACTACTGTATTCATTAACAGTATTCCCCACCAGGAAACTAAAACTATGCTTGTCATGGTTAAAACTATAATTTACTGTATTTTCCCAGTTATAAGTATAATATCTTGCCATATTTTGTTCAGCTTTAGTACTCGAATTTATATCTAAAGAAGACAAAGCATAAACAGGTGTATACTGATCATATTCGGTAAACGAAAGATCAATTCCAATATCCGATTTTATTTTTAAGCCTTTAATAGGTTCAAGTTCAGCATAAGCATCACCTAAAGCTTTATAGTTTTTATTGATAGATTGATTTTTATAATACATAGCTGCCACTGGGTTTTCATCGCTTGAACCAAAATAAGGCGATTCGCCATAATCATCAGCATATCTGTTATCATAAGCTTTAAAAATTGGTGAGACATTTAAAAAGCCTCTTACTGAATTGTCATAAATATTTCCAGTACCAACACCATGAGACGTTACTTCAGTTAAGGTTAAATTTTCACCATATTTGAATATGTTTTTATATACTTTATGTTCTGAATTAAACCTGGCCGAAATTCTTTCATATGATGATTGGCTAGAGTTTCCAACGATACCATCCTGATGAAAATAGTTTAATGATGCTGAGAATATTGATTTTTCAGTACCACCCTCGATAGAAATCGTATGGCTTTGAATTGGCGCATTTTTTCGGTACAAATAATCTTGCCAATTTGTATTTGCTAATGTATCTAAAGCCATTGCCGTAAAAGCTCTGTTTGTATATGTACTGTCAGCATTTGACATTATAAAAGGATACTTGACTTTCGATTTATCTGTAGCTGCATTATAATTGGCTTCATTTGTAATTGTTGCATACTCTTTTGAATTGAGCATATCATATTCTCTGGCAACATTCTGAACGCCATAATAGCCGTCATAAGAAACGTGCATTTCACCTGCTTTACCTTTTTTTGTGGTAATAAGTACTACACCATTTGCGGCACGAGCTCCATAAATTGCGGCAGATGCGGCATCTTTTAAAATATCCATCGATTCAACATTGACAGGATCAATATATGAAATATCACTTGTCGGTACCCCATCAACTATATAAAGTGGATCGGAATTGTTAATTGAACCTGTTCCCCTGATGCGCACTTTAAACCCATCTCCAGGTTGGCCTGAATTGGAAGTTATCTGAATACCCGAAGAAAGTCCCTGAAGAGATTGTTCGAGTCTCAATGCATGTTTTTGGTCCATTTCGTCGCTGCTAACATGTGCATTTGCTCCAGTATTCAGTTTCTTTTTCATGGTACCATAACCCACAACAACCACTTCATCCATTTGCTTCACCTCTTCTTTTAATTCAGCATTTACTAAAGTTTGTGACCCAATCTCAATTTCCTGAGTTATATAACCGATAAAAGAGAATGTTAATACCGGTTTCTCGCCGGTAATTTTAATTGAATATTTACCATTTGCATCGGTAATTGCCCCGGTTTGAGTACCTTTTAAGACAACATTTACACCTGGTAATGCCATACCGCTTGCATCGGTAACAGTACCTGTAACGGCTTTTTCCTGGGCCATTACAGAAAAACAAAGCATGATGGTCACAAACAATACCAGAAGCTTCTTCATTGAAGGCAATAATTGCCTCGCACTTTTCTCTGTTTTTTTCATAAATTTTAATTAATAGTTAAAATAAATTAGTTAGAAATTACATTATTACTTATTGTAATTAATACACACAAAATAAACGTGTTAGCATGGTTTATAAAACAAGCTAATGGCCAAAAAATATGTGCATTATTATTTTTCTTGTAGTTAATATTTATAAAACCGATCTTGTAGGCTCCTTCTTCAGAATTCAGATTTTGATTCTGAAAGAGATATTGTTGCCCCCATAGGTTATATGCTAAAAATGCTGTAGTTATCAATTGAAAACCTTTTTTCATTTTTTTATTATCAAATTCATTGAATTAGCACTCTTCATTTAGAAAAATCAATCCGCCCCATCATTTGAGTATTATTAGTTTTTTAACATCATGATATTGTCCTGCTTCTATGCTGTAGAAATACACTCCGCTTTTTAGATTAGATGTATTGAATTGCACAGATTGATATCCTTTATTTTGGTTCTCGTTCACAAGTATTTTAATCTCTCTTCCCTGAAAATCAAATATCTTTAAATTCACAAAAGTTCTTTCTGGTAGCTCATAGCTCACGAGAGTGTTCGAATTGACGGGATTTGGATAGTTTTGATTTAATTTAAAAGGACTTGTTATTGCAGGGTTTATTCCATTCAAAATTGAATCATTTACTATAATATGATTGGAACCTTTTTCAATCGTGATCATTTGGACAGACCTTCCAGGCAAAGTAAATTTTATTTCATTATCAATAGTGTATGCGTAAGCTTTAATATTAAGTAATGAATCGTATGGGCCATATTGGTAATTGTCTGGACCATTTCCATTTATATTAACATCCGGAGAAAAATTTCCACTGTCTTTATCACTTGTGAACGTGTAAATATAATATTTACCTCCAACGCCGACCGAGTCTGTACTTACGCTGATTGTTTGTGTTGTAGTATCACTGTTCACAATAACCATACCGGTTTCACCAGATGAATACTTTGACGCGTAACAGAAAACATTAGAGTTGGAAGAAGAAGTATTAATTGCTATATCGCCAAAATATTTTTGCAGATAAGTCAGATAATAAAATTCTGCGTAAGGATGATTTGAATAATTGGAATTAGAACCACCATAAAGCATATTATTCAGATAAAATCTTGCGCCTAATCCGAAATTATCTTTAATAAGTTCACAAATACTAACAACAGCTTGCATACCATTTACATAAGATACTGCTTCATTAGATGAAGCACCAGGACTCATATTGTATTCTGTCAAAGTAATTGGTTTTAAATATCCTTTATATGTTTTGATATCACTATTTACGTATTTTATATTCGCATTTAGAGCTGTTATTGGACTGTTTAGTACCGACTTTATATTAGTAGAATTATCAAAATAGTTATGTACAACATAAAAGTCGGCAGAATCACCTACTTCATTAAAAAATCCCTGGTTCCAACCATCATTAATAGTGCCCCACATTCCGCTGCTTCCACCAGTCCCTGATATAACCTGTCCGCCTATATAAACTGTATCCCCAATTTCCATAGCGGCTTTTTTCATAGAATCAGCAAAAACCTTAAAATGTTTTCCGTATAGATCTCCTGAAATAAATTCAGGTTGTCCATCCTTGTTAAGTGTTGTATCAATCATCCATCCATATTCCCATGGACCACCATTTTCGTTACCAATTTCCCAGAACTTTGTCTGCCCGGCATCATAACGCACCCAATCAGCAGCAAGATGTGCTGCCTGAGCTACCGGATTTTTGCTCGTTCCATAGCGCGCATAGGCATAATTAATTGTTATTAATCCTTGAGCTACATTAGCATTATTGCGAAGCGCATAGTACTGGTCGGGAGTGGTTTGCCAACCCCCTACTCCTGTTTCCCCATAATATTTAATTTTTTTTGCAGTTGATCCGTTATATGTTGTGCCATCATAAACTGAATCTGGAACATCAGTTGGTACACCATTCCAAAAATATCCGTCTGACCAACTTCCACCAGGAAAACGAAGGAGGGTTGGCGCAAGAAGTTTTGTGTTTTCTACCAATGTAGGATCATTATAAGCTCCGCACCAGGCTGCAAGTGCATTACCAAATACATATTTAGATACCATACCGATAGTATCGTCTTTTAGCCTAAGTATAACTGAAATCTTGTTAGTTGGCATTATTGTATCAATGGCCTGAGGTATTACTGCTGTTTTTGGTTTATAATCATAAAGGAAACAATTATTATTACTCTGTCCATTAAGGTTAGAGTTAATAATAAATACAGTTCCCAAACAAATTGTATAAATTTTTTTCATAGGATTATTTTTTATTTATATTATTTTATAAATTAAATTCTTAAACTTTACGACCCCTTCACCCCATGGAACAGAGGCCAAGACGTACATCTAAAAATTCCCCGAGAACATTATGATTATAACCGGAAACTTCAGCAGAATTGTCTATTTTATTCCAATTTTTCCCGTCGTTGCTGTAATACATGTCTACAGTATTATTAATATCCTTTATGCGAAGAAAAACGTGCTCTTTAATAACCCCCTTTTCTGTAATGAACTGCCAGCCCCCAAGATCAGCTAAAATATTTCCTTTATCTACCAATATGCCCGAATGTGCACTATTGTTATAGAAAAGTACCAGTCCTCCAGTAGCTTCTCCTTCGATAAATATTTCTACTTGTGCTATATACGAATGGTCTGAAGGAATGCAAAGCAACGGAGAACAGACACTAACACATATTTCATTATTGGCCGGAAAATAGATGTAGTATTTATTGTTATATTTAACCAGGTCGGGCGCCCAAACTGATCCCACATATTTGTCTAAGGCATGTGTTACCGGAGTCCAGTCAATCAAATCCTTTGATTTCCATATCAGCAAGCCGGGATAATATTCAAAAGATGAATTGACTATATGATAAGTATCTCCATCACGCAAAATACTTGGACCAGCGTAATCTCCCGCAAAAATTGGATTTAAATAATAGTCCGATCCTTTACTATTGGTATTAGTCTGAAATTGGGAATTGGCAAAAAATGCCCATTGAATTAGCAACGTAATTATTATAGTTATTTTCTTACTCATAGTTAATCTTTTTAATTTTAAACCGTTTATTAAATATTTAGAACTGTTTTTGGTAATTGAATCTTAGCTTCATTTTTGTTTTTTCTGTTTTGTAAAATTAGAAAGGCCGTCTATTGGAATCTTTTAGTAGACAGCCTTTCCTCTACATAATTAACTATCTAACCACACTAAACTTTACTGTTTTATTTTGTTCCTGATTGTTTAACAAAAGAATGTATATATCTGCAGGTAAAGAAAAATGCAAGACATTCTCAGGTAAATAGGTTGTTGCTTTAGACAAAAGGCATTTTCCTTCTAAGTTAAATATTCCAATTTTTGAATATTTAAATGTGCTCTTAATGTTGAGTGTATTGGAAGTGGGATTTGGATAAACACTAACTCCATTATCATTAACAGAATTAATGGCAGTTACGTTCACTTTGACGAAGTTCATCCAGTTAAAATCAAAGCCTCCTGTGAAAATCACTTTCAACTTTTTATTCTGCCCCATTTCGAGTTTCACTTTAGGGATAGTGAACGTTGTAAATGCTCCTGTAACCGGTAAATCAGCTTCAGCAATTTTAGACCCGTCAAGTTCAAGATCAATTTTACAACCACTATTATAAGCTGCGACCCTTAGTTGTATATTGGCAATTGTATCATTTACATCTACTGTATACAATAGCCATTCACCGGTATTTATATAACCAACATAATAACTACTACTGTTATCTAAAGGATCATAGCTGGCACCAATACCTACGCCGTCATTTCTATACATTCCCCCAAGGTTAACAGTATCGGTATTATACCAGGTTTCGTTGATTTTACCATAATCGTAAGTTACAGCTTTAATTTTCCCAGGTATTTGCATTGGAGTACCGAAGAAAGGTCCTGGCTGGTGCATTGTCATTACTGAAGATGCAATGGAAGGATAAGAGTAACCTTTATCATTTCTTGCTATTATACGATAAATATACATCGTGTTACCCGATAAGCCACTTTCAGCAAACACGGTATCATTGGCCTGTGTAGTTCCTATAGAGTCAAATTTATCATTCACTAACCTTTCAATGATGTAACCTGTTTCATTAGTAATATTGCCCCAAACGAGCTTCACCTTATTATATGAGGTTGCCGTGGCAGAAATGATTTTTGGGGTAACCATTTGGTTCAATGTATCTATGGGTCCAACAGACCAGGAATAGGGCAGCGTAGGGTCTTCTTCAAAATCGAACCAGTCAAAATCAGCAGGGTTGGTGTTTGCACTTCCATTTCCCGAAGCATACATTCCTATATAAGCACCGATAAAACCACCTATCACTTCAGTAGAAATGTCTTTTGTTTGTGCTGTACCCATCAATGTTGCGGTTTTTCCTTCTTCCTGTACCCAAAACATATACTGAAGGTCGGTAGCGCTGACCCGTATAATGATATCACCGGTATCTGCAATTTCTTTAAAGTTTATTTCGGTAACGGTACTTTGCAAATATTTTCTTAGCATTACAACCCTTTTACCTGCTATCATTGTGATTACCAAATCGAAATGATTATTATCATTCCCACGGACAGCCAAGCCGGCTTCTTCATTGTTAGCTGTGGGAGTAAAGCCGATTTTGGTTGAGGCTACCATATTAAAAGCTGTTTGCCGACGCGCTATAAACGCCGGAGAATTAACATCTTTTAGACTTATTTTTGAACCTCTGAGCCTCATATAGCCGGGTTTTTCAGTAAGAGACCAGTCTGCAGCGCTAGGATTTCTAAGAAAATTCCAGTTTAAACTCAAGGTTGCACTATCAAAATTATCGCGTACAGAATCTTTTCCCCAAATATGTTCAGGCAAATTAGGTACGGGGTATTCTTCATTCATTATCCCGTTGTTTCCGCCTTTTGGCCAACCAGCAGAATCCCAGGTTACAGGTGCAAGAAAAGTTTCACGGCCTAAGTGGTGATATTGTCCACCTTTTGGCCTGATTCCCAAGCAAACTAACCACCAACTACTATCCGGGAGCTGAACTAAATCAGCATGACCTATTGCCTGGAATTGATTACCGGGGTCGTTTTTATTGGAAATAACCGGGTTTACAGAACTTACTTCATATGGGCCCCAAATAGATTTACTTCTCTGTATTACTTCCATGTGCTGGTAACCAGTTCCCCCTTCGGCAGACATTAGGTAGTAATAATCATTTATTTTATATAAATGCGGGCCTTCTGGGCTTGAACTACCAGTGCCATGTGCAATTATTTTAGGGTCTTTATAAAACTTTCCTGTTTTTGGGTTTAAAACAGCCAGTGAAAAAGTGCTATTATCAGTAGGTAAAACGTAGTATATACTGTCATTTGCGAATAATAAAGAAGGGTCGACTGCCCAATTGTTGACCCAATAAGGATCAGACCATGGTCCTGCAGGGTTTTTGGCTGTTATATAGAAAGCGCCTTGTGAACCTTGCCCGCCATAGTTGGTACAAGTAATATAAAAAGTGCTGTCGTGGTAGCGAATTGTAGGTGCATAATTACCACCTGATGAATAGGCACCCCCCAAAGGACAGTTGCTTGCACGTGACAAAGCATACCCAATCATTTTCCAATTTACCAGGTCTTTGCTGTGGTAGATTGGTAAACCAGGAAAATACTCAAAAGTAGATGTGACCAGGTAATAATCATCGCCAACCCGACAAATGCTTGGATCAGGATTCATACCTGTAATTATGGGATTCTTGTAAGTAGTTTGACCAAAAAATACACTTCCCAGTGACAAACCCACGCTAACCAATAATGTTGTAATTTTTGCTCGCATACTAATTATTATTAAATATTATGATCCTAAAATTTTCCTTAAAGCTTGATCATATTTAAAAAGTAGACATCATTTTCCCTTATGTCCAATTCTTTTGAAAAAGGAATTCCGGTTTTTACTTTTACGATTTCTTTTGAAATAGGCGACCCATCGTTTTGTTTCTTTATTTGTTCTACCTGTAATTTAGTAAGCTGCGAAGGCTTCCCCATAGAAAGATAGGTAGAGTAAGCATCGTTGCTCTGATAGCCTACTTTATAAACTTCTAGAGAATAGGTGCCTTCAGGCACTTTAGAAATATTTATTTTAAGCTTCCCTTTTGATTTTGAAGGCAAGTCGCGGATATAATAAACCTGGTTATTGACCGAATCGCCCGGATGAGTATTTGTAAAATCCCAGGCAAGTACTTGTATATTACCTTTTGAGTCCTTGCATGCCCAGGAAGTGGAATCATTATTTTCTAATTCCGTATTTCCAAGCCGGTTCAAAAATTGATAAGAATAAAATGCAGGTTTGTTGATTCCCTGGATTGTCAATAATCCAAAACCTCCGTGAAAAGGCTCAAAACGAGGACCGGCTTCTTCAAAAATATCAGTAAAAACCCAATATGACATAGAATTGGCAGCATTACCAACCTGTTTCAGTTTATATAGAATATATGCTGCCTCATGATAGCTGTCATGAATTGGATCAGTAGGAGTATATGAGGCACTCCATTCGGTGTAATGTAATTCCAATTTAGGCTTTGAAGAATTTGTAATTTCTTTACGAGTTTGCAAAACATCACCGCTCACACTCATTGGATTTTTGTCGAGTATAGTACCTGCATTGCCAGATTCATCAAGATATCCTTGTTTGACACCATAGGAATGAGTGCTTATAAAATCGAGTGGTAAATTATTTTTGGTACAGAAATCTATCATTTCAGGCTCCCATGCAGCGCCTGCTGTTGCAGGCCCACCCACGTGATAGGCAGGATTGACACTTTTAATAGCATTTACGGTATATTTATATAATTTAAAATATTCTTCCTGGGTACCAGTCCAGAACCAGGGTGTTAAGTTGGGTTCGTTCCACACTTCAAAATACCAGCTTTTTACTTCATCTGCACCATAACGTTCAGTGAAATGCTCTGTAAGATTGCGAATTAATACTCCCCATTTTTCATAATCCTTTGGTGGGGTAACATTGCCTTTCCACCAGAATATTGTTTTGTCACCACTTGCCAGTGCCGATGGCATAAAACCCAATTCAACAAAGGGCTTCATACCTATGCTTTGCAAAAAATCAAATAATACATCTATATACATGTTGTTGTATTCGGGTTTCCCATTTCTATCTTCTTTATAAACACCCATGTCATCAGTTAGAAGCCCGTGCATTCGGATATATTTGAAACCACATTCTTTTTTAACATAAGCAAGTTGTTGTTGCCAATCAGCACGTAAGCCTTCGTTGGCTCGACCTGCTCCGACACATTCCTTAAACATTGTGTTTAAGGCACCTTTTTCCTTAATAAAATCAACGCTAATTACCCTTTCCGGAGATTTGGGTTTTGTTTTTTGAGCAAAAAGTGAGCATGTTACTAAACATGTAAGAGTGAATAAAAAAACACGATTCATATAATTTAATTTTAGTTAGTGCAAGTAGAAAACTAAGTCAAAACTATATCTATCAAGAATCCCGCTTCTTGAAAATAATCTCTAAAATCTTTAAGATTCTATCAAATCAATTAAAAAATGAATACTTCTTTTGAGATAATAACTATAATGTAATACTTAAATAATTAACGATTCCAATGTATAGCATTGATTAAATTATTTGATTTACATTATGTTAGCGTACGCTTAAATACCAGCGGAAACCTAGCACTATATGTGAGCAATGTTGGCAGCAGGTATTTATTCTTTTAATCTCTTTTGGGTTTAATTCCCCGCCCCTTGGGTCTCACACTTTAGCCATGTGCAAAGGCTTTTAGATACCCCGTCCGCTTGCGGCGGGGTAATTCATTTTTGGTTAGAAGGATTATAGTTGGTCTCAATTATAGATGTTTCATATTTATTCAAATCCAGTTGAATCTTATCAATATCGGGTAACCATCCGGTAGCATTGGAAATTCGAATAGTATTGTAACCTTTGTTTAGTTCTACAGTTATAGTTCTGCTATTAAGAGTTGACACACTCCCAGAATTCATATCTTTTACAAGAGTATCTAATCCATTTACACTCAATACTGCGTTTCTATTCTCTCCACATAGAAATGAAATAATAAGATTGTAGCTTCCGGAAACGTTTGCATAAATATCACGAAATTCGATATAATTATCTGCTCGATTACCTAACCAACTTGCTTTTGCACGGCCAGAACAGATAGCATCAGTAACTGCCTTTCCTTGTTCTGCAAGGACCACAGAGTTTTGAGTTATATTAAAATTGTTAATCCATGCATATTCCGCTTCAAATACTTCTTGCAATTTAGAATGTTTCCCTATTACTTTTAGCATAATCACCCCATGCGAAGGGACAGTTACTGTATACATAGAATCCATACTTCCCACATTGGTGTGAGACCAAAGATCGCGAACAGCAGTTGCACCTAACAAATTAAGATCGCTCCATTTCACCGACATGGAAGCAGCCACTTCACTTCGGTTAAAAAGAACGACCGCCCGTTCATTGCTTTGTTTGCCATTAAGGTTTTTAGCCCACACCTGCAAACCGGCACCATTATCAGAGACCAAATGTCCTTGTACCCCTGTTGTATCTTGATCAATGGCAATAACCTCGCTGTTTGTTAGAATTTCCTTTGTTTGCTGAGTGATTGTTGTAAGGTCATTACCCAAAACCAGCGGTGCCGACAAAATACACCACATACTGAAATGACTTTTATCTTCTTCGGCAGTTAATCCCCGGCCAATCTGCATCATATCCATATCGTTGTAATGGCCCTGGCTCGAGTAGGCTGCTAAAAAGGCATTACAATCAATCACATAAAGTATCCTGTCCCAATGAGCTGATTTATCGAAAGAAATATCCTGGGATATCCTCCACGAATCAGCCACTTTTGTTACCCATGAACCGGGAAACTGCCAACGACAAACATTAAAATTCACATCCGTTCTGCCAGTATTGTCAATAGCTGCTTTTATTGCTGTATAACGCATTTTCTCATCTAGTTTTTGAACTGATCCACCGCAATAATCAACTTTCAAAAAGTCGAACCCCCATATTTTAAAAAACAGATTGGCATCTTGTTGGTCGTGATTGTACATACCACCACCGACACCTCCGGTTTGTTTATTATATTGCGCTCCGCAAGTATTTGCACCTGCATCGGAATAGAATCCGGCTTTTAATCCTTTTGAATGAATATAATCAACTAATGATTTCATCCCATGCGGAAATTTGACAGAGTCAATCCGTAAAGAGCCATCAGCATAACGACCATAGAAAAAGCCATCATCAATGTTGATGTATTTGTAGCCTACCTTTGCTAACCCGGAAAAAACCATCGCATCAGCCTGACCTTTAATTATGGAATCACTAATATTTACAAAAAAATTATTCCAACTAGCCCAACCCATAATAGGGGATTTGGGTTTTGCTTTTTGTGCAAAAAGTGAACCTGTTACCAAACATGCAAAAGCGAATGAAAAAACACGATTCATTTATTTATATGGTTAGTTGTTAATTGCAATTCGAAAACGAGGTTAAAACTATAAAAAAATAATAATTTGTTGCGACGCTGAAAACAGAGGAGAAAGGACTAAAGTTTTCCTAAGTAAAATTTAGTCCTTTCAAATTTCTCATGTTAAACTAAGAATCCTGATTTTACAAAGCCTCATAAAGACATTATTTTGTATTTTCAGAATGAATACTTGCATTATTTTAACAATATTTTGTGTTGTTCAACCGAGTAACCATTTTCTAAACTTAATACATAAAAGCCTTTACTAAGTCCACTTAAGTTTATATTACCATTGGTTAAGCCCGATTTAACAAGCATGCCCAAAGTATTATAAACACTGTAAGCAATTTGGTTTGATGCATTTGATTTTATATTTACAATGCCATTGGTGGGATTGGGATAAATATCAAATTTGTTCATTTCTTTTGCTATTTGCGATATACCTGTTACTGGTTGAGCTAAATCCCATAAACTAAGTTCATCTAAAAGCCAGTTATACGATGGTTCTGTTGCACCAGCAGTCATGAAAGCCCCTGCTTTTATTAAAAAATACCAGTCAGTGGTTGAAACAGTATCAGGTAAAGTGAATTTTGCACTGTCGCCATGAGCTTTGGTGAAAGCTGTATCTCTCGGGCTTGTTATTAACGAGTCGGGATAGGTGCCGATGTTTAATAAGGAGTCCTGAGCGGTATGGAACCATTCAAAGGGTATTGTTTTCTGAATAGGCCCGTCATAACCTGTCAAACGGTCATAGTGGATAGCACCGATAGTTTTCCAATAATGCATGCCCATCTCGTAGTCATAATTACCGGCACCAAAATCAGCAGAAATGCCTGTTCCAGTAAAATTATCAATAATTGGTTCTTTTTTAACAAGATCCACTTCGACCCAATAATTAGAAATAAGATTGGTGGTATCACTGCCATCTTTTAAAAGTCCTCTTATTAAATAAGTATGGCCTTTTGTCAAAGAAACTTTTTGATATATAAAATTACGGGTTTGGCCATACCCAGCAATACTTAAACAACCTCCTTTACCACCTGTCGGCTTATGGGCGGTGTAATTGAAAATAATTGTTACAGGATCTAATCCGTTAGCTGAAAGATCGGTAATTGTCCATGCGGACTCATTTTCCATATTTCCATCTTGAAGCACTTCTTGTGCAGGAGAATAAATGTACCCCGCAAATGAAATCAGAATGAGATAAAATTTTTTCATAATTATTAGTTTTAGTTAATAAAAAATAGTTTTGAATTGTTATAGTTGATAACAACTCAAAACTATTTCTATTTGCCTTCCTGCATCTTGAAAAAAATCTAAAAAATCTTTGGGATTCTATCACATTTATTTTAAAATTGACCTACTTTCATTAAATATTTACAGTTAATATCATGTTGGTTCTAATTATTTCGAATTGGTATTTAGCCTAAGTAATATTATGCAACTGCTAAACTTGGTATATGCAATTATCGATATTTTATAAAAAATTAATAATCTGTTGTGGAATACTGCTATTCTCTTTCTTAACCTATTCGGCTGAGCAGGAAAGATATTTGCATTTTACTGAAGTTGATGGGCTTCCCCGAAACATTACTACATGCCTTGAACAAGATCAGTATGGATATTTGTGGATAGGCACAACCAATGGAATTGCACGTTATGATGGGAAGAATTTTTATTGCTATAAAGAATTATCCGGCATTTGGACTATTTAACTTTTTTATGACTCAAGGAATACGCTTTGGGCTAGCTTCTGGTAAAGGACTTTTTAAATATAACCGTTTAACAAATTTCTTTGAAATGATTGTTGCATGGTTTTGTTACAAAAATTCAGGAAGATAGTGGTGAAATTTATTTTTTGATGAAGTCGAAAATATAAATAAAATTGATGGCAATAAAATCCTGATTGTCTACAACGAAAAAAACCTTACTGATTTTTGTTTTTCAAAAGAAGGAATTTGGCTTGGCAAAAATAATGATGGAATCAGGCTTTTCAGCCGGGAAAGCGGTTTTAAGATAATTCATAGCACCGTATCTCAAAGGCAAATTTGTTACTCGTATTAACAAAATTAATGACAAAATCTTTGTAGGTTGTTACAATGGCCAGTTGTATTCAATTCTTGGCAATAGCACAGTAATACAAATAGATATTAATAATCATTATTACTTTAAAAAAATTGTAAAAGTAAGCAATGAAATCTGGCTTGCAACAGATGGCAACGGTATCATTATCCTTGATAACAACCTGCATTTTTCAAGAATCTTAATCCGGAGTAAAAATACAGAAGCATCTATCAATAGTAACAGCATATACGATATTTTACCAGGAAACAACCAGGAAATCTGGCTTGCTTCATATGGTGCCGGGCTAACATGTATTTTGCCCGATAATTTGTTATTTCAAAATATACTTCCCGAAAAAGGAAATGAAAATTCATTGGTTGCCAATGAAGGAGTATCAGTGTTTGTTAAAAACCCATTCATATATTTTGGCACTAATTATGGGCTATCTGTATGGAATGAAAATACACTGCAGTTTAAAAACCTGTCGCAGCGAAAAATTAAGAACGGACTTGAAAGGAACCAAAGTTTCTGCAATAAATGTAGATCAAAATAATAATATATGGGTAGGAACATATGATGGACTTTTAGGGAAATATACTTCGGATTATAAACTTTTAAAAACCTATCATCCCAGTAGTAATGGCCCTGATGAAATGCAACAAATTAGTTCATTTGCGCGAAATCAATAAAAGCAATTTATTAATACTAACACAATTTCAAAGTCGCATTTTATTGAACTTCAACATTGAAAAAGAAACAACCAGCTTATTTGAATTATATAATAAGGGTAGTAACATTACCTATTATTTGCTAAATTCTATAAGAGAAAACCAACAAGGTGAACTATTGGGCTTGATTTCCGACAAAGGTTTATTTCATGTAAATTGGAAAGATAATGTACTGGAAAACAAATTACCGGAAATGAACAAGCGAATTGATTGTTATATTACCGATTTTTATCAGGATAAAAAGGGCAATTATTGGATTACTCCCACAAATGGTTTGTTATGTATTTCAAAAGATGGTAAAAGCTATAAAAAATATACAGTTAAAGAAGGTTTACCGATCCAATACACTGATCAGGATTGAATCGGTAGATGATCGTTATCTTTGGATCAGCACTATTTCAGGAATTTGCAGGTTTGATACCAAAACAGGACAAGTACTGAATTTTAATCATAGCGATGGACTTCCGGCAAACGAATTTCTTGATCGGGTTTCTGCTAAAACAAATGATGGAAAAATAATTTTTGGCTCTGCTGCCGGCTTTACAATTGTAAATCCTTCAAAAGTCAATCTTAATGCTTCAAAAACTGAAATGATAATTTCAGATATTACTTTTCAAAACCAAAGCATCAGAAACCCGGAAGGAAAGCAGTTTTTAAAACAACCGCTGGAAGACACAAAAGAGATATGGCTTCCCTATAATAAAAATTCATTTTCCATTCACTTTTTCGCAAAAAACAAAAGCTTTATAAAATATCACAATTATGCTTATCGGTTAACTGGACTGGAAAAGAAGTGGACCTATGTGGGAGAAACCAATTATGCAAATTATACCAATTTATCTCCGGGCACTTATACTTTCGAAATAAAAAGCGCCGACAAAACTCAGGAAGGAATCCCAACCAGGCTTATAATCCATATTAGTGCTCCCTGGTATTTAAGCTGGTATGCTTACCTTGTTTATGCAATTGTATTTTTTACCATTTTATATCTTTCTGTTTATGCATATTTAAAAAGAATGGCATTAAGAAAAGAAAAAGAAATATCTGAATATAAAATTCAGAAAGAACATGAACTTACAGAAAAGAAACTTTCATTTTTTACCAATGTATCACACGATTTAAAAACTCCTTTAACACTTATCGATGCCCCTGTTAATGATTTATTACAGTCAGGAAACCTCAATCAGGAACAGGTTAACAAACTAATGGTTATTCGCAGAAATTCTAAACGTTTATATAAACTGATTACCGATTTGCTCGATTTCAGAAAAATTACGCTAAAACAGTATGTATTAGAAGTTAAGGAAATTAAAGTTTCTGATTTAATAACAGATACATTCGAAGCTTTTAAGGAAGAATGCAAAAATAAATCGATTGATTTAAAATGTTCTGTAAATGATGATATCACTGGTTTTGTTGATGCAAAGAAACTTGAAAAGATACTTTGGAACCTCTTATCAAATGCATTAAAATTCACGAAAAAAGGAGGGATAATATCACTAAGTGCTGAGGAATTAATAATTGATGAAAGAAGGAATTTAAAACTTGTAGTTAAAGATAATGGTATAGGGATTTCAGAAATTGATAAAAACAAAATATTTGACCGTTTCTTTAAAACCCAAAATTCTCAGGCGATAAATCAGGAAGGTACGGGAATAGGCCTTTCTATTGTAAAAGAACTAGCGGAAATGCATCATGGCAAAATTCAGGTAGAATCTGCTATAGGATTGGGTTCAACTTTTACAATTATTCTTCCTTCCGGAAAAGAAAGCTTCACTCACGATGAATTAGTTGTATTTGAATTACCTAATTATCAGGTGACCGGTGTGAAAATGTTGAAGCATTGGAGATAAACACACAAATTCAACCTAAACAAAAACATTATAATTTGCCAGCTATTTTAGTGGTTGAAGACAATTCGGAGCTTAGAGAATATTTAGCCGGACATTTCGATAAAAAATACAAAGTTTATAAAGCTGAAGATGGATTTGTTGGTCTTAAACTTGCGAAAGAAATTAATCCAGATGTTATATTAACTGACGTGCAGATGCCAAATATGAACGGTTATGAATTTTGTAAAGAAATCAGGCGGAATTTTGATACATCTCATATACCTGTCATTATGCTTACTGCCAGTAGCACTATTGAGCATCAAATAGAAGGGCTTTCAACCGGTGCTGATGCTTATTTAACGAAACCCTTCGATATAAAATTACTGGATACGCAAGTTTACTCACTGCTGGAAAACAGAAAAACCCTTCGAAACAAATTTCGTGGGATTGAAACACCAGAAAATCTCGAAAAATCATTGCCACAAAAAGACGTGGATTTTATTCTTGAGCTAAAACTTTTTATTGAAGAGAATATAATGAACCAGGAATTAAACGTCGAATTACTCTCTGAGCATTTTGCTGTCAGTCTTGCGCAATTGCACAGGAAAATGAAGTCGCTTACAGGTTCAACACCAAATAATCTGATTAAATCCATCCGATTGAAGAAAGCCTTTAAACTCATTCGTGAAGATGGTTTAAGGGTTTCGGAAGCAACCTATCAAACCGGTTTTAGCGATCCAAATTATTTCACAACCTGTTTTAAAAAGGAATTTGGTGAAAATCCATCACAAATTGGATTAGATTAATAATTGATAGCCTTTTTCTGGTCAATCGGGCTGAGTTTTGTTTTCAGAAGATTTATATCTTCTTCACTGACTTTACGCTCAATAACTTTTGCACAGATTTGTGTTTTTTTAATACCCTGGGAACCCGACGTAACCCTTCTGAGAGTCCCAGATATCATGGTCCACAGATTTCTTAAGAGAAATTTCTGCTCTTTTGCCATCGACGGTTACACGGGCGTAAATCGGAACTTGATTTCCTGAAGCTCTTGATTTATTAGCCCAAATAAGAATTGAAAAGGTTTGAGTTGTTTTCATACATTTCTTAAAAATGTTAACCGAGGAAAAATAATTTCTGACCCCGGATGATTTGTTTTGAGCACTCTCAAGACCAATAAATACAACTGTTTCGAGAGATCGGTTAACAATATTAGAATTTAATTTTGTTAACAGAATTGTTAACCGATCAGGATGATTTTTTTTGAATTTAATTGACGGTGTAAAATAAAAAAACCGCTTAAATAGTGACATTTAAGCGGTTTTGATTTTGTTTGACTTGTATCTGGCGGTCCGGACGGGACTCGAACCCGCGACCCCATGCGTGACAGGCATGTATTCTAACCAACTGAACTACCGAACCAATATTTTTTATGAACTCGAACCCGTCCGGCCAAAGGCGGGATGACAGGCATGTATTCTAACTAACTGTCCCGAAACTTCGGGATACCGAACCAAAATAATTGTCTATTTTTTATTTTCTATTGATTATTGACTACAAATAGAGAATAATCAATAAAAAAAATCAATCGTTTATTGAGGTGCAAAAATAGTTTTATTTTTAAACATGCCAACAGTCTGTATAAAAATTTTATATGAAGTATGAAAAATGAACATTGCCATAGTGCCTTTCTTCCCTGAAATGAGGATGTTTTTCAAAATTACGTTTGGATGAATGCTCAATAATTAACCAACCTTCATTATTTAAAAGCTCTCGTTCAAATACAATATCTGGAACTTCACTTATACGATCCATTTCATAGGGCGGGTCGGCAAAAATTATATCATAACTTGGTTTGCACGATTTCAGATATTTGAAAGCATCAACACAAATAAGCTTGACCTGTGTGATTTCTAACTTTTTTAAAGCTTCAACTATAAACTTGTAATTTTTTTGATCAATCTCAATCATTTCAACTGCATTGCATCCACGGGAAACAAATTCGAGTCCGATACTTCCTGTTCCTGAAAATAAATCCAGAACTTTTACCTTTTCAAAGTAAAAGTAATTGTTTAAAATATTGAAAAGGCTTTCTTTTGCAAAATCAGTCGTGGGTCTGGCATTAAAAGTTTTGTGAGGATATAATTTTCTACCCTTATATTTACCACTTATAACTCGCAAGGATATAAATTTAAAAGATTTGCAAAACGATACTGTTCTATTTGAGAGAGGCGAGTATTATAATTAATATTAGAGCTAAATTTTTCAAAATTGATGACTTTGAATATTTTCCCAAGTTCTTTTTTTAATTCTGATATTTCAACTACATGACCTGAAATATAAATTTTTGTGCTGTCTGGCTTGAGTGAAAAAAGGTTTAAAATATTTACGACAAAGAATAGTACATCAGTATACTTTTTATAAAAGAATGAATTGAATAATTGAATCTTATTGTTGCGTAAAATCATTATATCAAAAAAATTACTGGCAAAATAAATATGCAAACTTTGAGAGATAACCTTTTTATCTGCATTATCTATGGCGTTAAAGATAAATGGAATCGTGTGATGAGAAAATTTCACTTGTGTATATTTATTGCAAAGCATTTCTTCCATTTTAACAGGCACAGTGAAAATAATAAAAGCTTCTGCTGGTTTTAATTCCTGGAAATGTACATAATCCTTTTCATCAACATCATAGTGAAACTTGAGAAATGCTCTTAAATTTTTTGAATCAAAAAGACTTTCTGGTACAAGCATTGCCCTAAAAGAAAGATGCTGAAAAACTACTTCAGAAAATTTATAGGAAAGCAATTTGTCTTCTTTAAGAATCTTATTTACATAATCGCTGATTTGAATTTCTGCAAGTGGGTTAATAGGCAAATGCTTTAATCCAACGTATTTTTTATCAGCAATATCAAATATCGCATATGTTATTGAATTGTCTCCAGCCTGCAATAATAGAAGATAATTTTTGTTATTATCAAAATTAAAATCATTGTCGAATGTATTAATGGCTTCCATAAATTAAGAATTGCAAGTATACTTGATAAATATAAAATTGGCTTTCAGTTTAAATTACATAAATTAGTCCAAATCATTGATAAACAAAAATAAGAAAAATGATACGAAAATAACTTTACTTCAACATCAAATAATTTTTATCAGTTAATATTGGCTTTATGCTAAAAGTAATATAAAAATCAATGTAAGTCATACTTCGACAAGCTCGGTATGACTTTGCATCTGGGTCATACTGAGCTTGTCGAAGTATGGCCCATTATTAAAAATATCTTAATTAAACGACATTTGTTTATGAATATACAAAAATTATTAGAAGATAGTACAATTTTAAAAGTTAAATTTGAAAAACATTGATATGAGATGTTAGCCCAACATTTAGAAAAAAATATTTCTGCAAGATTAGGTGAGGTTCCAACCGAGGGTCAAAAAAGTTTTATTAAACTTATTTCAAACTTCATACTTAAATTCGTTGAAGATGAAATATTCCTGTTAACCGGATATGCAGGTACCGGTAAAACTTCTGTTATAGCTGCTTTAATTAATGTATTGGAGGAATATAAAGTGAAAACTTTTTTAATGGCTCCAACCGGACGTGCAGCAAAAGTACTGAGTAACTTTTCAGGCAGGCCAGCTTTTACAGTTCATAAAAAAATCTATCGTCAACGATCTTCCAAAGACGGCTTTGGAAAATTTGTACTTGGGAAGAATCTAGTTTCCGGCAGTCTTTTTATTGTGGATGAATCTTCAATGATTGGCAATCAGGCAACGGAATCATCTATTTTCGGTTCGGGCAATCTATTAGAAGATCTTCTGGAATATATTTATACTGGTAAACGATGCAAACTAATTTTAATTGGCGATCCTGCCCAGCTACCTCCCGTTAACCTTTCAGAAAGTAATATTTTAAGTAAAGAAAAGCTGAAATCTTTAGGGTTTTCGGTATCTACTTTTTGTTTGACTGAGGTTGTAAGGCAGAGTGAAAAATCCGGTATCCTTTATAATGCTACTCAGATTCGGTTTCAGCTTGATTCAGTAAAAATTAACATACCTAAATTTCATCTTGATAATTTTACCGATATAAAAAGAATTTCAAGTAATGAATTAATAAACGAGTTGAATGAATCATATGATAAATATGGGATTGAAGAAACCATTGTAATTACACGATCAAATAAACGTGCCAACCAATATAACAGCGGGATAAGAAAGTCAATTTTGTTTCGCGAAGAAAAAATTTCTCAAGGCGATTATTTAATGATAGTGAAGAATAATTATTTCTGGCTTGCCGAAGAGAATGAAGTAAATTTTATTGCAAATGGAGATATAGTTCAGGTAATTAAATTAAAGAAATATGAAGAACGATACGGATTTCATTTTGTTGATGCCAAACTTAGACTGATAGATTTGGGAAACAGGGAAATTGATGCTAAACTTTTGCTTGAAACTCTCGATATTGATGGTGCATCTTTATCACAGGATGATAATAAAAAACTATTTTATTCAGTTTATGAGGACTATTTGCAGTTGAAACCTAAACGAAAAGGATTTGATGCCGTAAGGCAAAATCCATATTTTAACGCACTGCAAGTGAAATTTTCTTATGCCGTAACATGCCACAAATCTCAAGGTGGGCAATGGAAATCGGTTTTTGTTGATCCGGGATATTTTGTTCCCGATATGCTAAACCATGAATATTTGAAATGGCTCTATACTGCTGTTACCAGGGCAACTGAAAAATTGTACCTGGTAAATTTTAATAAGGCATTTTTCAATGATTGAAAATAAAAAAACCAGCTGAAAACTGGTTTTTTTAAGAAGATTTTAATTTTATTTATTTTAATAAATATCTTATGCCAACATTAACAAAAAGTTGACCAGCACCACCGGCAGTATAACCCACTTCGCCAAAACCACCTAATGTTTCGGAAAGTGGTAAATTTGCTCCTACACCAAGGTTGATTCCAACTTTAGTGCTTCCTGGAACACTAACTCCATCAACAGAACCTGAAGCAGAACCAATATTTAATCCTGCCAAGGCATAAAAATTCTCATTAAAATTATAATGTCCGTCAAAGCTAATGGTGATCAAATTAACTTTAACTGTCTCTCCAAAAAATGTTTGTGAACTTGGGAAAAAATAAACAAAAGTTCCAGCAATATCAATCTTATCAGTTATACTTGCAAGAGCATTCACATTAATACCAAATCCCATAGTAGCTGATCCATCACTACTACTGATGGCTGCTTGTGAGCCAAGTGAAAGGCCGGCTCCAACACCTTTAAATTTAAATTGTGCATTTGCTGAACTAAATGCTAAAGTCAATAAGGCAACGAGTATAATACTTTTTGTTTTCATAGTTTAATTTTTTAGGTTAATAACAAATTATTTATTTATTTATAATGATTAATCAAATATAGAAGTTTCCAATAGAATTTCAAAATAATAAAATGTTTTTTATTCAAATAATTAAGAACACTTAAGATATTAATTTGTTTAAAAACTTAAATTTCAAAACAAGTTTAAAATCTGATAATCTCCTAAATAATGAACTATGAGGGTGTCTCAAAAGTCTTGTTTAATGTCATTCCCGCGTCCCGATACTTCGCATATGCGTCAAGCTAAGGTTTTTTTTCATTTTTAACTTCGTAGGAGTTACATTTTGGTAGCCAGGGGTGTAACCCCTGGTCAGATGTTCATCAGAATTTAGCGTGTCAACTACAATTTCAATCTAAGCTACAATTTTTATTTGGCACGCAATTGAGATATCCTAAATAAATTATCTTTTGAATTACCAGACATATTGTGCGCCAATTAACACTTTAACATCGATTAAATATTATGCGTGGCGCACTTTACTTGGTTGACAATTTTACTCCGGGTTGCACCCGGGGCTACCAATATTCCGGCCCTACAGGCCTTTAGAATAACTTATATAAAGAACTTATGTTCTTAGCTTGACGCGAATGCGAACTTTCGGGAGCGTGAATCTTAAATATTTGAGAGTAAGAGATTCCCATTCCCGAAAGTTCGGGACATGGGAATGACAGTTTTGTGTTTTGAGGTACTTTTTAATCACCCTCATAACTTTCTAAGATTCTTATTATCACTAAAAAATAGCCATTTATTTCGATATATATAATGGTAGTATATAAATAATTTCTAAATTCGCTTGAGATCAATTGGGAATAATAGACCATGTCGTTTAATTTAGGTTTAGGTCACCCTTCGACAAGCTCAGGATGACATTGCAACTGGGTCATACTGAGCTTGTCGAAGTATGATCCACTAATAAAAATTTCTAAACTAAACGACATTGATAAATAAACTGTCAATTCAGATTTGCAGATGCTCATTTGAAAATATATTAAAAAGAATTTATGGCGAACAATAATGAAATTCAAGGCTGGCAAAAGCTACTGGCAAATTATCCCTGGTTTGAAGGAGAAGGAAATTATCCTATCCAGGCATATTCTGAATTTATGTCGCCTCCCCGGTTAGGACATAGTCCTTATGGAGAAATAGATCGGGCTCTATATTCCGGAGAAGATTTGTATGGTTGGCCAATTACCGAGGCTGAAGAAGAATATGAGCTCAAACCCGGACTAGAACACGTTATGCGGCAAATAATGGGTCACATAACTAAGCTTGGCAAAGGATTACCGGTAAACCATATTGCAGGTCATGGCGGACAAAACCTGAAAGATAATCCATATTGGCCCATTGAGCTGGCAGAGAAAGTAGGTTCATTAGAACATGAACGGTTTGTCTCTATTTTACCTTTAATGCTTTCGCGTACGCAAGATGATAAAGGCCGTTTGAGATGGACATTTTTTGGCGGCAGTATTCATGGCCCGGAACTGGCATTTTGGAAAAGTTTTTCCATAAATGCAAGTCAGGAGATTTCGGAACAAGAATCAATGGCATTTATTTCAAATCTTTTATATGGAGCATATGAGATAAGCGTCAAAAATCAAACAGATTTAAAGAAGATAGGATTTCGCATTTTACCTTCAGAATCTGAAATTCAACTGCCAGCCTGGACCAAAGCATTTGTTGTAAACGACAATTTTTCTTTTGAAGACATTAAATATTTACTTACATTCAGGCCATTTAGTCAATTGCCGGCTAACGTGAAAGAGCGATATTTTGCAGGCAACCTTGCATTAATTCCTTTCCCGGGGAGTCTTGTATTTTGGGGAATGCCTACATATAAAAATTTGCATAAGCAATTACCAATTGCAATGCAAATTCCTTTATTAAAATTGGTGGCAAGGCATACAGGACATGGTGGCTTGCGTGTACCACAATCTTGCTGGTTACATGAGCCTCATCCTGATATTAAAGCTTCTGATTTTCATGAAGAGCTGATAAATAATACCTATCACCGTACGCATCGTTGGGAGAAGATTCACAGGCACGAAAATGAGCTTGCTATGAATCCGCGGCTGGCAAAAGTTGCAAAAGTTCTTTTTAGTACTGATTTGGAATCAATAGGATTGTATGACAAACCAATGGCCAGAAATTGCCAGGTTTGGACAAAAGACTTTGAATTGCTTATTGATGGACCAAATGCGAAGCGCTCGCAAATATTAAAAGCAGAATCCGCAATTATCCAGGGAGGTCTTTTCGGATATCGTTTCTTTTTCCCGCCTATGAGGGTGGGAGTGAATGAAGTTTATTGGCACAGGCCTCAGGTTGCTTACTTGTCAGCTAAAACAGGAGAATTAGTTTTACAAAATGATTTGCTTCCGGGTTATATGACCGCTTACAATGTTGATGATAGAACCTATTCGAATCCGGTTGAATTATGGCCACGTTTTCTCAAACGCCAGATTTACCTGGAAGCAATACATAATATCAATAGTAAACATGACCATTATGAACATCAGACATCATTAAATATTATTAATCTGTTAGAACATATGCATGTGTTGGGTGAAAAACCTTTACCCAGAAACTTCGCATTGCATCTGCTTCGTATCAAAAAACATGAAACTTTTGACAAATGGATGACAGAATTAGATGAAAAGATAAATGACGCGCAAGTATGCAATCATATTCGGGCTGAAATAAATAAAATTATTGAACCTGCTGAAAATTCTTCAGAATTGCCATGCTGCAATTACTTATAATGAAACTGCCACACGCAATTTTGAAGAAACGTGGTGGAATGACATAAACTTTTTGGCACATGGAAAATTTATTAATAAGGATAATGCAGATTGCGTACAAGATGAAATAACCATTGCAACAAGTATCGCATCATCACCGTGATTTGGAACATTTAGGCGATTATTTGCTTGAACGACACCGAAAAACTAATTTCCCAGGCATGGATATGGAAGGAAAAGCAATTTGCGGAGAACTTCCATTTAAATGGCACACTGATTTTGATTTTACAGCTTTTGGTGGTTGGAAACGCAACCAGGAAGGTCATACTTATGAACGAAATATCTTGACAATTATTCCGGGTAAAAATCGAAAGGAAGCTGTTGTAATGGCCGATCATTATGATACGGCTTATATGGAAGATATTTTCGAAAAGTCTCGGGGAGGTTCAGGTGCACGCTTGTCTGCTAACGGAGCAGATGATAATTATTCAGCAACTGCAACACTTTTAAATGCCGCACCAATATTCTTAAAATTGTCCAGGGATGGATTATTGGAACGTGATATATGGTTGCTTCATCTTACAGGTGAAGAGTTTCCTTCGGATTGTCTTGGAGCAAGGCATTTTTGCCAGTCAGTTATCGAAAAGACATTAAAACTCAAATTAGAGAATGGCGACTTTATGAATTTATCAGAAACAAAAATTACAGGTGTTTTTGTGATGGATATGATTGCCCATAATCGCGACAATGATCGTGATATATTTCAAATTTCCCCCGGGAAAAGCATGAGCTCTGTTCGTCTTGCGTACCAGGCACACCTTGCTAATTTAATCTGGAACAATGGAACGCTTAGCTGGAATAAAAATCCGGAACGTCAGGGTTGCAAAAGAGGAGAACGAATTACTGAAAATACTGTAATTCCTGATATTGCATTGCACTTGCAATTATCGGGAGAAGTACGAACCCAATTCGATCCACATAGTTCACTTTTTAATACCGATGGTCAGATATTTTCAGATACCGGAGTTCCTGTTGTGTTGTTCATGGAAAATTATGACATAAACAGAAGCGGTTATCATGATACTAAGGATACAATGGAGAATATTGATTTGGATTATGGAGCAGCGTTAGCAGCAATTGCTATTGAAACAGTGGCAAGAGTAGCTACCTTATCTAATGTTTAAATTTCTATATTAACGTGAGTTCGACATAAAAGTAAAAATATAATATATTTATTGATAGCTATAAAACAAAAAGCGACTTTGTGTTTTCTTTGAGTCTTAGAGTCTTTGTGGCATTTTTATTGAAATATTTTTGCCACAAAGGCACTAAATCACTAAGATTCACTAAAAATAAAATATAACTATTTGTAGCGCAATAAATATTATATCAAACTCACGTTATATTAGATTGAATATGTAAAGGACATATCTCTGACTACATTCGATAAGACTTTTTATGTCAGACTGAGACATCGAATATGAATTTACAATTTAAAAAAGAAGTGACATGTGAAAAACTTGCTGATTCTTAAATCAAAGCGATTCCTCCATTGAAGGTAATGATGTAAATATAAAATGGCATTAAAAAAAATTTCGAATATCGAACAAGGAATTATGAATATCGAAGTATTAGATTTACTCCATCCCGAAACATCGCATTCGCGTCAAGCTAAGTTCTTTTTTCCTTTTTAACTCCGTAGGAGTTACATGTTGGTAGCCAGGGGTGTAACCCCTGGTCAGATGTTCATCAGAATTTAGCGTGTCAACTACAATTTCAATCTAAGCTGCAATTTTAATTGGCACGCAATTGAGATATCCTAAATAAATTATCTCTTGAATTGCCAAACATATTGTGCGCCAATTAACACTTTAACATCGATTAAATATTATGCTTGGCGCACTTTATTTGGTTGACAATTTTACCCCGGGTTGCACCCTGGGCTACCAATATTCCGGCCCTACAGGCCTTTAGAATAACTTATATAAAGAACTTATGTTTCTTAGCTTGACGCGAATGCGATGCTTCGGGATTCGGCATTCGGTGTTCTTTATTCATCATTCTTTGTTAACTTATGTTAGTGACAAACAATCAGTAGTGTCATTAGCAGCGCAGTCGAAGTCTGATTTTATTATGTAATCAATATTATTCAGTTTACTATAATCAGATATCTGTAAGTATTTCGGAAGTTCAAATTAGAATTTATCTTATTTAAAAAATTCTTCAAGTATTTGAACCGAGCTCAAAATACATTTTCCACAAATATCTTCATACACATTGTGTTCCTTCACGTATTTCTGACCTTCTTCTGTATTTAAATCACAATTCAATAAAGCTTTGCAATTTGTAGTTTTATGAATATCTACAAATTTTTTATTGAAATTTTGAATCATTTCATATGATTTTGCCTTTCTATCCTTGTTTTCGGTATACTTGTTGCTGACGAAAAGACTTATTGCCATAAAGGCTCCAGTTACGGCTCCGCATGTTTCCTGGAGACGGCCTATGCCTCCACCAAAACCAGATGAAATACTAAGTGCTAAATTATTATCAATTTTCAGATCTTTTGAAAATGCAGAAAGTACAGTTTGTGCACAATTTAAATCTGAACGAAATACGTTTATAGCTTTTTCTTCTCTTGTTGTCATAGAATTAATTTTTTAAGAAAATCAAAGATATTGAATCAAAGTAATTCAAACCAAATAAAATGTCATGAATAAAAAAAATCAGCTTCTAAAACCTAATTTACTATATTTGCATCCAAATTTATTGAGCGTAAGATGAGTGATAACGTAATTTTAGGCAAACTGGAAGGAATAAAACTGAAGTATGAAGAGATTGAGCAACAAATTGCCGATCCTGAGATAATAGCAGATATGAAGCGTTATATCAAGCTCAATAAGGAATACAAAGAATTGCAACCTTTGGTTGGGGCTTATAACGATTTCAAGAATATTCTTAACAATATTGATTCTGCGCGAAACATTTTGGCTAATGAAAAAGATGATGAAATGAGGGAAATGGCCAAAGTTGAATTAGATATGTTATCTGCTAAAGTTCCTGAAATGGAAGAGAAGATAAAATTACTTCTTATACCTGCCGATCCGCAAGACACAAAAAATGCTATCATTGAGATACGAGCAGGTACAGGTGGTGATGAAGCGAGTATATTTGCAGGCGATTTGTATCGCATGTATTCGCGTTATTGCGAATCCAAAGGATGGAAGCTTTCTGTCACCAGTTTTTCAGAAGGTACAGTCGGTGGTTTCAAGGAAATAGTTGTAGAAGTCACCGGCGATGGTGTTTATGGAGTATTGAAATATGAATCCGGAGTTCATCGTGTACAAAGAGTTCCTAAAACTGAAACCCAGGGACGCATTCACACTTCAGCAGCCACAGTTGCTGTATTACCGGAAGCTGATGAATTCGATATTGAATTAAATTTGAGCGATGTCCGTAAAGACACTTTTTGTTCATCGGGTCCTGGAGGGCAATCGGTAAATACAACTTATTCGGCAATTCGTCTAACGCATATTCCATCTGGTATTGTCGTTCAATGCCAGGATGAAAAATCACAGATAAAAAACTACGAAAAAGCGATGACTGAATTGAGAACCAGGTTATACGATCTCGAGTATCAGAAATATCTTGCAGATATTGCATCGAAGAGAAAAACTATGGTTTCAACAGGAGATCGATCTGCGAAAATCCGAACTTATAATTACCCCCAGGGCCGGGTTACCGATCACCGGATCAATTTTACGGTACATAATCTGCCTGCTATCATGGACGGCCAGATTCAGCAGTTTATTGATCAGCTTCAGATGGCTGAAAATACAGAACGTCTTAAAGCTGGTGATTTATAAAATGCCGAAATTATCATTGACTAAAACTCAATTTTATAACTGATATTAGGAATCATCAGTACATCCTGATCAGGAACAATAGAATTATTTTTCAGGTTAATTTTGTAACCATACATTTCTTTCGAACCAAGCATATTCATAAATTGAAGTGTCCAAACCGTTGAATATTTTGGTTTGTTTTTTCTGAACATAACTGTCATTGCAAGGTAATGAGTAGCAGGTTTACGATTCGCGAAAGCCCTGTTTTCATCATAAACAACTTGTTTCTCGATAATTGAATATGCAGCATCAACAGGACTGATTCTATCTCCTCCCCAAAAGCTGTACCTGCCGTTAATACTAAGTATGTTATTTCTGTTTTTGCCAATCTGCCATTCTTTTCCACCAAGAATATTTATGACAATATTTTTATCATACCTTGTATCGCGCCAAATACCATTACCTCCGGTATATGTTGATTTAAAAAATGAACTTGTTATTAGGTAGTAATAACCTTTATTCAGAAAACGTTCCAATGTAAAATCTATTCCAATGTTTTTTCCTTTACCCTTGTTAGCCAGGCTGTCATTGATGTACCAGTCTTTTTCAATATTAATAACAGAAAATGAACTGTCATTTATTACCGGGATGTTATACAAGAATTGATAATAAGGTTCAACTTTAAGCCTCAGGTTATCATTTAATAATAAATCGTAACCAAGAATGAAATGATTGGCCTTGGCAAAATCAAGATTTTTATTTGGAATCACAATTCCCTGGCTTGTTTGTTTCTCTGCAAGGTATAGTCCTAACATTTCAAGCTGACTATGATTGCCATAAGCAAAGCTGATACTTTGATTATTTGCAAAGTTCCATTTAATTCCGGCCCTTGGTTCAATATTGTAATGTTTATTTAAATCGAAATAAACGTATCGTAAACCGATATTGCTAACCAGATTTTTTGTAATAGTAATATTGGATTCAGAAAAAAATTGTGCCAGGTAACTTATACCCTGGTAATCTGCATAGGTATTCAAAATTAAAGTTTCAGGATCAGCTTCACGAGATATAATATCAAATCCAATTTGATTAATATTAAAACCGGTTTTATTAATATGCCTTGAACTGAATTTATGATTCACAAAACTATTCAGCAAAAATTTCCAATTGTTGTTCAGTACTTGTTCAGTAGGATGAAATCTTAATTGGGAATCGAGCTGGGAAACATTATAACTCATATCATCAATAGTAGCGGCCAATGATGTTGAAATAAAAGTTTTTGCATCCAGATTATATTTGTGTGAAAGTCCAATTACACCGGTTAACTGGTGACTCCGTGAAGTTTCTTTATCCTGTTGAAAATCCCATTCTGCTGTATCATTTTTAGCATCACCTCCTGATTTGTCTGTGAAAACTAAACCCCAAAAAGAAAATGTTCCAGCTTTATTCGAAGGGAAATTCAATTTAAAACACAAATCCTGGTATCGTATGTTGCCTGCAAATTCAGGTAAAAATGGTGCTATCAAAGCAAGTGTACTGTAGCGATAATTAAAAAGGTATGAAGAACTTTTGCCCTTTGCGAAAGGTCCTTCAGAAGAAACATCAATTCCTATCCCGCCAATTTGAACAGTATGTTCGTACTTGTCATTATTTCCGGTACGAAGGTTTAAATCAAAAACACCTCCGAGTGCATTACCATATTCAGCCGGAAAAGCTCCGGTATAAAAATCTGAATTTGATAACATCTGACTGCTTAAAGCAGTAAAGGCACCACCACCAAAAACAGTAAGATCAGAGAAATGTACAGGATTTGAAATTTCGACACCTTCCAATTTCCAGAGAACACTTCGCGGAGAATTCCCTCTTATTACGATACTATTTTGACCCATGTCGCCGGCTACACCAGCAAAAGAAGTTGATAACAAAGCTGGATCATCAAGTCCTCCGGCATATCGGCGTGCTTCCTCAACTGAAAAAGTTCTCGCACTGAGAGTGGCCATATTATTCAAAGGTTTATCTTTTTGTGAATAAGCTTTAATTTTGACTTCTTCCAGGTTGATTGCAGATACTTTCAGACTGATGTTTAAATTTACTTCTTTACCCGAACTCACTTGAATTTCTTTCATTACAACAGGTTCATAACCGATAAAACTAGCTTTAATATCGTACCGGCCTACGGGTACTCCATTTAATTTGAAGTTCCCGATTGAATCAGAATAAGTGGCTTTGACCGGGTTAGTTCCCAATACAACAATACTCGCACCTGCCATAGGCAAGTAAGTGCCTTCTTCATATACTTTTCCTTTAATTGTCTGGGTTATTTGTTGCGCTAGTAAATCATTAACAGTAATAATAAATACTAAAAAAAAAGAGATTTTTAAGTTCATAGTTTTTTGTTTATTTTAATTTTGAACAAAAGTGAGGTCAATTAATAATTTACTCAATACTGAAAAATCAGTATTTTATGTCAGAAAAATTAAGCCAGCTTGAAAAACAGTATTTTGAGATTTTGATGTCGCAGAAGTTTGTTGAATCAGAATTAGATTATGACATTTTAAAATATCATATTTTTTCTTTAGAAAGACTTGATGTTATTGGGATAAGCTCTATTACAATTTTTGATTTATTTAAAAAAGAACATATTTATATCTCAGCAAAATTCGAAGCTATGTTCAGGTGGAAAGTTGATGAGATTTATAAAGATGATATTAATTTTTTTCAAAAACATATTCATCCTGAAGACTATCTTAGACTAATGGAAGCGGGAATATATTTTTTAAAATTAGGACTCTCATTGCCCAGGGAACAAGGCAGGGATTTTAAATTGGTGAATACCTATAGAGTATTGAATGGCGAAGGCAATTATGTAAATGTAATCGAGCAGCATTGGGCGCTTGAATTTGATAAACGGGGGAATGTATGGCTTGCCTTAAGTATAATAGATATTTCCCCGGATCAGGACACTGCAAATCCTTTTAACAGCAGGGCAATAAATTTCAAGACAGGGGAGGTTTACAAATTTCCACCTGTAAGTGCATCGATTAAAAAGGAATCATTGACGCTTCGTGAAAAAGAAATATTATCGCTTTTATCAGATGGATTAATAAGCAAAGAAATAGCCGATAAATTATTTATCAGTGTTAACACTGTCAATACTCATCGTCAGCATATTTTAGAAAAATTAGAAGCAGACAACATGAGGGAAGCCATAAAATATGCTTCAAAACTTGGATTGATAAATTGATGTTTCTTCTTAGATAATCAGAAATTTAAATATTTTTTTTACCTTCCAACCCTTCTTAAAAAGGAAGACTAACTTCTGCATTGTTCTGCTTCAGGCAGGATTATAGCGCTTTTTTAAGAGCCTGTCCCGCTTTTTTGGCGGGAAGTTGGGGTCTTATTCATCGGACAATATGGGAAGTTCGCCGAAAATAATTTTTGATGTACATAATAACAATTTACTTTCGTTTGAAAATAAAAACAAAAACTAACATGTATTCGAATTGGGTGGATAGCATTTTAAGATGTCCGGAAACAATTAAAACATTGCAATGCAAGGGTAGCATTTATGAATCAGAAGGTAAAATATATAAAGTAAGAAATGAAATACTATCACTTGTTTATCCTGATGAATTAGGTGGAATAGACGCAAAATATAACAGACTCTATAATTTATTTGCACCGTTTTATGATTTGAATGAAAGAGTAATGGGTAAATTGCTTGCGGGTATAGACATGGTAAAAGGACGAAAACAGATAGTTTCATTCCTGGAATTAAAACCCGGAATGCGTATTTTAGAAGTTTCGCCGGGACCTGGGGTTTTTCAAAAGTTTTTAAGAAATGATATAGGTGAAAACGGAGAATTAGTTGCCCTTGATTTGTCAATGGGAATGTTACAACAATGCCGGAAAAAAAATAAAAAACTTAATGTTCAGTTAATTCATGGAAATGCACAATTCTTGCCATTTGCTGATAATAGTTTTGATGCTTTGTTTCATTTTGGAGGAATTAATTTGTTTAACGATCCGCAAAAAGCGGTCAATGAATTTATTCGCGTTGTTAAAAAGGATGGTATTGTGAGTTGGGGACATGTTGGATTTTCAAAGAATTATTCTAATGAACGCAGAAAAAAAATAATGACAAAGATCAATCAGGGTTTTGCAAAGCCTCGTCCTGTTATACCGGATTCAGTTTATGATGTAAAAGAAAATGAAGTTTATGATGGCCTTGCATATTTGATAGTTGCCAAGAAACGATAATGAAATATTTAAATTAACGGCTTTGTTAATTTAGTATAGTTTTATTATATTTGTGCAGTTATAAAACTATATAAAATGATTATAGATAGCTGCCCAAAATGTAAAAGCAAGAATTTTCGTAAAGATGGTATAGTTAAATCAAAACAAAGGTTTCTGTGTAAAGATTGCAAGCATCGATTTACTGTAGGGCAATTAGGAAAGCCGAATGACCTTAAAAGAAATGCCTTAGTTTTATATTTAGAAGGCTTAGGTTTTAGATCAATAGGAAGATACTTAAATGTGAGCCATGTTGCTGTTTTTAATTGGATAAAGTCCTTTGGAGAAAAGTTGGATGAATTTAGAAATCCTGGAGATATTGATGTAATAGAATTGGATGAGATGCATACATATATTGGTTCAAAAAAAACTACTGCTGGATATGGATTGCTGTTGATAGAAATGGGCATAGGTTCGTCAATTGTGAAATTGGCACAAGAGGAACCGAAACTGGAAAAAGGCTCTGGGAAAAAATTGAAGAATTTTCCAAAGGGATAGTTTGTGCTGACTATTGGAAAGCTTATAATGAATTTGTTCCGGAAGAACAATTAGTTCAGACAAAGGCAGAAACATATACAGTAGAAGGCTATAATAGTCTTTTTAGACATTTTTTGGCCAGATTAAGAAGAAAAACAAAATGCTATACAAAAGCAAAACATATGTTGATTTATTCAATAAAATTGTTGATGTTTAAATGGAATAATGATTTAGCTATACTTTATTAACAATGCCAAATTAACTTATACAAATGGAATCAATTGAAAAAAATAAGGTTTGCAGCGTTGAACGCGCAGGAACTTTGGATTTACGTCTTCGGAAACTTATCCAAAATCCACAAAAGATTTTAAAATCATACATTAAAGAAGGAATGACTGTCCTTGATATGGGATGCGGTCCTGGTTTTTTTTCTATAGAAATGGCAAAGATGGTTGTCCCTGGTGGAAAGGTTGTAGCAGCTGATTTACAAGAAGGCATGCTTGACATTGTAAAAGAAAAAATAAAAAAATCCAGCCTTCAGAATATTATCGAAATATATAAATGTCAAAGCGATAAAATAGGCCTGTCTAAAGAGTTCGATTTTATTTTAATATTCTATATGCTTCATGAAGTTCCCAGTCAGTCAACATTTCTGAAAGAAATATATTCCTTGTTGAAACATGACGGGAAAGTTCTAATTGTTGAACCAAATTTTCATGTAACAAAGAACGATTTTAATAACTCAATTGAAATACTAAAGGATATTGGATTCAATATTATAGAAAAACCAAAAATATTTTTTAGCAGATCGGTTCTAATTAATAAAAGATAGAGCTTTGGAACATAATAATTAGTATAAGCTTTATCTATAATTTTATTAAAGATATATACTTATAAAATCCAGATAGTCTTTAATCTCCTGTAAGGATAACACAATTGTTATTACAGGAAAAGGTATTATAACCCCTTGAGTAATGTTGGGAATATTGTCTGCAAAGATACTATTCGGATTTCAATGTTATTTAACTTCTGGCTGGGCTGGGGGTAAAGTTTCTTTATCTCCATGCTTTAAACTCTGCATCCTTATATAAAAGCTACTCATATGCTTCGCTTATAATTTTCAGCAACTTGATAATAATTTTAAAAATTTTAATGTAACTTTAATTCATTTCGTATCATAAACTCATCTTATTTTTAGCAATATGCAAAGTTTATTTTCGAACCGACGATTACTTAAACTTGCAATTTTGTTTATTGTATCGAATATTATCATCAATGGTGTTTCGATGGTTATTTTATACAAATATCCTTATCACGAAGCAATAATCATTGCTATAATTATTTCAATCTTGTTATTATCATTGAGTATTTTTTTTTTAGTAAAAATCAATAATCCTCAGGAGCGAAATGCTAAAGACAATGAGGAGCATTATCGCAGTCTTTTTAATAACAATCATGTTTGTATGTTGGTTATTAATCCTTCAAACTTAAAAATTGTTGATGCCAACCCTGCCGCCTGCAAATATTACGGATACAAACACAGTGCTATGGTTTCAATGGATGTTTCTAAAATTAATGCATCACCACCTGATGAGTTAAAACAGAATCTTAAAGAAGCTCTATCAGGTAAACAAAATTATTTTATTCTGAGGCACAAATTATCCAATGGCACAGTGCGTGATGTGGAAGTTACTACAGGAACTATCCGGATTAAAGGTGAGAATTTGTTTTACTCGATTGTTTACGATATCACTGAACGTAAACAAATGGAGAAATTGTTACGTAAGAGTGAACAGCATTATAAAATGGTTTCGGAACTTGCCGCAGACTATATCTTTAAACTGGTTATAGATGCAAATGGTAAGGTTACTATGGATTTTGTATCTGACAATTTTTATTCCCTCACTGGACGTGTCAAAGAAGATGTCTTAACTGTTGAATTGTGGAGTAGCGTTATTCACCCGGATGACCTGGTAAAAGTCATGGATCATCTTCAGAAAGCAATTGCCAAACCTCAATCCATTGAGTTGGAATGCCGGTCATATATACATGGCAACAAACTTAGGTGGATCAATATATTTACCAGGTCGGAATGGAATGAACAGGAAAACAGAGTAACCACGATCATTGGTGCAGTAAAAGACATCACTGAGCGCAAACAAGCAGAAAAGGAATTGCAGCAAAGTAATGAAAAGTTCTCTAAGGTTTTTAAAACCAGTCCTGATTCTATCACTATCTCCCGGTTATCTGATGGAACGTATCTGGAAGCAAATCAAAGCTTCTTTGACATTACAGGATATACAATGGAAGAAGTTTTGGGACGGTCATCGCTATCAGGCGGGCTAGCGCTTTGGACTAACCTGGAAGATCGTGATCGATTGGTAGCCGGATTAAAAACGTATGGAGAAGTAATTGGCATGGAAGCACCATTACGTATGAAAAACGGCACAATTCACATTGCGCTGTTATCTGCCCGTATTATTGAAATCGACAACGAAAAATGCATCATAACAATAGCGCGCGACATTAGTGAACATAAAAAGGCGGAGGAGGCATTGAAGAATAGCGAGAAAAGATACCGTCATCTTATCGAAACAACAGATACAGGTTATGTGATTATTGATAACAAAGGAGTTGTTCTTGACGCGAACCCTGAATATGTGCGTCTTTCCGGTCACAAAGAACTCGAGGATATTCTTGGAAAAAATGTGGTAGAATGGACTGCGGACGAAGTAAAAGAAACAAATGCACTGGCAGTCGAGACATGTATGAGAGATGGCTTTATCAGAAACTTTGAAATTACATACGTTGACAAAAATGGCAAACATACACCTGTTGAAATCAATGCAACTATGATCGAGACGGAAGGTAAACAGGAAATACTTTCCTTGTGCCGCGATATTACCGAACGCAAACGGGCGGAAGAAGCGCTTAACCGAAGTCAGGAACGCTATAAATTATTGCACGAATATGCACCGGTCGGTATTCTGTTGGTGGATCGATCCGGTCAAATCCTTGAGTTGAATTCCGCGACTCTTCAAATTCTTGGGTCACCATCTCCTGAGGCAACGAAGACATTAAACATCATTACATTTCCTTTGCTTGTCAAAGCAGGTATTTCAGATGCCTTCAAACGTTGTGTTGATACCGGCCAGACTGTATTTGGCGAGTACCCGTATATCTCCAATTGGGGAAAACACATTATGATGCAATTGCGGTTTGTTCCCATTTTAGATAATCATGCGAAGGTAGATATGGTAAATACTATCATTGAGGATATTACCGGGCGCAAACAGGCTCAGGATGCTCTGCTTGAAAGCGAGGCGCGTTATCGTGCCCTGATTGAATCCTCTCCGGATGCAATTACACAGACTGACCTGAAAGGTATAATTCTTATGTGTAACTCATAAGCCGCGTTAATGTTTGGGTATGAACATCCGGATGACATGATAGGTACAAGTGCGTTCAAACAGTTTCCGCCAGATGAACAAGAACGTGCCATAATGAACTTGCAGAAAACCCTGGATGATGGGATCATCAAAAATGTTGAATATCGTTTTCTCAAAAAAGATGGTTCTCAGTTTCAGGGAGAACTTAGCGCGACATTAATTTCAGACACGAAAGGTAACCCTATCTCTTTTATGGCTACAACACGCGATATTACTGAACGTAAGCAGGCAGAACAAGAACTTATAAAAGCAAAAGAAAAAGCAGAAGAAAGCGACCGCCTTAAATCAGCTTTTCTGCAAAATATGAGTCATGAAATACGTACTCCCATGAATGCAATTATGGGATTTTCAGAATTATTGGCCGAACAATACAACAACAAAACTAATCTAGAAAAATATTCTAAAATTATTAATCAGCGTTGCAATGATCTGCTCGAGATCATTAATGACATTCTTGATATAGCAAAAATTGAATCTGGCCAATTGCCTCTTAATATAGAAGAATGTAATCTAAATGATTTATTTACGGAACTTAACATTTTTTTTAAGGAGAATCAGCAAAACATAGATAAGAAAAAAATTAGGTTCAATCTGCAAGTTCATTGCGACCCGTCTGAAAATACTATTGTTACCGACAAAATTAAATTAAAACAAATATTCATCAATCTTATAAGCAATGCCTTTAAATTTACGGATAAGGGAAAAATTGAAGCAGGATGTAAATATGATGCCAATCATAAAATATATTTTTATGTTTCAGATACTGGCATTGGCATACCACCCGATAAACATGGATTAATTTTTGAGCGTTTTTCTCAATTGAGACACGAGAAAGGTGGAACAGGTTTAGGCTTGCCAATTGTAAAAGGATTAGTAGGCTTATTAGGTGGCAAAATATGGCTCGAATCTGAACTTAAAAATCTACACACCAGCAAGGCAGGAGGAACCACATTTTACTTTTCATTCCCTTATAAAATTTCACAATCAATGCATCGCGAACCTGTTTTAAAGGACGAACAACAAGCCTATCAATTTCCAAACAAAACCATCCTTGTAGTTGACGACGACTCCTATAATGCTACATATATTAAAGAAATTCTTGCTCAAACAGGCTTGAATATAATAAATACCGAATATGGATTTGAGGCAGTTCAAATTGCTAATTCCCAATCACCAGATTTGGTACTGATGGATATTCGCCTGCCCGATATGAATGGTTACGAAGCCATACGCCAAATAAAACAGCATAAGCCCAATATAAAGATTATTGCTCAAACAGCTTATGCCGCTCATGAAGATAGACAAAAAGCTTTTGATGCAGGTTGTAACGACTATATAAGCAAACCTTTAAAACGTGGCTTGTTGTTATCTATGATTAATAAACATATGTTAAAAAAGTAGCTCGAAACTCAATTTCTCTTCTCAATTTAAAAGAGTTCATTGACCTAATTCATATAAAAAACGCCATCTGTATTAAACAAATGGCGTTTTTAGTGAAAAACATTCTTTTAATTATTTAATTTTCTTGCCTGGAAGTCCCTTTTGTTGTTGTGGCTGTGGAGGTTGAATTGAAAGCAATTCAATTTCAAAAATCAATGCCATATTAGGTTTAATTTTACCCCCTGGACTTGGATTTGTTCCATATGCCAAGTCAGAAGACAAATATATTTTATATCTTGAACCCACTTTCATTAGCTGTAATGCTTCAGTCCAACCACGAATAACCCTATTCAAAGGGAATGTGGCAGGCTGACCATTATCGTATGTGCTTTCAAAAACAGATCCATCTAATAAAGTACCTTTATAATTAACTGTTACAATATCTGTTTCTTTTGGTCTTGGACCTGTTCCTTCTTTAAGCACTTCATATTGCAAGCCACTTGCAGTAGTTATTATTCCAGAACGTGTTCTATTCTTGGCAAGAAATTCCTGGCCTTCTGTTAAATATTTCTTGCTTTGCTGAATACGTATTTTTTTAAAATAGTTAGTGATATAACCATTTATTTCTTTTGCACTTTTTTTAGGTTCTTTCTGATTAAAAGCTTCCTGCACTGCCATACTAAACACTTCAGCATTGAAATCGGATATATCATTTTCTTTTATTGAAGTTCCAACTGAAAGTCCAATGTAGTAACTAATAGAATCAGATTCATTTTTTAATTTGGCATTTCCTCCAAATTTGTTACATGACGTCATTAATGTAGCAACAATGGCTACTAGTGATAAAATACGGAATGATTTCATTTTAAATAATTTTATTGGTTAGGATTGTTTTGATTGTTTTCTTTTTCAATTGAAAGTAGTTCTACTTCAAAAATGAGTACGCTATTTGGTTCAATGCCCGGAACATTTTGTTCTCCATAAGCTAAATCAGGAGGTATGTATAATATCCATTTTGAACCTTTTTTCATTAATAGTAAAGCTTCAGTCCAACCCTTTATTACACCATTTACTGCAAATTCTATAGGTTGTCCTTTTTGAATAGAACTATCAAATATTTTACCGGTGATAAGTTTACCTTCATAATTCACCTTAACTTTATCATTAGCTGAAGGTGATTCACCTTGTCCATTAATAATTATTTTATATTGTAATCCACTTGGCAAAGTGACTACACTATCTTTTTTCTTGTTGTCTTCAAGAAATTTTTTTCCGATTATAAGGTTTTCAGCAGCTTTTTTTGTTTGCAGCTTCATAAAATAATTTCTGATAATCGAATCATTTTGAGTCGATCTAAAAGCAGTTTCTTTACCAGCCAGTACTTCATTTACAGCTTGTAAGAACAGTTTATTGTTAAAGGTTTCAAAACCAGCCATTTTTAAGCTGTTTCCAATTACTGCACCCATGCAATATGAAACAGAATCCAAAGAATTTTTTAAGTTGACTTTTGATTTTTGTGCTGACAAAATTGATGGAAATATTATAAAAGTCAGCAGGATAAATTCTATTTTTTTCATGAATTAAAATATAGGTTTAGTTTTTAATGTAATAAAATATCAATTTCAATGTATTTTTTCTGTTTTTTAAACATCTATAATTTAGTAAAGAATTGCAAAGGTAAATTTTATTTACTCATATTGAACTTTTGAATCTTAAAATTATTATTTATCTGATAAATCAGATTTTTTGTTTTATCCATGATGATATGGTTCCCCCTTAATTATAGTAAAGGCCCGGTATAATTGTTCCAAAAAAATGAGCCTTATCATTTGATGCGAAAAAGTTAATTTTGATAATGAAAATTGTTCATTGGCTCTTGTGTATACATCTTCAGAAAATCCGTAAGATCCTCCAGAAACAAAAACTAAATTTTTGCAACCTGAGTTCATCTTGTTTTGTAAAAAGGCAGCAAATTCTAATGAAGAATATTCATTTCCTTTTTCATCTAATAGAATTACAAAATCATTTTTTGATATTTTTTTTAAAATTTCAACTCCTTCATTTTTTTTGATTTGTCCAACATCTATGGATTTAATTCCTTTTTTTATGTCCTTTAAACTTAAAATATCAATTGAATTATAATGTTTAATTCGTTCTGAATAAATTTTTATTCCTTCAGAAATATAACCATGTTCTGTCTTGCCCATTTGTAAAAATGAAAGTTTCATAACAATTTAAAGCTATTAAAGAATAATTTATTAATTTGCATTATCTTTTCGGCATAGTTTTAGCAATTAATGTAAAATATCAATGCGATAATATCACGCTGTTTAAAAAAATTATTGTTTAGCAAATTACTAATTAAAGTCTGACTTGAAATTAAAAAATATTCAGATTTGCACTAACAATGTCACTTATTTATGTTGCAAGTAACTAAATTTAAAAGTTTAACCAAAATTTCAATTACAAAAAAATTGAGATGATTGATTTATTAATTAAAGTCAATTAGCTCAATTGAATGACATTTTTATATTAATAGGTTTTGTTAAGTCATTAATAAACAAAAAGGTCATGAAACGTTTAAAGTTAATTATTACTTTATTGGTAATTGGGTTAAATTTCCAATACACATTTGGCAAATATAGTAGTGAAGTACCTGAAGGACTTAAAGCAGCATTTAAATCCGGAAATGCAAAAGATATAGTTAGTTTTTGTAATAATAATATTGAATTGGATATACTCGGCAATGAAAATATTTGCACTAAAGCACAGGCATTACAAATAATAAAATCATTTTTTGAACTTCATCCCGCGATGAATTTTACCATATTATTTGAAGGAGGGAAAGTAACTTCACAATATGCAATCGGAAAACTTACAACTTCAAAAGGTACATTCAGGGTGAATTTACTTTTTAAATCAAAAAGTATTGTACAATTACGTATTGAAGAGGACAATGGAAATTAATAGTTCTGCTATAGAAAATATAATAGATATTGCCATAAAAGAAGATTTAGGTGAAGGAGATCATACTTCACTGGCTGTTATACCATCAGAATTGAATGGCAAAGCTCAATTATTGGTAAAACAGGATGGAATAATTGCCGGTGTCGAAGTTGCAAAGATAATTTTTCATAAAATAGATCCCAATATCAAATTTATTTCGTTTTTAAATGATGGACAATCAGTAAAAAAAAATGATATAGTTTTTCGTGTCGAAGGAAGGGTTATCTCAATATTAAATGCTGAAAGATTAGTACTGAACGTAATGCAGCGCATGAGTGGTATAGCTACGCAAACGCGCCATTATGTAAAAAAAATAAATGGTTTAAAAACGAAAATTCTTGATACTCGAAAAACTGCACCTGGCATGCGTTTATTGGAGAAATATTCTGTAAAAGCAGGCGGAGGTGAAAATCACAGATTTGGTTTATTTGACATGATACTTATTAAAGATAATCATATAGATTTTTCCGGGGGAATTGAACAAGCCATTAAAAAAGTTCGTGAATATCTTGACCGAAACAATAAAAAACTTAAAATTGAAATTGAAGCTCGTTCAATTGCTGATGTCGAAATTATTTTAAAAACAGGAGGTATTGATCGTATTTTGCTTGATAATCTCTCTCCAAAACTTACAAAGCAAGCAGTAGCGCTAATAAATGGCAGGTTTGAAACTGAAGCATCAGGTAATATTTCACTTTCCAATGTACGTGAATATGCAGAATGCGGTGTTGATTATATTTCAATAGGCGCTTTAACCCATCAAATTAGCAGCCTGGATTTAAGTTTGAAAGCTTGTTAGTATCAGAGTATTTAGGTGGATAGTGTTTCCTTATCAAAAAACGTTTTTATCATAAAATTATAGTCAGCATAACTTCTAAAATAACAATTCGTATTCAATACCAGCAAAAAAATTTCTTAACAAAGCAATAATCTAATTGTTTCTTTTTCGGTAAAAAAGCAAATAATATTGTAAATTAGAGTAAAGTTATTTAATTAAAAAACCGAATGGACGACTTATTTGAACTTCGTGAGGAATTTATTTCTGAGAAACTTGATGAAAAAGACGTATCTGCAAATCCGATAGATCAATTCAAACTGTGGTTTGGAGAGGCAGCAACAGTAAAAGTATATGAGCCTAATACCGCTATTTTAGCTACTTCCGATTCAAAAGGTAAACCTTCTGCCAGAATGATTTTAATCAAGAATTTTTCTGAAGACGGATTCACTTTTTTTAGCAATTATGAAAGTAAAAAGGGACAACAATTAGCTGAAAATCCTTATGCTACTATAGTTTATTACTGGCCTGAATTAGAACGCCAGGTAAGAATTGATGGAATAGTACAGAAACTTACTCCAGCAGATTCTGATAAATATTTTGAAACTCGTCCTATTGGAAGCAGGTTAGGCGCATGGGCTTCACCACAAAGCCAGGTCATAATAGACCGTGAATGGCTGGAGACAAAACATAAAGAAATCAGGGAGCAATTTAAATATGGAGAAGTTCTGCGTCCGGAAAATTGGGGTGGATACATTTTAAAAACATATTCTATAGAATTTTGGCAGGGTCGTCAAAATCGACTTCACGATAGGATTGAATACTTTGAGGTAGAAGGCAATTGGCAAATCAGGAGATTGGCACCTTGAAGAGTGCAGAGGATAGTTAGTAAATAATTGATTTGACAATTCCATAATTTAATTCATATAGATTATTAAACTGGTATTTCAATAAATTAAAGGTTATTTATTGACTGTTTGGTTAATTGGATTCTTTGTAAATTGGCTAATTATTGAATTGAAATAGTGTTACTTTTTTAATAATTTAATAGCTAAAAAGCTTTTATCCCTCCTTAACTTCATTCTTAATTTCCTCAATTGAGAACACAACCTTATTATAAAATTTATATATTTGCGGTTCTTAAATTTTGAATTTATAAACGATTAAAATATAATACACATGCAGAATAAAGGAGCCGTTAAATTATTAGCCGTTTTACTTACCCTGGTTTGTATATATCAATTATCTTTTACATGCAAAACAAAGATTATAGAAAATAGTGCTAAAAAATTCTCAAAAGGCGATTTGGCAAAAGAAGCTCATTATCTCGATTCCATTTCAACTAAAGAAGTTTACAACCTTGCTGGACTTCGTAATTTTACTTACAAAGAATGCAAAGAAAGAGAAATAAACCTCGGACTTGACTTACAAGGTGGTATGAATGTAATTCTGGAAGTTTCTGTACCTGATTTGGTAATGTCATTATCTAATTACAGTAAAGATACTACTTTCTTGAAAGCATTTGAAAAGGCAAAAGAAAAACAAAAAACCAGAAGAACTGATTTCATCACGTTGTTTAAAGAGTCATTTAATGAAGTTGATCCTAATGCCAGACTTGCTGCTATTTTTAGCACTATGGAATTAAAAGGTAAAGTTAATTTTAATTCGAGCAATGATGATGTTATTAAAGTTATCAGGGATCAGACAAATGCTGCAATTGATAATTCATTTAAAATATTACGCACCCGTATTGACAAATTTGGAGTTGTTCAGCCGGTAATCCAAAGGATGGAAACGGCTGGACGTATATCTGTTGATTTGCCAGGTGTTAAAGATCCAAGTCGTGTACGAAGACTTTTACAGGGAACAGCAAATCTTGAATTCTGGGAAACATATGAGAATTCTGAGGTAATACAAAATCTTTGGGACGCAAATATAAAAATTGCACAAATTGAAAAGGCTTTGAAATCAACTGTTGATTCTACTTCAAAAGCTGAATCAAAAAAAGAAAGTAAATTGGCATTTAATAAAAACAAGAAAAATGTTAATGCAGAAGCCAAGAAAGATACAATTAAGGATAAAGGCCTTGCACTTCTTGACAAAATGAATAAAGATACAGTTTCAAAGAAGGATACATCATTAGTTCAACAAACGATCAAAGACTTTCCATTATTATCGATTCTTTCGCTTAATCAAAGAAAAAATAGAGAACCTTTACCAGGTGCAGTTGTGGGATATACGCATTATAAGGATACTGCAAAAGTTGACTACTATCTTAACATGAAACAGGTGCGTACTATTCTACCACGTGATATTAAGTTTCTTTGGTCGGTAAAACCCTTTAAATATGATAAATCCCAAAGTATTTATGAATTGTATGCAATTAAAATTACTGGACGTGATGGTAGAGCGCCGCTGACAGGAGATGCTGTAATAAGCGCAAACCAGGGTTTTGGGCAAAACCGCTCTGAAGCTGATGTCAGCATGTCAATGAATGCTGAGGGTACACATGAATGGGCAAGAATGACCAGGGAAAACATTGGTCGCTGCATAGCCATTGTTCTTGATAATTATGTTTATTCAGCTCCGCGCGTTAATTCTGAAATACCAACAGGGAATTCACAAATAACCGGTGATTTTACAGTTGATGAAGCAAAAGACCTTGCGAATGTTTTGGAGTCAGGTAGATTACCTGCCCCAGCACGCATTATTTCAGAAACTGTTGTTGGGCCTACTCTTGGAAAAGAAGCAATACATGCAGGTTTATTGTCATTCATTTTTGCATTTTTAGGTGTTTTGTTATATATGTATTTGTACTATAACAGGGCAGGTAGTGTTGCCAATGTCGCTTTGTTTGCTAACGTATTATTCCTGTTTGGAACAATTACTTCAATAGGAACTGTTTTGACACTTCCCGGTATATTAGGTATGGTATTAACCCTTGCTATGGCAGTTGACGGTAACGTTATAATTTATGAGCGTATGCGAGAAGAAGTGCGAGCGGGTAAGGGTATGCGCATGGTTGTTAAAGATGGTTTCTGGCATGCATATTCTGCTATTATTGACGGCCACGTAACTACTATATTAACTGGGATTGTATTGTTTTTGTTTGGCTCTGGACCTGTTCAGGGTTTTGCAGTAACCCTTATTATTGGTTTGTTGCTTTCTCTGTTTTCATCAATATTCATTGCACGTCTTATGTTTGAATGGATGCTTGATAGTAATGTAAATATTACTCTAGGCAACAGATTTACTATAAATGCAATGAGAAATGCGAAAATTGATTTTATTGGCCTCAGGAAAATAATGTATGTTTTTTCAGGTGTTATAATAGGAATCGGAATAATTTCACTTTTTGTAAGAGGATTGGATCCAAGTATTGAATTCGTTGGCGGAAGATCGTATATTGTTAGATTTGATCACCCTGTCGTCACTATGAATATCAGGAATTCACTTACAAAAGTGTTTCATGATGCACCGGAAGTGAAAACATTTGGCCCCGGAGGAAACCAGGTAAAAATTACTACAAAATACCTGATTGATGATAAATCAACCAAGACAGATTCAATCGTAGATGCAACTTTATATGAAGGTTTAAAATCTTATTTTCCAAAAAATATTACTTATAAAGATTTTTCTGAGCATTCTGAAACAAAAACTATTGGAGAATTAAGCTCTCAAAAAGTCGATCCTGTGATGTCTAAAGATTTGGTCTGGCAAGCTTTCATGGCTGTTTTTTTCGGTTTGGTTATAATTTTTATTTATATAGCCATTCGTTTTAAAAACTGGAAATTTGGATTAGGCGGTGTTGTATCACTATTCCACGATACTATGGTAGTAATAACGACCTTTACACTTTTCTACAAGATACTACCTTTCAGTATGGAAGTTGATCAGCAATTCATAGCAGCTTTGTTGACAATTATTGGTTATTCAATTATGGATACAGTTATTATTTTTGATAGGATCAGGGAATATAATAGGCTTTATCCTAAACGCGATTTAGCTAATAATATTAATGCAGCTATTAATAGCACACTTGGCCGAACTGTTAACACATCAGGTATAACATTGGTGGTACTTCTGGTAATTTTTATTTTTGGTGGAGAAATGCTACAGGGCTTTGTTTTCGCATTATTGGTTGGTGTTGCAATAGGAACTTATTCATCAGTATTTAATGCAACTCCGGTGGCATATGATTTTATTATGATGGGCAAACGTAAAGAAGTGACTAATAACCCACAGATGTAATATGAAGTTTTTCTAAAACAATATAAAAGCCCTGGATTCAGCAGGGCTTTTTTCTTACAGTTTCATAAATAAACATTAATTTCCAAAATAGTATTTATTAACAAATTTGTCATGAATTATAATAATTACTTGTTGCTGCTTATGTATTATATTTGTAAATTCTTATCTAATCAATATTTTAAATGGGTGGTTCAGAAATACTATTGATTCTACTTGCAGTACTTGTTCTTTTTGGAGCAGACAAACTTCCTGAATTTGCAAGAAGCCTGGGTAAGGGATTGCGTGAGATAAAAAAAGCCACTGATGAGATTAAAGATGAAATCACGAAACAAACTTCTGACGTTGTTAACGAAATAAAAGAAGTAAGACAGCAGAGCCAGGCTGGAACAGATGAAATTAAAAAAACTGTTAGTGATATTATTGAACCGGAATCAGATCCTTATAAAGACATTGGTAAACAAAACTGAAGATTATTTGATTAGGATTGATAATTTTCCAGTGCTTTTTAATTAAGTCAAGATCAGAACAAATAAGTCTTTCTTCTTCAAATAAAATTAACAATAAATTATTTTGATATGACAAATATTAATAATTTTTTAAGTCGTGATAAAAACAGTAGATATTCATAAATCTTTTGGTACGTTGAAAGTACTGAAGGGAATTAGTATTTCAGTAAAAAAAGGAGAAGTAGTCTCGATTGTTGGAGCTAGCGGAGCAGGTAAAACTACTTTGTTACAAATCATAGGCACTTTAATGAAACAAGAACAGGGTTCAGTAGAAATTAATGATATTGACCCGGCAGGTTTAAAAGAAGAAAAATTGGCCTCTTTTCGGAACAGGAATATAGGTTTTGTTTTCCAATTTCATCATTTGTTACCTGAATTTTCAGCTTTGGAAAATGTATGCATTCCTGCTTTGATAGCTTTAAAAAAGAAAAAAATAGCAGAGGAAAAGGCAAAAGAATTGCTTACTTTTCTTGGGTTATCAGAACGTCTACAACATAAGCCTAACGAGTTATCTGGAGGCGAACAACAACGTGTTGCAGTTGCGCGCGCACTGATAAATGATCCTATGGTAATTCTTGCTGATGAACCATCAGGAAACCTCGATTCACAAAATAAAAAGGAGCTGCATGAACTTTTCTTTAAGTTACGCGACAAGTATAATCAGACCATTGTTATCGTAACTCATGATAGAGAATTAGCAGAAATGTCGGACAGGAAAATTGTTTTGGCAGACGGAATGGTTGTAAATAATTGAAAATTGAGAATTGAAAATTGAGAATTGAAAATTGAGAATTGAAAATTGAGAATTGAAAATTGAGAATTGAAAATGAAAAATTTAATAATGAAAAAAAACATTATTAAAGAAAAATCATATGAATTTGCTTTAAAAATTATTCAAACATTTCAGCAGATAGTAAAAGAAAAGAATGAATATGTATTGAGCAAACAACTATTAAGATCAGGCACTGCGATAGGAGCACTTGTGAGCGAAAGCGAACATGCACAGAGCAAAGCTGATTTTATAAACAAAATGAATATTGCACTGAAAGAAGCTAACGAAACCTATTATTGGATTAACCTCCTTAAAGATAGCAAATACATTCCTGTCGAATCTTATAATTTTTTAAGTTCTGACTTTCATGAAATCATTAGCATATTAGCAGCAATAGTTAAAACTTCTAAAAGTTCAAAATAATTTTCAATTTTTCATTTTAAATTTTCAATTATTTAAGATATGGGTCGCGCAAATTACTTTATTCTGGATGTTTTCGCAGAAGAGAAATACCAGGGAAACCAATTGGCAGTTTTCAAAGATTTAAAAGGAATTACGAGCAATGAAATGCAACAAATTGCCCGTGAGGTAAACTTTTCAGAAACTACTTTTATAAGCGAGAACAAAGAATCTGAAAAAGGATTTCCGGTAAGAATATTTACTCCAATGGAAGAAGTCCAATTTGCCGGCCATCCTACACTCGGAACGGCATGGATAATTCAAAAGGAAATATTGAAGAATCAGGCAAATTCTGTTGTTCTTGATTTAAAGGTTGGTTCAATACCTGTAAGTTTTCAGAAAAATGGAATATTATGGATGAAGCAAAAGGAACCCAAGTTCGGAGAAACATACGATGGCAAAATATTAGCGGAAATTTTAAAAATTGACATTTCTGAAATAGATGATCGTTTTCCGATACAGGATGCATCTACTGGACTACCTTCTATTATTGTTCCTTTGAAAACTCTTGATTCTATTAAAAGAATAAAAATTGATAAAGAAAAGTACTTTGATTTTCTTGCAAAAATTAATCCTAAAGTAGTCCTTGTATTTTGTCCTGAAACTTATCATAAAGAAAATCAACTAAACGTAAGAGTATTTGTTGATTATTTTGGAATTCCTGAAGATCCTGCCACTGGCAGCGGAAATGGAAATCTTGCAGGCTATCTTGTAAAACATATGTATTTCAAAAAAAATAAAATTGATATTACATGTGAACAGGGATATGAAATTCAGAGACCTTCTAAACTTTACTTAAAAGCTGCAGTAAATAAAACATCAATTGAAATTGAAGTAGGAGGTAAGGTTCAGTTGGTTGCTTCAGGAACCTGGCTTTAATTTTTTTCATGATAACGAAAAAAGAATTTGCAAATATTAAGCTTTTGCTTGATAAAAAGGCTGAAATATATGAACGTCCAGAGTTTATAGAAACTGATCCAATCCAGGTACCTCATTGTTTTTCTAAAAAAGAAGATATTGAGATTGCTGGTTTTCTCACTGCTACAATTGCCTGGGGGCAGCGAAAAAACATAATTAAAAGTGCCAAATTGCTTTTTGCACTTATGGATAGTAATCCATATTCTTTTATTTGCAACGCGGATGAAAAGGAATTTAATAAATTCAAATATTTTATTCATCGCACTTTCCAGGGCGAAGACTGTATTTTTTTCTTAAAGTCTCTTCAGAATTTATATCTGTATCGGGGTGGACTTGAAAAGATTTTTATTTTAGGATACATACAATACGGTAGTATTTTTGGTTCACTTGTTCATTTTTACAATACCTTTTTAGCAATGCCTCATCTTTTAAGAAGTGAAAAACATATTGCGAATGTTTTGGCCAATGCTTCGGCAAAAAGATTAAATCTGTTTTTAAGGTGGATGGTCAGAAGCAATGATAAAGGCATCGATTTTGGACTTTGGAAAGATATTCCCGCATCTTCTCTCATGATACCTCTCGATTTGCACACCGGAAATACTGCCAGAAGATTGGGCTTGCTAAAACGAAAACAAAACGATTGGAAAGCCGTTGAAGAATTGACTGCCAACCTGAGACTTTTTGATGTTCACGACCCCGTTAAATACGATTTTGCCCTTTTTGGTATGGGCGCTTTTGAAAAGACAAATTAGATAATGTGCTAATATGCCAATGTGCCAATGAAAATATACTAAAGTAAAATATTAGTCATCTATTGCTTTTTTCAGGCTATTATTATTTCAATCTATTTCTGTTTATTCCATTTTGATCCAATTTTTGTACTTATTCATTGTTTTATATCTTTAAGCAATAAAAGATTTTATTAAAATCATTTACAGCCAGTTTATGCCTAATAATTATTTTGAATTCAAACAATTTACAATACATCACGATAAATGCGGGATGAAAGTGGGAACTGACGGAGTCTTGCTTGGAGCATGGGCAAATATTGAAAATGCTGAAAAGATTCTTGATGTTGGAACCGGAACTGGTTTAATTGCAATTATGTTGGCACAAAGAGCAACTAATGCTATGATTGAGGCTGTTGAAGTGGAATCCAATGCCTTTGAGCAAGCTAAAATTAATATTTCATTTTGTCCTTGGAAAAATAGAATTAATATTCACAATACATCATTTCAAACGTATTGCTCGAATACTAAAGTACAGTTTGATCTTATAATTTGCAATCCTCCATATTTTAAAAATTCCTTAAAAGCCAATGAAAAGAAAAGAAATATTGCAAGACATAGTGATATCCTTTCCAACATTGATCTTTTGCATGGTTCGTCCAAAATATTGTCTTCATTTGGAAGATTTGCAGTTATAATGCCTTATTCGGAAGGTTGTACTCTAATTGTAGAAGCTACCAGAAATGGACTGTTTTGCATTCGAAAAACTAATGTTAAAACAAAACCTGCTGCTCCAGTTAAACGCTTATTGCTGGAATTCTCAAGAATACCAGGATTTTGTTCTGACGACAATTTAATTATAGGTAAAGATGATGCCAAAAATTATTCTGTAAAGTACAAGCAATTAACAAAAGATTTTTATCTGGCTTTTTGATTTTTCTAAAACTATTGTGTTAACACTTTGTTAATATATTTATTATGCATCTGATAAAAAGTATATTTGTTTAAATGAATTGATCATCAATATTTACTTTAAAAAAATATGATGTGAAAAACTTCACTATTAAACTTATAATATTTTTTTCAGCTTTAGCTCTTACAGGACTTATTATCACCCAAACATTCTGGGTAGTAAAGGCCATAAATATTTCACAAAAAAATTTTGAACACAGGGCACATTCGGCATTGAGTTCTGCGATTGAGGAAATTAAAGCAACATTAAACAATAAAACTGTAGAACATGTTTCCAATTCAAATGCGGATTCAACAATATTATTTTTAGTCAAACCTAAATTACTGGATTCATTGTTGAATAAATATATTAATTTTTATAATCTTAAAAACTATTATGAATTTGCAATAGCTAAGAACAGTAACGATTCAATTATTTATGCAACCGGTGGATTTAAGAATGGTTCATCAAAAGAGATTATTTTCAAACATTGTCTATCGACTATTTATAAAAGTGTTCATTACCATGTAGAACTTTTATTTCCGGGGTTTCAAAAAAATTTACTTTTAAGTGTATGGGGTTGGCTTGCACTATCAACTGTATTTCTGTTAATTATTATTTTCTGTTTTAGCTTAATCATATTTGCAATTTTAGACACAAAAAGCTTTCAGAAATGAAAACGGATTTTATAAACAATATGACTCATGAGTTCAAAACGCCAATCAGTACTATTTCTCTGGCTTCTGAGATTCTTGTTAGTACTAATAATGAAACAAGCAGAGATAAGATACATAAATATGCCAAAATAATTTTCGATGAAAATCAAAAAATGCGTTCTCGGTTGATCAAATATTACGGATGGCTCAAATGGACAAGGGAGATTTAGAAATCAAGAAAAAAAATATTAGATGTGCACGAACTCATTCGAAATAGTGTAAAAAATGTAACTACGGAATATTTTAATAAACCTGCAAAACTTGTATTTAAACTGAATTCAAAAAATAATTTAATTTTTGCTGACCCAGTATATTTTGAAAATATCATCAAAAATCTTATAGATAATGCTTTTAAATATACACTAAAAATCCCGAAATTGAAGTATCGACAGCTGATTTTGATGGAGAAATTGAATATTTCGATAAAAGACAATGGATTGGAATCGATAAAGAAAAGCAGAAGTATATATTCGATAAGTTTTATCGTGTACCGACTGGAGATATTCATAATGTTCAGGGATCGGGTTTGGGTTTGTATTATGTGTATAAAATGATTGAAGCTCATTCCGGGAAAATAAATGTAACCAGTGAACCAGGTAAGGGCAGTCGTTTTGATATTTTTTTACCTTTAAAATAATGTTATTATGAAACAGAAAGGTTCCATATTATTAGTAGAAGATGATAAAAACCTGGGATTTGTAATAAAAGACTTTTTATGTGAATCTGAGTATGAAGTTGAACTGGCTGAAAATGGAGTATCTGCTTTGTCTTTATTTTCATTGAAAAACTATGATCTTTGTTTAATAGATATAATGCTTCCTTTAAAAGATGGCTTTACATTGGCTGAAGAAATTAGAAATAAAAATGCTCAAGTACCTATTATTTTTGTTACTGCAAGATCGATGAAGGAAGATAGAATACGCGGATTTAAAATAGGTGCAGATGATTACATCACTAAACCTTTCAGCACGGAAGAATTGGTTTTGAGAATTGAAGCAGTTCTTCGCAGAACAAGAAATAATTCCAATTCAGTAGTTGAAAAAGAAATATACAAAATCGGACAATTTGTGTATGACTATACAAACCAAATTATAAAAACCAACAATACTTCACGCAAATTGACACGAAAGGAAGCTGAAGTACTTCGATTGCTTTGCATAAATAAAAATCAACTAGTACGCCGTGACTTTGCATTAAAACTGATTTGGGGAGAAGATGATTATTTTATGGGCCGCAGTATGGATGTTTACATTACAAAACTCAGAAAAATTTTAAAAAATGATCCATCCTTGACAATTCAAAATATTCATCGCACCGGATTTATTCTTGAAGTAAGTGAAAAATAATTAAAATCTTTTTATATACCTGTGGCAATATGGAGATTCACCGTTATTCTCATAATAGTGCTGATGATAATCTTCTGCTTTATAAAACATACCTGCTTTTTCAAGCCTGGTTGCTACTTTAAAACCTTTATCCTTTAATATTTTAATGAGTTTTTCTGCTATAGCTTTTTGTTCGTCGTTAAAATAAAATATTTCTGATCTGTATTGATCACCAACATCTGGGCCTTGACGATCAACTTGTGTTGGATCATGAATTTCAAAAAATAACTTTGTTATTTCTTCATATGAAGTTTTAGTAGGATCGTAAGTCACTTCAACAGCTTCCGCGTAACCGGTTGTATGTGAACAAACTTCTTTGTATGTAGGATTCTTTGTATATCCGCCAATATATCCAACCTCGGTTGATAGTACACCTTTTGCTTTTTGCATATAATATTCAACTCCCCAAAAACATCCACCGGCATAAATTGCTTTTTCTGTTTGCTGAGTTTTTGGGTTATCAGGCACAAAAACAAGAGAAATGGAATTTACACAATGACGAGTATTTTTTGGAGTAAAACCTTCTCCTTTGAAAACATGGCCTAAATGTGCTCCGCAATTGGCACAAATTATTTCAGTCCGTTCTCCATCAGGATCAGGTACGCGCTTTACTGCTCCTGGTATTTCATCGTCAAAACTTGGCCATCCGCAATGTCCGTCAAATTTACTTTCTGATTTGTATAAAGCTGCATGGCAATGTTTGCAGATATATGTTCCTTTACCATAAAAATTATCATATTTACCTGTGAAAGGTAATTCAGTGCCTTTTTGAATTATCACATTTTCTTCTTCGGGCGTTAACGGATATAATTTCATTGTATTATTTTGTGAGCATGTTACAATATTAATAAAAAGTGAACTTAGAAGAATTATTTTTGTTTGTATTTTCATATATAAAAACTTGCTATTATAATTGATTTCATTATAAATGCTCTTATTTGCCTTGTTTATAGTTTTGTATTGAAAACAACGTAGAATGGTAAAAGTTCAACATTTTTAATAAATGCAAAATACAATCCATTATAATTTTAATGAAAAATCTGTTTGATTCTTTTATAAAATTTTATTCTCTTTGATAAATTTTTTACTTACGTTTACCTTTAGTCATTTTCTGACAAGACATTATTGAAACTATGGAAGTAAAACTAACGTACGACGCGCAGAAACACTTATTAGCAATAGACTGTATTGTTTTTGGTTTTGAAAACGATCAATTAAAGTTACTGATGGTAAAAAGAAGAGTTGAGCCAAGAAAGGGCGATTGGAGCTTGATGGGAGGTTTTGTTAGTTTGGACGAAAGTCTTGATGAATCAGCCAGGAGAATTCTTTATTCGCTTACCGGACTTAACAATGTTTATCTTGAGCAATTATATACTTTTGGAGATACTAACCGAGACCCGCTTGATAGAGTTATTTCTGTTAATTATTATGCATTGATAAAAATTAATGATTATGATCGCGAAATTGTTAAGCATAATGGAGCTGAGTGGTTTCCGGCCGAAAGCCATCCTGACTTAGTGTTTGATCACAATGATATGGTCCGAATGGCATTGAATCGTTTACGCCGCAGATGTCGCACACAACCAATCGGGTTCGAGTTGCTGCCTGAAAAGTTTTCAATTCCTCAATTACAATGCTTGTATGAAACAATTTTGATGCAAAAACTCGACAAAAGAAATTTTCGCAAGAAATTATTAGCTATGAACCTTCTTGACAAACTTAATGAAAAGGATAAAGAAAACTCGAAAAAAGGAGCTTTTCTTTATCGTTTCAATAAAGAACGATACGAACAATTGACAAGTTTAGGATTAAGTTTTGAGATTTAAATCGAATCATTGTGTATTTTTCCTTTTAACAAAAAGAAGCAATACTATTCCAAAAATCAGCATTATAATCCCTGACCAAAGATTGACATTTATTCCGAAGGATTTTTGATATAGCGCGATATTCGATTTTGTGAAAAGGCCATAAATTGTAAGCAATAATCCTAATATTGAAAACATCAGCCCTATAGGAAGTTTTACATCTATACCCATAATTAATATTTTTTATTACCAGAATAAAATTGTTAAAATTGACGCTAGCACAAGGACGATAATTGCTAATGTTGTTGAACGTTTGTACCAGGAAACATTGTCGTCGGTAGTTTTTGGCGTAAGTTGATATACCAATCCGACTAATTTGTCATCAGTCATTTTCTGCTTAGTAAACAAAGTCAATAAAATTGTAAGTGAAGCACTTGTACAGAAAGCATAAATTGCAGTCCAAAAGTTTTGTGCCATTTCAACCGGATATGTGTGAAGCTTATAAATCCAGCCTCCGGCAAAAATATTAGACGCATTGACAGGTGCAGTTAATCCGTGATGCAATAGGGCTATTAAGAAACCCGAAAACAAACCGATAAATGCTGCATGTCCGGTTGTCCTTTTCCAAAACATACCAAGAAATATAACAGCAAATAACGGAGCGTTTATCATGGAAAAAATAGTTTGTAAAAAGTCCATTATATTGTCAAAATGTGATGCAATATAAGCAGCTCCAATACTGGCTATCACTCCAAAAATTGTAGTAATCTTTCCAACACTTAAGTAATGTTTGTCATCTGCCACCTGATTTCCTGTCGGCTTTCGAAAATAGCTTTGGTAAATATCATAAGTCCATACTGTATTAAATGCTGAAACATTACCTGCCATTCCCGACATGAATGAAGCTAATAGAGCAGTAATGCCTAATCCTAAGACACCGGCAGGCAAATACTGCTTTAATAACATAATAATAGTATAATTGTATTGGACTTGTCCATTTTCAACCGGAAGAATGAAATTTTTACCAGGAGTATTAAGAAGCACCATAGCTATAACGCCTGGTACAATAATTAAAAATGGTATGAACATTTTAGGCAGTGCCCCAATTAATGGAGTATTTCTTGCAGCTATTTTTGATTCTGCTGCCATTGCTCTTTGAACAATAAGAAAATTTGTGCACCAGTAACCGAAAGAAAGAACAAATCCGAGTCCTGCAAAAATCCCATACCATGCAACACCCATTGGATTTGAGGACGCATTGCCCGTATATTTCCAAGTAGAAGTCCATGTGTCGGAAGCAAAATGTTTATTAGGTATGTTGGGGATAATATGAGCTAAATGTTCTTTAAGTCCAATCCAGCCACCGACATCTTTAAGACTTAAAAAAACAATAGGCAATAGTCCAAAGACTATTATAAAAAATTGAAGTACTTCATTATAAATAGCAGATGAAAGTCCTCCCAGATATGTATATCCAAGTACAATTGCAGCTGATAATATGATACTGACATTAAAATTCCATCCTAAAACCTTTTCCATTAAAATTGCCAAAGCGTACATTGAAATCCCAGAAGCCAGAACTGTCATAATAGCAAAGAGAATTGCATTCAGAGCTCTTGTTTTTTCATCATAACGTAATTTTAAATATTCAGGAACAGATCGGGCTTTTGAACCATAATAAAACGGCATCATAAAAAGGGCTAAGAACACCATAGCCGGAATAGCACCCACCCAATAAAAATGTGCAGTTAGCATTCCATATTTAACTCCTGAACCTGTCATTCCCATTACTTCCAAAGCACCAAGATTAGTTGAAATGAAAGCCAATCCTGCTACCCATGCAGGCATTGATCTTCCGGCCTCAAGAAAAGCATTTGCATCTTTCATATAGCGCTTAAGTGCCCAGCCAATGCCTAAAACAAAAAGAAAATAGACCGACATTACTGCATAATCAATCCATTCTAATTTGAAAATTTCCATCTTTTATATTTTTAGTTACCTTATTTTATTTATGGATAACAAATATATTAATTAGAGAAAAATATCAAAGATTTCTTATTCATTAATTTTGATTTAATGTCAAAAATTAATTGACGATTTTTTTACATGCTTGAAAATGAAGGTAAAAGAAATTGAAAATTTAAGACATATATTGTGAATTTGGCAATTATTGGTTATTAAAGAATTCTCATTATTTTTGCCGGAAACAAAATTAAAAAAATGAGAGCATATGTATTTCCCGGACAAGGGGCGCAGTTTGTAGGCATGGGAAAAGATTTGTACGATAATTCCTCATTAGCAAAAGAATTATTTGAAAAAGCTAATATCATTTTGGGCTTTCGTATTACTGATCTCATGTTTTCAGGAACGGATGAAGATTTAAAACAAACAAAAGTAACTCAGCCAGCTATATTCTTACACTCAGTAATTTTAGCCAAAACTTTAAGTGAAAGTTTTAAACCGGATATGGTTGCAGGTCATTCTCTTGGAGAATTCTCTGCTTTGGTTGCAAATAACGCGTTAACTTTTGAAGACGGTTTAATGCTTGTATCGAAAAGAGCATTAGCGATGCAGAAAGCATGCGAAGCCGAACCTTCTACAATGGCTGCTATACTGGGTTTAGATGACAATGTTGTTGAAGAAGTGTGCAAAACAATATCTGAAATTGTAGTACCGGCCAATTATAATAGCCCGGGACAGCTTGTAATTTCAGGTTCTGTTGCTGGTATTGATAGTGCAATTGCAGCATTAACAGCTAAAGGTGCTAAAAGAGCTTTAAAGTTACCTGTTGGTGGGGCATTCCATTCACCACTAATGGAACCTGCACGCAAAGAACTTGCTGAAGCTATAAGCAACACTAGATTTTCTCAACCTATGTGCCCAATTTATCAGAATGTAAATGCTAAAGCGGTTTTTGATCCGGAAATAATAAAGCAAAATCTTATTTTGCAACTCACAGCGCCAGTTCGATGGACACAAACCATTAAGGCTATGATAACAGATGGTGCCACAGAATTTACTGAAGTTGGTCCCGGAAAAGTTCTTCAGGCGTTAATAAAAAAAATAAATAAAGATGCTGTAACAGCAAGCGCATAAAAGAAGAGAAAGGGACTAACAAAGTCCCTTTTTTTAATTTAAGGTCAAAGAATAGATATTCTCATTTCTTAGCTTTTTTAAATTGTTTCAATTTTCAGTAATTTACAGGATTATATTATTTTTGATTAATTATTATAGGCGTCTCTAAAAATTTAATTTCAGATATGAAAGATGCAGGATTCAAGATACAGTATGCAGTGATATCGGGATTTATCTTGTATCATGATCCTGTATCGGTTAATAAAAGTTAGATTTTAGAGGTTTCCTAAAAATGGAATTTAATGAATAATTATTAATTATGGAAAATTTCAATATTGCAATTCTGGGTTGTGGAACCGTGGGAAGCGGTGTTGCCAAAATTTTATTGGATTTGAAATCAGAAATTAATGAAAAGTCTCATCATAATTTAGAATTAATAAAGATTGTTGATCTTTTTCCAAAGAAAAACGCCCAGTCATATAACCTTCCTTTGGAATTATTTTGTGGAAATGGAAACGATTTGTCAAAAGAGGAAGCAACTAAGTATATAAGCGACATAATTAATGATAAAAAAATACAAGTAATAGTTGAGACTATTGGAGGAACCAGTGATTATGTGCTCAATATTATTCTTAATTCATTAAAAGCAGGCAAACATGTTATAACAGCGAACAAAGCTATTTTGGCTGAAAAGGGCAAGCTTATTTTCCAAACTGCAAAAGAAAATCATGTTTGCCTTGGATATGAAGCAAGTGTTTGTGGCGCTATTCCTATAATAAAGGCAATAAGAGAAAATTTCACCGGCGATCAGGTAATAGAAATTTCCGGAATTTTGAATGGTACCAGCAATTATATTTTATCCAAGATGCAGGAAGAAGGTATAAACTTTTCTACAGCTTTAAAAATGGCTCAAAAAGCTGGCTATGCAGAAGCGGATCCAACTCTTGATATTAGTGGGGGCGATGCCGGGCACAAACTTGCTATTTTAATTAAACTCGCTTATGGTGCAGATATTGATTATAAAAAACTTTTAATGGAAGGTATACAAAAAGTAGAAAAAGAAGATTTAGATTTCGCGAATGAGATGGGCTGTACCATCAAACTTATTTGTTATGCCCGAAAAATTGGCAACAAAGTATTTGCGTCTGTGAAACCAATGATGGTAAAGTATGAAAACTTCTTGTCCAAAGTCAGTGGAGCTACTAATTGTGTTGAATTGTTAAATAAATATTCAGGTAAGCACTTTTTTATTGGAAAAGGTGCAGGAAGTTTGGAAACTGCCAGTTCGATAGTTGCTGACATTGTATTTACTGCAAAGTACAATGGACGAGTTAAGAATATTACTGATGTTACGGATCTCGAAATTTTGAGTTCCGACAATTTTGAATTTCCATATAATATTACATTTACTACTGAGGATTATCCTGGTATTACAGGTTTAGTAACCACTGCTATCGGTGAAAATAAAATTAATATAAACACGGTTAGCCACAACAGACACAACAAGGAAAGGGCAGTATTTTCAGTTGCAACAATGCCTTGTACAATGATACAAATAAAAAAGGCTATTGCAGACATAAGGAAAAAGGCCCCATCACTGCTTTTAGAAGAACCCAAAATTATTCCTATACTTGCTTAAAGTCATATGGATTGGGAATGTTCTTAATATTAGTATGTAAAGAGATTTACGCATAGTTATCAAAGATTATGATGCAGGTATAGGAGCGGATATTTTGAGAGTTGCAAAAGTGTAAATTAGCCTTTTATTATTAAATTTTTAATGCACTTTTTTTAAAGCAAAGTGTTACAAAAACATTTACCTTATTATGCTTAATATTGATTAAAAATTGATACATTGCAAATCATTGTATGTATTAGTTTTTGCTTTGTTGAAATTGTTTTATAAAACTTCTTTTATATATTTGGATGCATATTTTTAACTAAACAACAACAGCTTTACTTAACCATTAAACTACTCGCTTATGATAAAAAAATTTATGCTTCTAATTGTTTTTTTGTGTGGTCTTGCCCAGGCATATGCTCAGGACAGAACTATAACAGGAAAAATAGTTGATGAAACCGGGACTACTCTTCCCGGTGCGACTGTCTTATTGAAAGGTACTACAAAGGTTACTGTAACTGATGTAGATGGAAATTATAAAATTACAGTACCTTCTACAGGGGGTATATTGGTAGTTACTTATGTGGGTTACATTTCCCAGGAAAAAGGAATTAGTACCAGTGATGTAATTGACTTTAATCTTGCCCCTGAAGTTAAATCTTTAGATCAAATTATTGTCGTTGGCTACGGTGTTCAAAAAAAGAGCCTTGTAACAGGGGCTATCTCAAAAATTGATTCTAAAGATATTACTGCTGCACCAGTTCAACGTATTGATCAGGCATTGCAAGGCAAAACATCGGGAGTTTTTATTGCCCAGTCATCTGGTTCTCCCGGTAGTTCCATGTCTATTAAAATACGTGGTAATAGTTCAAATTTTAACAATTCACCTCTTTACATTGTTGATGGTATAAAAACAAGTAGTATTGATTATCTTTCACCAAGCGATATCGAATCTACTGAAGTACTAAAAGATGCTGCCTCGTGCGCTATTTATGGTACTGAAGGTGGTAATGGTGTAATTATTATTACTACAAAAAAAGGTACTAAAGGTACTTCTGAAATTAACTATACTTATAATCATGGATGGCAGGTAGTAGGACATACGGCAAAAGTTATGAGTTCCCAGGAATATCTTGAGTACTTGAAAGAAGCATACGAGTATGAGCATTTAAGGAATGCAAAAGATTCGGCAGCAAACATGAACCATTATCAAAATTTTACCAGCGATTGGGCTACTAATTCAGAACAGCCAATTTCGAATACCAATTGGCAAGATCAGATTTTTCAAACGGCACCAGTTGATGAGCATCACATCTCATTTTCTTCAGGTAATGATAAAGGTACTTTTATGTTAAGTGCTTCTTACCTTAATCAGGATGGTATCGTAGGTGGGCCAAAGAGCAATTACACACGTTATACTTTCCTTTTTAATGGCGAACAAAAAATGAAAGATTGGCTTTCAGTAGGTAGTAATGTCGCTTATACTAAATCAAAAAGAAATATTCTGAACGAATCAAATGAATTTGGTGGTATTGTTACTAATGCTATTTTCTTCGACCCGACTGCACCAGTTCATTATGGTACCGATACACTTTCATTACCACTTTTCGCGAGAGGCAACCCTCAAATAATTAATAGTTTGATTAAAAACGATAATGGAGAATATTATGGACTATCTCCTAATACTGCCGGTGAAGCTGCTAACCCACTGGCTCAAATCCAGAATACTCATGCTTATGAAACTATTGATAAAATTCTTGGCGATGTTCATGCAGATATTAATTTTGCAAAGGGTTTAAAATTTACATCGAGACTTTCCATGGATTATTCTTTGGTATATGATGATATCTTTAGACCTTTATATTATTACAACGGGCAGAACCAATCTACAAACGATACGGGTGCCACAATTCAAAACAGATACGTAAAGAATTATAAATATGGTTTTGAAAACTTCCTGACAATTGACAAAACTTTTGGCGATCATAGTTTTGTGGCTGTATTAGGTATGTCATATGATAATTACAGTCCTCAATATATTGATGGAACAGGTAATCTTGTTCCTGAAAATAGCGCCCAATATGCTTACTTATACAACACTAATAATTTACCAGGTTGGCCTTATTCTCTTACCGGTGGATTAGGTACGGGTGTGGATCCTTTTAGTAATGCTTCAAATCCTCCGAATGGTCAGGAGGTTGGTAATATTCAGCAGTCCTACTTTGGCCGTGTCAATTATAATTATAAAGAAAGATACCTCATTGAAGGTACATTAAGGCGCGATGGTTCGTCCTTATTTGGGCCAAATAATCATTTTGGCATGTTCCCTTCTTTTTCATTAGGCTGGAATTTATCAAATGAAGATTTCTTTAAAGATGCTTTATCAAAAGTCAGCAGTGCAAAGTTGCGTTTTAGCTGGGGTGAGAATGGCAGTGACCAGGCATTATTACAACAACCTTTTGCGTATTCCTCAGTAATGGTGGGAGGTGCAAATTATACTGACCGTGACGGTGTAAACCAACCTGGTAATGTTCCGCAGAATCCTGGAAATGCTTCATTAAAATGGGAAACATCCAAACAAATTGATGGTGGGTTAGATTTAGCCGTTTTGAACAATAAATTGACTTTAACCGTAGATTATTTCAACAAAAAAACAATGGACCAATTGGTTCAGAATGCCAAAGTCCCTTATTATTTGGGATATTATTCTATTCCATGGGCAAACCAGGGCGAAGTTCAAAATAAAGGTTGGGAATTCAATATTGGTTACAAACAAATGGAAGGTGCTTTTAAGTATTCAGTTACTTTTAACGCAACTTATCTCCAGAATAAGGTCATTAGTTTTGGCGATTCGGGATTGTCGACGTCAGGAGCAAAAGCTGGAGTGGGAGATTTCATTACTCACTATACTGCCGGTCAGCCTGCATGGTTTTTCTTTGGCTACGATGCTGTTGGAATATTTCAAACTCAGCAAGAAGTTGATGATTATAATGTTTGTGCTATTGGCAAAAATGTATTAAAAGACAACAATGGTAAAGTAATTATAAATCCTACTGATGACCAGATAGCAGCTGCACAAACTGCTAATCCAGGTGTTACCGTTAAAAGACAGCTAATTCAGCCGAAAGCTGTACCGGGTGATATTAAATATGCCGATGTAAATGGAGATGGCCAAATTACGAATAAAGACGAAGGCAATATTGGAGATCCTTGGCCGGCATGGACTTATGGTTTAAATTTATACTGTGAATATAAAGGATTTGACATGACAGTATTTTTCCAGGGTGTTCAGGGAAATAAAATATTTTACGTTATTACACGTAATGACCATCCGGAATATAATAAGCCTGAATATTATTATACACAGAGATGGCATGGGGAAGGAACGTCAAATACAATGCCAAGGGCAACTATTGATGAGTCTACCATTGGTGGCACCAATTATTATTACAGTAATTTTGATGTATTTTCAGGTAATTATATAAGGCTTAAAAATATTACTTTAGGATATACCCTACCTGTGAATTTGACAAAGAAAATTGGAATAAGTAAATTTAGAGTATATTTTACCGGAATTAATTTGTTGACATTTACTAAGTACCCTGGTGCTGATCCGGAAGTTGGACAAGATGTAAATAGTACTACTTCTAACAATCAATCATATGGTGTTGACAGGGGAATGTACCCATCATCAAAATCATATAATGTTGGTGTAAATGTTACCTTTTAGTTAAATTTTAAATTAATTGCATTTATGAAAACAAATAAAATATTAACATGTTTGCTGGCATTTATCGCTTTGACATTTGCCTGCAGTGAAAAAGATTTAGATGTTCAATCCACTCGTCAATTGGCCTCTTCATATTATAAATTTGACGATCAGGTTAAGAACGGCTTAATGGCAGCTTATAATCCTTCTGAAAATACTGGGGATGCAACTGGTTGGGGTACGAGTCTCGTAATCTGGGGAAGTGTTGCATCAGACGATGCTCATTCAGGTGGTGGAGGTTCTACAGATCAATCTGGATATCAAGGTTCTGATACATATACATGTTCACCTTCCGATCCGGGAAATGATTTAATCAATTTTTGGAGCAACTATTTTCAAGGAATTAACAGATGTAATCTTTTAATTTCTAATGTAACGCCAGACGATGATTATAAAAAAAGTGCAGTAGCAGAAGCCCAGTTTCTTTGCGCATTTTACTATTTTTACTTGTCACGTGTTTTTGGCGGGTTGCCTTTAATGAGCAAGGTTCCTTCTTCTAAAGATATAGTTAAAAGATCTTCATTAGATTCAACCTATGCTTTTGTTGAAAATTTATTAATTGAAGCTATTAATAGTGGTAATTTGCCTGATCGCACAAATGGAGTAGATCCGGAAGAAGGAATTGCTACTATTGCCAGCGCTCAAGCCTTGTTGGGTAAAGTTTATATGTACCATGCTGCTTTCATTGATGAAACTGGAACCAGAGTAGATAATCCTAAATATTATACTTCTGCTATTAAATATTTATCAGCAGTAGTAAATAATACGAATTATGCTCTTGATGCTTTTTGGCATATTTTTAGTCCGGGTAACAGGCATGGTATAGAATCTATATTTGAAATAAATTTTTCCCAGGTATCTGGAGTTTTTGGAAATGCTGATTCCCGCCTCTGTGGTATTCGTACTGTAAACACACGGCGAATTAATGATACATTAGATTATGGATGGGGATTTAACCAGCCTTCGTTGAATTTGGTCAATGCCTTTAAAGCACAAAATGATCTAATAAGGCTTAATGCTACTGCATTTAATGCCGATACGGTTAGAAAATGGCATAAGAAATATGCTACTGATTCACTTCAGTATCAAAATTTGTATGAAGGGTACTGGGACGCAAAACATTATGTTGATAATCGTTTTGAAACCGGCAATTGGAGAACTGCTTCTAACCCACAAATAGTCTTGAGGTTGGGAGATATCTATCTTTTGCTTGCAGAAGCATACTTCCAAACTGGTGATGTTACTAATGCTGCTTTATATGTAAATAAGGTACGTCATAGAGCACATCTTGCAGATTTAGGCTCTGTTACTTTACAAGATATTAAAAATGAAAGACGCTTAGAAACAGCCCTGGAAGGAGATCGTTATTTCGACTTGGTTCGTTGGGGAGACGCAGCTAATACTCTTGACACTTTAGGTTTTCAGGATGGAACTCCGGGAGTTAAGACTAACGCCTTATTTCCAATTCCACAACAGGAAATTAATAGAACTACCGGAGCTAGCGCTTTAATACAAAATCCCGGTTATTAATTTTTATTTAAAATAAACCCAGGCAGGTAAAATGAAATACTACCTGGGTTTTTAAGGATAAAATGCTGATTGGCAATAATTTTTATTGTGTTAAATTTAATTAACTTAATTTTTGTTTAACAATAAATATAATTTAAACATATTTCTATGCAAGGATATAATTGTAAAAGCTTTAAAAATTATTTGTTTAAAAATTTTTTTTAAAAAAAATAGTTTTATCTTTGTTATTAGTACAACTAAATACTTTTAATTATTAACTTAAAACTTATTACTTATGAAAAAAATGTTTTTTACTCTTTTAGCATTAACATCTATGTTTTACATGGGTCATGCTGCTATGCCAGGTCCATATACTTGTCCTCTTACGCTAACTCCTCCTGTAATTGACGGAGATTACTCTGACTGGGGAAGTACCTGGCTAGGTGTAGATAGTATAACAGGTTCAACAACAGGTTGCACTGCCAGAATGCAGATGGAATATGATGCTAACAACTTGTACGTTGTGTTTGATATTAAAGATTCAACGATGGGAGATACTGCTTCATCTTTTGCTACTTGGGCAATGGATTGCAATGAGTTGGAACTTTCCATGGATACTACTACAAGTAATTCTTCTACACCAGGTGGTATTAGAACAGGTATGTATCAATTCAGGCATGTAGAAGGCAGAACTGAAAAACTTACAGATGGTACGTCATGGGGAAATGATATTCCAATCGTATCTACCCCGGCTTTGCAAAGATGGAATGCTATTGCTAATTTCAAACTCAAGGAACTAGATGCTTCTGACGGCTATGTAGTTGAGTGGCAATTACCATGGGACAGTTTATCCAAAAATATGGATACAACACATATTACTCCCGGAGTATTACAGCCATGGAACAAAAAGAACTTTAAACTGGACGTTCAGGTTGCTGACAATACTGGTACAGCAGGCAGAACCGAACAACTTTTCTGGGCTGGTACTTCAAACAATTGCTGGAACAATTCTGCTTATCAGGAAGTAGTTAATTTGCAATTTCCATTAGGAGTTGCAAAAGCTCAAATGAAAAATCAAACTCTCAATGTTTCTGTTATTAAGAATACATTAGAGATTAATACCACTGTAGCAAACGCCAGTATATATGATGTTACTGGTAAATTGGTATTAAAATTGCAAAACACTAGTAGTGCTGATATAAGCAGACTATCAAGTGGATTGTATATACTTAAAACAAGTGATCAATCTGTGAAGTTTATTAAACGATAATAAGTTCGTAAGTACTTATAAAAAGCTGCCCGGTTAAAAGGCAGCTTTTTTTATGACTAGTTTTGGTTCTTATTTTTAAAAGCTTATTATTGCTTTTTTATTTTACATTTTACTTACATTCTAAGAAACTTAACAGGTGATAATGCATAGATCGAATAAAAATAGATAGATTTATAGCCTGAATTTTGAATATTAAATTTTTCTGTTCTTTAAATTATTGGAATATTTTAATTACTCTTATTAAACCCAAATTGAACATTAGGAACCTGTCTTGCCGCAAGATATGCATAGTTGACTAATGCTTTTAGCAGGATTAGAGGATCAAAGTTAAACGAGTCTTGCTTACTATGCCAAATAAAGACGGATGAGTCCATCTGAATAAATTATGAGCTTTTTAATAATAATTGTGTTAAATAAAAAAATCATATAGAATAATATAAAGTTATATTAAAATTGTAATTTAAAATATTGTAGTTCTTCAAAGGCATGGAAAAAGCAGCAATATTTTATTCACATAAATTTATTGAATAATTAGAAAAGAGTTCAATTAATTAAGCAATAAAGTATGAAAAAAACATTTTTAAAATCGTTAAATAATCAAAATAAACAAAGGCAAGAAAAAATGTCTGGAGGAAAAAGATTTTTATTTAATATCATTACTATACTTCTACCTTTAGTATTACTCATTTTACTTGAAGTATTTTTACGTCTTTTCAATTATGGTTATGATTTATCATTATTCAAAAAATCTGCAAATTACCCTGGATATTATGAAATAAACTTAGATATTGGTAAAAGATACTTTTCAAAATTTGAAGCTACAACTTCATCCAATGATTTATTTTTAATTAAAAAACCCGATACTTGTTTCAGGGTTTTTGTAATGGGAGCCTCAACAACATTGGGCTTTCCGTATCTGTCAGGTACTATGTTTTCAAGAATATTGAATTATCGCATTCAGGATGCTTTCCCGCATAAAAGAATTGAATTTGTAAATACTGCTATGACGGCTGTTAATAGCTATACTCTTGCAGATATGATAGATGAAATATTACAATACAAACCGGATGCAATTTTAATTTATACCGGCCATAATGAATATTATGGTGCTTTGGGTGTAGGTTCCGTTGAAAGCGGCGGAAATGTCAGGTGGTTAAAAAGAATGCATTTAAAATTGATACATTTTCGAACTTACCAGTTATTGCAAAACTTAATCTCAAAATCGGTCCAGTTATTTTCTTCCAGGGGTATTGATAAACGTACTTTAATGGAAAAGATTGTAAGAGACAAAGCAATAGAATATCGTTCTCCCGTTTATTATAAGGGTATTGAACAGTTTCGTGCAAATATTTCAGAAGTAATAGGAAAAGCTAAAAAAGCTGGAATTCCTGTAATATTGAGTGAACTTATAAGTAATATTCGCGATCGAAAACCTTTCAAATCGATAAAAAACAAAAACAATTATGATGCGGATAAAATTTATGTAAAAGCACAAAATTTTGAAACAAAAGGAGACTATGCACTTGCACGTGAATATTATTATTTGGCAAAAGATTACGATGCAATCAGATTCAGAGCACCTGAAGATTTAAATGATGTTATTCGCGAACTTGGGAAAAAATATCATGTTCCGGTAGTACCAATGAAACTTGTTTTTGAAAGTCATTCTCCTAATGGAATTATAGGTAAAAACTTAGTATTAGAGCATTTACATCCCAATGTCGACGGTTATTTCCTGATGGCAGATGCATTTTTTAATGTGATGAGAAATGAAAAGCTAATTGCCAACAAATGGGATACATCACTTATTAAACCTTCTGCATACTACAGGAAAAATTGGGGATTTACTTTATTAGACAGTCTTTTAGGCGATATAAAAATCAAAATGATTGAAAATGGTTGGCCATTTAAGCCTGAAGGTTTTGAAAACAATTTTCTGGATACATATATACCTAATTCCACAGAGGATTCTGTTGCTTTCTATTATGTTCGTTCTACAAAGGATTTAGAAGATGGACATATTAATTTAGCTAAATATTATGCAACATCAGGCAATTATTTAAAAGCTTTCAATGAATATTATTCATTGATAAAAAGTAATCCGTACATGAAAGGCCTTTATTTAGATGCCGTTAAATGTTTATTGGCTGCAGATGAAAGCAACAAAGCACTTGAATTATTAATTTCAATGCCAGATAAGGACAGTAGCTTTTCTGCATTATTTCAATTAGGAGAACTATATTCAAAACTAAAAATGCCCGATAAAGCTATAATTTGTTATACACAAGCAAGAAAAATTATTAGACCCGGTGATAATTTGGAACTATTATTAACGGACCTATTCTTTCAATATAAATTAACAGGTAACCTGGAAAATGAAAGACAAATGCTGATTGAGATTAGGGCTATAAATCCTAATTTTAATCCATTTAAAATTGAGTACAAAATTAATGAAATAGAAAACAATGAAGTAAAAGACCTGATTATCAAAGCTCAGAAATTATTAATCCAAAAAAACTTTGAAAAGGCACTTGAATTACTATTTAAATCATTAAAAATTAAAGAAACTGGTTTAGGGAACCAGATGATCGGCAGCGTTTATTTTTTTAAAAAAGATATGAAGGCTCTTATTTACTATGAAAAAGCTTATACTGAAGATCCTTTGGATCCTGATGTTCTTAATAATTTGTTTATTTTATATTTAATGAAGAACGATATTAAAAATGCAACTAAATGTCTTAATGAATTTCAATTGGTGTCGACAGATAATAAAAAAGTTCAAAGGTTAGCAAGATATTTAAAAAGTGCTATAAATAAGAACAGTCAGAAGGGATATTAAACTTTATTAAAGTAAAATAATATTTGTAATTGAATTTTTTTGAATTATACTAAAATAATTATATAAATAAATCAATATTTAATTTATTTCAATGAAACGCACATATACAAATTCAAATGGTAAGGAGTTAAATTTTAACAAAAAGATATTATTTAATATCAGTTTGATTTTATTGCCAATAATTCTGATTGTCCTAACAGAGTTCTTTCTTAGAATTTTTGGATACGGAAATGATTTAAGTCTTTTTAAAAAATCTAACATCTACAAGGGATATTTAGAGATTAACCAAAAAGTCGGAAAAAGATATTTTACTAGGCTGGCTAGTACGAAATCATCTAATGATATTTTTCTATCTAAAAAACCCGATTCATGTTATAGAGTATTTGTAATGGGTTCCTCAACAGCAATTGGCTTTCCTTATGAAATAGGTATTTCATTTTCACGAATTCTCAATAGCAGGTTGCAAGATGCATTTCCACATAAACGTATTGAAATAGTCAACACAGCAATGACTGCAGTGAACAGTTATACCTTGCTTGATTTAACAAATGAAATTTTAAAGCAAAAACCTGATGCTATTATTATTTATGCCGGACATAATGAGTATTATGGAGCATTGGGAGTTGGATCAGTCGAAAACGGAGGAAATTTAAGATGGTTAAAATTAATTCATATTAAATTAATGCGTTATCGTCTTTATCAGTTAATTCAAAATTTCATAAATGCTATATTGAAGAGGTCATCATCAGGCAGTAATTCTCGACCAACCGGAACATTAATGGAAAGAATTGCAAAAGAAAAATCTATAGCTTATGGATCAAAGATGTATTATTCGGGAATAGAACAATTTCGCGAGAATATTGAAGAACTACTTAAAAGAACAACAAAAGCAGGTGTTCCCGTAATAATTAGCGAAGTAGTTAGTAATGTACATGACATTAAGCCGTTTAAATCAATTGCTTCAAATAAATACCCAAAAGCAGATGAAGTGTATGAAAATGCTCGTCAATTAGAAGCAGAAGGCAAATACGACCAAGCACGAAAAGCATATTACGAAGCTAAAGATCTTGATGCTATTCGCTTTAGAGCATCAGAAGACATCAACAATATAATCCATGAGCTTGGGAATAAATATAAGATACTTGTTGTTCCAATGAAATCATATTTTGAACAACATTCACAACATGGATTCATTGGTGACAATCTTATGATTGAGCATTTGCATCCTAATGTCGATGGATATTTTCTAATGGCTGATGCTTTTTTTAATACTATGAGGCAGGCCAAAATGATAGACTATCATTGGGACACAACTATTATCCATCCTTCTTCTTATTACAGAAATAATTGGGGTTTTACTTCTATTGATAGTCTTGTAAGTGATTTGACTGTAAAAAAGTTAAAAGCTGGATGGCCTTTTCAGTCAGATACGGTCGTTAATATGTTTAAATATAATTACAAGCCAGTATCTTTTGAAGATTCAATGGCTTTTTTATGTGTGAAGTACAATAATGTCAGGATTGAGAGTATACATCAAAAAATGGCTAAATATTATGCTGATAAGAGTGAATTTTACAACGCTTATAAAGAATATTATTCACTTATTAAGTGTTATCCAAATAGAAATGAACCATATATTGAAGCATGCAATTATTTATTATTGGCTAAAAAGTATAATCAGGCTTGTGAATTGCTAAAATCTATGCCAGAATCCGACACAACTTATTATGCTCTTTTTCAAATAGGCATGATTTATGCAAAACAAAAAGAATTTATTAAAGCAATTTCCTATTTTGAAAAAGCTAAAAGAAATTATAAAGGAAATGGTAGCAATGTACCATTGCTTATTTCTATTTATAATGCATATATTGGAGCCGGGTATAAAGAAAAGGCTGAGAATTTGGCAAGTAAGATTTCAAAAATTGATCCTCAGTTTAATCAATCAAAATCTACAATACCTAATGTTCATATAATTTTTCTATCTGAAAAAGCAAAAAAATATGTTAATGATGCTAAAATACTAGCAAATGAAGGAAATTTAGATAAAGCTTTGGAATTACTATATAAAGCAAATGAAATAGATGAAAGTTCCTATATAAATTTATTTATTGGTACTATTTTATATCAGAAAAAAGACACTTTGGCTTTATATTTTCTGGAAAAAGCTTATAAAGATATTCCTAATGATCCATCTTTGCTTGACAAGTTGTTTATTATATATATTGCAAAACGGGATTTTATTAAAGCTTCAAAAATACTAAACGAATATAAATTAATTTCAAGAGATAAATCAAGGATTCAGAGACTAACACGTGTGTTAGAAAAAATGAAGAGATGATTTTATTATGTTTATTATACAGTACTAAAAAAATTAATAAAGTTTATTGTATTGAATTAATAAACGGTTTTTCTCAGGAAAGTATTAAACATACATCGGGCTAAAGAGTCTCAAAATTGTTATGCCAGACTCTGTAAAAGGATTATAATTTATTAAATATTTCTACTTTAAAAATAACTGTATATAGTGAATAATAATTTACTTTGCAGCTGTTTTACTATTTTTTAATTAAAGATGTCAAGGATTTTATATTATTCAACAAATCATCAATCTAAAAAGGTTTCATTTTGGGAGGCACTTATTAAAGGTCAGGCTCCCGATAAGGGACTTTATATGCCTGTTTCGATTCCTAGATTTAAAAAAGCAGAAATTGAATCTTTTTCTGACAAACAGTATTTTGAAATTGCATATGAAGTAACCGGCAAATTTCTGAAAGAAGAAATTCCTGCTGATGACTTGCATGATATAGTGAAGAATGCCTATAATTTCGATGTGCCTCTTGAACAGGTATACAATCGTAATTATATTATGCGACTTGATCAAGGCCCAACCTGTTCTTTTAAAGATTTTGCTGCTCGCATGATGGGACGGCTTATGCAATATTATTTAAACAAACAGAAACAGAATCTTCTTATTTTAACTGCTACCTCAGGAGATACAGGTAGTGCAATAGCCAATGCTTTTTATGATCTTGATAATATTAAAGTTGTTATTCTCTTTCCTGAAAATGAGGTAACTGATCGCCAACGCAAACAAATGACAACTTTAAACAAAAATATCAGGATTGTTGCTTTGAACGGTAAATTCGATGACTGTCAGTCATTAGTAAAAAAAGCGTTCGCTGATCCGGAACTTAATTATCTTAAGCTCTCGTCGGCAAATTCAATTAATATTGGCCGTTTAATACCGCAATCTGTTTATTACTTCTGGGCATATTCTAAACTTACACAAAAAACAGATGAAGATATTATTTTCTCTGTTCCATCCGGTAATTTTGGTGACCTCATGGGAGGTATTATTGCAAGGGAAATGGGTCTTCCTGTAAGAAGGTTTGTCATTTCAACAAATGAGAATGACGAAGTACCATTATATTTTCAAAATGGTTTTTATAAAACTATTGCACCTTCACGCAATTGCATTTCAAGCGCTATGAATGTTGGACATCCAAGCAATTTGGCTCGCATTATTTCTTTATATGGTGGCCAGATGGACGAGACCGGGAAGGTTCATGAATCACCCAATATTGAAAAATTAAAGAATGAAATGTACGCAGTAAGTATTTCAGATTTGGAAACCCGGAATACAATTAAAAATGTTTTTGATCGACATAAAATATTATTAGAACCGCATGGAGCAGTAGGATGGGCCGGTTTACAGCATTATATTAATGAAAATCCGGGAGAAATAAATTCATCTCAGCTTACTGTTACATTGGAAACAGCTCATCCGGCTAAGTTCCCTAAAGAAATATCAGAAATACTTGGAATAGAACCGGTATTACCATTAAACTTATCCAATTTAGATGACAAAGAAGAAAAAATGGTAATGATGAACAATAGCTATAAAGAATTTAAAGAATTTTTAAAAAAAGAATATTAACAAAATCCGCATGCACCCTCATCCCAGCCCTCTCCCAGAGGGATAGGGAGAAAGGGTGAGGGGTTCAATTATTAATTTATGGTAATTTTTTGCTCCGATTTAGAAGGTGTTTGGGTACCTGAAGTATGGATTAATGTTGCAAAGAAGACTGGTATTGATGAATTAAAACTGACTACCAGAGACATTAATGATTACGATGTTTTAATGAAGCGCAGGATTGCAATTTTAAAACAGCACAATCTTACTTTAAAAGATATTCAAAATGTAATAGCTCAAATTGAACCTTTAGATGGTGCAAAAGAAATGCTTGATTGGATACGATCCGTAACTCAAATTGTAATAGTCTCCGACACTTTTACTGAATTTGCTAGTCCCTTTATGTTTCAATTGAATCGTCCGATTTTGTTTTGCAACAATCTTACGATTGATAAAAATGGAATGGTAATAGATTATAATCTACGCCAGAAAGATCAGAAACGTGAAGTGGCAAAAGCTTTGAAAAGCCTTCAATATACTGTAGTCGCGTTTGGTGATTCATACAACGATATAAGTATGCTAAAAGAAGCTCATCACGGGATTTTATTTAAACCTCCGCAAAATGTAATTGATGATTATCCACAATTTCCTGTTGTGACAAATTATAGCGAATTGAAAGAACATATAATTAAATATTTATAATATCAATTTTGAAATTTTAATAAACAGTCTTGAAAAAGCTTTGCTTTTACCTTTACCCGGAGAGAGTACCCAAAATAAAATGGCTCCCAGGGGTATAAGGAATTTTACACTTAATGAAAATCCTCCAATTTCTGCAGCTGTATTAATACTTATTTTTCCGGCAAATTCTGAACCATTTACTGTTTTTATGAAACGCAATGAATATCCTGGTATTCATAGCGGTCAAATTAGTTTACCGGGAGGTAAATTTGAAGAAACTGATGCAAATCTTCAACAAACGGCTTTACGTGAGACTTCAGAAGAACTCGGTATTTTATCTGAAAAAATTAAACTAATTGGCAAATTATCTCCATTATTCATTCCAATCAGCAGAATTAATGTTCATCCCTTTATTGGATTTGTCGATGTCAAACCTAAATGGAAACCAGATTTCAATGAAGTTACTTATCTGATAGAGACATCAATTAAAGATTTGTCTTCTCCTCTTGCTGTAAAAAGTGAGATATGGCAACTTCATGGAAATAATTTAGAAGTTCCATTTTACCTTCTGTACAATGAAAAAATTTGGGGAGCTACTGCAATGATAATAGCCGAATTTTTAGAAGTACTTCAATCAGATAGAATAATAGATTGAAGTACTTGTTTATATTCAAAGATTTATTGCTCTAATACAGTCATATTTTTATAGTGCTGAAAGCGACTCAAAACTTCAGTTACATAATTATATGGTTGCAAACCATTACAATATCCAAATTTAACAACAGGATCTTTATAATATTTGGGTTTTGACTTATTGAGAAGGAATACTTTGACATCATCCCACTTTTGCATGTTTTTGTGATATTTTTTCGCTAGCATTTGAGCATCTATTACATGACCTATACCTACATTATATGAGGCCAAAACGAATTTTAATCTTTCGACTCTATCAGGTATTATCAAATAAAATCTTTTATCTAACCATTTTAATAGTTTAACACCAATAGCAATATTTGATTGGGGAGATTTGGCACTGTCAACTCCAAAAAGTTGTGCTGTTGAAGGCATAATTTGCATCAGACCGTATGCTCCTGCCCATGACTTAATTCCAGGGTTAAAATTAGATTCCTGCTTAATTAATGAAGCTAATAAACGCCAATCCCAATGTAATTCTTCACTGTAACGCTTAATTTCCTCATCATATGGAGATAATCTTCCGCTGTTTAAAACAAAATAATTACTATTGACCATTTGTGCAGACCACTGATTCTGATAATATTTATTATATAAGACAGCATATTGTCGACTAAATTTAAATTGTTGCAACCACTTGTTAATTTCATCCTGTAATATTTTGGAATCTTTTCTTACAGCCCAAGCTAGATTTTGAGGAAAACTAAGAACTGTACTTATATCAATTTGAGGATAGTAACCCTGATTCACTTGGGCAATACGTTCATCACAAACCGTATAATCTATTTCACCACCTGCTACAAATTGAATAAGTTGCTCTTCATCCTCTGGAACTTCAATTATTTCTATATTTTTACCAATTTCATTAGATATATTTCTTAAGCGCTGCGCATATGCAGTATTTCTTTGAACCACAACAGTTTTCTCACCTAAATCAAGAGGATTTCTAATGAAATGTTCATTATAACTTGTATCAGATAGGTTTTTCAAATTGTCTGGTTTGTGTTGAACCAACACTTGTTTACTTTGCATTAATGGTTCAGTAAATGCAAATAAACGCTCGTTTTCAACGGTTATTGGCAAATTCACTGCAATAAGATCACAACTTCCTTCTAATAGTTTAGAAGTTATGTCATTCATATCGTTATTGGCAATTATCTCCAATTGCATTCCACTATATTCGGCAAACCTTTGCAATAATTCAAACTGAAAACCCATAGGTTGTCCGTTATAGATAAAATAGTCAATTGTATTAAAATTGGTTATGGCAACCAGTTTACCTCGTTTTTTAATCTCTTTCCAGTCTGCGTGCACTTCTTTACTAACATTTGAATCAAACACACATGTAGTTAATACTAACCATAAACCAATAAATAGTGCAGTCGTTTTCTTTTTCAAAATAAAATAATTTAGAATTAATTTAAATAACAAACAATGAACATATGTAAAAGGTTGAATACTATTAACATAATTTTACCTTAAAATTTAACTTACGTTAAAATCTAATCATAGAATAACCAATTTATTCCATAGGAAAATATTGCCGGAAGCATAGGATAATGCTGAGCTGTGAATTGACTGATGCCGCTATAGCCGGCATTAGCATGAGCATATTTAATGAAGAAACTAACACTTTTTATTTTAATTGTAAGATGCAAATCTATTTGTGGATAGTTACCAGTTTCACCGTTTTGTTGATTTTTGCAGATAAAAAGCACCTACAGCAGGATTATAAGCATCAGGAAAGTACGATGTTTGATAATAAACATCGAAACCTAACCTGAAAAATAATTTTCCTCCGGTAAAAAAGTGAAGAGTATGATTAAAAGTAGTCGAATTATAAAAAATTAATTCTGGTACATGAATATATTCAGGATTATTAAATTGATGTTGATATAAAATACTTAGTTTCAAAATTGAATTTCCATAAATCAATATTGCTGTTGAAATTTATAGAAATGATGTTTAAAGTTGTATTTTCTGTCGTGAGGTACAGAATCGTAACATTAAAATAAATAAAATCAGATACTGACATATAATTTGCTGATACACTTATGTACGGCTTTTTTGTAGAAGCTGTGGCCGAAAAATTTGTTATTTTTTCACTACTGAAATTATTATTCATCCAAATAAAATGATTTGAAAAATATGTGTTGTAAAAGAATGAAGGTGTTTTTGATTCGTTGGATGCTTTTAAAAAGAACTCGATAGTCTTTGCTTTATTGAGAAATGTATTTGCGCTTAAACTTAAAGATTGGTCTCCACTGAAATTGCCTAGGAAATAAGAGTTCCATACGAAATTCCACCATATTTGTCTGAATTTTTGTGAAATATCTAAAGTTGTCATGATGTTTTGATAAGATTTATTTGCACTCTGTTTGGGCAAAGTGTCTCCACCTAATTTCAATATAGTTGGGCAGTCAGAAATGTGTGCCTTATTGTAATTGAAGTACATTATTCAAAATCATTGTATCACCAGGATACCTAGTTCGATATAATATAAATCATTGTTAATTGACAGTCTCAGATTGGGCAAATACTTTGATAAATTCGGAGAATTCAAGAGAATTTTATTTGAAATCTTATTCATTACTATTGAATCATTTGAGGTATATGTACCGTTAAAATTATTCTTATAAAATAAAGATGGGGTAGAATTAAATCGTCAGAATAAGTTCTTTTATCTGATTCGATAATTAAAATTGTAAATGATAGAACCATAATCTTTTGCCTGTATACCTGTAGTATCATTCTCTTTCTCAAACAAGGCTTTAAGTTTAAATTCATTTATAGAATTAAAACCAACTCTTTTAAATTTTGAAGAAGCTTCCTGCAGATTTACTTGCAAACCATCGTATGTACCGGTACTATAATTAACTAGTGAATCATACTCAATACCTCCATTTTCCTGTATTGAAAATGAATTATAATAAAACAAATTATAAGTTAAAAAATTGTTTCCTGAATACCTGTAAAAGACATTTAATGCATGGTCAGTTGCTTCCTGAATATTATATTTAGAATATGAAGAATAAAGATTATAGAACAGACCTATATTTGTTTTTTTATTTATGTTCTGGGTATGAATTATCTGTAAATATTCTTCGTTATTTGACTGCACACCTTCATTTTTATAAGTAAGACTGGTATATGGTTTTCGAGTATCATAAAAGAAATTATCTTTTGAATCTTGAATATATGGCACAAAAACATTTGCCGGAAAGAAAATGTCATTATTTTGAATTCGGGTAATAATATTGTTTGACATACAGGGATATCCAAGTTTTACAAGAGAAATATTAGAATGTTCATTCAGATAAGCAGGATTTAAAATTTGGAGTTTCGCTATTGATGTATCTATGGGCATTGTATCAGTCCTAAACGAATAATCAAGCGTAATTTTTCGGATAGGATAAGGTATTGAGTCCTTTTTAGCTGGAGGATTTGCGATCGCTGCCGACGATACAAGTAATAAAATGATTATCAGGCGAAATTTTCTCAAACGAAAATGTTTATATAAAAATATCAAAGTGCAAATATTATGCAAAAGTACAAAAAAATCCCGTCTGCTAATTTGCAAACGGGATTGAAGATCGGCGACGACCTACTCTCCCGCTATATGCAGTACCATTGGCGCTAATGGGCTTAACTTCTCTGTTCGGAATGGGAAGAGGTGGAACCCCATTGCTATAGTCACCTAAATTTGTCAATTTAACATTTAGCAAAGTCGGAATTAATATTTTTAACATGACTTAAGAAAAAATCTTAACATATATTATTATGTTGCAACAAGAAAGCTACGGGTAATTAGTACTGCTCGGCTTTGGCATTACTGCCTTTACACCTGCAGCCTATCAACGTCGTAGTCTCCAACGACCCTTAAAGGAAATCTCATCTTGAGGCGAGCTTCGTGCTTAGATGCTTTCAGCGCTTATCTCATCCATACGTAGCTACCCTGCGATGCAGCTGGCGCCACAACAGGTACACTAGAGGTACGTCCGCCACGGTCCTCTCGTACTAGAGGCAGGTCCTCTCAAATTTCCAACGCCCACAACAGATAGGGACCGAACTGTCTCACGACGTTCTGAACCCAGCTCGCGTGCCACTTTAATCGGCGAACAGCCGAACCCTTGGGACCTTCTCCAGCCCCAGGATGTGACGAGCCGACATCGAGGTGCCAAACCGCTCCGTCGATAAGAGCTCTTGGGAGCGATCAGCCTGTTATCCCCGGAGTACCTTTTATCCTTTGAGCGATGGCCCTTCCATACGGAACCACCGGATCACTTTGCCCTACTTTCGTACCTGGTCGACTTGTCAGTCTCACAGTCAAGCACCCTTATGCCAATGCACTCTACGCATGGTTACCATTCATGCTGAGGGTACCTTTGGGAGCCTCCGTTACTCTTTTGGAGGCGACCACCCCAGTCAAACTACCCACCATACATTGTCTCCCGCTTACGCGGGATTAGATTCCAAGCAAATAAAGGGTGGTATTTCAACGTTGACTCCATGACCCCTAGCGAGGCCACTTCAAAGTCTCCCACCTATCCTACACATTATTTGCCCAAAATCAATGTAAAGTTGCAGTAAAGGTTCACGGGGTCTTTCCGTCCCGTTGCGGGTAAGCGGCATCTTCACCGCTACTACAATTTCACCGAGCTCATGGCTGAGACAGTACCCAGATCGTTACACCATTCGTGCAGGTCGGAACTTACCCGACAAGGAATTTCGCTACCTTAGGACCGTTATAGTTACGGCCGCCGTTTACTGGGGCTTCGATTCAAAGCTTTGTCCCCGATGCGGACTAACCTCTCCTCTTAACCTTCCAGCACCGGGCAGGTGTCAGGCCTTATACGTCATCTTTCGATTTAGCAAAGCCCTGTGTTTTTGATAAACAGTCGCCTGGGCCATTTCTCTGCGCCCCACTTGCGTGGGGACCCTTTCTCCCGAAGTTACAGGGTTAATTTGCCTAGTTCCTTAGCCATGGATCACTCGAGCGCCTTAGGATTCTCTCCTTGAGTACCTGTGTCGGTTTACGGTACGGGTTGCACATACCTGAAGCTTAGAGGGTTTTCTTGGAAATATGCTTAGGATCACTATCCATTCGTCCGAAGACTCCTGGTACTGTCAGTTTTCAGCATCTCTAAGCTATTAACCTAAAGATATACCTACCTCCTTTAACGTACTATTCCGTAAGTACGCGGACCTTTCACTCTTCCGTCACCTCATCGCAGTATATGCAAGTATTGGAATGTTAACCAATTGTCCATCGTCTACGCCCTTCGGCTTCGACTTAGGACCCGACTAACCCTGATCCGATTAGCGTTGATCAGGAAACCTTACTCTATCGGCGTGCCGGTTTTTCACCGGCATTATCGTTACTTATGCCTACATTTGCTTTTCCAGACGCTCCAGCATGTCTCACGACACACCTTCAGTGCGGACTGGAATGCTCCTCTACCAATTCGTATTGCTACGAAGTCCACAGTTTCGGTAATATGCTTGATGCCCGATTATTATCCACGCACAATCGCTCGACTAGTGAGCTGTTACGCACTCTTTAAATGAATGGCTGCTTCCAAGCCAACATCCTAGCTGTCAAAGCAATCGCACTTCGTTTGATCAACTTAGCATATATTTAAGGACCTTAACCGATGGTCTGGGTTGTTCCCCTTTTGTCACCGGACCTTAGCACCCGGTGGCTCACTCCTGAGTATATATTGCAGCATTCGGAGTTTATCTAGGTTTGATAGGCGGTGAAGCCCTCTAGCCTAATCAGTAGCTCTACCTCTGCAATACTACACCTCAAGGCTGCCCCTAAAGGCATTTCGAGGAGTACGAGCTATTTCTCAGTTTGATTAGCCTTTCACCCCTACCCACAGCTCATCCAAGAACTTTTCAACGTTCACTAGTTCGGTCCTCCATTCCGTGTTAACGGAACTTCAACCTGGCCATGGGTAGATCACAAAGTTTCGCGTCTACCCCCACTAACTATACGCCCTATTCAGACTTGCTTTCGCTTCGGCTCCGGACCTTAAATCCTTAACCTTGCTAGTGAGGAGTAACTCGTAGGCTCATTATGCAAAAGGCACGCCGTCACTCCGATATTCCGATTGCTCGGAACGGAGCTCCGACCGCTTGTAAGCGTATGGTTTCAGGTACTATTTCACTCTTCTGTTCGAAGTGCTTTTCACCTTTCCCTCACGGTACTAGTTCACTATCGGTCTCTCAGGAGTATTTAGCCTTGCGGGATGGTCCCCGCAGATTCAGACAGGATTTCACGTGTCCCGCCTTACTCAGGATACTATCTGACATTTAACTTCTTACGTGTACGGGTCTATCACCCTCTTTGGAGTAACTTTCCAGAAACTTCCACTTAAAGTTAAATATCGTATGATAGTCCTACAACCTTCTGATAGCCGAAACTATCAGAATTTGGGCTCTTCCCCTTTCGCTCGCCACTACTTAGGGAATCACAATTGTTTTCTTTTCCTCCGGTTACTTAGATGTTTCAGTTCTCCGGGTTAGCTTCCCGATTGCTCGGGATTTCCGACCTTCAGTCGGAAGGGTTGCCCCATTGGGAAATCTTCGGATCACAGGATATTTGCTCCTACCCGAAGCTTATCGCAGCTTGTCACGTCCTTCATCGCCTCTGAGAGCCAAGGCATCCTCCATACGCTCTTAATTACTTTCTTTGTTGTTACACAATAAATATTTCGAGAATTTCTTCCAGCATGTCAAAGAACCTAATTTCAATTATTCAATTTATCAATTTGATAATTTGATAATGAAATAAGTGGTAATGAAACAATTGAATGTTTTCCTGTCTTACAGACTAAATTACCTAAATATTAAAGAACTATTTGGCTTCAATTTTCAAATTTTCATATTGTCAAATTATCAAATTGAATTTGTGGAGAATAAGGGAGTCGAACCCTTGACCCTTAGCTTGCAAAGCTAATGCTCTAGCCAACTGAGCTAATTCCCCAAATAATCAAGGTTTTAGCTCTATTGGGGTCGAACTTATGACCCTTAACTTGCAACCCCGATAAATTGGGATTGACCAACTGAGCTAATTCCCCAGAATTATTAGTTAAAAGTTTAATGTTTAAAATTTTATTGACTTTAAACTTGAAACCTTGAACTGAATAATAGTAGTCCCGCGCAGATTTGAACTGCGGACCCCTACATTATCAGTGTAGTGCTCTAACCAACTGAGCTACGGGACTGTGCAGTTGTCGGCATCACGGGATTACCGCATTCGCTCTGGGTAATCACTTATATAATAATTGAAGAAGTGGTAAGGTTGAAGAACTCCCGATAAATCGGGAAAGATAAATCATTGCTCCAGAAAGGAGGTGTTCCAGCCGCACCTTCCGGTACGGCTACCTTGTTACGACTTAGCCCCAGTCACTAGTTTTACCCTAGGTCGCTCCTTGCGGTTACGAACTTTAGGTACTCCCAGCTCCCATGGCTTGACGGGCGGTGTGTACAAGGCCCGGGAACGTATTCACCGCGCCATGGCTGATGCGCGATTACTAGCGAATCCAGCTTCATGAAGTCGGGTTTCAGACTTCAATCCGAACTGAGACCAGTTTTAGAGATTAGCATTGTCTTGCGACATAGCTGCCCTTTGTACTGGCCATTGTAACACGTGTGTAGCCCTGGATGTAAGGGCCGTGCTGATTTGACGTCATCCCCACCTTCCTCACGGTTTACACCGGCAGTTTCGTTAGAGTCCCCGGCATGACCCGATGGCAACTAACGATAAGGGTTGCGCTCGTTATGGAACTTAATCCGACACCTCACGGCACGAGCTGACGACAACCATGCAGCACCTCGTAAAACGCCCCGAAGGGAAAGCACCTTTCGGCACCGGTCGTTCTACGTTCAAACCCAGGTAAGGTTCCTCGCGTATCATCGAATTAAACCACATGTTCCTCCGCTTGTGCGGGCCCCCGTCAATTCCTTTGAGTTTCAACGTTGCCGTCGTACTCCCCAGGTGGATTACTTAATGCTTTTGCTTAGACGCGTACGATATATTGCACACATCGAGTAATCATCGTTTACAGCGTGGACTACCAGGGTATCTAATCCTGTTTGCTCCCCACGCTTTCGTGCCTCAGCGTCAGTTATAGTTTAGTAAGCTGCCTACGCAATTGGAGTTCTGTGTAATATCTAAGCATTTCACCGCTACATTACACATTCCGCCTACCTCAACTACACTCAAGGTCTGCAGTATCAATGGCAGTTCTACAGTTAAGCTGCAGGATTTCACCACTGACTTACAGGCCCGCCTACGCACCCTTTAAACCCAATAAATCCGGATAACGCTTGCAACCTCCGTATTACCGCGGCTGCTGGCACGGAGTTAGCCGTTGCTTATTCGCACAGTACTGTCAGTCCTGCTACACGAGCAAGAGTTTCGTCCCGTACAAAAGAAGTTTACAACCCATAGGGCCTTCATCCTTCACGCGGCATGGCTGGTTCAGGCTTTCGCCCATTGACCAATATTCCTCACTGCTGCCTCCCGTAGGAGTCTGGTCCGTGTCTCAGTACCAGTGTGGGGGATCATCCTCTCAGACCCCCTAGCCATCGTTGCCTTGGTGAGCTGTTACCTCACCAACAAGCTAATGGCACGCATGCCCATCTCTAACCGCCGAAGCTTTAATTATAAAAAGATGCCTTTTCATAATGTTATGGGGTATTAATCCGACTTTCGTCGGGCTATGCCCCAGTTAGAGGAAGATTACATACGCGTTACTCACCCGTGCGCCGGTCGCCGGCATGTATTGCTACACCCGCTGCCCCACGACTTGCATGTGTTAGGCCTGCCGCTAGCGTTCATCCTGAGCCAGGATCAAACTCTTCATTGTAATTAAATAGTTAAATGTCTTAAGCTCAAGATTTATCTGTCTTTTCAAAGAATTGACTTATTCTTCAAACCTTTTACCTCTTCAATATTTTCAAAGAACTTTTTTTCGACGCAAACTTACAAAGTTACAATGTATGTAGTTTCTCTGCAAATTTTAATGTCGTATTTTGACTATTTTATAGATACTTGTCTAAGCGAACAAGCAAACTACTTTCAATACTTTTATTTCTTAGAACTTTTTATCTGATTTTTTCAACAAAATCATCTATTTCTCTTTCACACAAGCTCTTTTAGCTTGATTGAACTTATTCGTTCAAATTGGGAGCGCAAAGATATATGTTTTATTTTTTATTGCGCAAATCTTTATGCTTTTTTTTAATTTTTTTTTTGAGAAAGCTTTATTATATGACATTGCCAATGGATTAATACTGATTACTTGTTATCCTTTTTATTTAAAACAGTAAAAAAAAGTAACAGTTTTTAATGTTAAAATGGATTTCAATTATTTATTTCAGTAATTAATTATAACAAAAAATAAATTATTCAATGAACCTAATTATGAAAGCGGGTGCAAAAATAATGAATGATTTTTATTATGCAATATTTATGAAAAGAATTATTGAAGTAATTATAACGAAACAAGACTTTGAACTTACAGTTTATTCATAATAAATAAATTAGTATGAGCCTTTAAATTTCGCTAAATATTTTTAACTTATTATTTTAGAAATGATAAGAAATTCCGGAAAAGGCTCCAAATGAATAAGGATGAACGCCAATAGTACTAATTTTATCAATAGAATTAATCGTATAGCTTAAGCGTGGCTCGAACCTAAAACTTACTTTCTTGACTATAGCCATTTCGAATGTCAGACCTAAAATTCCTGAATAGTTAAATGTCTTAATGTTTGTAGGGCCAAGATTCAAAATATCATTTGTCAGTTTTATATAACCATTGCTGCTCAGAAGAATATTGGCACTGATACCACCTGAAACAAAAACATCCAGTTTGCTATCAATGATTTTATATTCAGCTAAAAAAGGTATTTCAATGAAATTACTGATTTGTGCCGATGAATTTATCAAATTGGATGAATCATTTGTACTGTTGGCACTATATATTATATAAGGTGTATTTTTAGAACCATAATAAATTGAAGTATAATTATTTTGATATTTTGAAACAATTTCTAAAGAAATACTATGGCTATTTTTTATCCAGATTTTTCCTATATAAGCAGCATTTCCATTTGGACTTTCAGTCATTAAGAAGTCTACATTTGAGTTATCTACTTTTCTTACAGCTAAGGTATTTGAAAATTCATCTAAATTTTGATTTGAATGAGAATAATAGATACCTGATTCGAAACGCCAACGACTAGTTTCAAAATTAATATTCAAACCTCCTGTATATGCTATATTTGGTTTTTCAACACTGCCGATATAACTTTCTGGGAGTTGGTCATTATTGTTATCAACTTTCCATGCTAAATATAAAGGAGCAACTTTACCACTTAAAGCCCATGATTGTTTTGATTCCACAATAATAGGTTGGAGCGATGGAGATTCAAGTCCAAGCATCATGTCAATATTTCTTTCAGAAATTGCAAGTTTTTGTTTATTATAATTATTTGGTAAAAAAGGTTGACGAGACTTAATATTGTTTAAAGAGTAAATTTGAGATGAAGAATTTCTTTTAACAATTGTATCAGCAATCATAAATTTATTACCTGAAACTTCTTTTGTACTATTAATTGAAGATGAATAAATATAGGTATTAGTAGATTTATTAATGACATTTTTTCCAACCTCGCTATTTAAATATACAGATTGAGGATTCTTTTGAGCAGCATCCTTAGGAAAATTGCCAGAAATTTTATTTGATTTTTCAGTACTACGTGAAGCGGAAACAACCTTGTTCTTATTAGAATTTATATTATGCCTGGAACCAAAATAATAGCCAATACCAACTGATAAAATAATTATTATGGAAGCGGCAAACGAACTTATCCAAGTCCATAATGCTATTGATTTTTTCTTCTTAATTTGATCGTCAATTTTTATCCACATATCTTCTGGGGCAGAGGTTTCGTAATTGTAAAGCCTGTCCTTGAAGTAATCATCTATATAATTTCCTTTTCCTTCCTGTATCATGACTATCCCAATTTTATACCCGTTTTATAATTTGCTGATACTTTCTTCTTTAAAATATCCCGGGCCCTCGATAAGTTTGATTTTGATGTTCCTTCTGAAATGCCCAATAAATCTGAAATTTCTTTATGCGAATATCCTTCAATGGCGAACAAGTTAAATACCAGTTTATATTGAGAAGGCAATTCTTTAATAATCTCTAATAATTCAGCTGCTGCAATATCACATTCAATATGTTCAAAACTTTCTTCATCTTTATCTAAAGAAAATGCTGATTCTATATTTAAGTACCGTTTTTTTCTATATTCAGCTAATGCGGTATTAACCATAATTTTGCGAAGCCAGCCTTCAAAATGTCCCCTGCCTTCAAATTGGCTTATCTTTTCAAAAGCTTTGATAAAACCATCCTGCAAAATATCTTTGGCTTCATCTTTATCTTTGGCATATCTTAAACACACGCCCCACATCTTATTAGAAAACATTTTGTAAAGCATTTCCCGTGATGCTGATTTACCGGCAATACAACCATTAATTATATGTTCAAGACTATCTGTCAATTTAAAAATGAATTTTACTAGTAAAATTACTACAAAATTGAACAGATAAGTTCTTTAACGCGACCATACAGATATAATAAAAGTATTGTCCTTCAAATTAAATAAGTGATGCATTTTGCAATGATGCCAATTCCAATTAAAAATTATTCTTGGCTATTGTTCTTTTTTCTTATGATGCAAATAGAAGTTCAAAGGTTGCGTTAAAAAATAATTTTGTAAAGCAACCTTTTATTCTTTTTAAACATCATTAATATGAATTCACATAATTTTGAAAAATCTTAAAAATGGAAAAAATGAAAAATCTATTATTTGTACTAACACTGATTCTTGGCGGCTTATGCTTTTTTGGCTGCAAAAAGGATGTCGTAAAAAATAGTATTAAAGAAGACGTTAAGTCTCAATTGAAATCTGCCCAAATTGTAAATGCATCGAATAAATTTTGTTTTGAACTTTTTAGTAAGGTGCAAGACAAAGCTCCCGACAAAAATTTGTTCATATCTCCTTTTAGTACAATGGAGGCACTTTCAATGACCTATAATGGAGCTGCCGGTACAACTAAGAACGAAATGTCAAATGTTTTAGGCTTTACCGGATATTCGGACCAGCAAATAAATGAATACAATCAATCTCTTACCACTGCTTTGACAGGGGCAGATGAAAAGGTAATATTTGAAGTGGCAAATTCAATTTGGTACAAGCAGGGTTTTAATGTTCTTCAATCTTTTCTGAATGTAAATAGTGAGTATTATGATGCTGAAGTTAAATCGCTTGATTTTACAAGTCCGGATGCTGTAACAACAATTAATAACTGGGTAGATGCAAAAACACATGATAAGATTCAGACTATAATTGATGAAATTCCGAGTGGCGTCGTTATGTATTTAATAAATGCCATTTACTTTAAAGGTACCTGGCAATTTCAATTTGACAAAACAAAAACTACGACAACTGACTTTTTTTTAAGTGATGGCACAACGGTTCAACAAGAACAGATGTCGATGGAAGCTGAGATAAATTATTATAGTAATGACGACTTCCAGGTTGTTGAATTGCCGTATGGCGATGGCACTTTTAATTTTGTAATTATATTGCCGGCACCTGGCAAGAATGTAAATGATATTACTTCCGGTTTAACTGATATTAAATGGAACGAAATTATTGACTCAATGAGTAAAGTTAAAGTTGTTGTAAATATTCCAAAGTTTAATTTTGAATTCAACAGCTTGCTAAATGATCCTTTAATAAATATAGGTATGATAAGTGCTTTCGATTCTAATAATGCTGATTTCTCAGGAATTGATAGTCTCAGGGATTTGTATATTTCAAGGGTGATACATAAAACTTATATTAGTTTGGATGAAGAGGGAACTGAAGCAGCTGCAGTTACGGCAGTTGAAGTTAAACCAACTTGTGTTGGCCCTGACGGAACAAAATATTTTATTGCAAATAAACCATTCATATATGCTATTACCGAGAAGTCAACAGGAGCTGTGCTTTTTATTGGTAAAATGTTAGATCCGACAGTTAGTAGTGTAGAATTGAAATAAGCAGTATTAGTGCTTTAGCTTATTGAGCTTTTCACACAGGTTTCTTAATTAACGTCAATTCGATGTAAGAAAGTGTTTAAATACTTTGTTTTAAACACTTTACCTTTTGTCTTGACACAAAAGGTAACTAAAAAGTCAAGAAAATCTGAAGCTTCCACCCACGAGCTTTCGCACCCTCGCCAGATTTTCTGGCCAACGCTCTTTCCCGTTTCACGGAAATTAGAAGAGAATTCCTTTTCGGCTGCGTGTTTCCCGAAATTTCGGGATGAGCAAAGGCGGCAGCGAGTTCACGCAGCCAAGTCTTTTTACTCACTTCGTTCGTAAGATCGCTCCGCTAAGTTCTTTGGTTCATTTCTTCTTTGACGAAAAATGAAATGAATAATATTCTGATTATCTATAACAAGTATGTTATTTTAGGTCGAACTCACGTTAATTAAGGTTTGATTTTTTAGGAACTGCTGCAGTATTTCAGATGATAGATTGGGGCTTGAAATATGCAGCAGTTTTTTTATCTCTCAAAACAAAATTCCCAACCTGAAACCTGAAGAAAATGCCATTGGAAAATCTTTTGATATTGTAGTAAATCCATATTGCACGTTAAATCTGTCAGAGTTGCTATAACCATAACCAAGTCCGAAATATAAGTCAAGAGCAAGAATGTTATTAAAGATCCACTGTTTTCCTATATTGAATAATACTGCAACTGCATAATTGTCATATCTACCATAATTTTGATTAAATATAATTCCCATATCATTTTCCCTGTAAAATGAAACTGCAATTTCAGGCCTTAAATAAAAACCTTTTAGAATGTGGGCATAACGCATTCCCTTTACATAAAAATCGGGGTTTTGAATAAATTTATAACCTAATTTGAAAGACATTCCGTTAGGATCAGCATCAATATGTCTTCCCAATCCGATTATTCCAGCAGAAAGCTCCAAACTGCTGCCAGGTTTCAAGCTTCGTTCATAAGATATTTCTGTAAAGCCATATAAAGGGGAAAAAAGCCGTACCTTGACGCAATTCTTTCTTTGATCCTTATAATTTTCCGGCCCATACATTGAGTTTGAAAAATTCATAATTGTTCCATTTGATAAAACAACTTTACTTACATCGTTTTTATCAATTCCCAGGAGAATTTCATTTCCATTATTCATCAGCAGGTACTTAATTTCATCGGTTGAAATTTCTTTGACTTTACAGACTATCCTTTCATTGTCTCTTTTAATAATAGTATCCTGAGCTTGCAAAATTGAGAAGCTTCCTGTCAGGACAGCACTTATGAATAAAAGCTTTAGTAATGTTTTCATGGCTTATTATTTAGGATATAATTTACATTAATAAATTTTAGACCAAAGTTTAGATAATTTTTACTTCCATCCCCAGCTTAAACCAATTTTAAAATCCCGTCCAAAAATAAAATGATATAATTGAAATTTGATATTTCTTTTTACATTAATTTATCATGAAAGATAAGCTTGAAAATATTTTCAAAATGTTGAATAAAGAATTAAATTATTTTAAAACAAATATTTCGACCTTGCCGGGTTCTCTTGTAAAAAGAACTTTATTACGAGCTGAAACAACAATGCTATAACCATAACTAATATCAATTTTACTTAATTGATAGGTAGACCATTGCCCAGTTAGAGTATTATACATATCAAATATATTAAAGTTTTCTGAAAACATCCCATATGTAAAAAAAACTAAATTACCGGATGAAGCAGCATTATTGTATATTTTTGGATTGTCCATTCCTTTTATAGTCCAATTACCGGAAATAATGTCAAAAATATCCACTTCATTAACTGGGATGGAGTAAGCATCTCCACCTGCGAAAATAATTTTATTTCCTGATGAAGCACCTGCAATGTAAGCTCTCCCTCGGTTTAAATTGCTGGTGGTCCATTTTCCTGATACTGCATCGTAAACATCGACTATATTTGTCCAAGACGAGTCGCCAACAGAAATATTACCGCCAGGTACTAGTCCACCAGCAAAAAGAACTTTGTTACCTGCCGCGGCTGCTGATAGAAATTGCCTGGGTACACGTAGTTGATTGGTAGTCCACGTTCCTGTTGTAATGTCATAAATATCAACTATTTTAGAAATTCCTACATTATCAATACCACCTGCAAAAAAAATTAAATTACCGGTTGATGTTGCAGCCATCAAAAATCTAGGCTGGCTTAAATGATTGATGGCCCATTGACCTGTAGTTACATCATAAATATCAACCACATCGGATATGCCATTAACAGTATTCCCGCCTGCAATAAGTATTTTATTTCCTGCCGAAGCAACAGATATTCCAACTCTTAATTGGCTTAATTGGCTACTTGTCCATTGACCAGTTACTATATCATAAATATTGGCTTTACCATCTCCTGCAAAAAGTATTTTATTTCCAGCAGAAGCAGCAGCTTCCCAATTATTGTAATCACTTGAGGAATCAGTTTTCAAATATTCTATGGATGAATAAACCGAGCTGTCCGGAGTTGAGGGTATATAAACAGGAACTTGTTGTGTAGGTGCGACAACATCCTTTGTACAGGAAGTAATTACTATATTAAATAATAAAATATCTAAAAATATGTTTAGCAATTTAAATGTTTTCATTGGTATGCTATTTATGATTATATTCTTCATTTTTTAATTATAGGTCTTTATTTCCAACCCCAACCTAATCCTATCGTAAAAGAAAGGCCAAAAAGCAAATAACTAGAGGTCGTATGTTGAATAGTTGTAACTTTATAAATATATCCTGAATATTCTTCAACTTCTTTATCTTCGTATGTGCCTTTAGGAATATATTCAATAAAAAATTTTGTATCAATAAAAGAATAATTATTTAGCCTCTTTTGTAATCCTAAGTTTAATTGGAATTCAGGGGACTTATTCAATATTTTGGAGAAATCAAAGAAATAAATATTGAAATAATACAAATTGCCTTGTGATTGAATTGAATGTTGGAATTGGAATTGATTTAAGTCTCTTATAAAAAAATCGACATATAAGCCATTGCAATTGTTGCCGCTTATACCCTCTTTAATTCTTTTCTGCATAAGAAAATAATATCGTATGCCCCAATCCAAATAGGTAGTATAGTCAAAACTTCCAGATGAATTAGTGACAGAATATTGAGTATTGTTAAAGGAATTGTCATTTTCTATTATTAAACTTAATGATGGGTTAAATTTTCTTTCATAAATAAAGAATAAACCCAAATTTTCAGTTGAAGAACTTTGAAAAGTACTTTTAGAATAGTTTACAGTAAAAGTAGGAATACCTATTTTAAACATTTTAGTCTCTTCTTTTAAATTAATATCCAGGTACTGGTATTTACGATGATAGTTATAATCGGAACTATCTGAACTTTCCTGGCTATAGCTTACTTTGCTGCTATCTGTTTGTGAAAACAGACAGTAATTGAAATTTAAAACCGAAATGAGTGACCCTAAGACAATGGGACATTTTAATATTCTCTTCATTGCTATTTTGTTTTAAGTGTTATAGAATTATAAGTAGTTGTGACCTTAATTGAAATTTTGCCGCCTGTGTAAATAAATTTTTTCTGTCCTTGATTGCTGACAACCGTTTTACAGAATTTTTCCGGTGTTATTATTTCACCTTCTTTTACGGCAAAATCCAAAGAATAGATAGCAGGGTTGTCAAGCGTAACATTAATCGCTGTCATTTCCGCATCTAAATTTACACTTGCATTTATATTGTCCAGGGAGATGCTGCCGTATTGATCTTTAATTTTTAATAAGCTTCTAGTATTTGTAAAGACAATATCTCCCTTTTGAGCCTGAACATTTGTAACTGCACCTATGTCCTGTCCTTCAATGTCGCTGTAATTTGAAATGACAAATAGATTTCCATAAATGTTTGATAATTTTAACTGGCAAAAATCCATATCAATATTAATATTGTCACTGATACTTTTCAGATCTATATCACCATAAATATTTTTGAGTTTCACAATGATATTTTCCGGAACTTCAATTTCGTATTTAGCACTGAGATTGCTGCTGATTTCTTTGAACTGGTTCTTACTACTGAAAAGATTTGAAACCATTATTGCATCATTGCTTTCGGTAATCCTGTAGTCGCAATATTTCAAATCCTTTTCTGCCTGTTGTACGGAAGAATTTTTTGAAATAAGCTGAAGATTTACTTTTATGTTATTGTCAGAAGATTTTTTAACATGAATGTTTGCTTTTTCACCCTTTACTTCGAAAATACATCCCGGTTTGCAAATAAACGATCGGGAAATTGTACGTGTAATAACCTGAATTTTGGTTTGTGTAAAAGCCGGAGCATATAATATAAATGTTATTGCAATAAAGAATGATAATATTTTTCCTGTTCGTGTCATGAAGTGATTAAGTTTAAAAGGTCTTTCATTAATCGTGTTCTCAGGTTTTCGAGTTTTATGTTGCTTTTTATCAGCGATGGTGAACTACCTGAAGTACTAATTATATTTTTAAGAACTTTAATTTGAGCTTCAACTTCCTCAAGTTGTTTCTTTTTTTCAGCGAAACCTGGATTGCTGCAGATATATGATTTATTTTCACATTGTTTGTTTATAAACTGGATGGCTGTCTGGCTCGTGGTATCTTCAGTCAAAGCAACCGGTTGCTTCCAGCCTTCAACGGTTTCTTCAGAAATTGTAATTGAATCATGAGAAGGTTGATGTTTAAAAAACCAAAGACTGAAAAAAAGAATTATCGAAGCAGCGGCGGAAGTAAAACCAAGTATTAAATATTTTGACTTCGAAACTTTCAGCCCTGGTTTGAGTAGTGGTTCAATTTTATTCCATGTATGTTCCGAAGGTTCATGCGTAGGAATGAACCTGATTTCTTTTGCTAATTTATCATTAAAATCAAGCCTGCTTTGTATAACATCCCATGTTTCAGGCTTTGGATCATGCAGCGGTAAATTATTAATAGTTTTCTTTAACTTTTTTTCAAAATCTTTCATACAGTCTTTTTTGCAATAATTTTTTTGAATAATTAAGTTGTGACTTCGATGTTCCAATACTGATTTCAAGCATTTCAGCTACTTCATGATGTTTATAACCTTCAACTTCTATAAGCAGGAACACTGCTCTTGATGCTTCAGGAAGTGATAGAATTACTCTTTCAAGTTCTTCTGCTGTAAAATCGGGACTTTTATCTTCCATTTCAAATTTATCAGCTAATTCTATTGATTCATGTTGGTGTTCGAGCTTTAATCCTCGTAATGCTTTTCTAATCACAATTGTTTTTATCCATGTGCCTAAAGATGATTCAAACCTGAAATCGCCAATGTTTTCAAAAATATCTATGAACGCTTCCTGAAGAGTATCGTGTGCTGCATCTGAGTTGCCAACAATTCTAAGTGCTGTGGTGTACATTGCATTCTTATATAGATCGTAAAGACATTTTTGTGTCATTCGGTCGTTTCGAATGCATCCAGCCACAAGCTCAGATTCAGTTTCTGATCGATTATGAAATTTTATTAATTGCATGCTATTCTATAGTGCACAAAAAAGTGAAAAAGGTTGGAACAAGTTGGCGATTTTTTTTAAAATTCAATAAAAGTTATGGGATAAATTTCTTTAAAGCAACCTTTTTGATGACATTTTCATCTAATATGAAATTCATAGAAGTATAACTCATAAATTTTCCGTTATGATAAAAAAAGCATTTTCATTATCGTTAATTATAACTTTCCTATTAGTAAGTTGTAAAAAGAGCGACGATCAAAAACAAGTCACTACTGTAAAATCAAAACTTAAATCTGGCCAAATTGTAAATGCATCGAATAAATTTTGTTTTGAACTTTTTAGTAAGGTGCAAGACAAAGCTCCCGACAAAAATTTGTTCATATCTCCTTTTAGTACAATGGAGGCACTTTCAATGACCTATAATGGAGCTGCCGGTACAACTAAGGACGAAATGACAAATGTTTTAGGCTTTACCGGATATTCGGACCAGCAAATAAATGAATACAATCAATCTCTTACCACTGCTTTGACAGGAGCAGATGAAAAGGTAATATTTGAAGTGGCAAACTCAATTTGGTACAAGCAGGGTTTTAATGTTCTACAATCATTTCTGGACGTGAATAGTGAGTATTATGATGCTGAAGTTAAATCGCTTGATTTTACCAGTCCGGATGCTGTAACAACAATTAATAACTGGGTAGATGCAAAAACACATGATAAGATTCAGACTATAATTGACCAGATTCCAGATATAGCTATTATGTACTTAATAAACGCCATTTACTTTAAAGGCACCTGGCAATTTCAATTTGACAAAACCAAAACTACGACAACTGACTTTTTTTTAAGTGATGGCACAACAGTTCAACAAGAACAGATGTCGATGGAAGCTGAGATAAATTATTACAGCAATAACGATTTCCAGGTTGTTGAATTGCCCTATGGAGATGGAACATTTAATTTTGTTATTGTATTGCCTGCATTTGGCAAGAACGTTAATGATATTATAACCGGATTAACTGATTTAAAGTGGAATGAGATTATTGCCTCAATGAACACGTTTAAGGTAGTTGTGAAAATGCCCAAGTTTAAATTTGAATTTAACAGCTTGCTTAATGAACCCTTGATAAATTTAGGTATAACAAAGGCTTTTAATCCTGACAGTGCTAATTTTTTCAGAATAGATAGTGCCGAAGATTTATATATTTCAAGGGTAATTCATAAAACTTATATTAATTTGGATGAAGAAGGAACTGAAGCTGCTACCGTTACCGCTGTTGAGATTGCAGAGACGACGTCATCACTTTCGGAAGATCATCCTTTATTTTTCAACGCTAACAAACCATTCATATATGCTATTACCGAGAAGTCAACAGGAGCTGTGCTTTTTATTGGTAAAATGTTAGATCCGACAGTTAGTAGTGTAGATATGAAATAAGCAGTATTAGTGCTTCAGCTTATTGAGCTTTTCACACAAGTTTTTTAATTAACGTCAATTCGATGTAAGGAAATGTTTAAATACTTTGTTTTAAACACTTTACCTTTTGTCTTGACACAAAAGGTAACTAAAAAGTCAATCCCGCCTTAGGCGGGATGAAGCTTCCACCCACGAGCTTTCGCACCCTCGCCAGATTTTCTGGCCAACGCTCTTTCCCGTTTCACGGAAATTAGAAGAGAATTCCTTTTCGGCTGCGTGCTTCCCGAAATTTCGGGATGAGCAAAGGCGGCAGCGAGTTCACGCAGCCAAGTCTTTTTACTCACTTCGTTCGTGAGATCGCTCCGCTAAGTTCTTTTGTTCATTTCTTTTTTGACGAAAAATGAAATGAATAATATTCTGATTATCTATAACAAGTATGTTATTTTAGGTCGAACTCACGTTAATTAAGATTTAATTTTTCAGGAATTGCTGTAGTATTTCAGATGATAGGGTAGGGATTGAATTATGCAGCAGTTTTTTTGGAAGACTCAGAATCGATCTTGGAGGTCTCTTCGGATGCATCTCGGGAGCGTTCAAATCGATCTTGGAACCGTTCAGACGCATCTTAGGAGCGTTCAAATCGATCTTAGAACTGTTCAGACGCATCTTGGGAGCGTTCAAATTGAATCTCTGTGTATCTTCCTAAAATAACCCTGCGAATGCGGGGTTTTGTTTCAAAACGATATGATGATATTAAGTAAAACCAGCGTGGGAAATGCTTGGACAACATGTTGCGTGAGCGTGTGTTAGCGAATGGCATTTATTATTGTATTGCTAATTCAGATGTTTCTTCAACTTCAATTTTAAATTTTACCTTTGCTTTCATAGCATGAAAAACCTTTAAGACAGTTGAAATAGTGGCACTATTATTACCCTTCTCAAGTTTCGATATCTGTGCTTTCTGAACTCCAATTAATCGTCCTAATTGCTCTTGTGTCAAATTTCGTGTCTTTCGCATATGTTTGAGCTTATCTCCTAATATCTCCATTGATAATTCAAATTCATATTGCTCTCTTTCAGGAGTACCAACTTTCCCATAATATTTATCTTCTAACTCTACAAGAGTTTTATATTTCTTATCTGCTTTCATCTTAACCTCCATCATTTATATTAATCCTTTAAAATATTTTGTTTTAATATCTTCTGCCTTATCTATATCGGATTTAGGCGTTTTATTTGTCTTTTTAATTAATCCATGTGTTGCCACTATTAAAGTTTGATTTGAACCTCTTGTATCCCAAAATGCAAATAATCTATAGAATTTTCTCATATTATCAACTCGAAATTCAAAAATATCATTCGTCCCAACCATCTTCTTATACCAATCTCCAAAAATTCTTTGTTTGGTTTTTCGCATTGAGTGTAAAAACTTCTTTCGTACAGGTTCCTCCAAAGAATCTAGAAATTCTTCAGCTTGCGGAAGTGCAATTATTTCAATCGGTTTCTCCATGTCTTGTTTTTAACTTGACAAAGATAAATTAAAGTTTCTAAATATGGAAACATTTTTGCCTTTTATGCTTTCCGATAACGCTTAAGGCTATAAGCTGTAAGGGATTTTGAAGCCACATCTGTATCCAGTTACACAAACTTAAATATATTTCCTAACTTTCGCAAACCAATGAAACCCTTATGGAATATAGCCGATGTCGTGTGTAGCTACGTTATAGTAATTATTGGATACTCAATATTTTATTCATAGCTGGAGCCGAAAGACCCGACTTTACAACTAAACCCTTTAATTCCTTGGCTATTTGAAGCATCTCATTAGTTGTTTGGGGCATGGCCAAATCTGTAAAAAATATATCCCATATTTTGGTGTTAACAAATATTCTCAACATAGTTGTCAACATAAAACGAGGCATAGAAAAATATATCTTATATGAAAAAGGGGTAATCTTGTATCCAAGAGTTTTTAATACCGTAAACATCTCACGCAATGCGTCCGCCATCAGCCCAATGTCCGCAGTGATAGCCTTTTTATTACCAGTATTTTTAATATGAGTGCATGCTAAAATTACGACAAACGATGCATGAAATACAAGATAATCGACAACATGAAGTGATGCTTTTGCATCAAGTTCCGCATGTTGGAATAATTCCACAAGTTGGATCAGCCTTGAAGTTAATTTACCATCAATTTCCCCAAAAGGAACTCCTCTGAGACGCCTTTTTGAGTTTGTATAAACAATATTTCCATCGCAGTTTCCAACTCCAAAAACAAAACCCAACATAATGCGCTCTTTGCCAAGCACACGGACATATTCATCAGAAACACACAGATTGTTGAACATGAAAACAACATTAGGCGATTTATTTGCTGCCAATATGGGCAATAATTCAGAAACTTGATTACTTCGGATGACAACAAGTATATAATTATAAATATCTTCTGGCTCCAGGGAACTGATAACTGGAACTTTTATAATATTTTGCTGGTGGTTTACAGGGTTTTCAAAAATAATCCCGTTATTCTTAATATTCTCATAACGCTTTCCACGGGCCAGAACTGTTACATTAGTTCCCGATTTATGCAGAGCTTCTGCACAGACTGAGCCATTAACTCCTGCACCAATAATTAATATTCTTTCGTTTCTTTTTGTTTGAATAAATTTGCTTGTCATTATACCTTTGAATTTTAATTATTAAATGTACTTTATTTGCTCATTATATAAAAATCATCATTGTGGATGTTCTTTTCTTGTAGTTGCACAAAAAACGTTCAAATATATAGTGCGTGTTAATGCACCATATACTATGTTACCTGCTGGCTTTTTTATCAAATCTAATCAATGTTTATTAGATGTACAAATGTCTCAATCCGCATGGTTGAAGGGTGAAGGGCTGGAAGGCTCTTTGCGTTTTTTAGGGTGGATTCCTGTGTGAGAGCAAAACGCAATGTGCCTGACAGCCGAAGGGGTGAGTGTGCAGGGACTAACCTCAATCGAGCCAACATAATCATGTAACAAAGAAAATCTATCTCGTGAAGTGAGAAATCGGGTCTTAAGAGCAAGAAAGTTTTAGGATTGAGAAATTGAATCTTGGGAACGAGAAATCGCATCTTAGGATCGAGAAATTGAATCTTGTGGATGCGGGGTTTTGTTTTAAAAACTACATACTGATATTAAATAAAACCAGATTGAATCAAAGGCACGGATTGCACTTCATTAAACCTGACTGTTGTCAGGCAAGTTGCGAGCGGGTTTAGGGCAAATGCCAAATAAAGAAAGTGCAGCGTGTAAAAGAGCGCTCGGACAACATGTCTGCATGAGCATGGGGCAAACTTTGAAAACCACTGAAACACCAATGTTTTATGACCGCATATTACCAAACGTTTTTTATTTGTCTTTTTACAAAAGCCTCACCTTTTCCAATCTCTCCAGTTGTAACAGAATTTAGTGTAATAGAAATCAAATCATATTCTAATCGTGACTTGTCATTTTGCTCAGGTTTTAATACTTGTACACAATAACCATACATTAAGAATCCTCTAGCGTATTCTGTTATTTTATTAATTCCTACTATTTTTGATTTTATTCCATTTATTTCTATCTTCAATTCATCTGAAGCAATGCTGTCAGGCGAAATATTAATTAGTTTGTCGGACTTGTTTAATATTTCTTCTGTGCGCTCTGCTTCCTTAAATGCCTTTTTTCCAATTTTTTGTTCTGATACGATTTTAAGAGATTTGTATAAACTCATCGGTCTGAAATATATCATATAAGTTTCTTGTGGGGATACTTGTGGTTCAAATACATTAATGCCATATATTTCCATTTTATCGTACTGCGGGTTAATGGTCATATTTTTATGAACAGGAACATTCCAGTTCCAGTACTCAAGCTTACTTACCCTATAATCACGCGATTTGATTGCATATAGACAGTAATAATTTCCTTCCTTTACTTTCATCGAATAATTTCCTTTTTTATCCGATAATGTTTCATATACAGTTTTAAATTTTTCGTTCATTAGCTTTATTGTAGCACTGTCGATTGGAGTTCCATTAAAGTCTGTTACTTTATCATTAATCTTATACTCCCCTTTTTGTTTTGTACAAGATAATAAGGCAATTAAAATAAGTCCCAATAATAAAATAATTCTCATTTTTTAAATGTTGGGTAAACGTTTTGCGCTTTGAGCATGTATCGGGTTTCGGAGCGCTGCTCTATCAAATTGCACCAAAACTTGATGCGAGATTGAAAGCTAAATAACTGTATAAACCCCGCCATTCTTATGAGCGCGTGTTGTGGCTCGTTTTTATTATTCTAAAAAGGTTTTCAAAATGTGACTATCTGGTATATATTTCAACCCTCTATTTGCATAATTTTTTGATTTTGACATATTACCAATATTATAATAATAACTAGCAGCTTTATTGTATGCTTGTTCAATCATAACGCGAAGAAATCCGTCATTATTTGGTATAGTATACGAATTTTCAAATTCCAGCAAATATTTATCACCAGCAGCTATCTTTTTTTGCTCATATAATTCATTAGCAATTTTTAATAAGGCAATTAATTTATGATACGCCAATTTTGGCGCTATTACGCTAAAATTATATTTTAATTCAAGTGCATTAACAGAATCCAATAATGCAAATGGATTTGATATATTAAATAATTTTTTACTAAGATAATTTTCAAAAATAATATTTGCATCATTATAGTTTCCTTTAATCTCAAGTGCTTTTATAACATATTTCTCAACTTTGTCTGAATTACTATATCTATAACTCATTTGCATATTATAGGAAAAACTAATTTCCTCTTTTAATCTTTTATCCGAAATGTGAGATACAAATCTTTGATATAATGAATCACAATGTGTTTCCTTATCAGTATATTGAAGAAAATGTGAAATGATATTATTGAAAATTCCTATTATATTTTTAGAATCAACATTTTCAAATCTTGAAAATTGTGATAAATAATCAATATCCGAAATATTATCAAAATCGCATTTTGAAATTTCATATAATAAGCTTGTATATAGCAATGTTTTAACCTGCTGATCAGGATAAAAGAAATAAGCTTTTTGAAACAATTTAAGGCCATTTTCAATATCATTATTTTGTAATTTAGTTAAAGCTTTATTGTAATATTGAAAACCAGCAAGATTATAAAAACTTGCTTCTTTTACTTCTTTAAATTTTTGTTCAAATATTTCTTCAGTTGATTTATTTTTGTATTCATCTTCACTAATCAATTTAGAGGTGCGTAAATAATCAGCATATTGACGTTTAAAATCTCCATTAAAGATTGTATTTTCAAAACTCGGATTTGTTGTTTCTATTACGATTGAATTAGGACCTGGGTTTGCAGTCAGATAAACATGACTAGGTGAAGCCATAACTTTATATGGAATTTTAAGTTCATCAAAAACCAATGAATATAACATTGTAGCAGACACGCAATTGTATGTGCCAACCTGAAAAATAATAGGGAAATATTCATTATCGTTGTACTTTTTTAGAAATCGCTTATGAACACTAGAATAAGCAACTTTAATTCTCTTATTTGTCTTCTTATTTAGAATATTTTCCCTTATTAATTCATCTAAGCTATTTCTTAATAATGCAAAATAATTATTTGCTATTTCATTCGTCATGTTTTCATCTATAGCAAGAAATAAATTAAAAGTGTCTTTTCTATTATTAATAAAATTGCAAAATGCTTTTTTTCAAAATCTGAATGAAATCTCAAATCTGAAAAACGGATTAAAGAATCAGTATTATTTTGTGAATAACTGGAAAAGATAAAAGAATATATTGCGATAAAAGTCAAACCTAACGTCTTCACTATGTTATCCTAATTTTATTAATTTTTTTATTAGCATTTCAAATTTACTAATAGAAATAATTATCCAAAGCAACAAAAGTAAAATAAATTTAATATCACTATTATATAAATTAAAAAATCCAGATGCCTTCGGAATAAGGGTATTTTTTAATTGTGGCCAAACGTTGGCGCTATGGTTAGTTGCCAATTTCAAAGCACCTTCCTATCAAGCTAGACTGAACTTTAATAAGAGCTAAAACCTTGAAACCTTCACTGAAACGGCAATTAACTATAGCGCATGTTGGGCATTCGTGGTTTTTTGTATTATTTCAATCCCAGTTTTTTTTATTTCATGAACAAATGGATTATCAGAAATCAAATCCTGCTTGGATAATGGATGCGGTTCAATCCTTGAATCAAACTTGGAGGCTAATAACATTAATTGAACTTGAATATCAAATTTGTCAGAATCCTTGAGATTATCAATAATCAATGCAATATCAATATCACTTTCTGGCCTTTGTTTGTTTTTAGCAAATGAACCGAATAAATAAGCAGTTACAAATCCTGGCGTTTGATTTGCAACGGTTAAAATATATTGCCTAATTATATTATCAGTTTTTTTATCCATTTTCTGTTAATTTTAAGGTTTTCAATCCAAGTTGCTGTAAATTCAAGGGTGCATTTTTGCTGAAAACTCATTTTATAATCGTCATATCGCGCATTAATATTAAAAGCTGTTACTGTCACAAAAAACAACCTTTGGTCATCAGTTAATTCCAAATCACATTTTTCTGCAAGTCGCAATAGATTATGGATAAAAGGTGGATAGTCATTATTTGTCTTTACGTACAGTGCTTTTAATAATTTTTCAATCATTAAATGACCAACAAATAGTGCCCAATTGAATTTTTTCTTTTCAAACATAGCAATCATTGTTTCGAAGTCATCATCTGAACTGTCAGACCAATACTTTATCAGCTTATCTTTATCAAAATCCTTTTGTTCCATTTTTCAAATGTACAAAATTTTTATTCAAGTCCTTAAGTTACATGTATGAGCAACCTTTAACCATGACGCCCAAACGTTTTGCGCTATGAGCATGTGGCGGGTTTCGGAGAGCTTCACTATCAAAATACACCAAAACTTGATGCGGGATTAAAAACTAAATAACCGTATAAACCCCGCCATTGCTTATGAGCGCGTGTTGGCAGTAGTAATTATTTTTTATCAGGCAATTTTTTAATCAGTTCAATCATATGCTCATAACCAAGTTTACATTTATCAAATTGCTCTATCAAAAATAACTTAATTTTTTCGTTCTCCTTTTCTATGGACTTCAATTTTTCCTTATCAAATAAATTATCAGACCATGTATTTAATACCGTTGCAATCAAACTCCCTATTCCTTTTCCAGTTTTTGCTTCAATTTTATAATGTATTAAAGGGTGTCTATATTTTAGTAGTTTGTCAAAACTGGAATTTTTGGTTAAAACAAAATCCACAAACCAATCAAAATGCTCATTTTGTACGCATACATTATTAGCTTTATCTCTATTTAATTCCTTAATTAATCTCAATAATGACAAATTATTATCATCGATCTTTGCCATTGGAGACTTTAAATATTCAAATAGTATAAAACTTAATTTATTGTTTTCTTTTCTGTATTTAAAAAAAGAAAGTTTACCTTTTTTATGGGTAAAGGTTTTAAGAATTGAAATAAACAAAAACCAATCCTTTCCCAATATTTATATAATGATTCAATTGTTAGTTCTGAATATAATAAATAATATCTATCATATAAATGAAAGTTTTCATTAATCTCATACATTGCAGGCGAATTATAGACTGGAGGTGCATCTCTTTTTTTTAAAGTATATTGATTTGCATAATCAGCACTCATAAGTACCATTGAAAGCAAATGTTTTATTCTTTCATAGGATTCGGCTATTTCCAGTAAATAATAATGAGAAGTTACATGAGATTGCTTATCATGATTTGTCAAGGAATTATCAATTTTCGATTGAGTTTGACTATACATACCGTAATCATAGGGCAAAAAATCCAATCCAATAAGTTTCTTTGCCGCTTTAAAATAACTCAGGTTTAAGAGTTTTTGATTGTAATCCCAAACTTCAATAAGATTTGAAAAATATGAAAAATTATCTATATCTCGATCTGGCTGCTTGCAGAGTCTCAATGTAGCATTTATAACGATTGGTGTTTTTGTGTCGGTGTGAGATGCATCCGAATAGCATAAATATCCCGTAAATCTAAAATCAGTAATATAAATGTGATAAAATTCTCCTTTAGAATTTGTTGTATCATCGATGATTGGCTCTCCTAAATATTTGATATCATCATGCTTGTATTCAAACCAATAATTAGCTGAAGCAAAATTCTCAGCTACTAAACTTCGATTTTTTCTTAGAATAAGATCAAAATTAGGATTGCTTTTTAGAAAATTCTCAAATTTAACTTTTATCTCGTCTGTTGTCATATTTGTATTATTACTGCCAAACATCCAAGTAGAGACTATTATCTCTATCTTTATTATAAAGTTTTGAGTTTGCACTCGCAAACCCGCGAAATAACTGAGATATCAAAAAATATTTATATTTGGATATCTCTTCTTATTTCATTTCCAAGCTAAATTTAATTTGAATTTCTATAAATTCAAAACTGTTATAACTTTATTTGTTTAAAGTAATAAAAGCGGCTGTGAAATTGCAGCTGTTATGCAGAACATTGGATTGTGAGATAGCGTGTGTGGGTTTCACGCCAAAGGCGGAATGTGTTGCAATGTGAGTGGGCACAACTTATTTACAATATCGTGCGCGCTTAAAGTGGGATAGAATTATAAACACTAATCAAATCCTGTTTTCAATAAAAATTATATTATGATTCTTTCTTACTTTTTTTTGAAATATTAAACATATAAAAGATGTTTAATACTATTGATAATCCTATCAAAAAGCCTTCTATAAAGTCAAACATATTATTAACTGGAAAGAATTTAATCATTATTATTGCTATAGCCATTAGTATAATGCCAGTTGGCATAGCTAACAAATTTTGAGTTCTCATTTTATTTACCCTTTCTATTATTTATTATTAAAAAAGCAATTGTCGGTTCGTTTTTATAATGCCTCACAAAAGTTCGAGTGTATGAGCCATTGTTATGTTCAGTAGTGTTTTTTATATTTTTACCAAATAAATGGTATCATCCTATATTTTACTTTCTTTATGTACAAATCATATCCTTTTAAATCTTTTTGTAGTATAATTTCTTCGTCTTTTATTCTCATACTAAAAAATAATGGAATAAATATCGCCGGGAAAAGAGCATAAGATGATCCTAAAACAACATGTCCGCACCAGCAAGGTAATGGTTGATTCAATATAGTGATAATATGCAGATGTGCAAATGTGCAAATGCATTAATGTGTAATTATGAAAATATGTTGATGTAAAATAAAATTAATTTTTGACTCTATTGTAGAAATTCTAATTTAAAATCCAATATCGTTTAGTTAAGCAATTTTATATCATTGGTCATACTTCGACAAGCTGCTAATGACATTAAATACTTATTTTATTTAAAATTAAGTAATTAAATATCTAATATTGATAACGATTCGTTTATTTTTCAATTATATTTCTCTACCTTTTTCTTGATAAAAAGGTAGCGAAAAATCAAGAAAATTTGAAGCTTCAACCCGCAAAGCCTACACACCCTCGCCAAATTTTCATGCCATCGCACCTCCAGCTTAAAAAGCTGGTAGGGGAAAGTGGCACAAGAGCAAATTAAAGCTAGCCTAGTGGGAAGTTCGTCCACGAATGGCGCGAAATTCATCCGGGATCGATTTGCGGGATAAATCTAGGCACAACGATTAGGATGAATTTTTCATTCGTGGTGACTTTTCTTTTGTTACCTTTTCTTTGTGTGGAGACAAAGAAAAGTAAATTACAAAATTAAAATGTCACTTCTTTTTAAAATTGTAAATTTTATTTATATTTTATGTCTCAATATGACCTCATTTTATTGTCACCCTGAGACTTCGGCGTGAGCTCAGTCGAACGCTTGTCGAAGGGTGTTTCGTTCCTTAATTAAATGACATTGATTTAGAATCTTAAAATTTTCTCATCTGCACATTTGCAAATCGCCTCATTGTCAAATGTGAATAACTTCCCCATAAGCAGCAGCAGCAGCTTCCATTATGGCTTCGCTCATTGTCGGGTGCGGGTGGATAGATTTGATAAGTTCATGCCCGGTAGTTTCAAGGTTATGTGCAACAACCAATTCGGCTATCAACTCGGTAACATTTAATCCAATCAAGTGAGCTCCCAGAAGTTCACCATATTTGGCATCGAAAATAAGTTTTACAAAACCGTCTTTATTTCCTGAAGCGCTGGCTTTTCCGGAAGCAGTGTAAGGGAATTTACCAATTTTAATTTCATATCCATTTTCACGGGCAGCCTTTTCAGTGAATCCAAATGAAGCAATCTCAGGAGTTGTATAGGTGCATCCCGGAATACTGTTATATTTTATTGGCTCAGGATTAAGACCTGCAATTTTTTCAACACATGTTATTCCTTCTGCTGAAGCTACGTGTGCCAATGCGGGAGTATTTATAATATCGCCAATGGCATAAATACCATTTATATTGGTCCGGTAGAATTCATCAACTTTTATTTTGCCTTTATCAAGTTCTATTCCTAATTCTTCTAAACCAATGTTTTCAATGTTAGCAGTAATTCCAACTGAAGAAAGTACTATGTCAACTTCTTTAGTAATTTCATCTGTCGGTGTTTTTATTTTGACTATACATTGTTTTCCTTTCACATCAGCCGACTTAACGGTTGAATTAGTTAGAACTTCTATTCCTGCTTTTTTAAAAGAGCGTTCAAGTTGCTTAGATACTTCCTCATCTTCAATGGGAACAACATTTGGCATGAATTCTACCAAAGTTACTTTTGTACCTATAGAGTTAAAGAAACAGGCAAATTCGCTTCCAATAGCACCCGAACCAACAACAACCATTGATTGGGGCAGTTTGCTGAGGGTCATTGCTTCCCGGTAACCGATAATCTTTTTGCCGTCCTGTTTTAAATTTGGCAGCTCTCTTGAACGGGCACCGGTAGCCAGAATAATATGAGATGTGCTAACTTCCTGCTTTTTACCATTTGCATCTGTTACTTCTACTGTACTGGCACTTATTAGTTTTCCAAATCCTTTAATGACTTCAATTTTATTTTTTTTAAGAAGAAATTGTACTCCTTTACTCATTCCTTCTGCAACGTTACGGCTTCGCTTAACCATCGCTGAAAGCTCCGGATTTACATTACCTTCAATTGAAATACCAAAATCGGAAGCATGTTTTGCATATTCAAAAACCTGGGCACTTTTTAAAAGAGCTTTGGTAGGAATGCATCCCCAGTTCAAGCAAATTCCTCCTAATTCGTTTTTTTCAATGATGGCAACTTTTTTTCCAAGCTGAGAAGCTCTGATAGCAGCAACGTAACCTCCGGGTCCACTGCCAATGATAACGATGTCGTAATTCATTTGTATAGTTTAAGGTTCAAAATTCAAAGTTAAAGAGTTGTTTTTGTAATTTATTATTAAAACAGGTACATTCCGGTTAAACCAACAATTAATCCAATAATAATGTTTATAGACTTTGCTATTAGAAAGCTTTTTTTCGATTCAGCCAGCAAGGGCAAGGAACCATGTCCATCCTGAACAATTGAACTGGCAAGCAGTGTACTAAATGGAATTGTCCCACTTATGAAAAGTGTTACAAAAATCAAATGCGGTCCGGATTCAGGAATTATTCCAATTAACAACGCCATTATAAGAATTATTAGCTGGTTTGACTTTATCCATGAATCCAGATGAATTTGAGTTTTAAAAATTTCGATTAATAATAATGCTCCAAATGTCCAAAGTAATATTTTCAGGAAGTGCTTTTTCACAACATGATCCCATAAATGCTTTTCTAAAAAATGTTCTGAGACAGTTATTATTATAAATAGGCCAAAAATCATGACTGCAAGAAACGATACTTGTTCCCAATCCCATGCTTTGTAACCCGGACCTTCGCTGAATTCATTGGTAATTATGCCAAGAATTATCAATAATAATCCACCTAATAAAGTACCTCTGGGGAAGCTCATATTTTTAAGATTAACCCAGATGCTTTTTAAATCCAGAATATTTTTTTCAAATTCAACAGTATGCAGTTCAAAATGTAAGTTGACTTTTGGAAAAAAACTCTTACCTTTCAAGAAGTAGTTTACTGCAATACCTCCAATAATTCCAATAATAAAAATTATAACTGTAAGCTTAAGGGTTGTTAAAGGTATTAAAGCAAACATTACAAATGCTTCATCTCCAAATCCGGCTATGAGTGCAGTAATTAAAGCTCCAAAACTAACGAGGTTATGTATATACATAGATACCACGGCGAAAGTGCCAACACAACCAGGAATGATGCCCAATGTTCCAGTTACAATATATTGCAGCCAGGGATGGTTTTTGATATTTTTTAGCCAATTTCCCTTTGATTTTACATTTATGTATTCAATTGCCAGCATAATTACCAGGACAAAACTGGTAATCATAATAGTACTTTTTATTACACTTAATAGCATTAATGCAGGTTGTTAAAGAATAAACAAAGATAACAATTTGGGTTGTTTAGACTGTAGACTTTCAGGAATTTAGGAAAAAACAAAACGGTTGATATTTCAATTTATATTAAACCCGGGGGATTGTAAAACTTTTTTACCTAAATAACTACAGTCTATCAACCTGTATAACTGCAACCAAAGGTATTATAATTTTTCGTAGGCAGGAATTGCAAGTTTCTTTTGGAAAAATTTGTTTTGTTAAAAACAATTTAGGAAATTAGATTGTTAACAACTAACAACAAATTAATTTAAAATATATGGCATTCGAACTACCAAAATTAAATTACGAACTGGATAAACTGACCCCGTTTATCAGTAAGCAAACAATGGAATTCCATTACGGAAAACATCTTCAGACTTATGTGAATAATCTGAATAATCTTGTACCGGGTACAAAATTTGAGAATGCATCTCTTGAAACTATAATCAAAGAATCAGATGGAGGCATTTTCAATAATGGAGCCCAAATTTGGAACCATACTTTTTATTTTCAGACATTTTTGCCAAACAGTGGGGGAGAACCTTCCGGAAAACTTGCAGATGCAATTAAAAAAGATTTTGGTTCATTCACTGAATTTAAGGAAAAATTTTCCAAAGCTTCATTAACTCTTTTTGGTTCCGGATGGACATGGCTGGTAAAAAAACCTGATGGCAAACTGGATATTGTGCAGGAATCCAATGCAGGAAATCCTTTAAGAAATGGACATGCACCTTTGCTAACATGCGATGTATGGGAGCATGCATATTACCTCGATTACCAGAATCGCAGGGCTGATTATTTAGCAGCTTTCTGGAATATTGTTGATTGGAGTATTGTAGCCGGAAGATTATAAGAAGAATGACGGACGACAGAAGACGGATGAGGAATAAAGAATTATGAATCAATGTTGTTTAATTAAGGAATTATATATTATTGGTCATACTTCGACAGGCTCAGTATGACCCTGCTACATAGTCACCCTGAGACTTCGGCGTGAGCTCAGTCGAACGCTTGTCGAAGGGTGTCTTAATACTTAGATAAACGATATGATTTAAGATTAAAATCGTTGTTCGAAATTCAATTTTTTAGTGCTTTATTGTTCCTACAAAAGTCTTTTGAAATTCATCTAATGATATTGTCCGGTATTTTTCCTGGGCAATGTAATTGAGAACGATTTCGAGTTGCTCAGGTGTCTGATAGCCAGGTACCGGACCAATATAATCAAGTGATTCTGTGAGGTACACTATTGTAGGATATGATAATCTCCAGCCAAGAAGAGATATGGCTAAAGGATGAGTTGATTTTCCACTATGAACCATATTTATATATTTACCTCCTCTGAAATTTATAGTATCCGTTGATTCAGCATTGAATTTTACAACATAAAAGTGTTCATTTAAGTAGGCTACAATAGCTGGGTTTGTAAAAGTAGATGCATCCATCTTTTTGCACCATCCACACCAGTCAGTAAAAACATCTATCAATATTTTTTTTGGCTTTACACGAATCAATTTTTCAACTTCTTCTATTTTATACCACTTTAAAGATTCTTGCTGTTGAACTGCTTTTTGCTGATCAGGAGACTGCTTTGAAGTTGTTGCTAACGCATCTTGCTGAACCACAGGTTTAGTAATAGATTGATCTTTTACTGGCTCTTGCGAGAAAACAGAAATATCATTGTAAACTACCAGAAATACCAGACAGAGTAATATTTTTAATGTATGCTTCAAATGATTCATCATTTTAAAACTTTTTAAATTATTAGAATGCAAATATAGAACTATCTGTTAATGCCTTAAAATAATATGTTGTTAAAAATGGAATTTACTTTGTTATAACTCATCCTAAACATATGAATTTTGTTTTTAATCGAGAAAACTACATAAAAAGAGAATTTTACTACCTTTACGATTATTGCTAAGCAGGTTAAATAATAAAATATTGTATTAAACATAAATTACGGTAATTATGGCAGTAAAAAAATATGTACCGTTTGTTTCTTCTGAAACTAATATAGCAGAATTTACGTTCAGAGCACTTTTAATAGGTTTAGTGCTTGCAGTGGTTCTGGGGGCTGCAAATGCTTATTTAGGATTAAAAGCCGGAATGACCATTGCTGCAACTTATCCGGCTGCAGTAATCGGATTAGCGATTCTCAGAATTTTTAAAGGAACTATACTTGAAGAAAATTTTGCGCGTACCGTAGGTTCGATTGGCGAATCAATGGCTGCCGGAGCAATATTTACACTGCCGGCTTTTTATATTGCCAATATCTGGAATCCATTCTTTTCTGTTTCGAATTATATTACTGCAAGTCTTATAGTAATTGCCGGCGGCATACTTGGAATTATGTTTGTCGCGCTTTTAAGACGTGTAATGGTTGAAGACGTTGAATTACCATTTCCTGAATCAATAGCTGCTGCTGAAATTCATAAAGCTGGTCAGAAAAGTGCAGGTAGTTCTAAGTTTCTTTTTGGCGCTATTATTCTTGGTGGCCTGATAAAATTGCTTGGTGAGTTAAAACTTTTTGTAGTTTACTGGGAAAAGTTTGTGGGATTTTTCAAACAAGCCATAGCGGGCACACAATTTACCGGAAAAGGAGGCATTTTAATTGGTTCACCAGAATTAAGTCCAGCCTACATTGGTGTAGGTTATATTATAGGTCCAAAATTAGCATCACTTAATTTTAGCGGAGGGATAATTGCATGGGGTTTATTGGTGCCAATGATTTTATATTTTTTAGCACCTTCATTGAATATAGATGGAATGGCTTCTTCATTAATGGCCAGTAATCCGGGATTATCTCCTGAACAAGCCAATATAAATGCTTTATTGGCTACGGCAAATCAAATTGCAAGATATATTGTAAAACCAATTGCCATTGGTGGTATGCTTGTGAGTGCGCTTTTTACTCTGTATAAAATGAGAAATAGTTTGATAGCAGGAGTTTCCCGTTCTGTAGGTGATGTAAAAAAAGCCATGAAAGGACTTAGTGTTGAAACACCAAGAGTAGAAAAAGATTTAAGTTTTATTTGGATAATGATTGGGATAGTTTTTACAGCAATAATGACATTTTTAATTACATTTTTTATTTTCAAGACTACTGCTGTTGTAGCTTTCGTTGCAGCCACAGTAATGATATTACTTGCATTCTTTTTTGCTGCAGTTTCAGGTTATCTCTGTGGCGTGATAGGTTCAAGCAATAATCCGGTCAGCGGACTAACGTTGACTGCTATTGTAGTTACAGCTTTAATCATGGTGCTTCTCGGAGTACATGGAAAAGCCGGTGTAGCTGCTGTTCTTGGTGTGGCAGCGATTGTTTGCGTATCAGCTTCCGTGGCAGGTGAAATGCTTCAGGACTTAAAAGCCGGACATATTTTAGGCGGTACTCCGTGGAAAATGCAAATTGGAGATATAATGGGTGTATTTATGGCAGGACTTGTAATGTTTGGTGTTTTGGTTTTATTGAATAAGGGCGATATTGCTCAAGGAATTCATGATGGATATCAAGGCGGATTTGGCAGTAAAAATCTTTCTGCTCCTCAGGCCGGACTGATGGCACTTTTGTCTAGAGGAATAGTTGAAGGAGGTATTTCATGGCCTTTGATTATTGCAGGAATGCTGATGGGAATAGGGTTCTTATTAATGCAGGTAAAAAGCCCGATGCTTGTATGTATTGGATTATATTTACCACTCCAAACAACTTTTGCAATTTTTATTGGAGGAGTACTTAAAGGAATTACTGAATGGATTGCCAATAGAAAAGGTTATGGTGAAAACCAGAAAACATCTATTGAAAACATAGGAATATTGCTTGCTTCCGGACTAATTGCAGGAGAAGCATTGATGGGTTTAATTCTTTCCGGATTCAGAGGGTTCAACATATTTCTTACAAATTATTTTTACTTTTTTAAGAATCCGCCTATTCTTATAAGCTTCGCTTTTTTGGCATTAATTGTAGTAGTTCTAATCTGGATACCTTTAAGAAATGCAGGAGATGAAGGTAAACCGATTCAATCAAATAAATAATAATTACAAATTCATCAAAATAAGAATTAATTACCAGCTAAAACCTACCACAACTATGCTAATTGGCATTAATTGATAAGACTTTACTATATTTGCTTAAATAACTATCAGGATGAATAAAATAGTAGCAGACAGGATCGATGATCTAAAAAGACTTTGTAATACATTTAGTGTAAAATCAATGTATGTTTTTGGTTCTGTTTGTACAGATAAATTTAATGACCAAAGTGATATAGATATACTAATTTCATTTGATAATCTTTCTATTGACCAGTATACCGATAATTATTTTGATTTACATTATAAGCTTCAGGATTTGTTTGGCAGAAAAATTGATTTATTAACTGACAAATCACTTTCCAATCCTTATTTCATTAAAGGATTAGAACAAACAAAACAATTGATTTATGAAGCTTGAAATTCAAAAATATTTGTTTGACATAAAGACATCTATTGATTCAATTCATGAATATATTGGCGACAAAAAGGATTTCAATAATTATAAAAATAATAAATTACTTAGACGTGGAGTTGAACGTGAATTAGAAATTATTGGTGAGGCTGCGAACAGAATATTAAAAATAGATTCAACAATAAAAATTGAGAATGTTCGTAAGATAATTGATTTGCGAAATTGGGTAATTCATGGTTATGATAAAATTGATGATGTAATAATTTGGGGTATTATATCAAAGCAAATACCATTATTAAAATCCCAGGTAGATGAATTATTGAAATAAATGCCAACAGGTTTTTGGAAACGTCGCAAAATTCTTAAAACAATAAATGCATTGGACTTGGTTCCGGTTCCTTTAGTAAAACATTTAGTTACAGAGGAAGGTAGGGTTAAATTGTTAATTCCCAGAATTAGTAACAAATTACTGCAACAATTATTAACCGGAAAACATCTCAGTCCCGAATTCAAAATTACTCTCGATGAAATTGGAAGTAAGGTCTGGCTGCTTATTGATGGGAATAAGACTGTTGCTGAGCTTGCATCAAGTATCATAATAACTCATGAAGAAAAGGGATTGCAAATGGATTCAGTTGAAGAAAGGGTAGTTGCTTTTATTACGAGATTGTACCAGGAGGATTATATTAGTTTCAGGCAAATATTTAAGGATTATAATGAATAATTCTCGAAAAGCAATATTTATTATTTAGTAATCAAAAGAATAAATTCTTTATCATTGAAACCAAAATAATTATTTTTTTCAATAATATATTCTTTTATTTCAACGTTTAAGCCGGTTTCTTCTATTCTTTTTTTAAGTCCTCCAATCGAATAAATTCTAAGATGATCTTCTTGCCCAAAATGCCTAGCTCTTTCTTTTGGATTATTAATTGACGAGTTCTCATAAATTTCTCCTTCCTTAAATGGAGTTTGGACATAGCATTTACCACTGGATTTCAAAACTCTTCCAATTTCATTAATAGCTGTTATATCTTTCGCGATGTGTTCGAGAATATGATAGCAAATAATTATGTCGAAGTTTTCGGATGTACTATCAATATTAGTTATATCGAACTTTTTGTCGGCTAAAAACTCATTATTGAAATCGCTACTTATATAATTGATATTTTTTAAGGCTTTAAATTTGTTATACAAGCATCTTGAAGGCGAAAAATCAAGGATTGAAATGTTATCCACTTTTATATCGTTTTGTATAATTTGCCAAAATCTTCTGTTTCTTCCTAAGCTTCCGCATCTTGGGCACATTAATTCACCATTGTTTAGTTTTATAAAATTTCTTAATTGTTTATTGCAAATATTACATTGCTTTTTATTGCCAATATAAAATAAGTAAATAAGTTTCCGGATGAGACTTTCTTTGTGAATAATTAATCTATTTGGAAGCAGTATTCTAAAAAACTTTTTAATGAATTCGTACATATTTCAATGTTGGCTTATAATGTAATAATACTTTTAAAAGAAATCAATTTAAACCTTTTGAGACAGTTTCAAATCATATTATTTTTTTATTCAATTTCATTTGTACTCCAAAATACCCGAGTTTATAGAAATTGAACAAAAACAGATTAGCAATGCCGGCAGAAAGAATGAATTTTAAAAAGGGCTTGAAAACAATAAATAGAGCAATAATTATCCACCTTAAACCAATTCTTCGGCATTTTTCATAATATTTCAAAATTGTAATATCCTTTATTAAATCTTTATTAAAATTTGAAATTTCCAAAACATACTTAAGATTTGAAAAAGCAAATTCTGTTTTTTTAAGGTATTCCGAATTGGTTTCTAGTTCACCATTTAAAACAGGATTATCAATGTGTTTAATAGAGATATTATTTTTTTTAAGTTGAAATCCAAACAAAGTGTCTTCATGTCCATATTGACTGAGCCTTTCATCAAATTTTAAGTTTTCCAGTATTTTCCTGCTGATAACAAAATTATTAGTCATAAAAGATTTGTTCGGATTTTTTTGCCTGATATTAAATGGCTGACTTTCCTTAAGCGATCCATATTTCCATCTTAATCGTTTTTGTCTTGGCGGTTTTGTTTTATCGTAGATTCGGCCGCCACAGATAACTAGTGGTATTTCTTCTTTTAAAAATGTATTATACTTAGAGATAAAATTTTCTGAAATAATGACTGAATCACAATCCAGAAAAAGCAAGTAATCAAACCGAGAATAATTCAGAAAAAGATTTCTGATTTTTGATCTGCCAATATTTTGATCAAGTTTAATATACTTTGAAGACTTACTGCAAGTATCTTCATTTAATTTAATGAAAGACTTTTCAGAACAATCGTCAATGCAAATAATTTCATAAGGAATTTCAAGATGAATTGCCTGATTATGCAATGCAGCTACTAACTCATTAATATCTTGGTTATATATAGGTATGCAAATTGATAACATAATATTAATAGATAATACAGCAAAAGAAGAAAAAATAAGCTATTAAAACTAATTAAATTGCTGCAAATACTAATTATTCTAACTACAATTTTTTTCCAATTTAGAAGTTCAAAACAGAACCATGTTCATAATTAATCCTGAAAGATTATTAAATGAAATATTATAAAAGTATCATCATATAATATTTTTCAATTACTTTGAATGAAAAATGAAATAAAACTATTTTTTATTTACAATAATAAACTAAAGACATCTTTAATAATGAACTTCGGCAAAACCAAACTCAACTACCTGCACCTGATTCTTTTTATTGTTATTGCTATTGGAATCATTTTACGTTTTTACGATTTTTTTAACATACCTTATACTCATGATGAATTTGGTGCCGTTAGCAGGGCAAATGTCAAAAGTTTTGCTACTCTTATTAATGTAGGAGTTATGCCTGACGGTCATCCTGCCGGTATAGAGGTTTTCCTCTATTTGTGGGTAAAAATTGTCGGTACATCAGCACCATGGATAAAATTGCCATTCCTGTTATGCGGTATCGCATCAATTTACCTGGTTTGGCTCATTGGCAAAAAATGGTTTAATACTTCTGTTGGATTAATCGCTGCATCATTTGTATCGTACCTGCAATTTACCGTTATGTACAGCCAAATGGCCAGACCTTATGTAAGCGGTTTGTTTTTTGTTCTACTTATGGTGAATGCATGGACGAATATAATTTTTAATCCTGAAAAAAACTTTTTAAAAAATTTAATAGTATTTATATTAGCCGCTGCACTATGTGCCTATAACCATCATTTCAGCTTATTACAGGCAATAATTGTCAGTTTTACCGGATTGTTTTTTTGCAAAAAAGAATATCTAAAATATTATATTCTGGCAGGGATTTTAATTTTTCTGCTTTATGTTCCCCATCTGAAAATTTTCTTCTTTCAATTAAGCAATAAAGGAGTTGGAGGCTGGCTCGGTAAACCTACCAAATATTTTATTTTGCAATATTTATTGTTCATTTTTCAATTTTCAAAGTATGTTATTTTTGCGGTTATTATTATTGCAATATTTGCTTTAAAATATGGCTGGGACAAGTTTTTTTACAGAAATAAATTTTTTATTATTTCCTGTCTGTGGTTTATATTGCCATTTCTCATAGGATTTTTTTATTCACGTTTTGTCGATCCTGTTTTGGAGTACTCAGTTCTAATTTTTTCTTTGCCTTTCCTTCTTTTGGCGGCATTTTCGTATGTTAACCTTAGAGGATCACTGCAAAATTATTTCGTTTCAATACTTATTGCTTTGGCAGTAATACCCAGCCTTGTATTTGAAAGGCAACATTATTCAATATTCTATAAATCAATCTGGGAAGATTCATTTTTAAGAATGAAAAAATTTACAAAAGAGAAAAAATGTGAGAACTGTTCTATCATTATTGATTCATGGCATTCGATAAATAAATATTACCAATCTGTGGATAAATTTCCTTCATGCAAATTTACCTGTCTTGATTCTTTGAATAATTTGAAATTATTGAATAATTATCTTGACAGCATAAAAACTGATTATTTGCTTTATGAGGCTACATCGGGTTCTCCAAATGTAAATGTATTGTTGATAAATAAATATTTTCCATTTTTAAACTATTATAAATATTATTTTGGAGGTTTTCTGTATTTTTTCAGCAGGACGGATTCTACAAATCTATCTGATGTAATTTTTACCACAGGTAATTCTTTTGAAGATACTGTTCAGGTTGACAACTGGAAATCAATAGATATCAACAGACGTGTTGACACTTCTGCCAGTGATGGCAAATATTCTTACCTGATAGATAGTAAAATTGAGTTTGGACCTGCTTACACAATTCCGCTTAAAAATCTTATTACTAATAAAAACAATATTATAGATGCTTCTGTAATGATAAGGCCTTTAAAAGATAACGCAAACATTGCCCTTGTAATTTCACTGGAAGAAAACGGTATATCTATATGCTGGATATCTGCTTGCCTTAAAGATTATATTTTTTCAATTAAAAAATGGTATAGTTTGTTTTATTCCCTAAAGCTTGCTGATGTGAAAACAACAAAGAATACTGAACTAAAAATTTATATCTGGAATAAGGACAAAACGAAATTCTTAGTTGATGATATGAAAGTTCAGGTAAGGTATGGAAATCCTATTCTTTATGGACTTATTGAAAAAACGTTTCCAGATTTTACTGCGAGAAGAAAAAGTCGTTAAGTTCGTAAATATCTTGTGTTGTAAGGTCGGAATCAAAATCAAAAAATGCATCAATGGCTTTAAGCACTTCATCAAATGAAATATATCCATCTCCATCAAGATCAAGGGCTTTAAATTTTGCAGGTATTTCAACCTTTCCAATCCTACGTGAAGTACCACTACCCAGATTATTCATTACTGACAGGTACATTTCAACATCTTTCCTGGGAAGAGCTTCCTGGTTTAAATTTTCCAAAACAGCTTCGTCAGTAATTTCAACTCCATCTTTGTCGACAATTGCACCCGGAGGTGTGTTAGGTTGTTTGTCCAAATAATCCGGAACACCATCACCATCAGAATCAAATGGGCAACCGACAGAATCAACGAGAATTCCTTTTGGAGTATGAAGACACTTATCAATTACATCGGGTACTCCGTCACCATCTTCATCATCAAATGCAATATCATCCAAACCGTTTTCATCAATTACTGCAAGTAATTTATTCAATCGTAACATTTTTGGATCAGAAAATAAATCAAAATGCAATGATATGTAAGTATATCCGAATTTATCTGTACCACTGGTACCTTTAATAAGTTTGGTTTTAGGCGAAATGCCATCAATATAATCCGAAAAAGTATAATGGTAGGCATATCCAAGTCTTATATTTGTCCTGTTTGAGATGCTGAAATCGAGCCCTGCTTCTATTGGTATTGCAAAAGTATTTTGACTATAACTATTTCCGGGTGGGTTTATTGATGTATCACTTCTAACATCAGTTTCGTAAACGTTGTCACTTACTACAAAATAACCTGCTCTTTCTTCAGATTGTGGAATATTTCGAACTGTTCCATCTGTCCAATAATAATATTTTGAAGGATGCCATTGATTATCCGTCGGATCAAAGTATTTACCTATCATGTCAGCTTTAGTACTAAATGTTAAATTTTCCAATCCAATTGAAATGAAAGGCCTGACAAAACTTGTTTTTTTAATAAAATGATCGAAATCATAATGAATATTGGCTCCGAATATAAGGAAGTCAGTTTGAAAACTATAATTATTATTGGGGACCAAATAATCGCGTTGCCTGACCGTAAGAGGCGTCAGACCAAAGAAAGTTGACATTACATAAAGATTAAATTTGAAATGCTTTTTCTGGTCAACATAAGCATGCATGTTAAGTTTGCCGGCCAAACTGCCCATGAGAGGGTTTGAGATATTATTTTTCACATCGCCATAGAAACTTAAAAATCCTACGCCAAATCCAATAACTGGTTTATAAACGGGATTAATATTCTCAACATCTTCAATGAGATATTTTTCCCAATCCCTTTCCTGGCCATTTAAAATAAATGTGAAAGAAAAGAACATTAAAAAGAAAAACAGGATTTTTATGTTATAATGGTGCCTCATTCGGGGGATCTCATTTGTACCATTGCTGGTTAGTAATCATCAGGGCTTCCTGCACCGTTATTCGTTTGCCACTATTGTACGCAGAAACAAATGCATCAGCTATTAATGTTGTATTCCAGATATGTACTCTGTAATCTCGAGCTTGCCTGTAATCAGGATATGACCCAATAGAATATTTTACCCAACCTTCATGTTCTTCGGTACGAATTTCATCAGCTATTTTAAATTTTTTAAAGTATCTTTTAATGTTTACTGGTTTATGGCCTGCAGCAATTTGTACTCTGAAATATACACCTTCTTCTGGTTCCAGCATATAAGCAAGATTGGTTGTTTCAGTTTTTCGTTTTAACCATCCTTTATTTTGTTTTTCAATTTTAATTGGCTTAACTGGTTTCACTGTATGCTGAGCTATTAGTTTGGTTGTATCTATCTTGTTTGTATCCTTTTGAGCAATCTGTATATTTGTGGATGCTGCATTTATTTCATTAATCATTTTTCTAATATCATCAGCTGAAAGAGAAGCCAGCTTAACGTCTTTTTGAATAATATCTTTTGTTATGGTTTTTTCATCTACAACATACGAAAACTTACCTGTGAGTTCAGGAGGAGTAGTTATTCCAGCATTAGGTACCAAGCGATATGAGACAATAAAATATGGCGCAGAAGGAAGGCTCATCCAAAGGAACTTTGCCATCCCATCTTTAAATACAAAAATACCTTCTTTACTATCAATTTTAATTGCTGTATAATTTGAGGGAACGGATTCTTCAATTTTGGCAAATTTCTGGGCATTTTCTTTATATACCATTAAATTTACTACATAACTATTATCTGCATCGCCTGCAGGTTCAGGCACCTGGCGTATGCAAGTCACAGGAGCTAATCCTGGAGGCATTATTTCAGGTACTACAAGTTCTTTGAAATCTTTAATATCAACAATAAGCTTAGGATCAATATTAGGATTGGGATTAATGTTTATACTTACCGGAGAAGCTTCGACAGTCTGTCTCTCGTTATTTTCAATATAAGAAAATCTGCCACTTAAATTAAAAGTTCCTTTTAAACGCTGATCTACCTTGATATTATAAGTTACTGAAACGCTATCACCTTCAGGAAGTTTTAACCAGATAAGCCTTACTTTATTGTCTTTAAAAGTAAAATCGGCATTAGCAGAATTAATAGATGTTGCTTTTAAGCCAGCCGGTAAATCCTGTAACAAACGGGAAAAACTTTCTAACTTTCCTTTGTTCAAAGTAATCTTGACCTGGAATTCATCTCCGGCAGTGACGGTTGAAGGTGCGGTTAACTTCACAGCTACTTCTCCTTCGAATAATGAACCCATAAACAAAGTCAATAAAAAATTAACTGATATGATCAACCACTTGAACATAAGAAATCATTTTATGTAGAGGTAATTCTATAATTTACCATACTTATTATTTGTTCTTATACAATATATTATAATAACTTATTGCAGGCCTTAAATGCAAAATAATAGAAAAATCAAAACAAATTTAACTATTTACGCACGAAAAAGTCTTAAATGTTGAAAAAAACCCATCTTTGTTGAAAACTAAATAGCTTAAAACTTGCCATTAGTTGTTGGCATTTAGCAAGCAGATTTAGCAGCCAACTACTAATAACCAAAAGCCTATAGTTAATTCATCAAAAATTCGGACTCAATAAATATTTGGCATAAAAACTATTAATTTTTTCGACTGCTTCATCGGCAGTGTCAACAACTGTAAATAAATCAATGTCCTTAGGACTAATATTACTTTCATCTTCCAGTAATTCTTCTTGTATCCATTTTATCAGGCCAGTCCAATATTCTTTACCAATTAATACGATCGGAAATCTTCCAATTTTTTCTGTCTGAATAAGTGTTATTGCTTCAAACAACTCATCGAGAGTACCAAAACCACCAGGTAAAACAACAAAGCCCTGGGCATATTTCACAAACATTACTTTACGAACGAAGAAATGATCAAACGTAATAAGTTTGTCAGAATCTATGAACATATTGGGTTGTTGTTCATAAGGCAAAGCAATATTTATACCCACCGAACTCCCGCCACCTTTTTTAGCACCTAAATTACCGGCTTCCATTATGCCAGGACCTCCTCCGGTTATTATACCGTAACCATGCTGAGTCAGTTTATATGCAATTTCTTCAGCTAACTTAAAATATTTGTTATCCGGTCTCGTTCTTGCTGAACCAAAAATTGATACACAAGGACCAATGCGTGCAAGCTTTTCAAATCCCTCAACGAATTCTGAAACTATTTTAAAAATTCTCCATGAATCAGAAATTTGTATCTCTGCCCAATCCTTCTTTTTGAAAGCATTTTTAATCAATTCTTCACTTGATGCCATAAATCAGTTTTTAGTTATTAGCTATTAAAATTTACTTTGATAATTTACACATTTGCACATCTGCACATTTGCACATCTGCACATTTGCACATCTGCACATTTGCACATCTGCACATCTGCACATTTGCACATCTGCACATCTGCACATCTGCACATCTGCACATCTGTATATTGTAAATTTAATTTTTTTTCAGTTGATTTTTTGCAAAATTATTTTTTAGTTTTTAATTCTTTCTTTAGAAACTGCGCTGTATATCCAATTCCTGAACTGACAATTTTTTCAGGGGTTCCTGAACAAACTACTTCACCTCCTCTTATGCCTCCTTCAGGGCCAAGGTCAATTATATAATCAGCAACTTTTATTACGTCTAAATTGTGTTCAATAATAATAACAGTATTTCCTTTTTCCACAAGGCGATTTAGCACGTTTATCAGTACCCTTATATCTTCGAAATGCAAACCTGTTGTTGGTTCGTCAAGAATATACAATGTTTTTCCAGTATCTTTTTTTGATAATTCGGCTGCTAATTTAACGCGCTGCGATTCACCACCCGATAATGTCGTGGAAGGTTGTCCTAGTGTAATATATCCAAGTCCGACTTGTTTCAGAGTTTCTAATTTTCGATTAATAGAAGGCATGTGACTGAAAAATTCTACTGCCTGGTTTATGGTCATATTCAGCACATCACTTATTGATTCGCCTTTATATTTGATTTCTAAGGTTTCGCGATTGTATCGCATACCGCCACAGTCTTTGCATACAACATAAACATCCGGCAGAAAATTCATTTCGATAGTTTGAACTCCTGCTCCTTTGCATGTTTCGCACCGTCCTCCTTTAACATTAAAAGAGAAACGTCCTGCACCATATGCACGAATTTTAGATTCAGGTGCTTGTTCAAAAAGCTTTCGTATATCAGAGAAAATACCCGTGTAAGTCACGGGATTTGATCGGGGTGTACGTCCAATCGGGGATTGATCTACTTCAATAACTTTGTCAATATTTTCAATACCTTCTATCTTGCCATAAGCCAGAGGTTCGGCAAGTGATTTATAGAAGTGCTTGCTTAAAACCGGATGCAGGGTTTCATTAATCAACGATGATTTGCCGCTTCCTGAAACACCAGTTATGCAAACCATCATTCCCAATGGTATTTCAATTGAGATATTTTTAAGATTGTTTCCTTTTGCCCCGATAATTTTAATACGTTTCCCGTTTCCTTTTCGACGAACATCTGGAACTGGTATTTCTTTTTTTCCTGAGAGATATAATGAGGTGAAAGAACAGCCTGCTTCAATTTCTTTTGGTTTTCCCAAGCCTACAAGTTCCCCTCCATGACGGCCAGCTTTTGGTCCCATATCGATAACAAAATCGGCAGAATTAATCATTTCTTTATCATGTTCGACAACAATTACAGAATTACCTGCATCACGGAGTTTACGCAAAGAGTTTATTAAACGTACATTGTCTCGCTGGTGAAGGCCAATACTTGGTTCATCCAGAATATAAAGTACATTGACAAGTTGAGAACCGATCTGTGTGGCTAACCTGATTCTTTGATTTTCGCCTCCTGCCAGGGAACGTGAAGGGCGGTTAAGTGCCAGATAATCCAAACCAACATTAAGTAAAAAACCAAGGCGCGTGCGAATTTCTTTTAAAATTTCCTTTGCAATTGCCTGCTGTTTGCTGGTAAGCTTCACTTCAATATTATTTAACCACCCAGAAAGGCTTAAAAGATCCATTTCTGCCAATTGTGCTATATTTTTATCGGCAATTCTAAATTGCAATGCTTCCTTATTTAATCTTGCGCCATTGCAATCCGGACAAGTTATTTCCCGGATATAAGAATTTCCATTTCTTTTCCCGTTATCATCTGAATCTACTTGTTGGTTAATATAATTTAATACGCCGTCAAAGCTGAGAAAGTAATTAGATAGACCTCCTGGTATTGTTGGCATTTTGAAAGATTCATCAGATCCATATAAAATTACATTTATAGCTTCTTCCGGAATTTCTTCAAAAGGAGTGTTGAGTGTAAACTGATATTTTGATGCAATAGATTCCAATTGCCAGAAAATAAGCGAGCTTTTAAAAGGGCCCAATGGAGCTATTGCACCTTTCCTGATAGAAAGTTTTGGATTAGGAATAAGTTTATTAATATCGAGTTCACCAATTTTGCCAAGTCCGCTACATTTATGGCACGCACCTTGGGGAGAATTGAATGAGAACGAATGCGGGGCAGGTTCTTTATATGATAAACCGGTTGTAGGGCACATGAGCATCCTGCTGAAATAGCGGACTGTATCATTGTCGCTGTCCCAAACCATAATAATACCTTTTCCATGTTTCATAGCAATTTGTACGGATTCTTTCAATCGTTTTGAATCAGAATCGGAAACGACAATTCTGTCTATTACAACTTCGATATCGTGGATTTTGTAACGATCAAGCTTTAATCCGTGTACAATCTCCTGCATTTTACCATCAATCCTGACATTTAAAAATCCTTTTTTTCTTATTTGTTCAAAAAGCTCTTTGTAATGTCCTTTACGTCCTTTTACAAGTGGTGCAAGTATTGCTGTTTTTTTACCATTGAATTTTTCGACTATTATTTTAATAATCTGGTCTTCGGTATAACGGACCATTTGTTCACCTGTTTCATAAGAATATGCTATCGCGGCTCTGGCATAAAGCAATCTAAGGAAGTCATATATTTCTGTAATTGTACCTACAGTAGAACGAGGATTTTTATTTGTAGTTTTTTGTTCTATGGAAATTACAGGACTTAATCCAGTTATTTTATCAACATCCGGCCTTTCCATGTTACCGAGGAACTGCCTTGCGTAGGCAGACATTGTTTCCATATACCTGCGTTGTCCCTCAGCATAAATAGTGTCGAAGGCAAGCGATGATTTTCCACTTCCACTAAGGCCTGTAATAACTACTAAGGAATTACGGGGAATAGATACATCAATATTTTTAAGATTATGTACTTTAGCTCCATAAACATTAATATAATTGGGATCCTCAATGAAATGCCCAAAATCAGTATGTTCTTTTTTATCCAACGCTTGTTATTTCTTTAAGGCGTTTGTTTTAATGCTGTATCTGGCTGGAGATGATTTTCAATATAAAGTGATTCACGAAATCCTTCAACCGGAATTTTTATGGAATAAGAAACTTTATTTTTAATTGTCAACGCGCTGTCACGAATCCAGGGGTTGAATATTTTAAGTATCTTATAATTGGTATTGTATTTTTTTGCAAACAAAGCTAAATCCGGAATGCTTGTATCAACTTTCAATAAAGTATATTTAAAAGGAGGATAAAGGTCACTTTTACTTATATGAAATCCGTATAATTCAGGATTCTCAATGAGTATTTTTATTGCAAGAATTCGAAAAATATATCTTGCAGTTTCATCATTTAAATAAAGATTGTAATAGTTATTCTCCTTTTGCAATTCAAGTTGTTTTGAAAGAGCATCTCTTCCCATATTATAAGATGCTGCTGCCAATGTCCAGCTTCCATACTTAGAATATGACTCCTTTATAAATTTGCAAGCTGCGTGTGTTGCTAATTCAAGATTATATCGTTCATCAACTTCGTCACTTATTTCAAGTCCACATTCTTTGCCGGTTTTTTTCAGAAATTGCCAAAATCCTACTGCATTCAATGGAGATATACTATTAGTCAAACCGCTTTCAGCAACAGCAAGATATTTAAAATCCGAAGGAACACCTTCTTCTTTAAGTACAGCTTCAATTTCCGGGAAATAGCGATTTGCACGCTTAATAAAAAAAATCGTTTGTGATTGCCAATAGGTGTTTACATGCAATTCACGATCCAGACTTTCTTTGACATCAAAATAGTTCAAAGGAACTTGTTCGCCTGCAAAATCAAGTTTGTCCGGCATAGTTAATGAAAAAATAAAGTACTTCTCTTTGAATTTGTCCGAGCATTCTAATTTATATGAAGATAAAATAAAAACTATTACGACAAAAAAAAGTAAAATAGCCATTATTAACACATTTCCTTTTGTCCGCATCATATCTAAAAAATTAAGTGTGCAAAGTTAGCTAAAAAACACCTCTTTATTATTGCGCTTAATAATTAAAGAATAACATAAAATCAAAAACATTCTTAACAAACGTGCTATATTTATTTATATTTATATCTTCGCTTGTTAAATTTTAATAGAGTATTTTAAATGAATGAAAGCCTTGTAATTATTCCTACTTATAACGAAAAGGACAATATTGAGAAAATGATCAGAAAAATTGTTTCGCTCAATAAGGGATTTGACATTCTGATTATTGATGATAACTCGCCTGATGAAACAGGCAAGATAATTAAACAGTTACAGACCGAATTTTCTAAAATTTTATTTCTTATAGAAAGAAAAAGTAAACAAGGTCTGGGAACGGCATATATTGAAGGATTTCGATGGGCACTTCAGAAAGATTATGAATATATTTTCGAAATGGATGCAGATTTTTCACATAATCCGAATGATTTGATTTGCCTTTATGAAGCATGCGCTTTAAGAGGTGCTGATTTGGCTATTGGTTCTCGTTACAAATCTGGTGTAAATGTAGTCAATTGGCCAATTGGCCGGGTTATATTATCTTACTTTGCTTCTGCATATGTCCGGTTTATCACAGGTATGGATATATCTGACACAACTGCCGGATTTAAATGTTACAGAAGAAGAGTATTGCAGACTATAGATCTCAATAAAATCAGGTTTAGAGGTTATGCCTTTCAAATTGAAATGAAATTTATTACCTGGAAAATTGGATTTAAAATTGAAGAAGTTCCAATTATTTTTACTGATCGCAAGAAAGGTCAATCAAAAATGAGTGGAGGAATTTTTAATGAAGCATTTTTTGGAGTTTTCAAATTAAAATTGAGAAGCTGGTTTACTAAGTATCCAAAAATAGATATTGCAAAACAATAGTTTATGATTACTACACTAATTAGAAATGCAAATATTATTAATGAAGGTAAAGTTTTTAAGGGAAGCGTATTAATCAATGGAGATCATATTTCAGAAATATATAAAGAAGGAAAAGAACCGGATACACTTTCTCCGGTTTCGATAATTGAAGCAAACGGAAAATTTCTTTTGCCAGGAGTAATTGACGATCAGGTTCATTTTCGTCAACCCGGATTAACTCATAAAGCAGATATTTATACGGAATCAAAGGCAGCAGTAGCTGGCGGAATCACATCCATTATGGACATGCCAAATACGAATCCCCAAACCGTGACTCAATTATTATTGGAACAAAAATATGAATCGGGAGAACGTTTTTCACTTGCCAATTATTCTTTTTACTTGGGAGCCACGAATGACAATTTAAACGAACTTCTTAAAACCGATCCAAAGAAAGTATGCGGGATTAAGGTATTTATGGGTTCTTCCACAGGTAATATGAAAGTTGATGACCCAAATGTTTTGGAAGGGATTTTTAAAGAAGCACCTTTACTTGTTGCGACTCATTGCGAAAATGAACAGATCATCAAAAAAAATATTTCTGAATTCTCAAAAAAATATAATAATGACATTCCTGTCACCTGCCATCCTATGATAAGAAGTGCTGAAGCATGTTATAGTTCAACTTCAAAAGCAGTTGAAATGGCTTCAAAGTTTGATACTCGTCTTCATGTTCTGCATTTATCTACTGCAAAAGAAATGAGTCTGTTTCAAAACAACATTCCATTAAGGGAAAAGCGAATAACTTCTGAAGTTTGCATACATCATCTTTGGTTTAATAATAAGGATTATGAAAAATATGGAAATTTTATTAAATGGAATCCTGCTATAAAATCTGAAGAAGACAGATTGGCTCTTTGGAATGCGTTGCTTGATGATCATCTTGATGTTGTTGCTACAGATCATGCTCCACATACGCTGAAAGAAAAACAAGAATCATATCTTAAAGCACCTTCAGGCGGTCCATTGGTTCAACATTTATTAGTAGCCATGCTGGAATTTTATCATCAAAAGAAAATAAGTTTAGAGGTCATTGTTAATAAATTATGCCATGCACCAGCTGAAGCTTATAAAATTGAAAAAAGAGGATTTATAAAACCAGGATATTACGCGGACCTGGTATTAATTGACACTAATGCTCCATGGACAGTTGAAAAAGATAATATTCTTTATAAATGTGGATGGTCACCTTTTGATGGTCAAACATTCAAATCTTCCGTGACACATACTTTCATAAACGGACATTTAGTGTATGAGAATGGAAAAGTTGATGAGAGATTCAGGGGCATGAGATTGTTATTTGAGAGATAAAATATAATATTAGTACTAACATTTTAAACACAAATAAATGAAAATACATTTGTTATATCAACTATTGTTTTGCTCATTTTTTTTATTGGTATTATCGTGTAAAAATGAGCCATCCAAAACTAATGTGAATAGAACAACTGTTGCTTTTGATTCACTTAAGTTGAAGTGTTATGCTGATACAATTATCTGTGACATGGTTGTTAAAAGCCCAGATAAAGAAGACAAATGGATGGAAGAATGTCTTGGACGTCTTAAACGAAACGAATTAATCAGCAGCATTTTTGAAGATATTTATAACAGTAAACTTATTGCTTACGATTTTGCTACTCATAAAGAATTAACAATTAATGAAGTTAAAAAAATTGAAACGACACCAGGTTACAATAAGAACATTATAAGTAAATTTCAATTCCGCGAAGCATGGTTTTATGACAAACAGCATCATACCTTTATTAAAAAAGTATATTCTATTATTTTTGGATATGAGGTTTATGATGATAACAAAAATGTAAGAGGATATAAACCTTTGTTTAAGGTTGAATTCTAAAATTGAATCAAATTTTAAATGATACTTTTCATCAGCCATATTTTAATATTTTCATAATACTTGCCCTTCCATGTTTTCTATGTTTCATAAAATGTTATATTTTTGCCAATCAGTAAATTAAAATGCAGTTTTAAAAATATTGATGATTAGTTAAAATCATGCTTACAGTAGAAAAAATAGGAGGGACTTCAATGTCCCAATTTGAGAATGTCTTAAAAAACATAATCATTGGCAATAGGAATCCAGGAGATTATTACAAAAGAATATTTGTTGTTTCCGCATATAATAATGTTACCAATTGGCTTCTTGAACATAAAAAGACGAAAGAGCCCGGTATTTATATAAAATTTGTAAAGCGTGAAGATTATAGCATTGCATTGGATGAGCTGCTTAACCGGTTGTTAGAAATTAATAAATCATTTGAAAATATTGGCCTTGATCAAAAGGTGGCAGAAAAGTTTATAGCCGAACGTATTGCTCAGACAAAAAATTATCTGAATAGCCTGGCAGATGTTTTGGCAACTGGATATGTCGATCGTCAAAATATTCTTTTGGCTGCACGTGAAATATTGTCTTCTATTGGTGAGGCTCATTCGGCATTTAATTCAGTACAAATTCTTAAGAAAAATAATATTAATGCGTTGCTTGTTGACTTATGCGGTTTTAATGATGCTGCCTATTTAACAATAGACGAAAGAATACATAAAGCTTTTAGAAAAATAGATTTTTCAAAGGTTTTGGTTATTGCTACCGGATATACAAAAGGGACTGAAGGTATTATGAGAGAATTTGACAGAGGTTATTCTGAAGTTACTTTCAGCAAAATTGCTGTTGAGGTAAAAGCTGATGAAGCAATAATTCATAAGGAATTTCATCTTTCTTCTGCTGACCCTTATATAGTTGGTGTAAATAAGTCAGTTCCTGTGGGATTTACTAATTACAATGTTGCCGATCAGCTTGCTGATATTGGTATGGAAGCAATTCATCCTAAGGCTTCAAAACCAATAGAAATTGCAGGAATAAATATTAGAATAAAAAACACTTTTGAACCGGAACATCCCGGAACTTTAATTTCAAAAAATTATGTGAGTAAAGAATCGAAAGTCGAAATTGTAACCGGTTCAGACAAAGTTACTGCTATTGAGGTTCATGATCCTTTTATGGTTGGGGAAGTAGGTTTCGACTTAACTATTATGGAATACTTTCGCAAATATAAAATTAGTTATATAACCAAAGCAACAAATGCAAATAGCATTACATGCGTAATTTGGGAAGATGAAGTATTTCCTGAATTAGTTGCAGAAATGAAAAAGAAATTTTACCAGGTTACAATAAAAAACGTAGCACTTATCTGTACGTTAGGTACCAATATTGCAAAACCAGGTATCCTGGCTTTAGCTGCAAAAGTATTGTATGAAAATAGTATTAATATTGAAGGAATGTCTCAATCCTTGAGCCAGGTGAGCATGCAGTTTATTATTGACAGGGTCAATTATAAAAAGGCCATTTTTGTTCTTAATGAAGCACTTTGTTATCAAGGTTAACTTCAAATTAGAACCAAAACCCAATATTCACGTAAGTTATAAGATCATGTGTAGGTGAATCCATGAGAGTTAATTCAATGGGTCCTATAAAGCTGTTGTATCCATAAGTAATTCCAAAACCGTTAATTGCTGATCCTCTTATTATCAATTTTTCAGGCAATGTAGACAATTTTCCGGTATTTGCACTAAGAATGATATAATGTTTCTTACCAATCCGGTACTGTAAATCACATCGAGCAATAAAGCAATTCATGGTTCTGAATTCCAGGAACCTGTGTCCTACAAATGGAAATGCATTGTTTACAAAAAATGCACCTATTCCTCCAACCCTGTACTGGTATGAAAAAGGGATGGAATCAGCAAGACTGATTCCGGCATTAGCACTGGTGATAACCGTAAGCCTTTTCATTATTGGTAAAGCAATACTGTAATTGCAATCGATCATTGTTCCCGGCCCGATGTTTTTATCAAATAATTTTGTAAGATAACTTGCTTTGGCGCTGAGTTGCATTCCGCTTTCGGGGAAATAAGTATGATTATAAGTATCGAACTTCAGATATGTATAAAAATTAAGATGCTTGTTGTATGAATTTGGTAAGTTCAATGGATTAAAATCATATTTCATTAAAGTATATTCATTCTGAATCCCAATACCAAATGCATAAGAATTAAAAAGAACTGTCTGTGTGAAAATACTTACAGAGACATCATTGTAATCATAGCTAGATATTATTTTGTCATTTTCATAGTTGTAAAGTTCGTAATTATTGGTATATAGATTTATTCCGTAATCCAATCGCAGTCCGGTAAAGGGATAAGCTCTTTTTTCATCCGGATTCCAGCCGCTGAACTTAAAGTAAGTAATATCTAACCTGGGATTCTGGCCTAACACAGCATCTATTATCATTTTTGAACCAGTAAATATTAAATTGTAAAATGAAGTGTTAAACATGATGCTTGCTTTTAAATCGGAATTATAATTTATGCCTAACGAAAAAAAACTTTGAGGACGTTCAGATACTTCAACAGTCAAAATATCCCCGTTTTCTGCTTTTGAAATTTTGTATGTTACTTTCTGATACAAAAGGCTGCCATAAATTCTTCTTAATCCTTCTTCTATTTCTTCATTGCAAATATCGGCCGGCGTTTTTAAATTTAATTTTGATAAAATAAACTGTTTTGGAGTTCTTTTGTTTCCTTCAATTTTAATTTCAGTTATTTTAATGAATTTCTTTTCAGGTAACATTTCCAGTTTATCAATGTTCCCAATTCTGCGAATAGAATCGGCCAATGCTCTGAGTTTATTGAATTGTTTTCGGGCTGCCAATTCTCCAGCTTTAATCAACGAATCAGCAAAATCAAAATTTGACAAACTATAATGTTCCAGATCAGGTTTTATTAATATATCACATTCCTCCTGCCTCCTTTTATTTTCTTCAACAGTATGAATAAAAAAAGACTGTTCAATCAAATGCAACATTGAATTCAGGTTGCTCTTATTGTATGGTTCAAATCCAACATCAACACCAATAATAATATCGGCGCCCATCTTTCTCATTTCATCAACGGGAAAATTATTTATCATACCACCGTCAACCAGTAATCTATTGTCAATCATAACAGGGGTAAAGACAGTTGGAATAGCCATGCTTGCTCTCATGGCTTTAGGCAATGAGCCGCTTTGCAAGAGTATTGCTTCATCTTTTTCAATATCAGCAGCCATACAGAAAAATGGAATAGGAAGTTTGTTGAAACTGTCTATTTCGCATGCATTCCAAGTGAGTTTGTTCAGTAAAAATTCAAGATTCTGACCTGCTATTAAACCTGATGGAAGAGGGAATTTTTCACTATTAACCGGGTAAGGAACAAAATATTTCCCGTCATTTTCTTTTTCTTCAAAAGACAAAAATCTTCTGGGAATTTTATCCGTAAAAAGATCCGACCAATTTTGAGATACAACTATTTTGCTTAAGCTATCTGCAGAGTAACCTATTGCATATAGTCCTCCAATTATTCCACCAATACTAGTCCCTCCAATGTAATCAACTGGTAAGCCAGCTTCTTCAAAAACTTTTAAAACTCCTATTTGTGCAAAACCCTTTGCTGCTCCTCCGCTTAAAACAACTCCTACTTTTGGACGTTTCTTTAAGTTTGTCGTCTGGCAGTTGACTTTTAAGCAAAAAATAAAAAAAAACAGAAATGCGCAGAATACTGGGATTCTATTCATTAAGAAACTATTTTGAAATTAGTAACTTGCAAAAAAAAGAATATCCGATATTATACCAAAAAATCTAAACAAATGCTGTCATTCCCAACTCGACTAGGAATCTAATTTAGATTCACGCTTCCGCTTGAATGACAAAGGTTTTATAGATATCTTTTCGGATAATCATCAAAAATTTATTGTACTAAATGAAATTTTATTGATAAATTTTACCTCAATAAACACCTAGACGTAAAGTTATACAAAAGAAAAAGAAATTTATTTTTTAGATTGGTTAATCACTTTAATTATTGAATATACAAAATGTACTTTTAATATTAAGCATCATATTTTTTTCAAAGAGTTTGTTACATTTACCTTATTTATTAATATTTCTTTCAAATTATTTACTTTATGAAAACGAAATTAAATCTGATATTTTTTATTTCTACTATAATTGTTACTAATGTAAATGTGTTGGGTTCACCATCCGACAGTTCAAGTATTTTCCCAATAATTTCAAATTGGAAACTTAACCAAATTAAAACTTATAATTCTTCAAATCTTTATATGCCTATTGATGGTGCAGCGGATTTATTTCTGCGTTACAACTTTGATGAAATGCTGGCAACTGAATATAACTGCGATAGCAATTATATAACAGTGGAAGTTTATATTTACAAAACACCAATAGATGCTTTTGGCATTTATAGCCAGGAAAAACCTGGGCGGGATATTTATTTTAAAATAGGAGTTCAGGGTTATAAAGAGGATGACTATCTAAATTTCCTGGCAGGCAAGTATTATATAAAAATACGGGTACAGAAAGTCAACGAAATGAGTCTGGCTGCCATGAATGATATTGCTTCAAAATTAGCACTAGGACTTAATAACAATGCATCTTTCCCCGTCATTTTTAATACTTTCCCTTCTGAAGGGAAAACTTTATTTTCAGAAAAATATATTTCAAAAGATGTGCTTGGATATAACTTCTTGCATTCTTCGTACCAGGTTGAATATAATAATAGTGAGAAAAAATTTACAATTTTTGTAATTAAAGGCACTAATGAAAATGATGCCTTAAGCATGCTCAAAAACTACTTCAAGTTTCTAAAACAACCTACTGATGATATGTCAGATGGATTGTATCAGGTATTTGATTCTCATAACGGATTAGTTACAATATTGAAAACAAACAAATATCTTATTTGTATTCGGGGTAATAATGAAATGGAAGAGAACATAAAATTGTTAAATGAAATGAAGGTAAAAATTGAACTTTTAAAGGAATAGTCTAATAAGTATATTTAATTGGAATGGTTTAATACAAAAAGCCTCAAAAGCAATTGCTTCTGCAAGTTTGTTTAAGTAAATCTAATTTTAATTATTTTTTATAAGTTTACTATGTTTGATACTATAAGAAAAATAAATAATTAGACCTATTACCAGCCAGACCAGCAATCTGAGCCAATTTGCCAAGCCCAAACCAAAAATCATAGATCCGCAAAAAAATATACCTAAAATAGGAACAATAGGAACTAATGGTGTTTTAAATTCACGATGCATTTTCGGATTAGTAATTCGTAATATCCATACACCTAAACAAACCAAAATAAATGCAAATAATGTACCTATACTCGTCATGTCCCCTACGATGTCACCAGGTATAAAACTGGCAAATAAACCTACAAAAACAAGAAAAGTAAGATTAGATTTATGAGGTGTGCGAAATTTTGGATGTACATCAGAGAATATCTTTGGGATTAAACCATCATGGCTCATTGCATAAAATACTCTGGATTGTCCATAAAGCATTACTAAAATTACAGATGAAAATCCTGCAAGAATAGCAACTGTTATTAGGGCTGCCAGCCATCCAAAACCATGCATGTATTTCTGAATTACAAAAGCTACTGATGCTTCTTTTCCTGCCGTTCTGAAGTCGTTAATTGTACCAATTCCTGTAAGAACGTGAGCAAATAAAATGTATAGAATTGTACATAATATTAAAGAACCCAAAATTCCAATTGGCATATCTTTCTTAGGGTTTTTGGATTCCTGTGCAGCTGTTGATACAGCATCAAAACCAATGAATGCAAAAAACACTACTCCGGCAGCACCCAATATTCCAATTATTCCACCATAATGGTGTGATATTCCCTGACTATCAACATGTATAGAATTTGCAGGAATATAATTTCTGAAATTGAGCAGGATTAATAAAATGCCAGCCAATAATGATAAATAAAATAACAATAGTGACTTTTGTAATCACAATTATTGCATTTACTAAAGATGATTCCCTTACTCCTTTAATTAAAAGTAAAGTTAAAAGAAATATAATTATTAATGCAGGTATATTCATTATCCCGTGAGCAACAATTTGTCCACCTGTATCTTTTAAAAACTTCAAATGGTGAATGGCTCCAGGCAAAAGGAATTTTTAGATCAAAATATGCCAGCAATTTATTTAAATATTCACTCCATGCAATACTAACAGTAGCTGCTCCAAGAGCATATTCCAATACCAAATCCCAACCAATGATCCAGGCAGTAAACTCACCCATTGTAGCATAAGAATATGTATAGGCACTTCCTGCTTTTGGTATCATCGAAGCAAATTCAGCATAGCATAAACCAGCAAACAAACATCCAAAACCTGCCACAATAAATCCAATAGTTACAGATGGACCAGCATTATTTGCAGCAGCTGCTGCAGTACGAACAAAAAGACCGGCTCCAATAATTGCTCCTATTCCTAGAAAAATAAGCTGCCATGCTGTCAAAGATTTTTTTAATTCATTTTTCTTATCTGACTCGGATACTTCGGCTGTAAGTTCGTTTATAGATTTTTTTCGAAATAGATTATTTAACATTTTATGTTTTTTTATTCCTTCAAAATTATTTGAATATTTTAATCAACAAAGTAATAAATTTTTTTAATCACAACTTACTTATACATACAAGATGATCAATTTTTTATTTTATTATATTTTTTAATCCTAATAAAAATGATGATTTTGATCATTATTATTGCTTATGAAACTCAACTTTTTA
>CAWKPE010000032.1:0-225603 GCA_963851385.1 uncultured Bacteroidota bacterium | reverse complement strand
CAAAGTGCAAATTCTAACTTATATATTGGTGGTACTTCCGGCATTGCAACTTTAACAGCTACTGCTAATGGAAATACAGTTGATTATAATAGCACAACGGCAGGACAAAATATTTTTAATACTCCCTATTATAATCTCACTATTGATAAAACTGGTCAAACAGCCACATTAACAGGTGCTATACAGGTGAGTGGAAACTTAACTATAAACAATGGTACTTTGGCCGATGTTGCCCAAGTATTGACTGTAAATGGAAACATACTAAACAATGGTATACACTCGGCTACTGCAGGAAATACAACCTTATCAGGAGGTGCAGCAGCACATAATATTTCCGGAACTGGTAGTTTTCAAAATGTTATGCTTAATGATGCCAATGGCGCTGCATTGGGAAGCAATACTGCCATTAACGGCACCCTCACATTAACAAATGGCTTGCTTTATCTTAATAATTATAACCTTTCGATGGCAACTGCCGCTGCTGCAATAGGAGGTGTACCTTCAACTTCCAACATGATTGTGGTAAATGGAACGGGTCAAATGCAAAAGTGGTTTGCAATTGGTGCTCCAGCTTTTACGTACCCTGTTGGCGATAATTCAGGAAACTACACGCCAGCTACATTAACTTTTACTGCAAATGCAACAGCTGGTTTGGTTGGGGTTACAGTAACTGGAACAGAGGATCCTCACAACCCGTCATCGCCCAGTCCAAGCATTTATATAAACCGTTATTGGAGTTTCACCTCGCCTGCATTGACAACTTATACTTTTTCAGCCACATTCCAATATGTTGCTTCCGATGTTGTGGGAAATGAAAATTATCTACTTGACCAGATTTACAATAGTTCCACATGGACAACGGATATTGGTAGTTCAGTCAATACTGGGACACATGTATTAACAACTGGTTCTGGATTAACAAACAGTTTGAATATTACTGATTTTACAGCCTATAACAATGGAACAAACCTTTATTACTGGTCTAAAGCTTCGGCAAACTGGAGCCTGCCCACTACCTGGGAAGTTACAACTACACCGATTGATCCTGGCGTAGGTCTGGGAACTCCTGCTACTACTGTTCCGACTAATTTAAATAGCAAAGGAATTACCATAAGAACTGGAAATAATGTTGCAGTCAATAACTCATATACTGTTGATAACCTAACTGTTATCGGTACTTTAACGATAAATGCAGGACAAACACTGACAATTGCCAATGGAGGATACAGCCCCGATATGGTTGTTAACACAACAGGTACAGTTACAAACTCAGGGACTATAACCCCCACAGGAACAATTGCCTTTAACGGTAATGCAACTTATAACCATACTCAAAATGGCGGAACGATTCCTGCAGCAACCTGGTCTGCAACTTCAAATGCAAATGTAACATTTGGTGCCGCTGCAACATTAAACGGGCTTGCCCAATCATTCGGTAATTTTACCTATACCGGAGGTGCATTTGTTTTAACAATGGGACAAAGTCCTTCAATTCAAGGAAATTTCACAATTAGTGCCGGAACGGTAAATTTAGGAAGCATTTCAAGGGCAATAAATATTTCAGGAACGGCAACCATTACCGGTACATTGACATTCGGAACCAACGCTGATACAATATCAATTGGAGGAAATCTTGGCGGTGCAGGTATAATCAATATGCAGGGTGCTGGTCTGGCTCATATTCTTAACTTAGCCGGAGCAACCAATGCAATAGGAACTTTTAATTCTACTGCAGGTTCAGGAAGCACTGTCAATTATAATGGATTAGGTGCCCAACAGGTATTTATAACTGCAAATTATCAAAATTTGAGCATTACAGGTTCGGGTATTAAAACTTTTAATGCTGGCAACCCAACGATAAGTGGAAATTTATACATAAATAGTGCCTCATTAGCATATAATAATGCTGCTGTACGTACTGTTACGGTTTCAGGGAACCTTTCAGGCAATGGTACTATTGACATGAGCCCCGGAAACTTTGCTCACATTTTAACTTTAAATGGCGCTTCAAATACAATAGGGACATTAACTACGGGGGCTGCCGCGAGTGTTATCAATTACACTTTTGCTAGTGCCCAAACAGTATTTGCTTCGCCAAACTATCAGGTTTTAAACATTGGTGGTGGTGGAGGCAATATAAAAACATTACAAGGAAATATTACAGTTAATAACAACCTAAATGTAGCTGCTGCAACCGTATTCAATTTAGGAACAACTGCAAGTACAGTTAATGTCGGAGGCATAGCCACTATTACCGGGTCTTTGATATTCGGCAGTGCTACGGATAAAACAATGACTGTTAATGGTAATTTTTTGATGAACAATGCGGCTTCAATAGTAGATATGAGCGGAAGCGCAAACCATGCCCTTTATTTACGTGGTATTACCAACACCTTTACTGCTGGTGGAACTTTTACGGCAGGAGCATCGAACCAAGCAGTTTATTACGATGGCGACCAGAACCAAACTACAATGTTAACCGTTACCTATAATAACCTTTATGTTGGCAATTACAATTCAGCTTCGGTGACAGCTCGTACTAAAACAAATGCGGGTGCAATTGTAGTTAATGGTAACTTAAATATTACTGGTATTTCTGCAACTGCAACCACTGTTACACTTTCGTTAGGGAATGCTTTTACAGTAAATGAAACTTCTAATATAAATGCTTACGGAATTTTGAATGGCAACGTTACTGCAAGTACTTATACATTTGTTGGTCTGGTTACAATTAATGCTAATGGACAATGGCAAACGACCAATGCACCACCTTTTACATTCGAAGGTGGTCTAACTTTCAATGGTTCTGCTTTTACAAGCAGTACAGGAAATTACAACTTTACTACAAATAACCAATATATTTCAGGAAATACATCGTTTGTTATTACAAATAATCTGGTCACTACCGGAATTACTGTCACAAATAGAAATACAGGTGGACTGACTGTAGGTTCAATAACAGGTACAGGTAATTTTACTAATGGTGATGTTGGTTATAATGCCACGTTGTACTTTACAGGTGCAGGAAATCCGCTTGCACTAACGGGTACGGTAAATTTTGCCTCGAATCCAAATACCGTTAATTACCAGGCTGGAGCTGCAGTGGCACAAACCATAGGTGCCTACAATTTTTATAACCTGAGCATAAGTGGTGCCAGAACTACAGCCAGCATAACTCTAATAAACGGAGGAACAATAGGAATTGCAGGGATATTTAACCCTGTCGCTACTTTTACAACCGGTAATTATATTACTACCAATAATACAATTAATTTTAATGGTACATCGACTCAAAATGTACCAGCTTTCAATTTCAATAATCTTACTATTTCAGGCGGTAGTACAAAAACCTTGCTTGGTGCAGTCTCCGTTGGGGGTGCGGCTCTTACCGGTATATTGAATTTAAATTCCGGAATTCTTGAGCTTTCCAACTTTAATCTTACCATAACGAATAATGCTGCAGGCGTTATTAATCCGGGTGTTCCATATAGCGCATCAAACATGATTGCAACAGATGGGCTTGGTTATTTACAGAAAAACGGAAATGTTGCAGCCAGTTTCCAAATTACCTATCCGATTGGTTCAAATGGATTTTATTCTCCAATGATTATTACAACAATAGGCACAGTAATTCCCACTTACATACGTGTAATTGCAGTTCCAACTGCCATAAATCCAAGTTATATAAAAGTCTACTGGAGTGTCACATCAAATGTTGCTTTGAATGGTGCAACAGGTGTAACAGCTACTTTTCAGTATGATCCTGGTGAATTGAATGGTGCATCGCCCAACATGGCTTACTCGCCTGATGGAGGCGTAACCTGGCAAAATCCGCCTGTTAACGGTACACCATCGTATGGTATCAATTCGTTTACAATATCAGGAACAACACCTTTCACTGGTTCACTTGCACCGTTCACCGGTTTTTGGACAATGGGATTCAAGTCGTTTTATTCTTATCAAACAGGGGACTGGAATTCGCCATCAACCTGGACAACTGATCCCAGCGGCACATTGCAGATAGGAAATTCAATCCCTGGGTACAACGATAATGTTGTAATCCTTTCCGGGCGCACGGTATCTATTTCAAGCAACATTACTACCCAAAAACTGAGCATCAATATTAATGCCGGTGGTTATTTAAATCTAGGCACTTACCAGTTTTCAAACGGTCTTTTATCCCTTTCAGGCCAGGGAACATTGCAACTGTTTTCTGCAAATTTTCCAACTATAACTACTGATAATTTTGTACTTGCTGGAGGTGGTACAACAGAATACGATGCACCTATTACCTTGCCTGCAAGCCAAGCTACCTATAATAATTTAGCTATAAACACAAATGGCACCGATGTTATAAGAACTAACCTTTCTTTAAATGGAAATTTACATGTAATGCAAGGAGCATTTCAGATTAATGATAATACAGCCCAAAGATTACAACTTACAATTAATGGAAGTGTTACTGTAGATAGCACAGGCTCAATTGCCGTGGGTACAGGTAACACAGTAACCGGAGCGGATGCTCCTACTCCCCCTGCTAGTGTTCCTGCTGGAATTAGTTACTATAACAATGAAACCCATAAAATAGTTGTACTAGGCGATTTTACTAATAATGGAACCGTCAGGTTTACTAACCAAACTTATCCTCAGTATGCTGCTTTTCCTGCTAATGGAGCTGCTACGGTTTATTTCCAGGGATCAACCAGTAATACTTTAACTTGTAATGGTCAAACTGATTTTTACAACCTGATACTCGATAAAGGCAGTGACCCAACATATTCTCTTACCATAAACCCATCGACATATAGCAATTTCAGATTGTTTGGGGCAAATGTTGCCGCTTTTGACATTACAAATCCTGTTACCACTAATGCAAATCCAAACATTAAAAAAGCATTATGGATCCGTAATGGTAATTTAATCCTTACCGGATTTACCGTAATACCATCCTTAACGGAAGGTACGATAATAGTAGCGCCAACAAGTGATTATTACATACCTGCCAGTGCAGAGCTAACAATTGATGGAGGAAATGTTATTGTTTTATCCACAGCCGATGATTACAGCGAAGTAAATGCAGCTTATGGTCTTACCGGCGGATCAAGCGCTGCTTATGGTATTGGAGTTGGTGGTGGTAGCGGCTTATCGGTTTTAGGCAAGTTACTGGTGAACAGCGGTTATCTTTCAACGCGCGAGTCATCGGGCTTGCTTTATTGGAGTTATAATCTTGGACAAATTATGGTTAACGGGGGAACTATTGATGCAAAACAAATCCATTCCCCTGAAGCTGCAAATGTAGGACTGGTTAATTATTCACAGAACAATGGAACTGTAATTTTACGTGGCCGGTTTCAGGATACAATCAATTATTCAGTTCCAACCGATCTTGCAAATCCGGGAATAAATTATACCAGGGCAGCCAATAGCATTGATGCCAATGTTGGCACATTTTACATAAATGCCAATGCATCAAACGGTTTTTCAATGTCAGGGGGAACAATAAATATATACGATGTTTGCGGCACACTTGCTACGCCTTATGCTTTTCAACAGAATAGCCCTGTATCGAATTCTAATGTTTCCGGTGGAACTATACAGATTATACCTAAAGCTACAGGCCTTAACGATGCAAATTATTATATTTATTCAACGACTCCGGTTGGAAACTTTACTGTTAGCCCGAAAACCGGTGCTACACAAAGCGTTCAGTTGAACACCCGTGCATTGACAATATTAAGCAACATTAGTTTTCAATCCGGAAGTACTTTTATTGCTAATGGCCTTGACCTAAATATAGGAGGCAACTTTACTATAGCGAATAACGCAGTTTATACTACAGGTGCTAACAGGACTCTTTTTAACGGAAGCGGCAATCAAACATTCACTGTTAACACAGCCGGTGCTCTTGCACTCAATAAATTAATCGTAAACAAAGCTGCTTCCAAAGTGCTTCTTTTTGCCGGATCACAAAACTCTATAAATGTAGCAGACTCATTGATGATAATAGGTGGCCAATTAGGCGACAACGGCGATACTATCAAAGCTTCAGGCGGAGTTTATAATGCGGGCACCGAATACGGTACCGGAAAAATTGCGATAGTGGGAACAACTGCCCAAACTATTGATGGAAATGGTTCAGGTACATTTAATAATTTAGATTTGAACAATACAAGTGCAGGATCGCCGGTTTCAATTACCTCAAATATTACGGTAACCGGAGCTTTAAAATTGGTTTCAAATAGAATATTTGTCATAGGGAGCAATAATTTGAATATTACGGCAACCGGTACAATTACTTCCATTCCGGGCTTCGGCGCCAATTGCTACATTCAAAGCAGCGGGCTTTCGGGCGATGGCGGGATTACCAAAACTTATTCGGCTACTTCAACAAGTTTTACTTTTCCAATAGGAGCTCCGACCATAACCCCTGCAAAAGCTTCAGCCTATACTCCTGCCACCATAAATATTGCTTCAGCTGCAACATGGGGCTCAATTACATTAAGGCCGGTTGGTATTGAGCAGCCTGCCACAACTACAAAAGAACACAATCTCACGTATTATTGGCGTGTAAAATCTTCAGGTTTTGCAGGATATGCTAATTCTGTTACACATAAATATACCTATAATTCTGCCGATGTGCCTGTACTATCAGATACTTCCAATTATGTTCCGGCACGATATGACGAGTCGGCATTCACTTGGACAAGCGGAATCCATTCAAGTTTCTATACAAATCTTACTTTATTAGATGGCCCATGGTTAAACAATACAAGCAATATAGACGGCGATTATACTGGCGGATTAGCTGCTGATTTTGGAACACCTAAAATTTTTTATAGTTACAACTGTCCTAAAGGTTCTGCTTCGCCTAAGGGCGAGTGGGCTAATGCTGTTACATGGTCATTGACAAGCCACACAGTATATTCCAATCCATCAAATCTAACACCTGGAATAAATGACATTGTCCTCATCGGCAATAACGATTCTGTTTATTTAACAAATGCAACCATTGATGGTGCAAACCAATATACACGTAATCGGCGTACTGCAAGTTGTGCTTCCCTACAAATTGATGCCGGCGCTGCATTGGATATTGACAACAACCCGGGTAGTGATTTTAGTGTAGTTGTAAACAGTACTTCAGGTAATGGTAATTTCAGACTAACAACGACAAAAGCACCAGGTGGTACAGCTGATACCAGTAAATTTTATTTTCCTTCCGGTGATTTTACGGATTTTAATGCAAATAAAGGTACAGAAGAATTTTATACCACAACCAATGACGGTAACGCACTTTATGTTTTGCCTGCAGTTGCATCCTTTGGTAATATGAAGTTATCACCTTTAGGTGGAGCCGGTAGTGGAGATAACATGGCACTTCCAAATATTCCTTCGGTAACTATTTATGGAAATCTATCTGCTAATGGGTCGTCTTATCTTTCAGTTATTGGAATTAGCTGGAGTACGAATACGCTTAATAATTATTATCCTAATTGCAGATGGTTCTATAGATCAATGGAAAAAACAGTTCATATTTATGGTAATTTAAATATTAATGGTGGAACTTTCTGTTATTGGGATGATTCTCTTCCTCAACATTTAATTGTTGATGGGGATATAAATATAGCAACGACCAATGGTGCATGTTTTGTAGCTTACGATAATTCATATGGTGTTACACCATATAATAGCGGTCCGACAGTAGTTAATACCCTTGCTATTGGTGGTAATATAAATAACAATGGAACAACTAATGGTAATTTTTCTGGTTTGAGATTACTTTCTCCCAGTACAGCTCATTATTGTGATGTTACATTTCAAGGTTCAGGAAATACAGTAATAACAGGTACCGGCAATAATAATTTTCACTATGTTACAATGAACAAGGGAAACTCGCAGGCAAACACCCTTACTTGTAGCACAACAGGTACATTAACTACTTTAGCAGATGGCTGGCTTACCTTAACAAATGGCACATTTATATATAACCGGGCGGGAACAGCCTTTAATATTACAACAACAAGTAGTTTTACAATTCCTGCTACAGCCAGGCTTTCAATTGCCAATGCTGCGAATGTGAATATTGCCCAAGGCAATGTGAGCACAAATACCCTGTATTTAAGCGGAAATTTGACATCGGCAAGTACAAATGCGGGCAACATCAATATTGGACTCACAACAAATAATCAACATAACGATATTGAGTATTCTAGTGGAGGGGCTGCAACTATTGAAATGGATGGAGGCAACTTAATTGTAAATGGTGCTATACGTCGTAACCCATCAAATTCAGCTGGAGTATTAAGTTATAAACAAACAGGTGGACAGGTTATCATAAACGGAAATACGGCATTGACTTCAAATGCAAAATTAGAAGTTGTTAATACCGGCAGCCAGTTCAATATGTCAGGTGGAACGCTCACTATTGTCAGAGGAGGCGGTATCAATTATGGCGATTTATACCTGCGGCCGCAAACAAGCTCTATAACCGGTGGTACTATTATATTCACTCAAACCCCGGCTGTTGGACCTATAGTTAATTTAGCTGAAAATTATTTATTGGATGCCAATGTATCGTTAAATAATCTTACAATTACCGGATATGTTGTTGGGACGAAAAATGCGACAGTCGGCCTCATGTTAGACCCGTTGAATGTTAATGGCACTTTGTTGTTATCGAATGCATATAGCATTTTAACTTCAAACAATTTGAATTTAACTGTCGGAGGCGATTTTAATAACAGTGGCACCTATAATTATGGTACAAACTTGACAACCTTCGATGGAAGTACTCAAAATATTACGGGAAGTTCTGTAACCAACTTTTACGATCTGAATATTTCGCCAGTCACTTCAGTGACTGAAAACAGCAATGCTACGGTGAACCATAACCTTATTATTGGAAATGGGGCTTTTGTTTTAGGTAATTACCTGATTACTTCGTTAGGGAACCTAACAAACAATGGTTCATACAGCGATAATAATACAGCAAGCAGCGGTATCAGCCTTTCCGGAACATCGCAACAAATTATATCCGGTACTGGGTCATTTGGTAGGTTAGAAGTAAAAAACAATGCAGGTGCTTTGGCTAATAATGATTTAAATCTTCGAAATAATTTGGCGCTTACAAAAGGAAACCTGAATATTGGTTCGCATTTACTTTCACTCGGACTTAACAGCAATTTGACAGGATTTCCGTATAGCGTGACCAACATGATAGTTTCCGATGGGGTTTCAAGTAGTTTTGGGGTAAGAAAGTTTTTTAACATAATAGTTGCAACACCAACTACTTTTACTTTTCCGGTTGGAGTATCAGGAAAATATACACCATCAGTATTATCATATACCGATAATGCATCAGTTGGTTATATCCAGGTTAATCCTATAAATTCTTATGAACCGGCAGTTTATACCCCATCACAGGTATTACAATATTATTGGGGAATTACAAGTTCTGGAATATCGGGTTTTAATGGAAGCTCTGTATTACAATATTTGCCGGGTGACGTGGATGGCTATGCTTCTAATTACGTAGCTGCCCGACTTTTGCTCCCTGGTACATATTGGAGCAAAGCAACTCCAGGTCCATATACCAGTAATGTAGATACAATTAACCACTTGATTTCATTTTATTATTCCGGAACCTCGAACTTAAACGGAGCTTATACTGCAGGTAATGACACTGCAATACCAAGTCAGATACCTTCGTATCAATCAATTAAAAACGGGAACTGGTCTGATACCACTGTGTGGCAACCAGTGGGAGCTTCGCCTTCATGTCCGGCAGGAGGGCCTAATGGTTTTATTGTTTTTATTAATACTGTTGTGACCACCGATGTGAATCATTGCTCGGCATATCAAACAACAATAAATGATTCACTTATGGTTGTTTCTCCTACCTATGGACATAATTTAGGTACTGTTTCAGGGAATGGTCTTCTGCATGTAGAAAGCGGAAATGTGCCTGCCGGAAATTATACATCCTTTGTAGGTTGTTCCAACAATGGAACCATCGACTTTGGGGGAACCGGCAATTATACCATAGTTGTTACACCCTTCCAGGGACAATCACTGCCTAACCTTTTTTTCAGTGGCACAGGGAAAAGAACACTGCCAAATACTGATTTGACAATTTGTAATCGTTTGGTAATAAACGGGCCAACTTTAGATAATAGCGCTAACAATAGGCATTTGTATATATTAGGAACTATGGAGAAATATGGCTCCGGAGCATTTACTCAAGGAAGTGGGGCTAATGCTACTGTTACATTTGCCGGAACTTTAGCACAAACTGTAGGAGGACCAATGGGTAATTTCACTTTTAATAATATGGAAGTAAACAATAGTGCAGGGTTAAGCATTGGCACGAATGGTACAATCACTGTCAGTACAGGTAACTTATTATTAACAAATGGAATTATTACTACAACAAGTACGAATAAGCTTTCTATTACAAATACTTCTGCCGCTTGTGTCGTACCTTCCGGCGGCAGTGCAACTTCATTTATTAATGGTCCATTAACTAAAACAATAAATCCAAATACCAGTTTTACTTTTCCAATCGGACAAGGCACAATATGGGGACATCAATTCATACTCACTGACTCAGCCCTCGCAGGAGTTTGGACAGTTCAATATTTTTTGCCGAATCCGACTTATACAAATTTTTCTTCACCACTGCAAGCAGTGAATGATTTGGAATATTGGGGGGTTAAATCATCTGTTGCAAGAAATGCAAAAATTAGTCTTGGATGGAGTCCTACAAGTGATTTAACAGCTTTAATGACTCAAAACGGATTAAGTGATATGAGAGTAGCCCAATTTGGCAGCAGTTGGTCACAATTGGCTTCAACAGCTTCTGGGGGTCTTTCGACTGGAAATGTGGTTTCAAATTACACCGTGAGCATAGGAACAACCCAAACAAACTTTACTACAGCAAGTGTAACCTCAACGACACCTAAAGCTACGCTTTCGCCAAGCGGGCCTGTATGTGGAACTGCCGGAATTCCTGTAAAATTTATAACTTATTCACCTATTAATTTATATTACATACTTAATTATACTGTCAATGGTATTCCCCAACCATCGGTAAAAGTTACTTCACTGCCTGATACTTTACCTACTCCGATTACTGGCACATATCAATTGACCGGGTTTACTTATAATAATGGAACTCTTGCCGGTGTCGTTGATCCCACTACAGTTACTGTTTACAGTACGCCTACAACGGCAAGTGCTGGTAATGACACATCATTGTGCGGAAAATCAGGCGTAACTTTGGTAGGGAATAATCCCTCACCCAATACAGGATTATGGTCTATTGTTAGTGGAAGCGGTGGAATAGTTCTTAGCCCTACCCAATACAATAGTGTTTTTAACGGCCAGTTGGGAAACTCCTATACTTTGCAATGGACAATAAGTTCTGGTGGCGGATGCCAGTCATCCGATCAGGTTGTAATTGCATTCCCGGTAGCTCCACAGCAACCATCTGCATATACTTCAGCACCGACACCTGTATGCCAGGGAACTAATGGGGTTACATATACTGTTCCCGCTATGTCTGCAGTAACATATAATTGGAGTTATACTGGTACAGGAGTTACAATTATTGGAAGCAGTAATTCTGTCAAACTTAATTTTAGTTCCAGTGCGACAAGCGGAACGTTAAATGTAACAGCTACAAATTCTTGCGGCACAAGTACACCCCGATCAACATCTATAACAGTAAACCCGACTAATACGGTTTCATTATCATCTATTGCTGGCACAGATAACCAAATATTATGTGAAAATACTGCAATTACAAATATCACATATGCTACTACAGGCGCAACCGGAGCATCCGTAGGGGGACTACCTTCAGGAGTGTCAGGTATTTGGGCTGCTAATGTGGTTACAATTAGTGGTACTCCAACTGTATCAGGAACGTATAACTTCACAGTCACCACAACTGGCGGCTGTGGACCTGTTGTGGCATTTGGTACAATCACAGTAAACCCTCAACCAACTCCTACATTTACTGCTTCGCCAGGGACTAATACCTGCGTAATTACTAATGTCACTTATACAACTCAGGCAGGACAATCGAGCTATGTGTGGAGCGTACCAGGAATATTGGGAACTGACTATAATATCACCGCTGGTGGTATTGGGGCTGCCAGTAACACAGTAACTTTGCAATGGTTGACAACTGGAAGCAAAACAGTGACCGTCAATTATAATAATGCAAGCGGTTGTACCGGGGCTAGTGCAGCTTCAAATACAACTACCGTTAATGCGCTGCCAACTCCTACATTTACTGCTTCGCCAGGGGCTAATACATGCGCAAGTACTAATGTCACTTATACAACTCAGGCAGGACAATCGAGCTATGTGTGGAGCGTACCAGGAATATTGGGAACTGACTATAATATCACCGCTGGTGGTATTGGGGCTGCCAGTAACACTGTAACTTTGCAATGGTTGACAACTGGAAGCAAAACAGTGACCGTCAATTATAACAATGCAAGCGGTTGTTCCGGGGCTAGTGCCGCTTCAAATACAACTACAATTAATGCCGTAACTTCTATTACAACAGACCCTTCAAACAGTACAATTTTTGCCGGACTAAATACTTCGTTTACTGTCGTGGCTGGTGGTACTGTTCCTTTTACTTATAGTTGGGATGTTTCAACAAATAACGGGGGAAGTTGGAGTTCTGCGAGTGGAGGGGTTTATAGTGGTGAAACTACTGCATCCCTTTCTATAACTGCTGCAACATTGAGCATGAGTGGTTATTGGTATCATTGTGTAGTTACCGGAACTTGTGGAAATGCTACATCTAACTATGGCATATTAACTGTTAATCCTACGGCTACAGCCAGCTTAAGTGGCATAACCTCAATTTGTGTGGGTCAAAGCGCTGTTTTAACGGTTACCTTAACAGGTACACCTAATTGGAATATTTCTTATTTTGATGGAACTTCAACTTATAACATTAATAATATTACAACCAGTCCCTATACATTTAATGTCAGCCCGACTTCTACTATCACGTATACATTGACTGCAGTAAGTGATGCAAATGGTCCAGGTACAATTTCCGGTGGTGATGTTGTAATTACAGTAACTCCTGTTCCTGCATCCGGTCCATTGTATAGGAAACCAAACCAATAAAATTTAATTTTATTTAATTAGAAATAAGTTGATGATAATTATAAATTGCAAATTTAAATTTAAAAGGCCCTAAGAACGGGCCTTTTAAGTAGCGGGGACAGGACTCGAACCTGTGACCTTTGGGTTATGAGCCCAACGAGCTACCAACTGCTCCACCCCGCAATATTATTACAATATTTCAATTCAAACGACTTAACCTTAACTGTCTCAATAGTCAGACTATCCTATGTTTTATAGGAACGCAAAGATATACTAGTTTTAGTATCTGGCAAAAAAATTAAAGCTTTTATTCAATTATTTTTTAAGGATTAAGTAAGTTTACGTGCATAAATTTTCTTAAAAAATAGTGGTCTATGCCAAATATTTTTAAACCGGTTGATATTACTAAACTTCAGAAAGAAGCTCAAAAAGATTATTTTGATCGTCATACTCCATTTATTATTTGCGAAAATGAAGCAAAAGAAAATGAAAAATTTAAGATTAAAATTCGTGTAGGTAATGAATATAATCACCCTGATGATGGCGATCATTATATAGGTTTTATTCAATTGTGGAACCGTGAAACATTATTGACAGAAACAAAAATTTTTCCAGGAACAATGGGCAATACAGCCGGACAACCAGAGGTAGATTTTTATATTGTTCCTAAAGTAAGTATGAATTTGACTGCACTTTCATATTGCACAAAACACGGATTATGGCAAAGCGAATCAAAAGAGGTTAAAGTAATTCATGAAAATAAAAATTGTTAACAAACACAAATAATTATTTATAATTAAGGAATCAAATTGACAGTCGTTCTGATTCAATGAAAAATTGAAAAATCAGGAAAAAAATATCTGATAAAATATTGCTGGTTTATAGAGTAAATAAAAAGGTAAACAAAATGAATAAACCAAAACGTAAACTTTCGCAAAGACTAAAAGACAAATATCGTCTTATTATATACAATGATAATACATTTGAAGAATTAGGTTATCTTCGATTGAAAGGGTTCAATCTGCTTTGGATTTTGGGTGCATTAAGTACATCTCTTGTAGTACTCACTGTAATACTTATTGCATATACTTCGGTCCGTGAACTGTTACCTGACTATCCTTCAAGCAAACTTCACAGAATTATTGTTATGAATGCATTAAAATTAGATTCACTTGAACATGAAATTGAAATACGTGATAAATATTTTAATAACCTTAATAATATTATCACAGGGAAAAGCACAGATGATAAAATCAATTCAAATCAGGATTCTGTAAAAGTAAAAAATATAAGATTTACAAAGTCTGATAAAGATTCAATATTTCGAAAGCAGGTTGAGGGAGAAGAGCAATTTAATTTGACTTTTTCGGTTCAACCCAAACAACAATCATCTACAAGTCTCTCGCAGATTCATTTTTTCACACCACTAAGAGGAGTTGTAACCAATACCTTTAATCCAGCTATAAGCCATTATGGAGTAGATATTGTGGCCGGCCCAAATGAAGTTATAAAAGCAGTACTGGATGGTACAGTTATATTATCATCATGGACACTTGAAACAGGTTATGTTATTGAAATACAACACGAAAACAATCTTATTTCAGTATATAAGCATAATGCTGAAGTTTTTAAAAAAGAAGGAAGCCATGTTAAAGTAGGTGAAGTTATTGCTATTGTTGGTAATTCTGGTGAATTAACGACAGGTCCTCATCTGCATTTTGAATTGTGGTATAACGGCAATCCGATAAATCCTGAAGATTATATTGTTTTCTAGCTGCAATATTTCATAAATATATTAGTCTTTTAGCCAATTTGAAATGAAGAAACGAATTGTAATACTAGGATCAACTGGTTCAATTGGCAGACAAGCTCTTGAAGTAATAGAAAAATATCCTTTAAATTTTGAAGTTGAATCTATTACTGCCTACGATAATCATGAACTTCTTATTAAGCAAGCGTATAAGTTAGTGCCTGATAATGTCGTAATAGTTAATAAAGCAAAATACAATATAGTAAAAGAAGCTTTAAGCAATTATCCTATAAGGGTTCTTTCCGGAGAAGAATCTCTTTTGGAAGTAGTCAAAACTTCAACTTCAGAAATTGTTCTTACTGCTATGGTTGGATATTCAGGTTTATTACCTACTATAAATGCAATCAAAGCAGGCAAGACTATTGCACTTGCTAATAAAGAGACACTTGTAGTCGCCGGAGAGCTTATTCAATCCCTGTCTCAAAAGTACAATGTCAAAATTTACCCTGTTGATTCCGAACATTCAGCAATTTTTCAATGTTTGGAAGGTGAAACACAAAATACGATTGAGAAAATATATTTGACAGCTTCAGGAGGTCCTTTCAGAGGTAGAGATTTGGAATATATTAAAAATATTAAACCCAAAGAAGCACTTAATCATCCAAACTGGTGCATGGGCAATAAAGTTACAATTGATTCTGCTTCCCTTATGAATAAAGGTTTAGAAGCTATAGAAGCGAAATGGCTTTTTAATCTAAAGCCCGAACAAATTGAAGTAGTAGTGCATCCGCAATCAATAATTCATTCTATTGTTCAATTTGAGGATGGTTCCATGAAGGCTCAAATGGGTTTGCCTGATATGCATCTACCTATTCTTTATGCATTAAGTTATCCACAACGATTGAAAACAGATTTTCCAAGATTCGACTTTTTTAATTATCCACAACTTACATTTGAAAAACCTGATACTGAAATTTTCCGAAACCTTGCTCTTGCATTTAGCGTGATGCAACTTGGAGGTAATATGCCATGTGCATTGAATGCATCCAATGAAGTAGCGGTTAATGCATTTCTTTGCGAACGTATTAGATTCCTAGAAATGCCTGATATTATTGAAAAAACTTTGAGTAAAATACATTTTATTAGTAGTCCATCTTTTGAAGATTACCAACAAACTGATAAATTTGCACGCGAATTTTCTGAAAGTTTGATTTAAATCTGGTTAATTCCAGATTTTACAGTTTTAAAATTATTTAATATGGCTCAAGCCATTAACAAAACTTATATCTAATGGAAATATTAATCAAAGTACTTCAGTTCTTGCTAAGTTTATCAATATTGATAATTATTCATGAATGTGGTCACTTTTTCTTTGCCAAACTCTTTAAAACCAGGGTTGAAAAGTTCTACTTATTTTTTCACCCGTGGTTTTCGCTATTCAAGATAAAAAAGGGTGAAACTGAATATGGAATAGGCTGGATTCCTTTAGGAGGCTATGTAAAAATATCAGGAATGATAGACGAAAGCATGGATTTAGAACAGATGAAACAACCACCCCAGCCCTATGAATTTCGATCGAAACCAACATGGCAAAGACTATTAATTATGTTAGGCGGAGTAATGGTCAATTTTATTTTTGCTTTAATTATTTATGTGGCAATATTATATGTTTGGGGCGAAAGTTATCTTCCTCTTAAAAATGCCAAGTACGGAATTGCCGTTGATTCATTAGCCTACAATGCAGGTTTGCGAAGTGGAGATTTTATATTATCTGTAGATAATGTCAACGTTGAGAATTTTAATTCGATTATGCATTATGTCATAATAAATCAGGCCAAAACCATTCAAGTGCTTCGTGACAGTCAAAAAATAGACGTGCATCTTCCTGATAATTTCGTGCATAGTTTAATTCTTAAGAAAGAAGAAATTATACTTCCAAGAGTACCATTTTTAATAAATAGTTTTGCGAAAAATTCTGCAGGAGAACAAGCAGGTTTAAAAAAGAATGACCGTCTTTTGGCAATTGAAGGTAAAAAAGCAACGTTTTTCGATGAATTTAAAACACAAGTTCTCCGGCATAAAAATGATACTATTAGATTTACCATTGATCGCGATGGAAAACCTGTCAATATAATTGCTAAAGTTCCATCTAACGGTATTTTAGGCATAGCACAAGAATATGATCTTACTAAATTTTTTCAACTTAAGTATATCTATTATGGTTTTTTCGAATCAATACCTGCCGGTATTTCAAAAGGCTTGAACAGATTATCGGATTATATTAAATCATTTAAACTTGTTTTTTCATCTAAAGTCAAAGGATATGAATCTCTTGGAGGTTTCATGACTATTGGCAGTATTTTCCCATCTGTTTGGGATGGCTATACATTTTGGAATCTTACTGCATTTTTATCTATAATATTAGCATTTATGAATGTTTTACCAATTCCTGCACTTGATGGAGGACATGTTCTGTTTCTTCTTTATGAAATTATTACTGGCCGAAAACCAAGTGATAAATTCCTCGAGTACGCGCAATTGACTGGACTAATAATTTTATTAGCTATATTATTATATGCAAACTCGAATGACGTTTACAATTTTATAATCAAGAAATTTATTCATTAACTATTCGAACTATTAATGAATTTCAATTTTATTAGAATTGCATGTTTAATTTGAATATATATTTCAATTTGCTTACTAACTTTTAGGAGGTGTTTATTGTTTACTCTTTGACATGGAGTTACGTATTTAATTGTTTAATTTTGAATTTGAAATATTAGCTCTGAAATTTTCATGAAGAAAATTACAAATGCTTTATAGTTTATTAATTTAATAAATAATAATATGATGAATTTATTTGTGCTTTTAGAGTTTTTAAGTGCTGGTCATATAATTCTCATTGTATTTGTTCTGGTACTTTTATTTGGCAGTAGTAAAATTCCTGAATTGATGAGGGGGCTTGGGCAAGGTATTAATGAGTTCAAAAAGGCCAGTAAAGGTGAAACAGACAAACCTGCAGAAGATTCAAAAGAAGAAAAGAAATGATATGAAATATCTGTGATTAAGTGGATAATTCTTTTATAAAAGAGAATTACTTCTTAAATAGTCTTGTTGTGATGTTTCTTTCATAGCATCTGGTTTTTTATATAAAATTTTCAAAGATAAATTTCACAGGAAAAATTTAATTATTCGTCTGATTAATCAAATGGGTATTTGATTTTGTAAGCAATACAAGTAGGAATAATGAAGAATAGAACGTTAATGACAAAATCCGCCTATGTAATTATACTGGCAATTTTCGCACAAAACATTCTATCTCAATCTCCAGATACGCCAGAAATAAGAAATAATGAAAAAAAAGATATTTCTTCTCATCTTAACAATCAAAATAAGTTGCAGAATAATGATTCATTAAAGAAAGAAAAAAAAATAATTGAATATCCTGATATTTACTATGAATATCGTATTGAAAAACTCAACAGGCAATCACCAATTAAACTTGATTACAATCAGGATGTTCATAAATACATCAATATATACATTTTACAAAGACCTGAAAAAGTTGCAGAATTTCTAGGTCTGAAAGATTTGTATTTCCCGGTTTTCGAAGAATATTTAGACAAATATAATCTCCCGCTTGAACTTAAATATCTTCCTATTGTTGAATCCGGCTTGAACCCACTGGCAAAGTCCAGTTCAGGAGCAATGGGTTTGTGGCAGTTGCTTTTAAATTCTGTTAAATTATTAGGACTCAAGGTTACTTCCTATAAAGATGAAAGATGCGACCTATATCTATCAACAGATGCAGCTTGCAGATACCTGAAATATCTTTATAGTATTTTTAATGACTGGCAATTAGCTCTTGCTGCTTATAATGGTGGTCCGGGAGATGTACGAAATGCCATAGCCCGTTCAGGAGGTAAAACATCTTTCTGGCAAATTCAACCCTATCTCTCAGAACAAACGAAATGGTATGTTCCTGCATTTATTGCTGTCGTTTATTTAGTAAATCATGCAACAGAACATGGAATTGTACCTAAGCCTCCTGCCTATAATTTTAATAACATTGACACTTTAATGATACATGAAGCTGCAGAATTTTCCAAAATTTCTAAAAAAATTGGAATTTCTGTTGAGACACTCCGAATATTAAATCCTTGTTATCGCCGTGATTATATACCTATCGCTGATAATGCGCAATCTCTGGTTTTACCTTCAGATAAAATAATTACTTTTCTCAAACTCGAAAACCAGATTTACTCACGTACTGATGATACAGCAGATTATTTAGATGTTTTATCTGCGGCCGGTGATACTGCTGGATTGATTAAAATATGTTATACAGTTTCAGGCGGAGACTTTTTGCATAAAATTGCAATGCATTATGGTTGCACTCTTGAAAACCTGCGTGCATGGAATAAACTTCAAAATGATAATATTGAAGTGGGTCAAAAACTAGTTATATGGATTAAAAGAGATAACAATCAAATTAACGGAAATTCATCAAAACTGAATCAGTTTAAAAAGCAGCATTACTTCTATTATACTGTGAAAAAAGGTGACACAATGTGGAGTATAGCTTCACGATTCAAATGCGATTCTATGAATACTATTAAAGAAGCCAATAATATTAAAAACGATCATGATTTAAAACCCGGGCAGAAGTTGAAGATTTTAGTAAATGAGGAATAGAAACATAAAGAATCTTAATTCAAATTCTCAAATTTTCAAATTATTTAATTGGCTAATTCATATTTCTGATTTCTTCTTTTAGGTATAAAGCCTGTTTCACGAATTACTTGTTGTATTTCATCGGCATTGAGTTTGTTTTTTGCACCGGCAGATGATACAACGTTCTCTTCAATCATTATCGATCCAAAATCATTTGCACCGGCATGCAATGCAATTTGCCCTGTTGTTTTACCGACAGTAAGCCATGAAGCCTGAATGTTGGTTATATTGTTCAGCATTAATCTGCTTAGTGCTATCATACGGATATACTCCTCTATGCTTACCTGGTTTGTTATTCCAAGCCTGGTTTTTAAAACCGTATTTTCATCCTGGAATGGCCAGGGAATAAAGGCAATAAAACCATAATGATTTTTTGGTTTTTTGAATTGTAATTCGCGAAGTTTTATCAAATGAAAGCAGCGTTCTTCAACAGTTTCGGCATGTCCAAACATCATGGTTGCAGATGTCGGCAAATTCAATCTGTGAGCTTCGAGCATAACATTGAGCCATTCATCGCTTTTGCATTTTCCTGGTGATACAATTTGCCGTACACGATCACAAAGAATTTCTGCACCTCCGCCTGGCAAGCTATCTAGCCCCGAATCAATTAATTCTTCTAGAACTTTTCTATAGTCTAGTTTTTCTAATTTGGATATATGAACTATCTCTGCCGGCCCAAGTGCATGTAATTTCAAAGTTGGATAAAGTAATTTAAGTTGTTTAAATAAATCCTTATAAAAACTTAATCCCAATTTTGGATGCAGTCCACCCTGAAGTAAAAGCTGATCTCCACCAAGTTTATAAAGTGCATCTATTTTTTCTTTGTATTCTTCAATTGAAGTTATATATGCATCTTTATGATTAGTAGTTCTGTGAAAATTACAAAACTTGCAACTCGAAATACATACATTTGTAATATTTACATTTCGATCAATCATCCAGGTTACTTCATTTCCGGGAACATGGATTTTCCTTAATTCATGAGCCACAAACATTATCTCTTCCAAAAGTGCATTATGAAAAAGGAATGTACCTTCTTCAACCGAGATTGATTTTAAGTCTAGAGCTTTTTTATATATGGAAGATAAATTCAAATATTACGAATTTAAAATTTTCAATTTAATAATTCAACATTGTCTAATTAAGAACAATTTCTTAAAGCTCATACTTCGACAAGCTCAGTATGAACATGGTATTCTGTCACCCTGAGCATGTCGAAGGGTGACTAATGTTTGGTAATTAGAAATGCGAAATAATTTTCATTTTAATATTTCTGAAATTGTAAAATTATAATAAACTCAGCTTTTATCAAGTAAATTAACAATATGTATAAAGTTTATTCTTATCATTTGAGAACTATTATTATCTCAATCAGCTTACAAACTAATTATTAACTTTACCTCGCAGAAAATTAGAAATAAGTTATTAGTATGGACATAAGGATAAATAAGATTGAAAGCCTCGATGCACAATCGAGTATAGCAGTGCTGGCAACTAAAGAATCTGTTTTTGACGTTTCTTTTCTTTCGGACAATGAATACAATTACGTAAAAACACGAATTGATAAAGGCGACAGCTTTATTACCATTAATCAGTTTCATAGGCTTGTTTTTATTTTAATTCTTGATTCGAAAAAACAATTTCATTTAATGCTTGAAGATGCGCGAAAATCGGGTTTTAAAGTTCAGATTGCATTATCTGAAATGGGCTTTGAAAAGTTGAATGTTTTTCATGCTGAGAATAATACTGATGTATTACTTGCATTTACTGAAGGGGCTGTGTTAGGTGCATATCGCTTTAAGAAATATTTGAAAAGCAGCGAAGATAAAAAATCAACTTTAAAGGAGTTGGGTTTAATTTGTCAGCCTCTTTCTGAATTAAAAATTGTGCAATTGACAAATGTATTTAAAGCGTTATATCGTGTTCGTGATTTAATTAATGAGCCTGCTTCCTTTTTAACGGCAGAGCAACTTGCCTTGGAGTTTAAGCAAATGGGAGATGAAGCTGGTTTTATTGTTGAAATATTAAATAAGAAGAAAATAGAAACTTTAAAAATGGGAGGTCTGCTGGCAGTAAATAAGGGATCTGTTGATCCTCCCACTTTTACAATAATGGAATGGAAACCAAAGAATGCCATAAACAAAAAACCTTATGTTTTAGTTGGAAAAGGGATTGTTTACGATACCGGAGGATTATCTCTTAAGCCTACTTTGGATAGTATGGATTATATGAAATGTGATATGTCGGGTGCTGCTATTGCATGTGGAGTTATTTATTCAATTGCGGCAAATAAACTTCCAATACATGTCATTGCATTGGCGCCTGCGACTGATAACAGACCTTCAGGAAATGCATTTGCGCCGGGAGATGTAATTACCATTATGGATGGCACAAACGTTGAAGTACTTAATAGCGATGCTGAAGGCCGAATAATACTTGCTGATGCATTGGTATATGCTAAAAAGTTTGATCCGGAATTGGTAATCGATCTTGCAACTCTTACCGGATCAACTTCTGTTATTATTGGACCTTTTGCTATTGTCTCAATGGGTACAGCTTCAACTGAAATAAAAGGAAAAATTTTTAAAAGTGCAGAAAATGTTTTTGAACGAATAATTGAATTACCTCTTTGGGACGATTATTCAGAAATGCTGAAATCGGATATTGCTGAAATAAAAAATGTAGGAGGAAAGCAAGCTGGTACTATACTCGCAGGAAAATTTCTTGAACGTTTTACTTCATATCCATGGATGCATTTTGATATTGCATCAGTTGCATTTTCGAAAAAGAATGAAAGTTATAGAGGCAAAGGAGGTACCGGATTTGGTTTAAGGCTCTTGTATGATTTCTTTGCTAAACTTTGCCAGGAGGCTTAAAGAAAAGTAGAAAAGCACATCGTTTTTTAAAATCGCATTTCATCCTATATTTAGTGTAAATGACAATTTTGTAATTCAAGATATATTTTTAAATAAAAATTTTACCAGAAAGAAAATCATAAATTTGCTAATTCAAAACTTCTGCTTATTTTTAAAGAGTGTCTCAAAGGAATTTGAAAAGTATCTCAAATTGATATTTTATGAAACTCACATGTTATAAATGATTAACGCAAAAGTCGAATGAAAAGAATTAAAATAGGTATTACTCATGGAGATATAAATGGCATTAGCTATGAAGTTATTTTAAATGTACTGTCTGATCCCCGTATCCTGGAAATATGTACTCCAATAGTCTATGGATCAGCTAAAGCTGCAGCCTACCATAGAAAAACTCTCAACCTGAATAATGTAAATGTAAATACTGTTCGTTCCATTGATGAAATTCATAATAAACGTGCAAATTTGATAAATTGTGTCGATGATAATATTAAGGTTGAACTTGGTAAGCCTACCCAACTAGCAGGAGAAGCAGCTTATTCAGCATTGGAATTTGCAGTCGCTGATCTTAAGAATGGAAAAATTGACGCGTTGGTTACAGCACCTATCAATAAATTTAACATTCATTCAGAGAAGTTTAATTTTAAAGGTCATACCGATTATCTTCAGAATAAATTCAATGCCACTGATATCCTCATGTTCATGGTTAGTGATTTTTTGAAAATCGGACTCGTTAATGAACATATTGCTCTTAAAAATGTACCTGCGATGATTACGCAGGAACGTATTTTAAGTAAGTTGAAATTAATGAACGCTTCGCTAATTGAGGATTTCAATATTAGTCATCCTAGCATTGCAGTTTTATCGCTTAATCCACATGCCGGTGACAATGGTTTATTAGGAACGGAAGAGAATGAAATTATTATTCCCACAATTAAAGCTGCCCGGGATTTAAATATTATGGCATTAGGACCATTTCCGGCAGATGGATTTTTTGGTTCAGGTAGCTATACTAAATTCAATGCGGTTCTAGCAATGTATCATGACCAGGGTTTGATTCCATTTAAAGCATTAACTTCAAGCGAAGGGATAAATTATACTGCCGGACTTCCAATAGTTCGTACTTCACCTGCACATGGTACAGCATATGAAATTGCTGGGAAAGGTCTAGCTTCATCAGATTCATTTAGAAAAGCTATGTACTGGGCCTGCGATATTTATAGAAACAAATTAAACTATAAAGAATTAATTGCAAACCAGCTAAAGCCTCTGGCAAAAACTGTATTAGGTGATTCACCAGAAGCGGAATAATACATTTTTAGGCTTTATTCTAAAAGCTGAATAATAATTACCAATGAATTAAAAGTCAATGAATTTTGTAAAAATAGTGTCCTGTAAAATTATCTTTTAAAATATTTTTAAACGCTATTTGATTATATTTGTAAATATTATAAGTGATTATAATCATGAACTGGAACCATGAGCAAAGTGAAGCTTAACGTTTTGGGGATATCATATAGCCAGACTCAATCTGGAGCTTATGCTTTAGTACTTACTGAAGAGAAGGGAGACAGGAGGATACCTATTATTGTTGGTGGATTTGAAGCTCAGGCTATAGCTATTCAACTCGAAGGTTTAAATCCTCCGCGTCCGTTAACTCATGACTTATTTTATAATTTTGCTGTAGCATTCAAAGTAGATTTACTTGAAGTTAATATATATAAGTTGGAAGAAGGCATTTTTTATTCCCGTTTAACTTGCTATGATGGTAAAAATACAATTAATATTGATTCCCGTACATCTGATGCAATTGCTTTAGCTTTGCGTTTTAAATGTCCAATTTATACAACGGACGATATACTGGAACGCTCAGGAATTGTTCTTGATTTCGAAAAGGAATCAAAAGCTACGCAACGTGTTCAAACTTCAAAAGCACGTGAAGAATCGCGTCGTACTGAATACGAAGAACTTCGCAATTTCTCCATAGAAGAACTTAAAAACGGATTAGAAGATGCTATTCGTACTGAAAACTATGAAAAAGCATCGATGATACGTGATGAAATTAATCGCCGGTCCAAAAAAGGTTGATCATTTGCAATTACTCTAAAGTGTTACTTTTAGCATTTGTTATTTTCAGCATTTATTGTTTTATTTTCTCTTTTTTTGAATTTTTTAAACACCTTGGCCTTTAAAATTGTTTATTAACATATAATTTATTGGAGTTTAATGAACTATTATTAACTTAAAAATTAATACAATGGTAACAGTTAATGACATCTTAAAAGAAAAGGGTAATACTTATTACTGGGTTCCGCCTGGAACAATTACTATTGATGTGCTTAGACTAATGGCTGAAAAAAATATTGGCGCTGTTTTAGTCATTGACAATGATAAAATTGTCGGTGTATTTTCTGAAAGAGATTATGCTCGTAAAATTGTTTTACAGGGTAAGTCATCTATAGATACTCATGTATCGGAATTTATGTCTACCAGTATTTTTACTGTTGATGTACATAAATCCTTATCTGACTGTATGCAGTTAATGACGGATAAGCATATTAGACATCTTCCTGTGATTGAGAATGAAAAAATTACCGGAGTTGTTTCAATTGGCGATATAGTCAGTTATATAATTCGTGAGCAAAAAAACACCATTCAACAATTAGAAAATTATATTATTGGAGGATAAAATCATTTCTTAAGTCAACGAGAAATATCTCTTTATTGAAATAATTATTAGTCATTAGTAGTCAACCTTAATTTCGAATTAAGAATTGTAATTTGAAGTTTGTCTCAAAATGAAATAAATTTGAATTTTAAGACTCATTCTTGAAAAATGAAGACTACTAATGACATTTTTTTACTAACATTAATATATAGAAGGTAGACATCCTCTTTTCGTTTCCGGTTTAAACTAATGCATTTTGAAAGTAGCTGTTTATTGTAAATATGTTTTTACATTAAAACTTGATTATTATGCAGATATTTTTTAAGTTGCGCAAGTAAAATTTAGCCGGTGACTGCTAATGAAAGATAGAAGGAAAAAAAAGGAATTGCCTGGTTTAGGGGAAAAGCCGACACTAAATTCACAAGAATTAAATAAAGTTTACCGCGATAATTTATTCGATAGTATTGATAATCCTGCCTGTTCACTTGATTGCGAAGGTTTTTTGATAGCGTTTAATAGTTCATTTTGTGATTATTTTCATCAACGATTTAAAATATTTCCTGAAATAGGAATGCCAATATTTAAAAAGCTTTTAGAAAAAGATATTGAAGATTGGGAAACACTATTTGAAAAAGCGCTAAATGGCAAAAAAACAAAATCAGAATCAAAGATTCAGCTTGGAAATGCTTTTCATTATTTTGATACTACTGTAAATCCGATTTTTGGAAATGAACATAAAATCATCGGAGCTGCTTTTGTTTATCATGATATTACAGAGCTTAAAACAACTGAAAATATTCTCCTGGAAAGTGAGGAAAAATTCAGACAATTTGCTGAAAATACTACTGATGCTTTTATATTATGTTCCAGCGAAGCAGTTTTATATGTAAATCCTGCATTTCAAAAAATATTTGGCCGCAGTTTGCAGGAAGCCTATGAACATACACATATTCCGGAAGACTGGGTTTATCCTGATGATCGTGACAAAGTAATTAGTTTTTTCAACAGTAAAGAATATAAGAAAACAGGTAAATTCAACGGCCAATACCGGATAATAAAGCCTGACGGTTCAGTATCCTGGATTTGGGAACGCAGCTTTCCTGTCTATGATGACAATAATAAAATTATTCGTTTTATATCTATGGCATCTGATATAACACGACAAAAACAACTTGAATTTGATTTATTAAAAACCAAGACCCAGCAACAAGCCATAATTGATAATGTACCACATTTGGCCTGGCTAAAAGATATTGAGGGGAAATATGTTTCTGTAAATGAATCGTTCGCGAAATATTATAACCTTGATAAAGAAGAATTAATTGGTAAAACCGATTCAGATATTTGTCATCCCGACATTGCTGAATTATATGCTTATAACGATTATCTTGTTCTTAAGACAAAAAAACAACAACAATTCGATGAATTTGTAGATACTCCTACCGGCACAGTTTATACTGAAACCATTAAAACGCCGGTTATTAATAACGAAGGTGAAGTAATAGGTATAGCAGGTATTTCGAGGGATATCACTTATTATAAACGACTCGAGCAACAACTTCGTGCTAATGATGACCGTTTAAAAGCATTGTTGAAAAATTCTTCGGATTCGATTACAGTAATTAATAAGGAAGCAGAAATTCTTTTTGACAGTTCGTTCGTGTTTAAAATTATAGGAATATCTTATGAGGAAAATAAAGAAGTTTCATTTCTCAAATACGTAACAGAAAAAGATCAGTACATTGTCAAAAATGCCATTGAACAAGTAATTTCGAATCCCGAACTACAACAAAAAGCAGAATTTAGTTGTCCAAAACCAGATGGGTCGTTAATTTATTTTGAGAGCTTTTTATCAAATCACCTTAACAATGTTCTCATAGGTGGAATAGTTGTCAATTCTCGTGATATTACTGAACGTAAAGCTTCAGAAATAAAAGAAAAAGGATATCAGGAAAATCTTGTATTTCTTGAGAATACTGCACTTAAATTTCTTTCTCTTTCATCAAGTGATCAAATATACAGTTTTATAGGAGAGAAAATTCATGAACTAATACCTGAATCTGTTTCAATATTTAGTTCTTATGACGAAAATGAAAATTGCCTGATTATACAAAATATCGGGGGAGTTGAAAAATTTCTTGGTATCATTGAAGACTTTTTAGGACAAAATCCTTTAAACTACCATTCCCCTTTGACTAAACAGATGAGCCGGGAATTGTTTGTTACATCTAATAAGCTACACGCATTGACCGGTGGATTATATAACATATTCAACCGACAGATTGACTATATAGTTTGCAAAGCACTGGAAAAATTAATTTCGCTTAACAAAGCTTATGGGATGGGAATTGTCAGGGCTGATAAGTTACTTGGAAGTATAGTCATCTTGACCCGTTACACATACGATATAAAAGACACACGCATTATTGAGACATTAATGTACCAGGCTTCTATAGCTTTACAAAGAAGAATTCTTGAAAAAGAATTTATTGCCGCGAAAGAAAAAGCCGAAGAATCTGATAAATTGAAAACGGCTTTTCTTGCCAATATGTCTCATGAAATTCGTACACCGGTAAACGGGATAATAGGATTCTCTCAATTGTTGCAGGACGATAAATTAACTGAGGAAAAACGCAAAGAATATATTGAGATTATTAAAGCCAATGCGGATTCTCTAATAACTCTGATTGATGATATACTGGATGTTTCAATTATCCAGGAAGGACTGGTTAAACTTCGAAAAACAACTATCAATATAAACCTGATACTTGATGAAACTTACTTATCTTTTTCATCACAGCGATATAAAGACAAAGAAATTAATTTTGAAATAAATAAATCATTGCCGGATGAATCGGCAGTTTTGCTTGCCGATCCTTTAAGGATCAAACAAGTTCTGACAAATCTCATATCTAATGCTTTTAAATTTACTGAAAAGGGTAAAATTGAAGTAGGTTATACTATTGAACCGGGTTTCATAAGGTTTTATGTTAAAGATACAGGTATTGGAATTTCAGTTGAAAAGCAGGAAACTATTTTTCATCGCTTTACTCAGGGCGATGCGTCTTATACACGTCGATTCAGTGGTTCGGGGTTGGGACTGGCAATTTCCAAAGGGCTTATTGAAATAATGGGTGGTAAAATTTGGGTTACTTCAATATTAGGTGAAGGTTCGGAATTTTGCTTTACTGTTCCTAATTATGATACTTCATGGAAAAGTCCCGATTCTCTCGCAAAATCAGCAGAATCAAATCCTTCGTTATTTAATTAAAATATCAGTTTTAATAATGTACTTTTTTTTTATTCTCTTTTCTTTTGCGTTATTATTAATTTATGCCATCCTCATTATTATTTTTTATATAGCCTGGAAAAAATATCCTGCTTTTGAAACTACCATTAACACTAAAAATTTATTTATTTCGATAATTATTCCAGCACGAAATGAAGAATCTCATATATCAAATATATTATCGGATGTTGTCGTACAGGATTTTGAACAATCAGGTTTTGAAGTATTCGTAGTTAATGATCATTCTGAAGATAACACGCTTGCTATTGCAGAAAAATTTAAAGAGAAGCATAAAAATTTAAACATATTAGATTTACCAGGAAATGTTTATGGTAAGAAACAAGCGCTCGCTTCGGCAATTTCTAAAGTAAAGGGAAAATTAATAATAACCGTTGATGCTGATTGTAGAGTAGGAAAACATTGGCTTTCGGCATTCGCTTCATTTTATTATCTGCATAAACCTAAGCTTATTATCGGACCCATACTTTATTCAGGAGAAAAGAGTTTATTAGAACAAATGCAATCAATTGAAATTATGGGATTGGTTGCTTCAGGAGCAAGTGCATCTATTTTAAATCATCCGATAATGTGCAATGGAGCTAATTTAGCTTTTACAAAGGAGGCATACCTGGAAACAGCTTCAAATTTGAAACCTGAACTAGCATCAGGTGATGACCTTTTTCTCTTGTTATCGGTTAAACAAAAATGGCCAAAAGAAATCAGGTTTTTAAAGTCAGAAAAAGCTCTGGCTTTTACCAATGCTGCACCTGATATTAAGAGTTTCCTATCGCAACATAAACGTTGGACTTCAAAATCCCGGCATTATAATGATTTAGATATAATTTCTGTCGCAGTACTGGTATTTATAACAAACCTGGCAATTTCACTAAGTTTTTTCTTGGGACTATTTTTGTCTTATTTTTTTATATGGTTTGCTATTCTACTTATTATAAAATCGCTTGCAGATTTGTTTCTCTTAAATTCTTATGCCAAATTTTTTGAAAAGAAAATTATTCTGAAATACATTTGGCTGGCACAAATAATATATCCGTTTTTTATAGTTTATATGGCAATTTATGGTAATGTAGGTAAGTTTAAATGGAAAAACAGGGTTTACAGATAACTGAGAATATTTCTGTTTGGAAGAAATTTTGCAAAAACCGTTTGGCTCTGGCTGGTTTGGTTTTTATTGCATTTATTTCTTTAATTGCCATGCTCGGATATTTAATTACTCCTGATAATTCTCCATACGCCAATCGTCAATGCGTTGAAATTGCTGCAAAATCTCCAGGATTCAGTGTGTTATTCGTAAAAAAACCCTTGAATGTTGAAGTTGACAAAGTGACTTTTTTGAAAAAAATGTTATTTGGACAGCTTTCCGAATTTGAGATTATTCCTATTAATTCATATTATTTTCTCAAGGATTCATTGGTAATTAGAAGGTACAGCGATATTCCTGATGAGTCATTAACAGAGAAGTACGCGTTAAACTCTTTTTTTAAACCAACCGATCGTCATATTAAACAGGTTGAAGAATATATAATTAAAAATAACATACAAAAAGTGAAGTTTTTACTCGGCACAGATAGATTTGGACGTGATATGTTAAGCCGTTTGATAATCGGTGCCAGAATATCATTATCCGTTGGATTTATTGCAGTCACTATTTCTTTGTTATTAGGATTAGTTTTAGGAGCTTTAGCAGGATTTTACAAAGGTTGGGTTGATTCAATTGTAATGTGGATAGTTAATGTTACATGGTCGGTACCTACATTATTAATGGTAATTTCTATCACTTTAGTTTTAGGAAAAGGTTTCTGGCAAATATTTGTGGCAGTTGGGCTGACTATGTGGGTAGAAGTAGCAAGAATTGTACGAGGTCAGGTACTAAGCATTCGTGAAAAGGATTTTATTGAAGCATGCAGGGCAATGGGTTTTAGCAATTTCAGGATTTTAACAAAACATATTTTACCAAATACTTTAGGTTCGGTAATTATCATTTCGGCAGCAAATTTTGCATCTGCAATTCTGTTGGAAGCAGGTTTAAGTTTCTTAGGAATAGGTATTCAACCACCTATGCCCTCATGGGGAAATATGATAAAAGATCACTATGGATATATAATACTAAATAAAGCTTACCTTGCATTATTACCTGGCTTTTCAATTATGTTATTGGTGCTTGCTTTAAACTATATAGGCAATGGTCTTCGCGATGCTTTCGATTCGAAATCCTTGCCTTTGCAGGTGTAGTTTATTACATGAATAATAAAAATGCTAATAATGCTCCTATTACCAATATAAATAACACATCAGTTACTTCACCCTTCATTAATAGTGTTCTCATCTTCATTTGCGTTTTAAATTTATACAACTATTAATATATAAAATGAAGAAAAAGTAACCCTTCATTAAAGTAATTTTGATAAAAAAATTAAAACATCACGACCTTCAAAAACTATATATCGTTAATCCTTGTCATGACATCATTTTCCTCTATGGCTAAAGCTTTTCCAAGCCAGGCAAAACTAATTACCCATTTCAGACAAGAACTTAATACGCATCAATCTAATATCTTCTTCGGAATAATCTTCTTCTCCTAACTCATCAAGAGCATCCTGCAATGATTCAGTTTCTGCTTCGCGAAAATAATCATAAACCTCCTGCTGATGTTCATCATCAAGAATTTCGTCAATATAGTAATCCAGGTTCAATTTGGTACCGCTGTTAATAATTGCTTCAATTTCAGTAAGCAGATCGCTCATTTCAAGACCTTTTGCAGCAGCTATATCTTCAAGCATCATTTTTCGGTCAATGCTTTGGATAATAAATACTTTCATCCCTGATTTATTTACTACGGATTTTACAACCATGTCCTGTGGCCGAATAATTTCTTTTTCTTCCACATAAGCCTTAATTATTTCAATAAATTCCTTCCCGTAGCGCTGGGCTTTTCCAGAACCTACTCCAATAATATTTTGTAATTCTTCCAGCGTAATTGGATATTGTATTGCCATATCTTCAAGTGATGGATCCTGAAAAATTACAAAAGGAGGAAGATTCTTTTGCTTGGCAATTTTCTTTCTTAAATCTTTCAGTATATGCAATAATTCTTCATCGACCGTTGTAGTTTTAGAAGGTGCAAAAGCCTGGTCTTCATCCGATTCAACTTCGTAGTCATGATCTTCTGTAAGCAGTATAGATTCTGGCTTATCCATAAATTTTAATCCGGCCGGGGCTACTTTTAAAAGTCCATAATTTTCAATATCCTTTTGCAGAAACTGAGCCACCAGCATTTGCCTGATTACAGCATTCCAGAATTTCACGTTTTTTTCACCTCCAGAACCAAAAATTTCAAGTTTATGATGTTTGTATGATTTTATAGCTGATGATAAGTTTCCAGAAAGTATATTTGAGATATGCTCAGTTTTAAATTTTTCTTTAACTGTAAGAATACAATCTAGTACTTGTAAAACATAATCTTGTCCTTCGAATTGGGTTTTTGGATGAACACAATTATCACAATTTTCACAATTATCTTTTTCATAAATTTCACCAAAGTAATAAAGTAGAAATCTTCGCCGACAAACAGATGTTTCTGCATAAGAAACAGTTTCCTGGAGAAGTTGTCTGCCAATTTCCTGCTCAGCAACTGGTTTCCCCTGCATGAATTTTTCAAGTTTTTGAATGTCCTGATAGCGATAGAATGTTATACATTGTCCTTCGCCACCATCACGGCCTGCACGACCCGTTTCCTGGTAATAACCTTCAAGACTTTTAGGAATGTCGTAATGAATGACAAATCGCACATCGGGTTTATCAATGCCCATGCCGAAAGCTATTGTAGCAACAATAACTTCAGCCTCTTCCATCAGGAACTTATCCTGGTTAGTTGAACGAGTAACAGCATCCATGCCGGCATGATATGGGAGTGCTCTTATACCATTTACCTGCAGCAGTTCAGTCATTTCTTCAACTTTCTTGCGGCTTAGGCAATAAACAATACCTGATTTGCCAGGATTATTCTTTATGTATTTAATAATCTGTTTTGAAGCTTCAATCTTTGGACGTATCTCATAGTACAGGTTTGGCCGGTTAAAAGACGATTTGAAAATGGTAGCGTCCATCATCTCAAGGTTTTTCTGAATATCATTCTGAACTTTTGGAGTAGCAGTTGCTGTTAAAGCAATAATTGGCGCATTACCTATTTGATTAATTATTGGTCTGATTCTCCTGTATTCTGGTCTGAAATCGTGACCCCATTCTGATATACAATGTGCTTCATCAACAGCATAAAATGAAACAGTAACTTGTTTAAGGAATACTACATTTTCTTCTTTTGTCAATGATTCAGGAGCTACATAGAGTAGCTTGGTTTTTTTTGCAAGGATATCTTCTTTTACTTTACCAATTTGAACTTTGGTAAGAGATGAGTTTAGAAAATGGGCTACACCATCTTCTTCGCTGAAACTACGCATTGAATCAACCTGATTTTTCATTAAGGCTATTAGCGGAGAAATTACAACAGCCGTTCCATCCATTAGCAGAGCAGGTAATTGGTAGCATAGTGATTTGCCTCCCCCTGTAGGCATGAGAACAAAAGTATCGTTACCAGAAAGCATATTTTTAATAATCGCTTCCTGGTTGCCCTTGAAACTGCTAAATCCAAAGTATTTTTTTAAATAATTAATAAGCGACTGTTCTTCAAGTATTGCCATAGTTTAATTACTTCAATCCAACAACCACCTTTGAGTAGAACAAAAGAAGAAGTTTTGTTCACTAAATTTTGCAACTAACTCAATTCTTAATTTTAAATCATTTATGCTATTACGATTTGTTTAAGACGCTGGTTTTATTTATTACAACTTATATTTTAAAATTAAATTATTCTCAACAAGCATACATTTAAAACTATATAGAATTTTTAATTCTGTCTTCTTTAGAATTGCAGCAATTTTTTATTTCCAGAATTAATGTTCTAATCAAATTTAATGAATTTTCGTTAAATAAAATAGGTTAAGTTAATGCCTTTTGTCCATTTTAGGTTAATTTAATAATAACTTTTATTGAGTAGGCGATAATTTTATAAAGTCAAATTGCATTTGCCAGTTAGAAATGAAATAGATATAATATATTGTAATTCATTGTTAATTAGTTTTTTATGAAATTTTTAATTACAATTATTAACCTAAATTTTTATATTTTAAAAATTCAAAAGTACAGTAATTATAAGTTAATTATGAGTTTAAGAAAAGATTAAGTAATAGTCAATCATAAAAATTTGTTCATGAATAAAAATCATTAATAACAATAATTCTACTTTAACGAACATTTTTTTTCTTTTTATACGGTATTAAGTTTTTCAATTATTGTCCTATATTTGCAAACTCAAAATAAAAACAGGTTAAATTTAAAAGCGTTTAGTTATGCCCGTAAAAATCAGATTAGCCCGTATGGGTCGTAAAAAAATTCCTTTCTACCACATCGTGGTAGCTGATAGCAGGGCGCCACGAGATGGCAAATACATTGAACAATTGGGTAAATACTACCCAAAGACAAATCCTGCTACTATTGAATTAGATTTTGATAGAGCATTGTATTGGCTGCAAACTGGCGCTCAACCTTCAGATACTTGTAGAAGTATTTTATCAGTTAAAGGTGTGTTGTATAAAAACCATTTACTTAATGGAGTAAAAAAAGGTGCACTTACCAATGAACAAGTTGACACTAGATTTCAAACTTGGCTTGAAGAGAAAGAAAAGAAGCAACTAATTAAGCTTGATGAAGTAAAGGTCAAAAATGAAAAATTAAAAAAAGAGCGTTTAGAAATTGAAAGCAAAGTGCGTGAAGATAAAGCAACTGCAATTGCTGGCAAACTTGCTCAGGTATCATCAGAAACAACTGATAGTACAGAAACTACAGAAAATTCGGAAAAGACTGAAGAATCTAAATAGGCAACTTGCCTAAAGCAATGCTTGCTGAAAATCACCGACATATCGGAAAACTTAGCAAACTTCAAGGTTTTGAAGGCGAAGCATTAATATTAAGTGATAGTGGTTTTCCAAAAAAAATTGAAAAAACGGAATGGGTCTTTTTGCTTATTGATGGATTACCTGTTCCGTTTTTTGTTTCTTCATTTATTCTTCGCAATGAAAATTCTGCTGTAATAAAGTTAGAAGATATAAACACGGCTGAAGAAATGGAAGAATTGATTGGACTTGAAGTTTGTGTCGAGGAATCGAAAAGACGGAAATCCAGTACTTTTTCTTTTTCCGTGGATATTAAAGATTATAGAGTAATCAATACAAAAAAAGAGATTTTAGGAATTGTAAAATCAGTTATTAATTACAAGGATAATTATCTACTTCAGGTTTTACAAGGAAATCGTGAAATTCTTATTCCTTTTAATGAAAATATCGTAGTTAAAATTGATGATCTTTCTAATACTGTATTTGTTAATCCACCTGATGGATTGTTAGATTTAAATAAATAGAATTAAAAATTGTCTGCTTTAATTTCATTTCTGATTTTATAAATTAAATATGAAGTCATTAATATTCCTAAGAAACCTACCAGAACAGCACTGGCAATATTAGGTGCATTAACTTCACTTTTATCAGATTTAAATTGCTGCCATGTCCCGTATATTGCTCCAAAAATTACAATAAATCCAAATAGAAGCATAGTAATATTAAGGTATTTAGTCAGAATCTCAGTAGTTCTGAAAACTTTTGTTTTCTTAAAATTTCTGAACTTCATATCGGCATGCATATTGGCCCTTTTTCTGATACGTTCCCGCTCACCAGCCATCCATGTATCTATTATACTTTGAGCTGTTTCTTCATATGTCTTTGCTTTTCTATGCTTTAATTCCTGTTCAAGTTTTAACTTGTTTAACAGGTATTCATAAGCTTCATTTAGTTGTATAAAAAGTTGTCGAGCATTTGGTAACTTGCTTACATCAGGATGGTATTCATATGCTAATTTTCTATAGGCATGTTTCAAATCATTAAGAGTTGCTGCATAAGGTATTTTCAATATTTCATAATAATCGGTCACTTAAATAATGATTTTATAAATTAATTAATAATCAGAAGATTATTTTATCTAAATGTAAAAATTCAAAAAATAATTCTCGATAACAAAGTTATAATATCTTTTTGCTGACATTAATTTTTTAGCTGGAATAAATTAATAATTTAAATTTTTCATTACTAAAGAATTTTGATATTAACAAAAGAATTGACTCCGTGATTTCTTGTACTTGTAAAAATCTGTATAAGAACATATTACTTAGTATTATTAACTAAAATAATTAATTTTGATTTGAAGTTTGGAATTTCAGCTTTATTTTCCTAATTTTCAATCAAAATAACCATCTAAATTACTCCTAAAAACCTATTGATATGCAATCTGTTAGATTTTCACAAAATACCGGGTTCGAAATAACGTCATGAAAATTTGCGGACAAAACATGTCTCTTTGGTTTGTTTTTTTATAATCTATTTTCTATTTCTTGTTATTATTTGTCCTTATAAAGATTTTCTTTATTATTGAAAATTATCAATGACAGTATCTTAAAAACAAAATTCGTAATTTCTTAAATAGTGGTAAAATTTAGAGCAAATAGTTAAACTAAAATAAATTTTAACTACACATGCATTTTACGAGAAACTAATAATTCAATTTTATGGAAAACAAAATTAGTTATTATTGTTATACCGAATCTTCAATATATTAGGTACGATCCATATGTCTTTACATTTTATTGTCTTAAAATTAAAAAACATTAAAACTTAGAATATGAAATACGTATGCATAAAAACCAAATCCTTTATATTTTTATTAATTACGAAATATAAAGTAGAATTTTCGTTAGCTTTTATTTTGTTTTCTATTCTGGGATCTTCTTTTTCTCAAACAATTAACTTAAGTGGTAACATTACGAAAGATAGTATATTAAACGCTAGTTTGGTAAAAGTCACTGGAAATGTTAATCTGTCATATGGTGTTCATTTGACTTTTATTCCCGGAACTCGTGTTGAGTTTCAGGGATATTATCAAATTGTGGCTTTATATGCTTCAATTAACGCAATTGGAACTCAAGGAGACTCTATTACTTTTACAGTTAAAGACACAAATAATTTTAGCGGTAGTAATGATACATTAGGGGCATGGCAGGGCCTCAAAATAATAGAAAACTCAGATTCTTCAAAATTTTGTTATTGCAAATTTACATACTGTAAAACCAATAATAATGTTGAATATCAGGGTTGTCTTTACCTTTATGGAAATAATAATATTTTAGTTTCAAATTCAAATTTTAATCATATTTCAGGCAATTCGATATTTATCTTTCAATCAAATGCCCAGATAAAGCAAAACACATTTTATAGTAATACTGACAACCATTTAGCAGCTTTTAAAGCCACAATTTGGTGTGATGCAGCAAACCCTTATATTTTTAAAAATACTTTCAGCAATAATAAAAATAGCATTGTATTAGATTACTTAGGTTCTAATGGAACAATAAAAAATAATACATTAAATCAAAATATAAATGCCATTTATTTATCAGGTTCAAATCCAAGTATTATAAATAATATAATCTGTAATAACAGTGCTACAGGTTTAATAGCTATTAATGGATCAAAACCGTTGTTAATTGATGATCTTTTTGCTAATAATTATGGTTCTAACGGCGGTGCCATAAGTATAAACAATTCATTACCAACAATTGTGAATAATACAATTTGTAATAACTCAGCGGTTAACGGAGGAGGTATTTACAGCACTAATAGCGCCAATGCACATATTTATAATACCATATTATGGGGAAATAGTGCCTCCACTTCAGGAAGCCAGGTATGTATTAACCTGGTTCATTCTTCTCCAGACTTTATTAATTGTGATATACAGGGAGGAACGGCTGCATTTGGTTTGACCGGTGGTGCAACATTCAATGGTATTAACCAATCTAATATAACTACAAATCCTCTATTTGTAGGAGCTTCGGGTGGAGCAGGATTAAGCTATAGTGGATTAACGGCAAATTGGAATATTAATACAACATCTCCATGCATAAATGCCGGTTTATCAATTATTCCTGACGTAGATATACCCTTAAAAGATTTAGCCGGTAATAATAGAATTTCAAATGCTATAATTGATTTGGGAGCATATGAAAATCGAATTGGAAGTATTCAGCCACCTTGCGCAGATATTACTTCAAATACTGAATGGATAGCTGACACTGTTATAATTAATTGCGATCTGGCTGTCAAAAATGGATATACATTAACTATCGATCCGGGAACAGTTGTACAGTTCCAGGGATATTACAAATTAAATATACAAGGCACATTAAAAGCAATTGGCAAAGCCGGTAAAGTAATTTTATTTACAGTAAAAGACACCAATAATTTCTATGGAGATGGAAATACGGCCGGAGGTTGGCATGGTATCCGGTTTGATAACAGCTCAGGAATAATGGACAATAATGATACTTCTTATATTGAATATTGCAGGTTTGAAAATGGCAAATCAATTACTGATTCGGGAGGAGCAATATATGTAAAGAGTTTTAACAGACTAATCATTGATCATTCATTTTTTTACAATAACCTGGCAAAAATTTGTGGAGCTGCTATATGTTGCGACCATTCTAATATTAATATCAGCCATTCCACATTTAATAAGAACCTAATGATATATCATCATTCCAATTCAGGAACTGCTATTTCATGTAATTATTCCAATCTTAACTTATCAGGTTTATTGATAATAAATAATACCGGACCCGATCCAATAATAATTACCGGTTCGGAATCAGTTATTATTGAAAATTCAATAATTGCTAACAATACAGGCGGAGGTGTCTATAACTCAAATGCAAGTGTGACTTTTATCAATTCTGATATAGTGAATAATTACACATATTATACTGATATTTCGCTATCAAGTGTTACATTATTAAATTCAAATGTCTTATTTATTAATTCCATTCTAAGAGGAAATTACAATTTAACCACTCCTATTCAGATCGCACTTATTGACAATATTTCACAAGCCAGTTTTATCAATTGTAATCTTCAATCCAGTTATTTATATGGTAATGTAACATTTCAAAATGATATTGATGGGCCTCCTGCATTTATCAACCCAACTTTGGGAGCAGGAAGTAGCTATAATGCAATTTCCAATGACTGGTCGATGTTTGCAATTTCACCATGTATCAATGCCGGTACAACTTCTGTAAATAATATAACATTCCCTTCAACAGATTTTGCCGGGAACCCAAGAGTTAATGGTGGAATTATAGATATCGGTGCTTTTGAAAATCAATCATCAAAATTGCAATTTGTAACACAACCGATTGGTGGTTCATTATGCGAAGGTGATATTGTGTCTTTGATGGTTTCTGTTAGTGATACCGCTACTTATCAATGGCAGAAGGACGGGCAAGATATACCTGGAGCTAATGAACCTGTATATAAAATTTCTTCAGTAAATGGTAACGACGAAGGCAATTATATATGTATTGCAGGCAATGCTTATGGTAACGCGTATAGCAACCCTGCATTTTTAAATATTAATACTGCTCCTGAAATCACTGATCAACCTTCAAGTTCGCTGATAATTAAAAATTCTCCTGTTTCATTAAATATCAAAGCCGATGGTAGTAAACCATTAAGTTACGCATGGCAAAAAGATGGTATTAATTTACCTGATACAACCAATAAAGTTAATATTGATAGTTTTAATATTAACTATGAAGGCAGTTATATTTGTAAAGTAACTAATGGTTGTGGAAGTATCTATTCTACTCCCGTTATGTTAAGCCTTGCACCATCTATTTGCATGGTTACGGTGTCTGCACCAAAAGTCGGCGATAATGGTCACAATCTTATTGTTTGGAACAAAGAATCGAAAATTAAATATTCAAGATTTAATATTTACCGTGAGAGTGCTGTTGCAGGATATTACGATTCAATAGGTAGTGTTTCATATTCTAAAACAGGCATTTTTGAGGATACACTTGTAAATCCAAAACAACAGGCTTATTTGTATAAAATAACAGCTGTAGATTCCAATAATGTTGAAACAGATATTAATTCAAGTCTGTTGCATAAAACAATACATCTTATAACAACAACGGGAGAACAAGGTGGCATCCAGCTTGAGTGGGACCAGTACATAGGTTTTCCATACAGAACATATTATATATATAGAAGCTCAAATGGAACGGATTTTTTACCGGTAGATTCAATAGCAAGTTCAACACGAGCCTGGACAGACGATACAGTAGTCGGGCCAAATGACACATTATACTATTATATATCGGTAAAGAATCCAGCCGGTACCTGTTATCCTAATGGCAATCTCAAAGCAGGAAGTGATATTTACAGCCAGTCAGTTTCAAACATGGAAGACAACAGGATAAGAAGCACTGGCATTACAAAAGCTAGTGCAAATGAATTCAATCTTTCTTGTCACCCAAATCCATTTAATAACTTTACGACTATTAGCTATTATTTACAAAAAACTTCTGATGTCATGCTTGAAGTTTATAATACAATGGGTGAAAGTATTTCAATTCTTATTAATGCCAGACAAGAAGCCGGATTTCATAATTATCATTTTAATTCAAATAGTATAGGCCTTTCGCCTGGTGTATATATCTTAAAATTTAAAGCCGGAAATATTTTCAAAACTCTAAAACTTATTAAAACTGAATAAGTATTAAATTAAAAATATTAACAAAATCCAAAATAAAATTTAGCCATGAAAAAAGAATCAACACTTTTTAAATTAATAGCAGGTATTTTTTTATTCCTGCTTATACCAAATTTTGTTAATGCTACACAAATTAACGTTGGTGGAAATATTACCACTGCTACGACTTGGAATGCAGATACTGTAAATGTAACCAGTAATGTTGTCATTACCAGCACTGGCGCGCTGACTATTCCCTCAGGTACAAAAGTGGTTTTTCAGAGTCAATACTCTATTACGGTGCAGGGCTCAATATCGGCAGTTGGAACAATTACATGGATTTTGACTAAGATTGGGTTAATTTATGTCCGGATGCCGGTATATCATTACATAACTTTTAGTTATAAGCATGCAACTATTACGGCTGGCGATACTACAGGGTTTTCAAGCCCATCTGTTTCAACGGTCGGCTGGCTGGGAATTACGTTATCGGGAGGATCAAAAGGCAATTTCTATCTATGCCAATTCCAATTGGCCAAGTCATTAACGAATTCTCTTTTCATAAATAATGGAAATACTTCCTTCAAAAGTTGTTTATTCCATGATAATAAAACATTCAGTACAACTATGAATGGTATTTTATTTTCATCTCCGACACTTACTAACGATTCATTAATATTATCGAATTCTTCATTTTATAAAAGCCAGGCACCTGCGACAGTATTTGCAATAGGAAAATTTAATATTACAGGAAATAATATTTATAACAATACTAATACCAGCGCTACGCATATTAATGATAGATCGGCACTCTCAATTACTTCAGGAATAGGCACAGTAGTAAGTAATAGAATTTACAATAACTCTCAAAATGGGGTTAATGTTACCTGGTCAACTTCGGTTAATTTAGACAGAAACAATATTTACAATAATAAAAACTATGGTATTACTTTTTATAATTCAATTATTACACTCACAAACAATTTAATTGTAAATAATGTTAATGCAGGATATGTCAATGGAACAATTACGGCATTTATAAACAACACTATAGCATATAACCAAACAGGTATCGGTTTTCTAAAGCCAAGTTTATCGGGAGGATCTGATGCTTATTTTTATAATACGATAATTTGGAACAATCATTCTACATCTACTGATCTTTATGGAAATATGAATATCTCAATAAACAATTGTCTCCTCCCATATTCAACCATTGCCAGCGTAAAAAGTCTGGGGTTTACTGTCAAAAGTTTTAAACAAAATATCAATTTAGATCCACAATTTAACGCACCTACTGACACTATGGGATGGAATAATGATGCTGCAAATGCTTATTGGGCGGTTGGCAGTAATTCACCGTGTATAAATGCTGGTACTACTAACACGGATCCATATTTAATGCCTACGACAGATTACGTTGGTACAGCACGTATAAAACATGGATATCCTGATGTAGGGGCTTACGAATTATATATACCGGTTGATTCTATATTTACCACTACAATTACTACACCTACTATGTGGGTGGCAGACACTGTAAAAGTATTTGGCAATGTTTCGGTAACTACAGGTGGAAAATTGACAATTGCTCCAGGAACAGTAGTTTCTTTCCAAGGTGATTATTATTTGCAAGATTCTATAACTTGCCATGGAATAATTGCACAAGGAACAATAGGGGATTCAATAGTATTTACGAGACAGAATCCGATATTACCTATTTCGTCGACTACGGGTATTTTTTGGCAGGGAATAAATATTCAGGCTTTCCAAAATTCAACAGACAGTGCTATTTTCCAATATTGCCGTTTTGAATTTGCCGAGCATAAAGGTTATTGGAAAGGCGCAGCTATAAATGTTGATTATAACAATAACGTAAGCATAAAAAATTGCGTATTTCGTTATAATGTTTCAAGAAGTATGGATGATCCCACGCAATTGACCGGAGATGGATCTGCAATAGCTGCATTTAATTCAGATATTTCAATTGATCAGTGCCAATTTACAGATAATCTCGGTAATAGTACGGTTTTTATAAATTCGTCAAACGTCAATTTATCCAATTGTTATTTTACAAGAAATATGAATGATTTATCATTTTCATACGCAATTGAACCATTGATTATTAATACTATTACTCGATCATATGATAAAGTAACCAGCTCAAATCCTGTATTTGTAAATTGCGAGTTTTACGGTAACAAGCAGACGAGCCTTTACAGTTCAAACCCGCGATTTTATAATTCAGTTTGTTTTGATAATATAACTTGGTCGGACCAGAGCAAACCAACATTTTCTAATTGTATGTATAAAATTACAAATTATACCTCATTAGCAGGATTAACAGTCAACCCTTACCTGCCTGTGGTATCATACTTGTCAAATTTTGTTTGGGACGAAGGGAATGATAATTATGCATTAAAGGATTATAAACGAAATAGTTTTTATCCTTCAATTAATAAAGGTACTTTCAATTTACCTTCCAGTGTTGTTTTACCTTCTATAGATATTCAAGGAAACGCACGTACAATAGGCGATACTATTGACATAGGTGCAATTGAGCAACAAGGCCAACTTCCCATAATTAAGCAACAACCTTATGGAGATATAAAATGTGAAGGCAAATCTTTTACTTTTAGCTTAGTTAATGCCGACACGGCAGTATATCAATGGCAAGTAGATGGTACGAACATACCCAATGCTAATGCATCAACTTATACGATTGATTCAATTGATGATAATAGTACAGGTGGATACCAGTGTGTTTTACAAAATGCCTATGGTTCGATTGTCTCCAATTCTGCTTTGCTTCAGGTTCGCACGGCTCCTGATATAACCGATCAACCTTCAAGTACATTGGTTAATAAAGGCTCGTCCATTTTGTTAGAAGCTAAAGCTGATGGAAGTAAACCGCTGAGATACCAGTGGAAGTTAGATGGAATTAACCTTCCTTATGATACGACTCTTAAACTTAATATTGATAGCTTTATGCCTGAAAATGAAGGAACCTACATATGCGATATATTCAATAATTGTGGAAGTGCATATACTACGCCGGCTGTAATGAGCCTCGCGCCGTCTATTTGCATGGTTACTGTGTCTACTCCAAAAGTTGGCGACAATGGCCATAACCTTATTGTTTGGAACAAAGAATCGAAAATTAAATATTCAAGATTCAATATTTACCGTGAGAGTGCTGTTGCAGGATATTACGATTCAATAGGTAGTGTTTCATATTCTAAAACAGGCATTTTTGAGGATACACTTGTAAATCCAAAACAACAGGCTTATTTGTATAAAATAACAGCTGTAGATTCCAATAATGTTGAAACAGATATTAATTCAAGTCTGTTGCATAAAACAATACATCTTATAACAACAACGGGAGAACAAGGTGGCATCCAGCTTGAGTGGGACCAGTACATAGGTTTTCCATACAGAACATATTATATATATAGAAGTTCAAATGGAAAGGACTTTTTACCGGTAGATTCAATAGCAAGTTCAACACGAGCCTGGACAGACGATACAGTAGTCGGGCCAAATGACACATTATACTATTATATATCGGTAAAGAATCCAGCCGGTACCTGTTATCCTAATGGCAATCTCAAAGCAGGAAGTGATATTTACAGCCAGTCAGTTTCAAACATGGATGATAACAGGATAAGAGCAACTGCAGTGGCTCATGTCGAAACTGATGAATTTGGTCTTTCATGCTATCCTAATCCATTTAATAGTATAACTACAATTAGATACAATGTGAAAGTAGCTTCACAAGTAGTTATAGAATTGTATAATACTATAGGAGACAGGTTAGTAGTTCTTGTAAATGATAATCTGCAATCAGGAGCTTACAATTATAAGCTTGATGCAGCAAAGATGAATTTAGGTTCAGGAATTTATATTTTAAAACTTAATACCGGAAATAAAACTCTTGAGAGAAAACTCGTGGTAACAAAGTAACATAAATCATTTAAATGCAGAAACAGACCTATTCTTGTTTCTGCATTTTTTTATTAGCATATTTCTATAGAGTATAATTATACCTAAAAAAATTGGCTGCACTCATTATGAATCCACAATTATCTATCAGTCTTAACGAAGTCGAAGCTTTTTTCGGATATATTTTTATCAAACAATATTGCATTAGAATTAATTAATTTGTATAGTAGTTATTAAATTAGTAAAAACCAAAATAAACATTAATATGAAAAAACTAATTATGTCATTTTGTCTCTCAATATTAATTGGGACATTATGTTTTGCCAATACTGTTATCAGTGCAGGTAATGTATCCGGTACATGGACAAAAAGTAATTCACCCTATAATATTACGGGAGATATAACAATTCCTCTGCATACGAATCTTAATATTGAACCTGGTGTGCAGATTATTTTCAAGGGTTATTACAGGATTAATGTATTTGGTTCTTTAGTAGCAAAAGGTACTGTAACAGACAGCATTTATTTTATGAAAGTTATAACGGACACAGCGGGTTTAACAGACACAATCACTGCCAATGGTGGTTGGCATAGTATAATTTGGAACAATCCGGCAACCGGTTACCAAATGTCAGACAGTTCTATATTTAATTATTGTGTTTTTGAATATGCAAAAACTATCGATAGTTTAGGTTCCGGTGGCGCTATAAGCATAAATGATTATAATAACATTAAATTTTCCAATTGTTCATTTTATAAAAATGTGGCGAAAAAAAATGGAGGAGCTATATATATCACCTATTCTTCCGACTTAATTTTTCAAAATTGTTCATTTAAAATGAACCAGGCTAAAAGTGGTTCCGGAGGAGCCTTCTTTTCAGATTGGGGGAGTCGCCCGATAATATTAAATTGTACTTTTTTAAAAAATAAATGTAAAGCCGATGGAGGCGCTCTCTGGATGATATCAAATAATCCTGTCATTCAAAATTGTTTGTTTGCTAATAATAATGCCGGGGGAAATGGGGGAGCTATTTATTTAAACCAGTCCAATGCTTTTATTGGGAATACAGTAATTGCTAATAATAAAGCATCAGGTGACGGTGCTATTGCTTTATGGGGTTCGAGCCCTGTTTTTGTGAATGATAACATTGTTAATAATCTGGCTCAAACCTGTGGAGGTTTGGCCTTTTGGGATGTAAGCGGAGCCGAGTTTTATAACAATATTATTTGGGGCAATAAAAATCAGAGTAGTGCATACAGTCAAATAAAAATAATTTTATCTGAAGAGTCTCCGGTTTTCGATCATTGTATTATTCAGCCCGGATCAGTATATTCTGGTACAATTCCGGCAAAAAGTGCAATATTTACTGATACCTTAGGTCTGAATCCGCTTTTTATCAGTCCAACAGCCGGGGCAGGAGATACTTATGATGCTTCAATTGCAAACTGGCAACTTAAAATCACTTATCCAAATATATCTCCGGCAATCAACGCAGGTATTTCAAATAAGCAAACTGCTCAATTAAGTTTGTCGGATTTTTATAATAATTCCAGAGTAATGAACGGATTTATTGATATTGGCGCTTCTGAAGCTCATATTGGAACTATTAGTGTTAACGGTACGATAAAAACAAACACTATTTGGATTGCCGATACTGTTTTGGTTACAGATAATATTACAATAAAAGACAGTGTCAAACTCATCTTGTCTCCTGGGGTTAAAGTACTATTCCAGGGAAGTTATATAATTGGTGTCCAGGGTACAATGATAGCTATTGGAGATAAAGAGGATTCAATTTATTTTACCTGTCCGGCTAACTTAATTAGTACCGGATGGAGAGGCATTTATTTCGATAATGGTCAATACGGCGTAAATGGAGCTTTGACTCATAACGATACTTCATATTTTAAATATTGCGTTTTTGAATTTGCTAAGAATATGGATGCATGGCAAAGTGGAGCACTCAATATATTGTATTTTTCCAAAGTTATAATTTCGAACAGTTATTTCAGAAATAATTCTGCTTACTGGGGTGCTGCTATACGTATTGATGATATTTCAAGTCCAGTTGTAAAAAACAATATTTTTTATAACAATTATGCTTATGCTAATGGTGGGGCCATTCTTGTTAATACAAAATCTCAGCCTATTATCATGAATAATTTTATAACAAATAATAGTTGCTTTGGTTATATTTATTCTAGTGGAGGGGGTTTGTATATTTCAAATTCCAGCCCTGTCATTGTAAATAATATTATTAGTAATAATTATTCAACCACTGGTGGTGGATTAAGTATAGGAAATAATGGTGCGCCCGTCTTCTCAAATAATGCTGTAATATATAATTACTCTGGTACTAGTGCAGGTGGTATATGCAGTGACATTACAACTTCTTTTGATATTTATAATAGTGTTTTTTGGGGTAATCATGCAGTAACATTTTGTAATGAAATATTTAGCCAATATAAAGTAAACATATATAATTGCAATATACAGCAGTATAATGGGTATTATGATTTTCAATGGAATGATTCGGCAAATATTATTTCTGTTGATCCTGGTTTTATTAAACTGCCATTTCCGCTAGATAGTTCCGGAAACGGTTTGTTGGCAGATTACCGTATTTCAACATTTTCAGGAAATATTAATAAGGGAACTACAGATATACCAGGAGTTACCTTACCTTCAACCGATATATTCGGTAATCCTCGCATTAATGGAAATCAAATTGATATTGGTGCTGTTGAAAATCAAGGTGGAAATATCGTATTTATTAACCAACCTGCGGGAAATTCACTTTGCGAAGGAGATACGGTAAAACTTTCTATTACTGTCTCAGATACAGCAAACATCCAGTGGCAAAAAGATGGTATAAATATACCAGGTGCAACTCAATTAAATTATACGATTTACGGTGCAAAGCAGTACTTAGATCAGGGAAATTATGTTTGTGCTGCTGCGAATGCATATGGTAAAGTGTACAGCAATCCGGTTTTTTTGCAGATTAATACTGAACCTGAAATATCTGATCAACCTTTAAGTTCAATGGTTCAAAAGGGTTCTCCTATAACACTAGAAGTCAGAGCAGATGGAACCAAACCTTTAAAATATCTATGGCAAAAAGATGGCCTCAATTTGTCATCAGATACTGCACTTATACTTAAAATTGATAGTTTTAAAACTGATAATGAAGGCAGTTATATTTGTAAAGTAACTAATGGTTGTGGAAGTATCTATTCTACTCCCGTTATGTTAAGCCTCGCGCCGTCTATTTGCATGGTTACTGTGTCTACTCCAAAAGTTGGCGACAATGGCCATAACCTTATTGTTTGGAACAAAGAATCGAAAATTAAATATTCAAGATTTAATATTTACCGTGAGAGTGCTGTTGCAGGATATTACGATTCAATAGGTAGTGTTTCATATACCAAAACCGGTATTTTTGAAGATACACTTGTAAATCCAAAACAACAGGCTTATTTGTATAAAATAACAGCTGTAGATTCCAATAATGTTGAAACAGATATTAATTTAAGTCTGTTGCATAAAACAATACATCTTATAACAACAACGGGAGAACAAGGTGGCATCCAGCTTGAGTGGGATCAGTACATAGGTTTTCCATACAGAACATATTATATATATAGAAGCTCAAATGGAAAGGACTTTTTACCGGTAGATTCAATAGCAAGTTCAACACGAGCCTGGACAGACGATACAGTAGTTGGGCCAAATGACACACTATATTATTATATATCGGTAAAGAATCCGGCTGGTACCTGTTATCCTAATGGCAATCTCAAAGCAGGAAGTGATATTTACAGCCAGTCCGTTTCAAACATGGAAGACAACAGGATAAGAAGCACTGGCATTACAAAAGCTAGTGCAAATGAATTCAATCTTTCATGTCACCCAAATCCATTTAATAACTTTACGACTATTAGCTATAATTTACGCGAACCATCAGATGTCACACTTGAAATATATAATATGATAGGAGAAAAATTAGCGATTCTCTTAAATAATATTCAACAGAATGGTTTTAATCATTTCCAGTTTATTCCTTCAACTTATAATCTTTCTTCCGGAATATATATATTGAAAATGAAAGCAGGAAATACAGTTGATACAAAGAGACTGGTTGAATTAAAGTAAGTTTTAGTTAATCATTATAAAGTATTCATAATAAAGATTTTCTAAATAATTTTGTTGAGGCAGAACGCAAAGAGCTGTCTCGACTTTTTTATACCCTCACTCCAATAATCAGAATATCATCTATCTGATAAGTGTCTTTCATCCATTCAACAATAGTATTATGAAGAATGTCATTTTGTTTCTCAACAGATTGGGAATATATTTTTGCAAAGAGTTTCTTTAAATTTCCTGACATAAATTTTTTATTATCGGGTCCACCAAATTGATCATGATAACCATCTGAAAAAGTATAAATCATATCTCCTTTTTGTAATGGTATAATGTGCTTTGCAAATGATGCAATAGTTTTTTCATGTATACCAATTGGCATCCTGTCAGCTTTTGTTTCAAGTAATTCGCCTTCACGTACTATGTAAAGAGGATTATTAGCTCCGGCATATTCAAGACTTTGTGTGGCTGGATCGAGAATGTATAAAGCGAGGTCCATCCCATCTTTATTTTCACCTGATTTACCGGTTTGATGCAAAGAATCAATAATACGTAATCGCAACTCGTTTAAAATTTCGTCTGCATGAATTTCATCATTTTCAGCAACAATATTCTTAAACATTGACATCCCCAACATGCTCATAAAAGCTCCCGGAACTCCATGCCCGGTGCAATCAGCTGCTACCACTATTATTTTATCATTTTTTTCATTGACCCAGAAAAAATCACCACTTACAATATCTCTTGGCCGAAAATAAATAAATGATTCAGGCAGCAATTGCTTAAGCTGGCTTTCAACGATCATAACGGCTTTCTGAATGCGGCTTGCATATTGAATACTGTCAGTAATTTCCTGTTTTTGTTCAGTAATTAAATTATTCTTTGCCTCTAGTTCAACATTAGTTCTTTTTCTTTCCCTGTTTTGCCTGATTAAAAATACTGTGATTACCAGTACCAGCAATAAGCCTGCTGTGAAGAAAATAATAGTTTGTGTAAATTGTGCTTTTCTAAGGCTAACATCCTTATTTAATATTTGTATTTCTTTTTCTTTTTTGTCAGTTTCATATTGTGTCTGAAGTTCAGCAATCTGTTTCATACTATTTTCGTTAACCAGAGAATCTTGTATAACAATATATTTCTTGTATGTCACCAGACTTTTCTGGTAGTCTCCCATTGCTAGATAAACATTTGATATGAGAGAATATGTATTTTTTGTGTATTCTGAAAGATTGTTTTTTATTGAAATATCAAGGCTCTGATTCAGATAATCTAAAGCTTTAGAATAATTGCCAAGTTTATAATAAATACGGCCCATTGCTGCAAGCACATCAGATTCGTCAGGTTTGTTTTCCAGTTCTATGTCCAGTTTAAGTGCCTTTCCAAGATAAGAAAGCGCTTGATCAAAATTTCTTATGATGTTGAAAATTTTACCAAGGTTTGATAAAGAAGAAGCGATACCTGGTTTATAACCAATTTTTTCCCTGATATTAAGTGATTTCCTGTAATAATCGATAACCTGTGCAAATTCGTTTTCAACCAATTTTTTATCTTTATTACTAATTATTGAATTTTCCCATTCTGGGCCAATTTGAGTAATAAATTTGTCATTATTAATTTTTGCATAAATATTGCCTATGTTGCTATATGAGTTTGCTATTTCAAATTTGTTATCTAATTGTTCCCATATTTTTAATGCTTTCTGCTGAAATTCCAAAGCTTTATTATAATACCCAATGTTTTGATTGTACTGATTACCCCGGACAAAACTTTCATAGATTAAACCAATATTATTTGAACAGTGCGCTATACCTTCCTGGGAGCCTATTTCTTCAAAAATTTTTAGTGCTTTCTGATAGTAACTTAAAGCTTTTTCATATTTCCCCCACTTAAAAAGTACATTTCCAATGTTATTATAGAGAATCGCGCTCCCCCTGCTATCACCGCTTAACTGACGATATTGCAATGCCTTTTCATAAAATTCAATTGCTTTTTTATTGTGACCTGCTTCAGCATGAAAAACACCCAGAATGTTATTTGTCTTGGCAAGACCATTTATATCATTAATACTTTCAAATACAGTTAATGCCTCGTTATAATATTTTTCAGCTATTATATAATCATTTTTCTTCTTGTACACCTGACCAATATTAAACAGTGCATTTCCTTCTTCAATTCTGATTTTATTAATTTTTGAATAAGCGAGTGATTGATTATAAAATTTTTGGGCGTCTTCATAATTTCTTTGAAAATAATAATTCAATCCGATGCAATTTAATGAGGTTGCAACTCCTTTTTTATATCCAGATTTTTTGCTAATTGCCAAGGCTTTATTATAATATTCGAAGGATTCGGGAAATTTATTTTGCATGCTATTTGCATCACCCAAATTTAAAAAGGCATCAACTTCCTGTTTGTAATCATTGAGCCTTCGAGCAATTGTCAATGCTTCATTACCATAGTGAATACTCTTTTCAAAAGATATTGATGAATTTTCTTTAGCTAATTGGTTAAGAAGGTTCAATTTCATTTTTTGATCCTTAGTCAAAACCAGTACTTTTTCTAAGCTGTCTGCAATTGTAGTTATGGCTATTATAGGCTGTAAAGAAGCAATTATGAGAATTAAATTGAATATTATTATGTTTCTAGCAATTCTCATAATAAAAAATTTAAAATATAAAGATATGCATTTCTTTACCTGTTGCCAATATCTTTTTTTTATTCATTAATAACACCTATTAACATTTCACTGTTCGCTTTCGAATAAATTCTTCAATAAAAATAAAGATTTTTAAAATATTATTAAATAATTTCATTTCAAAATTCCTGAACTGATTCTATATCTCTTTCAGTTATAATGCTTCTATTCTTCAATAATCCAATTTTAATTACATTTACAAAAAAAAGAAAATGACAATTATCATCATAGTTATTACATCATTAATTTCCATAATTTGTTTTACCAATCGCAATTTATTTGAAAAATTACAATTTAATCCATATCGGGTTTATCATCATAAAGAATATTACCGTCTAATAAGTCATATACTAGTGCATGCAGATTGGATGCATCTTATCGTAAACATGTTTGTTTTGTATCAGTTTGGGCAAGCCTTTGAGTATTTTCTTTTAAAACATATTGACATTTTGCATTTTCCTCCTGCAGCTTATTATATTACTATGTATATCTCGGCTGCAATTATTTCTTCATTGACAACTTTAAAAAAATACCATAATATTTTATATTATAATGCAGTAGGTGCATCTGGTGCAGTTTCCACAGTTTTGTTCGCTTGTATTTTTTTTGACCCCTGGATGAAATTAGGCGTATTTTTGGTGATTCCCATGCCTGGTATAATTTTTGGAGTTCTTTACCTCTGGTACTCTCAGTATATGAGCAAACGCAGTCGCGATAATATAAATCACGATGCACATTTCCTTGGTGCCTTATACGGTCTATCATTTCCTATCTTACTTGATCCTGGATTATTTTATGAATTTGTACATCAACTTTTCAGATTCAAAATATGAACAAAGCCGTTTTTATTGATCGTGATGGAGTTATTAATAACGACGAAGGCTGCTATTATATTTTCAAGCCATTCGATTTCAAGTTAAATGATGGAATAATCGAAAATATTTGTGCCTTAAAAAAGGCCGGATTTATTATCGTGATAATTTCTAACCAGGGAGGAATTGGAAAAGGACTTTATAAGAAAGCTGATACTGACGCATTGCATAATATTTTAAAAGAAAAAATAAAAAAGACTGGATGCCAGATTGATGAAATATATTATTGTCCTCATCACCTGGATATTGAAAATTGCTTGTGCCGTAAACCTGAATCGCTGTTATTAGAAAAATCCATTGCAAGATTTGATATTGACGTCACAATCATACTTTATAGGTGATAGTTCAAGAGATATAGAAGCGGCAAAAAAAGTCGGCATTAAAGGTATTCAGGTAAATAAGAATTCAAATATTTCTCAAATCTGCATCAATATTATTGAGGATTAAAAAAGTAAGTGATAAATGGCTTAGTAATAAAACCAATTATAGAAACCTTTAAACAGAAGAAATTAATAGCTAGAAATTATCAATTAATTTAAACTTGGATTTTCAGGAGAATTTACCCACATTTTGTACTTATTGCCTAAATTATTCAGCACTTCTTTCCAAATTTCATTCATATCGTGGTTCATTACCAGTTCGGGCTTTATATTGCTAACCAGCCATGAATTTTGAGAGAGTTCTTCATCAAGTTGTTTTGGCATCCATCCACTATATCCTAAAAAAAACCTAACTTGACTCTTTGCAATGGCTTTATTATTTATAAGACTTTTCATTGTGTCAAAATTGCCTCCCCAAAAAATGTTATCGCATACATGAACGCAATTTGGTACTAATTCCCCTAATGTATGCAAATAATGAACAGTATTAGTATTAACAGGCCCTCCTATAGAAATATTACAATCAAATGATGGGAAATCGTTAATTATTTCTTCAATTTGTAAATTAACGGGTTTGTTTAATACAAATCCAACGGAACCTTCATCATTATGCTCGGTTAAAAATACAATAGAACGTTTAAAATATATATCATTCAAAAATGGTTCGGCAATCAGTATCCGTCCTTTCTGCGGTGCAATATTGTTTGTTTCAATTTTAAAAAAATCAATTTCAGAATTCATAATGCCTCCCAATATTTCACTTCTTTATTAAATAGTACTACAAAATAAATACCAAATTAGGAAAACCGAAAGTTAAACAAATGTAATTAAGACTATGTTCAATTAGTAAAAATAAATGAAAAATTCAAATTTAAAGAACTAATAATGAGATAATTTAATATACAATATATGTTATAAAATAAGAAATTAGCAGGTTTTCATTTCGACTATTAATCAAATTTTTGATATTTATGTGGATTAAGATTAAGAAATATAAATCATTGCCACTAAGTCACAAAGACTCATAGAAACATTAAATAATATTTTGTGAATTTTTGAGTCATAGAGTCTTTGTGGTTATGAATCCAAAACTTAATTCACATTATTTATTATCATATCTTTTTATAATAGATATCTGTTTGCCTTGCCTTAATGCCTGATTATAAGTTGTTTGAAAATATATATTAATCAATTTCAATAAACAAAAATTTATCTATCTTTGCAATCCATTTTTTGCGGATGTGTCGTAATTGGTAGCCGAGCCAGACTTAGGATCTGGTGCCGTAAGGCGTGGGGGTTCGAGTCCCTTCATCCGCACGAAGTAAGGATGAAACTTTTGCCTAGCAAAAGTTGACTATTCGGAGAATAGTTAAAGGACGAGAAGTTTATCCCGCCATCTGGCGGGAAGTCCCTTCATCCGCACGAAGCAAGGATGAAACTTTTGAGTAGCAAAAGTTGACTATTCGGAGAATAGTCAAAGGATGAGAAGTTTATCCCGCCACCTTGCGGGAAGTCCCTTCATCCGCATAAGTTTGATTAGGACCAAGAACCAAGTTTATTTCTTGCAAATTATTCTTGGTTCTTGGTTCTTGGTTCTTGGTTCTTGGTTTTAAGTTATTATTAACAATAATTTTTATTTGATGAATATTACTAAGCAGAACATTGATGAATTGAATGCAAAGCTTTCATTACAGCTGGGCAAAGATGATTATGAAGAACGTGTTTCGAAAGTATTGAAAGATTATCGCCGAAAAGCTAAAATTCCAGGCTTTCGTCCTGGAAATGTACCTTTTTCACTTATTAATAAAATGTATCGCAAAGCCGTATTGGTAGATGAAATAAATAAGCTTGTTGGCGAAAAATTGAACGAGTATCTTAAAAGTGAAAACATCAGTGTTTTAGGAGATCCGTTACCTAATGAATCAGAAAACAAAACAATTGATTGGGACAATGATATTGATTTTAAATTTGTATTTGACATTGGCTTATCTCCTGAGTTTGAATTAAAAATTAGCAAGAAAGACAAAATTAAAACTTATGAGATACAGATTGAAGATAAAATGATCGACAACTATGTCAATAGCTATACCAAGCGCTATGGCCGATATGCTGAATCTGAAATTGTCAGTGAAAACGAACTTATTAAAGGTGATTTGGCGCAGGTTGACTTAGAAGGTAATATAGTTGAGAATGGCATTAAATCTGAAAATACATCTATTTACCTTGAACTTGCGAAAGATGAAAATGAGAAGAAAACTTTCAAGGGAACAAAGGTTGGTGATATTGTAAAATTCGATATTAAAAAAGCATTTCCAAACGACACCGAACTTGCAAATATTCTTAAAATTGATAAAGAAAAAGTTGCTGAAATTCAATCAACTTTTCAGTTTACAATTAAGTCGATTTTACGATTTGAGAAAGCTGAAATGAACCAGGAATTATTTAATAAAATATATGGTAATGATGTTGTCACTTCAGATGAACAGTTTAGAAATAAGATTACCGAAGAGATAAAAGATGCTCTGAAAAAAGAGACAGAATATAAATTTCTTCTTGATGCAAAAGCATATTATCTTAAAAAATTCAATTTAAAATTGCCTGTAGATTTTCTAAAACGATGGATCAAATTTGCCAATGAAGGCAAATTGACTGAAGAACAAATTGAAAAGGAATATCCTCAATTTGAAGAAAACATGAAATGGCAATTAATAAAAAACAAAATTGCAAAAGAAAATAATTTTGAGGTTAAAGAAGATAAGGTAGTTGAATATTCCAAAGAAGTAACACGCAACCAATTTAAACAATACGGCATCAATAATGTGCCAGATGAACAAATTAATGCGTACTCTGTTAATCTATTAAAGAATGAAGGAGAAGTTCGTAAAATGATTGACAAACTTTTAGAGGATCAGGTTTTAGAATATATTAAGGAAAATGTCACTGCTGATATAAAATCGATTTCAAGTGAAGAATTTGGAAAGTTATTTACATAAGACCTTAGTTAAAAGCATTATACAAAGTTAGAACAAATTGCATTTCATTTGATAATTTTATTAGGTTTTTCCTAACTTTACCTTCATATTTTTAAATTGTTTCTTCTTTCACTTAATTTTGGTTATTACTTATAAATTCAGCAGTATTTGAAAAACAATAAAAATTTTAGCTATGGACTACAAACAGGAATTTAAAAAATTTGCGACAAAAAAAATGGATATCAACAGTATGACTTTACACCGCTTTGATTCTATTTATGGTAGTTACATTTCCCCAACTATCATTGAAGAACGCCAGTTAAACATTGTAACAATGGATGTTTTTTCGCGTCTTATGATGGATCGGATAATATTCCTGGGTCTTCCAATTGACGATGATGTAGCTAATATTATACAGGCACAGCTTCTATTTCTCGATTCAGTTGATCCAGCTAAAGATATCCAGATATATTTTAATACTCCTGGTGGCGCAGTTCATGCTGGTTTGGGGATTTATGATACCATGCAGTTTGTAACCAGTGATATTGCTACAATTTGTACAGGAATGGCAGCCTCGATGGGTGCTGTACTTCTTACAGCTGGAACACATGGTAAACGTTCAGCTTTAAAACATGCACGGGTTATGATACACCAGCCAATGGGAGGTGCACAAGGACAAGCTTCAGATATAGAAATTACGGCTCGTGAGATTCAAAAGATGAAAAAAGAATTATACGAAATTATTGCTGAACATACGGGCAATCCCTTTAAACGAATTGAAAAAGATTCAGATCGCGATTATTGGATGACAGCTCAGGAAGCAAAAGATTATGGAATGATTGATGAAGTATTAGAACGCAAGAAAATTCAGCCTAAAAGTAAAGATGAAGGATTCTGAAAATAAATGTTCTTTCTGTGGACGAAGCAAGCGGGAAGTTAATCTGCTGATTACAGGTTTAAATGCACAAATTTGTGATGCATGTGTTACACAAGCCAATGAAATAATTAACGAAGAATCTCGCACACACAGTAGTCAGTTTGACTTTTCAAAAATAAAATTATTAAAGCCTGCCGAAATTAAAAAATTTCTTGACCAATATGTCGTTGGTCAGGATGAAGCTAAGAAGTATCTCTCTGTTGCTGTTTATAATCATTACAAACGTCTTGTACATATTAGCCGTAAAGGTGAATCGGATGTAGATATTGAAAAATCGAATATTTTATTAGTAGGTGAAACCGGAACCGGGAAAACCCTTTTAGCGCGTACTATTGCTAAAATGCTTCATGTACCATTTACAATAGTAGATGCAACAGTACTAACAGAAGCAGGATATGTGGGCGAAGATGTTGAAAGTATTTTAACTCGTTTGTTACAGTCAGCCGACTATAATACGGAAGCTGCTGAAAAAGGAATAGTCTTTATTGATGAAATTGATAAAATTGCGCGTAAAGGGGACAATCCGTCAATTACACGTGACGTTTCAGGTGAAGGAGTTCAGCAGGGGATGTTAAAATTATTAGAAGGTAGTATAGTAAATGTGCCTCCTCAAGGAGGCCGCAAGCATCCTGAACAAAAAATGATTCCAGTTGACACAAAAAATATTCTTTTTATTTGTGGAGGAGCATTTGAAGGTATTGAAAGAAAAATTGCTATGCGGTTAAATACGCAGGTAGTTGGTTATGATGCTACGCGTAAGAAAGATCATATTGACAGGCAAAACCTCATGCAATATGTGGCTCCTCAAGACTTACGCGCATACGGTCTCATTCCTGAAATTGTTGGCCGTTTGCCAATTGTTACATATTTAAATCCGCTCGACAAAGAAATTTTACGTCGTATTCTTACAGAACCAAAAGATTCGATAATCAAACAATATATCAAGTTGTTTGATATGGACAAAATTAAGTTGCATTTTGAAGATGAAGTACTGGATTATATTGTTGAAAAAGCAATGGAATTTAAATTGGGAGCACGAGGGTTACGCTCAATTTGTGAAGCAGTAATGATGGATGCAATGTATGAACTTCCCTCTCAAGAGGTCGCCGAAGTCAATGTTGACGTTGAATATGCCCGCGAAAAACTCGAAAAAATTAATCTTGGCAGGTTAAAAGCTGCTTAAAATAATAGCCCTATTATATTTAAATATTTAAGAATCGATTTAAATGAATCATTCGGATGCACTAGACTTATTAAAGAAATACGTGAAAAGTGAAAAAATGCTTTATCACTCATATGCATCAGAAGCTATACTTAGAGCTTTAGCAATAAGACTAAATGAAGATGAAGAAAAATGGGGACTTGCCGGTTTAATCCATGATATTGATGTTGAAATTACAAATGCCAATCCCAAAACGCATTGCCTGGAAGCAGAAAAAATCTTAACAAAACTCAATATTGACCCTCAAATTATTGATGCTGTAAAAATGCACAATGAAGAAGCAACAGGTCTTCCGAGAACTACAAAATTTCAGTTTGCTTTAGCTGCTGGAGAAACAATTTCAGGACTTATTTATGCTACCGCACTTGTTTATCCTGATAAGAAAATATCTTCGATAAAAACCAAATCTGTTGTCAAGCGAATGAAGGAAAAGGCTTTTGCTGCAGCAGTGAGCCGCGAAACAATTATGGAATGTGAGAAAATAGGATTATCTATTGACGAATTTGCTGAAATAGCTGTTAATGCTATGAAGGAAATTGGTGCGGAGATTGGTTTATAAAAACAAAATGAATTTATATCGCAGTTTTCTTACCTGTAAATTATTTATTTAAGTTTTTCTGAAAGCAGCTTTATTTCCAAAGCTGGATTTGCCTTATCATAAAGAATCCTGTAAACAGTTTCAGCTAGTGGCATACGAACTTTATATTTTTGGTTTATTTCATAAATACTTTTGCAGGCATAGTATCCTTCGGCTACCATATTAAGTTCCATCATTGCTGACTTTGCTGTGTATCCTTTTCCAATCATAGTACCGAAAGTGCGGTTTCGGCTAAACTGTGAATAAGCAGTAACCAAGAGGTCACCTAAATAAACCGAATGGAAAAGATGCCTCTCACGCTCGAAAACCTTACCAAGAAAACGTTCCATTTCTCTAATGGCATTAGAAACGTAAACAGCAATAAAATTATCACCATATCCCAAACCATGACAAATTCCAGCACCTAAAGCATATATGTTTTTTAAAACAGCTCCAAATTCAATTCCATAAATATCATCTGAAATAACAGTATGTACAAAAGAAGAAGTAATAAGCTTTTCAACTCTTTGTGCATCTTTTTCAAATTCCGTAGCAATTGTTAAATATGAAAGTCTTTCCATTGCAATTTCTTCAGCATGACAAGGGCCTGAAATTACTCCAACGCTGTTGTATGGAATACTGAATTGTTCCTGGAAATATTCTGTAATAGTAACATTATCTTCAGGAATTAAACCTTTCACAGCATTTACAAAGAATTTACCTTTAAAGTCAATATCAGTTTTGCCAAGAAGGTCTTTAACATATGCAGATGGTACGACAAATATTATGAAATCTGAACTTTCAATGGCTTCTTTAACATTACTGAAAAAGTGAATTCTTGAAGGTTCAAATTCTAAAGAACTTATATAATTTGGATTATGCCTGTACTTTTTAATATGCTCAATTATTTCTTTTTCGTAAATATACCAGTTGAAACTTGGCACATTGTGCGAAATAATTTTAGCTAAGGCTGTTGCCCAGCTTCCTCCTCCAATTATCGAAACAGTAGGTTGATACATTTTGTTTCTTTTAGCCCTTTGCTATATTTATCGGTGCAAAATAATAGAAAGCTTGGAATCCTGCTAATGATTTTCGTTTTTTTTCTTTAAAATGGAAAATATTTTATTTGAAGAATTTTATTTTGCATCATTGAAGCTTTTGTATTTCAGCAAGAAGGAATCCGGAAAGTTCCTAAAATTCTTGGTATTCAAGAATGATGATTTTTTATGTATAGTTTAAAAAAACTTAATTCACCGACAGTTCTTGATTTCTTTCACTTAAATGGCGTGATTTTTGAATAGAAAAAATCTAGTTTTAGGTTTATTTATGGAGAACAATTAATTAAATTGTTCTATGCTGCGAGCAATTTGAAGTAACATTCAAATTGCTCTTTTTTTAATATTGTTTTTCTATATTTAATATTTCGTACCTACGGCACTCTTAAAACATATTCTAACTTTTTCTACCAATATTTCGTCACTACGTGACTTAATTAGTCCCGTCAGGGACGGTATATTGTTAGAGATATATTACACCGGATGATAAATAGTTCCGTGGGAACGACATAAAATCTTAAAACTTAACAACAATGATTAATAAGTAGTTTGGGGTTCTTAACTGTTATTTTATAATTCAAGTATGTTTTTGCCATTCAAATAATCTAAGTTAGTTTAATTAAAATTATCTCACAAAACCCAAAATACTATGTTATTATGCATATCATTTGATTTTAAAGATATTTTCACGTTTTTTTTAGGGTTTATGGTTGCCCTAATTTCTTTGCAGCAATACTTTGTAAATAAGAATAAACTTTGTTTAGATCTATTTGAAAAAAGATACGAGATTTTTTTAGAATTAAAAAACCTTTTGTTAAAAGTAGCAAGATCAGAAATTGTTAAATTAGAATATTTCTAAAAAATAAATCTCATAATTAATACAAGTAAGTTTTTATTTAAAAGTGAAATATATGCTTATTATAGAGAGATAAATGAGAAATACGCAATTATAGAACAAATTTCCTCTTTATTAAAATCTGAGAATAATCAAGAAAGAAGAAATTCTCTTGTAAATAGAAGTACTGAACTTCTTGAATGGTTTATAAATGAGTATTCAAATATTGAAGTACGATTTTATAAATATTTATATTTTGGAGATATTAATTGTTCAAATATTAAATTTAATAAATTAAAGATAAAAGGCATTTTTAGAAAAAATAAACCAAATAAAGATTAGTCTCACAAAACCCAAATACCAAATGACATGACTATAGAAGATTTAAAAACATTTGATAGAGAATTTCTCAACAATCGTAAGATAATTCTCTCATTAAATTCAGTACTAATGAATTTTACTTATATCATTTTGTTTTTTGTCGATATAATAATATTATTAATGTCGATTCTTATATTTCTTAAAGTTAACTTGTCAATTTATTCTTTAATTTGTTTTGTATCCTTTTTTATATTACTTATTATTTTGATAGAAACTTATAAAAAGAAAACTTTGCGAGTATTAAACTAAGTTTATAGCGAAAAACTTGGTTTAAATATTACTAATTTGAATTATAAAACTATTGATGAAATACAGTATTTGACTCTTAAATTGCATTTTAAAACTAATAAAATTATTTTCAGCAAAGAAGATTTAAATATTATTATTGGAGCATTAAAAGATGAAGGGAATAGAATTAATATTAATTATTCATTTAGCTTAATAATTTCGATGTTTTGTATATTCTTAGGTACCCAAATGGGTTCATATTTCAATAATGTCACTGACGTTAACATTTATAGAGAATATTTAAAGGATTTTCTAATATTGATTATTTCTATTTCATATGTAATAATTATTTTAGAGTATGTTGTGAAAAAAAAAATATCAAGAAATAGAAATAATCAAAGATTAATTAGAGCATTAGAAAATTATTATATTAATTATTCAGCTTAAATTTTATTTATTTAAGAATATTTTAAATTAAGCCCTAAATAGTTTCACAAAACCAAGTAATTTCACTAAAAAAACTAATAATTTATTTATAAAAAATGGGAGAAAAGCAGTTAATCATTAAACATCTTTCAGGCATATTTATCTTTTTTTTAGTTCTATTTATTAGTGCCGGTCATATTGATTATTGGCAGGGATGGATTTACATAATTATTGGACTCATAATGCTTTTATTAAATTTTACGGTATTTCGCGTTGATAAAGACCTTATGAATGAACGTTCAAAGCCAGGTGAAGGAACTAAAAAATGGGATAAAGTGTTATTAGCAATCTCATTTCTTGTTTTAATTATTATGCTAATTATAGCCGGACTTGATTCAGGCCGTTTTCAGTGGTCGCCCCATTTGCATTGGAGCTTATATATAGCTGGCATAATTCTGACAATTTTAGGACAATTACTTTTTATTATTGCTCAGAAACAAAATAAATTTTTTTCAAGTACTGTACGCATTCAAACAGAAAGAGGTCATTCTGTTTGTGAAACCGGCCTTTATAAAGTAATAAGACATCCCGGATATTTAGGTAATATTATTCAAACAATAGGATTTCCTGTATTATTTGGTTCTCTTTGGAGTATAATTCCTGCAAGTTTTTCCGTCTTGCTTGTATTAATAAGGATATATCTGGAGGATAAAACTTTGATAAATGAATTGAAAGGTTATCGTGAATATACTTATAAAGCCCGTTATAAGATTATTCCATATATTTGGTAAAAGTCCAGATGAATTTTAATAATAATGTCTCACAAAACCCACACTGAATAAAATATGAATTAGTAAAAAAGATTGCAAATAATTGATAATATTAATTACTTTTGTATCTACAATGTATAAACAAATGAGATATGAAAACAATGGTAAAAAAATGGGGTAATAGTTTAGCAGTGAGATTGCCGAAGAAATTAATTGATGACACAAAAGTATCTGAAGGAAGTAATATAAATATTACTACAAAAAATGGTAATATTATTCTCAGTCCTGCAAAAGAGGAATATTCTTTAAAAGAACTTTTAAAAGGTATCACGGAAAATAACTTGCATTCTGAAGTTTCAACCGGCTATAACGTTGGAGGTGAAATATGGTAACGTTTGTTCCAGACAGGGGTGATCTAATCTGGCTTCATTTTGATCCACAAGCCGGGCATGAACAAACAGGAAGAAGACCAGCTTTAACAATTTCACCAAAATCTTATAATCAAAAGACCGGACTTGGAATATTTTGTCCTGTAACTAGTCAGAAAAAAGGATATCCTTTTGAAGTAAAAATTAAAGATATACGAATTCAGGGTGTAGTTTTATCGGATCAGATAAAAAGCTTAGATTGGAAAATAAGAAAAGCTGAATTTATTTCAAAAGTGAAACCTGAAATTCTTAATAATGTTTTAACTCTTTTAAAAACTTTAATTTAGTCTCACAAAACCCACTAAATGATAAAGATAAATTATTTTAAATGTTTATATTTTTTATGAATCTCTTTTGTAATGTGTATTAATATAATTAAATTTGTGTACACATAAATTATTAAATAATATGTATAAAAGAACAAATATAGAATTAGATGTTGATCTTGTAAAAAAGGCAATGGAAGTTTCTCACATTGACACAATAAAAGAAGTGGTTCACCATTCATTAGAAGAACTAATTAAGCTTGCTAAAAGGAGAAACATATTAAAGTTAAGAGGTAAAGTTAAGTGGGAAGGTAATTTAAATGAGATACGTAGTCATGAGTGAACCTCTTTTAGTTGATACAAGTGTCTGGATAGACTTTTTCAATGGAATAAATACCGATAAGGTCAAAATATTTACTGATTATCTTGAAAATGACTTTCCATTATACATATGTCCGACAATAATTCAGGAAATATTGCAAGGTATAAAAAGTGATAAGGAATACAGACAAGTCAAAGATTATTTATTCGCACTAACCGTATTAAATGACGATGCAATTGAAACTGCTCTTGGAGCAGTTAAAATATACAGAAAACTTAGAGCGAAAGGTATTACTATAAGAAAAAGTAATGACAGCCTGATTGCTTATTATGCAATAAAATATTCCTTAAATATTTTACATAATGATAGAGATTTTAATAAAATATTAAAACATTACAAATAATCTCACATAACCCCTAAATAGCGCAAGCCTCCGGACTTATGCTTCCCCCGCTCACCGGACGTCCTTCGCCCGTATATAACCCACATTCAAAACTCTTAAAAATTAATATGGTTTGAAAAATTTAAATCTGTCTTTCAAAACCAATTTATATAGATTTTCTAAGTAAAAAATTAATTACATGACTAATTCCATGATTAAAAAATACCATTACTTAAATATATTCCAGGTATTTCATAATGAACTCTATACTTTTATCAAGTCCTATCTTGCTTGTATTTAAAGAAATGTCGTACTGTCTTGCATCTGGCCATTCCTTATCTGTAAAAGTATGATAATAGTCAGCTCTTTCTTTATCGCTTTGGGCAATCATTTTCCCGGCGACTTCATCTGATACATTATATATCTTCTGAATACGGGCTTTTCGGAAATTTATATCACTGTGTAAAAACAGGCTGATATGATTTGAATGTTTTCGAAGGATATGAGAACCACATCGTCCTATAATAACTGCTGAACGTTCTTTTGCAATACGTTTTATTATTTCTGTTTCAGCATTAAATAGCTCGCGGTCCGTGGGAGCGATAATATTTGGCGGTACATGTGTATCCGACGCAAATGCATATGATTGTAAGAACGACTTCCAAAATGACATAACTTTTTCATCACGTGATTCCAAATCTTCTTCTAGTAACGAAAGTTGTTTGGCGGCCTGGCAGATGATTTCACGGTCTGCATAAAAAACATTCAGGTTGTTTGCCAACTGCTGTCCTACATATGCACCGCCACTACCTAACTGGCGGCTAATCGTAATTACAAATGGCGAAGTCTGTTTCATTTTAATGCCTCCCAAATTTTATAAAAATTAGTTATCATTACAACTATAATTAATTATCCATCATTTTCAAGCATTATTATTTGAAAAATCATTGGCTAGCAACCCTGTTCTTTTATCCCATTTAGGTTGTGGCCCCCTTAAATATGAAATAAATGCTGCCAGAATACTAATAATAAATGATATAGTAAATGCCATCTTTAAGCCTGAAATAAAATGACCCACAGCTATTCCTTCCGAACCCACATGTGTCCCTGAAAATAGCCCTTGCATTGCCTTAGGGTCTATGCTGGACGAAATGATAGCCATTGAAAGAGCAATACTAATTACATTTCCTATATTATTCATCATCGCCCTAACTCCGGCTGCTATTCCACGCCGTTCTACCGGAACAGCTCCCATAATTGCACTTGTATTAGGTGAAAAGAACATACCTGACCCTAACCCGGAAATAAAAATCCATACAGACAGTTCCAAAACAGATGTACTTTCAGAAATCCGAACCATTCCAAGTAAACCGATTGCTGAAATAAAAAGCCCTACATACGTATAGTTTTTTTCTTCCAATCATATCTGCAACTCTTCCAATAGATGGAACAAGGATTGTAAGTATGAGCATATAAATCATAATAGTCCATATAATTATATTCATGCTGGTATGTAAATCCTTCATAATTACTGGTAGTGCTATAATTAATGTATTTCCGCTTAAAACCGAGAAAAGTGCTCCAAGAGTAGTACACGAAAGAGCGATCCATTTATAATCAATTTTTTTCATTTTATCGTTTTCCTAATCATTCGCTTTAATGAAGTTTGCTTTTTTTGCTATTTTATGCAACATCATATGCTTTTCATTGCCCTATAAATAGAATGTTATCACGATTCTCCCCACTATTAATGATTTCTATATTATTAAAATTAAGTAAAATTAGAGATTTTACTGCCTAAAATATATTTTGATTTTTTTAAAATTTGAAATTAAACATTAATAAGTATGCCAACTAGTTCATTGAATATTACTATAGTTTGATAATATATATAAATATGTTGTGATTGGTTTTTAAGAAAATCCTTTTATAAATTTGTTTAAAACAATATTGCTAAAAAAAGTAGTTTTTAAAATTAACTTTCAATAAAATATTTAAGAATAAATAAATATTATTTATCAAATGAAAAAAGAAGATATCAAAATTATTGAGATGACTTTTGTCAATGCTTTTCTTGTAAAGGCTAAAAGTGGATATATCCTTATTGATACAGGTTTGTCAATGCATTGGGAAAAATTAGAAAATGAATTAGTATCTGCAGGTTGTTTTCCAAATAACTTAAAACTTGTTATTATAACACATGGTGATTTTGACCATACCGGAAACTGTGCAAAGCTTCAGGAAAAATACAAATGCAAAATAGCCATGAATAAAGATGACACAAACATAGTTGAAACAGGAATTATTACTAAACGTAAGGTAAGAACTTTGACTGCCAAGATATTCGTCTTTATAAGAAAATTAAAAAGAAGAAAATTAACTTTTGATAAATTCAAACCGGATATTTATCTGACAGACGGGCAAAATTTAAATGAATATGGAATCGATGCTGCAATAGTTCATATTCCAGGTCATACAAAAGGCTCAATAGGAATTTTAACCGAAGATGGAATTTTATTTTCCGGAGATACATTTACTAATATGAGAAAGCCTGATACAGCTGCTTATGTAGAAAATTCAAAGGAACTGGAAAACAGTATTACCAGGCTGAAAAATATGAATATCAAAACAATTTATCCCGGGCACGGAAAACCTTTTGAAATGGAACTATTAGCCCGAAAGCTTTGATTTTGAAATCAGGTTTATTGAATTTTGCAATAATAAAATTTTCGAAATATTCGTAAAAGGTCTCTTTGGGGATTAGTGTTGAAATTCAAATTAAAATTCATTCAAATGACAAATGGCATCTTCTAAATATAATAACGAAATCAGGACTTAAAATAATTTTTCGCTTCTTTCAAATGAAGCTACTGTGCCTGACATACTTTTTTTTGACCAATAACTTCGAAGCAGGAAATAAAGATAAATAGTCTCACAATACCCATCGCAATAGTTTTAAAACTTTTATGGTTTTAGATAATGTGAGGTATAATCATACAAAATTATTAATAGACTTTTTAAAGAAAAACAATAAGTTGGAATTGATTTATCTTCCTTCATATTCGCCAGATTTAAATCCAATCGAAAGTGCATGGTAGTTTATGAGAAAGTCCATAAAGCACAATAGGTTTATTGATAATCTGAAATTAAGAAAAGAAAAATTTTGGAAAATGTTTTCACATTATTTGATACCAAATAAAAAATGACAGAAAAATGTGCAATTAATTATTAGACTTAATATAATATTCTCTGAAATTAATCATCTGGTATCAATGATTTAAACTTAGTTGTAAATAAGGAAAACTATAATATTATATCGTAGCTATTTTTCTTTAATTGAAAGTAAATATTTTTATCGAATCGATAAAGCCGTGAAGGCTTATGTAGTTTGCTGTTTTCTTTTTCATTAAGAGGGATAATAAAAGGCATTTTTAAAAATTTCCTTCTAAAATTACGCTTATCGAATGCAGTTCCTAAAATTGTTTCATAAATTTTTTGCAACAGCACTAAAGAAAATTTCTCTGGTAATAGTTCAAACACAAGCGGATTATATTTTACACCTTCACGTAAAAATGCCAATGCTTCTTGCATAATCAACTTATGATCGTAGGCAAAATCCTTGGGAATATCTTTAATATTGTACCATGCCGGGTTAAATTCAAAAATTTCAGGATGAGTCTGCTGTTTTTTTAGGGATAACTCATATTCGTTCGCATTAATTAACGAATAAAACCCGATAGTAATAACACGCGAATACGGATCCTGTCCAATTGTTTTAAGCCATGTGACATCGCGTTCCTGACGTGTCAGGCGGTCAATAGCACCGAAAGTTTTAAACTGCTGCAAAAAAATATCTTCAATACCCGTATTTTCAAAAAGAACTCGGTAAGCAGCGTCATCGAGGTTTTCAGTTGCCCCGATATGGCTGCCTGGTAAAATTTTATCGGCAAATATTATATTTTTTGTACCCTGTTCAAGCAACATTCTTTCTAATAACAATACTTTTAATGTGCATGAATCATAGCCAAACACTACACAATTAACCGATACGAAATTATCTATATCCATTTATTTTAGAAAGTTGCCAAAGATAATAATCTCATCTTTGTTTAATCAGAATCAATTGCAAATATCGTAAGATATCCTCATTAAAAAATCAATTAATTATAAAAAAATATTAGTTATTGTAACTCTAATTGCAGAGAATTAGTTTGTCAAATGCTGCACTTTTTCTAAATCTTCAGGTGTATCAATTGCAATTGTGTCATATTTAGTTGTTTCAACAAGAATAGAATATCCGTTTTCTATCCAGCAGTTTTGTTCTAATGATTCAGCAATTTCAAGGGTAGAAGGTGATAACAAAGTAAGACTACGCAATATATTAGTTTTATATGCATATATGCCAATATGTTTTAAATATAGGAAAGCATTATGCCAGTTCTCCTTATTCTCACTGCGCAAATAAGGGATTGGTGAACGACTGAAATATATGGCCTGAAGTTCCTTATTGCGTATAACTTTGACAATATTTGGATCAAATAATTCTTCATTAAGTGAAATTTGTTTGGCAAGAGTTGCTATTTGAACAGATTTGTCATCAAAACAACTCATGAGTAAACGCAACTGCTCAGGCTTAATGAATGGTTCATCACCCTGAATATTCATTACTACTTCAAAATGCATGCCTTCTTCCATGGCTTGTATCTTCTGAATAGCTTCAAAGCATCTATCTGTACCACTTTTATGATTTTTAGAAGTTAATACCACTTTGCCGCCAAATGAAGTAACATTTTCCATAATACGTTCATCGTCAGTAGCTACATAAACCCATTCAAGAGCTTTTGAAGCCTGTTCGTAAACTCTTTGTATCATTGTTTTTCCGCCAATATTTGCCAATGGCTTGCCCGGAAAGCGCATTGATTCGTACCTGGCAGGAATAATACCAATAAATTGCATGCTCTGAATTTTCGTTGCTTTATCCATGTTATTTATTATGGGAAAAAGAATAATGCAATTTTATAACTTTTCTCAATTACTGGACAAATTAATTTTTAATAAAGCAAATTTATATCAATGCAAATTAGTAAAAAAGTTTATAAATTGTAATTTTGTCAGTCTTTTGTTTATTTTGGCAGAATATTTATTTTTTTAAAGCTATTTATAGAACTTCATATGTTGGGAAGATTAGTTAATTAGAACGAACTAAGAATTATTTTATGGATGTACAGGGCATAAAGCAAAGATTTGGGATAATAGGAAATTATTCAGGTCTGAATAGGGCAATTGATATTGCAAGACAAGTTGCACCAACTGACTTGTCTGTTCTTATACTTGGCAATAGCGGTACCGGAAAAGAAATATTCCCTCAGATTATTCATCATTTCAGTGCAAGAAAGCACGGGCAATATATTGCAGTTAATTGTGGAGCAATCCCTGAAGGAACAATAGATTCTGAACTTTTTGGACATGAAAAGGGTTCATTTACAGGTGCACATGAAAGCCGAAAGGGATATTTTGAAGTAGCTAATGGCGGAACAATATTTCTTGATGAAGTAGCTGAATTACCTCTTTCTACTCAAGTTAGATTATTACGTGTTTTAGAAAGCGGGGAATTTATCAGAGTAGGTTCATCAAAAGTGCAAAAAACAAATGTCCGTGTTGTAGCTGCTTCAAATATTGATATTACCAGGGCCATTCAGCAGGGAAATTTTCGAGAAGACCTATTTTACAGGCTTAATACAGTTCCTATTTACATTCCACCATTGAAAGAACGCATATGGATGATATTTATTTGTTATTTAAAAAATTCGCACAAGACTTTGCTGAACGCTACAGAATGCCTGCCATTAGCTTAAATGAAGAAGCAATTAAAGTGCTTGAAACCTACGATTGGCCAGGAAATATAAGGCAATTAAAAAATATTACAGAGCAAATTTCCATTATCGAGAAAAACAGGATTATAGATGCTTCTACTCTCAGGCAATATATTCCTGATTACCTGGAAGTAAAGTTGCCTGCTTTAATGAAAACTAAAGAGTCATCTTCTTCTTTTTCATCTGAAAGAGAAATTCTCTATAAAATTCTTTTTGACATGAAAAATGATGTTAACGATTTGAAAAAATTGGTACTTCGTTTAATTCAATCCGGCATAGATCCTTCAGACATGGGAACAGAAGGACAACGTGTATTTAATCGCTTATTTCAAGGTGGAGATTTGGAAGTAGATTTACAAACTCAAACAACGGTTAAACCATTAGACATTAAAAAACAAAACGAAACTCATATTCAGGATACCGAAGAAATACTTGAAGAATCACTTTCAATCCGGGACAAAGAAATTGAATTAATTAAAAAATCTTTGAAAAACATCACGGAAAACGAAAACTGGCTGCCGAAGAATTAGGAATTTCTGAAAGAACGCTATATAGAAAAATTAAAGAATATAGTTTGGAATGATTAATGAAATGAACAATTTATTGACGAAAAGAAATGAATGTTCAACAATTATATAATTTGCAGATTTGCAAATTTGTAATTTGCAAATAAGGTTATTGATTCAATGTCGCGATTGTTAAAGTTAGTTTTACTCTTAGCGATAATTCTTAAATATATTTTGGAAGTCATCCGTCGGCCGTCAGCTGTCTGCTGTCATTTATCTTTTGTCTTTTGTCTATTTTTTCTAAATTCTTGCTTTTCAGTAAAATATACAATGTCAGGAGCTTCCATCTCACCTGAAGTTAAAACATTATCTGTTTCATATTTTACTGATAGATCAAACAGTGGTCAAGCAATGTTAAGTCAACAATTTACCGATAACCTTCGTGATAAATGCAGATCTCAGACAAGTTTGAAAATATTGACAGATGGAGGAGATGTAAGTTTTGAAAGTGAAATCGTTGGTTACGATGTTCAGCCAACAGCAATCCAAAGTAATGATCAGGCAGCAAAAAACAGACTTACGGTAACAGTTCATGTTAAATTTAACAATTCTATTGATCCTAAATTAAGTTATGATTCAAACTTCTCAAGGTATCAGGATTATTCCAGCACACAATCTCTGGATCAAGCTGCAGCTCAACTTTTGCCAACAATAATAGATCAAATCACAGATGATATTTTTAATAAGGCTTTTGTAAATTGGTAGTAGCAATGAATTCGGATGAAATTATTAACTATTTAAACAATCCAGATTTAGTTGACCAGCAAATTGCTGAAACTCTAAAACAGGAAGTGGAGAAATGTCCTTATTTTCAACCACTGCATTATTTGCTTTTAAAATATTACAAAACAGCCAATTTTTATGAATTTGAACGCTGATAAAAAAATACATATTACATATTTCTGATCGCAGAAAACTTTATACTTATATTAATAGCGATAAGCTGATAAAAAGAAGAACAAAACTCATAGTCGGATTGATGACAATCAATCTAATGAAATAATGGAGAACAAAAAGAGTCATTTCGAAAAGAAGAAAAAGACACATTAAAGGAATCTATCTCAGATGCAATAGCAATTCAACAAATAAAACCGATTTTAACGAAATATCTGAAAAATCTATTCTTCCTGAAATTACTTTTGAACTTGATGATTCGATTGAAATAATTAAACCCGAAAATGTAAATATTACTGTAAATGTTTAATAAAAATGATAACTATTACTAAACATGGGAACTTTTCCATCGGCAAAACAGGAAATTTTTCATATAGAAGAAGAAACAAATTCATCTCAAAATGATAATGAAATAAATAAAAAAGAACAAACGACTAAATCTAATCAGGAACTAATTGAAAAATTCATAAATGAAGTACCCAAGATTAAGCCAAGAATTGATAACAATAGTGAACAAAATGATATTTCATCATCAAGTGTTGAAGAACGTGATGAATTTATAACAGAAACATTAGCAAAAATTTACATAAAGCAAGGCAATTATATTAAAGCAATTGCAACATATGAAAAATTAAGTTTGAAGTTTCCAGAAAAAAGTAGTTACTTTGCAAGCCAAATTGAAGAAATTAAAAATATTAATAATAAATCAACTAAAAATTATTATGACAATTCCGTATATATTAATGTTTATCATTTGTATCCTACTTATACTTATTTGTATTGGTGCAAAATTCAAAAGGAGGAGGATTAGCCGCTGGTTTTACGGGAAGCCAGATTATGGGTGTACGTAAAACGGCAGATTTTCTTGAAAAAGCAACATGGACATTGGCAGGTGCACTGATATTGATGTGTATTATTACAAACCTAATACTTCCAGGTCAGGAAGAAGGTTATTCAAAAATCAGTACTACAGGATCGGGAAGATATGCAAAATGCGATCAATCCAAATACAGCACCAAGAGTTCCTACAGCTGCTCCTAAAAGATTCTAATACAAAACCTCTTAAATTTCCTGCTGAAGGAAAAAGTAAAAAATAATCTTAATATAAATCTTTCAATCATTATTGTTGTCAGTATGTCATATATAATGACACTTTTTTTTGTTCAAACATTAAGTTATTTTCTCATTAATAACATATTAATTAAAATATCGTTATATAGCAGTATTTTATTGATTATAAAAGCTTTTCTTATTCATGTTTTATGAAAATTAAAAATAAATGAAATGAAATTTTGTCAGAAATAATTTGCAATCAAATGTATAAATTATTAATGGCATAATTTATGTTCAATGCGTAATCACCGATTATCTAATTTATTAAATATGTAAAATCATCAATAAAATAAATGTTTAACCAAATTATAAATGGATATGTCACAAGTAAAAATTAAACCTTTAGCCGATAGAGTTCTGGTAGAACCTTTGGCTGCAGAACAAAAAACAGCAAGTGGAATTATTATTCCAGACACTGCAAAGGAGAAACCGCAAAGAGGTAAAGTAATTGCCGTTGGAAAAGGGAAAAAAGATGAAACTATGGAATTAAAAGCTGGAGATGAAGTACTATATGGAAAATATGCCGGAACTGAAATCAGCATTGAAGGAAAAGATTACTTAATGATGCGTCAGGATGATATTATGGCAGTTATTTAATTTTTGATTTTCTGTTTTTTATTTTCAGTTTAATGAAAATAAAGCAATAGACTATCAATTATAACCATTATTACATTATAATTAGAAAATAAAAAAATACATAACTATGGCAAAAGAAATAATATTTGAATTTGAAGCACGAGAAGCTCTTCGCAAAGGCGTGGATGCTCTTGCAAATGCAGTAAAAGTTACATTAGGACCAAAAGGACGAAATGTAGTTATTGACAAAAAATTTGGTCATCCACAGGTTACAAAAGATGGTGTAACTGTTGCAAAAGAAATTGAACTTGCAAATCATATTGAAAATATGGGTGCGCAAATTGTTAAGGAAGTTGCTTCCAAAACAAATGATGATGCTGGTGATGGTACTACTACAGCTACTGTTCTTGCTCAAGCAATTGTAGCTGTAGGTTTAAAAAATGTTACTGCAGGTGCAAATCCAATGGATTTAAAACGTGGTATTGAAAAAGCCGTTAGCAGCAGTTGTTGAAAATCTTAAAAAACAAAGCAAAGTAATTGGTGAAGACAATAAAAAAATTGAACAAGTTGCTACTATTTCTGCAAATAATGATAGTTCGATTGGCAAACTTATTGCTGAAGCTATGGAAAAAGTAAAAAAAGAAGGTGTTATCACCGTTGAAGAAGCAAAAGGTACCGATACTGAAGTTGAAGTGTTGAAGGTATGCAATTTGATCGTGGTTATATTTCTCCTTATTTCGTAACCGATACCGAAAAAATGGAAGCTGTACTTGAAAATCCATTATATTCTTATTTACGATAAGAAAATATCAACAATGAAAGATTTTTTCCGGTTCTTGAAAGTGTTGTTCAAACTGGAAGACCTTTATTACTCATTGCTGAAGATATTGATGGCGAAGCATTTGCAACTTTAGTTGTTAATAAATTACGCGGCTCATTGAACGTTGCAGCTGTTAAAGCTCCTGGTTTTGGTGACAGAAGAAAAGAAATGCTTGAAGATATTGCAATATTGACCGGTGGTAGTAGTGATTTCAGAAGAAAAAGGCATGAAATTAGAAGCAACAAAAGTTGAAGATCTTGGTAAAGCTGAGAAAATCAGTATTGACAAAGATAATACTACCATTGTTAATGGAGCTGGTGAAAAGAAAGAAATCAATAACCGTGTTGCTCAAATTAAAACACAAATTGAAAATACTACTTCTGATTATGATCGCGAAAAACTTACAGGAACGTCTGGCTAAATTAGCCGGTGGTGTTGCTGTTCTTTATATTGGTGCTGCTACCGAAGTTGAAATGAAAGAAAAGAAAGACCGGGTCAATGATGCTGTGAATGCAACTCGTGCTGCAGTTGAAGAAGGTATTATTCCTGGTGGTGGTGTTGCATTATATCAGGGCAATTGCATCTCTTGAGAAACTGAAAAGCTGATAACGATGATGAAACAACAGGATTGAATATCATTAAACGCGCACTTGAAGAACCATTAAGAATAATTGCACAAAATGCAGGTCAGGATGGTTCAGTTGTGGCACAGAAAGTAAAAGAAGGTAAAGAAGATTTTGGTTTTAATGCACGTACCGAGAAATATGAAAACCTGATGGCAAGTGGTGTAATTGATCCTACTAAAGTTGCACGAGTTGCTCTTGAAAATGCTGCTTCAATAGCTGGCATGATTCTTACTACTGATTGCTTACTGGCTGAAAAACCCGAAGATAAAAAAGATATGCCAATGCCTAACCCGGGCATGGGTGGAATGATGTAAAATTATATTTACTTTATATAAAAAAGGCAGTTGATTTGACTGCCTTTTTCATTTTTTAATATTAAAATTTGTATTTAAGTAAATTTATTTTCACGATTTTTCTTTTCTTTTTCTACCACAAAAAGAAAAGAAACAAAATAAAAGTCACCACGAATGAAAAATTCATCCTAATCGTTGTGCCTAGATTTATCCTGCAAATCGATCCCGGATGAATTTCACGCCATTCGTGGACGAGCTTCCCACTAGGCTAGCTTTAATATACTCTTATTCCACTTTCCCGTACCAGCCTTTTAGGCTGGAAGTGCGATGGCCTGAAAATTTGGCGAGGGTGCGTGGGCTTTGCGGGTTGAAGCTTCAAATTTTCTTGATTTTTTTGCTACTTTTTGTATCAAGACAAAAAGTAGAGGAAATTCAATTAGAAAGAAGTGCGTTATTTCAACAAACTAATAAATACTTTATTCAATTCTTGTGAAATATACTTAACAATAATCATATTTTTAAAACAGAGACCAATATCTTTCTTGAATCCCTTGGTCCATCGAATTCACAAAAAAAAATATTTTGCCAGGTTGATAATCCTATTTGACCATTAATAATTGGTATTGTCTCAGAAGGTCCTATAATTCCTGCTTTTAAATGAGCGTCACCATTGTTATCTTGTGCATCGTGCAACCAAATACCTCTAGGAATAAGATTTTTCAACAAATTCACAACATCTGTTTGCACTGACTCGTCCCAATTTTCCTGTATCATTATGGCTGATGTTGCACCCTGGGCGTACACATTTACCAAACCATTTTCAACTTTGCTGTCTTTTACAACTTGTCTTACTTTATCGGTAATGTCATATAGCGCATTTTTTTTATCTGTGCTGATATTAATAAACTGTTGCATATAAATAGTTTTTTAAGAAAAAGAATTTACTCTACTTCAAATTTTCTGGTGATTACATTTCCGTTTTCATCAACAAGTTCCAGGAAGTGTTTCCCTTTAGGAGGAGCCAATGCCATTTGGTGAATGTCTTTTGTGCACCCGATGTATATTCCATCAAGATGCCAATAAACTGTAATTCCTGGCTTTCGATGTGCTATTTCAAAAACTACCCTGCTTTTTTTGTTATTAAGGTCAATTGGTACAAATACCTTTACATTTTCTTTAGGATATATAAAATCCATTTGTTTTGTCTCCTGATTATTTAAACAACCCGGTTTAAAAGATGGAAGTGTTTTATAAAATGGGTTTTTCGACTTATAATACCATTCCTGTACAGGTGGAAGAATAAACCATGAGACATGTTGCATTTGTGATGTACTTTCACATTCGCTTGTAACTCGAAACGTACCTGTTCTATCCAGATGTATCATTTTATGATATGGGCAAGGCACTGTTTTCAAGCCAGCTTCCTGTACCCATATAGTATCGACTGAAGTGCATAAATTCATAGAACGATAACCACTCATTGAACAAACGGGGATTCGTTGCATTTCATCAAATGGTTGACTGAACCACGCACTTGAAGGTAACTTTTCAAAAATATCAAACATTATGGGTGCTGCACAATCAACGCCTGTCAAGCCTGGACGACCTTCCCCGTCAGCATTGCCTGTCCAGACAGCTACAACGAACCTTGAAGTTGTGCCAATTGCCCAGCCATCACGAAAACCGAAGCTGGTACCAGTTTTCCATGCTACTTTCTTCGAAGTTAGAAACCATTCCCATCCGGTTTCTTCTTCAGGTCTGTTCACTTCTAACAGAGCTTTAAAAGTCAGCCAAATCGGTGCAGCATCCAAAATCCCTTTTTTTAATAAAATTGATTTATTAGCTTTTGATTTTTTTTCAGATTTAAAGCTTTTATTTAAATCCTCATTAGTGGAATTTAGTGGGCTTAAATAATTCAATGGCCTAATATCCGAGGGATTGTACAAACCTGAATTTTGGCTGAAATGATTTACAGTTCTTGCAAATTCAGCATAAATTCCTGCAATATCCCAAAGGTTCCCTTCGGATCCTCCTAAAATTAATGATAATCCATACCTGTCAGCCGGATAATCCAGTGTTGTCATCCCAAGTTTTTTTAAGAGATCATAAAAACGATCTACACCATATTGCTTAAGCATAAATACAGCAGGTATGTTTAACGATCTTGAAAGAGCTCTATTAGCGTGCACAGCTCCTTCGTACGTTCTGCTATAATTTTTAGGAGAGTAACCTGATAACATTACAGGAATATCTGGAACAAGTGTATATGGCAATAATTCCCCAGCATCGAGCAAAGCTGCATACAATATTGGTTTTAGAATGCTACCGGTACTGCGTGGAGAAATAATAATATCCACATCATTCTGATGATCTTCATTGTTTAAATCAGAGGTATTTCCTACATACGCCAGCACATTGCCGGTTTCAACATCAGCGATTAAAGCAGCTGCATTATATATACCGTTGTATTTAAGTTTTTCAACATGATTCTCTATTATTTCATTAACTTTTATCTGTAAGTCTATGTCAATAGTAGTTTTTATTAATTTATAACGTTCAGTTGAATTAAATACCCTTGTCAATAAATGTGGAGCAAGTTGAGGTAATGGATAAGGTTTTGGCGGCAGAATTTCCAGCTTTGAAAGTTGCCAAGTACTTTTATCAATAATGCCCGAAATATACAACCTGTCGAGTAAATGATTTCTTTTAACCAGAAGCATTTCATGATTTTTTCCTGGAAATATTAATGATGGTGAATTTGGTAATACTGCTAATGTTGCTGTTTCGGCCCACGAAAGTTGATCGGCACTTCTTCCAAAGTACCTCCAGGCTGCAGCGTCAATTCCAACCACATTGCTTCCAAAAGGAGCATGTGAAGCAAATAATGTTAGAATTTCTTTTTTGCTGTATCGAATTTCAGCCCTAGTAGCAAGGATTATTTCTATTGCCTTTTCATAAAAAGTTCTGCTTTTATTTTTCCTGCTAAGCCTGATGGTCTGCATAGTCAGTGTACTTCCGCCTTGTACAACTTTACCTCTTTTAATATTTATTCTCAAAGCTCTGATCAGGGAAACCGGATTGAATCCGGGATGTTTATAAAAATGCCTGTCTTCAAACTGGCAAATACATTTTTCAAATTTCTCAGGTACTTTTTCAGTTTCAGGAAATCTCCACTGTCCGTCATTGGCTATCATTGCACCAAGCAGATCATTATTAGATGCAAAAATAACTGTAGAGCAAGGATCATTAAATAATTTTTTAGGTAATGAAAACCAATAAAAGATAAATAAAAACAAGAGAAGTAAATAAGCAATTAGCCTGCGTTTACTCAAATATGGTATTGTTGGTTTCAGTTTCGGAAGAACTTTCTTAACTGTCAATATTGTTTCAATTACCAATTTTCTCATAAGTAAATCTACTAATAAAATCTTTTTCTTGATTTTTTTAAATTATTCAATTGGCCTATGTATTAATTTTTTTAAATAATTTATAATAAGAATTTCAATTAAAGTTTCTCAAAGAAATAAGAAAAGATCGCAAATGTAAAGATGCAAGAACTTTGCGTTCTTGGCAAAAGTCTTAACGACCTTTACGTGAAACGTTCTAATAATATTATTCTTTAAAATTGTTATAGGGTTAAAATTATTGAAATAAAAAAAATGAATTGAATTTATAATAAATTTAATATACACTCCTCTGAATTTATTCTTAAATTTACCTCATCGTAACAGGGGTGCCTCAAATAAACAGGCTGAGATTAAACCCATTGAACCTGCTCCGGGTAATGCCGACGAAGGGAAATGAGGATAAACTGTTTAAGAGATATTTCACCTCTGATATTTACCATAAATGATTCTGAATTTTAGGATTTTGATTTCCAATACTTAGAAACTAAAGAACCAATATCAAATTTAAAAACCATGACACAATTACAACAAGCCATAAAAGGCAAAATAACTAAAGAAATGCTTGAAGTTGCCAGGCAGGAAAATCTCGATCCGGAATGGATAAGAAGTGAAATTGCATGTGGCCGGATAGTAATCCCTAAAAACTTACACCACACTTTTGAAGCACGGGGTATTGGCAACGGACTAAAAACAAAAATAAATGCCAATATCGGTACATCACCGAAACATTGCAATCCTGATGAGGAACTAGAAAAACTTAATGTTGCAGTTAAATATGGAGCCGATGCAGTTATGGATTTATCTACCGGTGGAGATTTAAGCCAAATACTTAAATCTATTATTTACAATTCTCCAGTAATGATAGGTACAGTTCCAATTTATTCTGTTATGTCTGAATTGATAAAAGAAAATAAAAAAGTCAAAGATATGAATCCTGAAAGTTTTTTTGCAGAAATCGAAAACCAGGCTAAGATGGGTGTTGACTTTATGACTTTACATTGCGGAGTTACTCGAACTTCACTATCCTTTTTACAGCAAGATGAACGTGTAGCAGGCATTGTCAGCCGGGGTGGTTCACTTTTAAAAAGATGGATGAAAGAAAACAAGGCTGAAAATCCATTATTTGAACAATTCGACAAAGTGCTTGATATTTGTGAGAAACATGATGTAACCATCAGCTTAGGAGACGGTTTACGGCCAGGTGCCGGAAATGATGCAAGCGACAGGGGACAATTAGCAGAACTTCTAGTGCTTGGTGAACTTGTGGAACGTTCTCAAAAAAGAGGTGTCCAGGTAATTGTTGAAGGACCGGGACACATGCCGCTTGATCAAATTGAGATGAATGTGAAATTGATGAAAAAAGTATGTAACAACGCACCATTCTATGTTCTTGGTCCACTTACTACCGATATTGCACCCGGGATATGATCATATAGTCGGCGCGATTGGTGGAGCAATTGCAGCATCTCACGGAGTGGACTTCCTTTGTTATGTGACACCTGCAGAACACCTTTGCTTACCTACAATAGATGATGTCAGAGAAGGCGTGATTGCCAGTAGAATAGCTGCTCATAGCGGTGATATAGTAAAAAACATTAAAGGAAGCAGGGACCTGGATTATCTTATGTCAAAGGCAAGAAGAGATTTGGATTGGGAAGGAATGTTTAAATATGCCGTCAATCCTGAGTTAGCACGTTTCAGAAGACAAAACTCAGAAAGCGCCAATGAAGATTATTGTAGTATGTGTGGTCACCTGTGCGCGGTAAAAACTGACCGGGAATTATAAAAAGCTATAATGAACTATTTTCTTACAATTGCAGCATCAGACAATAGTGGTGGCGCCGGTATCCAGCAGGACTTAAAAGTAGCTGTTGAATTGGGATATTGGGGATTATCAGCAATTACAGGCATTACAGTTCAGAATTTTGATAAACTGGAAAGCATTTATCCAATTCCGTCTGAAATTTTATCCGGACAAATAGAGATGAACCTTAATTCATTTCAAATAAAATGTACTAAAATAGGTGCTGTTTGCTGCGAAAATAATATAATGGCTATTTCTTCAATTTTTGCTAATAAGAAATTAAAGAATGTTGTTCTTGATCCGGTCTTTTCACCCACTCATGGTAAGTCATTTATTAATACAAAAGCCATAAAATTATTCAAAGAAAAATTGTTGCCACTTGCAGATATTGTCACTCCTAATAAAAATGAATTATCATTACTGGTAGAAAAAGAAATATTGAATTTTGAACAAGGTATTGAAGCATCCAAATTAATTTCAAGACAATATGGCACCGGTATTTATCTAAAAGGCGGACATTTTGAAGGAAGTCTGATTAAAGAAGCTTTAATTACTGAAAAAGAAATATCATTTTTTGAAAAGGAAAAATTAACATTAAAATATAGCCACGGGACCGGATGTACATTTTCATCTGCATTGAGCTGTTATCTTGGAGATGGCCTTATGATGAAAGAAGCATGCAAAAGAGCATCAGAATATGTAAGCAAGAAATATAGGGAATCATAATCAATATAATTAATTCTACTTTGACACATTTCAAAATCAACCAGTTTTAACCCTTAATCCCTAAAGGGAACTGGTTGATTTTTCAGCTTTCTTCCTTTAGGGTTTGGGGTAAAAAAAGCTGAAAAAACTAAGAAAGACCTAATCTGTCAAAGTAGAATTAATTAGCTACAAAATAATTTTTTCAAAATTGAATAATATACTAACTACAATAAAACAGAATAGTATTTTAATTTACGAAAAATTCAGAAAAATCAATTATAACCAAAACGTTATTCATAATTAATAATTTATCGCTGGCCATAATAAGCATTCTTACCATGCTTCCTGAGATAATGCTTATCAAGTAAAGATTGGTCAACAGAAGGAACATCCTTTAACCTTAATGTTCTGAAAGCCATTTTAGCAACTTCTTCTAATATTAAGGCATTCTCCACTGCATTTTCCGGCGAATTACCCCAGGCAAATGGCCCATGACAATTCACTAAAACACCCGGCATTACAACAGGACTAAGGTTTTTAAAAGTCTCGACAATTACATTGCCTGTCTCAACTTCGTAATTACCTTCAATCTCCCTTTTTGTCAGTTTTCTTGTACAGGGAATATCACCATAGAAATGATCGGCATGAGTTGTTCCAAGTGCAGGAATATTCATGCCTGCCTGAGCCCATGAAACAGCCCATTCAGAATGCGTATGTACTACCCCGCCAATATCTTTGAAATGATTATACAGAACAATATGTGTCGGAGTATCAGATGATGGTCTCAGAGAACCTTCAATAATTTTTCCATTTAAATCTATAACTACCATATCTGTCGGTCTTAAATTATTATAATCCACCCCGCTAGGTTTAATTACTATCAATCCTTTTTCTCTGTCTATGCCACTTGCATTTCCCCAACTTAAAATTACCAGCCCTTGTTCGGCTAATTCGAGATTTGCATCGCATACTGTTTTTTTTAGTTTTTCAAGCATGATTTAGCTATTTATTAAATCAAAAATATATTGAAAAATTATATATATTTATTGCAATTTAAAAACTTTATTGATGAAACTCTTACTATTTTATTCATTAAAATAACAGAGATGAAAAAATATACAATTGGCGTTGACTATGGAACTGACTCAGTTCGTTCGGTAATTGTTGATACGACGGACGGAAATATATTAGCTAGTGCTGTTTTCGAATACCCACGATGGAAACAGGGAAAATTTTGTGATGCTGTAAAAAACCATTTCCGGCAGCATCCTCTGGATTATATTGAAGGACTTGAAACATCAATAAAAGAAGCTTTAATTACTGTATCAACCGATGTCATTAATAATATTGTTGGTATTTCAGTTGATACTACCGGATCAACCCCAATTGCTACGGATAATTCCGGAACACCATTGTCTCTTACTACAGGATTTGAGGAAAATCCAAACGCGATGTTTGTACTTTGGAAAGATCATACAGCAATTAAAGAAGCCGATGAAATAAATACAATAGCCAAAACGTGGGGAGGAATTGATTTTACAAAATACGTTGGAGGAGTCTATTCTTCAGAATGGTTCTGGGCAAAAATATTGCATGTTTTACGAGAGGATAAGAAAGTTCGTGAAAGTGCGTATTCCTGGGTTGAACATTGCGATTGGATTCCCGCATTGTTAACAGGAAATACAAAGCCTTCCGAGATTAAAAGAAGCCGTTGTGCTGCAGGCCATAAAGCAATGTGGCATGAGGAATTTGGTGGTTTGCCTTCTGAAGAATTCCTGGTAAAAATCGATCCATTATTTAAAGGTATTAGAACCAAGCTTTTTGAAAAAACATATTCTTGTAATATAAAAGTTGGCGAACTTTCAACAGAATGGGCAAAGCGTCTTGGTTTAAATAAATCAGTGGCTGTAGGTGCAGGTTCGTTTGATGCTCACCTGGGCGCATTGGGAGGAGAAATTATTCCTTATCACTTAAGTAAAGTTATGGGAACCTCAACGTGTGATATGCTTGTAGCTCCAATGAAAGAAATTGGCAATAAGTTGATTCGCGGTATTTGCGGTCAGGTAGATGGTTCTATTATTCCAGGTATGATGGGTATGGAAGCAGGCCAATCAGCATTTGGTGATATTTATGCCTGGTTCAGAAAATTACTTTTATGGCCTGTTGAAAATATTCTGGCAAACTCGATAATCATAAATTCATCTGCAAAAGAAAAATTAATAAAGGAAATGACCGATAATATAATCCCTTTACTTTCTGCTGAAGCAGAAAAGATTGACCCTGGTGAAACCGGCATTATCGCTATTGATTGGATGAACGGTCGCAGAACACCGGATGCCAACCAGCTTTTAAAAGGTGCTATTGCAAGCTTAAATCTTGGATCGGACGCTCCCAGAATTTTTCGTGCATTGGTTGAAGCTACTGCTTTTGGTGCTAAGAAAATTGTTGACAGATTTATTGAGGAAGGTGTAAAAATTGAAGGCGTAATCGCTCTTGGAGGAGTAGCTAAAAAGTCTCCCTTTGTAATGCAGGTAGTTTCTGATGTTCTTGATATGCCAATAAAAGTAGCTAAATCAGAACAGGCTTGTGCCCTGGGTACAGCTATGGCTGCTTCAGTTGTAGCAGGTATCTATAAAAATGTTGAAACAGCTCAAAAAAATATGGGTGGAGGTTTTGAAAAAACTTATTACCCCAATCCTAAAAATAGTGCAGTATACAAAGCTTTGTATGAACAATATTCAAAAATTGGTGATTTTATTGAAAAGATGAACCAATCTAATTAATATTGAATATTAAATAAACCTTTGAGTGTACTTTGAGATATTTTGTGGTAAAAATTTATTAATTAAATCAACCACAAAGGTCACCATGAAAATCAAGAAGTTTCACAAAGGATTCTTAAACCAATATCTTCGCTACATCTAAAAGTGATTGCGGAACTACCTTGTGAAGCTTTACTGTCTTGCTTAAAGGTACATGAACTATTTCACCATTCACAAGACCGATCATTATACTTTTTTGATCATCCAGAAGAGCTTCAACAGCTGCAACACCCATTCGGCTGGCTGTAATTCTATCATAAGCTGTAGGTGATCCTCCCCGTTGGATGTGTCCAAGTATCGTAACTCTTATATCGAAGTTTGGAAATGTCTTTCCTACCCTTTCCGCAATCTCATAAGTATTACCTTCGGTATGTCCTTCAGCGACAAATATTATGCTTGATTTGTTCTGTCTCTCAGGTTTTGCAAGCAGATTTACAAGGTTGTCAATTTGCCCTTTAACTTCAGGAATTAATATAGCTTCTACGCCGCTTGCAATACCACTTTGTAAAGCAACGAAACCTGCTTCACGTCCCATCACCTCGACAAAGAAAATACGATCATGTGAACTGGCCGTATCGCGGATTTTATCCACTGCTTCCATCACTGTATTAAGACAGGTATCAAAACCAATAGTATAATCAGTTCCATACATATCATTATCAATTGTCCCAGGAATACCAACAACAGGAATATCAAATTCCTGCGAAAAAACAGATGCACCTTTAAATGAACCATCTCCGCCAATTACTACAAGAGCATCAATACCATGTTGCTTGAGATTTTCACGAGCCTGGCGACGCATATCAACTTTAAAGAAACGTTTACTTCGGGCGGTCTTCAGAACAGTACCACCTTTCTGCAAAATTCCACTGACATCTCTTTTGCTTAATTGCTTAATTTCACCGTCAATCATACCTTCGTAGCCTCTCATAATTCCGAATACCTCGAGCCCGTTGTTGATACCTGCACGTGTAACTGCGCGTATGGCTGCATTCATCCCTGGAGAATCACCTCCTGACGTTAAAATACCTATCTTATTAACTTTACTCATGCAAAAAATAAATTATTAAATAAGTCTGCAAATTTACAATACTGAATTAAAATATGAATAGACTAAATTTAACTTTTTCGGGTTTAGATATTACCTTTGATTTTTATTAGGCTTTACCTTAGCTTTGATTTCAAGCAGAGAAATAATTTTATCTTTATCATTCAAACGTTCTTTCAGATAGGTTATTTCATTTTCTAGGGTTAGAATGTGCTTTTTAAGTATAGCAATATCTTCAGTTTTATTAATAGTTTTATTTTCAAAGCCTTCTGTGAAATAGATAAAGAAATTAAACTGTAATATTTCACTTATTTTAACTAGCAAATCAGTATCTATTGTCTTACGTTTAAAAATATGATAAACGTTATTGCGGTTTGTATTTATTTTTTGTGCAAATTCCGTAACAGCGATATGTTTGGAAATTAATACCTCTTTTATTTTCTCTCCAATATTTACCATGCCCATAAAGGTATGGCCTCTTGATATTGAAGGATATTTTTGTATGCAATAATATATTGTGCATTTCGTAACAATATTTTTTGCATGTAATAAAATTTAATTTATATTTGACAAACGATTTTATTGAGAAGTTTTTCTGACCTTATTTCTTCAAGTGAAATACCTGATATTTTTGATAAATGTCCAAAATGGTATACATTAGCTGCGTTGAAGAAATATCATTTTAAATGAAAAATCTTTTCTGTTTTCTTTTAATATTAATGCTGAAATTGAACATACAATCTCAAACTCAACCCGTTGGTTGCTTCATGATCGGGGCAAGTACCGGCTTAACTTATTCAAATATTGTTGGGAATAGATTTTCATTCGATATTGGAAGTAATGCATTCATCCTGGGATATAAATTTGGCTTAAATGCGAGTTATTCATTAAACGACAAATTTAGTATTGAAACCGGTGTTGATTTTTTTAAAAATGGAAACAAATGGTATATTTTAAATTCAGCTACTACAACTGACAGTAATGGGGTACATACTATTTTTGATGAAAATAACGGAACAGAAGTTCAATACAACCAAAATTACATAAATAATGCATGGCTCACAGGTTACAAGATTGGAAACAAGTTTCAGCTTATTATCCAGGTAGGAGGATATTGGGCAATTTATATTCAGTCCAACGTCAAAATTAAATATTTTATGTATATAGATAGTTCATTTTTTAAACAGATAATACCTCCAGAACCTTCTATCCATATCGGATATAATGAATTTATTACTGAAACGACAAGTAAAAATGCAAATAAGCCAATTGATTATGGCTTAATAGCCGGTTACGAATTTGATATTAATATAAGTAAAAGATTGGTTTTACATCACAATTTCCGGTACTATAGAGGTCTGGCAAATATTAAAACGGACAATTCCAGTAAAGCTTACAACAAATCATTTCTATTTGGTATTGGAATAAAAATGAAACTTAACCCCTAAAACTTTAATTTTATGAGAAAAAAAATAAAACTATTTTTGTTAATTATATTTATCCCATGCCTTATTGTTTGGGCAGGTAAATAAATATATCAGCTTCACCAAAAAGTTTGTACCTGCTTATAATAGGGTAATAAACAGTGTGAAGATTTTATATAATCCTAAACAATATAAAAGGATACTTAACGCTCATAACATTGATAAGCAAAGTAACAGTGAAATCGAGAACTACAGGCTATTATGAAGATGTATACATTGATTTTTTTAAAAAAGCAACTAAAATTCAAAATCAAAGTGGAACAATTTATGCTTTGCACTTTGAGGTAGATTCTGGTGCAACCTTTAGTCTTTTAGTAGATACTTTTATAATCCCTGAAGGCTCAAGTCTAGTTATTTCAGATAAAGAAGGTAACATTTATAAAAAATTTAGATACGATGCTAAATCTCGCAGATTGGATAATAAAGAAGTTATAGTTGTTGGTTCGGAATTTGTGACAAAAAAAGAAATATTAATGTCAATTACATTTCAAGAAGATATTCCAATATCAGGATTTAAAATAACTATTTACAATATTGGTATTAATATTTTTAATTTTAAAACAGCGAACATAAACAATATTAATAAAAGCCCGACAATTTCACCAACATTAAAATCATCCATGATTAATTCTTCATCTTGTTATTTTGATGTCGGTTGTATGAGTGATTATACTTTATGGATTAATGATATTTTTTCGGTAGTGCAGTTAGTTTATCTAATAAAATATTTAGGTGATGAATTTTACATTTATGGTACCGGATTTTTTGTTAATAGTATGAATTATAATAATGGTTTTGAAATTTATCCATTTTTATTAACTGCAGGACATCTTTTTTATGATTCTAGGCCTGGTAAACCGTTTGTATATCTTGGAAATTATGTTCAAAATTCTGCAGCATTTTATGCTTGTCAAATAACTGATTGTAACAATCCTAATACAGCTTGTTTTGCAAATATTGAAGATATTAATATTTTAAAATGTGGGGCTATGTCTTATTTGAATGATATTTCAAATGATTATGCTCTACTTCAGACAAGTCAAACAATGTCCGATTTAGAAACTACATTTAATTTTACATTTGCAGGTTTTACCTCTCGGTCATTTACCTATACTGAGTTAGATAATAATAAACCTTACCGGATTTTTCATATTCCAAGAGAACTTGGAACTGGGAGAGATGATTTGAAACAGTATCTTATTAGTAATTTTTGTCCTGTAGATAATGGTACCTATTATACTCTTTACCCGGATCCAAGCCAAATAGGATATACTCATGAGGGTTCATCAGGTGCGCCGGTATTTAATAATGATCACAAAGTAATTGGTATTTCTATAACAGGTGAAAACACATGTTCAAATCCGGTTCAATCACCAAATGACTTTTGCAAGCTTTCTCTAATTTTGCAGCAAGATCCTTTCATTGCGGCAAGACTAGGAAACAATGCATATACATTTAATCCATTATATATAAACTTACCTCAACATTGCTATAATTGCGTTCTTGATGCTAATAAAGGAGAAATTGATGTAGATTGTGGTGGTAAATGCGGACCATGCAGTGATGTAGATGATGAAAACATAGCATATACTGAATCAACTGATTTATTACAAGAAGCAAAAACTACTAAAAGCATTATCATTGACGGTACTAATGAAGGAATATCCAAAACAAAGGCAATAATTGACTATACGGCTAAAGAAGGCATAGAAATTAAAGGACAGTTTTATGCTGATAAAGATGTTTCGTTAGTTGCACGTGATTTTAGGCCCTGGGACTGGCGTACAAGAAGAGAATTATGTGACAAGCAAATATTTAACTATGATTTTTATATGAATGGAGGTAAACCTGACGCTTTGTACATTCAAGCAGCCTTTACTGCAAAATATAAAATAGAAGTTTTTCTAGATTATAATGGTGAAAAAATATTTGAAAGTAGCATTAACAATGTCTATACAAATGAGCCTTTTGTTATTTATCGAGGTGAAAATGTCCCAACATCAATTGGTAGTCCTGTAACTTTAGATATTAATCTGGTTTTATGGGATTTAAAAAATATTCAACACAATTTTATTTTTCATGTTCTTGTATTCGTATTATAATATTTAGCCTTTTGTTTATTACTTTCTAAAATTCAATTTTTAATCATATTTTAAATTTAATTACTATGAAAACAAAAACTTTACTTACTTATATCCTGACAGTTCTATATTCATTAAACATTCAGGCACAGCTAAAATTGGACAGCCTGGGAAATATTGGTATCGGAACAACTGCTCCGTCTGCAAAATTAGATGTCCAGGGTAGTGTTTATTTGCCTATTGGTGATAACGGAAATTCTTACTGGATTGGTGCTACAAGTGATGCAGGAAATAGATTAAGGCTTCATCATAACGGACAAAATGCTTACATTGATTTTTACCCGAACTTATATTTTCGTGCGAATTCCACTAATTATTGCTTTAATATAACTTCTGGGGGACAATTGGTATTGGTAATTCAGCAACAAGTCCAAGTTCCGCGTTAAGTATCAACACCAATGGCAGTAGCAATTATGCTTTATCGGTTGCTACTGTATCCGGGGTGAATGGTGGAATTTTATTTTCTAAAAGTAATTCAGCCCTCAATGGAACAACCTATTGGGGTATTGCCAGCTCACAATCTAACGCTGGCAGTGGCGACGGGATATTACGTTCTATTTATGGGGTAGCTTATAGTCCTTCAGCTACAAATGGTGGTCAGGCTTATGGCGTACACGGAATAGCAGGGAACAGTACAAATGGTTACAATGTGGGTGTATTTGGCCAATTACAGGGTACAGCTTATGGGGCCGCTGTTTATGGTGCGGTTGGTTCCAGTTATCCATCAAGACCAGATACATTATATGCAGGGTATTTTTATGGGAAGGTAAAAGTGGTAGGTACCTTATGGGTAAATAGCACTCAAATTACCAGCTCTGACGAGAGGTTAAAACAGAATATCAGCACTATGGATTCAACCGATGGTCTTTTTAAACTTCAACCTAAAAAATACAAATATAAAAGCCTTAACGATCAATTCCAGGCAATATCTTCGGCAACTGCTAAAAGTATTGCTGATACTTTTGCAAACAAAACCATTACAGACCCCGATCCAAGTATTTCCACAAAAACACACTTTGGTTTCCTGGCAGGCGACTTGCAAAAGATTTACCCGGAATTGGTCTACCAATCAACTGATGGAACTTTTGGCATTGACTACCAGGGATTGATACCCGTTATTATTGGCCAGTTAAAGAAAATGAAATTATCATTTGATGAAAATAATAAGTTAGCTGATTCCGTGAAAGAAATGAAGAATCAGATAGATTCATTAAATAATGAAAACTTAAATATTACTAAGAAACTTGCTGAACTTGAAAAAAAAATTAACCAGTGCTGCAATTTGTCAAAAACTAAAAGTGCAGAGGTTCCAACCAGAACAGAAGAAATTCAAAATCAAAACGACCAACCTTGGCTAGGACAGAATGCACCTAATCCATTTTCGTCTGCAACAACTGTACAATTTAATATTCCAATAAACCTGAACTATAAAAATGCTGCCATTTATATATACGACTTACAAGGAGTACAAAAGAAAGTTTACAAAATAACCACAAATGGCCAATCAAGTATTATAATAAATGGATACGACTTTGTTTCCGGAATATATCTTTATTCATTGATTATTGATAATAAATTAATTGACACAAAGCAAATGGTTTTAACTGAATAATTATTCTAAAGAACTTCGCATAATTAAAGCCTTTTCAGGTATAATAGACTTGGAAAGGCTTTTAATATTAATTGAATTTTAAACTGTCACTTGGTTTTCTGTATATTTCAAATACTCAGCCACCTCCACCATCAACCATCTGGGTGTTGACGTGGCCCCGCAAATACCTACAGATTGGACTTCTTTGAGCCAAACGGGATTAATATTAGAAGGAGTAGTTATAAAATATGTATTACGATTCTCACTTTTACAAACTTCAAATAGAATATTTGCCGTTTGAGCTGTCCTTGCCACTGACAAATATAATTACATCAAACTGATTAGCAAATTGCCTTAACCTGGGAGCCCTGTTAGATACCTGTCTGCAAATTGTATCATTAACGGATAACGGAATATCTACTTTGCCCATATCTAAAACCATTCGCTTTTTTATTTCGTTACTTATCAAATTGAATTCATCAATACTCATAGTAGTTTGAGAAAAAAGACTTACGGGTTTAGAAAAATCAATTTTATCGAGGTCTGTCAACTGAGTGACAACAATAGCCTTCCCTTCTGTTTGCCCCACTAATCCATTTACTTCCGCATGGCCTTCTTTCCCAAAAATGACTATCTGCCCGTTATCAACCACTTCCAGGTAACTTTTACGGATACGCTCCTGGAGTTTCAAAACCACGCTGCATGAAGCATCAATAAGTTCAATATTATTAAGTTCTGCTATTTTATAAGTCTCAGGAGGTTCACCGTGTGCTCTGATTAATACTTTACAATTTTTTAATTTACTGAATTGTTCATAATTTATAATTTTTAGTCCTTTTTGCTTTAGTCTTTCCAATTCAGCATTGTTGTGAACAATATCTCCAAGGCAATACAATTCTTGTGAATTTTCAAGTTCCTCTTCAGTCATGCAAATTGCATTTACTACTCCAAAGCAAAATCCTGATTGTTCATCAATACTTATAGTCATTATAATTTAAATTTTGAAGATATGAATTACAAAATAGCTGAAGTTCTGAATTTAAGAATCTAAATTTTCAGACCTTTTATTTTTATGTTTTTCCTTTTTCCGGTTTTCCAGTTTCCATTCTCCGGTTTCCAATAATTTCATAAACCATTCCATTTGCTCTTCAAGAGTCATAAAACTATTGTCGAGAACAAAAGCATCTGAAGCTTTTACCAAAGGACTTTCTTTCCTTGTTGTATCTTGTTTGTCACGTTGCAAGAGGTTTTCCTTTATGTCATTTAATGACACATTGTCACCTTTAGCAATTAGTTCATCATAACGACGCTGAGCACGAACATCAAGATCAGCAGTCATGAAAATTTTAATATCTGCGTTTGGAAATACAACTGTACCAATGTCACGGCCATCCATAACTACACCTTTATCTTTGGCAGCTTTTCGTTGCAAATCAACCATTTTTTTTCGAACAAATTTTACCTGACTCACCTGGCTAACATATTTAGAAACTTCCATGCCCCTGATTTTTGTCTCAACATTTTCTTCATTTAGAAAAATATCATTCTTCCCGGAAGTAACGTTTTTTAAAATACGAATGTTTATTTTATTCAGTAAAGCTATCAGTTTTTCTTGATTGAAGTTTTTTTCCGAAATCAAATTATTCCGCAAGGCAAATAATGTGACTGCCCTGTACATTGAACCTGTATCAATATATAAATATTCAAGTTTTTCGGCTATCAACTTAGCGAAAGTACTTTTGCCACATGAAGAATAACCGTCAATAGCAATTATTAACTTTTCAGAATCCGGCATTTCAAATTATTATTTGTGATAAATTTGGGCAAGATTCAGTGTAAATGAAAAATGATTTGAACTTCCTGCTGCATGGTATTTTGCTACACCATAACAAAAACTAAATTTTCTTAACCTGAGTCCTACACCGTATGAAAGTCCCACCGCTCCGGTATAATCCTCTAGTTCCATTTCTGCTCTTCTTTGATAATTATATGCAAAAGAAATATAAAAACTTTTTGAAGGCAAAAATTCAACTCCGGCAATTATATGTCTGAATAAATTATCAGTAAATTGACTGAATTTACTTTGCTGATTCACATCGGTGCCATATAAACTGGAATCTTGTATTGGTGTATCATACCTTAACTGGTACTTTTGCAGATTATGAGCAGTTATAGAAAATCTGAAAGGTGCATATTGAAGTTTATGTGTAACACCTAACAAAACTTCAAAAGGCAATGGTTCAAAATTTCCTGTATAAGAATATAACTGAGTTCCCATATTTCTGGCAACCGCTGCAAAAGTTGTCAGTTTATCTTCAGAAGTATACGTAATACCCAAATCAACAGCAAAACCGTATGATATATAACTTTCAAGGCTGCTATAAATTGGTTTTAAATTTACGCCCCAGCGAAAGTAAGAATTTATTGGCCGTGAATAAATAATATTTAACGCATATTCAGATGCATAAAATTTTCCTGTAATAACACCCGTAGCATCTGCCGCATCAAAAGAGCCATAATTAATATAGTGCAATCCTAAAGCAAATGTTCCTATTTGCCCTTTATCTAAAGCATAAGAAACGTAACCATAATTAATATCGGCAAAATATAGAACATAATTGAGTACAAGATTGCGATCCATCTGCGGAGTAAGTAAAGCAGGATTATGGAAAGGCATATTGAGATCACTGTCATTAAGTGTTATATTTTTGCCTCCTAACGCAGCAACCCTTGCCGAGTTAGTAAGATCAAGAAAATCGTAAGTACTTGAGCCTCCAACCTGGCTTTTGCTTTCTAAATAAATAAATTGAAAAATAATTAAAAGCAGTAATTTTAATCTAATAATTATCCTGAAATACATTATTTTGCAATTTTCAAATTATAATTCAATCAAATAAATATATTCTAAACGGGCAATATATAATTATAGTGTATCTGTATTAAAAGAATAGTATTTACGCAGTCAATAAATTTAAGAAACATGATTTAGATGAATCAGCCCACTTGCGAAATTCAACTGATATATCTTTATGTTTTGGCATGTATTCCTGAAGAGCAGTAAGATTAAAAGTATCACTTTTAAATCCGGCTCCTGCAATTGAAGCATCAAGTGCATTGCAGGCTTGCTCAAAATGACCATACGTTGGCACCATCATTATAGGCTTTCCAAGATACATGGCTTCACAAATTGATTCAAAACCTGCTGTACTTGAAAATCCAGCACATTTACTCATCATTTCAAGGAATTTAATATCGTTTAATTTATGTAACACCAATTTGTCAGTAATATAAAAATCCTCCGGTACATCTTTTTTATCCCAGAAAAAATGAAGTTCGATTTCCGGATTTGATTCATGCCATTTTTTAATATCTTCAGCATATCCGCTATTAAGAAGGTAACCAAGAATATAGTTTTGTTTTTCAGGAATAAGCCTGGTAACTTCAGGTCGCAATAAAGGAGGTACAACATAAAGCTTTTTCTTTGTTATATCTGGCATCGGCCTGAAAGAAAGTGCAAGTAATTTCTTAGCATGAAATGAAATAATCCACGTGTAAATATTCATCATCCAATGATCCGTTCTATGACCTTTTGGGAATTGAAATTCCGGATGAAGTAAAAGAAATTGATGACCAACACAAAATAGACTGTTCTTAGGCCTGAAAAAAATATAATACAAACCACCTAATAATTCATAAAAATTAATTATAGCATCAGGTTGTGTTTCTTTAACTGCTCTGTTTATTATTTTGAGACTTCTAATAAAAGTGGGAAGTAAGAAGAAATTCACGAATAATGAACGCCAAACTTGAATTTTTTTATTTTTTGCATCCACGACAAAATTTGGACTCTCGATTAAAGTAACTGACGTTTTGATTTTTTGAAAAAAGAATTGCGGTACTTCCCGTCTTTTACTTTTACCAACTAAAACATGAACTACTTCATGTCCTTCAGATCCTAGCATTTCACTTAAAGAAATAGCCTGGGTCATGTGTCCTCGTCCTTCTCCCTGAACTATAAATAAAAATTTCATTGTCTAAGATTTATATATTGGATGTCTTTTCAAGATTGGCATTTTCTTCTTTCAAAATATCTTCGTATAATACAATTTTCCAATTGCCTTGTTCATCTTCAACCAAAGCGCTTAATGATTCAACCCAATCACCCGAATTGAGGTACATTATTTCATTGTAGTTTTCTATTGCTGGCTGATGAATATGTCCGCAAATAATTCCATTGTAATTTCGGTTGCGTGCTAATTTAACAAGTTGCTGTTCAAAATCAGAGATATAGGAAACTGCAGATTTCACCTTTGCTTTTATTTCTTTTGAAAGAGAATAGTAAGGTTTGCCTCTCTTCAATCTCCAATAGTTGTATATTTTGTTTAACCAAAGTAAAAAAGTATATCCGACATCTCCAAGCATGGCTATCCATCTCATATTGGTTGTTATGGAATCAAAAATGTCTCCATGAACTACCCAAAATCTTTTTCCTTGGCTTTCAAGAATATAATCTTTTAAGATAGATAGTTTACCTACTTTAAAGGGAACAACGTTATTGAGAAAATCATCATGATTTCCCCGGGTATAAATAACTTCAGTATTTTGTTTTTCAATCATTTTTAGTACAACCCTGAAAAAACGGGTATGCTTTTTTTTCCATTTCCCCGATTTTCTTAATTGCCAACCATCAATAATATCTCCATTCAAAATGAGTTTTTCACAGGAACTTTTCTTAAGAAACCTGACAAGTTCTTTTACCTTGGAATCATTTGTACCAAGATGAACATCAGAAATTACTATTGTTTTGTAAAATCGTTCTATCATAATTACAAATTTATACTTTTCTGTTCTTAAGAACAATTAATATAATAAAGGGCATCTCTAATAACTAAATTTAAGAAATAATAATTGCAGGTTTCATGATACAGGATATAGTGATATCGGGCTCTTTCTTGCATCCTGCATCCTGTATCTTTTAATAAAAAATGAGTTTTTAGAAGTTCCCTAAAGTAATTATTATGTATATTTTATCATGTAATTAATTCAAAATTATTAAAATTCAAAAGCGTCTATTAACTTTATGCGCCTTAAAAATATTTGGAAAATGAATAATATAAAAAAAATTGGCTTCATTATCAATCCAATTTCCGGAACCAAGACTAAAAAAAATATTCCTGAACTAATTAAAGAAAAAATTGATCCAAGTCTATTTGAACCTGTTATAAAATTTACAACTTGTGCCGGAAATGCAACAGAATTGGCACTTCAAATGGTTAAAGATGGATTCCAGCTTGTTGTTGCTGTTGGAGGCGATGGTACTATCAATGAAGTTGCTCGCTCATTAGTTCACACAGAAACTGCTTTAGGAATAATACCTTGTGGTTCTGGCAATGGACTAGCCAGACATCTTGAAATTCCCCTTAAAATTAGTGATGCAATAGAGTTGATTAACAATTACAAAGTAGTTGAAATCGATTACGGTACAGCCAATGATATTCTATTCTTTTGTACCTGTGGTGTAGGTTTCGATGCACAAATCGGCCATCAGTTTGCTTTAAGTAAAAAACGTGGATTTTTTAGTTATTTTAAAAGCGTAGTAGCAGAATTTATTAAATACAAAGCGAAAAAATATAAGTTTAAAACCAAGGAAAATAAATTCAAGAAAAGGGCATTCCTGGTAACATTTGCAAATGCTTCACAATATGGTAACAATGCTTATATTGCACCAAATGCCGATATTCAGGATGGTTTGCTTGATGTTTGTATTTTAAAACCTTTCCCTTCATATAAAGTATTTGAGATTGGCATGAAACTTATGCGCAAAAAAATACATAATTGCCAATCTGTAGAATTTCTCAGAACGGATAAATTAAAAATTAAACGTAAAAAAAGTGGCGTATTCCACTATGACGGAGAACCATGTCAAATGAAGAAAAAAATATTGGTAAAAGCACATAAGAGGGGATTGAAAGTTGCAGTACCAATGAGTTCGAAGCTTAACTAAGAATTGAATTTATAAATTCTCTTTAATCCCTCTACTATCTCAAATACAGCCGGACATATAAATGTATTTTTCAAAGTAATATTTAATATTTGATGAAATCTGCGCTGTTTGGTATGCGGAAATTCGCGACAAGCTTTAGGCCTCTCGGAATAAACAAGGCAATAATTGTCAGTTTGGAGAAAAGGACAAGGCATAGACTTAAATACATAATCATTATCCTCATCAATTTTTAAATATTTTTCAATAAAGACATATTGTTCTATTTTCAAATGTCTCGAAAGTTTTTCAATATCACGATTTGTAATTCTTGGACCAAGCGTACGGCAGCAATTGGCACAAAAAAGGCAGTCAATTTGCGAAAAAGCAATTTCATGCAAATTATGAACTGTCTCATCAAGATCATGCGGCAGTTTTTTCTTAATGGTTTTAAACAACTTTTGAGTTGCCAGTTTAGCAATATCAGCAGATTTTTTTAGATTTTCAAAATCGTGCACTATTGATTTCCTAGACATAACAATGTTTGAAAATTGAATTTTAATAACTAAATCAAAAGTATATTTCTTTTTTCTTCAACAAGTAAATTTGATTTTTCATTTTTTCTACATAAAACAATTTTTGAATTCTTTCTGATTATACGAAAAGAACAGGGTTTTAATGTAACTTATTATTTATTACGTACGTTAAAAAAATAATCAATTTGATTATTAAAAGTATAAACAACAAGAAATACTTTTTCTTATATTGCAACATGAAAAGATTAACAAAAAGTATTATAATTTATTAAATAAGTCAAAATAATAAAGTTCTTAAAATAAAATTTCTGTTTTTACGTAATATTTCGTAACTTGTATTGAAACTGCATGTTTAAACAAAACCTTGTAGTTAAGTGTTTATAATATTAAAGATTTATCAGGGGAAAGAAAAATGAGACAATTAAAGATTACAAAGTCGATCACCAACAGGGACAGTGAATCGCTTGAGAAATACTTGAGCGAAATTGCAAAGGAGGAAATGATCACAGTTGAAGAGGAAGTTCAACTGGCTCAAAAGATAAAGAAAGGTGATCAAAAAGCCCTTGAAAGACTGGTTAAAGCTAATCTCAGGTTTGTTGTATCAGTCGCCAAGCAATACCAGCACCAGGGATTAAGTCTTCCTGATTTAATTAATGAAGGAAACGTGGGGTTGATCAAAGCAGCTCAAAAATTTGATGAAACTAAAGGATTCAAATTTATATCCTATGCTGTTTGGTGGATTAGGCAATCTATTCTTCAGGCTATTGCAGAACAATCAAGAATAGTGCGATTGCCTTTAAACAAAATTGGAACCCTGAATAAGATTCATAAAGCATTTAACCAGCTTGAACAGGAATTTCAACGTACTCCGTTATCTGATGAAATTTCAAAAATTGTGGATATCCCTGAAGATAAAATTGCCAGCACGCTTTCTATGTCTGGAAGGCCTGTATCTGTTGATGCGCCTTTGGTAGAAGGGGAAGAAAGTTCTCTATCTGGATCTTATGGAAAATAAAGATTCTCCTATGGCTGATATTGACCTGGTAACTGAATCGTTAAAAAAAGAAATCCAACGTACACTTGCAACACTTTCAGAAAAAGAAAGGTGTGTAATTGAAATGTTTTACGGCTTAGGCAAAAAAGAAATGTCTCTTGAAGAGATTGGACAGGAAATTGGTTTATCACGCGAGCGCACGAGACAGATTAAGGAAAATGCTTTACGCCGGCTTCAAAAGAGTAGCAGGAATAAATTACTTAAATCATATTTAGGATAATTATCTTAAAATCTAAATTGAAACTACAGATTTTTTAATGTTAATTGCTCGTATTTACGATTGCAGAAACAGGTTGCCCGTTTCTGCTTTTTTATTTACTATTATATCAGAATAATTATTCTTTATTTTCTAATAAAATTATTTGAATTTTTATTGCCATATTTGTGGCGTTTTTTATAAACAATGTTCACATTTAAATATCAATTAATCAATTAATTATTCAAAATAAACGTATGGATAAATCAATCGCAATTCTTTGTGCCGGTGGTCCGGCTCCAGGTATCAACACAGTAATAGGCTCTGTAACAAAAGTTTTTCTAAAAAACGGATACAAGGTAATTGGTGTTCATGAGGGATATAAAACGCTTTTTAATGGAGAACCAAATATTGAAATACTCGATTTCCAGCATGCTGATGGTATTTATAGCCGCGGTGGCTCTGCTCTTCGTATGAGCCGATATAAACCAAAGGATGAAGAATTCAAACCTGATTTTTTTGAAAAATTCAATGTCAAATTATTGGTAACTATTGGTGGAGATGACACAGCTTCGACGGCTGCACGCCTTACTAAATATTTGCAATCAAAAAACCTTCAGGTAGCTAATATTCATGTTCCCAAAACTATTGACAATGACCTTCCATTACCTGAAGGAATTCCAACATTCGGTTATCATTCAGCAAAAGAAGAAGGTGTTCGCCTGGCAACTACAATTTATGAAGATGGCCGTACAAGCGGTACCTGGTTTGTTGTGGCAGCAATGGGTCGTGAAGCAGGACATTTAGCTTTTGGTATCGGTACAGCCTGCCATTACCCGATGATTATTATACCTGAAATGTTCAATAAAACTAAAGTCAGTTTTGAAAAGATAACCAATCTTATCATTTCTTCTATCCTGAAAAGAAATACTCTTGGTTTGGACTATGGGTGCGTAATAATTAGCGAAGGTGTATTTCACTTTATGAGTGATGAAGAAATTATTGCTTCAGGTATTCAATTTACTTATGATGAACATGGTCATCCTGAATTGGGCAACGTTAGTAAATCCCATATTTTTAACATGCTGTTGCAACAGGAATTAAAAAGACTTGGCATTAAAGTCAAAAGCCGTCCAAACGAAATGGGATATGAACTTCGTTGTTGCAGACCGATTGGTTACGACCTTACTTACGCTACTCAACTTGGACTTGGTGTTTATACGTTATTCGTTGAAGGTAAAAGTGGTTGCATGGTAACTGTTGATCAGAATAGTAATATTGCACCATTATATTTAATAGATGTGTCGGATGCCAATGGTAAAATTATCCCCCGACTTGTTAATATGCAATCTGGAAGGGTTCAATTGATATTCAATAATAATCTCCATTACATTACTCTGGCAGATTATGAAGCTGCTAAGAAATATGTAAAAAAACCTGAAGATTATGATTTCCATAAAATATTGAATTGGAATTAAAGTTGGTAAAGCAATTCGCGCTTTGATTTACTTTGTTTTTGATATTTTATCTATCGTATAGTCGGACAGTTTCTGGATACTAGATGCTGGATGCTGGATATTGAAAACTGTATTCCGGATGCCGAAATCCAAAATACATAGCATCTAGTATCAAGTATCCAGCATCTAGAATCATCTAGAAAAATTTCCACTATATTTACATTAATTATCAAATTGCATCTATAGTATATCTTTAAATTGAAATTGTTTATGATCTTTCTACAAACCACAACAATCCAGGTAACACGTGCCGAAAGTGTCATCGACATTATAATGAAAGCAGGATGGATATTAATTCCTATTTTATTAATGTCAATTATTGCCGTGTATTATATTATCGAACGTTTTACACTTATCAGTACAGTTTCTAAAATTGATCAGAAATTTATTGATGAGGTTTGCAAACGAATAAAAAATAAGGATTATTCGGGAGCCTGTGAAACCAGTAAAAAATATTTGCATCCGGTTGGACGAGTAATTGCCACTAGTCTTGAAAATCCTAAACTTGAAGTTAAAGATATTGAGCAAACAATGGCAGACGAAGCCAAAAATGAAGCTTTTCTTTTAGAAAAGAATTTAAGTTATATTGGTATTGTAGCAACGGTTGCCCCGATGTTTGGTTTTTTGGGAACCATCTTTGGTGTTATTAAAATATTTTATAATATTTCATTGTCTGATAATATCAGTATTGGCATAATAGCAGGAGGTTTGTATCAGAAAATGGTAAGCTCTGCATCAGGACTTACGGTTGGTATTATAGCTTATGCAGGTTTCTATTATCTGAACAACATGATTGATAATTTTGTACATAAGATGGAAAGATCTCTTACACTTGTAGCTTCTGCAGTTAAGGATGCGAAGTATTAAAAACTGAAATTGCTACTATCTCAATTCAATCCAATAAAAATTCAAAATACATTTTATAAGAAACTATGAAAATCGAAAGGAGACGAACAAAAACTTCGGAAGTATATACGGCTTCGCTTAATGATATCATGTTCTTCCTTCTTTTGTTTTTTCTGATTATTTCCACAATGGTAAATCCATCTGTAATTAAGCTGCTTTTGCCAAAGGCATCGAATTCAGAGCAGACGGTATCAAAACAAAATATAAACCTCACAGTTACCAAAGATCTCAAATATTATATTAACGACGAAGAAATTTCTTTCGACAGGATTGAACCAAGATTGAAAAATTTAAAAGCCAGAGCTAAAGAAACTACAATTATACTTCGAGCCGATAATGTCATTACACTTCAACATATAGTAGATATAATAGATATCGGCAACAAGCTCAAATTAAAAGTTATTCTCGCGACCAGAAAAGATTAGTTTAAGAAATATTTGAAATCTTTATTCTGTCAAAGTAAAATTAAAAGGATATTTTATTACCTTTTCTCTCGTCATATACCTTGAAAAAAGGAAAAAATAATTTAAATTTATTGTTCGAACATAATTATTAACCTTTAAGCACAAATATTATGAGCGAATTCGTAAAAAAAAGAGGAACCATCGCCATCCTGACTGGAGGAGGTGATGTGCCTGGTCTGAATCCTGCCATAAGAGCTATTACGCTAAGAGCAGTTGAAGAAGGTTTCCAGGTGATTGGTTTACGCAGAGGTTGGCTCGGAATTATGGAATTGGTAAGAGACAAAAACGCAGATAACAGCGATAATTATATGGTTCTTTCTGAAGAAATCGTTAATAAAACCGGACGTACCGGAGGATCTTTCCTTCATACTTCGCGTACACGTCCAAGCCATATAACAAAAGACTTTGTGCCTGTTCATCTTCAAAGTAAATATAATAAAGAGAGCAATGATCTTACTCCTGAAGTAATTAAAAACCTGGATTACCTGGGTGTCGACTTTTTAATTCCAATTGGTGGTGACGATACTTTAAGCTATGCTGTTAGAATGTACCAGGAAGGTGTAAAAGTAATTGCCATACCGAAAACAATGGATAATGATGTACCAGGTACTGACTATTGTATTGGTTTTAGTACCTGTATAACACGTACTATTGGAATGACAAACACCCTAAGAACTTCAGCCGGTTCTCATGAACGCATCCTGGTTGTAGAAGTATTCGGTCGTTATGCAGGATTTACAGCAATGCTACCTACTATGGCAGGTGCAGCAAGCAGATGTGTAATTCCGGAACATAAATTTAATATTGAAAAACTTACCGAACTCATGGTTGAAGATCGCAACCGCAATCCCAGTAAATATTCTGTATTACTGGTTTCAGAGGGTGCAATAATGGAAGGTAGCCCTGATGTAGTTCTTCCAAGAAAAGAAAGCGAAACTTCGTTACATAAAAAAATTGGTAGCATAGGAGATACAATATCAGATTTGATAAAAGAAAAGTCTTCCAAATATAACAATGGTAAAAGTATTAATGTCATTAACCAAAGTTTAGGATACCTTGTTCGGGGTGGTGATCCTGATTCAATTGATTCTATTGTACCGATGGCTTATGGAAATTTAGCCTTAGACCTGATTCTTAAAGGCATTCATGGCCGTTTGGTCGTACTCCGCAATGGCCGGTATGACAATGCACCATTGGATGTGGTTACCAGTCAAAAGAAAACTGTGGATGTAAAAAGATATTACAATGTCGACCGTTATCGCCCACATTATAAGAGTTTCGAATTTCAGCCATTATTTATTATGACGGGCAATTATACTTGATTTTATTATATTATATTTCTCCTCTTTGCCTCATCACCTGGAAAAGGTACATCTCAAAATTTTCTCCGGGCGAAACTGCGGGTGAGAAAACTAATTTACCTTTTGAATCTATTAAAAAATATGTAGGATAAGCCCGGATGTCGTATTGTTGAAGTATCTCCGGTTGATTGCCATAATGTAGAAAAGTCCAGTTAAGTTGCGACTTTAAAACATAATCTGACATTACCTTTCTGTTATCATCAACTGAAATTGTAACTATCTTTAATTTGTCTTTATATTTTTCAGATAAATGTTTTAAAAGATCAAACTCCTTTATACATCCATAACTTGTGCATGTGCAAAAATTAAGATAAACATAGGTTCCAAGAAAATCTGAAAGTTTGACAATTTTCCCATCTTTATCATACAATTCAAAAGCAGGTGGGTTAAAGCCTGGCATCAGCCTGGTAATTTTATTCTTGATAAATCCAGCAATCTCTTTATGCTTAGAAATTTTTGAAGTTGCAGCTAAAGAGTCCAGTATATTTAACAGGCCTGATCGAGAGAATCTATCCGAATAAAATTCATCATGTATATTTTTTAAAATCACTAATTCCCTTAGCGAATCTTCTCTCAATAAACTATCAAATTGAAGAGTTTGAGTTAAGTTATAATAACTTTTATCCCTGTTAACATCCTGGAAAATCTTTTTCCCGTTAGTTGTTTGACCAAAAAAATAAAAGTATTTATCGAATATCTGGTTAAAAAGTTCCAAATATGCAGGGTTGTTGTAAAGAATTGGCCTGCCCTGAAAATATTCCAATGATACAGATTGTGACTTTTGCTGATAAGCCAGGTGTTTAAGATAACCAATTTTATATTCAACATACAGTTTATAAAATAACACAGTTGCATCTTGATTCAAATTTCTTAAGGCTGATATTGTAGTATCTAGTAATGCTTTTTTATTTTTTGAATAAAGATTTCCTGCAAATTTGTTATAATATGGTGTATACGCGTCATTGAAAGATAGCATTAGAAAATTAAGGTCTTTGTCATTTAGGTTTTTAATGGCAAATTGAAATTCAGTTTCTTTATAAAACGGATTCAGTTTTTCGGCAGAAGTTCTGTCCGTTCTATCGGGAAATGAGATAATATATGATTTCCCCGGTTCGACAAACATATATCCTTTAAAAATTCCCAGATGTGAGAATATATATGTGATTTCATTTATGGGAAGGGTTATAGAAAAATCACCATTAATGGCAACCGTGCATTTTCCAACTTCTAATTCGGTTTCAGAAAATGGATCAGAATATTTTTTAAAAATGATTTCTTTTCCGGCATAAGTAGTTGCATTACCTGAAAGATACACTTGCGCACTAGCATTCGAAAAGTATAGAATAACAGTAATAAGAATGATTCTTAATGTAATAATCATATTGTCATTTATTTCGTTACGTTGAAAAAATAGTTTGTAAAACTTTAGGATTGATTAATGAATTCTAAAGTTTTTCAAATCGCGGCTGTTTGGTAAAAATTTATTTGCATCACCTCCATGACGAATAATATCGCGTACTAGAGTAGATGTTATAGCTGAATATTCCGGAGAAGTGAGTATAAATACCGTTTCAATATCAACATCCATGGCTTTATTAACTTGAGCAATTGAACGCTCATATTCAAAATCAGCCGAGGTTCTAATTCCCCTGATAATTATTTTAGCATTCACCGATTTACAAAAATCAACTGTTAGTCCTTCATAATTAGAAATGCTGACTTTTTCATCATATTCAAAAACTTCCTTTATCCATTGCATACGCTTTTCAATAGGAAAAAAATCAGGCTTGTTGGTATTAACACCAATAGCTATAATAATTCTGTCGAATAAGGCAAGTGCACGCCTTACTATTGATTCATGTCCAATGGTAAATGGATCGAAAGAACCCGGAAATACTGCAATTCGTTCCATAAAAATAAATTAACAGTCAAAATTAGAGTTTAGTGTGATAAAATGCTATTTTTTGCTTTGTTATTTTGTTTTACACATGTTTTATGAATTTTTATATTGCATGTTCCTCAATATTTTCTTAAATTGTCATCAATAATAAATATTAAAAATGAATAGAAGTAGTTATTCAATGACCGTTTTTGTTGCCTTGGTATTTGTTTCGTGCCAGTTAAACAAAAATAATGGCGTTGTCGAGGAATATTACGCAGATGGAACAATTAAATCCGAAATAACCCTAAAAAACGGATTGCGTAATGGATTGACAAAATATTATAACGAGAAGGGCCGTCTTCTTTCGACTGCTGAATACTTAAATGATAACCGTGAAGGTTGGGTAATAAATTATAACACTGAAAATGGCAAAATTGCTAATAAAGCTTTCTATAAAAAAGACATTCAGGAAGGACAGGTTTTTCAGTATTATAACGAAGGTATGCTTTTTCGTGAAAGTACTTATGTAAAAGGCAGGGTTGACGGGGTTATAAAAACATATTGGCCAGATGGAAAAATAAAAGCAGAAAATATTTTTAAAATGGGCAAACCTGCAATTGGATTAAAGGAATATGACAAAACAGGAAAACTTATAAAGCAACCTGTTATAATAGTTGAAGAAATCAATCAGGCAGCTCTTCTTAATAAAGTGATCCTTAAATTCTCATTGTCTGATAAAAATCAGGATGTAGATTTTTATCTGCAGGATCTTGAAGATGATAAATACTTTAATCCTTATACTTATAAACTCAGGAATGATGATGGAATTTCTTCAATTGAATATCCTGTTTTTCGAGGAAATAAATTATTAAAACATGTCAGCATAATAGCTAAAGTAAAAACTAATTATGGCAATACTCTAATCCTTCAGCGATATTACAATTTGAATATTGTTAATTAATCAAATTTATTGATTTCCAATTTATTATTTTAAATATTATTTAGAATAATTCATCATTTTATATTAGAAAAATCCCAATTTTTTATTATATTTTTATATAGGAAAGTTAGACAGGAAATAATTTTTTTTATCCCTGATTATTCCTGATAAGCTACTTAAAAAGATATTAGGTTTTGATGCTTCATTATTTAAATAATGATGGGCAATGAAGGAGAATAAAGATACTGTTTTGTATGTCGATGATGAGCTTTTTAACCTTGAACTTTTTAAAGAGGCTTTTGAAGATGAATATAATATTTTTATTGAAACATCTACAAAGAAAGCATTCGAATTAGTAAAATCAATTCCTGTAAAAGTAATTATTTCGGACCAGCGTATGCCGGAAGAATCAGGATTGTCATTTCTTGAAAGAGTTCATAAAGTTTATCCCGATATAATTAAGATTGTTTTTACTGCATTCCTGGATCATGATGCTGCATTACATGCAATAAACCAGGGAGGTATTTACAGATACCTTATCAAGCCCTGGAATACATAATGAAATTAAAATTACATTAACCAAGTGCTATAAGGGAATATAATTTAAGAAATGAAAATAAAATCTTATTCCAGGAGCTTCGTCAAAAAAAGCTAGAACTGGAAAGAGCTCTTGCTCAATCTAAGGAGAATGAGCAAAAATTCTATAATATTTTTACTAACAGTAATGATGGAATAATTATAATAAAAGATGAAAAAATTCTTGAAGCCAACCCGGCATTTTTTAATTTAATGTGCACGAAATGTGAACAAAATAAGTATAGAATCAATGTGCAAAATTATTTAGAAACCAAGCATAGCCAATTTTTTAATAAACGAAACTTTGTTGCCATTAATAATGGAAAGTCAATACATGAAATTGAAATGAAAGCTGAAAATAATGAAAGAAAATGGATTGAATTAAGTAATAATACCATTGAATATAATGGACAACAAGCAATACTTTCAATTATCAGGGACATAACAGAGCGTAAAAACTTGGAATATAAAATAATGGAGGCTATAATCCGAACTCAGGAAGAAGACCAGACCCGTTATGCCCAGGAACTCCACGATGGCTTAGGACCAATTCTTTCAACACTTAAAATGTACGTTGAATGGATAATGGATAAAAATAATACTGCGAATAAAGAAAAAATAATGGAACAAACCATTTACAGTATTAACGAAGCAATATCACCGATTAAAAGAAATTGCAAACAATCTCAGCCCTCATGTACTGCAGCGTTTTGGTTTAATTAATGCATTGCAAACTTATACTGACCAGGTAAAATCAGCAAAAGAGATAGAGTTCATAATTTCCAGCAACTTTAAAATCCAGATTGCCAGATAATCTTGAAATAAATTTATATAGAGTGCTTTTGGAATGTATAAATAATTCCATTAAACATTCGCAGCGCTAAAAAAATTTTGACTAAATTTAAAAAAGAAGACAATAAATTATTAATAAATTATTCCGATAATGGCAAAGGTTTTAATGTTGAAGAGGTAATGAAGGATGGAAAAGGTATGGGACTATTCAACATGCAAAACAGGATTAAACTTTTATAGTGGAGAATTTCGGGTAAAATCAAATATTAGATATTGGAACAGATATTGAAATTAAAATAGATGTGTGACATGGACAAAATTAAAATATTATTAGTAGATGATCACGATATGTTTCGTGATGGAGTAAAATTATTATTGTCAAGTAGCAATATAGCTGAAGTTGTGGCTGAAGCCAAAAATGGAAGAGAATTTCTTGAAATGGTTGACAAATACAAACCCGATTTAGTACTTCTGGATATTTCAATGCCTGAAATGGATGGCATTGAAGCCTCTAAAATTGCTTATGAAAAATTTCCTGGCTTAAAAATTCTTGCCCTAACTATGTTTGGTGATGAAAAATATTATTACCAGATGATACAATATGGTATTAAAGGGTTTGTATTAAAATCATCCGGGATTAGCGAACTCATGAATGCCATTAAAGAAATTGCGGCCGGTGGTAATTATTTCTCAAATGAATTGTTGTATAAGCTTATTTCTAATTTAAATTCTATTAAAATAGCTGACAAAACCAGGGAATCCAATGCCGAAAAACTTTCAAAAAGAGAATTGGATGTTTTAAAGGAGATTGCCGGAGGTTTATCCAATGACGATATAGGAGAAAAACTGCATATTAGTCCAACTACTGTTCGCACCCATCGTTCAAATTTGCTGTTAAAAACTGGCTCTAACAATACCGCAAGCCTTATTATGTATGCGATAAAAAATAAAATTATTGAAGTAAACTGAAATAAGAGAATTAAGAATTAAGAACAAAGAGTAAAGATGCAAGACATAAATATGAGTTTTTTTCTTCTTGTACAATTCTGAATGTAATTTTCAAATTCTATCATTTCTACATTATTACTTTAACCCCCTGCCCTCTATTTTAAACTGAGTTAACTGTATATTTCTTGCACTCAGTTATTGCCCCTTCCCAAGTTTCGAGATTAAGGGGTTTGGGGCATTCGCGTCAAGCTAAGAAACATAAGTTCTTTAAATAAGGTGCGTAGTGCCGTAATATTGGTAGCCCCGGGTGCAACCCGGGGTAAAATTGCCAACCAGGTGAAGTGCGCCACGCATAATATTTAATCGATGTTAAAGTTTCAATTGGCGCACAATATGTTTTGCAATTCAAGAGGTAATTTATTTAGGATATCTCAATTGCGTGCCAAATAAAAATTGTAGCTTAGATTTAAATTATGCCTGGCACGCTAAATTCCGATGAACACCTAACCAGGGGTTTGCACCCCTGGCTACCAATATACAACTCCTACGGAGTTAAGAAGAAAAACAGACCTTAGCTTGATGGCTTTGGGGTTTGGGGTTGAACACAAAACTTAAACCTGACATTCCACTAGTCCTTTTATATCATTCTCCCCTCCTATTAAAATACGAATAAAAAATCATCAATAAACTTTTAAATTTCAACTTTTCGATGAAGTCTGAAGGTATGGTCTGTTAGTAATTTTAACTTCCTTTTAATTAAAATATAAAATTTATGGATCCTATTCTTCAAAAATTCCGGGATAAATTCTATGAAGAGGCTAACAAGCTTCTGGATCAAATGGAAAAAGACATACTGGAGCTTGAAAAAAACCCTGATAATCAAGAGTTAATAGAATCAGCCTTTCGTGCTATGCACACCATTAAGGGTGTTAGCGGCATGTATGGTTTCGATTTTATTTGTGAGTTTACTCATAACATGGAAAGCTTATACCAGGCTATTCGTGATAATAAATTAAAGTTTGATAAAGAAATTTTCGATATTACTTTTTATTCTCTTGACCATATCCGCAAGGTGCTTGCCGATGAAAAACTGAGCGATCCAAACAATCACGTCAATCATAATCAGCTTATTAATAAAACAAAAGTCATTCTTGAAAGAATAAAAGAAGGAAACGAAGAAAAATCCTCAGCGCAGCAAACTGTTTCTTTGGAAAACAAACCAGACACTACATCTACCTGGCATATTTTATTACGTACCGATGAAAAAATGTATTTCCGCGGTATCAGCCTGGTAAGCATGTTTCGCGAACTATCACAATTGGGTCAGTATCAGATTACACGTCTGGATTATTTAAGTGATGCAGAAAGCGATGCCTGGAGCATTATCCTTTCTTCAAACTCTCCACAGGATGAAATAAAAGATGTTTTTCTTTTTGTTGAGGACAATTTTATGTTGACTAAAATATCAGAAAGTAATTTGCTTGATAGTAAAGCTTTTCAGATTGAAAAGGAAAAATATTCCGTAGATGAAAAATCTATCCTGGAATATATTGAATTCACCAACAATTCAACAGCTAATACCAAAGTTTCACGAAAAGACAAATCTCCGGTTTCCGAATTAAAGATTGAACAAAAAACTCAGCTGGGTGAAAAACCTAATATAAAACGTATTTCCGTTGATTCAACTAAACTGGATAACCTTATGTACCTGGTTAGCGAATTAATTACCATCAATTCACAATTAATGCTCTATACAAATGGACCAGTTTTTGAATCTATCAGACCTTATGTAGAAAAAGTTGATAACCTTTCCAAACAATTTCGCAATACTGCCCTTGAAATTAGGCTGGTTCCTTTAAGCGATATAATACTTCGTTTTCAGCGGTTAATCCGCGACTTATCCAAGCATCTGAAGAAAAAAGTTGAACTTGTTACACAGGGTACTGAGACTGAACTCGACAAAAATACCATTGATCAACTCTCCGACCCGTTAATGCATATTATCAGAAACTGCATCGATCATGGAATAGAAACTCCTGAGCAAAGAGTACAAAAAAGGGAAACCCGAAACCGGCATAATTAAAATTACTGCCTGCCATTCCGGAAATTATATAGTTATAACGGTAGAAGATGATGGAACCGGTATTAATTGCGAAAAAGTTCGTCAGAAAGCCGTGGATAAAGGGATTTTAAAACCAACAGATAAGCCTACCAAAAAAGAATTATTCGACATGATATTTTTGCCTGGTTTCTCTACCGCTCAAAGCCTTACTGAAGTATCAGGTCGCGGTGTGGGAATGGACGTGGTGAAAAGAAAAATCCTTGATCTGAGAGGCGATGTTATGGTTGAATCGCAGGAAGGCATGGGTACTTCTTTTATTTTAAAACTGCAGCAATCGGTTACTATCATAGACACATTATTATTTAAAGTCGAAGATTGCAATTTTATAGTACCTCTTTCAGAAATCAGAATTTGCAGCCAGGTAAGTATGGATGAGATTGAAAGCAGACGTCACACTTCAACAATTCCTTTCGACGACCAGCTTATACCTTTTGTTGATTTGCGCAGTACATTAAAAATAAGCGGGCATTATAATAAAAAGGTCAAAGTAATTGTCCTAACTAATAATGAAAGACTGGTAGCTCTTCTCACTGATAAAATTATAGGCGAGCATCAGGCCGTGTTAAAACCTCTGGGTAAATCATTCCGCAAACAAAAGTTCCTGACATCCGCCAGCCAGCTTGGCGATGGCAGATTAGCGCTTATGATAGACACCAATAATATTTTTAAGTCTAGTGAAACAAGTAATGTAGCACAAACCTCTTAGCGGTTAATATGCAATTGCCAATTAGAAGATCGTTGCTATAAACCGCTTAGAGGTTTTAACCTTATTTTTAAGAGTAGTGAATTGAGTAATGTAACTAATTAATGAATATATATGAAAATAACAATCAGATCACCTTTGGGGGAGGTTTGACAATTAAAATAAATTTAACTTAACAAGATAACAATAACTTAATTTTTCAAATTATGACAAGCACCTATCTTTCTTTTACCGTTTGCGACGAACTGTTTGCCGTGAACGTTATCAATGTACTGGAAGTACTGCAAAAGCAGAATATTACCCATGTACCGAATGCGCCTACCTTTATTAAAGGAATTATAAACTTCCGCGGTGAAGTTGTTCCGGTTTTCGAATCACGTGTAAAATTTAAACTACCTGATAGATCTGAGGATACATCTTATGTAGTAATTGTCCTCGACTTTACTTCCGGCAGCGATGTATTCCGTATCGGAGCCATAGTAGACAAGGTTAAAGATGTTATTAACATTGATGATGCCGACATTAAATCGGTTCCGAAGATGAGCAAAGACTTTAATACTGATTTCCTGCAGGGAATATTCAAACTCAAGGAAGATTTTATATTACTTCTTGATGTTGAAAAAGTATTTACGGATGAAGAACAGGACGCAATTAAAGAAGCTCAAAAAATAGAAGAATCAATAATTAGTTAAACTTAAAAACTTTATAACCATGTTCAAAAAATTTAAAATCCGTGCAAGGCTTATAGTAAGCTTTATGTCTGTTGCTCTTATAGCAGCTTTGATAGGTATATTTGGAATAGCAATAATAAAAAAAATTAATAAAAATGATAATAAATTATTTAATGAATTTTCTACACCGCTTAGTCATGTAATATTAATTTCGACTGATATACAAAAATTGTTGGTAGAAGTGCGTGATATGGTAGATGAAAATGATAATACAAAACTTTTCGAATACAACAAATCTATCGACGATACAAATAATAGAATTGTCGAAGAATCTAAAATATATAGCTCATTGGCTAATGATGAAAGTGACAAAAATGTAGTTAATAATTTTCAAAAAGTATATGAAATACTTCAAAACGACTTAAAAACCATAAAAAATCTTGCATTAAATAATAAGACAGAAGCAAACATATTTGTAAAAAATGAGCTTAATCAAACCGAGAAAGCTATTAATATTGCACTCGGCGAAATGATAAATCAAAAAATTAGTCAAGGAAAAGAAATTATAGTCAAGAATAATGCAGATTCTGAAAATGCTACAATTCTAATGATTTCAATACTTGTTGCAGGAATAATCATTGCTATGGTACTTGGTTTAATGATTTCAGCGAATACAACTGCACCATTAAAAATAGCGGCTGATTATATTGATAAAGTTTCAAAAGGAAATATACCTGAAATAATTAAAAAAGAGTATTACGGTGAGTTTAATGATATGAGAGAAAATTTGAATTCACTCATTTTATCTACAAATGACATTATAGAAAAAGTAAAAGCTGTAGCGAAAGGTGATTTGACTGTCACACTTTCTAAACGTTCCGACAAAGATGAATTAATGGGTGCTCTTGATGAAATGGTTAAATCCAATTCCAGTATGATTGGTGAATTTAAAATAGCAATTGTGAATATTGTAGATGCAAGCCAGGCTTTACAATCTGTTGCAGTGCAAATTTCTGAAGGTTCTACCGAGCAGGCTTCATCAACCGAAGAAGTTTCATCTTCTATGGAACAAATGGTTTCTAACATCAACCAGAATACCGACAATGCAAAACAGACAGAAAAAATTGCTTTGCAAGCCTCGAGTGATATCAATGAAGGTAATAAAGCCGTTACTACTACTGTTGATGCAATGAGAAAAATAGCAGATAAAATTACGGTTATTGGTGAAATAGCTGAAAAGACCGATTTGCTTGCAATCAATGCTGCCATAGAAGCTGCACGCGCAGGTGACCAGGGTAAAGGTTTTGCAGTGGTTGCTGCAGAAGTACGTAAACTTGCTGAGAATAGCCAGGCTGCAGCCAAAGAAATTGATGAGCTTTCAAAATCAAGCGTTAAAATTGCCGATGAATCCGGTAAGTTGTTACAGAAAATTGTACCCGATATTCAGAAAACCGCAGTACTTGTTCAGGAAATTGCTGTAGCCAGTGTTGAACAGAATTCAGGTGCAGGCCAGGTTAATAATGCTGTGATACAATTAAGTTCGGTTACTCAAAGGAATGCTTCGGCCGCTGAAGAAATGTCTTCAAATGCTGAAGAACTTGCAAGCCTGGCCGAACAGCTTCAGGAAACTATTTTATTCTATAAAACTTCAACCGATAATAACGATATATCAAGGGTTCGCCAGCAACGCCAAAAAGCACCTAAAGTTGCCCAGGTTCAACAACCAAAAATTGGACACACCCATATCAACGTACCTCACTTTAATAAACCAGAAGTGCTAAAGAATGCAATTCATGGTGTAGATATTAATATTGAGGGACCTGATAAAGATCATGAAAACTATGAGAAATTTTAAGCTGACCTAAAAACACTCTAAGCCGGGATTGAGTCCCGGTTTCTTTTAAATAATAATAATATTGCTATCCAAAATCATATTATATGGAAAAATAAAGAACTTTCTTAATTTTGAATTATGTAATATAATGTCATTATTAACTTCCTTATATTCCAACTTTTCCAACAGTACTTTTCTTTTAATTGACCTTGTTCATTGATTAATTTGTCATATAATGAACTTCGGTACAAATAATCAATATATGATAAACCTGGGAAAGCAAAGAAATAATAAAAATTCACGAGCTTAGTCTTATTTTTTTCTGTAATTTCTGAATCATTTAATAAGTCAATGTTATGAAATAATAATTTTTGCAGAATTACTTTTATATTTCCTATTGAATGCAAATTTCGTGTAATTAGAGTATTGTGATTATTGATTAAATCGCAATGTAAATCAAAAATATCATCAAGCAATTGAATAAATGCACCAAACCAAAACATTAGTTCTTTCTGTTCAAAGCCTAATTGAGTTTTAAGTACACTTTCATAGAAAATTGATGAAGCTCCACCTTTTTCATACGTTATATTTTCTATTTCATCTGTAGATATACTTGTTTGCTGTTTCCTGCTTCTCAATTGAGCTTCATATACTTTTAAACTGGACTGTCTAAAGTCATCATAATTGAAAACATTGCTTATGAGTTTCTGATATAACTGAACAAAACACAAATTAAATGGATTATCAGTGCCAATGGACTCAGGTATTAAAGTTATTTTTTGAAGAAATTCTTCAGAATATTTCAAATTATCAAAAAATCTATCATACAAAGGAGTAATAGCTCCAGCTAAGTAAAGATTTTCATATTCCTTTGAAGAAAGATTTCTATTAAGCATTTTTGTAGATAAATAGCCAATAAGAGAACTAATCATATATGAATCTCTTTTAATCCTTTTAATTCTCATGTTATTAATTAAATGTTTAAAAGGAAATAATTTTATGCTGGCTGATACTTTATTTAGAAATATCAGGTAACTAAATATTAAACCTGTTCTAAGAAATCTTGCAATAACTTTGATGTTATTAAACTTATTCATAACAATTATTTGAGAAAATGAATAGAAAGTTATTCAATAAATCAATCTTTCCATTTGAAATATTATTTTTCAGATAGAATAGTAATCAGCAAATTTATAATTCATTTTATTCGGTTAGCTTTTTTAAGGTATACTTGTAGGCCCCTTTAAAAATGATCGGGAAAATTAAAAGCATAAGTAATGTGGCACTAATTAATCCGCCTACAATAACAATGGCAAGTGGTTTTTGTGTTTCAGAACCAATACCAGTTGAAATTGCAGCGGGCAGCAAGCCAAATATAGCCATTAATGCAGTCATTACAACAGGGCGAACTCGGGAAATAGCTCCTGCTTTTATTGCTTCATCGAGCTTAATTTTTTTATCAAGATTTTGTTTGATAACGGAAATAATAATTACACCGTTTTGAATGCATATTCCGAACAAGGCAATAAATCCAATACCTGCAGAAATATTAAAATTTGTTCCGGTAATTAAAAGTGCCAAAATCCCTCCTACGAGAGCAAAAGGAACATTCATCAATACAAGCAGTACTTCTCTGATTTTGCGGAAAAAAATTAACAGAATAATAAATATAATAATTAAGCTTACAGGCACCACGATAGATAATTTTGTCATCGCCCTGATTTCGCTTTCAAAATCACCACTCCATTTAATACTGTATCCTTTGGGAAGTTTTATTTCTTTACTTACTTTTTTTTGTCCTTCTAAAACGGCACCTCCCAAATCTCTTCCGCGCACTGCAAATGAAACAGCTGTAAAGCGTTTGTTATTATCGCGATAAATAAATGAAGGACCACTGCCCAATTGAATGTCGGCAATTTCTTTAAGGGGAATTTTAGTACCTGATGCGGCAGGAATCATCAGGTCTCCGATTTCTGTTTCAGATTTTCTGAATGGATACTGATAACGCACACGGACGTCGAATTTTTTTTCACCTTCATATAACTGTGTAGCTGCTTTTCCTCCAATAGCAAGCTCTATCACTGCATTTGCTTCGGCTGCAGAAATGCCATAGGCAGCCATCTTTTCACGGTTTAATTTGATTTGTAACTCAGGTTGCCCTAAATTTTTTAAAATGCCAACATCTTCCATGCCCCGAATGGAATTAACTTTTTCACAAACCTGTCTTGCAATTTTTGAAATAGTGTCAAGATTTTCACCAAATACTTTCACCGCTTGGTCTACATTAATTCCTGCAACAGCCTCGTTCACGTTATCAATAATTGGTTGCGAAAAGCTCCAAATTGCTCCAACATATTTCGAGTCCAGACGTTGCTGCATTTTGTTAATCAGTTCATCTTTTGTAATGTGAGATTTCCATTGTTCTTTAGGATATAAATCAACTAAATTTTGAATATTATAAAATCCTTCTGCGTCGGTTCCATCATCTGGTCGGCCAATCTGTGAAACTACTTCGTGTACTTCAGGAAAACTTAACAAATCATAACGCATGCTGTCAGCTAACGTTTTAGATTGCGTGAGAGAAATGCTCATAGGTGCATCTCCTTCAACCCATAGTGCACCTTCATTCAGGTGGGGAATAAATTCAGAACCCAAAAATTTTGCTGAAAAGAAAGTGACAGCAATAAATAAACTGGCAATAACAAGAGTAAGTTTTTTGTGTCCCATCACCCAATCATATAGTTTTTCATAATACTTTATCATTCCTGCAACAAGAGGGTTGTGTTTTTCAACTACATTCTTATGAAATAACGTGCTCGTTAATGAAGGAACAAACGTAAGTGTGAAAAATAATGCGCCGAGTAATGCGAATCCAAGTGTATAAGCAAGAGGAGAGAATAATTTACCTTCCACTTTTTCGAAAGAGAAAACAGGAATGAGTGCAGTAATGATGATGAGTTTAGAAAAGAAAATTGCTTTTCCCATATCCACGCCTGTGCGCCTTATTATACCAAGCTTTGCCACCTTATTGAATTTTTCCATTCCAATTTCAGCAGCGTAAAATCCCAATGAAACAAAAACACCTTCAACCATTACCACTGCTCCGTCAATTAAAATTCCAAAGTCAATAGCGCCAATGGAAATAAGGTTTGCAAACATTCCTTTCAAGTAAAGAAGAATAAAAGCAAACAACAGCGAAAGTGGAATAATAAGCGATACAATGAGCGTGGCACGCCAGTCGCGCATGAAAAGAAGTACTATAGCCGTGACTAGAAGAATACCCATCAATACATTATGGAATACAGTGTGCAAACAAAAATTAATAAGATTCTGCCGGTCGTATACGGCTTGAACTTCCACGCCCGAAGGCAATACTTTTTCATTCAGCTCTTTAATTTTTTCTCTAAGTGCTTTTAGTACAGGACCTGGGTCAATACCTTTACGCATCAATACAATGCCTTCAACCACATCAGGTTCGTGTCCGCGCGCAACCATTCCTAAACGTGGCTGGTTTGATTCTTTTATTTCGGCAACATTTTTAACAAGTACTGAAGTACCTTTTACATTTTTAATGACAATATTCCTTATATCGTCCATATTATTGATAAGCCCTATGCCACGCACCACGAATGCCTGAGCTGATTTTTCAATGACATCTCCTCCAACATTAACATTGCTCTTGCTAATTGCATCATATACATCAAGTGCTGTGAGGTCATATTGTGAAAGCAAATTTGGATTAACATTCACATCATACGTTTTAATTGGCCCGCCAAAAGCAACCACATCTGCCACACCTGGTACAGTGCGCAAATTACGGTCAATAACCCAATCCTGGATAGTACGTAATTCTGTCGGAGTTTTATATTTGGAGTGTATGGTATACCGGAAAATTTCATCGGTGGGACCTGTCGGTGGTGTAAGTTCATATTCGGCACCGTCAGGAAAATCTATAGAAGGTAATAGTCCCGTAATTTGTTGCCTTGCATATATATCATCAACATCATCTTCAAATATTAAGGTAACTACCGAAAGCCCAAACAGTGATACTGAACGGAGATTGGTTTTTCGTTGCACGCTGTTCATGGCAATTTCTACGGGTATGGTAACAAAACGTTCTACTTCCTGCGCGCTGCGACCGGGCCAACGGGTAATAATTTGAATTTGTGTATTGGTAAAATCCGGGAAAGCTACAATTGGAGTTTTCATAAAACAATAAAAGCCTGCAATAGCAAGAACACCAGTCATAAAAAAAACAAAAAGCTTATGCCTCAACGAAAATGAAATAATATTTTTAACCAGGTTATTCATATCAGATTTTGTTCAACTTTTTTTTCTTTATAAATTTTTTAATTCAGTGAAAATGAACAGCCCGTTTCGCAAAATGGCAATATCCCCATCACGAAGCGAATCGCTTTCGATAAAACTTTTATCGTCGACCGATTTAAAAATATTTACCTGTTGTATTGTCACTTTGCATTTGCCACGATATCGCAACACATAACTTTTATTATCATCAAAAATGATGGAATTGGATTTTATGGAAAGCATTTTTTTATTTTCCGGAAAATGAATCTTAATGTCAGCAAACATGCCCGGCTTTAAAATAAAATCGGAGTTGTTAAGATGTATTTTCACACTCATTACTTTTGTTTCGGGATCAAGAATATTTGATATTTTATCAACATTGCCAATGAATTTTTTATCGGGATAACTTAAGGTAGTAATTTCTGCAGCAGAACCGATCTGTATTTTTGCAATATCAGTTTCAAACACATTAGCAATAGCCCAAACTTCTTTAAGGTCACTGATGGTAAAAAGATTGTCGCCGGCATCCGGGCGAAGATCCATGCCGACCGAAATATTCTTCTCCACAACAAATCCGCTGATTGGTGCTTTAATCATATAACCAGAACCAGTGGTATCATTTGCCAGGAATGAACTTCCATTAATTTTGAGCACTTCACTGATTTTGTTGAATTGCGCCAGCGCTTTCTGATATTCGTTTTGCGCTACAAGGTAATCCTTCTCCGAACTCACTCCGCTGCTTAGCATGTTGCTTGTAACTTCCAGATTTTTTTTGGCAATTGCAAGTTCCGATTGAGAAGATTTGAATTCGTTAAAATAGTTTGCCATATCGGAACTGCGTATAACAGCAAGCACCTTACCTTTTTCAACATAATCTCCCAGTGAAACTTTAACGTCAGCTATGTGTCCGCTTACCATTGGAAAAATTTTTACAACATTATCTTCGTTGAATGTAATTTTCCCCGAAAGTTTAAGTTCGCTATTAACCGGTTCCAGACGTAAAGTATCGAAAGTAACGTTCTTCAGAAGTGAATCGGGAATGCAGAATTGTTGAGCAGTATTTTTATCTGCCGGTTGATTGCTGCATGAACAAAAAATAATAAGTATTAAAACAAAGTCTGAAAAAAATCTTTTATGTTGCATGTTAAAATCATTTTATAATGGTTATGCCTGTTGCCATATTCAAATCTTCAATGGCATCAAGACGATTGATTTGCAAATGATAATATTCGTTTTTCGAATTTTTATATGTTTCGTAATAATCAATAAATTCAAGTAAACTGATTGTGTGATTTTTGTAAGCAATAGTAATTCCTTCGAGCAATTTATCGTAATTGTTGTCGAATTTTTGCAATGATGACTTGTAGAGTTTGTCGGTTTCGCTGAGTTGTGAGAAAGCTTTTGTTATATCGTTTTTTACATCAAGTTCACTTTTATTTTTAAGTGCTTTGTATTCTTCAATTTTATTTTCTGCTATTTTAATGTTGCCTTGATTGTGATTCCAAAACGGAAGATCGAAACCTAATGAAATTGAATTGTAATTATGAACATAGCTTCCAGCCTCATCATATCTTGCGCCAATAGTTATATCAGGAAAGCGCATGGCTTTTTGCAACGCAAGATTCGTTTGTTCTAATTGAATTTGTTTTTCTGCAATTTTTAAATCGTAACGATTGGCCAAACCCGAATCAAGCAAATATACCAGGCTGAATGAGTCAGGACTTATTTTATCGAAAGCAGAAACATCAACCATCGGTTTAATTGGCCTTGAAAGGGAATCGTTGGTTAGCAAAACAAGACTGCTTTGCTTTTCATTAACGTCTTTTAATACATCTATTTTTTCGTTTTCGAGATTGAATTGCAAAGCATGCAAACGCGCCAGCTCTTTAAAGGGAACATTACCCTTTTTATATTCGATAGTATAGGCATCTACTAGAGTTTTTAATGCAGTAAGTTCCCGGTCGTAAATCGAAAGGGATTGCTGTAAAAAATAAAGTTCATAAAATGAAGTTCTCAGTTCATGCCGCAAAGTGCGCATTAAATCATAAAACTGGTATTGGGCAATTTGGGAATTAATCTTTTCAATGCTGATACGCTTATTTCTTTTGCCGGCAAGATATACAAGTTGCTGCAAAATAACAGCCGTTTCTCCAGTTGCAGAAATATCGAACCATTTTTTAGTATCTTTATTATAAACGCCCTGTTCAATGTTCAGATTAGGATTATCCCACAGCTTAGCTTGTATTAAAGCAGCATCGGCTTCGTTAATTTGATATTTGGCAGCGAGCAGGTCAAAATTATTTTTAAGAAAAAGTGTTTCAACATCCTGCAGAGATAATGCAACTGTATCAGTCTGAAAATTGATTTGTGCCTCAACTTTATTTAGGATGAAACAAACAGGTAATAGCAGGAAAAATATTTTTGTCATCAGTTTAAAGAAATTTAATTAAGGGTCGTTATTAGTTTTAAAGTATCACTCTTGTATCTTTCAGTAAATATTAAGAGGTATGTTATAAAATTACTGCAATACTTTTGAATTGCAATTTTTAATGTGTCCTTGAAAAATTCCTTTCCATAAAGATTTACTGATACCAAGGTTAAAAAATTCAAGAATAATAAAATTCTAAAAAGCATTACCTATGCTATATATTTAAATTATTCCGGGGAACAAAACTAAATTCATTATTTTAATTTTAAATAAGTTAAGTAGGATAATAATTGTTAAAAATGTTTAAACATAAGCTATTTAAGAACATCTTAGAAAGTGACGGTACCTAAACTAGGAAAACCTTAGATCTTGATCATATTTGACCGGGGCAAACTTACCTTAATGGTTCATTGGTTTTAGATATAAATCTGCAAAGGTGAAAAACAGAAACTGTTATTGAATTATTTTGTTAATTCGTATTTAATAATCACTATTCAATCCGACCGGAAATTCAATATATCATACTTCCAGGTGATGTAAATTGAATTGATAATACGCTATCAGGTTTTTAAGATTTCAGTTTTCCTAATAATTCAATTAATAGATATAATCTGTAATTGCACCGCTTTTCAAATTCAATATCACATTATTATCGGCCGGAACTAAATCTGTCCAGAGAGATTTTAGAAGAATACCCTGCTGAACTAAACCAGTATTACCAGAATTAATTAATGAATTGGAAAATATGTTTTCACTATTTGTTATCTTTTCATCACCTGCATAATGGGCTATCGTAGCTTTTACTAAATGTGTAGTGTAAGAGAATCTGCAATTTGTTTTTGAAAGTAATAAGGAGCAGCCATTAATTTGTTTTTATACTACCAGTTAAAACTTTTTCCAAGAGATTCTTCTGCATATTCCGGAAATGATTTGCCATGCGTATCAAAGTTAATTGTTGTGATATGCTTTGTTCGAATTTCCATCACAGAATCTTTCAAATATACTATTCTGTAAGGACATGGATAAGTAATTGTTGATCCTGTTTCGACATTATATAAAAAATTACCTTTATCTGTATTAATTCTGCTGATATCATTTGCATGAAAATGACCTGTAAAAACGACTTTTAATCCTATGTCTGCCCAATGAGCAGATATTGTATCGTAACCTTTTACCAGGTATTCAGGAAATTCAGTATTTTCCAATATGAAATGTTCGATTATTCCATGATGCATAAATGCTATCACAGACTTATGTTCTATTTTGGCTTTTTCAAGAATTTCCATTATCCATTTATAAGTTTGAGGTTTGAAAATTCCTCCGGTTATAGGATAATGTCCGGGCTTATTTATATCATATTGACAGGCATCCATCCCCAGAATCCACAAACCTTTTATGGGTTCAGCTACATAGGATAACGATGCAGTATCACTGAAGATAGCCTCTCCGTAACCAAATTTGTTATAGATTTTCCTAAAATCTTCCCTGCTGATATTTTCTACAGGAATTGTTTTATCATTGTCAAAAGCAGATGCAACTCCGTTTTTCACATCATGATTTCCGGGAACTACGAATACTTTAGTCTTTCCATTCATCTGAATTGAATCAAGAAAACAAGCCAATTTTTGATGACATAACTTCTCACCATCTTTAGTCAAATCCCCTGGAATTAAAATAATATCAGGATTCTCACTGATTAGAGATTTAATTAATGATTTAGTTATTGCATCGCTTTCTTTAATGAGTTTGCGATCGTTTGAAAGATAACTCTGAAATGCCGTACCGTCATGAATAAGAAGTGTTGGTTCAAAATAATGCAAATCAGAAGCTACACAAATTTTAAGCTGATGACTTTGTGCATTAATAATGACACTTATAGGGATTAAATAAATTAATAAAAATATTCTTTTCATTATGTCTAATTTTTTGTATTAATACAAGCTAAAGATCGGTATAAAAAAGTAATATTTTATTGTAGCGAAGCAGAATATCTTACGACTGGCACAAAACGGACTGTTGCTTCAATTGCATAATGATCTGAGAGTTCAATACATTTATTTCCTATATATTGCCTGAATATTGATATTTTCCTCTTTATAAATTCTATCAATTGGCTATTATTTATCAAAACATAATCAATCAGGTATTTTCGCCCATTCTCTTTTTTTGCAAGGGTATTATTAATTTCGTCAAAAGAAGTATTTATTTCACCATCGAGCTTTCCATTTTCTACTTGCAAAACTTTCAACATATAATTATAATTGGTTGTATCGTCCTTGTCAATATTAAAGTCACCGCATACTATTTGCATAACATTTGGTTTTGCATATTGATGTAATAATGAAACAGCTATTTCCTTACATTGTTTACGTCTTATCGAATCAGGACTGTCTGCCTGCAGATGAGTTCCAATCAATTGAAATTCATTGCCATTCCAATTCCCTTCAAACATAACTGCACCTTTTTTTGCTAAAGCATCAATTCCGAATCTGCTTTTATATTCTATCTCTTTTATTTTGTTTAGAGGTATACAGCTGAGAATCCAAATCCCACTGTTAGTCCTGAGGGAAAAGAAGGAATAATTTGCAGGACCATAAATATAGGGATATTTATCTTTTAATTTATCTCTAATAATATTTCGTGCCCGGTAATCAAAAGCTTCTTCAAGTACAATTATATTATAATCTGAATTTAAAAGTTTTTCTGCTATAATCCTTGCCCTTTTACAATTTCCATGAAACAAATTGCAATGTGGAAGCATGTATATATTCCATGTCAATATCTTTAACTCATTTTCTGCATTCTCAATGTTACCTGTCTTTTTCGATTCCATGTTTAACGAATTTATTAACAAGAAAAAAAGAATAATTACAAATTTTTGATACTTAAAGATTTTCATTATCATTTATAATTTATTGATGACAAAAATATATCACTAAGATTATCAAAATGTTAACTGAAAATAAAGATTTGATTAAATGAATGTGCCGAAAATGTTAAGCTTTAGGACAAATAATTTAATAATTTCTTAAAATACGTATGCCCTAATAATATAAACCTTAATTTAGTTTTGCAGGCATAATATTTTAGCTATGCAAGCATTTTTTCAGGGAATATTAATCGGATTAACAATTACAGTTTCAATTGGGCCTGCTTGTCTTGCTCTTTTACAGACCAGTATTCTAAAAGGTATAAAAGCCGGATTCATTCTGGCAATAGGAATATTAATGAGCGATTTGGTACTTATAAGTACATGCTATTTTGGATTGTCCAAAATATTAATTAAAGAAAACAGTATTATAATGGTTATTATTGCAGGAACAATAATGATAAGTGCAGGTACATTTTCACTATTTCAAAAATCATCAGTAAATATTGGCATTAATGAAAATTCATCTGGCATTCAAAATAGACTGGTTGCTGTTTTAGCCAAAGGTTTTCTGTTAAATATTGCCAACCCTTTTGTTTTGATTTTCTGGATTGGTATTATGAGTTTTGCAGTAAGTAATTACGGTATGCATAGTAATGGATTTTTCATTTTCTTTTTGGGACTGATTTTAACCGGATTTTCCTCTGATCTTATCAAATGTCGGTTATCAGGCTTCATTAAGAAATTACTAAATAATAATACTATTTCTATTTTCAATAAAGGAATAGGTATTGTATTCATCGCGATTGGCATTTTTTTTATTTGTAAAATATTTAAATGATTTTCTGTAGTAGTATTATTGTTTTTTCAGTACTTCAGTTATTCCTCTAATCATTTTTCGAAACCACATTTCATTCCGACTTTACACTTACTTAATAAATAATTAACAAAAACTTATTAAACGTTAAACATTAAAGAAAAGGTATAAACATATTTTTGGCAATTGATAATTCAATGTCGTTTAATTAAGAAACGAAACACCCTTCGACAAGCTCAGGGTGACAATAAAATGAGGTCATACTGAGCTTGTCGAAGTATGACCAATGATATAAAACTGCTTAACTAAACGATATTGGTTGATAATTAGTAAATGTTATATGAATAATAAGATACTTTTTATAGGCGGGTCGTTAAATCAAACTACCATGATGCATCAGATATCAAGGTATTTTGACGATTGCGAATGCTTCTTTACACCTTACTATGCAGATGGCATAGTTGATTTTGCAGCAAGAAAAGGTTTGGTTGATTTCACAATTTTGGCCGGAAGATTTAGAGAACAAACCTTGAATTATTTTAACAAACATAACTTGGTTATTGATTATAAGGGTGAAAATCATAATTATGATTTGATATTTACCTGCCAGGATTTGACAATTCCCAAAAATATAAAAAATAAGAAAGTGGTTTTGATACAGGAAGGAATGACAGATCCTGAAAACCTTGCTTACCATCTTGTAAGGAACTTGAGATTACCAAGATGGATGGCTGGTACTTCTGCAACTGGTATCTCGAATGCATTTAACCTGTTTTTTGTAGCATCAGAAGGTTACAAAAATCTTTTTATCTCAAAAGGAGTAAATCCATTCAAAATAAGGGTCACCGGCATACCCAATTTTGATAATGTTGAACAGTTTCTTGTCAACGATTTACCTCATAAGAATTATGTATTGGCTGCAACATCAGATAGACGTGAAACTTTGAATTTTGAAAATCGAAAAAAATTCATTCAGAAAGTATTCAAAATAGCCAACGGAAGGCAAGTGATTTTTAAACTTCACCCCAATGAGAACTGGGACAGGGCAACCAAAGAAATAAATAAATATGCCCCGGGCACTGTCATATATACAAATGAAAACATAAACCATTTGATTGCAAATTGCGATGTATTGGTAACAATGTATTCATCGGTTGTTTTCATCGGTATGGCTTTAGATAAAGAAGTGCATTCCGATTTTGACCTTAAGTTTCTTAAAAAACTTGTACCTATCCAGAACGGAGGTTCATCTGCGCAGGAAATAGCCAGAATTACCAGGCAATACCTGTTAAATGATGAAAAAAAATATCCTAAAGATTTTGATAAAAGATTTTTACCAGTTTCTAACTTAGCTTTAAACTGAAAAATATTCTAGACATGAATATTGTAACTGCTGTACAGGCCAGAACTTCATCAACACGATTACCTAATAAAGTGTTGTTACCGTTATGCGGCAAACCATTATTATTACGGATGATAGAACGGATACAACTTGCAAAATCAGCAGGAACTATAGTTGTTGTAACATCCTGGGAAATGTCTGACGACATCATTGAAATTTTATGTAAGAATAATGGGATAGAATGTTTTCGTGGCAGTTTTAATGATTTACTGGACAGACATTATCAAATGTCGCTAAAATATAACGCTGATGCTATTGTAAAAATACCTTCAGATTGTCCTTTAATAGATCCTTTTATTATTGATCAAACTATAGGATGTTACATTGATCACTATCCCAAATATGATTATGTCAGTAATTTGCACCCGGCCACTTATCCAGATGGAAATGACGTGGAAATTATGTCGTTTGAAACTCTTGCAATTGCCTGGAACGAAGCCAAAGCCGATTATGAATGCGAACACACAACCCCTTTTATTTGGGAAAATCCAAAAAGATTTAGTATTAAAAATGTAGTATGGGAAACAGGTCTCGATTTTTCTACAACATTCCGTTGGACTATAGATTATAAAGAGGATTACCAGTTTATTAAAAATGTATATGATGAATTATATCCAAATAACTCTTCATTCGGACTCTATAACATACTTAATTTAATTGAAAAAAAACCCGGGTTAAAACAAATAAACAGCAAGTATGCAGGTGAATATTGGTATTTAAATCATTTAGACAAATTAAAAACCATTAATGATTATAAATTAAAATTAGCAGAAAATGGTACTAGAATTAGTTCCTTTGAGTGAATTCAACAGAATCAGAAGCTTAAACTTTGATAACTATACAGAACTTCAACTGATAGCCGATATGTGCAGAGTTAACACACTAGTGAGCGTCAAAAATGCAGGATCGGGTCACCTTGGTTCAAGTTTCAGTTCTATGGAAATTATGGTTTGGCTTTATTATCAACAAATGAATGTTATTACTGAAGGTATAGAAAGTCCAAATCGTGATATATTTTTTTCTTCAAAAGGACATGATGTGCCAGGTCTGTACTCTGTCCTTTTTTCTCTTGGTATCCTTACTGTAGAGCAAATCATGAATTTACGAAGATTGGGTGGGCTGGATGGTCATCCCGATGTACGAATTAATGGAATTGAAGCCAATTCAGGTTCCCTGGGAATGGGTATATCAAAAGGCAGAGGAATGGCCTGGGCCAAACACAAATTAAATCTTAACGGGCATATTTATGTGATGACCGGGGACGGTGAATTCCAGGAAGGACAGAATTTTGAAGCTCTTCAATCGTGTGTTCAGCAAAAGGTCAATAATATAACCGTCATCATGGATCATAATAAAGTTCAATCTGACAAACCAGTTGAGGAAATTATTTCGCTTGGAATATTGCCTGATAAACTGAAAACTTTCGGTTGGCATGTTTCAAGGATGGATGGGCACAATTTTAAAGAAATTGAAATGACATTTCGGAAAATAAAAAATATAACTGACAAACCCAAATTCATTATTTCAGATACCATCAAAGGAAAAGGAGTTTCATTTATGGAACACCCGAATGCATTAAAAATTGGAAACGGCCTTTATCCATGGCATGCCGGAGCACCTGATGATGAATCCTTCCATAAAGCTCACAAAGAAATAACAGACCGTATAAATGAAACTTTAGAAAAATCAGGATATGATGCTGTTTCATTAATGAAAATTGAAATGATCAGGAAAAATGCCATTGCTTCAGTATCTCTTAATTCATTAGGGGAACCTATTAGTCAGGCTGCACCGGTCAATATTAATGTTGAAAAAAATTCCGAATACATTGTTGAAGCTTACGGAAAAGCAGTATTAAAAGAAGGTAAACAACATCCTAAACTTCTGGTATTGGATGCAGATTTATCTTCGGATTGCAGGTTGCGTTACTTTGAAAACGTATTTCCTGAACGGTTTATTGAAAATGGAATTGCAGAACAGGATATGGTTTCTATGGCAGGAGGATTAGCAAAAATAGGTTTTTTACCAATTGTAAATTCATTTGCAAGTTTCCTTGCATCAAGGGCTAACGAGCAAATTTATAATAATTGCACAGAACTAAATAAAATCATTTATGCTTTTCATTATGCCGGGTTAATACCTGCTGGTCCCGGAAAATCACATCAAAGCATACGAGATATATCATTATTAAGAGCCTTACCAAACATGGAAATTATTCAGCCATGTAATTCAGTGGAAACAGAAATGATTTTGGATTATTGTATCAATAAGGCTGGAGTAAATTGCGCAATACGAATGAACATTGGTCCTTCACCAAGATATATAAAGACTCCTGAAGATTATAAACTAAGCCACGGAAAAGGTGTCATTCTTAAAGAAGGAAGCGATGCCATAATTTTTTCTTATGGCCCGGTAATGTTGCATGAAGCTTTATATGCTTCGGAAATCCTGGCCGCAGTCAATTTTAATTTAAAGGTTGTAAATATGCCTTGGCTAAACAGAATTGATCGCCAGTGGCTAGAGAAATTAATATCCGGAATTGACAGGATTTTTATTCTTGAAGATCACGCACAGGCTGGAGGTTTAGGTGAATTCCTTTTGCAACAGATGACAAAATTTAATATTATGTATTCAAAGCATTTTAAGATTTTTTCTGTAGAAGGCTTTCCCGCTTGCGGAACTCCAATTGAAGCCCTGAAATTTCATGGATTGGACGGTGAATCATTAGCAAAACGAATAAAAATAATTAGTTATGCCAAACAGAGTATCTTTTAATCGAGATTTCCCTATTATAGACAGGTCGAATGATTTATATGACAGGGCTACAGGTTTGATTCCGTCATATTCGCAAACTTTAGCCAAGAGCCCTTCACAATTCGTTAATGGAATTGCTCCAAAATACCTTGTTAAAGGCAAAGGTTCTCATGTTTGGGATGCGGATGGGAATGAGTATATTGATTATAATATGGGCATTGGTCCTATATCTCTGGGTTATGCTTATCCTGCAGTTGATAAAGCAATTAAAAATCAGATGGAAAACGGAATAACATTTTCACTGATGCATCCTTTAGAGGTAGAAGTTGCTGAACTACTAAGAGAGATAATTCCTAATGCAGAATCTGTTCGATATAGCAAATCGGGTGCAGATGTAACAAGTGCCGCTGTTCGCATTGCGCGTGCATATACAGGCAAAAACAAAGTACTATGTTGTGGTTATCACGGCTGGCACGACTGGTATGTCAGCACTATAAGCCGAAATTCAGGAGTCCCACAAGCTATCAAAGACCTTACCTATACATTTGACTATAACGATATAGATTCTTTGGTGAATTCAATTGATGATGATATTGCAGCTGTTATTTTGGAACCCGTAGTTTTTGTAGCCCCAAAGAATAATTTTTTGCATCAGGTAGCAGAATTATGCAGGCAAAAAGGTATTATATTAATTTTTGATGAAATGTGGACAGGTTTTCGAATGGCAATGGGTGGAGCACAGGAATATTTTAACATTAAGGCCGATTTGGCAACTTTCTCAAAAGCAGTGGCCAATGGAATGCCGATTTCTATCCTTACCGGCAAAAAAGAAATCATGAAAGTATTACAGGACGATGTCTTCTTTTACACAACGTTTGGCGGTGAAGCGTTGTCACTCGCGGCCGTTAAGGCTACAATAAATGAAATGAAAAATAGAAAGGTAATCCAATACTTGTCAAACCTGGGAGCCAAACTTAAAAACGGGTATAATAATATTGTTAAAGAACTTGGTATGGATTATACCAGGGCCGTTGGTTATAGCTTCAGATCTATGATAACATTTGATGAAAAAGCCGGCGATCCTTTAATTCTAAAATCATTTGTTCAGCAGGAATTTATCAAACGTGGTATCCTTTGGTCAGGAACTCATAATATGAGTTATTCTCATTCGAACAGAGATGTGGACTATACGTTAGCTGCTTATCGGCATGTGTTGTCTATGTTAAAAGAATTTGTCGAAAAAAATTCTGTTATAAAGCAAATTAATGGTATCCCAATTCAGCCAACATTCAGAAAAACATCGGATTTTAATACCAAACCACTTTTAGTCAGATAATAATATGTATGATCTATTTTCTTTAAAAGGAAAAGTTGCAATTGTAACAGGTGCACTAGGCCTGATTGGAAGAAATCATTGCCTGGCCCTTTGCGAGGCCGGTGCTTCAGTAATTGTTGCAGATACAAATGAACAACACTGTTCAGATTTTGCCCGGCAATATCTTGAAAATTCTTTTGGAATTTATCTTGATGTAACTAAAAAGGAATCAGTAATAGAAATGGCAAATATGGTACTGGAAAAATCTCAAAAAATTGACATATTAATAAACAATGCTGCTGTAAACGATATGTTTGAAGATCCTAAAGCAACCTCAGGTGAATCAAAATTTGAAAATTACCCTCTCGATTTATGGCAAAAGTCTCTTGACGTAAATTTAACCGGTGTATTCCTTTGTTCTCAGGTTATTGGTGCACAAATGGTAAAACAGGGGAACGGCAGCATAATTAATATTTCCTCAACATACGGAATTACAGCCCCGGATCAATCCATTTATAAAGATTCAGAAGGTCACCAATCCTTTTACAAACCACCTGCATATTCTGTTACAAAAGCTGGCGTTATTATGCTTACCAAATTTTTAGCTTCTTATTGGGGAAATACCGGTGTTCGGGTAAATACTCTTACACCAGGTGGTGTCAAAAATACACAGAGTGATTACTTTATTGAGAATTATTCCAAACGAACACCGTTAGGAAGAATGGCAAGTCCTCATGACTATAAAGGAGCTATTATCTTCCTGGCGAGTGAAGCATCATCTTACATGACAGGTTCAAATCTTATTGTAGACGGAGGATGGACATGTTGGTAAGAAGAAGGTTATTTTTTTGCTTCATGAAATTTGAAAAGACAGAATGGACTATAGTGTTATTCATTTAGAAAATTAAAAAGTAACAAGGAAAAAATGGAAAGAATTTCAAAAAAAATATTGAATAAGGCCAGAAAAATTAAACTTTTATTGACCGATTGTGATGGAGTATTGACTGATGGAGGAGTATACTATTCCAATAATGGAGAAGTAATGAAAAGATTTTCAATACGTGATGGAATGGGCGTGGAACGATTAAGAACATTGATAAAAATAGAAACAGGCATTATTACCGGTGAGAATTCTGAAATTGTGCTGCGAAGGATAGCAAAATTGGGAATAAAGGAATATTACCCTGGAGTAAGCGACAAACTCACAAAATTTGTAGAAATTCTGGAACAAAAAAATCTTTCAGCAAATGAAGTAGCCTATATCGGTGATGATAGCAATGATCTGGAAATAATGAAATGTGCCGGCCTGTCAGCATGTCCGGTCGATGCAATGCCGTCAGTCATAAATACAGCTAACATAGTAGTAAAAAACAGAGGTGGTTATGGAGCTTTCAGAGATTTAGCTGAAATTATAATTAAAAGTCAATTAAAAAATAAACAACTATGAATACACAACGACAAGTAAAAATAGGAAACAGGTATGTTGGCGATGGAGAACCTGCTTACATTATTGCCGAAATTGGTATTAATCATAACGGGTCCCTTGAAATAGCTAAAAAACTAATTGATGGAGCACTATTTGCAGGTTGCGATGCTGTTAAATTTCAGAAACGTACTCCTGAATTAAGTACTCCTAAAGACCAATGGGATATTGAAAGAGATACTCCCTGGGGTCGTATGACTTATATTGAATACAGGTACAGGGTTGAATTCGGGTACGATGAATATGCAGAGATTAACAATTACTGCAAACAGAAAGGAATACATTGGTTTGCTTCTACGTGGGATTCTGGAGCCGTAAAATTTATTCGCCAATTCGATCCTGTAGCTGTTAAAATTGCTTCTGCTACGATAACAGATTTTGACCTTTTAGAAAAAGTCAGGGATTTGAGAAAACCTATTATCCTTTCGACTGGAATGTCAACAATGAAAGAAATTGAAAATGCTATAACTTTTTTAAACACAGATAATTTACTTTTGGCACAGGCAACGTCAGCTTATCCCTGCAAAGTAAATGAACTCAACCTGCTGGTAATCAGGTCATTTATGGATAAGTATAAAACAATTCCTATTGGATATTCTGGACACGAGACCGGATTGGCTCCTACCCTGGCAGCAGTGGCATTGGGTGCATCATTTATCGAAAGGCATGTTACATTGGACAGAGCTATGTGGGGAACAGATCAGGCAGCTTCAGTAGAAATCGGTGGTTTATTTCGACTTGTAAAAGATATTAGAGATATTGAGAAAGCACTTGGAGACGGTCAAAAAATTATCTTTGAGAGTGAACAGGTGTCGCTTAAGAAACTAAGAAAGTATATCAATCATTTATGAAAATGTGAGAAGATAGTTTTAAAAGTAATTGCTTGTGAGTAGATCTATAAATATTAAAAAAGATTCGAGAAATTAATACATCCTGAAAATAATATACAAATCAAACCTGTTGGAAGTCCCACGAAAAGCAAAAGTAAAATATCATCCCTATTTTCTTTAAACCAATTTTTTATATGATCAATAATTTTATTCATGATCAAATTCTTTAAGATATTTTGTCAAAGTTAGATTCTGAAAATAGGATAGAGCAACTATATTGTGTTAAGAAATTATTAAGTTTCGATTATCTAAATATTTAGTTTTGCACTAACGGATTTTAAAATAGCCTTAGAAGGTTTAAGTTTTTGCCTTTATAATGGATTTTCATTTTTGATTTTAATATTATGCTCTTATCGTTTCAGAAGTAACATCTAAAATTAAAGTTTGCTTGAATACAGGCAGCGAAACAAAAAAAGTACAGCCTTTATCCAGTTCTGATTCTACCCAAACTTTACCATTATGTTTTTCGATTATTTTTTTCACAATATAAAGTCCCAACCCAGTGGATGATTCATCTCCAGTGGGCCTTGTACTCAATTTTTGAAATTTTCCAAATATTTTATTCAAATCGCTATTTGATAGACCGGGACCTTCATCTTTCACCATAAATAAAACTCTTTCATATTCAACTTTTACATCCACATAAATCATCTTGTCTTTAGGAGAATATTTAATTGCATTGGATATCAGGTTTTCTATTACTTCGGTTATCCTGTGCCTATCGGCTTCAATTATTAAATTGATATCGGCTGGCTGAAATAATAAAATCTGGTTTTTTGAAATAAGTGCGTTTCTAAAATTTGATATTACACTTTCAATAAGATTTATCAAATCAAAAGCTGATTTGTGAAGTTCGAAATCAATAGAATCGTTGATAGCAAGCTGTAAAAAATCATTAATCAGGTTATGCATTTGCCCGGCTGCAATATTAATCTGGTCAATATACAATTTGAAATCCATAATTTCCACGTCACTATTTTTTAAAAGACTAATAAATCCTAGTATTGCAGATAACGGACTTCTTAAATCATGCGTGACTATCCTTAGTACATCTTTTTTAAATTCGTTTGCTTCAGTAAGAAGACCCAGCATACGTTTCTGGACTTCATTCTGAGCCAATAATAATGTATGTATTGACAGTAGTTTATATTCATTGTCATGCGTTATAACAACAATTGGATCAAAACGATATTTGTCCTCTCTTAATAAGGCTTTACCTGAAGCTTCAATTATCGTAGTATTAATGTTTAATATTAGAGTTGGTTCAAAATAATTGTCGTCAAAAAAGAACTCTACTGTACGACGGGAGAATAAATCAAACATATATTGCTTGCTCATTACCTGGTAAAATTTTGATTTTGAGAGCAACCGGTAAAAACTACCATTTCTTTTAACAATAATACCAGATAAATTGATGTTACTTTCGAAAACGCGATAAATGTCCATCAGTTTTTCTCTGCAATCCATTTCAGCTTTTAGCAAATCCAAATCACCCAGTACAGAATTAATACTGATTTCATTTCTCATCCTATCTCATTGCTTAAGAATGCAATGTTATTGTGAAATTATTTATTTATTGTTAAAATTATATTAAGTTAATGTCATTTGTTCCGTTTGTATTTGGAAACCATGTAAAAAGCGATTTTTAATTTACAGTATTATAGTCACTTTATCTCATGGACAATTTCTTTATCCAATGAAATTAACTTGATAAAGTGAAAACAGCTCTTTTTATGATCGAAACATTTATTTAATATACTTATGGAACTCTATTCTAAAACAGACATTGAGAATTCAATACATAAAAAACGACTGTATGTCTCCATTACATGACTTTTCTATTGCTTATTTTCTTGTCTATTATTTCAACGTCTTTATGCTAACATTTTGATTAGCTTTATTTTAGAAAATTTTGTACATTTGAATAAATAATAAAATAAAAGCCAAAAAAAATTATATAGCAGTTTTTTTTGTTTTGAAATTTTGAAAAAAAATTAATTAAATGAATTCTCCATGGAAAAGATAGTTCAAACAAAAGTTCTCAGAAAATCATTGATTTTTATTATAGTATCATTTATTGCTATGGTATTTTACGAACTGATTAAACAAGTAATTTTCCCAAAAATTACATTATGGGAATCTCACTTTATAACAATCGTATTTGTTTCTCTAATTGGCTTTTGTTTTTCATTTCTGTATTTTAAAAATATTAAATTGATACAGCAATATAAGGAAGATATGAATAAAAATGTAAGTTCTCAAATGAACTAATAGCTTCACAATTACTATTAACAAAGTCATGAGACAAATAAATAGAAAAGGAATTATAATAAAGGCACTGTTATTCCTTATTGTTTCTGCAAGTCTTATGTTCCTATACGAGTTTTTAAAACAAATATTATTCCCCCAAATCACTATATGGGCATCTCATGCTATTACAATAACTTTAGTTTCAATTATCAGTTCATTTCTATCTTATTTTTATTTTTTAAGTTCAACATTAAAAGATTTATATGAAAAGGAACTTACCAAAAGAATAAATTACCAAAATGAATTGACGGAATTCAATAAAAATTTGGAGAAGATTATTGAAGAACGTACAGATTCGTTGCAAAAAGTAATCATAGAATTACAAAATACCAAAGAAAAAGCAGAGGAATCTAACAGGCTCAAAACAATTTTCCTACATAATATGACACATGAGATACGTACGCCTTTAAATGCAATAATGGGTTTTTCTGACCTGCTAAAAAGTAATTTTGGTAATAATGAAAAACTCTCAATATACTCATCTATTATCCAACAGCGTAGTTCAGATTTACTTGATATAATCGATGAAATTCTTGAAGCATCTAAATTAGAAGCTGGAAAAATGCCAGTTCATTTGGAAGAAGTCAATTTATATGAATTAATTGAGGAACTGAACTTATTTTTTCTCAATAACCGGCAAAGATTAAATAAAACAGATATAGAGTTAAAAATAACATATGCAAATTGTTTAGAAGACACAATGATTATCACCGACAAAACCAAACTAAAACAGATATTTATCAATCTTATTCATAATGCTTTTAAGTATACCGAAACAGGAATAATAGAAATAGGTTGTAATAAATCTGAAGGCAATAAATTATTGTTTTATGTATCCGATACAGGAATAGGAATAGAAGAAAAAAATCTATCACTTATTTTCGAACGTTTTTTACAAGTTGAAAATAATAATACTTTAAAACATCAAGGGACAGGCTTGGGTTTATCAATAGTAAAGGGTCTTGTTGAATTATTAGGTGGTGAAATTAAAGTCACTTCTACTTTCGGTAGAGGGAGTATATTTTATTTTAGTATTCCAAACCTGGTGCCATTAAATAATCAATAGCTTGGCAAAATTCATGTTGCTTCGCTAAAGTGAATATTTCATTTTTGCTTTATACTAAAGAATTATTTCTAAAGAATAGTAAGATAGCTTATTTATTTAATGAAGATCCTAAAGAGACATTCCAATATGTTAACAATATTTTAATGAGTTAATATATTAATGCAAAAAATTTTCGCCCTAATTATTCAGGATAAATTTTAATATTGAGTTATCAAACAATCAGTTTTAGTTTGAATACAATTTCATTGAAAGTTGTTTTTTAAAACTTGTCAATGCTTTTTATGCTTTAGCGCTTTTTTTAATATATTGTTAAATAATTATTAGTAAACAATTACATTTGATAAAAGGTATTAAAAATTGTAAAAAACAATTTAACATTGCAATCGGCTTCGCTTAAGCGTATGAAACTATCAATAATAGCACTTGTTTATAACGCAGAGAAAATGATTACTACGATTTTTAATAAAATAAAAAATATTGTTCTTCCAAATATATTCTCGAACTTTATTTGACCAACATGGAAACGTGTTATGAATTTTTCAGAACAGATATAATGAAAAAAAATAAATTTAAAAGAAAAGCAGTTTAGTTTTGAACCTGAAGTTATCATTAAAGTACCTCGTATTCAAAATATAAGAATGAATAAGGTTGGCATTTCGTTTTATAACAAACTTATAAAGATGGAATTTTTGCAATAGCATGTACTCTGAAATATGGTTTATTTTTTAATTAAAACTATGGCATTGTTAATTTAGTATAGTTTTCTTATATTTGTGCAGTCATAAACCTATATAAAATGATTATAGATAGCTGCCCGAAATGCAAAAGTAAGAATTTTCGTAAAGATGGTATAGTTAAATCAAAGCAAAGGTATCTGTGTAAAGATTGTAAACATCGATTTACGGTTGGGCAAACAGGAAAGCCGAAGTGACCTTAAAAGAAATGCTTTGGTTTTATATTTAGAAGGTTTAGGTTTTAGGTCAATAGGAAGATACTTAAATGTGAGCCATGTTGCTGTTTTTAATTGGATAAAATCCTTTGGGGAAAAGCTGGAAGAATTCAGAAACCCTGGAGATATTGATGTAATAGAATTGGATGAGATGCATACATATATTGGTTCAAAAAAAACTACTGCTGGATATGGATTGCTGTTGATAGAAATGGGCACAGGTTCGTCAATTGTGAAATTGGCACAAGAGGAACCGAAACTGGAAAAAAGCTCTGGAAAAAAATTGAAGAATTTTCCAAAGGGATAGTTTGTGCTGACTATTGGAAAGCTTATAATGAATTTGTTCCGGAAGAGCAGTTGGTTCAAACCAAAGCAGAAACATATACAGTAGAAGGCTATAATAGTCTTTTCAGACATTTTTTGGCCAGATTAAGAAGAAAAACAAAATGCTATACCAAAGCAAAACATATGTTGATATATTCAATAAAATTGTTAATGTTTAAATGGAATAATGATTTAGCTATACTTTATTAACAATGCCAAAATTATATTCTCATGAAATCAATATCAAAACCAGTTTATATATTCTTGTTAGTTGCAGCTACAATAGTATATATTTTTGGTCTGTTTATTAATGTTATGGAAATTGATGCAGCCCAATATGCATCTCTTAGTCACGAAATGTTGCTTAACAAATGTTATACCATGCTTCATTTTCGTTATCTTGATTATTTAGACAAACCACCTTTTTGTTTTTGGTTAGAAGTACTCTCGTATAAAATCTTTGGTATTAATAATTTCAGTTATAAGTTGCCTTCATTTATTTTTACAATATTAGGTTTGTTTGCCACTTATAACTTAGCCAAAAAATTTTATTCCAAAAAAGTTGCGAGGCTATCCGTTTTAATTTTATATACCTGCCAGGGATTTTTCCTATTTAATCACGATATTCGCACCGATACTATATTAGCCGGTTCAGTAATATTTGCAATTTGGCAGATATGGGAATACTTAGAGTCTAAAAGGTTGGTTAATTTCATGTTAGGTTTCACGGCAATAGCTATTGCTATGCTTACAAAGGGACCTATTGGTTTAATGGTGCCACTTATTGCAATTTCAGGTCAAATTATTTATGAAAAACGCTGGAAAGATTTTTTAAGAATCGAATGGCTAATTGGTATTATATTTATTGGTTGCTTGTTATTGCCCTTTCTTAGTGGCTTATACCAACAATATGGCTCTAAAGGCTTACGGTTTTACTTTTGGACTCAAAGTTTTGGTCGCATTACAGGAGAAAACCCGTTACGTGAGCATGGTGATTATTTATTTTTTGTCCATTCGTTTATTTGGGCATTTCTTCCCTGGGCTTTTCTGTCTATATTTGCCATAGCCTACACTTTTAAAGTTCTTATCTGGGGGTCGAAAAAGTTCGAAGTTATTGAATTGTTAACATTTGCAGGAACTTTGATCCCTTTTGTTGTTTTATCTTTGTCAAAATATAAAATTCCACATTACATTTTTGTTCTTTTCCCCTTATTAGCAATCCTAACGGCATCGTCTGTTTTTGCTTTAATACATCAATTCAAATTTTGGAAAAGATTTTTAAAGAGGCTCCAGGTAATAATGCTAGTGGGTTTATGGATATTGCTATATTTTTTATTGATACTGATTTTCCCGTGCAAAAACTTTGACATTTGGACTGTGATCATTACACTAAATTTATTGACAATTTATTTCTTATTTAGAGGAAGATCAGACTGGTCTGAAATAATTATATCACCAGCTATAACTATTATTGCAGTAAATTTTATGCTCAATGCATATTTATATCCTCATTTATTAAATTATCAGGCTGGGCAATCGATAGCCAAAGTCAAAATAGATGGTGCACAAAACATTTATGCTTTTAAGGTACAGTCGTATTCTTATGATTTTTATGCAAAAAAAATTGTTAGAACTTCTACCGAATTTTCAATTAAAAACATTATTAATCAAAAAAAGCAAATTTATATAATTACTGATATTGAAGGATTAAGTTTTCTTTTTAAAGAAAAAGCGAAAATTTCTGACATTAAAATTTACTACGATTATCCAATAACAAGGTTGACATTAAAGTTCCTTAATCCTTCCACCCGTTTTCAGACTTTAAGGAAAATTTTTATGTTAAAAATAAATTAAGGTTTTGAAAATTTGATTGTAATTTATTGATCTATTTTAATGCTAATGTTTTCAAATATTTAGGCAGCAGTCATTCGTAAATATTCGGTCTTATTTTTAATAATTCATTAACATCAAGTTTATAAACAGTTTACATCTATCGATTATTTTTACATTGCATAAGCTAGTATATATTAACCTATTTGTTATAACCTGCGAATGCTAATCTCTAACAAAGAAAGTAAAAATTATTTATTTTGAAAAAGAAAAAATTTACTACGAGTTATGGAACGGTTAGTTGAGGAATAAATCAAATGGTTAATACTCAAGAGAAAATCTTTAATTGTCGAAAGCTATCCCTAAAGGATGGCTTTCTTTTATTTAATAATTTTTTTAAAACCAATTCGTAATAGAGACTATAAATCCGGAATATATTATATCCGTGACATAAAAAGGCTGCAATTTATATTCATCAATATTCTTAATAAATAATTCATGAATTGATAATTAAAAAGTAACCTGATGTAAATAAAGGATCAATAATTTTGATGCCTGTAAAAAGGTACATTCATATCAAGTGCAAATTATTGCTCACGAACTTAAAGTAATTGATATATTATCTGCAATATGTAAAAGTTTAATTTTGGCCATATGCATATAAAAATGGCATGGAGAGGTATAAGCGATATTTCTTATTATAAAAAAAAGGCATTGTTAATAAAGTATAGCTAAATCATTATTCCATTTAAACATCAACAATTTTATTGAATAAATCAACATATGTTTTGCTTTTGTATAGCATTTTGTTTTTCTTCTTAATCTGGCCAAAAAATGTCTAAAAAGACTATTATAGCCTTCTACTGTATATGTTTCTGCCTTTGTCTGAACTAATTGTTCTTCCGGAACAAATTCATTATAAGCTTTCCAATAGTCAGCACAAACTATCCCTTTGGAAAATTCTTCAATTTTTTCCCAGAGCCTTTTTCCAGTTTCGGTTCCTCTTGTGCCAATTTCACAATTGACGAACCTATGCCCATTTCTATCAACAGCAATCCATATCCAGCAGTAGTTTTTTTTGAACCAATATATGTATGCATCTCATCCAATTCTATTACATCAATATCTCCAAGATTTCTAAATTCATCCAACTTTTCTCCAAAGGACTTTATCCAATTAAAAACAGCAACATGGCTCACATTTAAGTATCTTCCTATTGATCTAAAACCTAAGCCTTCTAAATATAAAACTAAGGCATTTCTTTTAAGGTCATTCGGCTTTCCTAATTGCCCTACAGTAAATCGATGCTTGCAATCTTTACACAGAAACCTTTGTTTTGATTTAACTATACCATCTTTACGAAAATTCTTGCTTTTACATTTTGGGCAGCTATCTATAATCATTTTATATAGTTTTATAACTGCACAAATATAATAAAACTATACTAAATTAACAAAGCCAAAAAAAAATATAATAATCTATTGTTTAAACTGCAAAAAAACTGTTTAGAAAATGAACCGAGAATTGTTGCCTTTTCATTAACACTTGGAGTTTATATAGAGATTATTCCAATAATTGGTTTTACGTTTGTTACAATTACGGCACTTGGAGCATTGCTTAAACTAAACCAATTAATTATGATTTAAACAGATATTTCTTCTAAAGTTTCTTTTGATTTTTTATTCATGAAATTATTTCCAGGAAGAGTGAAAAAGAAAGTTGTGCCTTTCCTTTCTTCAGATTGAAGCCAAATTTGGCCCCCGAGAAACTGGATCAGCTTTTTAGTAATTGTCAACCCAAAACCATTTCCAAAGGATTTAATATATTCAACCTGATAAAACCTGTCAAAAATTGCTTCATGCAAGTGAGATGGAATTCCAGGACCTGTATCTTTTACATAAAAAGAAAAAATGGCCATGGAAAATACAATAATATTTATAGTTGTTGTCATATCTAAAAGTTTTGTGATTTTATGTCAAAGACAGATTTTTTTTCTCATTTTAATAAGCTTCTGCGATTCAATAAGCTCCTGATATAATATTAATTGCAAACTGAACGCTTTATTTTTATTAAAAACAATTTAAACAGATAACTTTTGGCTAATTACTTGTATTGGTTAAACAAAGAAATTTTTCAATTTAACCAAAATATAGAATTATAGCTGGTTTGTTGATTCAAACACAAATTCGTTGAGATCAAAAGGTTGATTCAGATTGAACCTTTTCATTAACTCCAAACTATTAAGTTCTTTAGTAAGCATTTTAACAGAATCTACCGGCACGTTATACAAATCGAGAACCAGAAGTCCGTCCAATGCATTGTTAAATTTAGGATCTATATTAAAACCAATTATTTTCCCGTTTAATTCAAGGTACTTTTTTAATAATACAGGCAATTTATAATTATTAGGATCCATATTTTTAATAACCAAATCCAAATCCTTAAGATCTCTGATATTTTCGGTTAATAAATATGCACTTATTCCAATTCCGGGAACGCGAAATTTTTTCCTTGGTTTGATGAACTGTGCCAGGTAACCGTTAAAATGGTTTTCCTCGATATATTTTACTATCAAAGATTTCAATATTTTTGAGTACCTGTTACTAATGCTTACCGGTCCGATAAGATACCTGTAATCAGGGTTTCTTATCAAGAATTGCAATATGCCTTTCCAAAGTAAGAATAATGACAACGGATTACGCTGATATTCTTTTGAAACAAAAGAACGGCCCAGTTCAAGTGAGTCACTTAGAATTGTTTTAAAGTCTTTATGGATATTAAAAAGACTATTTATATAGAATCCTTTCTTTCCATATTGTCGAATAATTTCATCTCCCTTACCAATTCTGTAAGCACCGACTATTGCTTTAGAATGATTGTCCCAAATGAACAGATGGTAATAATATAAATCATATTCATCCAAATCGGATTTCTTGTTTGTACCTTCGCTAATTTCACGGAAAGTTATTTCACGTAAACGGCCTAATTCATATAAAATATTTGGAATTAATGATGAAGGTGCATAGTAAACTAAGAAATTTTCTTGTTTAAAAAGCAAATTTTTTTGAGGAAGGTTTTCTATTTCATTGCTAAGAATCTCGATATATAAAGGAGGAACTATTTCTTCCGGTTTCACCGGAAAGCTAAAAGCTGGATGGAAAAACTTCTTAATTTCAAGATTTGAACCTAACATATAGGTTCTAGCTCTTAAAAAACGTCCAAATCTATCTATATCTGGATATTCTGTTTGCTCTTTCATAGAAATAAAATTTCCTTTATGAATTTTAATCATTTTGTTTTTTTTATTTAATAGCTCAGATGGAATTTTAGCTGTGCGAAGCAATGGATGTATTAGTCCAAGTGAATGAAACCAAATGCTGTTTGTTCCATGAAAATAAACCGGAATAATAGGCACAAATGCCTTTTTTATAAATTTTATTGCCGATGTCATCCATTTTTTATCCGAGGTTTCATTCGTATTCAGGTTATAAGATGATACTTCGCCGGCAGGGAAAATTAAAAGCGGACTTCCGTTTTCGAGATGTTTGAGAACCGCTTTCATGACAGGAATATTTGAATTTTTTTCATTAGATAATTCAAATGGATCAACAGGGAAGATATATTCTTTTAATTGTTCTATCCGGCGAAGCAGATAATTCCCGAGTATTTTAAAATCACTCCGGTATTTGAGCATTTCTTTAAGAAGAATGAGTCCTTCTAATCCTCCAAAAGGATGATTGGAAATTATTATAAATGCTCCTTCTCGGGGGATGTTCTCGAAATCTTCAGGTTCGATTGAATATTGAATTTCAAGATTAGATAATACTGCTTCTATAAATTCATAACCCGATTTATTGGACAGTTTCTGATACAGGTTATTTATTTTGTTGTAGCCAAAAGCTGCCATAAGAAGTTCTGAAGCACCTTTAACAGCAAAATTTCTTTGTTTGGTCAAACTCATGATATCTTCAGATGATATAATATTGAATTGATTTGTTTGTTCATTTATCATATAAAATTTCTTTTTAGTAAGATTATTCAATAGAACTCGCTTTTAACCCGAATGTTCTTAATTAATAGCAAGTTCATTAATATGGCAAGGCTTTTTATTCTTTTTTCGCAGGCATTCAGTAATTTCATTCAATAATGATTCTCTTTGCAAAGGCTTACATATATATCTATCGCATCCTGCATCAAGATATTTTTTCTTTTTTTCTTCTGAATAAAATGACGTATAAGCAATTACAGGTAATTCAGGTTGTGAGACTTTTATTTCAATAGCTGTATTGATAACATCTAAATATGGAATATCAATATTTATGAAAACGATATCATAGCATTTCGCACACATATGAATCGCTTCCTTTCTGTACCTTGCCCTTAACAGCTTTAATCCACTATGAGCAAATATTCTTTCAATTAAAAAATAATTTCTGTCATCATGCTCAACAACAAGTACTTTGCGTCCTTTAATTATTTCTTGGTTAAATAGAATATTTTCCATTTGTGTTTTGGTTAAATGAAACAAATAATAATTTGCATTAATAAATTAATTCTATTGCAAGTAGAAAAAACTGAATAATTAATTGGCCGATACTTCAATACTCAATAATTTATTTTCAGGATACTCGCCATATTTTCTTTGTTCACTATTAATTGTAAAATAAAAATCAGTGCCCACTCCTTCTGCTGAATTCATCCAAATTCTTCCACCTAAAATTTTAACCAGGCTTTTAGTAATCGTTAGGCTTAATCCTTTACCTCCATACTCTTTGCGAACAGGTTGTGCTATCTGACGGAAACGGTCGAAAATAAATTGTTGCAGATTATCAGGAATTCCTATACCGGTATCTTTAACATAGAATTGAATTGTTGAATTGAAATCTGAATATCCAAATTCAACATAACCAGAATCTGTATATTTTAATGCATTATTGAGTAGATTATTCAGGATTTGTCGCAAGCGTAAAGGATCAGTAAAAATGTAGCAGGGTGAATTTTTAAAATCATTTTGAAGTTTTAATTCAATATTTTTCTTTCCAATTTTATTTTTAAATTGTCTGAAATATATAAAAATATCAGTAATAAGTTCGTTCAAATCGAACCAGTACCTGACTATTTTCAATTCACCCGTTTCAATTTTAGTTATATCAATCACATCATCAATAATTTTTAAAAGTTGTTCACCGTTATCAATAATATGGTATAAATAGTCGTTCCTTGTTTCTTTTGAACAACCAGGTATAACAGCCAAATTGGAAAAGCCAAATATTGCATTTAAGGGAGTTCGTAATTCGTTCGAAATATTTGCAAGAAAAGATGTCTTCAGATTGTCCAGTTCTTCGGCCCTGTTCTTAGCATCCTGAAGTTCATTAATGAATTTCATTCTTTCAGTATTGTCAATAATAATTCCCCTTATGCCTTTTGTTTTATTATCATGGTAAATATTACTAGAATAAATAGTTACAGGCAGCAATGTGCCATCATTACGAACGCCCAGCATATCTGCTTCGAAAATGGTATTTTCATTATAGACTTTATCTGTGGAATCAGTAATTACGATATCCTGTATAGTGATATTTTTTTCTAACAAACTAGCAGCCGAATAACCAAATATTTCAAGAAATTTCTTATTCACGTATGACAGTTTGCCATATTCATCTGTTTCGAATATACATTGTGGTAGATTATCAATAAGCTCATTACATTCCGACTTATTTTTTTCCAGTTTCTTTTCATAATTTCTAATTTCAGAATCTTTTTCCTTTAATAACTGAATCAAATGGTAAAGTTCAAGATAAATTATATTTGTTTCCTTTGACTTAGTTGCTTGCTTATTCATCTCGAATTTTGTCAAATCACTTTCAATAGCTCTTCTAATATAACCGGTAAATTCCTCAAGCGGTTTTAAAATGATTTGAGACAAATATTTGCTGCTGAATGCTACCATTAGTGCAATTAGAAATATAAATATTACACTTGAAGCAATTTCATGGTTTCTGGCATTGTCATTATTATAATATAAAAATGTGTTGACAAATATCCAGGTAAGTGCAAAAGTTGCGATAAAAAATAAAGTAAACCATGTAATTAAAGTTTTTCTGATATTTGACATGATAGTACATTTTAATTTTAAAGCTAAATTATGCTTAGAATACTAATCTATTTTAAAGGCATTGTTAAGTAAATATGAATTTTTGCTCATTCTTATTCATTTCAGTGAATACTTGAACTTTAAATTCTCTATGTTTTAATATCGGAATGTGCTAAAACTAAATTTCGACCTTTATCTTGCTTTTATTTAACATTAAATTCATTCACACATAATGAAGGTTTAACATTGCCGACCTTCCTTTGTATGAAGATTTTTAAGGTAATTAATAAAAATATCAGTTGAACGAATTAGGAGATAATTGTAAGATAAGACGCGAAAAAGATCATATTATATTGTTCGGAAATAGTTTGAGCTACAAAATACCCGGAGAGAAAATCAAAACAATTGCAATGTCAGTGATTTAGTTCGAGACTCAATTTCTCATATTATAAATATCACTTTTTGCGAACAGATTTAACAATGAAAAAATTTAAAATACACTTAAGTGACTATATTGCTGCCCAACCTGTTTGGGTCTTTACATTATTCGCTTCTCTTGCTGCTTTTTTTACCTATTCATGTATGTATGCCTTTCGAAAACCATTTGCCATTGGCACTTTTGATGGTCATATACTGTTTGGCGTTCATTATAAAATATGGATGATAACTGCCCAGGTAATAGGTTATACAATAAGTAAATTTATTGGGATACGATTTGTTTCAGAAATGACGCGCAATAAGCGGGCATTATCAATTCTGATCCTGGTAGGACTTGCAGAATTTGCGTTATTGCTGGTTTACCTGGTATCGCCTCCATATAATTTTATTTTTATGTTTTTTAACGGGCTTCCTCTAGGAATAATCTGGGGACTGGTATTTTCATATCTTGAAGGCAGGCAATTAACTGAAATATTAGGTGCAATTTTATGCGCCAGTTTCATTATTGCTTCTGGTGTTGTAAAATCGGTTGGTGAATATTTAATCGTTCATTTCAGAATCAATGAATTTCTTATGCCTTTTATTACTGGTTTAATTTTTCTTATCCCCATGATCATTTTTGTTCATTTGCTTGACTCAATTCCGGCCCCGACTACAAAAGATGAGCAACTCAGATCAAAAAGAGCACCTATGAATAAGTTTCAACGAAAAGTATTTCTTAATGAATTTTTCATTGGAATTATTTTATTAATTGTAGCCTATACTTTTCTTACTATATTCAGAGAAATGCGAGATAATTTTGCAAATGAAATATGGACATCCCTTGGATTAGGAAAGAATCCTGCTATATTTACCCTATCTGAGTTACCTGTTGCCATAATTACTCTTGGTTCAATTGCAATGGTTGCTTTTATCAAACATAATTTTATTGCCTTTAATGTGATATTATTTATCATCTTATTTGGATTTATGTTAATCATTGGCGCATCTGTCTTGTTTTACCTAAAATTCATAAATGGAGTAGCTTGGATGATAATTGTTGGCATTGGGCTTTACATTGGATATGTTCCCTTTAATGCTTTTCTTTATGAAAGAATGATTTCATCGTTTCGGGTTGTCAGTAATATTGGGTTCATTATGTACTTATCAGATGCCTTTGGCTACTTCGGAAGCGTTATTGTCGTTTTTATAAAAAATTTCTTTTCACCTTCAATAAGCTGGGTCAATTTTTTTACTGCATCAGGTATATGGGTATCTTTTGCTGGAATTGTATTAATTATTGGATCAATCATATATTTTAACAATAAATATAAATATTCAAACCACCAAGAAAAAGAAGTAAATGAATATATTAGAACTACCCGAAAATCCTTATTTGTTGTTGACACCGGGACCCCTATCTACAAGTAAGACAGTAAAAGCATCAATGTTAAAAGATTGGTGTACCTGGGATGATGATTACAATGTAAACATTGTCCAAAACATACGATCGAAGCTGGTTAAATTGGCAACTGCAAATAGTCATCTCTATACTTCAATATTGATGCAAGGTAGTGGAACATTCTCTGTTGAAGCAACAATTGGTTCAGTTATACCAAAAAATGGAAAACTACTGATTCTTACCAATGGGGCCTATGGTCAGCGTATAGTGAAAATAGCTGAAATACTCGATATTGATCATACCGTATACGACGCAACGGAGATGAATGTACCAGATAGTAGGGAGGTTCATAATATCCTTACAAAGGATGCTTCAGTTACTCACATTGCAATGGTCCATTGCGAAACAACAACGGGAATGCTTAATCCGGTTGAAGAAATAGCTGCCATTGCAAAAGAATTTGATAAAACTTTTATTTTAGATGCTATGAGCAGTTTTGGCGGAATTCCGATGGACGTTGCTTCATTAAAAATAGATTATTTAGTTAGTTCTGCAAACAAATGTATTCAAGGTGTTCCTGGATTCGGCTTTGTTATAGCAAAAAAAGACAAATTTTTTACCTGCAAAAATCTTGCAAGATCACATTCTTTGGATTTATATGATCAATGGGAAACCATGGAAAATGGAAATGGCAAATGGCGTTTTACTTCACCCACTCATGTAGTGCGTGCATTTGATCAGGCCTTGAATGAGTTAGAAGAGGAAGGCGGCATTGAAAAGCGTTATGGGCGCTATTCAGCCAATCAAAAGTTTTTGGTCAGTGGGATGAGAAAGATGGGTTTTAGTACTACCCTGCCCGATGAATTGCATTCTCCCATTATTACATCTTTTCTTTCGCCGGATTCCGCAAAATATAATTTTTATGAATTCTACCAAAAATTAAAAAGTAAAGGTTTTGTAATTTATCCTGGAAAAGTTTCGACAATTGAAACTTTTCGCATAGGAAATATCGGGGAGGTTTATTATGCGGATATGGATAGGCTTTTAAAATCTATTAAAGAAATTATATTTTGGTAATTCCTAATTCGTGGACTTCTTCGTGAATATGAATATCTCTTTTCTTCAGTTCAATAAAAATATCTTTAGGGTCAAAAATTTTTTCGGGAATGAGAACTCCCTCTCCTGAATATTTATGTTTGGCTATCATGTGAACAGCAATTGCGAAAGGGATACCTACACAGCGTGTGTACGCCCTTAACTTCTCCCATCCCGGCACCGACCCATCCGATGCCGGGTGCGTATGTGTAACAATGTACTTAACTTTTTTACCATTCATAATCCCGACAACTTCAACATGCAATGCGTAACCGTATAACTCAGTATTTTTAGCTTTTTCAGAATTAATAAGAAATTTACTTATAGCTTCCATAATGCCTATTTTGTGGCCATTAATTTCAATAGCAGTATTTTGAAGAAATCCCCAATTGTACAATTCACTTAGAAGACGCATATTTTCAGGTGGCCAAGTACCACGTACCTCTATAAGTTTAATGTTTTTTGGCTTTAAATATTCTGCCAGGGTTATTGTTTCAGAGTGAGGAATAATATATTGAACATGTTTACCATAAGGTTCAGGAAGTTGAACTTCTAAAGGTCTTGCAAATGGTGGCACCTGAACAAACTTTCCATTTTCATAAACAACCCTTCCTGCAAGCGAAGGATCATATTCGTACATTGTAGTTTCGGCAATAGATTCTGAAAATGCGAATGGCCTGAAAGCTCCATGGCTTATCCTTACACTTTCAACTTCATCCATTTGATCAACAACATAAACAGTCATCATATTTGTAGTACCGGGAGTCATGCCAAAACCGGGCACCATTATTTTGCCAGATTGCTTAAAAATATTTCCATATTTATATTCTTTGCCAAAACCATTCAAATTAATCCCGTGACAACCAGCTTCTGCAATACATGCCGTAGAAAGATCATTTAAAGAAATAGTGGATCCATCCATAACCAAATCGTAAGCCTGCATAATCTTGATAGTTTCCTTTTGATTTCGGATATCAATTTTGCACCAATCAACATTGCTGCTATTTAGTCTTTGAGCAACATTTCGGGCTTCGTCTTCATTATAATCAGCAATAGTTATACGCTCGAAATTTCCAAATGTAACTAAATCGAGTGCCGCTTCACGGCATATTTTTCCTGCACCTGCTAATGCCAAAATTTTCATTTTCATTATTATTATTTAAAATTTTTTAATGCTTCATCGAGAATTGCTATTGCAGCATCAATTTCAGATTCCGTGATAACTAATGGAGGAGATAATACTATTATATTGCCATGTGAAACTTTAAAACTTAACCCTTTTTCAAGGCAATAGTACATTATCTTTTCAGCTATTGATATTTCAATATTACTATTCAACTCAACTGCCCATAATAAACCAATTCCCCTTATTTCTTTAATGCTTTTGTACTTTTCTTTTAATGGCAATAACCTGCCACGCATATATTCTTCTAAAGCTAAAACATTTGTTAACAAATTTTCGTTATCAATATATTCAAGTGTGGCAAGAGCAGCAACTGAGGCAATTGGATTTTTTTCAAAAGTATAATGCCCTACTGATTTTTCGGCCACGACATCAAAGCTACTTCTGAGAAGTACGACTGAAAATGGAATGATTCCTCCGGCCAGCCCTTTTCCAAGTAAAACAATATCAGGAACTATATCAAAATTCTCAAATGCAAAGATTTTCCCTGTCCTTCCAGGTGAAATTGGAATTTCATTGACAATAAGAATTATATTATTTTTTGTGCAAGATTCACGCAGTTGTTGCCAAAAACGAGAAGATGGCACATGAACAGTAGTGTTTCTAATACTTTCGATAATTATAGCTCCAATGTCTCCTTCTTTTTCTATCACATAATCTATATAATCGGCATAAGCCTTGTCGGAGTTACCATTGTGTCCGTTGTTCCAAGCTGAGTATGTACCAGGATACGGCACATGTTCAACTCCCGGTAACAATGGACCTATACCACTTCTAAATACTGCCTCTCCACCTACTGAAATAGCATCGAGTGATGCACCATGAAATGAATCCCACATTGAAATTACTTTGTGTTTTCCGGTTAATAATCTAGCCAGCTTTAAAGCAACTCCAGTGGAGGAAGATCCTCCGGTTGTAAACAATACTTTTTTAAGGTTGTCAGGAGCTAAAGCAGTTAATTTTTTACTGAACTCAATAGCAACAGGATTTGTAAACCTTCGTGGAGAAAAGGCCAAAATGTCAAGTTGTTTCTTTATTCTTTCTAATATAAACCTATTGCAATAACCAACCTGGTGAACGTTGTTGCCATGAAAATCCATTATTTTTTTCCCCGAAAGGGTTTCAAGATAAATTCCATTACTTGAAGTTACAACATCAAGGCATGGTGTTGATAATGCCTGGTGTATAAAATATTTTTCATCTTCTGCTAAAAGTTTTTGGGTTTGTTTATCAAGCTTCTTATTCCATTTTGACCGCTCATCGCCAATATTAATATCACCTTCCGATAAAAAACTTCTATGTTCCATGTCCACTGGGTTACTCATTAGAAAAAAATAATTAAATGTTTGAAAAGATTTCGCCAGAACTTAAAAAACTATAAATAAAAATATCTGCCTTTTTTCATACTATGGTTTTACACCCTTTTGAATAAGGTTGTCAATTATATCAATAAATGGAAGACATTCCCAAACGCCCTCGATTACAAAATGTGCCCCCGCATCTAAAAGTTTTTGCCTGGCTTTTCCCATTTTAGAATCCAATATTTGTTTGTCCACTGTTTTTATTTCATCGAGTGAAAAACCTACTTCATTTCCCGATTTTGTAACACCTATTGTCCACATCCCTGCATTTATTCCTTCCTTAATATCAGCAACTGTATCACCAATTTTAATAATAGATGAAGGTGGATAAATGCCCAGCCTTATTGCATTTAAAAAAGCCATCCAGGGCTTTGGCCTACCCTCATTTACGTCTGATGAATTAACGACACAATCAGGTTCAAAACCTAATTCTTTTGCAACCTGTATTACGTTTTCCATCATGGAATTTGTATAGCCGGTAGTAGTGCCAATTTTAATATCTCTTTTCCTGAGTACTTTAACAAGTTCAATAATGCCTGGAACAGGAACAGAATATTTTGTAACCATCGATGCCAGACTCGGTTCTAAATCAGCATAAATATTTTCGACATCCGTTTCATCAGGATAATGTCCGAAAATTTTATACCACTGGAGTTTCACATTATCAAATTCGATGAGGACCCGTACATGATCCTTTTTTGCAAGTCCCATTGGCTCTCTGGCTTCTTCAATTGATATTTTTATGTTCCTTTTCTTAAATACTTCAACAAAAGCTATTGCAGGAGCAATACAACCATAATCAACAGTTGTACCTGCCCAGTCAAAAATTATTCCCCGGATTCCCATAACCTATGCAATTAATTATTATTAGAAATGTGAAATAAGCGATTAATATAACATGAATATCATTAATTATACCTAACAGTGATATTGAATGATGCTTTTGTCATATTGAGAAATTGTATTACAATACCGTTTAATTAAGTTTCAGTTTTCAATATCATACTTCGACTTCGCTCAGTGTGACACTCTTGTGCATATGTCAGGCTGAGCGGAGTCGAAGCCTGTTTTCTTAATTAAACGACATTGAATTGTATTAGGTAAATAATCGGATATTCAATTAACATAATTATGCCTCTTATAATCTTCATAAAGACAATTTATTTAGAGAAAACTGAACTTAAAGGCTGACCGGCTTTGATGTTATTATAATTGACATTCATAAGTAATGCAATAGTTTTTGCAATTTGGTTCGTATAAAACTGTCCGCTGGTAATTTCACCTTTTGCTGGTGTATCAGGCCCTATAATGGCGATCCATGTTTGGTCTGAACCTATGGTTTTTGCACCATGGCTTCGCCACTGTTCGTTTTCGCTGGAACCTCGACCGTGGTCACAGGTTATTATTAATGTTGTCTGATCCTTATATTGAGGCTGCGACTGCAACCAATGCCACAGTTCACCAAGTACTTTATCATCCTGATGAGCAGTCATGAGATAACGATCATACATGCCCATATGCCCAAAGTCATCTGTCTCATCAAACTGAATAAATAAAAGCCGCGGACTTTTGGTTTTCAAATATTCCAAAACATAGTAATATGTAAAGATATCGTACCTCACATCATCAGAAAAAATTTCCATATTATCAATAATGTCATTCAATAATTTTTCATTGTCTGAAATATTTCCCTCTGCATGTTGGTTACCGGCATTTACATAAATCCCGTTTCGCTTATCATTTAAAATAAAAGGAAAACAATCCCATGACGTAATTGCAGCTACTTTGTTTTTATACACTTCTGACTTATTGGCGACTTCGAAAACAGAAATATTCGGATTATATTTTTTGTCATTTGAATTTACCGAATCATCTGCAAAACCTGTCAGCATTTCGCTATAACCGGGGTACGAAAACCAGTATTTATTTGTAAGATTAACGTTACAACCCTTCAATCTGTTGCCATACAACTGTCCGTTTACAGCAATTTCATTCCAAAAAAAAGGCATTAATTTTTTGCGTCTTACGGCTGCATCGTTATCCCAGAATTCAGTTTTTAAAGCAGACATGTTATCATGAGGATTATTACTTTTCATTAATGAAGAATCAGCTCCGGTAAAAAGTTCCTGCCATCTGTATCCATCAAGGACGATCAGGATTACATTTTTAGTTTTATAGGTTTGAGAATATATATTTGCAGAAGTTGCAATAAATAATAATATTATAAACTTTTTCATAAGTATTAAATTTTAATATTTACTAATTTGTTTTTAAAATGTTAATCTGGAAACAAGAAAATCATGTCAGGCACAAAGCCTGACATATTTTCTGAAAACTAACTAAACTAACTAAACTTTCTTGTCATTTAATTAACCACATTATACCGTTTATATCATCATTCCCACCAAATTGTTTGTCAATAGCGTCCTGCCAGTTTTTAGTATTTGCTGATTTATCAGCCGAAGGATACTGAAAGCGCAATGCAATCCGTCCACTATTTCCCGTACCTGGGCCAGTTTCGAAAACCGGAACACCTGTGCGACGATAAGTATAATATGACTCCAAACCACTATGACGGAAAAGTGCCAGGTATCGTTGTTGAAGTATTTGCGTAAGTCCTGTTGAATTATTTCCTGAATATTTTACGGTAACCTGATTATAATAAGTATTAAAATCGGTATTTACTGTATATTGATTGTAAGGATTTGCATCAGTAAGACTGGCGCCTTCTTTAAAGAAATATACAGCCATATTACCGGCATCAGGCATTCCGTAAAACGCCCTAGAAGCTTTAATCCCATTTATATAATAATTCTCGGCATCAGCAGCAGTCATTGAAGGAATCCATCCCCTGTTAATGGCTTCAGCAATATTGAAACACATTTCAGGATAGCCTATTACTATATTTGGTTCGCCGACATAAGTACGGTAATAACGGTAGCGGTTAAGTAAAGAATATAAGCCGCTGTTTGCTTTAATATACATTGCACCTAAGTCTTCACCAGGATTGGCTCCTACAAATGCCCTGAAATCAGTGGAGTCTATTTTTAATGAATCGATAAGTTTTAATGCGGGTTCAGACGTAATATAAACGCGGGGGTCTTTAAGTGACGTTAATAATCCCACATAAGTATCGGAACAATTCACTCTTAATGCATCGTATCCAAAAGTACCCGGATTGTTAGGATAAATATTTGTCGGATATAAATAATTGTACTGAACATTATCTGAAGGACTTTCCATAACCGGATAAGTAGTTTTATCGCCCAGTATTTTAGAAAATCTCTCCTTTACTTGTAAATCGGTATTGTCATCAACTCTTTTGCTTAGATGGATTAATAACCTCAATTCGAAAGTATTTACAACTTTCTGCCATTCTCCCAAATCGTTGCCTAAGTACATATCGCTTTGCAATGAAATATCTCCCTTTGCTTTAAGAGAAGCCAGTTCAATGTTGGCGCTATCGAGCCATACAAATGCCTGCTGGAAAACTGATTTTTGCGAGTCATAAACCGGAGTGAGGTTAGTTGAGCCTTGCAGTGCTTGTGTCATAGGGATATCGCCCATTTCAAAGCTCATCAAAGTAAAAAAGTATGCTCTGAAAAGTTTACCAATAGCAGAATATGGATTCACAACTGGCAGGCCTATTCTTGCTGCCTCTTTTTCCATTTGGATTACATTTTTTAATGTACTATAAAAGTCTTTTATATTTGGGGCATTATTATAATCCGAAACGGAGCCAAAATCATAGCGGTTATTACCATAATAATCATAATTGGACAGGAAGTACTGGCACCATCCCTCATCTAAAGGATGATCGCCATCATAAGGGGGATCGTACATTTTATTTTCAATGTTATTGAATAAAAGTGAAGGGGGTACATTGGTTGCCTGGTTTGGGTTTTCATTGGCAACATCGTCGAAACTTTTTTCGCAGGCCGAGAACACAAGTAAGGCTGCAAAAAAGAACATGCTATATTTTATTGTTTTTTTCATCTGTATATATTTTATATTGACTTTTAAAATGTAATATTCAAATTGAAACCGTACCTGCGTAAAGTCGGAGTCTGCAATACACTAAGAGCAGTTGCCCCATTATATTGGTCAAGGTCAACATCTTTAAATCGCTCGTCACCATAAATATATAACAGGTTACGCCCAACCAGTGAAAAGGTCGCTTTGCTAATAAAGGTTTTCTTAAGCCATTTTGCGGGCAAATCGTACCCAATAGTTATTTCCCTAAGTTTGGCATAGGTTTTACTCATCAGGTTGGACTCAGCTATACCATAGTACTTGCTAACATAATCCTGGACATGGGTTGGTGTGGTATTAGGTGCAAACTGCAATTGGTCATAATTTGTAATGGCTCCGGTGTTTGAATCGAAGTTAATAGGAACATTATTGGAAACTACAACTCCTTCACCAATATAAATACCCGGAAAATTTGGATCGCCAGCATGTTGATCATCAACGTCCCTTGCTTCGCCAAGTTTGCCCTCAACAGTTTCTATATTATTTCCGCCACGCATTGTTTTATTGTGCATATAATCCACCATTACTCCACCAACATTGCCATCAAACTGAAAACTAAAGGATAATTGCTGATATTTAAACTTGTTGCTGAAACCCCAGATAAAATCACCATTTTCGTTACCAAGGTATTGATTTACAGGATTGGTAAGTGGCTTGCCGGCAGCATCATTTATTATTTGGCCATCTTTTGTCCTGACAAAATCAGTAGCATATAGTTTATCAACCCTATCCCCTACATGAAAGAATGTATTGTATACATCTTGGCCTGCAGGCAGTTCTAAATAAGTTTCCTTAAACGAGCTCCAATTTAAAAGAACATCCCATTGAAGGCCGTTGGTCACTTGCACTGGGGTGCCTGATAAAGAAAGTTCTGCTCCGACCCATTTATATTTTAATGCATTAATATAATCATAAGAGTATCCGGTTGAAGAAGATATTGAGTTTTGAAGTATTTGCGGGCCATCAATATATTCAAAAACAGTGGCATTAAAACCTAAACGATTTTTAAGAAATTGTATATCAAAACCTCCTTCAAAATTATTACGGTTAGATGGTTTAAGATTAGGGTCAAACAAATTATCGGTATAACTGGCGGCAGCTTGGTTATTATATGGCTTACTGGTACTATATACCGAAGAAGTATTATAAGTTGGTCCTCCATAAGGTGAAAGATAATTTTGACCATAATCCAGCGGATAACCAAGAATATTATTTGAGGCACTGCCACCGAGAGCAGTAATTGTATTAAATGGGGCAGTACCAATAACATCTCCCGTGTTAACACCTCTAACCGAAGCAAAAGAAGCACGGATTTTAAGGAATGAAATTACGTCGGGAAGTTTAACATACTTATTAATAACTGATGCTATTGATATACTCGGATAATAATAAGCAGCATTTTGCACTAAAATGGCAGTTGATTTATCTTCCCGTCCAGTAATGGAAAGAGTTGCATATTTTCCAAAACTACCGTCAACTGAAAAATAAGCGCTGAAAACCTGCATACTTGAGTTAAAATTGTTAACCTGCAAAGGATTGCGTGAATTGCTGAAATTGTAAACTTCCGGAACATTCAGGTAATCAGTTGATGTAAAATTCGAATTGTAACTAAATGATCTTATATTGCCCCCGGCCAATCCTGATAAATTCAGAAAATTTAATAAAGTATAATCAAAGTTTATTTGTAAATCTGTATTGTTATCGAAAAGATTTCTCCTATCTTCCCTGTAATCTCCTAAATTTTGTTCACGTCCATAAGGATGTGCGGAGAAAGGCATTTTTTCAGTTCTTAATAAATCGTATCCAGAAACCTGAGTCCTCAGGTTCACATTTAAATGGTCATTAAATTTGTAATTTACGGCAGTATAACCATTCACATCAGTTTTATAATGTCCACGTAACCATTCATAACTCATAAACCAGGGATTGTGGTAACGTTGATATTCAGCGAAGATAGATTGTGTACCAACCTTGCCAGGTTGCCAAATGGCTTTAATCTTTGGATCATTAATATCCCAATCAGCACCTGTCCATATTGCAATATTATAAATTATGCTATTTGGCCCATAATCCACATCGGGTATGTTAGGCGTATATTGCCTGTTATAGTTAAGATTTCCTTCAATTTTAAATTTCTTTGTTAGATTGCACGAACCATAAATATTATAATTGCTTATATTAAGTTCTGTATTTGGAACAATTCCCCGTTGATACCCCTGTGAAAGAGAAGAACGAAATGTATAATTTTCTCCGGTTGAAGTTATTGATAAGTTATCATTTGTTTGAATACCAGTTTGCAAAAAGTTTTTAAGATTATTCACACCCCGGGCAATATAAGGTGTCGGTTTAATATAGCCTGTCCATGTCAAACCTCCAGGGAAGGTAGTTGTATATGTACTATCTGGTGTATATCCACCATCCCACTGAGGTATTAATTGACCTCTGAACTTTGGCCCCCAAACATCATAATCATTGTCATTTAATCCGGCACCTCTGCCATCTCCAAAAGCATATAATTCATTTTCACCACCACCATATTCGAATTGCTGACGCGGAAATGCTAAAAAACCTTTATCAAAGGAGTTGGTAGAATTGAACTCAACTATTACTCCCTTCTTATCTTTTGTAGCTTTTTTTGTAGTAATAAGAATAGCACCATTGGATGCACGGCTTCCGTACAATGATGCTGCAGTAGCTCCCTTTAAGACTGAATAACTTTCAATATCATCAGGACTGATGTTCCAGGTGTCAGAACTGATAGGAACACCATCAACCACGTACAATGAAATATTGTTTCCCCGCATTAATATGGTTGGAGTACCTAACATTTCTGCTGAAGCACCAACTGAAAGGCCTGCAACTTTTCCTGTCAAACCAGTCAAGGGGTTTGCATCACGAGCCTTCACCAGTTCGTCACCTTTTACATCCTGAACTGAATAGCCAAGTTTGGATCTTTCCTTTCTCACCCCTAAAGCTGTTATCACAACTTCATCAAGCGATTTAGTTTCAACTGATAATAAGATATTAATAACAGTTTGATCGGTTATCCGTGCTTCCTGGTTTTTATAACCAACAAATGAGAAAGTCAATGTTGAACCAAGAGGTGCAGAAATTGAAAAATTACCGTTTATATCAGTTATCACACCAGTTGTTGTACCTTTAATTACAACACTTGCACCAATTATTGGTGTATTATCGGCAGTATCTTTTACACTGCCCGTAATGTTTAAACTTTGTGCAGTGATATTGATTGAGAAAATTATCAATGCCATTGCCATTAGCAATAAATGCTTTAGTTTAGAGCTTTGTTTGAGTTTGTTTAAATTTATTTTCATATGCAAGTCAATTATTAAGTTTTACCTGCATCCAAAAGTAGAGTTGCAACCTTAAGTAGATGTTAACGATTTATTCAATAATTATTTTGATATTGTTTGAATTGTTACAATTATGTTTTAAAATTTTGATGTGTTTGTGGTTATTAACAATTCTCTATATTTTAAGACAAATAAGGCATCTGACATATTTGATTCAACGTATATTTTAATAGCAAAGTCTTTTAAAACCTTTATCGTTCCAATAGTTAATCATTTTTAAAGGTTATATACTATTCGAAATTTTTCTATAACAAAAGCTTAACAAAAAATGGCCAGGAATTTTTTTGTTATATGCACTGGGTTTAAGATTAAAAATGACAACCTGAAAATGAATACTTTACTAATGGTATGATTGATAAAAATAAAATCCTGATTTATTATACTTATATAATATAGGTATCTTTTTTTTGCGTAATGAATTATCAACAAATGCACCTTAGATTTTACATAAGATTTCAAACTGTTAAAGTAAAATTAATATTAAAATAACTTAAAATTCATCATTTGTAATTTACATGATTATAGATTTGTTTACACAATTTAATATTTAAATACTCTTTTAAGAATTAATCACGCTATCTATTATGCTGGGCAAAAGAATAATAATTATTGATGATGAGAGTGATATTCTTGAATTCTTAACCTACAATTTAGAAAAAGAAGGATTTAAAACTGAAACTTATTCAAATCCTGTAATAGGACTGCAGGCTGTTATTTTGAACCAACCCGATTTGGTGATTACTGATTGGATAATGCCAGACATTGATGGGTTGGAATTATGTCGCAGAATGAAGCAGAATTCTCGTACGTTTAATATTCCGGTAGTAATGATTACATGTAAAGATGATGAAATTGATATAGTTACTGCACTTGAAGTAGGCGCTGATGAATATATTTTAAAACCATTTAAAATAAAAGAACTAACAGTAAGAATTAAAAAACTTTTAGGGCGCAATATTAATTTTAACTATATTAATAATGAAGAATTTAACTATACTTTAAATCAATATCCACAAAAAATAAACATAAACGGTTTACTAATTGACATGTCAAATCATGAAGTATACATTGAAGATAAAAAAATAGACTTAACATTTTCAGAATTTAAAGTACTTGAATTGTTGGCTAATAAACCGGGGAAAGTTTATACCCGCAATCAAATTCTTCAATATGGTTTTGGGCAAAATTACCATGTAACGGAAAGAACTGTAGATGTTAAAATTGTAGCTCTTCGAAAAAAGCTGGGCCATTATGAAAACCTTTTAAAAACTATCAGATCTGTTGGCTATAAGCTCAATCTAATAAAAAGTCCACTTAAAACAATAGCTTAATTTTAAATTACAAATCAATATAAAAACCAGCAGTCTTCCTTGCATTTGGTCGAAGTAAATTGAAAATCCTTGTTGGTGTATAGTTGCAGTAACTGAGCTATACACTTAAATTGCAATCTGACGAGCCATATTTAGTAAGATTTCAGTCTTTTGCAATAACATTTGCATAACTTGCTACAAATTCCGCAATATTTAAAAATGAAATTTTTCTGATATTTGACATGATAGAATATTTTTTAATTTTAAAGCTAAATTATGCTTAGAATACTAAATCTATTTTAAAGGCATTGTTAAGTAAATATGAATTTTTGTTTGCAAGTATTAGGTTCTTTCTCTTAACAATAAATTAATATTGCCATAAAACTCAGTTAATAACCAAAGGGTTTCTTTGTATTACAATACAAAAATTAATATTTATTTAATATTTAAAACTTATCTTATTATGAGAAAAAAAGTACAATTAACCTTCTTGGTTTCAGTTTTAATAACTTTTGCGTCTTTTTTAAACGCACAAGAAACTGCTAAACCAACAGCCGATCAACCTGCAGAATTCAAACCTTCTGGAAAAGTTTGGGGCTATGTATTTGGCGATTACTATCTTCAGATGCATGCGGACTCAGCAAAAAGAGGCAGTACCCAATATGCTAAAACTGCAAAAGATTATAATGCCTTTGCATTCAGAAGGGTTTACCTCGGTTATGACTACAATATCAGTCCAAATTTTTCTACTGAACTGTTAATTGCCCACGAAGGTGACACTCTTGGCGGGCAAACAAGAACATTTTTCCTAAAGGCTGCAAATTTACGCTGGAAAAATATTTTGCCGAATAATGATTTGGTAATAGGCCAGACTTCTACTCCTATTTTTGCTACGGTATCTGAAAAAGTATGGGGTTACCGGAGTATTGAAAAAACAATTATTGACATGCGGGGTTTAGGCAAATCGAATGATTTGGGCATAGCCTGGCAGGGTAAACTGAACGACAAAGGCGATTATGGTTACAACTTTATGGTTGGAAATGGTACAGCGCAAAAGTTGGAAACTGATAAGTATAAAAAATTCTATGGTGAATTTTACGCCAAGTTAATGGACCAAAAAATTATTTTAGACGTGACAGGCGATTATGAACCATCTTCAAAAACACAATCAAAAACTACATTGCATGGATTCGTTGCATACCAGACAGATCCTTTTACAGCAGGTATTGAAATTGTCACCCAAACCCAAACTGATGCAGCAGTGGATACTACATCGGGCGCAGCCAATGCTAAAAATGTAAATGTTACTCCTTTTGGAATTTCAATTTTTGCCCGTGGTCAAATTATTCCTGATAAATTGAACTATTTTGCACGTTTTGATAATTTCAATCCTGATACAAAATTTGATGCATCAATAAAGTACAAAAAGTCTCCTACTAATTATAGCGAAAATTTCATTACTGCAGGTGTTGATTTTACACCAATAAAGAATGTTCACTTTGAACCAAATATCTGGATTGACACATACAATAGCCTGAAAAAGAACGTAACTGGTCTTGCCAAAAGTGATTATGACATGACTGCAAGAATGACATTTTATTATGTTTTTAAGTAAGCTAAAATTACTATAACAATAAAATTAAAAAAGATGAAAACAAAAATTAGTATTGTATTCGGAATAGCGGCAGTTTTGGCTATGAATTTGTGTACAGCTGAAAAAATTCACGCTCAAAGCAGTGATAAAGAATTGCTGGGAGCAGGTGCAACTTTTCCCTACCCGCTTTATTCCAAAATGTTCTTTGAATACAACAAAGAAAAAGGTGTAAAAATTAATTATCAGTCTATCGGTTCCGGTGGAGGAATAAAGCAATTGCAAAATAAAACCGTTGATTTTGGCGCATCAGATGCACCATTGAGTGACGAAGAAATGAAACAAATGCCCAAACTTGTTGTTCACATTCCAACTTGTCTTGGTGCTGTTATGGTTACCTATAACCTGACCGGAAACCCAAAGCTAAAATTAACTCCCGATGTAATAGCTGGTATTTTCCTTGGCAAAATAACCAAATGGAACGACAAAAGTTTAACAACTCTGAATCCTTCAGCCAACCTGCCTGATATGGCTATTTCAGTTATACATCGCTCAGATGGCAGTGGAACTACTTATGTATTTTCAGATTATTTAAGCAAAGTCAGCAGCGATTGGAAAACCAAACCAGGTAAAGGCAAAGCACTAGACTGGCCGGTAGGCATAGGTGCCAAAGGAAATGAAGGTGTGGGCGGAATGGTAAAGCAAATACCAGGCAGTATAGGCTATGTGGAGCTTGCGTATGTAATGCAGAACAAAATGCCAGCCGCAGAAGTTCAGAACAAATCAGGTGTATTTATTGAAGCATCTATAAAATCAATTAGTGCTGCTGCTGCAGTTACCCTTCCGGAAGATTTGCGGGTATCACTCACAAATACTGATGCTAAAGACGGATATCCAATCAGTAGTTTTACTTATATTCTTCTTTATGTTGACCAGTCATACGATAACAGAAGCAACGCAAAAGCTGATGAAACTGTTCAGCTGGTTAATTGGATGATAACAGGTGGACAAAAGTATGCAACACCATTGCTTTATGCACCTTTACCAAAAGAAGCTGCTGAAGCTGCTGAAAAACAGCTAAAGAAAGTAAATTATAACGGAAAATCAATTTTATAATAATTATTTGCAAAATAATACGTTCCACATAATAATGCCAATTAAGAGTTAAAAAATCGCCACTAAGACACGAAGACACAAAGTTTCACAAAGACTTTTTTGTGTTTCTTAGAGTCTTATTGACTTGGTGGCATGATTTATATTCTTCAATACTTAACTTACATTTCACTTAAACAGACGGTTTAATTTTTATGTATATACAATATGCTTATAAATGAGGCCTTTATTAGATAAAAAGATAAAATAATTCTATGTCAAATAAACATGCTATAAGACAACTGAATATCCGTGAAGCCCTATTTCGCAAAACTTTATCACTTTCTGCAATATTGATAATCGTACTCTTGTTGTGCATGTTTCTCACGCTGGTTATTTTCTCAATGCCTTCAATAAAGGCACTTGGCATAAAGTTCATCTATGGCAGAACCTGGGACCCTGTTTCAAATGAGTTTGGTGCATTACCATTCCTCGTTGGAACATTGATGACTTCAATATTAGCATTGATTATATCAACTCCTTTTGCAATTGCTATTGGCCTTTTCCTTGGAGAATTTTATCCACGGGGATGGTTTAGCTCAATCATCAAGAATGCAATAGAATTGCTTGCCGGTATTCCTTCCGTTATATTTGGTTTTTGGGGAATTTTTACCATTGTCCCAATTGTCAGAAATTTAGAAATAAAAATGGGTGTTATTCCTTATGGAGTTGGTATTTTAACAGCCTCACTAATTCTGGCAATTATGATAATACCTTTTTCAGCTTCGCTGACAAGGCTCGTTATCAGCATGGTGCCATTACATTTAAAGGAAGCTGCATACTCTTTGGGTGCCACACGATTTGAAGTGATCAGGTATGTAGTCATTCCATACGTCAAATCAGGCTTATCTGCAGGAATTCTGCTTGCGCTGGGAAGAGCATTGGGAGAGACAATGGCAGTTACTATGCTCATAGGTAATACACAGGCAATTCCAACAAGTATATTTGGCACGGGTAATACTATGGCCAGTGTCATCGCTAATGAGTTTACCGAGGCCACCGGCCATATTTATTATTCGGCACTTATTGAAACCGGACTGCTTTTATTTGTTGTTACAACAATTATAAACATTATTGGAAAAAATATTATAAAAAGATTTGAAACAACATGAAGTTAGATTTCCGCGATATTAAAAATTTAATCTTTAAAGTTGTAGTTATTTTTCTTACATCTATAACGATTATCCCACTTGTTGCAATCCTTGTTTATATTTTTAAACAGGGTATTTCAGTTATTGACTGGCATTTTCTGACCAGCTTGCCCAAACCGGTTGGTGAAACCGGGGGAGGTATATTAAATGCAATTACAGGAAGCCTGATTATTGTTATTGTTGCAGCATTTGTGGCAATCCCGGTGGGTGTTACAACAGGCATGTATTTTAGCGAGAGCTCCGGGACAAGGATATATAAATTAGCACATCTTGCAGTAGACGTACTCCAGGGAGTACCATCCATAGTAATCGGTATTATTATTTACCTGTGGTTTGTCAAACCATTTGGTAAGTTTTCAGCTCTTTCAGGAAGTATAGCATTAGCATTTATGATGCTCCCTTCCATAATTAAATCCACAGAAGAAACACTAAAATTAGTTCCTTTATCACTAAAAGAAGCATCATTATCATTGGGTATTCCATATTTTAAAACAATGATGTTTGTAATAGTCCCTGCCGGCATCAGTGGAATTTTGAACGGTATAATCCTCGGAATAGCAAGGGTTGCAGGTGAAACGGCCCCACTGTTATTTACGGCATTTGGTAACCCTTTTCTTAATTTTAGTATTTTTAAACCCACTGCAAGTTTGCCCCTCATTATATTCAATTATGCAACCAGTCCTTATGATGATTGGCATAAACTGGCATGGGGCGCTTCTTTTATACTTGTAGTCACAATCTTAATTCTTAACATCCTTACAAAACTTGCAGAAAAAAAATGGAAGGTACAATTTTAACATCTGAAAACTTTAATGCATTTTTTGGGGAAGCACACGTCCTTAAAAATGTAAATATTGCAATACAAAAAAACCATATTACAGCAATAATGGGACCTTCGGGTTGTGGCAAATCAACATTTATCAGGTGTATCAACAGAATGCATGAACTTACTGAAAATGCCCATACTGTCGGAAAAATTTATATCGATAGTGAAGATATTTACAAACTCAACCCTACTATGCTCAGAAGACGTATAGGAATGGTTTTTCAGCGTCCGAACCCCTTTAATACAATGAGTATTTATCAAAATGTACTTGCCGGATATACATTAAACGGCTATAAACTCACCCGCACTGAAAAAGACGAATTAGTGGAAGAATCATTAAAAAAAGCTTTTTTATGGGAAGAAGTAAAAGACAACCTGCATAAAAAAGGTACGTTTTTGTCAGGCGGACAACAACAACGTTTATGTATAGCCCGCTCCCTATCAATGAAACCCGAAATTTTACTTCTGGATGAACCCACATTGGCCCTGGATCCACTCTCAACTTCAAAAATTGAAGAGCTTCTTCTTGGTCTAAAAAACAATTACACTATTCTCATTGTCACGCATAATATGCAACAATCAGGGCGTATTAGTGATTATACAGCATTCTTTTACTTGGGTGAAATGATAGAATTTGAAGAAACCAAAACTATCTTTACAAATCCGAAAGATGTGAGAACACAAAATTATATTACGGGACGGTTTGGGTAAGAAAAAGTTCCCAAATCACCCGAAGGGGGGACTTAAAGATATTATTAAAAAATTTAATGTTGAACATAAATATATAAATAAAATAAAAGAAACTTAAAAGCCCCTCCTTTGGAGGGGTTGGGGAGGCTTCCAATATGACACACCTTGATACTGAATTAAAACAGCTTAAGTCCGACATTTTGGAAATGTGGGCACTGGTAATTAACCAGCTTTCAAAATCACGTGAAGTTTTGATTAACTTTGATAAAGATCTGGCATGCGAAGTAATGGCCGGCGAAAAGCAGGTAGATGCTTTTGAATTAAAAATTAATATGGATTGCGAGAATATACTTGCACTATTTAGCCCGCTGGCTAATGATTTACGATTTGTATTGGCAGTTATGAGAATAAACTACGACCTGGAGAGAATAGGAGATTATGCCAAATCAATTGTTAAATCAGTTATCGGTTCAGATAAACCTAAACCATTTGATGAAGAAATTCTTAAGAAAACACAAGTGCCGGATATGTTCAACGTATCAATAAATATGTTAACAACTGCGCTTGAATCATTTGAAAGTGAAGATCACAAGAATATCAAAAAAATATTTAAAAGTGACATCTCTCTAGACAAAGTAAATAAAGAGGCCGATGAAATAATTGCCAAACTAATCCGGAAGAATCCCGAAGAAATAATCAACTGTTTACATTTGCACTCAACGATCAGGAAATTGGAAAGGGTTGGCGATCAGACAAAAAATATTGCTGAAGAAATTGTTTTTTATATTGACGCAAAAGTACTCAGGCATAAAAAGAAAAAAGAAAAACTGGAAGAAATTGAGTGATGAGAGGCACCCAAACCCCCTAAGGGGGCTTAAAGAAATAAAAATGAATGCAGAACAGGTATTGATGAATTTTGATTTTAGAAGTAAAAGACACTATATCTAAGTATAATAACTTTTTAAATCAAAGTTTGTGAAAGCAAACCTTCAAGCAGTTTTGAACCGCTAGAAGGTTTGGAGCAACTGAACCAAATTAGAATCATTTAAACTGATTGCTTTTGAAATATAACTAATCTAAATTTGTCTTTAAATCCCCCCTTTGGGGGTTTGTGGGCTTTATATTATGGAACCAAGTGATTACATAATCCTAATAGTTGATGACGAGAATGACATTCTTGAATTTGTCGGTTATAACCTGCGTAAAGAAGGTTACCAGGTACTGACAGCAAATAATGGCAGAGATGCTATTAAAATTGCAAAAGAAAAACTACCGCACCTCATCATCCTGGATGTGATGATGCCCGAAATGGACGGTATAGAAACCTGCCGTGAACTGCGCCATTTATCAACACTGGATAAATCTATTATTACATTTTTTACTGCTCGCAATGAAGATTATTCACAGATTGCAGGTTTTGAGGCAGGGGCAGATGATTATATTACAAAGCCCATTAAACCTCGCTTACTTACTAGTAAAGTAAATGCCCTTTTGCGCAGACATAATGAAAGCTCCAAGCCATCTTCAGCATATAACTTAGGTACATTAACTATTGATTCAGAAAAATACATTGTTAATTCCAATGGTAAAGAATTTTCTCTGCCACGGAAAGAATTTGAATTGCTTTCTTTACTTACTTCCAAACCCAATGTTGTTTTTACGCGGGATCAAATTATTTCCAGAATCTGGTCAAGCGAAGTAATTGTGGGCGAAAGAACAATTGATGTTCATATTCGTAAATTACGTGAAAAATTGGGAATAGAAAATATTAAAACTATTAAAGGAGTTGGATATAAATATGAATTTAAAGAATGAATTCTAATTTGCCAATTAGTCAATTTATATAGAATAAGTTTATAATTAAAAATTGGCACATTGGCACATTGGCACATTGGCACATTGGCACATTGGCACATTGGCACATTGGCACATTGGCACATTGGCACATTGGCACATTCTAATAAATTATCTTGAAATCGACAAATCCATATAAATTATTGTTAGTTGGTTCAGTTGCCGTTACCTTATGCAGTACTGTAATTTTTCTGCTTATAGAATTATTAATATACAACAATATTCAGTGGCTCATACTTACAGTTGCATCTTTAGCGGTGTTTATACTCTCGTACTTTATCTTTTCTTTTATTATTCAACGTTTTATTTATGATAAAATAAAAATCATTTATAAGACTATTCACACACTTAAAGTTCCAAAAGAATTGAAAGACAAAAATGTTGATCTTCATGAAGACATTATTAATAAAGTAAGTAAAGATGTGTCCGATTGGGCCGAAGAACATAAGAAAGAAATAGATGAACTTAAAAAACTTGAATCTTATCGCAAAGAATTTTTAGGAAATGTATCTCATGAAATGAAAACTCCTATATTTAATATTCAAGGTTATATTCTTACTCTTTTAGACGGAGCAATGGATGATCCAAAAGTCAATCGTGACTATCTTGAAAAATCAGAAAAGAATATCGAAAGAATGATAAATATAGTTAAGGATTTAGAAATAATTTCTCAACTAGAGTCTGGAGAAGTAAAACTTGAGCAATGTGTCTTTGATATAATTCCACTTACTCGCGAGGTTTTCGAATTATTGGAAGCAAAAGCAAAAAAGAAGAATATTACTTTCTGTTTTCACGACAATATCTCATTAGATAGTAAAGTATTTGTATATGCCGATAAAGAAAAAATTCGTCAGGTCCTGACTAATTTAATAGAAAATTCTATTAAATATGGAAATGAAGGAGGCAGGACAAAACTTAGCTTTTATGACATGGATGAAAATATTTTGGCTGAAGTTTCAGACAATGGTATTGGAATTGAAGAAAAATACATCCCACGACTTTTTGAACGTTTTTACAGAGTGGATAAAAGTCGCTCTCGCAATCAGGGAGGATCAGGCTTAGGATTGGCAATTGTTAAACATATAATAGAATCGCATAAACAAACTATCAATGTACGCAGCGCTCTTGGAGTAGGATCAACATTTTCCTTTACCTTAAAAAAAGGCTAAAGAATCTATTCTTTTGTTGGTCTTCACCAAATAAAATTTATATTTACGCCCGGAAATTTTAGCAATTAATATGCACAGGAGAGATGCTTTAAAACTTTTTGGTATTGGTTTATTGCCATTTGTTTTATCAAGCAAATTAAAAGCACTATCTAAATATTTTGATTCATTATTAAAAGCTTCAGACTTTGGTGAGTTCACGTGGGGAGTTTCAACTGCAGCTGTCCAGGTTGAAGGCGCATGGGATGCTGATGGCAAAGGTCCATCCATTTGGGACACGTACAGTAGAAAACGTAATAAAATAAAAGATGGTTCTACTCCAGACATAGCATGTGATTTTTACAATCGGTACGAAGAAGATATTGATTTTGTAAAACAACTTGGTTTTGGAGCTAACCGTTTTTCAATTTCATGGCCGCGGGTTTTACCGTCCGGATCCGGCCAGATTAATCAAAAGGGAATAGATTTCTATAATCGTGTCATAGACTGTTGCCTTGAAAAAGGGATTGAACCCTGGATTACTCTTTATCACTGGGATTTGCCACAGGCTCTTGAAGATAAAGGAGGATGGACTAACAGGGAAATTGTAAACTGGTTTTCAGAATATACCTCACTTTGCGCAAAATCATTTGGTGATAGGATTAAAAATTGGATCGTTTTAAATGAACCCATGGGTTTTGTCGGGCTTGGTTATGGAATAGGTTATCATGCTCCGGGTTTGAAAGGATTAAGTAATTTTTTGCCGGCTGCACATCATGCTGTTCTATGCCAGGCTGAAGGCGGAAGAGTGCTTCGGAATGAAGTCAAAGATGCGAACATTGGTAATGCTTTCTCATGTTCACCTGTAGAACCTTTTCATAAATCACACAGAGATGCAAAAGCTGCCAAACGACTGGATGCATTCATGAACAGGCTTTTTGTTGAACCTGCTGTCGGGATGGGTTATCCTTTCCAGGATCTTCACTTTATTAAAAGGATTGAAAAATATATGAAACCAGGTGATGATGAAAAAATGAAATTCAATTTCGATTTCTTCGGTTTGCAATATTATTACAGGGTTGTTGCTGATTTTAGTTTTCTTGTTCCCTTGTTATGGGCTAACCAGGTGCCGCCTATAAAACGTCATGTACAGTTGACCGAAATGGAATGGGAAGTTTATCCTGATGGGATGTATCGGATGCTAAAACAGTTTTCAAAATATCCTGTAAAGGAATTTATAATTACAGAGAATGGTGTCGCTTTTAAAGATGAGATTATTGACGGAAAGATTAACGATCAGCAAAGAATCAAATTTTTCCAGGATTATTTACAAAGTTTACTCAAAGCCAAGCAGGAAGGTATAAATGTTACCGGCTATTTTGTCTGGAGTTTGCTTGATAATTTTGAATGGGTTGAAGGTTATAATCCAAAGTTTGGACTAGTTTATGTTGACCACACAAGTCAAAAAAGGATAATAAAAAATTCTGGAATATGGTTCGCAGAATTCTTAAAAAAATAATATTTTATTAAAAAATTGTTTATATTGCATATTCAAATTCCGGATAAAATTAATTGACTATTATCCTGAGTTATTTGGCTAATGTTTTTTACTGCCAAACTAATTACTAACTAAACAACAACAACTAATAAGCCGTGGTTCCTATCACGGCTTTATTTTTTAAGTAAACCATTCCAATGCGACATATTTTTCAGTTCCTTTCTTCCCAACAATAATAAAGTTGCCATAGCGAAGCCAGGCATGGGCAACAAGTTTATTCTTTGCATCTTTGGAAACGCCCAAATATAAAGTTGAATCAATACCATACTTTTTTAACATTTTTTTTACAACAATAGCATCTATAAGACATTTTTGTTTAAAAGGAAGATAAACTGAACTACGCCGCATAGCCCGGTATGTTTTATTTACAATCGAATCATCGGTATTATAAGCATTATAATAAGATTCCTTATGTGCCGTACCCAATAATCTGACAACCCTGTTTGATGATCGGAAAGTTGTATTTAATCTTGCCCATAACGCTAATTGAACCGCTTTAAAGAACAATTTTTTTTCTTCTACTGATAAGCGGAAAAATTTTACTATTGCTGTTGTAAGCATTAACTAATCTTTATTAAATTCTTTATCTCGAGCATGCCAAGAAATTCTTTAACATCTATTGTGCATTTCTCTTCAGTTACATCAAATTCTTCTTTCAGAATAATAATAATTTGATTAAATGAAACCGGCTTTTCAATAATTTCCCAAATTCTCGAACCAATGTTATCAAGTCCATAATATTCTCCATTCTTAATACTCATCATCACAATTTCATCATCAAGTTTATTGAAAACAATTTCTGTTTGCCTGCTGATTATGCTTTGATTATTAATTTCATTCATTAGATGAAAATTTAATATGAATTTTATTTTATAACAACTAGAAATTCCAAATTGCAATATTCAAATTTCAAATAAAAATAAATCAATCTTATGAATTCAAAACAATAATAATATTTTGTGATTTGAATATTTTCAAATTTTGAATTTATCAGGTTTTGTAATTTGAAATTTGCTGTTTTATAATTTTTCAGGTTTATATTACCTCTGTTAAATCGGATTTCCTTTATCATCCAAATAACCAAACTTTCTCATAATTTCTGAATGACGTTCAATTATTTTTTTTACACAATTTTCAGGTAATTCTTTATGCCAAGTGCCACTTAAACCTTTGCGAAAAAACAATTCTGGTACCGGAGCCTTTTCTTTGAACCCTTTGCTGATTTCTTGTTTTTGAAGTTCTTTAAATTCACTGAATTTTATAGCTTTTTGGATGGCTTCATTGGAAAATTTCAAATCAGCAAATTCAATTGCTTCATTGAAAATTTTTAAAGTGTCCGAAAGCATGTCTTCATAACGTAGAACCTTAATTGGTAATAGAGACTGAGTAGTCCAGCTTTTTACATGACTGCTCCATGAAAACAATCGTTGCTCAAGTTGGTTATGCAGTCTGTCAGTACGATTGCAAAAAGCATATTCTTCATTGCACATAATAGCTACGGTTTTTTCAACGGTTACGTTCAGGTGATGAGCAAAAGATACTGCAACATCCAGCGGATTGCGAATGAAATAAATTGCTTTTATGCTGGCATTTTCAGAAACCAGAGGTATGCCTTCAGATGTAAGAATAAACGCATCATGAATTTTCAAAAAGACAGGATTTTCTGTTTTCTTTGCAATGTTGTCATAAACATAAGGACGCAATTTTTCAATTTCAGCCATAGTCAAATCGGCAGAACTTAACCCGGTTGTATCATCAAATAATTGCCTGTTACTTGCAATTGTCGTATCCTGAAGATCGTTTATGTCAGCCGGTTCATCTTTAGAAGAGAAAAGATTGGATAAAAAAATTCTGAACCAGGTATTTCCCGATTTTGGATATGAAGCTAACCAAATAATTTTTTTGTTATTTTCCATTCATTATTTTTAAATCCTTTATGACTGTTTCAGCAAGTTCTTCCGCGTCAAATCCTTTTTTACCTCTAAAAAGTCTGCTTATATCAATATTAGAAGCAAGTCGCGAGACAAGTTCAAAATGATTTATTTCCAAATTCATGCTCTTAACATAATTATAGCGGTAAGTATGGTTCTTTAGAACAGTGAATTTCTCAATGCCCGATAATGGCTTAATAACTATGCCTTCTAAATTATTAATATTCATTATATAAATTTTTTTAAGAGGTAAAACAACATTATTATAAGTGCTTTTTGCAGGATAATAAAATTTCTCCAGTTCTTTTCTGACTCTTTTTAATCCATCAATAGTTATATTCATTTTAATAATTGAATCATGCCATAGTTTTAATTGTGGAATTCCAGGTAATACAACCGGAATATCATCTACAAATTCAATTGCAGTAATGTCATCCGTGATTGGTTCAAAACCTTTTAAAGCAAGTACAGCAGCAATTGTAGATTTCCCTGCACCGGAAATACCTGCTATCAATACGCTCCCATTATTGATATGTACACTATTGCCGTGCAATGGAAGTATCCCTCGTTGGTGCAACAAAGCTCCCATTACCGATCCAAGCAAGAACAGCCTGATTGAAGATTCATCTGCCTGAGGAAAAGGATCAATGACTATTTTTTTCCCTTCAGAGACAAAGTACCTTGCAATATTTTTAGCTTCCAAAAGTAAGTATCCCGGAATAGCTTCAAAACAAACTCCTTTATAACTATTTATGCCAAGTGATTCAGGAACTTTACCAAATTGTATAGTTACATCAATATTGCCAATTGATTTTACTAATTCCGGAAATTCAATCTCTGATTCAAAGTTGAGTCCAAAAACTGAATATTGATATTTTAATTTCAATTTTATTTATTTTCTTTTTCAAGGTTCAAAGTTTAAAGTTAATAGGTTTTAAAAAACTGATTTTAGAATTAAAACAAAATAAAAATATTAAAATAATTGCCACGAATGCACGAATAATATTTGATTTAAATTCGTGCATTAGTGGCAATATCCTTCTTTTAGTAATTCATTTAACAGTTCCATTATCAAATCATTTTCATAACCACGGCTGGCTGCAAACCGGTATAATTTTCCTTTTAATTCATAAGTAGAAGATTTTGGTAAACTATGAAGTTTTTTTGTAAGTTCTTCGAGCAAAAGTGACCGGTAATTATTTTCAGAAAGATTGCTTAACGCTTTTGAGATGAACAATTCAGGAATTTGTTTTTGTTTTAAAGCATTGGCAATTTTGTATTTCCCCCATTTATTAAAACGAAATTTATCACTTGCAAAATGCAATGCATAACGATGATCGTCAATATATTTTTCTTTAATTAAATATTCAATTATTTCTTGAGTATCGGATGGCGATATTCCCCAATTATTAAGATTTTTAATAGCTTCGAATGAACATATTTCTTTTTTGCTGCATATCCGGGTGAGAATTGATAATGCTTCTTTTTTTGAGTAATTATTGTTGCCTTGCTTTTTCAAGTTCGGGATTTTCTCCTTTTTTGTACAATTTAATTTGTGCCCTTATCATTCTCGTTTTACCATTTATATCCTGACGAACCTGGATATTACGAAAACCTTTAAACATTAGCATCTCCTGCAATTCCTTCTGTAAAGCGGGGATTAATTTCAAAGTATAATATGCCACCCATTTCAAGTTTGATACGGGCAAAATCTGCTATTGCTCTATAAAAAATTAACGGATCACTGTCATCTAACAAAAAGTGCAATTGGAGGTTCATATTCAAGAACTGTTTTAAGCATCTCTGCCTTTTCGCTCTCGCAAACGTAAGGTGGATTACTTACAATTATATCATAATGTTCTTTGAATTTATCAGAATTTGGGCCATTGTGTCCTTGTAATATATCATAATTGAAAAAATTTACTATGCTTTCATTCATGTAAGAATTTTCTTCAGCAATTTCCAAAGCTTCATTCAGAAATATCAATGCCATCAGTCTGTGAATGTAACATTAATCTGTCCAGGGCTATTGCAAGACATCCAGTTCCTGTACCGATATCAAGTATTTTATTATCGTTATATTTATGTGATTTAATAATCCAGTCTGCCAATTCTTCTGTTTCAGGCCTGGGAATAAGCACAGAAGGAGTGACTTTAAGTTTAAGCCCTAAAAATTCAGTAGTACCCAATACATATTGAATAGGTTTGAATATTTTCAATTCTGCAACTATTTCCTTAATTTTCGCATAAGTTTCATCAGCAACTTCGAGATAAGGCTTTATATGAAAATCAACAGGATGAATATTGGTAAGTCTTTCGAATACTATACGTCTAATGTTCCTGTATTCTCTTTCGGGATAGAGGTTCCCAATTTCATCCTGCATAAATTGCAGCACATCGCTAAGTATTGCCATTTTTTTTCTTTCAGACTACGAATTTAGCTTTTTAACGAAAATTATGCAAATATGGATACAAAAGATGAGAAATATCATCAAAGATGTTTGGAACTCGCGAGAAAAGGTATGGGTATGGTGGCTCCCAATCCCCTGGTAGGTGCATTATTGGTAGTAGACGATCATATTATAGGTGAAGGTTATCATGCGGCTTACGGAGGTCCACATGCTGAAGTAAATGCTATAAATGATGTAAAAGAAAAATCGCAACTACAAAAAGCCACACTCTATGTTAACCTTGAACCATGTTTCCATTATGGAAAAACTCCCCCTTGTGTTGACTTAATTATAAAAAATAAAATTCCGCGAGTTGTTGTCGGGCATCTGGATCCATATATTGAAGTTGCCGGAAAAGGAATTGAAAAGTTAAAATCTGAGGGTATTGAGGTTATTACCGGATTTCTAAAAAGCGAATGCAGGTATTTAAATAGGCGATTCCTGACTTTTCATGAGGAAAAAAGACCCTATATTATTTTAAAATGGGCAGAAACCAGTGATGGTTTTATTGATTACAAACGCGATCCTGGATCAGATAGCCGGCCAGTCTGGATAACCGGCGAACTTACCCGTCTATTGGTACATAAATGGAGAGCAGAAGAACAGGCTATTCTAGTTGGTACAAATACTGCTCTTCTTGATAATCCAATGCTTAATGTTCGCGACTGGACAGGGAAAAATCCTTTACGAATGGTGCTCGATCGTAATTTACAACTTCCTAAAAATTTAAATCTCTTCAACAAACTTCAACCCACAATTGTTTTTACTGAAAAAAGTTCTAATAATGAAACTAACCTGGAATTTCATAAAATTAATTTCTCAAATATTATTGATGAAGTTATTGAATTTTGCAATGAGCATAGAATTCAATCATTTATAGTTGAGGGAGGTTTACAAATACTCAATACTTTTATACAATCAGGTAAATGGGATGAAGCGAGGGTTTTTAAAAGTAATAGTCGCATAGGTAATGGAATAAAAGCTCCTGTAATTAATAAAATTGCAATAAATCATACAAATATAGAAGATACAGTACTTTACTTTGTTCAAAATCAATAAAATTATACCCGGCTGCTAGGAAAAAATAGCAGGTTATGTTAAATTTGAGATTCGACTAAATCCAGAATTTATAACAAAAAAAGTTAAAAATTTTATATTTTATTAATAGGGAATTAATTTTACGAAATGATTTAAGAGTTTGGGGGAAATTTTTGAGAAGGAAAACCAATATTTTTCTTATATTCACCTTTTTAAGATAAGATGATACTATTAAATATAACTATTAATATTTAAAAAATTATGGCACCTGTTAAATGTAAAATAGTAAATTCAAAAAAAACCATTTTTATAAAAATAAATCATATGAAAAGAGCAATACAACTACTGGTTTTCTTGCTAATGGCAGGTTTTATTTATAGCCAAAGTGCCAAGCAATATGCAAAAGCTGGAAAAGAATTTGTAGAAGCAAAAAAATATAATGATGCAATAGTTCAAATTACGAAGGCTATCGATTTGGAACCTAAAAAAACGGACTATTACATGATGCGTGCAGATGCCTATGAAAAAAATGGCGACATGACAAATGCTTATGAAGATGTAAAAAGAGCAATGGTTTTTGATGCAGATCCCGATCTTAAGGTAAGTGCGGGCCGCCTGGCATATTTAATGAAAAAATATGATGAGGCTCAAACTTATCTTGATAAAGCTTTAGAATTAAAACACTCCAACAATGATGCCTATGTATATGATATTAAAACACTAATAGCCCTTCAGGATTATAAAAAAGCTTTGCCTGTTAGCGAAAAATCTCTTCTAAACAGGGAGAATTCTATTAATTATTATTTAAATGGAGTGGTACAGGATAATTTAGGGAATCCGGAAAGTGCCGAAAAATCACTAAAAAAATCTATTTCAAAAGATAAAAAAAATGAAGATGCATATATAGCTTTGGCTGATTTATTAATCAGGAATAATAAGCTTGATGAAGCAAAGGAAAATTGCGAGACATTATTAAAAGCTAATCCTAACAGTACCGATGCTTATGTGGAAAGAAGTAAAATCTACGTAAAAAGGCTTGATTATCCAACTGCGATAAATGATATTTCCAAAGCAATAACTATGAAACCAAATGATGATCAGCTTTTCTTTATCCGCGGTCAGTATTATCAGCAATTTACGCAATATCCAAATGCTATTGACGATTACAATAAGGTATTATTGATTAATAATAAAAACGCTGAAGCTTTCTATCAAAGGGCTTCATGCTATGAACAAGTTGCAAATTATAAATCAGCAGTTAAGGATTATGAAACGCTTGCAAGCCTTTCCGAAAACGATGTAAAAGCGCGTAAATTACTTGATGTTGCCAAAAAAAGACTTTATGAACTAAACCGTGAATCGAATCCTCCGGTTATTAAAATTATTGATCCAATGCCTCATGATAAAGCAATTCTTGATGTACCTAAAGATAAAAAAGAAACAACTATTAAAGGCAAACTTACCGATGAAAGTGAAATTGCATCTTTACAAATTAATGGAAAAAGTATCCCCATTGTAAAAACTGATGAAGGATATGATTTCGTTGCAGATGTCAATGTTGATAATGTTGACATGATTGCATTTTCAGCAACTGATATTTATAATAACACACAGAATTCAAAATATACTATTAACAGGACAGAAATAAATCCTCCTTCCGTTTCAATTACGGCTCCGTATTCCTCAGATAATGGAGAAATTTACATTGATACGAACGAGCCAACTATATATGTTGAAGGAAAAGCAACAGATGAAAGCTTAATAAAATCAGTATTGATAGATGGAGTATCAGCAAGTTACAAGTTGGATGATCTCAATCCTGTATTTTCTGCCAATGTCTCGATTACGAATAAAGATAAAATTACTGTTATAGCAACAGATATATATGGTAACCAAACAACCAAGGATTTTCCTCTTAATCGAGAAGGTGCCGATATTGCTACAGATAATCCAATGGGAAAAACCTGGGTTGTTTTTATTGAAAATTCCAATTATCAAACATTCGCAAGCCTTGAAGGACCTGTGAAAGATGTTTCACTTATGAAATCAGCACTTGCGAAGTATAAAATAAATAATATTATTCATAAAAAAGACATGACTAAAAAAGATATGGAAAAGTTCTTTTCCATCGATTTGCGTGATATTATACGAAGCAATCATGTAAATGCTTTAATGATTTGGTACGCCGGTCATGGCAAATTTATTAATAATACCGGTTACTGGATTCCTATTGATGCTAACCGTGAGGATGAGTTTACATATTTCAATATTAGTACTTTGAAAGCTTCTCTGCAAGGATATAGCACTATTACTCACCTTTTAGTAGTTACTGATGCATGCGAATCCGGACCTACTTTTTACCAGGCTATGAGAGGCACTGGTACAACGCATGATTGCGGCGACTGGAAAGCTACCAAGTTTAAATCTTCCCAGGTATTTTCATCTGCCGGTTATGAACTTGCCGTGGACAATTCACAGTTTACTAAAACATTTGCAAATACTCTTGCCAACAATCCGGATGCCTGTATCCCCATAGAAAATATAGTGAAAAAGGTTTCAATTGCAGTAGCCAATAATAAACAACAAAAGCCGCAATTTGGCAAAATTGCTGGCCTTGAAGATGAAGATGGAACATTTTTCTTTATGTCGAAGTAAACTCAAAAAAAACAAAAACTAAAGCGCCTATTTATATAGGCGTTTTCTGTTAATATTCACATCAACTTTTTATCAGATAATTTTTTAAAAATAAAAATCAATTTAATTATTAAAATATCTTGGAATATTTTAAACATAACGCATTAGAAAAATTCAATAAAACTTTAAATAATCTTGGTTCAAAGCAAGTTCCATTTCTTTTTTTTATTGATTACGAAATGCAAAAACCTGTTGTTTTTCGTTTAAATGAAATTAATAGCACCAAACTTTTATATGATTTCAATGGTATTTCGAATTTAAAAGTTATGCAAAATCATTTAGATATAAAATACCTGAAAAAAAATCCAGTTAGCAAAAAAAAATATCAGGAAGCATATGAAATAGTTAGTAAAGCCTTATTAAAAGGAAATACTTACCTTGCTAACCTGACATTCCGGACGCAAATAGAAACCAATCTTACATTGCATGAACTATTTTTCATAAGTTTTTCAAGATACAAGCTTTGGTATAATAACAAGTTCTTATGTTTTTCTCCGGAAACTTTTATCTCCATTAAAGAAGGAACAATCAGAACTTGTCCTATGAAAGGTACTATTGATGCATCGATTTCTGATGCGATGAACAAAATATTAAATAATACCAAAGAAAAAGCAGAACATGATACTGTTGTCGATTTATTGCGGAATGATCTGAGTAAAATAGCGTCAAATGTCGGAGTAAACAGGTACAGATACATTGAAAAAATTCATACTGCAAATATCGATTTGCTGCAGGTTAGTTCTGAAATAACCGGAAATCTTAATAATGATTATTTTTCCATAATTGGAGACATAATTTGTTCTTTATTGCCGGCTGGTTCAGTAAGCGGTGCTCCAAAAAATTCGACTGTAAGTATTCTTCAAACAGCTGAAAAAATCCCAAGAGGATATTATACTGGTATTTGCGGAATATTTGATGGGAAAAATCTTGATAGTGGTGTTATGATTAGATTTATTGAAAATTGTGAAGGCATTTTATATTATCGAAGTGGAGGAGGAATTACCTCAATGAGCAATATGGATGATGAATATAACGAAATGATAGATAAAGTATATGTGCCTGTTTATTGAAAGTATCAGATTGGAAAATAACACGTTTTTGAATTTGGATTTACATTCCGATCGAATGAATAGAACACGTTATGATTTTTTTAAAAGCAAAGAAAATATAGATCTAAAACAAATACTTTTTGTCGATAAGGAATATTTAAGTATTCATCGGGTAAGGATTACATATAACGAACAAATTAGAAACATAGAAATTGCCCCGTACTACCGCCGACAAATTAGGAACTTTAGAATTATTTTCGACGAAAACATAAATTACTCTTTTAAATATGCCGATAGAACAATTTTTACAAAATATTTTGTTGAACCTGACAGTGACATTATTATTATTAAAAATAGCCTTATAACGGATACTTCTTTTAGTAATATAGTCTTCTTTGAAGGTCATGAATGGCACACTCCATTACTTCCATTATTAAAAGGAACAATGCGACAATATTTAATTAACACCAGAAGAATAATTGAAAAGGAAATTAGATTTGAAAAAATACAAGACTATAAAAAATTCAGATTAATAAATGCTTTTAACGATTTCGTAAACCCTTATGAATTTGAAATTTCAGCTATAAAATTTTAAATAAAGACACTTTTCATAAAAATTAAATTAAAAAAAACTCCAGCATTGGCTTAAAATAATAGTCTTTCCAACCTTGTTTATATTCATCACCTTGACCGTCCGGAATATTTTTATGAGTAAGAATAAGTTTTGTGCCTCCTTTAGTTGGCTCAAATATTAACTCAAGAATCGAATCAGGACTATTTTCAGGAAATTCCGTTGTCCTCCATTGTTGAACTATTTTCTTATTTGGGATTAATTCAGTTGTTGTTCCTGAAATATAATTATCCCAGATTGTAAATTTACCATTAACCCTTGGGTCAATATCAGCAGATGAACCAATTATTTCAGCATGTGTGACACTATCGAGCCATGAATTGTACAGTATATCGGGAGTTACAGGAAAAATCTCTGCTAAGCTTAAATGATTCCATACGTGCACCATTTAATTTGATATCTCCAAAGAAATAATTTTTTAGATAAAGATTAAATCATTAATTAAATAACGAAAACAACAAAATCTTGTTTATCTTATTCTCAAAGCAATTTGTTCAAAATAAAACTAAATGTACCAATTCAAAATTGCTATTGATTATTTAGGTTTCGTGGAATGAATTTTTCTATATTTTATTCTTTGACGTTTCCCTCTCTTTGGCTCTGTTTTATTCAATTGATTTTTTAAGTCTGCTGCTTTATTAATATTAGAAGGTTTTTTCAAAGCAATATTCTTATTTGCTTTACTTTTAATTTTTGTTTTAGGGTTATTAATTGCAGAGGGTTTTATTTTTTTACTTTGAATTTTTTTTGCTTTGGGATTAGCTTTCTTTTTCTTTATATCTTTTTTCAAATTAAGGGCTTTGCTATTCTTGCTTTCTAATTTGTTAACCTTTCCCTTCAAAGTCTTCTTAACTGATTTGCCAGTAATCTTCTTTTTCGGCAAAGCTTTTATTGCAGTTAAAGCTTTTCTTCCTTTAATCTCTAACTTTTTAACTTGTTTTTTACCTTTAGACTTAGCTTTACTTTTAACAGTTTTTTTCGGTTGAATATTTTTAACCAGTAAGGCTTTTCTTCCTTTATTTTCTAATCTATTTAATTTGCCTTTTACTATTTTAGGTTTTTTACCTTTTACTTTCTGTTTGTCTTTTTTTATTTCTTTTTCTTTTCCTTTCTTAGCTTTTTTATCATGCTTGGCTTTCCAATATTTTGAAAATTTATATAGTTCAGGATTACCCAGTCTCTTTCTGAAACCCATATTTAATTGGTGAATTTGAGCTTCAGCAGGTGTAACCCATTGAAGATTTTTCACTTTGTTGTCCTGTTGATTCCCATTTACATGTATTACGTATAACTTGCCTTTTTTCTTCGTTGGAATATAAGCTCTGGCTACTTCCTTATGCGGGTACACTGTATGAACTTTCAAATCGTCGTCTTGGAGATCACACATTTTATAGCCATATCCAGGGTGTACGCGTTGTGAAATGATTTCTTTTGTAACTACTTTCCTTATAGTTCCATTGTTGGATATTTCGTATAACGAAAAACCGTTCATTTTTTTAAAGACTTGCATAATTGTTATAATTTTAATTATATGTTATATCTAAATCTAAAGTTATCTCTTTTATTATATTATTCCAAATTTACTTTATGTTTCAATATAATTAATAACGGTTTAATTCACGATTTTGTTCATTGTTACGTTATAGTCAACAGAAATATATTAAAATATATCTTTTACTAAGTTATGCATTATTCGAATAATTAAAAAGAAATCCTTAAAACAATTTTGTTTATTTAAGAATTTAGCAACTACATATTCCTATTGTATCATGCAGTTGCTAATATATAATTCGAGATTTATTTTAACAACCTGTGTTTAATCATATACTCTGCTATTTGAATTGCATTCAAAGCAGCTCCTTTTTTTATCTGATCCCCAACGCACCAAAATGCTATTCCGTTTGCACTTGTCAGATCCTTCCTAATGCGCCCCACATAAACCGGATCTTTACCTGCAACAAACAAAGGCATAGGATATTTGAAATTTTTAGGATCATCTTCAACAACCAAACCTTCTGCCTTTTTCATAGCAGAACGAACCTGCTCAACGCCTAACGGTTTTTCAGTTTCGACCCAGACAGCTTCTGAATGTGCACGCATTACTGGCACACGAACGACAGTTGCACTCACATCCATATCGGCGTGCATAATTTTCCGGGTTTCGTTATGCATTTTCATTTCTTCCTTCGTATAGTCATTGTCAAGGAAAATATCTATGTGTGGAATTAAATTAAAAGCAAGTTGATATTTGAATTTTTCAACAGTAACCGGTTTCCCTTCCATCACTTGTCCAATTTGGGTTTTAAGTTCTTCCATTGCAGCAGCTCCTGCACCGCTGGCAGCCTGATAAGTTGCTACGTGAACTTTCCTGATTTTCGAAAGATCCTGAATAGGTTTTAAAGCAACTACCATGATAATGGTTGAACAATTTGGATTGGCAATAATATTCCAGGGACGATTTTTGCAATCATCCGGATTGACCTCAGGAACAATCAAAGGAACATCATTATCCATACGAAAAGCGCTGGAATTATCAATCATTACTGTGCCAAATTTTGTAATGTCAGAAGCAAATTCCTTTGAAGTACTTGCCCCGGCAGAAGCCAAAGCTATATCAATACCCTTAAAGTCATCGTTATGCTTAAGTTCTTTAACTGTAATATTTTTTCCTTTAAAACTATAATTTTTACCGGCACTGCGAGATGAACCAAATAATAACAATTCGTCGGCAGGCAAATTTCTTTCCTCTAGTATTTTTAGAAACTCCTGTCCTACCGCACCACTGACACCAACAATTGCAATTTTCATAACTTTTTTTTGTTTAAAATATTTTGAATTACAAAAATATTCTATTTTTATATTGTTTGTAGTCAAATTAATAAAAATTTCATATTATAGGAGACTTTTTTATTTAAGGGTTGAAGCTAAATAAAAAATGTTTTAAACTTTTTATATTATGCAATTAAATTGGAAATCAATTTTTATTCTCTGTAATATTTTCCTGCTTGTATGTCCGGCATACCCTCAGTTGCATTTTAATTTTGAAGATGGGAAATTGAATGGTTGGCAGCAAAGTACAGCTGGCAGATGGGAAGCCTCTCCTCTTGAACCTATTAGTGGAACATATTCACTCCATCATGTTTTCGATAGCCCTATTGCTGATAACGATCAGATTTCATTTATTTATCCCCAAAATATTAATTATAATGATACTATTCAATGGTCATTTAGAATAAGGCACAGCTATAATCCATCATCAGCCAATAACTGGGCTTTTTTCCTGGCTTCTGATAATTCTGCTTCAAATATGTGTCCTGATGGAAAAATATGTGCAATTGCCGTTGGCGTCAATTATACTGGAAGCGATGACCTTCTGAAAATATGGAAGATTGAAAACGGGAATGCCACTGTTGTTTTACAAAGCACATTAAACTGGGAAACATCTGTTGGCGATTCTTCTGCTTTAGTTAATATAGAAAGAAACCCTGATGGAAATTGGATATTAAGACTTAGCGCTAACGGAACTTTTGAAAATTTAAAGACTGTTGGAAGTGCCCTTATAACTTATGTTCCGGAAACATATTATTTTGGCATTTATTATAAATATTCATCGTCTCAGGATCAAAAACTTTGGATTGATGATATTAATATTGATGGCACTTTTATTAATGATACCGTCAAACCTTATATTGATACGGCAATTGTCTCGAAGTATGAAATTGATTTACAATTTAACAAACCGGTTGATTTTTCTTCAATAAATAAAAATAACTTTATTATTGAGCCAACATCAGAAATACCCGATTCAATTTTAAAAATAGATGATAATCATATAAAATTAATATACACGGAAAAATTCATCTCCGGTGTATGGTTCATGTTTAATGTTTCAGGAATTGCAGATTTAAAAGGTAATATAATGTTGCCTTATTCAAAGCAACTTGTTTATTATGTTTCTACTGCATACGATGTTCTTATAACTGAAATTATGGCGGATCCGGAACCTGCAGTCGGATTGCCTCCTTATGAATACCTTGAATTATATAACCGTTCGGATTACCCAATAAATATAAACAAATGGAAACTGACAGTACGTAGTTATTATATGACATTTCCGGATTTTATAATTCCCTCAAAAGGTTATTTAATTTTATGTTCTGATTTGGCAAAATCATCATTCGATAAATTTGGTCCAACTTTGAGCTATTCAAATTTTACATACTTGCTTACAAATACAGGAACTTCTGTAATGTTATCAGATTCTAATAATTACACAATTTCATTTGTCAATTACAGTGACAGTTGGTATGATGATGACTATAAAAAATCAGGTGGTTGGTCACTCGAAATGATTGATCCGATGAATCCTTGCAGTGGGAAAGAAAATTGGTCACCATCTATAGACAAATCAGGTGGAACGCCAGGAAGACAAAATAGTGTTTGGGACACAAATCCGGATAATACTTCGCCTGAGTTTTATAATATCCGTGTACCAAATGACAGCGAAATAATTTTACATTTTTCCGAACCACTTTCTTTTGAAATAGATCCATCTAGCTTTTTTCTCGATAGCGGAATTGGTTACCCTGATAGTATTGATTTTCCAATAGATGATTTTTCGTCAATCATTTTAAATTTTAATAAGAAACTTGAAGCAGGCAAAAAATATGAACTTCACGTTAAAAAAGCGCTATGCGATTGTGCAGGAAATACTCTTGCTGATGATTTAATTATTCCTGTTACAATACCGCAACAGCCCGACAGTTTCGATGTAGTCATTAATGAAGTATTATTCAATTCTTTTCCTTATGGCTCGGAGTTTATAGAAATATACAATCGTTCTAACAAAGTAATTGATGCAGGATCAATTATCATTGCAACTATTGACACTTCATCAGGTAATATCAAAGCAGATGTTCCTTTAGCCAAACCTGGATTTCTACTGTACCCGAAAACATATCTGGCTATTACTACTAATATAGATGGAATTAAAAAATTCTATACTTTAAAGGATAAAAAAGCAATTATAGAACAGCCTGATTTTCCTTCTCTTCCCGATGATCATGGAATAATAGTTCTGCAAACAACAAGTAACAAAATTATTGATAGATTTGAGTATAACGTGAACATGCATTTTGCTTTATTAAGCAGCGATGAGGGTGTATCATTAGAAAGACTTCAGGCTGACTGGCCAACCCAGCAATCTTCAAACTGGCATTCAGCGTCACAAACTGCAGGATATGCTACGCCGGGTTATGCAAATTCACAATTAGCAATTGAAACAAATAATGAGGAAATAGTGACAATTGTCCCGGATGTATTCACACCCAATAATGACGGACGTGATGATTATACCATAATTGGAATTAAACCGGATTCACCTGGATATACGGCCACTGTAAATATTTTCAATTCCTCCGGTATAATAATGAGGCATCTTGTTGCCAAACAATATCTGGGTTCAAATAATTCATTCACATGGGATGGTACCTCAGATGATCATAAACTTGAACCTCCCGGAATTTATATCGTATATGCTCTTTTGTTATCAGATAAAGGAAAAACCAGAGAATTTAAAAAAGCATGTGTGCTGGGAAAATAATTGAACCAGAAAAATTTAATCTTTGTTTTCAGAAAAAATATTGTATATGTTAATTTGTCAGAGTACATTTAACTTTTTTCTTTATATAGTTTAAAAAAATATTATTGAATTTGCATCTATGTTTATTTCATTATAAAAATTATATAAATGTTTTTCTTCGGGTTATTTTCTGCACATATACCTTATATTTTACTTTCCGTTCTCTATTTGGCGGGGTTGGGAGTATTTTCTTTTAATTCCATTAAATCAAAATCGCAGGAAAAACAACCTAACGATAAAATTATTTATCACTCAAAATGCAATTCCCATAAAGTTATATTAAAAAAGGACACTTGCAAGTTTAATGATTTTAGCAAAAAACAAATAAAGAATATCGCCTGTAAAAATTATTTCATTCAAGTCTTTTACAAAAAATGCAATAGATTTAAAATATTAATCAAGCCAATTGAAGAATATTCTTTTCAGTTAATATTTTCACTGTTTTCACGTCCTCCGCCTTCAGTTTAAATAAATCTTAGTTTTGAAATATTAATAAAGTAAATTATTGAGGAAAATCCTCAGGATTTGCTTTTAATATTCTTTTTCATCTGGGAACATAAGTTCCTATATTTATCAATTATTCAAAAATTAAATAACATAAAAATGAAATTATTATATATAACAATAGTTGCTTATGCAATGATGTTAATGGGCTGCAAAAAAACTGAATCTACAACTCCTATTGGCAAAACCTTCACAATAATTGATACCAGTTTTACCAAATGGGTTTATTTTTCTTTCGCCAAAGGCGACTCATTACAAATAAGCAGACCAGACACTTCAACAGCTTGGGACTTGGCTTTTCAAAGAACTAATATCAGGACAAACAGTGGCTTCTCTGGTAAAGGAACCGGCGGGGCTAGCAATTCTGGCAAAACAGGAGCGAGTGGATTTACCCAGCTTGTTTTGGTTTCTGATACTACCACTTTCATTACTGATAATTTAAATATTTTGCCGGGAGAAGAAGGCGTGAATGATACATTGGTCACAAATCCTTTGCTTTCGCTTTGGTATAATTACAATTCTACAACCCATGTCCTTACAACAATGAATACGGTTTATATTATCAGGACAGCCACAAATAAATATGCCAAATTCCTTATCAACAGCTATTACAATCCAAAAGATGCAAACATTATTACATCTAGTGGATACTTTACATTTACTTATTTTTATCAACCGAATGGTTCAAAGACCTTGCAATAATTTTTAATATCTAATATTGTCAGGCATTTGGTTTTCTAAAGTGCCTGGCAATTATTCTCTTTATAGTGATGAAAATATTATATGTTTTAGTTTTATTGCAAATAGGAATTGCAAACGCCCAGGAATTTTCCATAACCGGAAAAGTTGTTGATTTTACTAACAACGAACCTATAACCGGTGCAATTATTCGCATCCAAAATATTCATAAGGTTTCGGCTTCAGACGAAAATGGAAATTTCAAAATAACAGGCTTAAAAAAAGGCAATTTTCTTATTTCAGTTTCATTTTTGGGTTTTGAAACAAAAGAATTAAAGGTATCATCAGTTCCATTTAATATGGATAGCATTTTTACCATATTCCTTAATCCCTCTATTGTTGATATGGACGGTATTGTTGTTACCGGTACCCGCACTGAAAAAAAATTAAAAGAAACGCCAATTCTTACACAAGTTATTTATCCTGACAACCTCAAAGAAATAGGTATAACAAATGTTGCAGATGCTTTAGAACATGAAGTGCCAGGACTCGATTTTAACGTTGAACAAACTCCATTGAGGCCGACAATGACTTTCCAGGGAATGACTTCTGAATATATTCTTGTACTTGTTGATGGAGAAAGAATTGCCGGTGAGTCGAACGGTGATGTTGATTATTCGATGCTTAACCTTAATAATGTTGAACGTATTGAAGTGGTAAAAGGGGCTTCATCGGCTTTGTATGGTTCCAATGCCATTGGCGGCGTAATTAACATCATTACCAAAAAGCCGGTACTTCCGTTTGAATTAAATGCTTTTGCCAGGTATTCAAAATATAATGAACTGGAATCGGGGACAACATTTTCGGAAAAGGCAGATAATTTTTTGTCGCTAACCGGCCTGGCCTATAACCAAACCGATGGATATCAATTACCAGACAACGGTTGGACGCAGCAAAAATTTATGAATGCTTCCTTTTCTCAAAAGTTTGAATTCGATTTGTCAAAAAAACTCTCCTTTTCAGTAAACGGAAGGTTGTATTTCGAACATTTTTACGATGGCCTTGGGATTTTGCCCGATGACGAATCACGCGACCTGAGCGGGAATGCCAAAATGTATTATAAAATTAACGATTCTGCTAATGTGCAATTGTCATATTATAATGACGATTTTTCCACCTATGGATATTTGTTAGGCAATGGGTACAATTTCATTCAGGATGCGAGGCTGACAATTAATAATGTTTATTCCTTCAATAAATTTACTTCCGGGATTGAATATTTGCCTGAACAATTAAGTTCTGATGGGGAATTTGTGCCGAAAGGCATATATAAGGCATATGAATCGGTATTGTTCGGACAGGACGATATTAAAATAAACAATGCGTTTTCTGCCATCATAGGTTTCAGAGCAACAGATCATTCAACCTATGGTTTGCATTTTGTACCAAAATTTGCAATTATGGCTAAGAAAGATAATTTAATTTATCGCTTATCTTATGGGTTTGGTTATCGTTCCCCAACTTTAAAAGAAATGTACTATAATTTTGACCATACTTTCGGTGGATTGGATTTCTACCTAAAAGGCAATCCCAATTTAAAGCCCGAGAATTCGCAATATATTGGTTACTCTGTTGAATTGAACGATAGTTGGGTAGATCATTCCATTAACATTTATTATAACCGTGTACAGAATATAATTACGGATAACTGGTCAATTACAAACAAAAAATTAACCGATACAAAAACAAATGATTCTTCAGCAACCATCATAGGCGTTGATTTTATGGAAAAAGTTATGCCCATAAAAAAGCTGATGATAACTGGCGGCATAAGCCTTGTTGATGCACGAAACAGTGTAACTGGTAGCCATCTTAGCAGTATAAGCCCGGTTTCAGCAAATTTTAGTTTTAAGTATTCGTTCTATCTTTTTAGGCAAAAAACATCCTATGACTTGTTTGGGAAATATAATGGGTTCAGGACTTATGTTCCGATTGCAGTGCCGGGAGAACCAGCACAAACATTTCAAGACAATCCATATAGTTTATGGAAAACCAGCATTACCCAAACATATAAATCGCGCCTTTCATTAACATTTGGAATTGATAATATTTTCAATACTGTAAATCCTACAAGTTTTGACAATATCTCTCCGGGAAGAAGATATTTTGTGTTAATAAATTTTAATTTCAGCAAATAAAAAAAGTCCGGAAGTATTTATTAACCGGACTTTTTAAAATATTATAAATAAACGTTATCCTTCAATTCAAATGCACATTGGGTTATTAATTTAGTTTCTTCTTCCGCCTGCAAATAACGAAATATAATAAAGTAAAACAGCTAATGATGATAGTGCTGCAACAACATATGTGTAAGCTGCCCATTTTAATGCATCTTTTGCTTTGTCATGCTGGTAACTCGAAGTAAGTCCGCTATTCTCAAGCCAAATCAGTGCTCTTCTGCTGGCATCAATTTCAACCGGCAGAGTAATAAAACTAAAAAGGGTTGTCAGCGCAAAAAGAATAATACCAAACAAAAGCAGATAAGGAAAAGATTGCATCATTAATACTCCAGCCAATAGAATCCACTGAACCCAATTTGAGGAAAAACTAACTACTGGCACAAGTGCTGAACGCATCTGGAGAAAACTGTATGCATTGGCGTGCTGTAAAGCATGTCCACATTCGTGGGCGGCAACGGCTGCTGCTGCAACATTACGTCCGTTGTAAACATTCAGACTTAAATTCACAGTTTTATTTAGGGGATTGTAGTGATCTGTTAGTGAACCTTCCACCGAAATTACTTTAACGTCGTAAATTCCATTGGAGTTTAACATTCGTTCGGCAATTTCTTTTCCGCTCAAATTTTGCCCAATGGACAATTGTGAATATTCTTTAAACTTCGATTTCAATACATAGCCAAGATACCAGCTTATAAGCATCGAAATAATTATTATTACCCAAATCATAATTTTAAATTTTTTAGTTCTGATCGTTTATAACAAATTTCTTACCAAGAATGTTTTTGTGCAAATCTGTCATATCAGCATGACAAATTAAACGATATGAATTGAAATTTTATGCGAATTATAATTTTAGATTTTCCCCTTCAGAAGTTTCAAAACATATACAAATTTCATAAAAATCATATCCTTCAAAATAGAATAAACCAATAATTAAAATCCTTTAAAAAAAATTTCGAACAAATATTCACACACCATAACAGCATAAAAAAAACTTAATCCAAACATTAATCCGTTTTTTGACTATAATCACTCACCAAATACTTTAAATAAATTTTTGTTCTGTTTAATAATATTAATCAATAGGATAAGACTGAAAAATTAATTAATTTTAATAATTCAAGCTTTGTACAAACGTAGATATAACAAAGTATGAAAGCAAATATTTTTTTTGTTTTATGTGGATTCCTGATAATAATATGTCTGACTTTATCTCATTTTGCGTGTACTAAAGAACATTCAAATAATAATTTGGAAAGCTATAAATCATTGCAAAAAGTTGAACCCGTTCAACTTAATTTTATAGGTCATTGGTTAGATGAAGGCAAAAAAGAACAAATGCTAAAGGAACTTATTAACGAATTTGAATTTGTTAATCAGGATGTAAAAATTAACATGGTATGGGCCGAAAAATTATATGCTAACAGAAGCAAAGAAAATGTAGAGGGCAAATTTAATGCAGCAGTAATTACTTCTGAAAAACCAGAATGGGATATTATAAGAATTAATAATGCAATATATGAAATTGATAAGGTTTTGAAAGAAAAATATCCCGACTGGGTTAAAAAATATTTAGTCGATTTTAGTGAAATTGATGAGTTTAGAAAAAATACACGTCCTGAATTATTAACGGAAGAAGCAAAAGCCGAATATGGAGGAATCTGTCCAGGTCCCTATATCGATGGATATAATTGGCCTTTATGGTGTAATACGGAGGTTGCTAAAAAGGTTGGTATTGAAGTAAAACAATTTGAAATGACCAATGACGATTTTATTGGTTATCTCAAAGCCGTATTTGATTATAACAAGTCACATGGTGACTCGATTATAGCTCTTTTTGAGGCAGGAGACTGGAAAACAACCGCCACTATTGCTCAAATGCTTTTCTTTTCTGAAATTGGCAATTATGAGGAAATTAAAGATACCAGGTTCAGTGAAAAAAAGCTGATAGCCTGGGATAAAGTATTGCATGAACTTGAAAGGTTTTCTGCCTACAAACCTCTTCCTTCAAACTGGGAAAAAATAGTCTGGGGAAATACAATGAGTTATCCTATAAATGGAAAATGCCTTTTTTATACCAATGGTACCTGGATGTATAATATTTGGCTTAAAACCGATAGCAGCAAATTGCGAAATATGATGCCAACGGAATTACCCGTATTCAAGCCATCACCAATTTATTTTGGCGGTTACAGTTCAACCTGGGCCGTTCCGAAAAATGCCCCGCATAAAGACTTAGCTATAAAATTTCTTTTATTTATGAACCGACCTGACGTAGCCGAAAAATGGGCAAGATATACTAAATCACCTTGTGGAATTAAAGGCAATCTTACAAATGTAAATTTTGGTTTAGACAGGTTTGAAGATTTTCAATATACAATTGAGAAAAAGTACGGGCAGCACAAAACCAGTCTTAATGTTTTTGCCTATATATTTGGTAAAGAAAATGAAAATATGATAAATAATAGTGAAAAAGTTTTTTCAGGTGAAATAAAGGCCGATGAAGCTATTCAGGATATTAAAAAACAATTGAATAAAAAATAATTTCAAGTATTCTAAGATTTTTTACTTTTAATAAATTCATTATCCATATTGACATATAAATACTCTTTAACAAAGAGGCTGCATCATAGCAGCCTCTTGTTTTATTAATATATTTCTCTAAACATTAAAAAATTAACTATTATTTAATACTTTTATTTCGACTTTTTTAAAAGATTTAACATTCAATAGTATGCGAAAATATTTATCAGATTTTTTAAGCAGATTTATATGCACACTATTCATAATATTCCCTGGCGCATGTAAAAGCAAGCATTCTTCATTGGAATTAGATAAATTTAAAAATATCGAAAAAGTCGAACCTGTTACTTTAAATTTAATCGGACATTGGTACGGTGAAGGCAAGAAAGAATTACTTATGAAAGAATTAGTAAATGAATTTGAATTTACTAACCAGGACGTTAAAGTAAACATGAAATTTCCTGAAGAAATTTATTTTGATCGTAGAAAATACAATATTGAAATTCAATACAACGCGAGAATTGCTATATCAGATAAACCAGATTGGGATATAATCCGGTTCAATAATGAATACTATAAGGTGGCCGATAGTCTTAACGATCCGGATTGGACAAAGAAATATCTGGTAGATTTTAGTGAAATTCCTGAATTTAAGAAAACGACTCGTCCTGAACTATTATCCGATACTATTAAAGCCAGATATGGAGGAATTATTCCAGGACCATTTATTGATGGTTATAACTATTCGTTATGGTGCAATACTGAAGTAGCAAAAAAAGTTGGAATCGAAGTGAAACAATTTGACATGTCAAATGAAGATTTTTTAAATTATGTTAAAGCTGTTTATGATTACAATAAAGCACATGGAGATTCAATAATAGCCATTTACGATGCCTGGAACTGGCAAACATCAAAGACCATTGCACAGGAATATTTTTTCTCTGAACTTGACGATTATAGCAAAATAATAAATCTCGATTATAGTGAAATAAAAGTAAAAGCTTGGTTTAAAGTACTTAATGAAATGGAACGGCTATCGAAGTATAAACCTCTTCCTAAATGGAAAAAAATTTCATGGACTGAAACTGTCAATTATCCACTTGATGATAAATGTTTGTTCTATGCTAATGGCTCCTGGATGTATAATATATGGTTAAAAATGGACAGCGCTAAACTTAAAAAGATGGTTCCTATGGAATTTCCGGTTTTCAAACCTACACATACTTGTATTGGAGGTTATTTTGTTACCTGGGCCGTTTTAAAAAATGCACCTCATCGCGAAAGTGCAATTCGTTTCCTGCTTTCAATTAATAAACCTGATGTTGCTGAAAAATGGGCAAGATATACTAAATCTCCTACCGGTATTAAGGGTAATCTCACAACTTATAATTTTGGTTTAGATAAGCTGGAAAATTTTCAATATATAATTGATCGCAAATATGGGAATCAAAAAGTAGATGTTTATAACGATTCTAAATTCTGTTTAGGTAAAATAAATGATACTATACAAGATCGTTCTGTCGAAGTTTTATCTGGCATACTAACAGCAGATAAGGCAATAAGAGAAATCAAAAAGAATTTAAAAACAAAATAATAGACAAATAAATAATAAGTAATTATTCAATGTCGTTTAATTAAGTAACGAAACACCCTTCGACAAGCTCAGGGTGACAATAAAATGAGGTCATACTGAGCTTGTCGAAGTATGACCAATGATATAAAACTGCTTAACTAAACGATATAGAATAATTATTTTTGATTTAAATGTGAAAAATACATTTCAGTTGTTTTTTTCAATAATAGATAAAGTTAGAGATTATGAAAGCTGCCTCAAAGCAGCTTTTTTATTGTATTTTGAAAATTTTACCGAATGCAAATAAATTAATGATATTTTAATACATTTGGCAAGTTGAACCGTATAAAGCTTCAATATCCAAGTTAAATGCGAACTAATTTAAAATATTATTTATCCGGAATTTTATACACTGGCATTGTTTTGATATTTACTATGTGTCAAAATAGAAAAACGGTAATTCAAATTGAAGGATATAAAGCTTTAGAAAAAATAGAACCTGTACAATTAAATTTTATTGGACACTGGCTGGGTGAAGGTAAAAAAGAATTATTATTAAAAGAATTGATAAATGAATTTGAATTTACCAACCAGGACATAATAATAAACATGAAGTTTCCTGAAGAAATTTATTTTGATCGCAGAAAGCAAAATATTGAAATTGTATTTAATGCCAAAATAGTTTTATCTGAAAAACCTGAATGGGACATTATCCGGTTAAATAACGAATATACTAAAGTAGCGGACAGTCTGCATGATCCTGACTGGGCAAAAAAATATTTAGTAGATTTTAGCGAAATTCCTGAATTCAGACAAACAACCCGCCCAGAATTACTAACTGATGATATTAAAGCCCAATACGGAGGAATTATTCCCGGTCCCTTTGTTGATGGCTATAATTGGGCATTATGGTGCAATACTGAAGTAGCAAAAAAAGTCGGGATTGAAGTCAAACAATTTGACATGACAGCAGATGACTTTTTAGGCTATATTAAAGCAGTTTATGAATATAACAAAAGAAACAACGATTCAATCATGGGGCTTTATGAAGCTTCGGATTGGTCCACTACTCAAACTATCGCGCAAATTTTGTTTTTCTCTGAAGTCGGAGACTACAATGAAATTATGAACTTTCAATATAGTGAAAAAAAATTTAAAGCCTGGGAAAAAGTATTGCGTGAAATTGAAAAATTTGCTGTTTATAAACCACTGCCAGATTATAAAAAAATTACATGGACTGAAACAAAAAATTACCCTTTAGAAGGTAAATGCTTGTTTTACACGAATGCTTCCTGGATGTACAATATGTGGTTAGGAGCCGACAGTATTAAATTGAAAAATATGATTCCAACTGAAATGCCGGTTTTCAAAACTTCTCCGGCTTATATTGGTGGTTATTTTGTCACTTGGGCTGTTCTAAAAAAATCACCTAACCGGGATAAAGCAGTTCGTTTTTTACTTTCGTTAAATAAGCCGGATGTTGCTGAAAAGTGGGCAAGATATACAAAGTCACCAACCGGAATAAAAGGAAATTTAACAACTTTCAATTTTGGATATGATAAATTTGAGAACTACCAGTATATTATTGAACGTAAATATGGTTCGCATAAAACTCCCGTGTACAATAATTCAATTTATTGCCTGGGAAAAGAAAATGAACATATTTCTGATCATTATATATTAGAACTCTTCTTAGGTAAAATAACGGCTGAACAAGCTTTGGATGATATAAAAAAACAACTAAAAACGAAATAGTAACAAATATAAAAATGAATTGTTCTTAAATTCAACGCCAAATAATAACATGCTATGTGAATAAAAATATTTGATTATCAGTAAAAAACAAATATTTCACTAATATTTTTTGGAGAAAAATGAATATGTTTGCTATAAATAATTGAAGTTTTAATTTTAGTAATTTGTATTAATGTTATATAAATGGATTAATTGGTGCATAAAATTCTAAAAAGTTATTGTATATTTAATATAGCTTTTAGATCAGTTAAATTTTTAAAATAAATTACACAAACATGCAAAAGTACTTAAATAAACTCTCTGTTAAGATTGGGGCGCTGATAATTGCTATAGAACTTGTAGTATTATCATTATTAGGTATTTTTTATATTCAGAAATTTACCAGTGATATCGGAGATAAAGTAAAAAAGCAAATAGAATCACCTGCATTAATGATGTCAAAAGGAGTTTTGCGTTATGAATCAGCCGAGAACCAGAGCACGATGGAAAATATTATCGGTGAAACTATTTCTGAATGTATAATTATTGGAGCTAACGGAAAGATTTATTATTCTTTAAACCCTGATTATCGTGGAAAAAATCGGGATCAGGTAAATTTTTTAGCTAACTATCCTGAGTTTACTAAAGAAATAACTGAACCTGTTTTCAGAAATGAAGATAAGAGTTTTATAAGTATATCCCCGTTGAGGCTTGATGATGGTAAATTCCTGGGACATTTATTTATAGTTGCTAAAGCAGATCAGGTGGCAAAACAAAAGACTAAAATTACTTTAATGTTTATTTTTGGCACTTTATTTTGTTTAATTATTTCTTCAGCTTTTATCATATATCTTTTCCAGATTTTTATTTCTACTAAAATAAATAAACTTTTAAAAGTTCTGGAAGCACTTAAGCAAGGACAATTAAAAATACACGAAATCACGACAATTTCATCTGACGAAATTGGTTTGTTGTGGAATGCAATTATAGATGTAAATTCAAATCTGAGAGAAATAGTAAAAGGAATTCTTGTGAGTGCTGAAAAGGTCGCCGATTCCAGCAACCAGATGAATAACATGTCTGTTGAAGTTGCTGATGGTGCAAATAAACAAGCCACTTCCGCTGAAGAAGTTTCATCTTCAATGGAAGAAATGACCTCCAGCATTGAACAAAACTCTGACAATGCGCTCAAGACAGAAAAAATTTCTGAAACTGCAGTTGACGGCATTAAGAAACTTGCTTCAGAAGCAGAATTAAGTTTACAGTTTATTCGCCAGATATCACATAAAATATCTATTGTTAATGACATTGCTTTCCAAACCAATCTTTTGGCTCTTAATGCCGCTGTTGAAGCTGCACGTGCCGGAGAGCACGGTAAAGGATTTTCTGTCGTTGCAGCTGAAGTACGCAGGTTAGCTGAAAGAAGTAAAACCGCTGCAGACGAAATTATCAGTTTAGCTGACAATTGTGTTAAAATTACCGAAAGGGCACATTCTATGATGGGCCAGTTGATTCCGGAAATTGAACAGACTTCTCAATTAATTAAAGAAATTGCTGCAGCAAGTTATGAACAGAAAACAGGTTCTGTTCAAATTAATACTGCAATCAGCCAGTTAAATGAGATAATCCAGCAAAACAGTCTTACTGCTGATAAATTGTCGGAATATGCCAAAAACCTGGAAAATGAAGCTGATGGATTAAGAGACAATATTCAGTATTTCAGTATAGAAGAATAATAAGTAATTTTTATTCCTTAAAAGCCTCAATTAATATTTCCAGTATTTTTCTTCCTGCTTTAGCAACGGATGTACCCGGGCCAAAAATTGCAACGACTCCTTCTCTGTAAAGAAAGTCATAATCCTGTGGAGGAATTACCCCACCTGCAATCACCATAATATCTTCGCGGCCAAGTTTTTTGAGTTCTTCAATAACCTGAGGAACGAGTGTCTTATGCCCTGCTGCCAATGAAGATATACCCAAAACATGAACATCATTTTCAACCGCTTGTTTTGCGGCCTCAACAGGAGTCTGGAACAACGGACCAACATCAACATCAAAACCTAAATCGGCATATCCGGTAGCAACAACTTTAGCTCCCCTGTCATGGCCGTCCTGGCCAAGTTTAGCTATCATAATGCGAGGCTGGCGGCCTTCCATTTTCGAAAATTTTTCACATAGTTCTTTTGCCTTTTTAAAGTCTTTGTCGTCGCGACTTTCAGAACCATATACTCCAGAAATAGTCTTTATCACTGCTTTATACCTCCCTGAAACTTTTTCAATTGCATCAGAAATTTCACCTAAGGTAGCACGTTTTTTTGCAGCTATCACACAAATTTCTAGTAAATTGCCTTTCCCTGTTCGTGCAACTTCAGTAATTGATTCCAGTGCTAATTTGACTTCATTATTGTCTCTTTCTGATTTCAACTTTTTTAACCGTCTTATCTGAGATTCCAAAACTGCAGCGTTATCAACACTTAATATCTCAATTGGGTCTTCTTTGTCGAGTTTGTATTTATTGACTCCAACAATAATGTCCTGTCCACTGTCAATTCTACCTTGCTTTCTGGCCGAAGCTTCTTCAATTCGCATCTTAGGAACACCTGTCTCAATTGCTTTAACCATACCTCCAAGTTCCTCAACTTCCTGAATTAGGGTCCAAGCTTTATGAGCCAATTCGTGAGTGAGATATTCAATATAATAAGAACCTGCCCATGGATCAACCACTTTACAAATATTTGTCTCTTCCTGAATATAAATTTGCGTATTCCTTGCAATTCGGGCGGAAAAGTCAGTAGGTAATGCTATGGCCTCATCAAGAGCATTGGTATGCAATGATTGAGTATGTCCCAAAGCAGCTGCCATAGCCTCAATACAAGTTCTGGCAACATTATTGAATGGATCTTGTTCTGTCAGACTCCAGCCCGAAGTCTGGCAATGAGCTCTTAAAGCCAGTGATTTTGGATTCTTAGGATTAAACTGTTTGACCATTTTTGCCCATAAAAGTCGAGCTGCACGCAATTTCGCAATTTCCATAAAATGGTTCATTCCAATTGCCCAAAAGAATGATAAACGTGGAGCAAAATCATCAATATTAATTCCGGCTTCTATTCCAGTTCGCAAGTACTCAAGACCATCGGCCAATGTATAAGCCAACTCTATATCTGCCGTTGCTCCGGCTTCCTGCATGTGATATCCTGATATACTTATACTATTGAATTTGGGCATATATTTCGAAGTGTATTCGAAAATGTCCGCTACTATGCGCATGCTCATTTCCGGTGGATAAATGTATGTATTGCGAACCATGAACTCCTTAAGAATGTCATTCTGGATAGTTCCATTTAGCTCTTCGAGTTTAGCTCCTTGTTCCAATGCAGCGACTATATAAAATGCCATTATGGGCAAAACAGCACCATTCATTGTCATGGAAACAGACATTTTCTCAAGAGGTATCTGATCGAAAAGAATTTTCATATCTTCAACGCTATCTATTGCAACGCCTGCTTTCCCAACATCACCCACGACCCTGGGATGATCGCTGTCATAACCCCTATGCGTGGCCAGGTCAAAAGCAACTGATAATCCTTTTTGACCTGATGCCAAATTACGGCGATAGAAAGCGTTCGATTCTTCTGCAGTTGAAAATCCCGCGTATTGCCTGATCGTCCATGGTCGCATAACGTACATTGTGCTATAAGGTCCGCGCAAAAATGGAGCTATGCCAGCCGCATAATTAAGATGTTCCATTCCTGCTATATCTTCTGAATTATATACAGGTTTTAATGGTATTCTTTCAGCAGTATACCATACAGGTTCAGCTTTTGTCTTAATATTTACGGTTTTGATATTATTAAAATCTATTTTACTAAAATCTGGTTTCATAATATTTAATGAATAAAGAACAATGAGCAAAGAATAAAGATAAATTCATTCTAAGTTCATTTAATTTTTTTTCTAATTGACTGAATAAAATTATATATCATTTTCTGTTCTTCCTGAAGTAATTTGCAAATTCTTTTTAGTTCATTCTCAGTGATGTAATTGAGATCAAAAGCAATATAAAAATGAGTTTCAAGCTCAAAGCAAGAGGAAATTGAAATCTCCAAAAATCTTGAAAAATCTTTATTAGAAGTTTTTCCCGAACCTTCAGCTATGTTTGATGCAATTGAAACAGAAGCTCGTCTCAATTGATTTGTCAAACCCCAAAATTCTTTTTCAGGAAATTTCTCTGATAAAGAATAACTTTCTTTAACAAGAAGTCTTGCTTTTTGCCAAATTAATAAGTTACGAAAGTTATGCATATTTTCAGTTTTGTTCTTTGCTCTTTATTCCTTGTTCTTTGTTCTCTAAATTAATTGTTTTTGAAAATCCTTTAATGTTTCGAGTACATTTGATTTAACATTAATAAAATTGGTTATCCCTTTTGCTTTAAGTTCTTCCATGCAAGCAGGTGCACCGGCAACAACTAAAATAACTTTACTGCCTAGTTTTTCATAAGTTTCAGGAGCAAAGCCAGCATATTCATCATCGCTGCTGCAAAGAACTACTATATCTGCGTTGGCTGCCAATGCTTCTTTTACGCCATCATCAATTGTATAAAAACCGTTATTGTCAATAACCTCAAAACCGGCAATTGCAAAAAAATTACAGGAAAACTGGGAACGAGCCAGACGCATTGCTAAATTACCTATTGTAAGCATAAAAACTTTTGGCCGGTGACCACTTCGTTCGGTACGCAATCTTAGTTCTTCAAACTCTTCAGCTCCCCTGAACCTTTTCAAAGGTTGGGCTATTGGATTTGAAGAAATTTTTTGTTTATCATTGATGATATCATGGTCAATATTGTCCAATATTTTTTCAGAAAAATTTGGATATTGGTTCGTCCCTAACAATGTGTCTTTTCGAGATATCAAATTAAGAGTACGTTTTTGAGCAATTTCTTCAATATCTTTTTTAATGATTCCTTTTTTGAATGCTTCGCTATATCCACCTTCAGCTTCAATTTTCTGAAAAAGTTTCCAAGCTTCTTCAGCGATGCTATTCGTTAATGATTCAATAAAGTATGATCCATCGGCAGGATTAACAATCCTGTCTAAATAAGTTTCTTCCTTAAGTATTAATTGTATATTACGTGCAATGTGGTTCGAGAAACCTGAAGGCTTTTTATATGCCGCATCGAATGGGCGAATGCTGATTGAATCTACTCCTCCAACAACCGCGCTCATTCCTTCAGTAGTTGACCGCAACATATTAACATAAGGATCATAAGTTGTCATATTCCACTTTAGTGAAGTGCAATGTATGAAAGTTCTGTATGCTTCAAAATTAACTGGATTGTATGCTTTCAATAAATTATTCCAAAGCAAACGTAATGCCCTGATTTTAGCTATTTCAAAAAAATAGTTTGCACTGGTGGCCATAATAAAATGCATCTTTGGGGCTATATCATCAACCGACAATCCCATTTCAGTCAAGCGCACCAGGTATTCATTGGCCATAGCTAAACTGTACGCAAGTTCTTGTACAGAAGTTCCGCCTGTTTCTTGAAACAGGTAACCGCTAATACCGACAGTCCTGTATTTGGGAAGTTGCTCTTTACCCAGTATAAGAATTGATTTTAACGATTCAAAATCATCCTTCTCTGACTTCGCATAATTACCTGAAGTGGTTAAAATACTTAAAGGATCAAAATGGATACAACCATCCATATCATTCAACTCATAATGACGTTTTTTCGCTTCATCAATCAGATAGCTAAATAATTCGTAAGTATGTTCACATGTCGAAATACTGAAATGAATGCAGTCAAAATGAATACCATTGAGCAAAGTTGAAAATTCTTGCTGCATCAAATTTTTATTGCTGGTAATAATTTCAAGTGAAGTAGCTCCCTGTTCAACAGCTTCAATGGCTTGTTGGTTCGCCTCTTTTACATCATTTACCCGGATATCTTGCCTGATCTTCCATAAATTACCCGATTTTCTGTTTTCCCTGTTATTAGTACTTTCGTCAGAGTATATCTCAAGATGCGAAAGATTTATAAGGTCTTCGGCTCGATAGTATGGTTTTACTTGTATGCCTTCCAGGGTTTCCCATATTAATTTTTTTTCATAATCGGCTCCTTTCAGATCATGTCTGATCATTTCTTCCCATTGTTGTGTACTCACAGGAGGAAACTCACTAAATAACTTTTCATTTCCCACGTTTCAAGTTTTAATTAAAGAATTGCAAAATTAAATTTTTTGAATTAAAACAGATAATCTTTTATTAAATGTACAGGGCAAATGCATTAAAATGGTTTTTATATTTACGCAAACCTCTTTAATTCCGCTAGCTAATGGAATTGTCAGTAACAGCAAGCATACAACGTCCAGTTTACAATCCTTTTTTAGCAAGGCAGGAAAGTTAAAAAAAAAGAATTTGAAATATGCAGACACTAAAAGCGAAAAAATATCTTATTGCGAAAACGATTAAATATTATTTAAATTGAATTGAGTATAAAATATGACAGAACTATAAGTCGCTATATTTCTGATATAGCATTAACCGGAATATATAAATTCTTCATTCAATTTGGCTCACCTAAATATATTATTGAACGTGGAGGAAGAATATTTGCTGAATATTTTCGACCTTCGGAAATGGTTGTTGTAAATGTTACCAGTAATAGTCTTTTAACACATATTACAACATTTCCTGAACCTGACGAAATTGTTGAAAACAACATTGCAGGATGGATGGAACGTGCACTTGAGATATCGGGTTGTAAAAATGTAAAAAATGAAATTACCAAATCATTAGTAAAAAACAATGAGGTCACTGAATTCAATTTTAACTGAAAACAATTTTTTCAAAATCTTCTCCCGATTACTAAAACATCGTCTACCTGTTCAATATCACTGCGCCAGTCCTCAAATGATTTATCAAGCATTTCTCTTTGTTCATCAGCATTTTTCGGTGCAATTTTAATAAATAATTCTATTAATGCTTTACGCTTAAATTTTTTACTGTCTGTACCTCCAAATTGATCAGCATAGCCATCAGAAGAAACAAAAATCATATCACCAGCTTCAATTTCGACTTCGTTATTGGTGAATTTTTTATCCGGACCGGTATTCTTCCCAATGCTAAACCTGTCTGCAGGATATTCAACAGGTTGATTTTTTCTCACCAGATAAAGTGAGTTGAAAGCTCCTGCAAATTGCAAATGGTGATTATGAGGCTCATAACAAACTAAAGCTAAATCCATTCCATCTGCCACATCTGAAGATTCACCACGTCCATGAAGTGTTTCGATAAGTTCTTTATTCAATTGGTTTAATATTTCAGATGGTTTGTAAATTTTATATTCTTTTACAATTTTATTTAATAATATATGACCAATAATTGACATAAAGGCACCAGGTACACCGTGACCTGTACAATCCACTGCAGCTAAAAACTCATGATTTCCCTCCTGGAGAAACCAGTAAAAATCACCACTGACAATATCTTTAGGTTTAAATAAAATAAAAGTATCTTTATATGGAATAGTAGGCGGAAGTATTGCAAATTGAATTCGGCGGGCATAATGGATACTATCTGTAATATCTTTGTTCTTCATCGCCAGTTCTTCGTTCTTTTGGGTTACTTCCAATGTACGTTCGCGTACTTTTTCTTCGAGTATATGTTTTTCTTCAACCAGTTTCTTTTCACGCCATCTTATATATATAATTATAGATATTGCACCTAAAATTATACTTAAGGTAATAAACCACCAAGTTTTATAGAAAGGTGGTTTAATGACAAATTCAAAAGTCACAGGTTTAGAGTTCCAGATTCCATTGCTATTCCTGGCTTTCACTTTAAATACGTACTTATTTGGTGACAATGCTGAATAAGTCACAGATGATTGTTCCGTTGGAGGCTGCCATTCTTTATCAGCTCCTTCAAGCATTATCTGATAACGCACGGCTTCGGGATTAGCAAGGCATATACTATGGTAATCAATAATAATACCATTTTCTTTATAACTCAATTTCATCCCTTGTTTGATAACAACGTCTTTTAAATTAACTCTGAAACGCGTAATATGCGTAAGTGGTTCCAGATGCTTAGTATTTGCTTTCGACGGATCATAACGAATTACTCCGTTTACTGTACCAAACCAAATGTTCCCGAGTGTATCTTTGTATGCAGCATTATCTTTGGTTTCTATTCCTGTAAATCCGTTTTTTCGGGTATAACTATAGATTTTATTTTCTTTCTGATCTAACCGATTAAGTCCTTTATTGGTACCAATGAATATGCTGTTATCATCTCCGCATATAAGAAGGTTGATAAGATTTGCCAGCAGACCATCATTTTCAGTATAAGTATGAATATGTTGATTTTTATTAAGAACAAAAATACCTTGTCCCATTGTGCCAATCCAAATCTTACCATTCTTGTCTTCTGTAATACATGTTGGCGTAATTCCCTGTCCGATAGTAAAACTTGAAATACTTGTATCCTTAATACTATTAATGCCTTTTCCTTTCATTCCTACCCAAACGATGCCTTTTGTGTCGGCATATAATGCAGTAATTTCATTACTTAATAATCCGTCTGTTTGACGTATTTGAGTTATTTCCTGTTTACGCGGATTGAAACGTATTAGTCCATATTCAATTGTACCAACCCAGACATTATCAAACGGATCAATTGTTAGGGCTGTGGTCTGAGAATTATTACCCATATATGCATTAATTGCAGATTCATATATAAACCGGTTTTGATTTATCTTAAAACTCATCACGCCCTGATCAAGAGAGCCTATCCAAATATCATTTTGCCTGTCTTTAATCAAAAAACGTACCTGGTTGCAGATATTTTTATTCTCCTGGTTGTAATAAATGAATTTTTCTCCGGTTGTTTGTTTTGGATCAAAAACATCAATTCCTTCGTTAGTTCCAAACCAATAGCGGCCTCTAATATCCTGAGTTATTGCCCAGACCTGTGGATTTTTAATACCTTCTTTTTCATTATATGTTATAAATTGTTCACCCTTGAATATGCAAAGTCCATGTTCATTAGTGCCTATCAGGATATTTCCTTCAGCATCCTCAAAAATGCACCAGATTTTATCATCCTGTAAACCATTAGAAGTATTAAATACTTTTATTTTCCCGTCTTTACCGATCCTGGTTAACCCATATCCCCAACTACCTAACCAGATATTTCCTTGTGAATCTTCTGTTATAGTTGTTATCCAATTCGAGGCCAGACCATCCCTAATGTCATAAATTTTAAATTCATTGGTTTTATGGTTCAATTTGTAAAGACCTCCATGATAAGTTCCAAACCAATCATTTTGCTCATGATCCTGTGTCATACAGGAAATTGAAAAGTAATTTGTTAACCCTTCAGGATGAAAAGGTTCAAAAGAGTTTGACGAATAATTATATTTCCTTATTCCAAGATCGGTTATCAGAAATAAACTGCTATCCTGACCAACAGCTATATTAAAAATCCTATCGCTTAACTTATTTCCTTTAAACTGTTCATATTGCATTTTTTGTGGTTTGGCATCAGGATTGAAGATGCAGTATGCTCCGGAACCAAATGTAGTAACCCACAAACGATGAAGTTTATCCTCAGCAATATCGGTGATGTCATTATTAATAAATGTTCCGGATTGCAAATAAATCTCAGGTCTTTTCTTAATAACGCGTGAAATACCTCCTCCAAGATGGCCCAACCAAATTATCCCCCTTGAATCCTTAAACAATACTTTAACTCCATTTTGCGCCAATCCATTTTGAGAAGTAAAATTGACAAACTCGCGCCCATTAAACCTTGATACTCCTCCAAGTGTACCCATCCAGATATAATGCTCCTTGTCCTGAAGTATGTCATATACTTTCGACTGATAAAGACCTTCAGCGACTCCATAATTATCGAAGTAATATGTCTGCGATTTTACCGGCAGAAAAACAATAACAGCTAAAGGTATTAATATCGCTATTTTTACTAACGAATAAAGTTTTTGTGACCGCAATAGTCTCATATTATTAAGATTTTATTAACAATATTGAACCAATTAAGCTTTATTAAATATTATTACAATATATGCTGAAAATACAATTATCAAATATAACTATAAGAAATTGAGGTTGCAAAAAACACTCTTTCAAATTATCAAATTATCTTTGATTTAGAAAAAATTCTTGTCTGATATACTGAGGAAGGGTGATGGAGAAATTTATAAATATATAAAAAGTACTTTGTATTACTTTGCGATCGCCTTTGAGCAACTTTATGGTACAAAAAATAAGTAACAAAAAGGAACTCAAAGTTACTCCCTAAGTTTCACCAAGAAAATTAAAATTATAGAATAATAATTATTACTAAAGTTGTTTTGGATGGAGCATAAGACAAATAATTTAAAATAAATGAGCGCAATTTTTGGCATAGTAAATTTGAATGGACAACCATTGAATCAAGAGAGATTGATGCAAATGCAATCTGCCATGAAATATTGGGGACCCGATGGCTCATATTTATGGCTTGACGATATAGCTGGATTTGGCCAGTTGCAATTATTCAATACTCCTGAATCGATCAATGAAAAATTTCCACTAACTGATACTGACCGCGGGTTAGTTTTCTTCTCTTCATCAAGACTTGATAACAGAAGTGAACTCTGTAAATTACTTGATATTCCTGACGAAAAAAAAATATTTATAACCGATGCAGAGCTTATATTTGATGCTTACCGCAAATGGAAAAATGATTGTGTCCAATATCTTTTGGGCGATTGGTGTTTTGCAGTCTGGAATAAAATTGAAAAAAAACTTTTTCTGGCAAGAGATCATTATGGAATTAGCGGTTTGTACTATTATCATGAAAAGGATTCTTTTGTTTTTTCTTCTTCCCTTAAAGGAATTTTGACATTAACCGCAGTACCTAAGGAAGTTAATGAATTAAAACTTGCGCAGATATTGGTCTCCTGGCCGGGAGATGGCATACAAACCTGTTATAATGATATTTTAAGATTACCGCCTGCTCATCATCTGACATTAAGTGCAGGTAAAATTGAAAAAACAAAATACTGGTCTTTAAAGAAATCGGAAGAATTAAAATTTAAAACTGAAATAGAATATATTGAAGCATTTAATGAAATATTTTCAGAAGCTGTCAATTGCCGTTTAAGAAGCAATAAAAAAATTGGCTCAACTTTAAGCGCTGGACTCGATTCATCCAGTGTGTCAGTCGTGGCGGCAAATATATTAAAGAGTCGGGGAATCCGGTTGCCGGTTTTCACTTCTGTACCCGTACAAGAATCTGATCGATTGATTAAATCTAAACGCATTACTGATGAAGGCACGTTGGCAAGCAAAATTGTATTACACAATGGCAATATGGAACATTATTTATTACAATCTGAAGATATTTCTGTTCTGAACGGAATAAAAAAAACATTGTGGATCCACGACCAACCAGTACATGCTGCAGGCAATTCGTACTGGATTATTGATGTGATGAAAACAGCCCGAAACATAGGTTGTGGTACTCTTTTAACCGGGCAATGCGGTAATGCAACAATATCATGGCCCACTCCAAATTACTTTAGCTGGTACACTTCTCCTAAGAAACCAGTTATTAATTTTCAGAACCTGGCTTATTGGAGACTTTTTAAAAGAAATATTCTAAAACCGGCATTACCGGAATATATTATAAACTTCATAAAAAACCTAAAAAACGGAGCTAGCCCCTGGAAAAAATACTCTGCAATAAATCTCCACTTTGCAAGAGAATTACAACTTTTAGAACAAATGAAAAAGACTGGGTTTGATCCTACTTTTTCAAAAATAAACGATGCAATGCACTCGAGGTTCCAAATAATTAAACCCGGAGAAACAATTGTAGGGCAATCCTGGCTTGAAACGGGTGCAGCATTTGGCATAGAAGTCCGTGACCCGACAATGGATAAACGTATATTGGAATTTTGTATTTCAGTCCCTGATTCTGTTTATATTTCAGATGGAAAAGACAGGATGTTAATTCGAAGGGCAATGCAGGGTTTATTGCCTGACGAAGTGCTGTGGAATACCCGGCGAGGTTTGCAGGCTGCTGATTTACATTACAGAATAGGAGCAGATTTACAAAGTTGGCAGAAATTGGTCAATTCATTTTCAGGCTCAGATTTTATAAATGGAATTATTGATTGTGACAAAATTAAAAGGTGCCTGGACAATTTAAGTAATAATCAATCTTACAATGAATTTGTTTCAATAGTTACCCGAGGTTGTATGGCAGGAATGTGGCTGTACGAAAATAATTTTAGCAAATAGCAAAAGGGCTGAAGCCCTAACCTCTTCAATCATGCTTCCTGTATCCACGCCCTAAAGGGCGTGGCAATTGAAAACCTCAAAATATGCTCCTTCTATTTACAATCACTATCAATTCTGTATCCATATACTAAAGAATATTACAATTGAATCAAACCAAGACTTTCCGTTTCATGTGTCACACATAATAATAAATTCAATAGCTCTGTCCTTCAGGACGGAGTTTAGTAATCAAAATTATTTATCTTTAGGGCTTTAGTCCTTTTAAAAAATAGAAATATGTCATTTATAAAAATATTAGTTCATGCAGTATGGGCAACTAAGGATCGCAAACCATACCTGACCTCTGACATAAAACAGCAAGTACTTGCTCATATCCGAAGTTATGCTCCAACTAAAAACATTATTATTGATCATATAAATGGAGGAGTTGAACACTTGCACTGTTTGCTATCGCTAAACTCTGATCAGAACATAGCAACAGTTATTAATTTACTTAAAGGTGAATCATCTTTCTGGATAAACAAGAACCGCATTACTCCGATAAAATTTGGATGGCAGGATGAATATTTCGCTGTATCAATAGGTGAATCACAAATTGATACCATTAGGAAATATATCCGTGATCAGGAAATTCATCATAAAAAGAAATCATTTCAACAAGAGTATGATGAATTTATTACTAAATATAAGTTCGATTTGTAAAAGGGCTAAAGCCCTCCCCTCTTCAATTATTTTCCCTGTTCACACGCCCTAAAGGGCATAACCACTGAACCTCACGCTCTTGCCTCAGCCATCAGCCGTCTGCTGTCAGTTCATAACTTGTCAACTTTTAATAGTTACTTCTTATTTTATTTCTAAAAACAATATTTACCTTTGTCCTTTAGTTAAACATTTTTTGTAATTTGCAAGCCCATAGCGAAATAATTGATTAAAAAACAGAACCCTTAGTACAAAGGAAACGTATAAAACACCAAATATCATGAAAAAGATTGAGGCAAATCAGGAAAATTTAGCTGATATTAATATGAAAGCTAAAAAAGAATGGAAGAAACCGGAATTGAAAATACTTGATATCAGAAATACAAAATTTAATCCTGGTCCTTATGATGATGGCAGTGGAATAGGCACTACCGCTCAAGTCAGTTAAATTATTTTAATTAAAATGAAAATAAAAAAGGTATTCATTATATTACTAATTGGGATTATAAACTATCCGATTTTTAGTCAGAATTTATCTTGGATTAAACAAATTTCAGGCACAGGTGATGCTGTGCCATATATGGCAAAAGTTGATAATTCCAATAATATTTATATCATTGGTTATTTTACCACACAATTAAAACAAGGCGGCATTACATTAAATTCTTATGGTTTAAATGATGGTTTTATTGCAAAATTTGATAATTCAGGATCGCTGCTATGGGTAAAACAAATTGGAGGAATTGGTACAGAAGGATTGACAGGAATTTCATTAAGCAATGATGGCAATTATATTTATGTTGCAGGTAACTTTCAATATACATGCAAGTTTTCAGCAACAGATTCGCTTACTGTCACAGGATTGCAAAATGCAACTACTGTTAATGGTTTTATAGCAAAGTATGCACTAAATGGCACTTTACAAAGTAAAGCAAAAATTGTTTGGGGTAGAACTGGTTATAGTGATCGTCAAAGAATAAGAGGTTTAGGCGTTGATAAAAATGGCAAACTTTTAATCTTTGGTAATTTTGAGAATAAGTTATATTTTGCTAATGATTCAATAACGGGAATTGCCGGTTTTCAAAATTATATTGCTAAAATCAATGAAGATGGCACTATTATCAGCAAGAAACTGATCAGTGGAACTGATGCTACGGCTAATACATTAATTTATACAATGGATGTATGCAATGATGCATATTACTGGGCAGGATATTATAGTAAAAATTTGACTTTCGATTTAGGAACTATTACCAGTAATGGCGGAACTGTTGATATGTTTGTTTATAAAACCGATTTTAATTTAACCGGACAATGGATTAGAAAAATATCCGGTGCCGGAACTGAATATTGTTCTTCAATCTCGTGCGACAGCTTAAATGATATATATATTGGGGGATATTTTAATACAACCAGTCCGGGAATTACTATAGATTCAACCGGTACAACAACCTGTGCACAACATCCAATAACTCATGGCGGGTTTGATATTTTTTATGCAAAGTACCAGCCAAACGGCAATCTCGATTGGTATCACAATACCGGAAGTGCCGGAGCTTCTCCAAACAACGATGACGAAATATTTCGTGCACTTTATGGTTCGGGCGTATTTATGGTTGCAGGTAAATTCGGTGGCAATTTTACATATTATAATCACAATTTAACTTATACAGGAGGTACCGGAACCGATGTTCTTGGAATTGTGCATGACAACAAAGATAATTTGGTTTATGCAATAGGATTTGGCGGCACTGCTAATGATATAGGAGAAACTTCTGCTATTGACAACCTGGGAAATTATTATTTTATTGGAGATTTTGCTTCCGCGTCTCTTACTGTAGGTGGCACAACACTTACAAATGGCGGTGGAAGGGATTTGTTTATAACTAAATATATGAAAGGCAGCCTCAATAAAGTATCTACCAATGTACTTTGTAAAGGCCAATCCACAGGTTCAATTGTTGTCACACCTTACGGGCCTTTAAGCACACCATATACTTATTCATGGACTGAAGCAGGAAACGGCAGTTTTTCATCAAACAACGATAGTTTGTTTAATTTAAGCGCAGGCACGTACAGGGTACATTTTACCGATGGTGTTGGTTTTTCAATAAACGATTCGGTTATTATTACAGAGCCAGCAACTGCTACTTCTATTTCTGTGGATTCAACAAGAAATGTTTATTGCTATAATGATACTTCTGGAAGAATATATATTAAGGTGCAGGGCGGCACAATTCCTTATGCCTATCAATGGCAGACTTCAAATGGAGGAGGCTTAAATGCAACTGTTGAAGATCAATTGCATGTCACCGCTGGAACTTACTCAGTTTATGTTACAGATGGTAACAATTGCGTTGATTCACTTAAAAATATTACAATTACCCAGCCTGCATCAAAAATTAGCATTACTTCTGCAGTTGTCAGCCCTATAAATGGTCCGGCTGGTGATGGCGCAGTAAACATTACGGTTTCCGGAGGTACTCCTTATGTTCCGGGGCCTTCCTATCAGTTCTTATGGACAGGGCCTTTCGGGTACACTTCATCTTCACAAGACATATCGTCACTCGCGAACAGCGGCAATTACTCTGTAATTGCATCTGACAAGCTGGGATGTACTGCAGATACAACTGTATTGGTACCAGATACTTCTCATTTATTTGTAAAAGTAGTATCGCAAAATAACGTAAGCTGCCACGGAGGTTCTGATGGCTCTGCAACAGTCCAGGCCGTCAATGCAAAAGGAGGAATCGTCATTACCTGGACGCCCGGAAATATGCATACGGCAACGGTATCAGGCCTTACTGCACAAACATACACGGTAACAATTGCTGATTTGGGTCGTTTAGCTCCCGACAGCATTGCTACAACCAACGTTATAATTACACAACCCGCTACTGCTCTGAATGCCGGTTTTTCAGTATCAAATGTCACGTGTTACGGCATATACAATGGTTCAATAACCCTTACGGTCACCGGGGGAACAATACCTTATTCATACCAGTGGACAAAAGACGGAGTGTCTTATGCAACTACGGAAGATTTGGCAAACCTGTCTCCAGCAACTTATGCTTATACGGTTACCGATGCGAAGGGATGCTCAGTTTCAGGAAGTACACCCGTTACTTCGCCTACTCAAATATCAATTGTTTCGGCGAGTATTGTCGATCAAACCTGTAACCAGGGCAGAAACGACGGTTCTGTCACATTGCAAACTGTCAGCGGAGGAACACCTTATACTGGAAATAAATATTATTATACATGGAGCAATGGTGTATCGGGATTGAATGTCAATTCAATTACTCTTTTGTCTCCAAGTAATTATGGTGTTATCATTAAAGATGCTTCCAATTGCACTATTAACGGATTATTTACAGTTAATGCAGGATCCTCTATCGGCGGCTCCATAACCAAGCAGGATGTCACTTGCTACAATGCATCCGATGGTCAGGCTACCATGAATCCTTCATTCCAGGGAGGACGTTCATTACGTTCCTATTTATGGACAACATCTAACATGGATACAACTCAGACTGTTCTTAATTTATCGCCGGGAAGTTACACTGTAGATGTCACAGATAATAAAGGATGCGAAGCATATTTTAATACCAGCATAGCTAACAAAACAGCGTTGTCTCTTACGGAAAATTTAGCCAGTCATATTAATGTAACCTGTCATGGTGGCAGCAACGGACAGTTGGGAGTAACGGCCACGGGAGGCACCGGTTTGTATGAATACCAGCTCAATGGTGACGGCTGGGGAACAAGCGAGATTTTCAGTAACCTGTTTGCAGGAAATTATAAAGTTGTATTAAGAGACAGAACCTATCCAACCTGTCAGTATTCCGGACTTGATTCTATTTCGATAACACAACCTGCACCTTTAGTAGTTAATTTAAGTGCAAGCCCGGGAAATATTGTATGCACAGGAACTTCTGTAACCTTTACTGCAACGGCAGGATTATCGAACTACGATTTTAAAATTGGAGGAATAACCGTACAGAGCGGTGCTTCAAATACATTTGTAACTTCGGCTTTAATTACTGGTAATATTGTCACGGTCACCGGAACTGATGCCTCCGGTTGCAGCAACACTTCTTTAGGAATAATAATGACTGTGAATCCTTTGCCAACAGCTTCATTAGCAGGCACTGCATCAATTTGCATTGGTGACAGCACCATGTTGAGCATAACGTTAACTGGCACATCCCCCTGGAATGTCACATATACTGATGGTACTACACCAACTACAGTAAATAATATTGGAGCAAGTCCATATACATTTTATGTACACCCCGTTGTAAATACAACATATAATGTCACAGAGGTAAGCGATGCAAAATGCACCGGAACCAGTTTTGGAAGCAGTGCAACTATAACTATAAATCAGCTTCCTTCAATTACCGGACAGCCGGCTGATACTAACATTTGTTTGCTTCAAAATGCAAATTTTGCTGTTACAGCGACAGGTACCGGATTAGTATACCAGTGGCAATTATCAACAAATGGTGGTGCCACCTGGGCAAACCAGTCTAGTGGAGGAGTTTATAGCGGAATGACAACCGCGACCATGACAATTAATGGAGCAACATTGTCTTTGAATGGATATCAATACAGGTGTGTAGTAAGTGGGACATGCAACCCGGCTGATACAAGTAGTGCTGCAATTTTAAGTGTAACTGCTCCACCGGCTATTACCATACAACCTTCCAACAGTGCTGTTTGTGAATTCCTGGTTCCCGGATTTAAGATTTCTGCAACAGGAACAGGTATAACATATCAATGGCAATTGTCTACCAATGGTGGCGTCTCATGGGCAGATCAAGCCGATGGCGGAGTTTACACCGGAATGACAACCGATTCAATGACTATCTTGGATGCGCCCTTATCTATGAATGGATACAGGTACAGGTGCGTTGTCAGCAATTCCTGTGCACCTGCTGCAACAAGCAATGCAGCAACACTTACTGTTTATGCTTATCCTGTGGTCACTCTTTCCTGCAGTGATGCAGACAGGATAATATGCGATGGTACAAGCGTGACTTTTACTGCTGTTGCCGGCTTATCGAATTACAATTTCATGTTAAATGACAGCACAGTGCAAAATGGAATAAGCAATAAATATAAAACCGACAGCCTTAATGATAATGATGCTGTAACTGTTACCGGAACCAATTCACATGGTTGCAGTTCTACCAGTTTGGCTGTCACGATGACTGTTAATCCAAATCCTTCTGTTGTAGCTTCTATAGTTCACCAGGTATCGTGCAACGGAGCCGGTGATGGAATTGCCAGGGCAGTTGCATCAGGAGGTACAGCTCCTTATACTTATTCATGGAATACTGTTCCTGTTCAAACAAAAGACACTGCCTATAACCTAACTCCGGGAAAATATATTATTTCTGTTAAAGATGTCAATAGTTGTGGTCCTGCAAAAGACAGTATTGTAATAACCCAACTTCCTCCGTTAAACCTTACAGAAGTTTTGGCAAATCATAAAAATGTAAAATGTAATGGAGATCATTCCGGTTCATTTAAAGTAGCTGCTACAGGAGGCTCCGGTAATTATGAGTATGCAGTTAATAGTTTGACGAATTGGGTCTCTTCTCCATTATTCCAGAATGATTCGGCCGGAAGTTACAAAGTCATAGTGCGCGATTCAAATGCAACAACCTGCATTTACGGTGGATTGGATAGCATAGCTATAACTGAACCCCCGGCAATTAAAGCAAATATTATAGTGCACGATATTTCATGTTATGGTAAAAATGACGGAATGGCAGTTGCCCAGGTATCAGGAGGCACAGGTGCGCTGCATCTGCTTTGGGATGATCCTTCATCATCAATAACAAATACAATATCTAATCTCTCACCTGCAACATATCATTTAAGCATAACGGATGACAGTAGCTGCAATAAAATATTCCCAGCAACAATAAGTCAGCCTGATTCATTCTGGTTATCAATTTCAAGCATACCAAATGTAAAATGTAATGGAGATTCAACCGGAGTAATTAATATTTCAGCAACCGGCGGCCGTTTACCATATTCGTTTAACTGGTCAAATGGTTCAATAACACAAAATCTGGATTCTGTACCTGCAGGTAATTACATTGTTAATGCAACAGATTCTTCAGGATGCGCTGCAACCCTTTCAACATATATTACAGAAGCTACTCCTATTAATGCATTAATTGTATCTGACACTATTAAATGTCATGGAGATAGCACGGGTACTGCAATTGCTACAACTTCAGGAGGCTATGGCACACTTCATCCTGCCTGGAACGATCCGCTAAATACCCATAGTGATACTCTTTCTAACGTTTATGCCGGAAATTATCTACTTACCGTTGTTGATGACAGCAGTTGCATGAAATTGTTCCCTGTAACAATTACTCAGCTTGATTCTCTCTATTTATCCGAGGACATAGCAGATCATATTAATGCCATTTGCAATGGCACTGCATCCGGTTCTTGCACATTAACAGCATCTGGCGGTTCAGGTACTTTTGAATTCACTTCAGATAGCACAACATGGACAACTGATTCGGTATTTACAGGTCTTGATGCTGGCATGCATAAATTTATTTTAAGAGATAAAAATTACCCGGGTTGTTATTATAATAAACTCAATAGTATTTTAATAACTGAACCACCTCCTCTAACTGTATCAAAACCTGTTGTTACATACACTTCTGGGTGGAATGCAAATGATGGAACTATAAGTGTTATCGGTTCAGGTGGTCCTGGACAAATTAATTATACACTTTATCCTGGAGATATTTCAAATACTACGGGAATATTTACGGTTGGAACCGGAAATTATATGATAATTGTTTATGACGATTTGGGTTGTGATACACTTCAATCAGAAATAACTTATGTAGGTCCCTGGCCGGAAACAATAGCAAAGTCATCGCTTTCGATAATGTTGAATATATACCCGAATCCCAATGAGGGAATATTCAATATCGAGTATGTTGATCCTAACTCCGATAAAATGTTAGTTGAAGTTTTCAACGTCCTGGGTATAAAAGTATTTATAAAAGAATTCTCTTTTAAAATAGCCGATAGTTTTAACGAAGTAATCGATTTGAGGTCTAATCCTAAAGGTATATATTTTATCAGGATCAATAACAGGACATTTAAAGACGGTATAATAATAAAATAAATACGACCTTCAAAAAAGGCTGTCCGGTAAAAGGCAGCCTTTTTTAATTTTAAAAACAAGGATTTTTCACATTTGATTTGGGTTATTGATGAAATAAATCTGTATTTTTAATTCGTTAAAAAACTTATTACTGTTACTATTCAGGTATGTTTTAAGCGAACTTTTGTGTGAAAAATTTTAATTAATGAATTTCCTTGCCCACATATATTTATCAGGTGATAACGACGAGATTAAGCTTGGCAATTTCATAGGCGACTATATTAAAGGCAATGCATATAATAAATATCCTCCATTAATAAGAAAAGGTATATTGTTACACCGGAAGATAGATTACTTCACTGATTCACACCCAATAGTAAGAAATCACAAAAGTTTTTTTTACGATAAGTATCATAAATATGCAGGAATCATTATAGACATTATTTATGATCATTTTCTTAGCTTACTACTGGCACATGTTTTCCGAAATTGATTTTAATGAATATGTTGAAAGTGTTAATGAATTTTTACTTAATAATCTTGAAAATATGCCGCCGGAAATGATAAAAATAATTCCAAATCTTGTGCATCATAATTGGCTTAGTACTTACAGGACAATTGAAGGCATTGAAAGCGTATTGATTGGAATGAGCAAAGGCACTTCCTTACCAGCAGAGTCTAACTTTGCTATTTTAATATTGAGAAAAAATTATGATGAAATAAAACATGAATTCTTCAAATACTTTCCTCAGCTTATTGAATATGTACAAAAGGAGCTTGAATCAGAATAATACAAAGATTGAAAGCGAAAGTACAATGACATAAAAAATTCAATTTTCCTTTCCATGTGTCTCTGCATTTTAGTGCCTAAGCTAAGCTTTAAAAAAATCTTTATCACTGATAGTAAATTATATTAATTTTGTGTTCTTTAATAATGAAGAACATAAAATAAAGTGGCTAAAAAAACAAAGATTAAAGAACTTGACAGTGTAGTCATAAAATTTGTGGGTGATTCAGGAGATGGCATGCAACTCACAGGAACATTGTTTTCGGATAGTTCAGCCGTTTTTGGAAATGATTTGGCTACTTTTCCTGATTACCCGGCCGAAATTCGTGCTCCTCATAACACGATAGCCGGAGTTTCGGGTTTCCAGGTACATATCGGTAAAAATAAGATATATTCTTACGGAGACTTATGCGATATTTTGGTTGCAATGAATCCTGCATCACTTAAAGCAAATTTGAAGTGGGCCAATAAAGGATCAACTATTATTATTGACCAGGACACATTCGATGAAAGAGCTATTGCAAAAGCCGGTTATAAATCAAATCCTTTAGAAGATAGTTCCCTTGAAGGCTATAACCTGATTAAAGCGCCAATCACTAACCTTACCCGTACCAGTATTAAAGAGCTGGGGTTTAATATAAAAATTGCTGATAAAAGCAAGAGTATGTTTGCCCTGGGCATCATTTACTATATTTTAAATCGTGACCTTAAATATACATTTGATTACTTTTCAAAAAGATTTAAAGACAAACCAGAGATAGCAAAATCAAACAATGCTGTATTGAAGGCAGGATATGATTTTGCCGATACTGTGGAAGCGCTTGAATCAACCTACCATGTTGCACCTGCAAAACTTGAAAAGGGAAAATACCGCAATATTACGGGAAATATAGCAACTGCATGGGGACTATTAGCTGCTAGCGAACGTTCAGGCAGACCATTGTTCCTGGGATCTTATCCTATTACACCTGCTACTGATATATTAGCAGAATTATCTAAACATAAATCATTAGGGGCAAAAGTATTGCAAGCCGAAGATGAAATTGCAGGTATTACGTCTGCTATTGGAGCAAGTTTTGCAGGATCACTTGCAGTAACTACTACTTCTGGTCCAGGGTTATCTCTCAAAAGTGAAGCTCTTGGATTAGCTGTAATGATAGAATTACCTCTTGTGGTTGTAGATGTACAACGTGGCGGTCCCTCTACAGGATTACCAACTAAATCAGAACAAAGCGATCTTATGCAGGCTCTTTTTGGTAGAAATGGAGAAGCTCCAATGATAGTAATTGCTGCGTCTACACCGGCAAATTGTTTCGATTATGCTTACCAGGCTGCAAAGCTATCACTCGAACACATGACTCCTGTGATAGTACTTACCGACGGTTTCCTGGGTAATGGTTCGCAGCTTTTCAAAATACCAAAAGTAGCTGACTTACCTGGTATTGAACCTCCAATTGCACAGCCTAATGATTCTGAATTCATGCCTTATCGTCGTGATCCTGAAACTCTGGTGCGCAAATGGGCGATACCCGGAACAGAAGGATTACGCCACAGAATTGGTGGCCTGGAAAAAGAAAATATTACCGGGGCAGTATCTACAGATCCGCAGAATCACCAGCTTATGGTAAAACTGAGAGCTGATAAAGTTCAGAAAGTTTCTGATTTTATCCCTGAACAAACTATCACCGGTTGTGAGAAAGGAGATTTATTAATTGTCAGTTGGGGAAGCACTGTAGGTACTATTACTACTGCTGTTCAGAATCTTGTTAGTAGTGGTTGCAGATTAGCACATGCCCATTTTCATTATATTATGCCATTACCGAAAAATACTGGCAACATTTTTGAAAAATTCAAAAAGATATTAGTTTGTGAACTTAACCTGGGTCAATTTATCTTTTATCTGCGAATGAATTATCCGCAATTTCAATATGTTCAATATAATAAAGTACAAGGGTTGCCTTTTACCGTGGCAGAGATTACAGAAGAAATAAAGAAACAAATTTGATTAATGGAACCAATAAATAATAAAATAAAGCGTTCGTCTTCAGAATTAACAAAAGAGGACTTTATTAGTGACCAGGTGGTAAAATGGTGTCCCGGATGTGGTGCGCATTCTATTCTTTCTTCCATAGCTACTGCATTTCCAAAAATTGGTTACAGAAAAGAGAATTTTGCATTCATTTCCGGGATCGGCTGTTCATCAAGATTCCCTTATTATGTAAATGTTTATGGATTTCATGGTATTCATGGGCGGGCAGCAGCTATTGCTTCAGGAGTTAAACTTTCAAATCCGGGACTAAGCGTATGGGTTGCCACCGGTGATGGCGATTCATTGGCAATTGGAGGAAATCATTTTATTCATGTAATTCGTCGAAACATCGATATTAATATTCTTCTTTTTAATAACCAGATATATGGGCTGACTAAAGGACAATTCTCACCGACTACACCTATTGGTACAGTAACTAAAACATCACCTTATGGAACTATTGAAAATGCGTTCAACATAGGAGAATTGGTAATGGGTGCCCAGGGTACATTTTTTGCCCGCTCTCTTGATTCAAATCCTAAATTATTGTCGGAACTGATGATTGAATCCGCAAGGCATGATGGCACATCTATCATAGAAATTTTGCAAAATTGCGTCATTTATAATGATAAAGCTTACGAACTTATATTCTTCGAAAGAAACTCGCGATGATAATCAGATTATTCTTAGGCAAGGTGAACCTATGTTGTTTGGGAAGAACAATGAAAAAGGCCTGATTTTAAAAAATAATCAATTAAAAGTTGTTGAAATAGGTAGAGATGGCATCTCTCTTGATAATATACTTATTCATGATGCCAAAACTCCAAATATGAGTATGCATATTCAGCTTGCTCAAATGAGTCCGCCGGATTATCCAATCGCTTTGGGTATAATAAGGATGGTTGCAAAACCCACCTTTGACGATCTGATTGAAGAGCAAATTACAAAAGCAAAAATTAATTCAGAAATTAAATGTGTTGATGATTTGCTTAATAGTGGAACTATAAATGATATCTTATAAACAATTTTGAATTTATCATTTAATTGTTCCTTCAATCAATTTCCATATATAAAATCCAAAAATAAGATTCACGAAGGTCATTATAACATTGAATTGTTTGCGCCATTTAATTTTTCTTCGAATAAGAATACCGGTATTTGGTATGATAAAAGCCAAAAGCAAAATGCTAAAATGTACCAATGCTCTTGGATTTTCAGGATCTTCAAGATAATATGAAGCAGCACCACCATTAGAAAACATAAATATAAATAGGTAAGAAAAAATTAACAAAACTGCCAGGTAAATCAGGTACGAAAATTTCAAAGCTAAAGTAGAATATTTCCTCTTCACATGAAATCTCATTGGTTTAAGAATTATTATTGTCATTAAATAAAGCAAAAGAAATGCCGCAATAAATACAAGTCTGATAAAAGAATTCATCTGTAGTTAATTTAATTTTTATTATTCAGATACAACACCCATTTTATTTTAAATAATATTTGTTACTCGAAAAATTATAGGTATTTCATAATATATATTATTTAAGCCATTTTTCAAGCCATTTAAAAAATTCATTGTACCAAAGAATGCTGTTCTGTGGTTTAAGCACCCAATGATTTTCATCTTTGAAAATTATTAATTTACTGGGAATACCTCTAAGTTGTGCCGCATTAAAAGCTTGCATACTCTCAGTATATGGAATTCGAAAATCATTGACTCCAGTAATAATTAGAATAGGTGCATCCCAATTTTGGACATATTTATGTGGTGAAAAATCATAACTCTTTGGACGGGGTGTCAGCCAAAATGGTCCACCTAAATCATGGTTAGTAAAAAATACTTCATCTGTTTCAGCATATTGACTTTCCAAATTAAAAATGCCACAATGAGCAATAAAAGCTTTAAATCTTTTCCGGTGACAACCCGCAAGATAAAAAACTGAATACCCTCCATAACTTGCACCAACGGCCCCAATTCTGTTTGCATCTATATAAGGCTCCTTCTTTCATTTCATCTACGGCACTTAAATAATCCTTCATGTTTTGTCCTCCATAATCTCCTGCAATCTGGTCATTCCATTCTGAACCAAATGTAGGCACTCCTCTGCGATTAGGAGCAATTACAACATAACCTTTTGCTGCCATTAATTGGAAATTCCACCTGTAAGAAAAATTTTGGCTTACAGCAATCTGAGGTCCCCCTTCGCAAAAAAGTATTGCAGGATACTTTTTTGTCGAATCGAAATCAGGCGGGAAAATTAGCCAAACCAGTTCCTTTTTAGAATCAGTAGTTTTAACCCACCGTCCTTCAACTTTACCCAGCTTAATGCTATCATAAATATTTTTATTGGTAAAAGTAAGTTGATGTTCTTCACCAGATTCGTCAATGCGAAATACTTCAGTTGCCGCAGAAATTGACATTCTTTCTCCAACAAAAATGCCATTTTTTCTTTCTATATTATCATAATCATGATCTCCTTTCGTGAGCTGCATTATTCTATCAGTAATTAAATCTGCTTTAAATATCTGGTAAGTCGCGTTAATACCACCGATAAAATAGAGAACGGTATTGTTCTCGTTCCATATAATATTTGAAATGCTTTGATCAAATTTTGAAGTGACATCTTTCTTTATTCCAGTTTTTAAGTCTATAACCATTAATCGGTCCTTATCTGATTCATAACCAGGAGTTGCCATACTTTGCCAAGCCAGTTTTTTACAATCTGGTGAAAAAACAGGAAAACGATCATATCCTGGCATTCCCTCAGTAATATTCGTTGTATTGCCTGTTTTAAGAGAATACAAATAAATATCTGAATTGGTGCTTAACGTATATGCTTTTCCCTTTAATTTTTTACAAGTATATGCAATATTTTTGCCATCTGGACTCCAGTTTATTTCTTTTGCTTCAAAATAAGGCGCGAGAGGTGAATCAAATGGTTCGCCCTGCATTATATCTTTTATGTTAGAAATTTTACCATTATTGTAATCAGCCAAAAAAATGTGGCTGTGTTTATAATCGGTCCAATCATCCCAATGTCTGTACATAAGATCATTAATTATCATGGCTTTTGATTCCGGTAAATCAGGATAAATATCCTGGGCAGAAGTGTCAGTTTTCACGCGGCAAGTATACATGATATGCTTACCATCGGGAGAGTAATCAAACATCTCAATGTCACTTTCAGAATTGCTGATTTGTTGCTTCCCTGATCCATCAATTTTCATTTCCCATATTTGGGAGATTCCTCCTGATGAAAGTAAATATCCGATTTTATTACCATCAGAACTCCATTTAATATTACTTTCCGATTCATTAGTAAAAGTAAGCTGAACCGGATTTCCACCATTAGAGGGAATAATAAAAATTTCAGTATTCCCTCTGTTTTCAGATATCTTATAACGACAAACAGTATATATCAGCCATTTTCCATCGGGTGATAATTGAACCTCTTTTAACCGACCGAATTTCCAAAGAATTTCAGGAGTCAATTTTTTTTGATTGACTTCCTGAATTGTCAAAGGATCAAAATAAAAGTAATCCTTTGGTGGTTTTGATTTATGGTGGCAGGCCAATAAAACAATTGCACAAATTAGAAAAACTGTATTTTTTTTTATACTCATCTTAAACAAATTATGAACAGTATTTTTCATTTATTACACTATAAGGTAATGATGCAATTTAAATTAGATTTAGATTATTATTTATAAAGAATAATAATTTGTTAAATCAATGATTTAAATGTGAATATAATTAAAAAATGAAAATTGTCCAAAAATGTGTGCCTGGTATTTATATTCTTTTAACGAAAATGTTTATCGTAACGAATGCCCATTACCAATATATCATCGGTTTGCTGGTTATTGTCCATCCATTTTTCAAAAGCAGTTTCAATAAATTCTTTTTGCAAATTACAAGGTTTTTTAGCCGCTTCCAAAATTAATTCTTTAAAATTATGAGAGCGATACTTTTTATTATTGGTGCCACCAAATTGATCAATAAAACCATCAGTGAAGAGATATATCATGTCACCCTGGTGAAGATCAATAATATGATTGGTAAAAGCATCATTTTTAATATATATTCCTACCGGCATAGCATCTCCTTTATATTCTACCAATGAATTTTCGTTTGACTCATTTTGCTTTGAAATAATATAAAATGAATTAAAGGCACTTGAATATTCAAGTTTTGAATTGACTGTATCTATTATACAAAAAACAACATCCATCCCCCCATGAGCCTCACCAAATTCTCCGGTTTGATTTAACGTCTCAACGAGAAACTCACGTAAATAATCTAAAATTTCTGCCGCCTTTAAATTACTTTGCTGATGAATAATATCTTTCAAGAAAGAAATTCCCAGCATACTTAAAAGTGCTCCTGCAAGACCATGACCAGTGCAATCAGCACAAGCAATATAGAATCGGCCATCCTTTTCCTGGATCCAATAAAAATCACCGCTTATGATGTTTCTTGGTTTGTAAATAACAAAATGATCAGGAAAAGCAGAATAAAAACTTGCAGGGGCATTTAGCACTGCAGATTGAATAATGCTTGCATAATTAATACTTTCTGTTATTTCATCATTTGCTTTTAGCAGCCTATCGGATGACGCTAATAATTCTTCCTTTTGTGACTGAAGCACTTCATTCAAACTATGAAGATCATCCTTAGTGTGATTCAATTCCATCAACTTGTTTTGAAGAGTACTTCTTTGTGAAAAAAACTCTAGTAAATACCTTGATATTTTCCCAAACTCATCACCCCGGACAGCAGTAGAAACTAATTTTTCCGGCGAAGATGTATCTAAAGTATCAATAATAAACCCCAGAGGTTTCAATACAATTATGTTGATTGCTACAATTGAAATTATTAATACTATCAAAGCAGTGACAATATAGAATTTGTCGAAAAATGATTTTAAATTTTTTATTTGCTCAATGCATGTATTATTCTTATTAATGAGTAAATAAGAGGTTACGTGTTTATCAGAAGTATTTTGATAAATAAGATATGCTAATAGAAATACAATAAAGGTAATTACTAAGATCGCGATTATCTTAACCTTGGTACTGTAATTCAGTGCAAAAAACCTCATTATTTTGATGTAATTTTTTTATTTTACTACCCCCTCTATCAAATTTACTAAGAAATTACATCAAATAAAACTTAATAATGTAAAATAACTATTGATAATAAGAACACCCCGTAACTGAACAATATCAAAGATTTACGGGGCAATATTTCTTGTCTGAAAAAGTTAATCTGACAAAACTTGCTTTCCTGTAGACTGTAAAGATTTTGTTATTTTTTGTTCAAGTTCGAGCATTAATTCAGGATTATCCTTAAGGAGAGTTTTTACAGCGTCACGCCCTTGTCCAAGCTTAGTGTCACCATAGCTAAACCATGAGCCACTTTTTTTAATTATTTCAAGTTCAACTCCTAAATCAACAATCTCACCAGTTTTACTAATTCCTTCTCCATACATTATATCAAAATCAGCTTTTTTAAATGGTGGCGCAAGTTTATTCTTTACTATTTTAACCCTGGTACGATTTCCAAGAGCCTCCTCTCCTTCTTTTATTTGTTGTGATTTACGAATATCAACCCGAACCGATGAATAAAATTTAAGAGCATTTCCACCAGTAGTAGTTTCTGGATTTCCAAACATTACTCCGATTTTCTCACGAAGCTGATTAATAAAAATACAACAGGTGTTAGTTTTATTGATATTTGCTGTTAATTTACGCAAAGCCTGAGACATAAGTCTTGCCTGAAGACCCATTTTCGAATCTCCCATATCACCTTCTATCTCTGCTTTTGGTGTAAGAGCAGCTACAGAGTCAATAACGATAATATCTATTGCTCCAGAACGAATAAGTGAATCTGTAATCTCAAGAGCTTGTTCTCCATTGTCAGGTTGAGAAATAAGTAAATTCTCTATATCCACACCAAGTTTTTCCGCATAAAACCTGTCAAATGCATGTTCTGCATCAATAAAAGCAGCTATGCCGCCAGCTTTTTGAGCTTCGGCCATTGCATGTATTGCCAAAGTTGTTTTACCAGATGATTCTGGTCCATATATTTCAATCACCCTTCCACGGGGATAGCCTCCAATACCCAATGCTATATCAAGTCCAATCGAACCTGATGGAATTGTAGGAACATCATTGGTCGGTTTTTCACCCATTCGCATGATAGTACCTTTGCCATAATCTTTATCTATTTTATCAATTGTAAGTTGAAGAGCTTTTAACCTCTCTTTATTTGTTTCTTTTTTAGGTTGTTCTTTATCCATTGCCTTTTTTGTTTTTGAAAGAAACGAATATACATATTTTTAATGAACCAGCAAGCATACATTTCGATAGATATTTGCTTATTGAAATATTTAGATGTAATCCTAATTTTTAAATATTTTCAAAATTTGACGGGTATGATTTGAGGTATCTACTTTTTAAACAATATGGACTAATAAAGAAATGCGGGAATAATTATTCAGGTTTTATGAGAGAAAAAATTGGGTTCAGTTTAGTTAAAAAATTTTCGCTTTTTTCAATAACCTATTTATACTTCTTTTGAGGTAATTTAATTCTACTTTGACAGATTATGTCTTTCTTAGTTTTGAAATGTGTCAAAGTAGAACTAAATTAAATTTTAAAAATACAATTGGAAGGTATTTTTTGATTAAATCCTCAATTTTATAAAATTCCAGGAAGGATTTAAAATGAAAAAAAGAAAACGGAGAGTAAATCTATATTGAATCTCCGTTTTCTTTATAAAATGATATAGAATGTCTATTCTTTAATTAATTTTTCAGTAGGATAAACCAATTTGCCTTTTGCCTGAAGAAAATACAAGCCATTTTTTAGACTTGAAATGTTAATTGGGTCAGAGCCGTTAATTGTGTTGCTCAAAACAATCCTTCCTGAAATATCAAAGATTTGAACATTTAAATTCTTTTCGTTGCTTTTGAGATACAATATATCTTTAGCAGGGTTAGGATAAAGTTTTATTTCACTGGTAGAAGCGTATGTTGATTCTACTGATGAAATGAGCTTCGAAACAATGACCTTAAATGAAAATTGCTTAATGGCCAATCCATCCTTTTCACGTGCTTCCAAAACAATAAAATCCCGACCGGATATACCGACTTTTGGCACGAATGTAAGCTTAATTGTGCTGTCTGTCGCCGAATATTCGAGTGTAGGATTGGCTATAATTGAGGTGGTACTACTTAAAGCACTATATGTTAATTCCTTAATACCCTTGTTTTTCACTTTGAATACTAGTTCTTTGGCCGCATCTGTATCCATCATTTTAATTAATGGAAGTGAGGTATCAGAAGATTCAATGGTTATTGTATTTGTATCATTTAAATAGCGTACACATTGTACCATTACGTTTCCAAAATTTGCAAAGTCAAATCTGTGTGTAATGCCTGGGACCAGTATTAAGTTAACTTTTGCACCATTGTTTTTTAGACTGTCAAAAAGACTTAAAACTTGAGAGTATGAATCATCATAAGTTCCTTCTGCTATAGTAATAGGCATATCTGATGTTAGATCAGTTCTTTTATCATAGCCATATTGTATATAAGGCTCCCATGTGAAAATACCTTTATAAGGATACATTTTATTTAAGCCATGAAGTAAAACATTTGGACCATTGCACGAAAATCCGGTAAGATAAACAGATGTTGTGTCAATATTATACATTGCTCTTGCAGTATCAATAGAGGCTGTAATAAGTTCCCATTTCGTATCACCAATAGATTGATCAGAAAGTGTAGGATTTGGAACGACAACTATCATTTTTAAACTGTCCGAAATTGGTCTCAATGCATCACGGTACGGATTTGCATTTGCGCCAGTACAACCTGTCAATGCCACTACTAACGGATACTTATTAGAGGCATTGTAATCATCGGGGATAGATATATACAAATTGTATGTAACACCTCCGGAAACAATGCTCGCAGTTATTTGTTGAGCAGCTTTAATGAGTATGCTGTTCATGAAAATTACAACAGCACAAATTGTAAAAAAACGTTTCATAATTTTTAAGTATAGATTGATTAATTATTTTTTAAAAATTCATAGCAACACTATAAGAAAATATCATTATATAAAATGATGACAATTAATTTAATTCTTACCCTTATTTTTCATTTTAACTATTCAAATATAAATTACAATTTTTTGTTTTATTTCTTTTGCAAATATCTACTAATAAAGAAATAGGAGGAAGGTTTATTCAGATTTTTATGTCAGATTTTCGACATTAAGATGCCTTTAAAAAAGTACAACCTTTTTTAAAATGAAATAAAAAAATATGGAGTGTGATAAATTTATTTTAAAAAGATATAAAAGCAAATTAGTTAAATTGTTGGACTAACTATTTCCCTAAAGCCTGCAATATCTGCATAGAATGATTTTTTGTATCTACTTTTTCAAATATATGTTCTATTTTTCCACTTTCCGAGATTATAAAAGTCGTTCTTAAAATGCCTTCATATGTTTTACCATACATGTTTTTTTCGCCCCAAACATCATATGCATTAATTATTTTTTTATCAATATCAGGTATCAATGGGAAAGGCAATTTATATTTTTCAATAAAGTTTTTGTGCGATACATCAGAATCAGAACTTACTCCAATAATTACGAAACCTTTTGCTAAAAGTAAGTTATAATTATCACGAAGGTCACAAGCTTCAGCTGTGCATCCGGGCGTGTCATCCTTTGGATAAAAATATATTATAATTTTCTTTCCTTTATAATCATTAAGATTAACGATTTTCCCATCCTGATCGGGTGCATTGATTTGTGGAGCTATGTCTCCTTTTTTTAATTTTGTCATAATTTATCAAGTTTATTTGTTTGAATTATTTTGAATTAGTAATATTATCAAAAGAACTATATGCCAATATCCGATATTATTACTTAATTATCAAATATTTGAATTGATATTAAGTAAAATAATTTATTTTGCATATAATTAAGAAACAGGATGAACAAAATATTGTTTAATTGACAGCTAAATTGACCTTAAAAAACAATTCAATTACTCTGCGACTGTGCAATTGTATGCTGATTAAATTTTTTTCTTTAATCTTTTTACTTTTTGCATTTTTCATTGAAACAGGTTGTCAACGTAACATTTCCCCACAAGCCCTTAAAGCGATTGATTTTTTTGATAATCAACAATATTCTCTGGCGGTAATTGAATTCCGAAAATTACTTGATAGATATCCAAAAGATATTCTTTACCAGTATTATTTGGGAGCTTCACTTGTAGAAATAAATAGCTCTCCATCAGAGGCAAATGAATATCTTAAAACAGCAACAATTAAAAACACAATTAACAAAGCGTGGTATTACCTGGGCAAGAACTACTATCGACAGTTTAAATTTAAAGAAGCAGAAACAGCTTTTAACGCTTTCAATAAAAATGTTTCCTGGCTTGAAAACAGAAATATGGAAACTGCAATAGAATTAGAAAGATTGAAATTTGCTCCTGATTTTTTTTCAAATGCGATTCAATTATTAATTTTTGACAAAATAGTCACTACTAAAGATAGCATTTTTTTGGTGATTAATTCATTTAGCAAAAGCAATAATTGCATTTGTGGCACATCAGAAAACGACTTTACACTATGTAAAAATCGCATGAAAGTTGGACAATATTTCTATTTTTCCAAGCAAACAAATTCGCGAACCCAAGATAAAGATATTTTCAGGATACAAAAACTAACTGATAGCTCGTGGTCTGATCCGCAAAACTTAGGAAACATTATAAATTCCACATCAGATGAAGATTATCCTTACTTTGATTATAATTCTGGTACTCTCTTTTTTGCCTCTAAAGGACACGAAAGTGTTGGTGGTTTTGATATTTTTAAATCTGAATATGATTCAATAAAAAGAGAATGGGAAAAACCTCAAAGATTGCCCTTTCCAATTAATTCACCCTGGGATGATTTTTATTGGATTGATGATGGTAAATCTGCATACCTAATATCAAATCGTGAAAACAATTTAGGAAAAGTGACTATTTATCATGTTGAAAAACCGCTCCCTTCAAAATTGGTTTCTATTTCTGCTGGTGATGAAATGCTGCAATTATGTATGTTTAAAACACAAAAAAAACCTCTGAATTTAACTTTATCACCTTCTGGTTTGGCAGCCAGTAAAAAAGATACTGTATTTTTCATAAATGATACACTCTTACATGTTTTATCAATGGCATTAGAATCACAAAGAAAGTGTGATTCAGCTATAATCGATTCAAAAAAATGTAAATTATTGCTTGATAATATTAATGATAAAGAAAAAAGAGCTATTCTTTTTACAAGAATAAAGCAAGATGAAAAATTTTCTGCAAAAATACAATCATCTATAAACCAATTTTATGCAAAGGCAAATACTATTCTGAGAAATAATTCTACTTATCAAAAAGTCAATAAAGACTCATTAAATTCAGAAAAGTTCAATTTTTCTATAACTGATACGTCGTTTTATTCAAAATTAAATCCAATACCGTCAGAAACAAAAATGCCGGCTGGAATTGTCTACAGGATACAATTAGGAGTTTTCAGTAAACCTGTTGATTATAAATTATTTGGTGGAATACAGCCTGTTTCAGCAGAATTTTCTCAAGATAAAAAAATAATAAAATACTATGCCGGATTATTTAAACGTTTTATAGAAGCAGATAATTCGTTAAATAAAGTTAAAGAATATGGCTTCAAAGAAGCATTTGTAATTGCATATTATAATAATAAGAAAATCCCGGTGGAAAGGGCAAAAGAATTCGAAAGAAATCAATAAAAATACCTGTTTTATAAAAATTTAGGAATAATTTGGTAATTATTGTTAATAAAATGTTTCTATTTTTTTTGTAAATTTGGATAAATGAAATATAAAATGTTGTAATTTTATTATTGGGAGAATAATTTCATTACATTATGAAGGATATAAATAAATTCAGGGAAAGCCCGGAATTTGAAGAGGTAATTGATAGTGGAAAGGGTATTGTTAATTTCCTTACTTTACACAATGATGAAATTCATACTTTCGAGTATGTGATAGAATCATTAATTGAAGTATGCGATCATGACATGGAACAAGCTGAACAATGCACTTATCTGGTTCATTACAGAGGTAAATGCGATGTAAAAAAGGGAAATTTTAAATATTTAAATCCTATGAAGAAAGAACTTTCAAGACGCGGTCTCACCGTTACAATAGAATAAATTTTCCTCTTAATTACATATTAATGTCAATTTGGAATATTGAGATATTCTTAATGTTCCAAATTTTTTTATTAGTAAAAAATTATTCGGTACTGATAATTCAGTTTTAAGAATTGTTGTTTTTGTCGGAGAAAAAACTACAACTTATTTTTATTAGTGAATTTAAGCAGGGCCAATAAACCTGTTTTTTGTCATTTCAGCTCTTTATGCAGAATCCTTTTCCATAATCCTTAAATCTGGTATTTCTAATAATTTAAATTATAAAAGTCGTTTTATTTGAAATTTGAAAAAAATCACATAAATCAATTTTTATTTAATAACTTTTGCTATTGCAGTCTGTTTTTATACTTTTGTAACTCTTATAAAAAGAGGTGAATGAATGAAACTTGAAGTTTATGAGGCATAATTTTAAATAATTGATTTTTTCTTTAAATACTGAAATATTAATTATG
>CAWKPE010000031.1:0-150431 GCA_963851385.1 uncultured Bacteroidota bacterium | reverse complement strand
ATTAATAATAATTATTTATGTCTTAATAAACTAATTGGAATTTTACATTAATTAAATGACTCATTAATTTCTAAAGCCTGGAGAGGTGGGTGAGTTGGCTTAAACCAACGGTTTGCTAAACCGTCGTATCTTGCAAAGGGTACCGGGGGTTCGAATCCCCCCCTCTCCGCAATTTAATAAATTGCTTCAATAGTGGCATTTTTATTTTCTGGCAATTGACCAGTTCAAGCAAATGGAGAAAAATCAAAAAGATTAGCACGTTAGTCAAGCAATCATTTTGATTAAATTCCGTCCTAAAGAGATCATGATTAATGGGTACCCTTGATCTGCTAATAATTTTTAGTGAAGCATTCTCAATAATAGATCACATCAGTAATGGCTACTTGAAGGAAAACTCGGAGAATATATCGTATTTGCACAAAAAATTAGAAATTCATATTGCAGTATTCTTAGTCTTTGGATGGGCAGGAAGAATTGAAAAAAATGTAATAAATTTGAAATATTTATTTTTTAATTAGTTTATTTTGAAAACTTAATAATAGCAATTATGAAAAAATCGATATTTGCGACATCACTAATATTTATACTTCTGTGTCCTATTTTTTCTGCTATAGTTCCAAATCCTATTATTTCCCGTGGCAAGCCTGTATACACTTCTAGCGGTAGTGCTTCTTATCTTGTTGACGATAAATTCGGCGGAACTTCGTTTAATGTAAGTAATGGTTCCTGGATAGCTATAAAAGTGGATTCCGGTCCTTCCAAAGTTTTTGTAAACTGGAATAATCCTATTTATGCATGGTCCAATGAACTTGCACCTTCCCAATGTCCAAATACTACATCCTTTCCGGTAGATTATAACTTTCTGATATCATCAAACTCTACAAATGGAGTTGATGGCACATGGTCAATTGTTGATTCAGTTCGTGGCAATATAGTAACTGCACGAGGTGATCTTATTGATTTTTCCGGGGCAAGCTGGGTAAAAATGCAAATTATAAAAGGAGGCGGACAGATAGACGAAGTGGAAGTTTTTGATGCCTCACTAGGAGACTCTGACGTATGGTTCTTTGCTGGAACCAGTATTTCAGCGAATGCTTTTAAAGGAACTCCTCCTGCAAAGAATTATGCTGATCTGGTAAATAAGAACCACTCAGGATATAACCCTGCAATGATCAGGGGTGGTATTGGCTGCATTACCAGCACTGATTTTAAAAATAATATTTCCCAGTATTTAAAGATGGCAGGGAATGCACATTTTTGGGCCATCGAAATGGGTACTAATGATGCATGGGGAGGTACCAATGACAATGTTGCCACATTTAAAAGTAATATGCAGACAGTTATTGATTCTTGTAAAGCGTACGGAATTCAGCCTATAATTGCGCATGTACTGGCTACCAATCCAGCTTATACGACAAATCCAACAGGCTGGCAAATACACCCCGATTATTTTAAGGCTGTTGATGACCTAACTGCTCAAAACAATCTGATCTCCGGTCCTGATTTTTATAATTGGTTCTTGGCCCATCCTGGTGACTTAAACACCGACGGTATTCATCCTAATGCATCAGGTGCTGCAGACATACAAATGCTCTGGGCTGAAAAAATGGATTCTCTTTACGGTGGATGTATGGCAACAGAAATAATTCCATACATTAAAGTCAATCAGGATACATTTACTATCAAAGCAAGTGCAACATTAAATGTAGGTGACAGTGCAATTTTAAGCCCTCAAGCAGCAGATAGTGGATCATGGTCATGGAGTGGACCCGGTGGATTTAGTTCGACATCTCGAGAAGTTGTATTGAATAAAATACAATCTACACAGGCAGGTGGTTATATTGCAACTTTTAAAAACAGTGACTCATGCGCGAGTACATATACTTTCAGTATTGGAGTAAATAAACCGGTGGAGATAATTTTTCAGGATAAATCTGACAATGCCAGTATTTTCCCGAATCCTGCTGATGGAGGCAAATTCAGAATTTTACTTAACAATTTAATCGTCAGTCCGCAAGTAAGAATTTATGATATGTTAGGCAAAATGGTATATAGTGCTGCTTTGAGTAAAAATGAAACTGAAATAAATGCAGGATTATCTAAAGGTGTTTATATTGTTAAAATTAGTAATGGACAAAATTTCTTAAACCAGAAGCTAATAGTAAAATAATTTTCTTAGTTTATAAGGATTAATCTTCTTTTTCAAAAAAAAAATGAACAGATATGAAAAGTGAAGATTATTCAGGGTCAATTTGTCATAATAAATAAATTGGTTGCATAATCAATTCATTATTTCTTTACCATATTTCATTTAAAAGCACAGGAAATTATTATTAATAATTTAAGCCCTGTTATAATGAAAAAGATAAAATAATTAATACGCGTGATGGATGCATAATTTGTTTTTGCTATTAATTTTGGTGAGTAATGGCTTTTTAAATATCAATGTCTGATAGAATCAATTATTTAAAAGGTACACGCGCCTGATAAATTTTAAATACTTCACAAATCATCCGCAATACAATTAAAAAATAAGTCAATATCCTTTTAAAAAATCCTTTAAAGTATGTACTTTAGGCACTACTAAAATTACCAATAAGTTAAATATATGACTAATCATAGAAAGTTTTATTTGTTTGCAATTGTTGCAATTAGTTTTTGTTATAACAATAGTTTGCTAATTAGTCAGACTCAAATTGAAAGTAAAAAATTATCAGTTGAAAAAGGTATAGTTACAGGCAAGGTAAATCGTCCAGTCAGTCCTTCCTGGGTTGATAACGCGGTTTTTTACCAAATATATCCTCAAACATTTTATGATTCAAATGGTGACGGTATAGGAGATTTGCAAGGTATCATTGATAAACTTGATTATATAAAAAGTTTGGGGATTAGTGTCATTTGGCTTAATCCTTTCTATGAGTCACCATTTCGTGATGCAGGTTACGATATTACGGACTTCTATAAAGTCGCTCCTCGCTATGGGACAAATGACGATGCTAAAAAATTATTTGCTGAAGTTCATAAAAGAGGCATGCATATCATTATTGATTATGTTCCCAGCTATACAAGTATTGATCATCCATGGTTTAAGGCATCCTGTGATCCTAAACCAAATAAATATTCCAACTGGTTTGTTTGGACGAATAGCACTTGGTTTCCAGGAATGGATAATTATAAAGCTAATTTTATACAAGGATATTGCGATCGTGATGGAATGTTTATGAATAATTTTTTCTGGCACCAACCTGCTTTGAATTACGGTTATGCGCATCCCGATCCTCAACAACCATGGCAGTTACCGACGAATCATCCTGATGTGATGACTTTGAAGGAAGAAATGAAAAATGTAATGCGTTTTTGGCTAAATATGGGTTGCGACGGTTTCAGGATTGACATGGCTGGCTCACTAGTGAAAAATGATGATGGGTCAGAAACCAGTAAATACTGGAAAACGGTAAGAGAATTTCTTGATAAAGAATACCCGGGAACATTTACAGTTGCCGAATGGTCATATCCAAAAGATGCTGTGAAAGGTGGGTTCAATGCTGATTTTTTTCATTGGTTTAATGGTTACGATGATTTATTTCAAAAAGAAAAAATAAGAAATCCAAATCACGATGGGCATAGCTATTTTGATTCAGAAGGAAAAGGAGATATTTCCCATTTTCTTGATGTTTATTTAGATCAATACTATGATAGCAAAGACAAAGGATATATTGCTGTTCCCTTTGGAAACCATGATTTGACCAGAATAAAGAATCATGGAAGAACGGATAAAGATATAGCTGTAATCTTTGCTTTTATGTTAACAATGCCCGGTACACCTTTTATTTATTATGGTGATGAGATTGGGATGAAACAATTAGAAGGTTTGCCTCATACCGAAGGAAGCTATATGGGCCGAGCCGGAGACAGGACTCCTATGCAATGGAACAATGGGCCAAATAAAGGTTTTTCTGTTGTTACTCCAGAGAAACTTTACAGGGCAGTTGATTTGTCTAAAGATGCTCCTGATGTGGTCACTCAGGAAAATGATCCAAATTCATTACTAAATAAGGTGAAAGAGTTAATTAAATTGCACAATACAGAACCTGCACTTTTAGCTTATTCAGAATTTGTTCCTGTTTATGCGGAAAAAGACAAGTATCCTCTTGCTTATGTCAGGGCAAATGGAGAAGACAGGTTGTTAATAGTGATTAATCCCGCGAACAGAGAAGATACAGCATCATTTACAATAAACTATAAATGCAAAAAACCTCAATTGATTTCAGGCAGTGGTATTGCCTTATTAAAAGATAGTAAGGTTTCAGTGACTATGAAAGGTGTTACTTTTGCAGTTTTCAGAGTTAATGAGGTGAAGTAGTTTATAATATTTACATTAAACTGAATAAATAACAGGTTTTTCTCAACAATGTTCAATATGACTTTTAATGTATGCCAAGCAGAGTTAAAGTCTCAGATCCTAATTAAACAGTATTCAGTTTTTCATTAAAAGTATAAATTTTACCTTTCTGAGTATCAATTTCAACATACTTTTCATTGCAGCGCATTTTAAGTTTCCCGCCTGCTTTTGATAATACAGATAATTTAGTTGGTTTACCTTCTTTCCATGTTATATCAACAACAAAACCTCCCCTAGCACATAATCCTTTAACTTCTCCATTGGGCCAATTTTTTGGAAGAGCTGGCAGCAAAATTATTTCACCCGTATGCGACTGAATTAACATTTCAGCTATACCGGCAGTGGAACCAAAGTTCCCGTCAATCTGGAACGGAGCATGCAAGTCAAATAAATTATCTGCAGTGCAATTGGTTAACACTTTATTCAAAGCATCCAGCGCTTTATCTCCTTCATAGAACCTTGCCCAGAGATTAATCATCCAAGCCGCGCTCCAGCCGGTATGACCTCCTCCATGGCTTAAACGGTATTCAAGTGATTTTTTTGCAGCGTTCATTAATTCAGGAGTTGTTTTATAAGTGATTGTACTGCCAGGATGCACAGCAAACAAATGTGAAATATGCCTGTGCCCGGGTTCTTTTTCTTTAAATTCTTCTGCCCATTCCATTAACCTGCCATCTGAAGCAATGCCTGGAAGCAATAATTTTTCTTTCGCTGTACTTACTTTATCAATAAATTCGTTTTTTAAATTTAAAATTTTGGCGATATCTAAAATATTTCCGAATAATTCATTTATAATTTCCTGGTCATGTGATGGCCCCATACTTATTTGGCAAACTGAGCTATCCGGAGCAATAAATGAATTTTCAGGTGAACCTGCCGGACCTGAAACTAACTTTCCGGTTTTCGGATCCGTTACCAGCCAGTCAAGATAAAACACGGCTGATTGCTGAATAACAGGAAATATTTCTTTAAGATAATCTGTATCCAAAGTGAATGCATAATGTTCCCACAAATGCTGGCAAAGCCAACCTCCGGCACCAAGATGCAAACCCCATAAAGCCTGTTCGCCAGGAGTAGTAAATCCCCACACATTGGTAATGGGATGTACACACCAGCCTTTAGCATGATATTGTATTTGTGCAGTTTTACTTCCCGGTGATTCCAGGGACTTAATAAAATCTATCAATTGTAAATGGCACTCCGATAGATTAGTTACTTCAGCAGGCCAATAATTCATTTCCACATTAATGTTTGTATGATAATCGCAGTTCCAGGGCGTCTGAATTTTATTTGACCACAAGCCCTGCAAGTTTGCAGGCAATGTGCCTTGACGTGATGAGGATATTAGCAGGTATCTTCCAAACTGAAAATACAATTCGTACAGATGTGTATCAAACTGGTTTCTTTTAAATCTGGCTAGTAAAGAATCCGTTGGAATTGTATCCTGGTAATTATTTGAAATATTCAAACTGGCACGGCAAAAATATTTGTTGAAATCTTCCATATGTTCATTAACCAGATTTTTATAGGGTTTTGAAATCACATAATTAAGATTTTGCAAACTTATGTTTTTATAATCTCTGCCTTTATAATCAGGGTAATGAAGAACGTAATCGGTAGCAGCCGTAATTACCAGAATGCATTCATTTGCATTTTTTACGACAATATTATTGTTTGAATAAGTCACCGTTCCTCCTGAGTTAAGCGCTTTTAGCCTTGTCATATAATTCATACCATCTCCATCTTTTCCATTTAATAATGTTCCGCTCATTATCAACTGGTCTTTGTCTGCATATGTTTTGTAACGTTCAGGTCGATCCAGCGAGCACTTGAATGATATTTGTCCAAGTTTATCAGCAGTGAGGCGAATGATAATAGCCTGCGCAGGATAGCTAACAAATATTTCGCGGGAAAATGCTATGCCATCCTGACTATAATTGATTCTGGAAATAGCATTGTTTATATTCAATTCCCAATTGTATTTCGAATATGGCGAAGTCTTACCAAAATCGATCCAAAGATTTCCCAAAGTTTGATAACAGCCAAAAGGTACTTTAGAACCTCCGCCATAACCCGAACCTTTTCCTTTACATACCTGGGTTTTCTGTGTCAATTCTCCGGCTTCTTTATACTTACCTTCCCAAAGTAATTGCCTGATTTTTTCAAGAGCAGCATACGCATCCGGATTATCATTATCATCCGAACTTCCGGACCAAAGACTTTTTTCATTTAACTGAATACGTTCTTTATTTACATCTCCATAAACCATTATTCCTAATGAACCATTTCCCAATGGAAATGCCTTTAACCACTCAGGTTCGTTGACCCATCCGTTACCGTTATCAGCAATAGATGCATTAGCAGGTTGACGGTACCAAATTTTCAAGTTTTCATAGCCGGCAAATAATGATGTTGAAATTAGATTTAATGAAATTACTATTAAACAAGTGTAAAATGAATTTTTCTTTTTCATATGCAGTATATTTAGTACAATTTTTTTTCAATATGAATTATTATTCAAAGCTATTCATTTCTAACGAAAAATAGTTTTACTTCAAAATCAAAATTTAGATTAAAATAGGATTAAGAAATTCAATAAGTATTTTCGATTATTACTTATTTAATACTAAAACAAATGTCGGGATATAGCTAAAGGAGCCTATCATTCCAGGAATAAAATCAAAAAATGTAATTTTATGAAACAGTAATCTCAGAACAATTGTTTGTATTCTAATTTCAAATGCGTATCAAGAAATGGACCTATAAAAAACCCTGATTGAAACAGAAATAGTTATAGCAGCTATAATTATAAGAATCAGCATGCCAGGCCAAACTTCTTGCCAAAGAAATCCTTTCAAGGCAATTGTTCTCATTGTCCCTACAGCATAAGTGAGAGGATTAAATTCTGCTATCACTTTGAGCCATCCCGGCATGGCACTGGTAGGAAACATAGCATTACTTGTAAAAACGAGAGGCATTGTAAAAAAATTAGTTACTGCCATGAGTGATTCCATCGATGTTAAAATTGCTGCAAAAGAAAGTGAAATACTTCCCATTATTATTCCAAATAGTCCTGAAATTAATAGTAGACACGCAATACCAAATATTCCCGTAGCAAAATGAACCTTTAAAATAAGTGCTATAAATACAATCAACAGTACCTGCCCTATTGTTTGCATGCCTAATGCCGAAAGTTTGCCAAGTGGTATGGCAGCCCTGTGAATGGGTGCTGTCAGCATTTTATTTAAAAATCCTAGTCTCCTGTCCCAGACGATTGAAATGCCCCCAAAAACTCCTCCAAACAAGGCAGTCATTATCATAATACCGGGTGTCATAAAATCTAGGTAACTTCCCGTACCAAGCATTTTTGCAGCTATAGGGTTGCGTGTAAGACCAGACATGGTATTACCCATTAACACAAGCCAAACAAGTGGCTGAACAATTGCCATAAAAATCCTGGCTTTTTGTTGGACAAATTTTTTCATATCACGCCAAAATACCCAATAGATATCTGAAACAAATCTTTTAAATCTCATTTTCTAATCCTCCTCATTGTAATTCGTGAACGCATCGAACTTTCTTTTCCTCCGCCATTTTCCCTCATTTCATAACCGGTATAGTTTAAAAAAACATCATCCAGTGATGGTTGCTTTAATGATATAGATCCTATTTTGGCAGGGAAATTCTGAAGAGCTTCGAAGATTGCCGGGATAGAAGCTTCTCCATTTGTTACTGATGCCGTATAACCTGTTCCATTAATATTAGAAATGTTTTTTACAAACTTCAGATCTTTTATTTTATTTAAGGCATTATTGATTTCTTCAACTTCTCCTTTTGAAAAAGTGAATTCAACAATTTCGTTGCCCAATGAATTTTTTAAAGCTGCCGGAGTATCCAATGCTTTAATGACTCCTTTGTCAATTATGGCAATCCTGTCACAAAGAGCATCTGCTTCATCCATATAATGTGTTGTAAGAAAAATTGTCATATTGGTTTCCTGGCGAAGATGATTAATATATTTCCAAATTTCACGTCGAGTTTGAATATCTAATCCTAAAGTTGGTTCGTCAAGAAAAAGGAGTTGAGGGCGATGAATAAGACCACATGCTATATCTAACCTTTTTCTCATCCCACCAGAATAAGTTTCAACTTTATCCTTAGCCCTGTCGGTTAGTTCTACCATTTGAAGAACTTCATCTATTCTTGCTTTAACTTCAGTTTTCGGTATGTGATAAAAACCTGCCTGTAACCTGAGATTTTCATAGCCGGTTAGTGCATCATCAACGGCAAGGTCTTGTGAAACATATCCTATTGCAAGCCTCACCCTGTAAGGATGTTTAGATATGTCAATACATGCGACATTTGCCTTGCCCTTTGTGGGTTTAATCAAAGTAGTCAGCATAGCAATTGTAGTTGATTTGCCTGCTCCATTTGGTCCCAGAAATCCAAATATTTCTCCTCTTTCAACAGAAAAACTGATATTGTTCACCGCAATTATTCCTCCCGGAAATACTTTTGTCAGCCCTTCAGCTTCAATGATTTTATCCATAAATAAAAAATAACTAAATAATTTTTTGAATCCTATCAGATGCAGGACACTTCAAATATAAACAAGATTGATGAAAAAATGATTTAATAAATTAACTAGATATTTCTTGTATAACCTCCAAGCGGTTTTGAACCGCTAGGAGGTTATTGTATATATAATGAATTTGAAGAATTCTAATTCTGAATTCAATAATTCATTGTAATTTTCATCAAAATTCATTTCATTTAAACAAATTATTTATCAATCAATGTTGAAAATTTACCACAACCCAAGATGTAAAAAAAGTTGTGAATGTTTGAAATACCTTCAGGATAAAGGAGTCGATATAACTATTATTAAATATCTTAAAAAAGGTTTGACTCGGGCAGAAATTAAAGAAATACTTCTTAAGCTGAATAAGAAACCGTATGAGATTATTCGTACCCAGGAAGAATATTATAAAAAAGAATTAAAAGGAAAGAAATTTAACGAAGATGAATGGATTCAAATTCTCATTGAGAATCCAAAACTACTTCAACGGCCTATTGTTATTGGTAAATATAAGGCTGTAATAGCACAACCTCCTGAATTGGCAGATCAACTGATAAAATAAAAATCTTCAATGCATTTTTGTGTTTATTAGGTAATTTATGCATCTATGAAATTGATGTTTTTACTAATTTTGCAAGCTCTAAACTTTTGATAATTTAAATGATATGAATTATCTAACAATAAAATTATGAAATATAGAACCGAACATGATACAATGGGTGAAGTAAAAGTGCCCGCCGATAAATATTGGGGAGCACAAACTGAGCGTTCACGTAATAATTTTAAAATTGGACATGAAGCCAGCATGCCAGGAGAAATCATTATGGCATTTGCATATCTTAAAAAAGCAGCCGCTCAAGCCAATTTTGATTTGGGCATTCTTACTGCCGAAAAACGTGACTTAATCGCTAAGGTTTGTGATGAAATTCTTGCTGGTAAATTGATTGATGAATTTCCACTTGTAATATGGCAAACAGGATCAGGCACACAAAGCAACATGAATGTAAATGAAGTTATCGCGTATCGAGCTCATGTAATAAATGGTGGTAAATTGGAAGATGAGAATAAAATTCTTCATCCCAACGATGATGTGAATAAATCGCAATCATCCAATGATACTTTTCCTACTGCAATGCATATTGCTGCCTACAAGATGACAGTTGAAGTTACATTAGCCGGTATGCAAAAACTGAGAGATACTTTAGCTAAAAAATCAAATGAATTTATGAGCATTGTAAAAACCGGCCGTACCCATTTTATGGATGCCACGCCTTTGACACTGGGACAGGAGTTTTCAGGTTATGTTCAGCAAATTGATAATTCGATGCGGGCAATCAAAAATGCTCTTGAAATGATACGTGAACTGGCGCTCGGTGGCACAGCCGTGGGGACTGGTTTGAATGCACCAAAAGGTTATGCTGAGATTCGTAGCAAAAAAAATTGCTGAACTTACAGGATATCCTTTTATTTCAGCACCAAATAAATTTGAATCTCTTGCCGCCCACGATGCAATGGTTGAATTAAGTGGTGCATTGAAAAGATCTGCAGTATCATTAATGAAAATTGCAAATGATATACGAATGTTAAGTTCAGGACCGCGTTGTGGTATAGGTGAAATTATCATTCCTGATAATGAACCAGGTTCTTCTATTATGCCTGGCAAAGTGAATCCGACTCAACCGGAAGCACTGACTATGGTATGTGCACAGGTTATGGGAAATGACATGGCTGTTACTATTGGAGGATCAAACGGACATTTTGAACTTAATGTTTTTAAACCCTTAATTGCAGTTAACGTATTGCAATCTGCCCGTTTGCTTGGTGATGCTTGTGTTTCCTTTAATGATAATTGCGTCAAAGGTATTCAACCTAATTATGATTTAATAAAGAAACATCTTGACAATTCACTTATGCTGGTAACTGCTCTTAATACTCATATTGGATATGAAAACGCCGCTAAAATTGCTAAAAAAGCCCACAAGGAAAATCTTACACTCACGGGAAGCCGCTATCCAGTCAGGGTTAGTAAGTAATGAGCAATTTGATAAATGGGTTGATCCCAAAAAAATGGTCTGATATTTATCTAACAAATTGCTTATTTGGTCAAATTTTTGGGCACATTCACGCGTTAATATTTCTTTTTCTCGCATTAAATGATATTTTTGTACTGTCAAAACCTATAATCTAATTCTTAAAATCAAATCTATGAAAACAAAAAAACTAATGAATCTTTGTATGTCTTTGCTGACATTGGCAGGGTTATTTCTAATCTCGTGCGGCAAAGAAAACGATGTAGTAACAGTACAAGAAGTACACGTCCTAACATTAACAGGACAATTAACTACACTGTTCTTGTTGTTGCAGGTGAAACTTCTGCTACAACTAGCTATCTTACCAAATCGGCTGTTGAAGTAACTGGAGCCAAAGGAGCTACAGTACAGGTTTCTGTTAATGGGTCTGTTTTATCCAGAACCACCGATATTAGCGGACAGGCGACTTTTACAAGTCTAACAGCCGGACTAGCTGCAGTTACCGTAGAATTGGCTAATCATACAACCGTTGATTATTTAGTTGATCTTTATCATGTAGACTCTAATATGTATGATAATGAAACCAAACGCATTGCTTCTACAAAAGTTATTGTTTTCCCAACTACCGGAACAGGTATGATAACAGTTTCTGGTAAAGTTGGGATTGCAGTCAGATATTACTGTAACGTTTGCAAGTTGGGCTACTAACAATTATCCTTATACACAAAGTCCGGATTTGGAAAATGCACCTGCAGGAACAGTCATTAATGCAATAGTTTCAAATACTGAATTTAGTAAATATGTAACTATGTTAGAAGGAAGTAGTGCTTCACTTACTGATGTAACCTACGAAGGTGTTACTTTTGCTGACACAGTTGATGCTTCAGGCAACTATTCTATCAAAGTTCCTTCAACAGGCATGGGGCTGGCAATAAGAATTTATCCTTCAGATGTTGCAACGAACCTTACTTATTCTGTAAAACAATATAATCCATCTGATAGTACATTTCAAACAAATTCAACTAACTTTAATTATATATTGGCTAGCAAATCAGTCAGGTATATATTTACTTCCGGCTCATCTTCAATAACTGCTTTTACAGGTAATAATATAATTGAAGATCTTTCTTATAACGATCCTAAAGTTACTGATCCTTTATATTTTGGCAGTTCAACTTATTAAACTCAATAATATATATATTTGAGAATAAAAAAAACCCGGAAAATTTCGGGTTTTTTTTATAAAGATTCAATTTCCTTGATAGTTTTTGGAATTGTTTTTCCCAGTACTCTGCATCCGTTTTCGGTAATTAACAAATCATCTTCAATCCTTATGCCTCCAAAATCTTTATATTGTTCCAGCTTATCATAATTTATAAATTCAGTAAATTTTTTCTCTGCCTTCCATTGATCAATTAAAGAAGGAATAAAGTAAATTCCCGGTTCATCAGTTATTACAAATCCCGGTTCAAGCTTCCTGGCCATCCTGAGATATGCAAGACCAAATTGATTACTTCTCAAAAAATCTTCATTATAACCAACATAATCTTCTCCTAATCCTTCCATATCATGTACGTCCAGACCAAGCATGTGACCTAGTCCATGTGGAAAAAATAGCGCATGAGCTCCTTTAGTAACTGCTTCATCAGTATTGCCTTTCATTAAATCAATTGATTTAAGTCCATTAACGATTACTTTTGCTGCTGCCAAATGAACATCTCGGTATGGTAATCTGGGTTTAGAAATACGAATTACTTCCTGATTAGCTTTGAGTACAATTTCATAGATGTCTTTTTGTTTTGAATTGAATTTTCCTCCTACAGGTGTGGTACGTGTTATATCGCTTGCATAATGCATTAGCGATTCTGCGCCTGCATCTACCAATAATAATTTATCTTTTTCAAGAATATTATCATAATATGGATTATGTAAAATTTCGCCATGAATACTGCATATTGTTGGAAACGAAACAGTATATCCATGTGACAAACAAATGCCTTCAATAATTCCGGCTATTTCGCGTTCGCTCATGCCTGGTTTGGTCATCTTCATTGCAGTAGTGTGCATAAAATATGCAACATCAACCATGTTTTCGATTTCTTTAATTTCCAACTCATCTTTAGTACTTCTTAATTTTATTATTACTTTAATTAACTCTAATGAGACCAGATTATCCAATTCTTCAATTTTACATTCCAATAATGAAGACATTTGTATTTTTGTTTCACCTCGATAAGGTGGGACAAAATGAATCGACCGGTTTTTATTTTTTGCCTCAAGTATTATTTTATTTAATTCTGAGGAAGGAAATGTTTTATTTATATCTGACTTAAAGGCTAACTCTTTAATTGACGGAGTCGGCCCTGTCCAAATGATATCTGATGTTTCCGGATCATCACCAAATAAGATTTCTTCATTAGAATCCAAATCAATTATAACTGCAAGGTTTGGTAAATCAATTCCACAGAAATACAAAAAATTACTGTCCTGCCTAAACAGGTAAGGATTCGATAAATAATTGAATGGCGCTTCCTGATTTCCCAGGAAAACAACAATTCCTGATTTTATGAGTTTTTTTAACTCTTTTCTTCGATTCACATAAACACTGGTTGAAAACATTTTCATTTTTATTTATTATGAAAGTATTATACAATATCATTTAGTAATATAGATTCCCTCAACTAAAGAACATCAAATGAAGAGTGCTTAGTTATTTTTTTGACAAACGAAATTAAATTGAATCAGACATTGTCTACCTGTCTAAACACTCCAAAGTATCAACAAATTTTGACATTTCCACAATTAGTAGAATCTAAAATTAAACAGAAATAAAATCAAACAGTTCATTTTCAGATATTAATATTAAAAAAAATCTACGAATACCCTTGTTTTTTTTAATTTATTTTTTATATTCGCAGAGCAGGAAAAGTTATCAACATTTTGTCAACATTTAAATTTTGTGCCCATGCCATATAGACGTCTACCCAATACGGATGCAGCAAGATTAAAAGCATTAAAAGCTGCCTATGCAATAGCCAAAGAACTTCCTCCTTTCAAATTAGCCTTTTCACAAAGTACTTTTCAAAAAGTTCAGTCCTTTTTACCTTCCTTTGAGAAAAGCGTTGCAGAAAGTAAATTTACTTATGCCAACCAAATTAAAAGAAGTAAGGAGTATCAATTGCACCTCAGAAAAGCGAGAATGTATATCTCACATTTTATACAAGTCATGAACATGGCAATTCAAAGAGGAGAACAACCTGCGTCAATTCGAAGTTTTTATGGTATAAATGAAAATGACACCAGATTACCTTCACTTACAACAGAAGAATCAATATTAAAATGGGGTGAAAAAATTATTATTGGCGAGCAAGAAAGAACTAAAAAAGGAATGTCACCAATAACTAACCCTACAATGGCAATTGTAAAAGTAAGATTCGAACAATTCAAGGATGCATATTATTCGCAAAAAACCATGAAGAAAAGCACAACGCGTTATGTTCACGAACTTTCCGAATTGCGTAAAACTGCCGATGAAATAATTACTATGGTATGGGATGAAGTTGAAGGAACTTACCGGAATCTACCTGAAGATATGAGACGTGAAAAATGTGTTGAATATGGATTGGTATATGTTTATCGCAAGAACGAATTAAGCCGGATTTCAATTCCCATGAATGTTGCAATGCCAGCTCTTTTTTAAGGAAGAGTTTATTTTTCATATTGTAAGGACGGGATAATACCCGTCTTTTTGTTTACGGCAATTTTGTTTTTTTTATTTTTGTGTTTTTTTCAACTTTTAGGGAGTTCTATATATAGCTAATTTTAGTGTGTATAAAAAGGGTTTATTAGTGAACGCTGAATAATTTTAAGGAACATTCATGTTTGGATTTTTTTTTGATGATGAATTTTCAAATCTTTTATCAGAGAATGGTGAAAATTTTTTAAAACATCTTTTCAATAAATATTATTTAGAACTTTGCAGGCTTTCGTTCAAATATGTTGGAAGAACTGATATTGCCGAAGACATTGTACAAGATGTATTCATTAATATCTGGAACAAAAGATTTACATTACATTACATTGGAAATATTAAGCCTTGTTTAATCACTTCTGTAATTAACACCTCAATTAATTATATTCATAGCAAATATGCCAGACAAGATATTCTTGAGGAAAGTTTTATAAAAGACAGTTCATCCGTTATTAACCAGCATGATGAAATAGTAACCCAGGAACTGGGAGAAATCTTAAAAATAGCCATCGAACAACTTCCTGATAAATGCAGGACAATTTTTGTACTAAGCCGGTTTTCAGGACATACATATAAAGAGATTGCAGAAAAATTGGATATTTCCATTAAAACAGTTGAGAAACAAATCAGCATAGCATTAAAAAAAATTCTTCATTTCATTTCTAAATTCGGATATCTTATTCTTATCTCGCTTTCTGTCTTAACCAATAAATAAAGTATTCCTATCAATCTGTTATCGGAAATTCACTTTAATTTTCAAAAAAATCAATTTTTCTTTTAAGGGTTACATAACAAAATTTTGTTTTATTATTAAACACAATAATATTTTATTATGAAAAATTTAAATATTTCAATAATCCTGTTAATTATTATTTCGAATATCCATTTATATTCGCAGGAAAGAGTTTTTAAACCTTTTAAAATAGATTTCGGTTTTACCTATGATGCTCCTTTGGATAATAATGCCGGCAATGGTGGCGGATTATACATTGAACCGCGATATGGTGTTAATGACAATCTTATAATCGGGTTAAGAATAGACGGTTTGTTTTTAGGTTCTTCAAAAATAAATATGGGTCTGGAGTCTTTAGATGTAAGCACAACGACTATAAACCCAATTTTAATTACTGGTGATTATTATTTTTCAACGGACAATGCAAGGCCATTTGTTGGATTAGGGTTAGGAATGTATAAAAGAACAATTCATTCTGTTGATTTATCAGTTATGCATGGAATATTTATTGGTCCAACTGCTGAAACAAATTTTGGGTTTTGTCCAAGAGTTGGATTAAACGTGTGGCATTTAAGATTAGCGGCAATTTATAACTATACGGGTAAAAACATTAGTGATTTTTTGGGAATTCAAATTGGACTCGAGTTTGGTGGAGGCCGAATTAATAAATAATTTAAAAAATCATGTCAATGGAATTGCATCAGATAATTAAATATTTCGGGAATGATTGCAATGATTCTGAAAAAATAGAAATTGAAGATTGGAAAAATGCTTCAATTGAAAATCTCAAATTATTTAACAAGCTAAAAAAAATATGGGATACTTCTGACAAGGTTCCTGAGATTATCAATCCTGATTTTGAAAATGCATGGAAGAAAATTCAACTAGGAACTGGAATTAAAGGTTATAAGCAAAAGCAGATATCCCTGAGAATTGATTTCATGCTAGTACTTAAAATAGCAGCAGTGGTGATTGTCATAATTGGTTTGGGGTTTTTTATAAATAAAGTTTATTTTAATAAGCCAACAATTCAAATGGCAGAAACTTTAAGCACTGTCAAAAAAGAAATATGCTTGTCAGATGGTACCACAGTTTATTTGAACCATTATTCGAAAATTTATTTTCCTGAAAAATTTAAAAGTAAAACAAGAGAAATAAACTTGGAAGGAGAAGCTTTCTTTAAAGTTGCAAAAGATTCAAGACATCCTTTTATTGTTCATGCCTCGGGAACATTAATAAAAGTGTTGGGTACTTCTTTCAATATAAAAACAAAAGATTCTTCACGAGTAACTGTATCCGTTTTGACTGGCAAAGTTGTTTTCGGTTTTGAGAAAAACAAAACCAAATTAATCCAACTCGGGAAAGGTGATCGGGGTACTTTTGATATAAAAACTCAACAAATTATTAAATCTAAATATAAAAATGAAAACTTTCTGGCTTGGAAAACTGGCATATTACAATTTAACAATCAGCTATTGCGAGAAGCAGCAAAAGTTCTTTCAGACTATTATTCCATTAATATAGAAGTTGACCCAGCCTTGCAAAACCGAATTATCACTGTATCGTTTGACAACCTGCCCCTGGAGGAAGTACTGAAAATTTTAGAGTTAACAATGGATATAAAAATTGATAAATCTGCAGACAAAATAATATTGAAAACTTCTGGAATTAATCAGCGATGAAAAGACTTAAATTAGCTTACATTCTTTTTTTTGTGTCGCCATTACTTTGTTTTGCCCAAAATAATGACGACTTATTAAAAAAAGCTGTTAAAATAAATGTTGAAAACTGGACTATACAAAGTTTGCTTAATGAATTGACAAAAAATTATAACATACTTTTTTCATACGAACCTTCTGAAATTCCATTGCAAAAGGAAATAAAACTTCCAAAAGGAGAAATGTTGCTGAATGAAATTCTGAATACTGCATTTAAAGATTGTGGAATTCAGTATATGGTGCAATCAAGGGTAATTATTTTAAAGAAAAATTATATAAATCCATCGAATGAAAAAAAAAACAGGCATACTATTTCGGGTATTATAAAAGATTCAGCAAGCAGTGAAAGCCTTATCGGCGCTGTGATATATGTAAACGAATTCAAAACTGGAAGTATAACTAATAATTATGGGTTTTATTCAATAACTATTCCAGAAGGCAGATATACATTTCAAATTTCATGCATCGGTTATGAGACGCAAATAAAGGATACGGCTCTGGTTGATAACATAAGAATAGACTTTCAGCTTAAACCTATTATTCATGAGCTTAATGAAGTTGTTATAAGAACTAAAAAAAATGTTTTAAAAGACTTTCAGGAGGGTGTATCGAGAATTGAAATAAAAACTGTAAAAGAATTGCCATCCTTATTTGGTGAAGCAGATTTATTAAAAAATATACTGATGTTGCCTGGTGTTGTGAGTATGGCCGAAGCAGGAGGCGATTTGCAGGTCAGGGGTGGTTCGTGGGATCAAAACCTGATGCTGCTGGATGAAGCTATTGTTTATAATTCAAATCATCTTTACGGGTTTTATTCAACTTTTAATCCTGATATTATTAAAGACGTCAAATTTTACAAAGGAGGAATACCTGCCCAATATGGTGGTCGTATATCATCTGTCATGGACGTAACACAGAAAGAGGGGGACATGAAATCATACCATATAAATGGAAGGGTTGGTTTAATTTCATGCGGTCTTACAGTTGAAGGTCCCATTTTAACAGACAAATCATCTTTTATTATCGCTGCCCGCCGATCTCTGTTTGAACCTTACCTTAAATTTGTGAATAACGAAAATGCAAAGAATGTCAGACCCTATTTTTATGATTTAAATTCCAAAGTAAATTATATTATTAATGAAAACAACCGTGTTTACCTTTCGTGTTATATCGGGAACGACTTTATCGATCAAAACATTGGAACAGTAAATAATAGTAATGTCAATTACGGCAACATTAGCGGGACTTTACGGTTTAATCATATTTTTAATGACCAATTGTTTTCCAACACTTCAGTTATTTTTAGTAAATATAACATGCGGGTTAACCAGCAAAACGATACTTTGCCATATATGGATCATCTGGGATTGGAACATTATGAAATTAAAAATGCTTTTAGCTATTCCCTGCTCAGGCATAAATTTGATTTTGGATTCCAGGTGATAAATTATGTTTTTCATCCAGGAGATTTAATACCTGAAAATAATGATACATCTTATATAAAAAAAATTAATTTGCCGACGCAACATTCTTTTGAAGGTGCCATTTTTATTAGCGACAACATTAAAATTACTAGTTCGCTTGAAGTTCAGGCGGGATTAAGATTATCAACCTATAATTTTTTGGGACCAACAGATGTTTTTATTTACCAGACAAATGAACCTAAAAATCCATTAAATATTACTGATACATTGCATTATGGAAAAAATAAAATAGTAAGTACATATAATCATATTGAGCCGCGTATTTCATTAAAATATAATATCACAGACAACCAGACAGTTGTAATCTCATATAACAAAATGGCCCAGAATGTCCAATTGGTTTCAAAAACATTTGATCCTTTGCCTTCTGATATGTGGAAACCTAGTGATTATTACATAAAGCCGCTAACAGGACAACAATATTCTGCAGGCTGGTCATTTCAATGGCCCGCAAAAGCAATTAGTTTGTCTGTAGAATCTTATTATAAATTTCTGGAGAATGTTATTGAGGTCAAACCAGGCACTCAAATATTGCTGAATGAAACCTTGGATGCCGGATTGTTACAAGGTTCCAGCAGAGCCTATGGTGTTGAATTCGCATTTAACAAAACGGAAGGTAGATTTACCGGAATAATCAGTTATACAAAAAGTAAAACTGAATTAAAAATTGACAGCAAATTTCTTGAAGATAAAATCAATTTTGGTAATTATTATCCCGCTGATTATGATATTCCCGATAAATTTACCCTGGCAGGTGAATTTAAAGCAAATAACAGACTGACATTGACAGCCAGCTTTTTCTATCAGACGGGTAGACCAATCACTCTTCCTTCAGGACAATTTTTTTATTTTAATAGCCTGATGCCATATTATTCGGGAAAAAATCAGGATCGTTATCCTTCATATAACAGGTTAGATTTGGGAGCTGTATTATATAACAAACAAAAGCCTGGCAGAAAATGGCAGGGTTGCTGGACTTTATCTGCCTACAACGTTTATTCCCGGGAAAATGATTATGTTATTTATATCAGCACTATGAATAATTCTAGAAATACACAGGCAACTAAAATGTGGTTCTACGATATAGTTCCATCTTTGACATATAGTTTTAAATTTTAAAATATCCAAATGAAGATATTGAGTTTTACATCTATTTTTATTTTATCAATTGCTATTTCTTGCACCAAGACTATTGATTTGGATTTACCATTAAAAGATCAGCGATTAGTTGTTGAAGGAATAATTACAAATGAAGACACATTCTATACTGTCAAATTGTCCAATACTACAAAATATTGTTATGTTTATAATAATGCAGTAATTGATTATGAAACAGGAGCTATTGTAGTAATATCAGATAATTACGGAATTTCGGACACCCTGAAAGAAAAAACTAAAGGTATATATTATTCAAATCCGGATCATATTAAAGGTATAATTGGCAGAAATTATGTTGTTGATATTTTAACAAAGGATGGCAAACACTATAAGTCAAAACCTGAAACAATGCTAAATGTTCCAAAAATTGATTCAATTTATTATGAAAGAAATTATAGTGATCATTCTCCCACATATCCGAATGCGTATAGATATATGGTATATATAAAATGGCACGATCCTAAAGATACGGCTAACTACTATATGCAAATAGTATCTTATTATTGGAACAATACATGGCAACAACAAAATGAATGGAATACAATCTTTAATGATTTTTCATTCGACGGCAAAGCTATCAGCAGGCTTGCAGATCAGGGTTACGGACAGGGATATTTCTCTGTAAAAATTAATCTGTATGCTTTGAGTAAAAGCAATTATGATTTCTGGAATATTCTTTATCAGCAAAAATATTCAAATGATAATGGGGAAGTAGACATACAGGTTCCGTTAATTGGAAATATTTTTAATGTGAACGATCTAAATGATTATGCAATTGGATATTTCCAGGTATCAGCAATCAGTTCAGCAATGGTTTATGTGAACAGATAAAAATCATAGTTCAAATGCTTTAGGAATGAGGCATCATTCAATGGGTTTGAAAATATATCTTTCATCGTATTCGACATCAAACAAACGTAATAAATACCTATATTCTTCGATGAAAGATCTTTTTTTATGATGTTCTTCCTGGGTATTAATATATTTTATTACATCTGATAATTGGGATTTACCATAAGAAAAGGCTCCAAACCCTTCCTGCCATGAAAATCTACCTTTCATGAATCGCTTATTATTTATCCATTTTGATGAATCACCTTTAATATCTTGCAGTAATTCGGAAAGTGATTGCGAAGGTCGTAGACCAAGTAAAATATGTATATGATCAGGCATTCCATTTATGACAATAAGTTTATGCCCATTTGCATTTATTATTCCAGCGATATATTTATACAATTCAGTTTTCCATTTATCCTGAATCAAACATTCTCTGTTTTGAACTGTAAATATTATCTGAATATGAATTTGTGTATAAGTATTTGCCATATTTATTTTATTTTGTTCCTAACGGAGTTTTAATGTTTGTTAGATTTGTTGTTTAAATAGGATCATTTAATATTATGCAAAATAACACTTTTAAGTCCCGTCAGGGACTATATATTGGTAGAAGTAACTATTAATAGAATATTAAATGCCGTAGGCATGATATATTATTAAATTGGTTTGAATATTATGTCGTTCCTAACGGAACTTAAATGCTTCTGTATTTTTTTTCTACCAATATGTTATCCCTAACGGGATTAGGCACGCTTGAAAAGTTAATAAACTTATCAATTAATTTTAATTAATTGATAAGTTTGTTCAATTATTTGAATCAGGTTAATTAAAATGGAAAGATCATCTTTCTTTTCCACTAATTCAACATTTTTAAAACCACTTAATTTATCAATTACACATTTTTCAAAACACACAATCTTCTCTACTAGTGGATATGACTTTAATATATCAGCAATCATTGAAGGTGGGGTATCTTCTTTGATAGATATCAATGAAAAATTTTTGAAAATGCTAAGCGTGGCATTTTCTTGGTAAACACTGTAATCATTATCGTTACCCTCAGCTGTAAAACTTAAAAATTTTCGAATACTATTATTTATTTCTTTATCTTGGACAACAAAAAATATTTTTTTTGCAATAATATTGTTCAATTCATCTAATTGTTCCTTGCTGATTATTGCAGGTGAATCTATCATGACATCTCGGCCTGCATTATTTTTTGGAAAGGCAATAACATCACGGATGCTGTCGAGTCCGGCAAACATTGCACAAAGACGATCAAATCCAAATGCAATACCACCGTGTGGTGGGGCACCATAACGAAAGGCATTCATTAAAAATCCAAATTGGTATTCCGCTTGTTCAGGAGTAAAACCAAGGGTTTTAAACATTTTCTCCTGTAATCCTTTATTATGAATTCGAATCGAACCTCCACCAATTTCTACTCCATTAATTACAAGATCGTAAGCTTTCGCACGAATTTTTCCGGGATCTGTTATCGAAAAGTATTGAATGTCTTCATCCACTGGAGAAGTAAAGGGATGGTGCATAGCAGACCAGTGTTTGTTTTCTTCATCCCATTCAAGCAATGGAAAATCAATTACCCAAAGTGGTACAAATTTATTAGGATCACGTAGGTTAAGACGGTTACCCATTTCGAGACGTAATTCAGATAATGCTTTTAAAGTTTTTGTTTTGTAACCTGCAAGTATGAGAATCAAATCTCCTGGATTTGCACCAAAATATTTGGCCAATGAATCTAAATCGTCAGGAGTATAGAATTTATCTATACTTGATTTGAAAGTACCATCAGGATTACATTTCACATAGATCAAACCGCTGGCACCAACTTGCGGACGCTTTACAAAATCTATTAGAGCATCGAGTTCTTTACGGGAATATTCCGAACATCCTTCAGCAGCAAATACCACCAATATATTCAGCATTATCGAATACACCGAAACCTTTGCCTTTAACTTTTGAAGTAATATCAACAAACTTCATCCCAAAACGTAAATCGGGCTTATCGCAACCATATGAAGTCATCGCTTCATGAAAGACATTTTTGGAAATGGTTCAGTGAAATTCAATATTTTTTACAAATTTGAAAAGATGTTTAGTAAGACCTTCAAATGTTTCAAGAATATCATCGCGATCAACAAATGACATTTCACAGTCAATTTGTGTAAACTCTGGCTGGCGGTCAGCACGCAGATCTTCATCGCGGAAACATTTCACGATTTGAAAATAACGGTCGTATCCCGCAACCATCAATAGTTGTTTGAATGTTTGCGGTGATTGCGGCAATGCATAAAATTGTCCCTGGTTCATCCGTGAGGGAACAACAAAGTCCCGGGCACCTTCAGGAGTAGATTTAATAAGAACCGGAGTTTCAATTTCAATGAAATTTTGTGAATCGAGATATTTACGGGTTTCCTGAGCCATACGATGCCGCAGTATTATATTTTCCTTTAAAGGATTTCGGCGCAAATCGAGATAGCGGTATTTCATACGTAACTCATCTCCGCCGTCAGATTCATCTTCAATAGTGAAAGGTGGAGTTTCTGCATCATTTAAGCCGGACTAATTTTTCAACATTAATCTCAATATCTCCGGTTAGCATTTTTGGATTTTTGCTGCTTCTTTCAATTACTTTACCTTCAGCCTGAATAACAAATTCACGTCCAAGTTTCCTTGCTTCAAGACATAGTGCCTGGTTGGTTTCCATATTAAATACCAATTGAGTAATACCATACCGGTCACGCAAATCAATAAAAGTCATTCCGCCAAGGTCGCGTGAACGTTGTACCCAACCACAAAGTATTACTGCTTTCCAACATCTTTTATTGTTAATTCCCCGCAGGTATGATTTCTATACATCTTTTAACTGATTATTGACACTAATAAATCCATATTTTTGAGAGTATTCAAAATTCATGCGAAAGTAAGAAGAAAATCCGAAATTCATTTTATGAACAGTTTTGTATAATTCAATTAATTTCTTTTTATCAAACATTAAAATCCGTGGAATTTAAATCCAATTATACTAAATTTATATATGAGATAAAGAAGTTTGATAAATGAGTAAATTAAGCCATTTGCTTAATAGAGTTGTTGGGAGAAATAAGAATTTTGTAACCGAAGAACTGTTGCTTATAGCAATTTTGCTTGGTGCAATATTCATGTCGGTTATAGGCTTAATAATAGATATTGTTTTACAATTAAATCCAATTATTACATGCCTTACAGGGTTGTGTACTGTTCTTCTTTCATTGGTTTACTGGTTTGCCAGGGTTAAAAGGTTATTTACTCTTTCAAATTGGCTGAGTGCTATCCTTGTTTTTGTATTAATTGATCCTATGTGGTTTTATAATTCTGGCTCAAAAGGACCGCTACTTTTACTTTTAGTTTTATTTTTTTCTTTATTCATTTACTTGTGGAACGGTTTGCCCAGGATCATATTTATATCATTCTTTTTCCTCAACAGTGCAGGACAATTTATAATTGAATATAAATATCCTTATTTGATAGCTGATTATGCAAGCAGCAAAGCGCGCATAATAGATATATATACGGGGGTTTTTATGTATGTCGGACTGTCATGCATAATTATGATTTACATAAAGAAATTGTACCGGATTGAAAAAGAAAAAGCTTTGAAATCGGACCAATTGAAATCTGCATTTCTGGCCAATATGAGTCATGAAATCAGAACTCCAATGAATGGCATTATAGGATTTTCTCAATTACTTAGAAAAGATGAGTTATCTGACGAAAAACGGATTAGATATATTAGTATTATTAACGAATGTTCGAACAGGTTAATGAATATAGTAAATGATATTCTTGATATTTCAAAGTTAGAAACCGGACAAGTAGAGTTAATAATAGAACCTGTTGACCTAGACTTACTGATAAACCAGTTAGTTATGTTTTTCGAACCTAAAGCAAAAGAAAAACGCATTAAAATACTAACCGGGAATCAACTTGATGATAAAAGTATTATTGTTAATACTGACTATTCTAAGCTTTGGCAAATTCTTAATAATTTAATAAGTAATGCTATTAAGTTTACAAATACCGGATATGTAAAAATTAGCTTTCAAATAATAAATGATTGTGTAAAATTTTGCGTTGAAGATACCGGTATTGGTATTTCTCCAGAATATCATGATAAAATATTTGAACGATTTCGACAAGTTGAAGTAACAACTGTAAGGAACTATGGTGGTAATGGTCTGGGTTTGGCAATTTCTAAATACCTGGTTGAACTGCTGGGTGGCAAAATATGGCTTGAATCTGAATTTGGAAAAGGCAGTAATTTTTATTTTACAATAGAACAACAAATATTAATTGAGAAACCGCTAATTGAAAGTGCAAAAAAGGAGGAGTCATTAATAGCTAATAAAGTTGTTGACTTTACAATTTTAATCGCTGAAGATGAAGAAACTAATTTTTTATTCCTTAAAGAAGTTTTTACAGATGAAAAAAATAATGTTATACATGCACATAACGGCCAGGAAGCAATAGAAATATGCCGTTCAAATTCAAAAATAAATCTGGTACTAATGGATATAAAAATGCCATTGTTAGATGGTTTTAATGCTGCCAAGCAAATAAAACTGTGGAAGCCACAATTACAAATCATTGCCCAAACTGCCTATGCACATTCTTCCGATAAAGATAAAGTTATTAAAGAAGGTTTTGATGATTATATAGCTAAACCAATAAAACTATTGGACATACAAAAGCTTATAGAGAAATATAAACCTGCAAACTAATTATCATTTATTATAAAGACTTTTCTCTCCATATGCCTCCTTCAAGACAACATTGCGAATTGTATCCGGCTTCTTTCAATAACTCGACGGCAGTTGAAAACTCTCTTACTAGATCATCCGGAACGTGGCTGTCAGAGCTAATGACTACCCTGATTCCTTTTTGATGCATTTGCTTTAACATCCACAATGAAGGATATGGTTGCTTTGATCAGATGTTTATATAAGTCCTCTTGTATTAAATTCGACAATACAATCTAGCTTTTTTAATAACTTCCAGTGCCTTTATAGCTGCATTTCGATAATACTCCGAATCTTCAATAAAATATTTATCTCCGGCATTATGCAACTTGATCTTATCTATATGTCCTATAATTGTTGGTTTAAGAAAATCTATCATTTTAATAAGATCATTATAATAGCTTTCAATTAAACGTATACCATCATTTTGAAAAATTTCCTGCATCCCTTTTTTAAAAAGTTCATCAGTACCGTCTATGTTCCAGGGTTGACCATTCGCTAAAAAACCCAGGAAATGAATTGAACCAATTATATAATCAAGTTTATCTATCTTGCATCTTTTAAGAATTTCTGTTTGCATATCCGAAATATAATCTATTTCCATTCCGCAATATACTTCAATTTTACCGGAATATTTATTTTTTAGGTTGGACATTAGTTCAAAATAATTATCAACCTTATCTGATTTTAAATTCCATGTAGTTTTAAATGGAACCGGGCAATGTTCGGATATGCCTATTGAAGGCATTTTCAGTTCTATTGCTTTTTTAACAATATCTTCAGGATTTTCCTGTCCGTCAGAAAAATTTGAATGACAATGAAAATTGCTCCAATTACTCATATAAATAAAATTTTCTTAGAATGAATTCTTTTCAAGATTACAAATATATTGTTTTGATGAAAAAATATTATCTGATTCTTTTTATCTTTCAAACTTCAATTATCAATAGACAATTCCTTATGTTTACCGATGAATATTTCATGAAGGAAGCACTGAAAGAAGCGCAGAAAGCATTTGATAAAGATGAAGTTCCTATTGGTGCTGTTATTGTAAATAATAACAGAATAATAGCGCGTGCCCATAATCTTACAGAAACCTTAAATGATGTAACTGCACATGCTGAAATGCAAGCTTTTACTTCTGCTGCTTCAGAACTGGGAGGAAAATACTTAATAGATTGTACTTTGTATGTAACACTTGAACCCTGTGTTATGTGTGCTGGTGCTGCTTTTTGGACACAGATATCACGAATTGTATATGCTGCTAATGATCCTAAACAGGGATATTCTTTGCTAAGAAAAAATGTACTTCATAATAAGACATTGGTTTTAAGCGGCATTCTGGAAAATGAAAGTTCTGAATTATTGAAAGCTTTTTTTAAGAAAAAAAGATAAATTCACTCTTATCAAAGTCCATCAAAATGAAATATCAATACATTAAATCTTGATTTTGATTGCTGTGCTAAATCAGTCAATAGTTATTAGTCATCTGTCATAATTTTTTTTGTTCTAATTTTGTAATCGTGTTAAAAATAATTGAAAGAATGAATGTTCCCCACTTGCCAATGGAAGATTTCTTCCGTAATCCTGAAAAAGCTGCATTTCAGATATCACCCGATGGAAAGTATTTCTCGTTTTCGGCGCCATACAAAGGCAGAATGAATATTTTCGTTCAAAAAATTGGTGAAGAAAATGAAGTTAGACTTACTTCAGAAATTGATCGTGACATAAGCAGCTATTTTTGGGCCAATAACAATCGAATTTTATATTTAAAGGATAATGGTGGCGATGAGAATTTTAAACTTTACGGAGTAAATATCGATGGTTCTGACTTGGCATGCCTGACTGAATTTGATGGAGTCCGCACGACAATAATAGATGATCTTGAGGATATTGATGATGAAGTAATTATTGGCCTAAATAAACGCAATCAAGAGGTTTTTGATCCTTATCGATTAAATATTGTCACAGGTGAAATGACTATGCTTGCTGAAAACCCCGGAAATATCCAGGGGTGGATGACCGATCATAATGGTAAGTTACGTATGGCTTTGGCTCTGGATGGTACAAATGAAAGTATTCTTTTTAGAGAAACTGAAAATGAAGAATTTCGAAAAATCATAACAACTAATTTTAAAGAATCTATTGATCCTCTCTTCTTTACTTTTGATAATAGAAATATTTATGCTGCATCTAACCTGGGACGAGATAAAAAATCAATTGTAGTTTTTGATATTAAGAATTGTCAAGAATCTGAAATTCTTTATAAGGATGATGATTACGATGTTTCCAGTCTCAGCTATTCTATTAAGAGAAAAGAATTAACCACAATTTCATATACAAACTGGAAACGTAAAGTTGTTTTTCTTGATAAAACGGTTAAAAAGATTTTTTCTAACATTGAAAAACATATCGGCAAGAAGTATGAAATTTCTCTTGCAAGCACCAATAAGGCAGAAGATAAGTTTATTGTAAGGATATTTAGCGATAAAACATACGGATCATATTATTATTATGATTTTACAAAAGATAAACTGACTAAAATAGCTGATCTCAGTCCATGGTTAAAGGAAGATTATATGGCTGAAATGAAAGCTGTTCATTATAAATCGCGTGATGGCTTAATAATAAATGGATACCTTACTTTACCAATTGGAATTAAAGCCAAAAAATTACCCGTAGTGGTCAATCCTCATGGTGGTCCATGGGTACGTGATGTTTGGGGCTACGATCCTGAAGTTCAATATTTAGCCAACAGGGGATATGCAGTCTTTCAGATGAACTACAGAGGTTCGTTAGGATATGGTCGCAAGTTCTGGGAATCTTCATTTAAACAATGGGGGAAAGCAATGCAAGATGATATTACCGATGGCGTTGAATGGCTTATTAAAATAGGAATAGCTGATCCTAAGCGTATTGCAATATATGGAGGAAGCTATGGTGGTTATGCTGTGCTTGCCGGGCTTGCATTTACGCCGGAATTATTTTGTTGTGGCATTGATTATGTTGGCGTTTCAAATCTATTTACTTTAATGAAAACTATTCCTCCATACTGGAAACCTATGCTTGAAATGCAATATGAAATGATAGGACACCCGGAGAATGATAAAGAATTATATTTAGAAATATCGCCGGTTTTTCATGCAGATAATATCAAAGCACCTTTGTTTATTGCACAGGGAGCTAATGATCCGAGAGTAAACAAAAATGAAAGCGATCAAATGGTAGAAGCAATGAAAAAACGTGGAATAGAAGTTGAATATATGGTAAAAGAAAATGAAGGTCATGGTTTTCATAATGAAGAAAATCGTTTTGATTTCTATAGAGCAATGGAAAAATTTTTAGAAAAGCATTTGTGCAATGGAACTAAACATTAGAAAAGTCTTTCATGACAAAAGTCCAAAATTAGCAAAACTGTTGCCTGGCTTTGTTTATCGTTATGTAGAACGTATTGCGCATCAGGATGAGCTAAATGACTTAATAAGGAGACACGGACATAAATTTGGTATTGAATTTTCAAAAGCCTGCATGGAAGATTTTAATGTTTCCGTTGAAATACGTGGAATTGAAAACATACCTCTCGATGGAAGGTATTTATTCGCATCAAACCATCCACTTGGCGGCTTCGACGGAATAATTTTAATGGCGCTTGTTGGAGAGAGGTTTGGTGATATTCGTGCACTGGTAAACGATATTTTAATGAACATCGAAAATTTAAAGCCGATTTTTTTGCCGATAAATAAACACGGTAGCCATGGTAAAGAAAGCGCAAAGATTATTGATGAAGCATACATGCAGGACATGCCAATTTTGACTTTTCCTGCAGGTTTGTGTTCTCGGAAAATTAAAGGTCAGATTACAGATTTGGGATGGAAAAAAAATTTTATTACTAAGGCAATTGCCTCTCAAAGAGATGTAGTTCCTGTGCATTTTTTCGGACGCAATTCCGATTTCTTTTACAACCTGGCTAATTTCAGAAAAAGAATAGGTTTAAAAATTAATATCGAAATGTTTTTTTTAGTTGATGAACTGTACAAACATCGTAATGGAAAATTCAGTGTAGTTTTTGGCAAACCTGTTTCTTACAAAATCTTTGACAAATCTTTATCCCAGAATGAATGGGCTGAAGTGATGAAAAGGCATGTTTATAAATTAAAAGATAATCCTGATTTGGATTTTATATTTTAACAAAATAGCATAATAATTCTTTTGTTCTTTGCGTGTTTTGCTTTTTTCAGACTTACCTAATATGAGAAAACAAATTATGAAATTCAAAATAGTAGTTTTTGGAATATTTATAGCAATACTATTTTTCTCTGAAGTATCTTTATTTGGAAAAGATAAGGATATCAAACCTGTTACCCCAAATGTTTCTCCGGAAGCCAAAGCCTTATTGAATTTTTTGTACAGTATTTCAGGTAAGTACACTCTTTCAGGGCAACATAATTATCCAAATATTAAAGACAGGAATACACAATTTGCTATAAAATATACTGGCAAAACACCGGTAATTTTTAGTACTGACTGGGGATTTGCTAAGCCTGGTGACACAGATTCTCACTTAGCCCGTCCTGATATTGTTGAAGAAGTAAAACGGCAACATAAACTGGGTTCAATAATTACTATCTGCTGGCATGCGGTACCTCCAACAGCAGATGAACCGGTTACTTTCAGACCATTGCTAGGACATGTTGCACCTGATTCTCTTGAAAGCGTTCAAGGACAAATCATGGATAAACAATTCAAAGATTTATTAACACCTGGCACCAAACTTTACAACCACTGGTGTGTACAGGTAGATACTATTGCTTTCTATTTGAAAAAACTTTGGGATGCTCATGTTCCTGTACTTTGGCGCCCTTATCATGAGATGAATGGTAACTGGTTCTGGTGGGGTGGAAGACGCGGAGAATTCAGCACAGCAAAACTATATCGCCAATTATTTGACAGGTTAGTCAAGATACATAAGCTTAATAACCTTATCTGGGTTTGGAGTATGGACAGACCAAATAATCCTGATATGCAATTCTCAAAATATTTTCCAGGTGATAAATACGTGGATGTTTTAGCTCTTGACGTATATGGAAATGATTTTAAACAGACTAATTATGATAGCTTAGTTGCATTATCAAAAGGTAAATTAATCACGTTGGGAGAGGTCGGAGCCCCTCCTTCAAAAGAAATATTAAAGAATCAGCCCATGTGGACATATTATGTTACATGGGCCGGAATGGTTAGAAATACTCTAAAGAAGCAATATGTTTCTTTGCTTGATGGAACCAGGATACTTTGTAAAGAAGATACAGCCTATCAGAATAATATTATACCTTATCTCAATACATGTGGATTTCCATTTTTGTCGGAAAGACAATTGAACAATTCTAATCATAATCCCAACTTTTCAGGTACATGGATTTTTGACGAAGAAAAAAGTACCCTTGATAATTTTGGTGTGAGCTTTTTGCCCTACAAAATGAACATTTCACAAAATGAAAATGAGATAAATATCCAAAAGACTTTTATCCTGGAATATGCAGATGATAAAATTACTAGTGATAAGATTTTTTTTGATGGAAGAGAAACCAGGTCAGAAATGCTTAATTCTCCAAGTATAATGAGAGCAAGATGGTCTGAAAAAAGAGACACATTAATAATTGAATCAAAAATACTTTTAAATAAAGAAGGTAAAGCATCTGAAATGACTTCTTTTGAATATTGGAATCTATTGGAACAAGGTGCTGTTTTATCTGTAAAACAATATTCCAAATCATTTCGTGGGGAAAGAAGAATTAATGCAGTGTTCGATAAACAATAAACATAAGGAAATAAAATATTTCAGATATTTTAGCATTTGTTCTGTAAATTGAATCAATAATAATTAAGTTTAAGAAGTTTATTGACATATATTTTTTTTAAGTCATTCATAAATATTACATTATCCCTATTTTAAATAGTTGGCAGGGATTTTGTGATTATAGTCACTAGAAATTTATAAATTTTAAGATATGAAAACAATTATTAGAATTAAAGTAATATTTATTGCAATATGCCTTTCAATTGCAATGGTTTCAGAAAAAGCGACAGCACAACATGCTTACGTCAGTTTCCAGGTGTTCTACGATCAGCTTAGTCCTTATGGTCATTGGGTTGCTTATCCTCATTATGGTTATGTGTGGATCCCAAATGCAGGACATGATTTTGTTCCTTATTCGACAAATGGTTATTGGATAAATACAGATTATGGTTGGACATGGGCGTCTGATTATCCGTGGGGTTGGGCTCCTTTCCATTATGGCCGCTGGGATTACGATAACTATTATGGATGGTTTTGGGTACCGGATGAAGAATGGGCTCCCGCATGGGTAGTCTGGAGACAATCTCCTGGATATTTTGGCTGGACGCCTTTAAAACCAGGGATTAGTATTAATGTGGTTTTCGGCCGGGGATATGACATACCTCATGACAGATGGATATTTGTAAGAGAAAAAGATTTTGGTAGACAAGATATTGAACACTATCGTGTTAACAGGTCAAACAATTTTGGAATAATTCATAATTCTACAATTATTAACGATACTTACATAGATAATAACAGAAGACGTTCTTCGTATTTCTCAGGGCCTGACAGGCGAGAGGTACAAAGAGCTACTGGAAATACAGTAAAGAGAATTTCTGTTAATGAAATTGATAGACCGGAACAAAGAATAAATAATGATCATATTCAGATATATAAACCACAAATTCATAAAAGTGATGAATCTGGGCAGAATAGGTATTCTCCAAAACCAGTTGAAAAATGGAACAGACAAAAATCGTTAAAAGAACATGATAAGTTTTACCAAAAACAGGAAATGAATCGTTCAAAAAATTATAATAAGAAATCTCCTCAGGTAAATAATAATCCTTCAAATAATGAGGAAGACAAACAACAAACAAATCATAATAGAAGATAGAATAACGCTTATATTTTAATTCTTAAATAACCAGATTATCACATATTAAAATGATCATTAACAGGTTTATCTCTAATGATCATTTTAATTTTAATTGAATAAATTAAAAACTATTTTTTTGGATGTTCACAAAAAAGTAGCATATTTAAACAAAATTCAAAAAAGATAGCGTACCAAATACAATTAGTGTCATTTTCTTGTTAGAGAGAATAATATATTAAAACCGAAAATATGGAGGATAAACAAAAATCTAAATTATCAACTGGCCAGAAATTATCCTGGGGTGTAGGTGGATTTGCTGAAAACCTTTCAATTAATGTAATTCCTACTTTAGCTTATAATATATTTCAGGTTGGAATGGGAATAAGTCCTGTTGTTGTGGGTGCAGCTTTGAGTGCCTCAAGAGTGGTCGAAGGTATTACTGACCCGATTATCGGTTTTACCAGTGATAATACCCGGTCACGCTGGGGAAGAAGAAGGCCGTGGATATTTGTCGGTGTAATAATAATGACAATTATTTTTATCAGCGTTTGGTTTACGCCACGCTCTGTTGCAAACATGCATATTTTTGGACAAACTATCAGTGGAAGCTTTTTGCAGGCATCTTATTTAATAGTTGCAGTTTCTTTATTCTTTATGACTTTTACTATCTGGCAAATACCTTTTAGCGGATTAGGACTGGAACTTGAGGTAGACTACATAGAAAGAACCAGGTTACAAACATACAAGATCGTGTTTTCCTATATTATAGGAACTCTTATTGGCTCGTTATATCTTATCACTCAATTAAAAAGTATTTGGGGTGGAGATGAGATTGTTGGCGCAAGATATGTAGGAATTATTGTTGCCGGGATAATTTTGATTTCTGGTATCATACCTGCCATATTTTGTAAAGAACGATATGAAATTAAACATGAAAAAATTAAATTCTGGCCTTCATTTATTGAAACATTTAAAGACAAGCCTTTTGTAATGCTGATGGGTGCTATATTTTTTGTATTTGTCAGTTTATACTTTATGATCCCTTTATTGGGATATATTACTCTTTATCATGTTGGTTATGATGGAGCTCATAAGATTTTGGACTGGAGCTGGAAATCTCCATTTCGATTTCATTTTGTTGAAAAAACCATTACTCATAAAGAACTTGCAGGATATTTAGGCGTATATACTGGAATCGTTCAAACTTTAACACAGTTAATCAGCATTTTTATTATTAATAGAATCAGTAAATATTTTGATAAAAGGACTATAATGCTTGCCGGACTAGCAATTGGTATTCTGGGTTACTTATCAAGCTGGTATTTATTTACGCCTGAATATCCTTATTTAACAATATTGCCACCCGTTATTATAAACATTGGTTTGAGTGCTTGCTGGGTTCTGATAGGTTCATTTTGTGCCGACATCTGTGACTATGATGAATTAGGTTCAGGAAAACGCAGAGAAGGAATGTATAGCGCAGTGACTGGTTTTTTAATTAAAGCATCAATTGCGGTAGTTACATTGATCACTTCAGCAGTCCTTGTTTTATTGGGAATTGGTGGTAAGGATCCTCATTTAAATTCCCATCAACTGTTTACAATTAGAATATCCTATATTATTATTCCTATTGTCGCAATGATTATAGCAGTTTTGTTTATGTTGAAGTACCCGTTATCAAAAGCAAAAGTATATGCGATACAGGAAGAATTAAAGCTTAAAAGGGATAATTCAATACTTCTAAAATAGATTTAATTTAATCAGTTTATCTCTAATGATTTTGAGATTCTTTAGGTGTTATAAATTTATGCCCGCTTCTCCAGGATAAAAAATGGAATAATTAATTTTTTATCTTTTACAGTCGGGGTGATGTGACTCGAACACACGACCTCGTCGTCCCGAACGACGCGCGCTAGCCAACTGCGCCACACCCCGAATGAACTAATTATTGATGATTGTCAATCGTCAATAATTAATAATTGTTTTGGTTTGCAAATTTAATTATGAAAAATCCAATAACAGCATTTCTTCTGCAAGTCTTTTTTTGTCTATCGGAACAACTCCTACCTTTTCACAAACCAAGCCACCTGAAAGATTTGAAATGGCCGCCATTAAAGGTGACTGTAATCCGGCAGTCATACACAAACTTGCAGTACTTATAACCGTATCGCCTGCACCTGACACATCGGTGATATCCCGAACATGTGCAGGAATATGATAAAACTTATTGCTGTCACTAATAAATATGCCTTTCTCTGAAAGGGTAATCAGCATTAATTGAATTTTCTTTTGTTTTTGAAATTCACGGGTTGAATCAAATATTTTTGCAATATTATCTTTTGTCAGATCTGTTTTTAGACCTTCACATAATTCTTTGAAATTTGGCTTAAATAAATCAATATCTTCATAATACATGAAATTACGCTTTTTGGGATCAACTAATGTCGGAATATTTTTTTGTTTTGCTAATGCAATAATTTCCTTGATAACACTTGATGTCAATGCTCCTTTATCATAATCCTGGAAAATAATGGCATCAATATGATCTTTATTAATCAGTTTTTTAATATGCTCAATAAAATTAGATTCGTATTTGCCTTCTAAAGACTTATCTGTTTCTTCATCAATACGAATTAATTGCTGATTTCCACCAATAACGCGGGTTTTAATTGTTGTAGCACGATTTTTCAAAATATATATACCACTATTGTTCAGGTGATTGTTTTGCATAAGCTTTAGGAACAAAGTTCCATTATCGTCGTTGCCAATTACACCACACAAGAGAGGAGAAGCACCAAGAGCAACAAGGTTAAGGGCCACATTTCCGGCACCACCAAGTCTGGATTCATGCTTCATACAATTGACTATTGGTACAGGTGCCTCTGGTGAAATTCGTTCTACTTTTCCCCATAGATATGAGTCAATCATCACATCACCAATCACAAGGATTTTTTTCGTAGAAAATATTTCAAATAATTTTATTATTTCTTCTTTCTTCAAAACAAGAATTTTTAGACTTCAAATATAATATTTTTTCTCGGAGTCATCTTTTGGTTTCAAGCCATCGGATAACATATTACATAGGATCTACATCAATTGATATTGTTGCTGATTTAAATTCTATATTAACATTGACTATTAAATTAGAAATATCTTCTTTTAACCTTGCGATTGTTGAATCTCGTTTAATTTTTATTATTATTTCACGAAGGTACATATTTTGAATTCTGCTTATTAAAGGAATATCCGGACCTAAAATATTATCACCAAATGTACTTTTTAGTTTATTAGTTAATTTGTCAGATGCATTTATGCATACATCAACTTTTTTATGTTTGATGGTAATTTTGATTATGCGATAAGAAGGCGGATATTTAAACAAATTTCGTTCTTCAATTTGAGTTTTATAAAATGTGAGATAATCATTTTTAAGGATGTTCCTTATAACTGGATGTTCTGGCGTATAGGTTTGAACAATTACAAGACCTCGCTCATTTTGACGTCCTGCACGTCCCCCTGCCTGAACAATAAGCTGGAAGCTTTTTTCAAAGGCACGGAAATCAGGAAAATTAAGCATAATATCTGCATTTAATATGCCAACTAGTCCAACATGAGCAAAGTCGAGTCCTTTGGTTATCATTTGAGTTCCAATAAGTATGTCTGTTTGCCTGGATTCAAAATCACCAATAATTTTTTCGTACGAATATTTTGAACGGGTTGAGTCAAGGTCCATTCGTGCTATACGAGCTGAAGGGAAAAATATAGCAAGTTCTTCTTCAACTTTTTCAGTTCCAAATCCTATTGTCTGCAATTCAGTGTTTTCACATTTAAAGCATTTTTTGGGCAAACTCTGAGAATGATTACAATAATGGCATAACAACTGGTTATCTAGTTTATGATAAGTTAACGTAACATCGCAGTAAGCGGCAATGAGGAATCCAACCACATTCAGAACACATGATAAATGTTGAAAAACCTCGCCTGTTCTGGAAAAGTATTACTTGTTTGGAGTGGTGTAAACAGTCTCCAATTTTATTAATTAATTCAGAAGAAAAATGGGACTGCATATTCTTTTTCTTCTTTGCCGCTTTCAAATTAACAATTTTGATTTCGGGAAGCTGAATACCTTTATAACGTTCTTTAAGTTCTATTAATTTATATTTACCATTTATAGCATTGAAATATGATTCAATCGAAGGAGTAGCAGTTCCTAATATTATATTGGAATTATGCATTCTTGAAAGCATAGTCAGCAGCATCACGTGCATGATACCGGGGTGATGGATCGTACTGTTTAAAACTTGATTCGTGTTCCTCATCCACAATTATTAGTCCGAGGTTTGAAAAAGGAAGGAAAATTGAAGAACGCACTCCAAGGATTACCTGGTATGCATCAGGCGTATCAGTATTTAACCGGTTCCAGATTTCAACTCTTTCATTGTCGGAAAATTTTGAATGGTAAATGCCAACTTTATTTCCGAAATGAGCTCTTAATCTGTTTATGATTTGTAGCAGTTATAGCGATTTCAGGAAGCAGGTATAAAACTTGTTTGCCATTATTTATGGTTTCGTCGATAAGATGAAAATAAATTTCTGTTTTCCCGCTTGAAGTAATACCATGAAGTAAAACGGCTTCCCTGGATTCAAAAGCTAATTTGATTGATTTCAATGCTGCATCCTGAGCTGCACTTAAGACTGGCAATTCTTTTTTTAAAAAGTCCCTGTCTTCAAGACGGCTGATATCGTGTGAGTAGATTTCCAAAATTCCTTTTTTTATTAAACTTTGAAAAACAGCCGAAGTTACTTTTGCATTTTCAAGTAATACTTTTTTTTTCACTTCAGTTATAACAGATTTTTCAAATGTTCCAGATAGCCTGATGTATTCAAAAAGCAAATCCTGTTGTTTCTTTGCTCTTTTAAGTTTATCAATGTATTTATTAAGAAATTCTTCGTCTTGTGCTTTTATAGTAAACCTGACATAACTTTCTTTTTTTGGCACATAGCCTGATTTTAAATATTCTTCAAATAAAATAGCTTTTTTCTCATATAATGACTTTATTATAGAAAGAGAATTTCTTTTAAATTTCTGCTCAGAAATTTCTTTCAAACGGAAGTTTTCATTTGAACGTATTAGTTCCAACGTTGAAACTTCGGTCTCATTTAAACTATCAAACATTTCAAAGAAAGAATTGTATTTAATATGTGTTTCGCTTTCAAGCTTTAATCCGGCGGGTAAAGCTGCTTTCATCACTTCTCCCAAAGAACACATATAATATTCTGAAATCCATTTCCAAAATTCAATTTGCAAATTATTAATTACAGGTTTATCATCAAGAAGGAATACGATTTCCTTAATTTCTAAACCTTTAGGTGCAGTTGAATGTAAATTGGCAATAATAGCAGTATAAAATCTTTTTGAACCAAACTGAACAACAACTCTTATACCTGTTTTAACTAAAGGTTGCAAGTTCCCAGGAATAGAATAAGTATATAATTGCTGCAATGGAAAAGGAAGGATTACATCGGCAAAAAGATATGTTGACCTCATGATTAATTCTCGATATTAAAGACAAAGTTAGAAGAAAATTGATAATGAATTATTTAAAATATTAAGGCATAATCTCAATTTCAAATGAAGAAAGTAAGATAATTTGTCAAATTAATTTTTAATTATTAAATTCGAAAAAGTGATTGTTGCAATAATTCATAATAATACTTATTACATCAATTATTGTATAATTTAAATTGTATAAAACCAGATAGTTAAAAATGTGTCAATATCAATTGTAACGATTAGGAAAATAATAGCATATCTATATTAAAAACTTATAACAAACATTAAAAAATAAATGAAATGAAAAAATTAATTTACTTATTATTTATTTTACTCTTGCTGCAAAGTGCTTGTAAGAAAGATCAAAAAGCGTCAGATTTTGTTACAGATTATACACCATCTCTGACAGAAGCAAAAAATACTGTTTATACAGGAGATTATTATCCTTTTGCAACCGGTTATAGTTGGAACTGGAGCGGCACTGAAACAACAAGTGGAAGTATGACGGTTACAGCCGAAGGACAACATCAAACCGAACCCCTTAATGGAACCGAGGATGTAACAGGTTATATGTATGTCAACGAACCTGAAACTATTAGTTTACCTTCAGGGAGTTACACTGTCTTGCCGACCAGCGAAACTGACGGTACATCAAGGTATTTCCAGGTATCGGATACTGCTGTTATTATAAGGGCTATTTTGATGGAAGGTATGTCTAGTCCTGTAGAAGTTACAAATCCTGTCTTCTTAAGAAAACCATTAATTGTCGGTGACGAATGGCAAAGTCAGCCAACTGTTGATTTCAATCAATTGTTGAGCCAGCTTGGTATGAGCGATATGGGTAGTGTTAATATGACTATTAAATGTTTGATATTTGTACTCGGCAAAGAAAATATTTCCTGGAACGGTTCAACTACAAGTGCTTTAGCTTTAGAAGAAAGAGCATCAGTAGTTGGAACAATTGATGTAAACGATGGAGGTGCAACCGGTAGTATTAATATTAATTTTACTCTTGATTCCAGGTTGGATTTAAAAGAAGATATTGGTCTGGTCCAAAATGCAATGATACTAAAAGGAACAATGAGTGGTACCATTTCAGATGAGGGTGAAAGTGCTTCTTTAAGTATGAATTTAAGTATGAATTCAACTTTATCATTGGATTCTTATAGTCTGACTCCATCAGGTTTAATGAGAACTCCTGTTTTAAAATCTGGTGAACCGGTAATTTTAAAGAAATCATCAGGAAATCCTATGGCTGATAAACAATTTAAAAAGGTTATGTTGATCTTGAAGAAAATACAAAATGGTTTAATCCTCAAATAAGTTGAAATTTTTGATAACTGAAATATTCAAACAAGTATTTACTTAAAGAAATTATTAATCAAAAAAGCCTGCAAATTTGCAGGCCTTTTTATTTTGAAATATCATTTATTATTATTTGCCACCAAATAAGTATCCAACTGAAATGCCTATTACGTTATTCGTCATCTTTCCTTCTGCTGAAGGATCTAAATCAGCAAGACCTAATCCATATTGCGCACTAATTATAAGACCATTCATTTCAATGCCTAATCCAATGTTCAAGCCCAAATCCAGTGCACTCATATCTCCATCTGCACTACCAAACGTTATGTCAGTTGATTGAGATTGACCCATAGCTTCAACTTTTACTGTACCACTTAATGCATAACCCAAGTATGGACCAATAAATGGAGTAATTTTTGTATTACCACTACCAAATTTAAAAACTAAGTTAACAGGAACTTCAATAGTATTTACATTTGTAGTAGCAGTATAAGATACGCCTTCCTCAGTGCCGGACAATTCAAATCCTTTTGTTGAGAATAATACACCTGGCTGAAGAGATATATTATCAGCCAATGTAAAATCCAAAATACCACCAAAATGAAAACCTACTTTCATTGAAGGCGAAGGATTGGCATTCTGAATTGACATGTTAGCAAGGTTTAATCCAGCTTTTAAACCAAATCTTACCTGTGAAAAAGATGCAACTGTAACAAAAATTGCTGTAGAAATTAGTAATAGTTTTTTCATAAGTACAATTTTTTTAATTTACCTACTCTTAAGCTTTTCGGCATTCGCTCCCTACTCTATTCATGGATTTTCGGGATATTCCGATATTTATGTTCAAAAATATTTTGACTGTTAGATGAAAAATATCTATCAAAATACAAGGGTACAAATTATAATTTAAATAATGTTAAAAAAAGTTAATATTTTTTTAACATTTTATTCAAAATTTGATGAATTTGCTCTTTGGAGTGATATAAATATTTTTTATGTAATTTTATTAGTTCATCGAATATAATAGTAATCTATGGATGTTTTTTTCTATGAAGCTTTTGAAGAAGAGGAAAAAGAACTCAAGAGGTTTTTACCGGCAAAAATAAAAGCAGGATTTACCTGGAAAACCATTCAAGAAACCGGGCAAGAATTTCCACCTTCGCGTTTAATTTCTACCAGGACACAAAGTAATTATCCATTGGAATGGAGCACTAAACTCTCTGGAATACTTTCAAGAAGTGCAGGTTATGATCATTTAAAAGAATTTCGTCAAAAAACAAAAAAAAATTTAGCCCTGGGTTATTTGCCATTATATTGTCACAGGGCTGTTGCTGAACATGCAATGATGTTCTGGATGGCTTTGTTGCGAAAGTTACCACAGCAACAACTGAATTTTGTTTCTTTTCACCGCAATGGTATTACCGGTTATGAATGTGAGAATAAAACATTGCTCATTGTGGGCGTCGGAAATATTGGAGGACAATTGATAAGAATTGGTAAAGGTCTTGGAATGCAAGTGCTATGCACAGATATTGAAATCAAATTTCCTGATGAAAAATATGTATCAATTGAAGAAGGTTTGCAACAAGCTGATATTATAGTATGTGCCATGAATCTTACTGAGCAAAACAAAAATTATTTTACATACGACTTATTAAAAAAGGCTAAGAAGAATGCAATATTTATAAATATTTCCCGTGGAGAATTTTCTCCATCTTCTGTTCTACTCCGATTAATCAATGAAAATCATCTAGGTGGAATTGGTTTGGATGTTTACGATGAAGAAAAAGAATTAGCAGATTATCTGAGAGGCAATGCAAATAGTGATAATTCTGAAGTGAAGGCAACTTTAGAATTAAGCAAAAAGCAAAATGTAATTTGTACACCTCACAATGCTTTCAATACCTTAGAATCTGTTGAAAGGAAATCAAGTCAGAGTGTTGTTCAAATCATGCACTTTTTAGATACAGGAAAATTTCTTTGGCCTATGCCCTAAATTTTATTATTGATCTTTTTGATCCTTTAAGGCATTCCATCCTTGTGCAGTAATCTCTACATTGCTGCCGCCATTGAGTATTAGCTGACAACCTTGATTTAAATCGGTAATATGACCTATTATGCTTATTTCTGGTCTTACAGCTATTATATCATATGCATCTAATGGAACAGTAAAAAGTAACTCGTAATCTTCTCCTCCGTTAAGTGCTGCTGTTAATGGAGGAATATTAAATTCGTCTGCCATACTGGCTGTTTCTTTATCTATAGGGATTTTTTCCTGGTATATAGAGCATCCGATGCCTGAAGATTTGCAAATATGCAACAATTCTGACGACAATCCATCTGATATATCTATCATTGAAGTTGGCTGAATACCTATTTCTTTGAACATATCAATTATGTCTTTTCTGGCTTCTGGTTTAAGTTGTCTTTCAAGAATGTAATTGTAACTACCGAAATCTGGTTTTTCAATGGACCCTTTTTCAAATAATTTTCTTTCGCGTTCAAGAAGCTGCAAGCCCATATAAGCTCCTCCAAGATTTCCAGAAACACATATTAGATCGTTTATTTTTGCACCACTGCGATAGGTTACTTTTTCTTTATCCACCTCACCAATTGCAGTTATACTAATAGTAAGTCCTGTTTTCGATGATGTGGTATCTCCTCCAACAAGATCTACACCATATTTGTCGCAAGCCAATTTTATTCCCTGGTACAACTCTTCAACGTGTTCAAGTGAAAACTTAGCTGATAATGTCAACGAAACTGTTATTTGACGTGGATAAGCATTCATTGCATAAACATCAGAAAGATTAACAACTACAGCTTTATAACCTAAATGTTTTAATGGTACATAAACCAGATTAAAATGAATACCTTCTGTTAAAATATCAGTTGTTAAGACAACATAATTTTTCCCATAATCAAGAACTGCAGCATCATCACCGACGCCTTTAACTGTACTTTTATGAAGAGAAGTGAGGTTTTTTGTCAAGTGATCAATGAGACCAAATTCTCCAAGAGAACTTAATGGTGTGAACTTGTTATTAGATGTATTTTCCATTATACTAAATCATTAAATTATTTGAAAGATATTCTTAATATCAACATTAAATGAATTGCAATTACAATTTTGCAATTGAATTATACGAATACAAATATTTTATTTTATCATCTGGCAAACTTAGTAAATTTTGCTAAATCAGTATTTATCTCATTTTGCAAGCTTTTATAAGCTATAATTTCAGCTTTAATAACAGTAATATTTGTTGGTTTGCTTTTAGATTTCGTATATTTGCAATTTAGATTTAATCTAAATAACAACGATGCTTAATTGGATATAGAAATGGCTGAAGAGCAAAATAAAATATTAAATGATTTTACACAAGGTGAATATAAATATGGGTTTTTTAGCGATATTGATACTGAAACCATTCCTAAAGGATTAAGTGAAGATGTTGTTCGGCTTATTTCTGCAAAAAAAGAAGAACCTGAATTTATGCTGGAGTTTCGGCTTAAAGCTTACAAACATTGGTTAACAATGAAAATGCCTGATTGGGCGCATCTCAAGTTGCCGGAAATCAATTATCAGGATATTATTTTTTATGCTGCACCAAGACAAAATGCCAAACTCAACAATTTGGATGAAGTAGATCCTGAACTAAAATCTACTTTCGATAAATTAGGAATACCTCTTGAAGAACAAAAACAACTTGCCGGTGTTGCTGTTGACGCTGTAATGGATAGCATTTCGGTTAAAACAACTTTTAAGGAAACACTTGCTGAACAAGGCATAATATTTTGTTCAATGAGCGAAGCAGTCCATGAACATCCCGATTTGGTAAAGAAATATTTAGGCTCGGTTGTTCCTTATACCGATAACTATTTTGCATCACTTAATTCAGCTGTATTTAGCGATGGATCTTTTTGCTACATTCCAAAAGGTGTTCGCTGCCCTATGGAATTATCAACTTATTTTCGAATTAATAGTGCCAATACCGGTCAATTTGAAAGAACTTTAATTATTGCCGAAGATGAAAGTTATGTGAGTTATCTTGAAGGCTGTACTGCTCCAATGCGCGACGAAAATCAATTGCATGCAGCTGTAGTAGAACTTATCGCACTTGAAAATGCAGAGATTAAGTACTCAACTGTTCAAAATTGGTATCCCGGAGATAAAAATGGTAAAGGAGGTATTTTCAATTTTGTTACCAAACGTGGAATGTGCAAAGGGAATAATTCAAAAATTTCCTGGACTCAGGTAGAAACCGGTTCGGCAATTACCTGGAAATATCCAAGCTGCATTCTAAGAGGTGACAATTCTATTGGAGAATTCTATTCGGTTGCTGTAACAAATAATTATCAGCAGGCAGATACAGGTACAAAAATGATGCATATAGGCAAGAATACCCGCAGTCGTATTGTTTCAAAAGGTATATCGGCTGGTAGAGGCGACAACAGTTTTCGTGGTCTCGTGAAGGTTTTTAAAAGTGCAGAAAATGCTCGTAATTTTTCACAATGCGATTCATTACTCATGAGTGACAAATGTGGCGCCCATACTTTTCCATATATTGAAGTTGACAATCCTACCGCTATTGTTGAACACGAAGCTACAACATCAAAGATAGGAGAAGATCAGATTTTTTATTGTAACCAGCGTGGTATTAGTACTGAAGATGCAGTTGGGCTAATTGTTAACGGATACGCGCGTGAAGTATTGAACCAATTGCCAATGGAATTTGCAGTTGAAGCTCAGAAACTATTGCAGATTAGTTTGGAGGGAAGTGTAGGATAAGAAATAATGAAGTTTGGTGAAGTTAGAAGGAGTTAGGAGAAGCAAGGAGAAGTAAATAACATTAAAGACAATTACAATGAATAAAACTAAGTGCTTTGAAGAGTTGGAAGTATGGAAAAAGGCACATGAATTTGTTTTATTGGTTTATAAGTCAACGGAAACATTTCCAAAATCAGAATTATTTGGACTTGTCATTCAATTTAGAAGGGCCGCAATATCTATAGCAGCCAATATAGCAAAAGGATATAAAAAGAAAGGCAAAGCCGATAAATTAAGGTTTTATAATATAGCACAAGGTTCTTTAGAAGAATGCAGATATTATATTATTCTTTCAAAAGATTTAAAATATATTCAAATTCAAGAAAATGAAATACTGAATGATTTATTAAAACACACTAGTTTTTTGCTTAATAAATATTGTAGTGCTTTTAATATTAACAAATAAAATGAAGATAATTCTAGCTTCGGTTAACTTCGGTTAACTTCGGTTAACTTCTATAACTTCAATTGTTATTATTATTTTGAAAAATGAATTATGTTGAACATTAAAAACCTACACGCTAAAATCGGCGACAAAGAAATTCTTAAAGGAATAAACCTGGAAGTAAAGCCTGGCGAAATTCATGCTATTATGGGGCCTAACGGATCAGGCAAAAGTACATTGGCTGGAGTACTTACTGGCAGAAGTGATATTGAGGTTACTTCTGGCGAAGTTACATTCATGGGTAAAAACATATTAACTATGTCACCTGAGGAAAGAGCCAGAGAAGGAATTTTTCTGAGTTTTCAATATCCAGTTGAAATTCCTGGTGTGAGTATGGTAAATTTTATGAAAGCTGCGGTAAATGAAGTACGAAAATACAGAGGATTAGAAGCACTTTCTCCAAGCGATTTTTTAAGATTGATGCGTGAAAAAAAAGAACTGGTAGAAATTGATTCAAAATTAACCAATCGCTCAGTAAATGAAGGTTTCTCCGGCGGAGAGAAAAAGAAAAATGAGATGTTTCAGATGGCTATGTTGGATCCTAAACTTTCTATACTTGATGAAACTGATTCAGGTCTGGATATCGATGCTATAAGAATTGTCGCAAATGCTGTAAATAAATTGAAAACAAATGAGAACGCTACAGTTGTTATAACTCATTACCAGCGATTGCTTGATTATGTAATACCTGATTTTGTGCATGTTTTATATAATGGAAGTATTGTAAAATCAGCCGGTAAAGAATTGGCTCTTGAATTGGAAGACAAAGGTTACGACTGGTTAAAGAATAAAAATATTTAGCGTCAAATTTATAATTAATTACAATGGACTATGAGCCTGCAATTATACTAAGAAACAATGGATACAGCTGTTAACACAAAAAATATTACGATTGATTATCTGGATTGCTACAATAAAAATCAGAAAGCACTTCTTTCGAATTATCCTGATTATATTAAACAATTACATGAAGTAGGAATTGAACAATATAGCAATTTGGGCATTCCTGCTAAGAAATCCGAAAGATACAAATATACATACCTGGAACCTTATTTCAATAAAGAATATAAATTTGAAACCATTCCACTGGATTTTAATTTTGAAATCGATGAGGTATTTAAATGCGATGTTCCAAATCTTGAAACCGATGTTGTTTTATTGGTCAACGGATTTTATTATCATAAAAACCAGATTAATGGTACTCTTCCGGGTAACATTTGGATTGGAAGTTTAAAAAAAGCTTTTACCGAAAAACCGGAATTGCTTAAAAGACATATTGGCAAATACGCTACCTATGACGATGGTTTTATTGCATTGAACGGAGCATTATTTTTTGATGGTCTTGTCGTGTATGTTCCCCAAAATGCCCAAATTGAAAAACCTTTGCAGGTAATAAACATTCTGCTTTCAGAAGATAATCTAATGGTACATCAGCGGAATCTAATTATATTGGATGATAATAGCAGTGCCAGCATAGTTATTTGTGATCATACTTTGACAGACAAAAATCATTTGACAAATTCGGTAACTGAGATATTTGTTGGTGAAGGAGCTAAATTTAATCAAACAATCCTTCAAAATGAACACAATGAAGCAACTAAAATTTCAAGCACATTTGTGTACCAGAAATCGAATAGTTTAGTTACAAATAACGTAATCACGCTTCATGGCGGTATAGTTCGTAACAATCTAAAAGTAGTTTTAGATGGTGAAGGAGCTGAAACCAAAATTTCCGGATTATATCTTACTGACAAAACTCAACATGTAGATAATTTTGTTTTTATAAATCATGCCAAACCAAATTGCAAAAGTAATCAGCTTTTTAAAGGAGTGTTGGATGATAAATCTTCCGGCTCATTTTATGGGCGCGTACTTGTTAGTCGCGATTCACAGAAAACAATGGCATATCAGAAAACCAGTAATCTTTTACTGACTGAAGAAGCTAAAATGAGTGCTAGGCCCCAACTCGAAATATATGCCGATGATGTTAAATGCAGCCATGGCGGCACGGTTGGACAATTAGACCAGGAGGCATTATTTTATTTGCGTTCCAGAGGTATAGGAAAAGAAGAAGCAAGGTTACTTCTAATGTTTGCATTTGCTCATGAAATTATCGAAAACATTGATATTAGACCTCTGAGAGAACGCATAGATGATTTGGTTAATAAACGTCTCCGGGGTGAATTATCACGTTGCCAAAACTGCACAATACATTGTTGCTAATTAAACTGATATGGATGTTTATAAAATTAGAGAGGATTTTCCGATACTGAAACAAACAGTATATGGTCAACCTTTGATTTATATTGATAATGGTGCTACAACTCAGAAACCGTTATGCGTTATAGATTTAATGAATAAATTTCTGATAGAGTCATATAGCAGTATTCATCGTGGAGTGCATTACTTAAGTGAACAGGCAACTGAAGCCTATGAAAATGCACGTAAAACAGTGCAAACTTTTATCAATGCTGATTTTTCGCAAGAAGTTATTTTTACAAGTGGAACAACAGGAAGCATCAATGCCGTAGCTTTTTCATTTGGCGAAAGATATATTAAAAAAGGGGATGAGATTTTGATTTCTGCAATGGAACATCATGCAAATATTGTCCCATGGCAAATGATGTGTGAACGCAAACAAGCTAAACTTAAAATTGTACCCTTTGATGAAGACGGAATTCTTAAAATGGATGAATTCGACAAACTACTTACAAAAAAAGTGAAACTAGTCGCAATTACTCATATTTCGAATTCTTTGGGTACGATTAATCCAATAAGAGAAATTATTAATAAGGCTCATCAACTGAATATTCCTGTTTTAATAGACGGTGCGCAAAGTATACAACATCAGAATATTAATGTTCAAGAGTTGGATTGCGACTTTTTTGTTTTTTCGGGACATAAGATGTATGGGCCAACAGGAATTGGTTTGCTGTACGGCAAGGAAAAATGGCTAAACGAACTACCTCCTTATCAAGGTGGAGGGGAAATGGTCAATTGTGTTACTTTTGAAAAAACTACCTATAATGAGTTACCTTTTAAATTTGAAGCTGGTACTACTAATTTTGTTGCTGCAATTGGTTTAGCAGAAGCTATCAAATATATTAACAAAGTCGGAATTGAGAGTATATATGCTTGGGAACAGGAACTGCTAAATTATGCTAAATCAAAACTATTAGAGTTGGAAGGAATACGAATTTATGGAAATGCTCCCGAAAAGGGACCAATTATTTCATTCCTTCTTGATAAAATTCATTATTATGATGTCGGCATGATTCTTGACAAGTTAGGTATTGCTGTACGTACAGGTGCCTTATGTGCTCATCCCGTTATGGACATATTCGAAATAGAAGGAACAATTCGTGCATCTTTTGCACTATATAACACAAAAGAAGAAATTGATTCGCTTATTAAAGGTTTGAAAAAAGTTAAAGAGATGTTTAGATAAATGCTTATTTCTTTTCCCTGGTGAATGAGCAATTTATATTTTTAATCAAGGATAACCTGCGTTTAAATAACTTCCACAAATAAGAATATTTACGACCACTCGAGAAATTTTTTTGGCAATTTTTTTAATCTGGGGTTACTGGAATTGAGATTATGTCCATTTAGAATAGCAGTATACTTTTCTAAATAAGATTCAGCCATTTTCTTTGAGTTGAAATTCTCTAGCGCGTATTCATGGCATTTCTCTCTGGAGTAAGAATCAATATTTGCTATTGGATCTAAAAAATCTGTAAGTTGATTTGAAAGAAACCCAAAATCAGGAGATACAAGTTCTGGTAAAGCACCATAAGGTGTTCCAAAAACCGGACATCCGCAGTATAAACTTTCAATGATAGCCAAACCAAAAGGTTCATGCCATCTTACTGGGAATATCAATCCTTTTGAACATTTTAAGATGGATAGTTTCTTTGCGTCATTTATCATTCCGAAAAATTTAATTCTCGGGTGCAATATAAGCTGGAACCCCATTTTAAAGTTTAGTCTTGTGCCGCCAAGAACATAAAGCTTTTCATTATCTGTTGCTTTTATTATATCAATTGCTCCTCTCACATTTTTCACTCTCCAGGCTGCTTTACCAAGAAAATGAAAATAGCTTCTTTTATTCTTGAAATCTATTTTTCCATATTCATCCCAATCGAGTCCATTATATACGTATGAATTAGAATTAAACCGATCAGCATGGTTTTTAGAAACAAAAACGGTATTTAAATTAAATTCATTAAAATCTGTACAGTTTCCATGGTACGTTATAATAAACGGTTTTTGTATTTCTTCTATTGGAGGATGACTAAAATGAATTATATCGATATTATCAGGTATCTGTTGAGACAATGTTTTATGCGAATCATAATTAATTATGTTTGCAAAATTGCAATAAGAACCTGCCTTTACCAAATAAGTAATATTATGCCCCATTTTGTGAAGTTCTTTTCCAAGGCACCAGATTACTCTCTGAATTCCACCGTAACCGTGAGCAGGAATTAGTCCGTTAAATTCAAATAAAATATGCAAATTACACTAGTAAAATTAAGGTTCAAGCTTATTATCAATCATCCTGTTGCAATATTGCTGCGCGAAAGCTTTAACAAGGATTTCCATTTGCTTCGTAGTATCTTTATAAATATCTTTTAAATCATGTTTTAGCAGCCGATCAGTTTTAAAATTATATAGCGCTTTTACTTTGCCATTTTGAAACTGAAGCATTAGATCATTTTGAAACAATTGGTATGCATCCCACGCATAATTGACTACAAACCTGTTTTTTTCATTAAAAGCATCAAAACCAAAAGAAAAGTATTTTTTATCATAGTTAAGAATACCCAGGATGGTTGGCATAATATCAGTCTGCTGAATTAATTCATGACGAATTCCCTTAAGCGTATCGCCTCCGGTATAAAAAATAATTGGTATTGTATATAATCCGGATGATGTCAGGTAAACGTCATACACCGGCTTTGCATTACAATGGTCGGCAGTTAATACGAATAAAGTATTTTTAAACCAGGGTTGCTTAGAAGCAGTTTTGAAAAATTCCCTGAGGGAATAATCTGTATAACCAATTGTCTGTAATATCGGATCAGGACCTTTACGAAAAACTCCTTTATATTTATCCGGAACTTTAAATGGATGATGTGAAGATACACTAAAAACTGCACTGAAAAATGGTTGCGGAAAAGTATTCAGTTTATTGCACATGAACTGGAAAAACGGTTCGTCCCATACTCCCCACATTCCATCAAAGTCTGATTTATTGTCATATTCATTAAGACCATAGTATTTGTCAACTCCAATCATTCTGGTGAAAGCATAAAAACCCATAGAACCATTTGGTGCTCCATGAAAAAATGAAGTATTATAACCTTCTTCTTTCAATATTCCAGGTAAGGATGGTAGTTTATTATCGTAATATTCCGTAAGAACAAATGGTTCAACTATAGATGGTATACTGCTTAAAATAGAAGGAATCGCTTCAATCGACTTATGACCGTTAGCATACGAGTCCCAAAATATGAAACTATGCTGGCAAAGCGAATCAAGAAAAGGAGTATAACCTTTGTATTTCCCATTATCAAGATCTTTGTTGAAAAATCCAACATTTTCTTTTCCAAAGCTTTCCAGGATAAAAATAACAACGTTCATTCTTTTAAATGGACCTTTCGGATGTGGAGTTTTGATAGGATTATATATTCTTTCCAATGTATTATCTGGAAAATAATTTTGTTTTTCCAATGATTGAATTTCAATTGTTTTGTAAATAGAAAATGGAGTATTCAAAACAATATGCATTTCGTTAGGATTAGAAGCGTAATCACCTGCATTGCTAAGAGTTATAGGCCGGGTACTGTGCTTAAAATCGCCTCTTACCCCTCCAACAAACAATGTAAGGGTAAGTAAAAAAAAGACCAAACTGACACTGTAATATTTCCACCATTTTATATCTTCAGATTTTTTCAATTTTACTTTTCTATACATCCAAATCATCAGAACAATAGTAGCTGCATACAAAATTGTCACATGCCAGTAATCAAAAATAAAACGTAATGAAAGTTTGCCAATGTTGCTTTCATTAATGAACTCACGAAAAACTGAAAAAGTAGTTCGCTTAAGTGTAAAAGCATAATAAATATAATCTGAGAAATTGGCCAGTAATGCAATACTATTGGTAATAACGAACAAGAAGAACAAAACATCCTGGTAAATTTTATGATAGCGAAATTTAAAAGGAATGGTATGCAAAACAACAAAAAGAATATTGGTATAAAGTATAGCAACCGTATCAAATTTTATTCCACCTAATAAGATAATAAAAAAACGCATGGTTGTCATATCTTTAAAAAAGGCATGATTGTAAATAAAAAACTCTATCCTGCACAGAGTGAATAAAAAATATACAATCAATAACCTATATAAAAAAACAGGAATTAATGGTTCAATACCTATTTTATTTAAATTTTTTTTCATCATTTCGCTAAAATTATTTTTAAAAAACTTCATTATAAATTATCTTAATATTATCGATGTAAAAACTCTTCATATACGACTTGCTGGTATGATTTCCCGATGTCTATGATGGACTGAGGACAATTGCCAACATTATTAAGCAAGCTGGAAGAATTATTATCGTAAATTATCTTACAGCTATCTCGAACAAAACCGAAGCCGCTATTAAATGTATAAAATGCAAAAGATGTATTACTGTCGTCCAACAAATTTTTTGAATAATTGAATTGTTTTTGCGGAACAATATTAAGTTGACTGAGAACTGTATTACAAATGTCTGATTGAGAACCGATACGGGTGACAATCGAGTCGTGTACATTGACGGCTCCACCGATCCAAATCATAGGGATTTCAAAACTTAAATAATCATAGTATAATGTATTGCCTGGATGGACAGCTCCATGGTCAGCCGTAATTATTACCAGGCTTGTTTTCCAATATTTTGATTTTTTTAGTTGTCCAATAAAATTTCCTATGCATGAATCAGTATAATAACATGCATTTAAAAATTTCTGTTCATCGTTATTTCCTTTAAACACAGTTTTCATAGGCACATCAAAAGGTTCGTGACTACTGATAGTAAAAATAGCTTTAAAGAATGGTGTTGTACTTTTATTAATATCATTAAAAAGCCTGTTGAATACGTACTCATCATGTACACCCCATTTTGCTCCATATGTAGAAGCCGGAAAATCTTTATCACATATTAATTCATCAAATCCTGCATTTTGCATATAAGAGCGCATGGCTGCAAAATCAATATCTCCTCCATAATAGTAACTGCAATAATAACCTGCTCTTTTTAAATCCTTAGTAAAAAAAGGCAAAGTTTCTGTTTTATAAGGAAATTTGATAATTGAAGCAATCGGTTGTGCGGGAAAACCGCTGAAAATGGCTACTAATCCTTTGTCTGACCGATTACCATTTGCAAATAAATTGCTAAAAGTAAGACCTTCTTGACAATATCTGTTGAGATTAGGAGCTACATTGTGTAAACCCCCCAAAGGTTCAATAATCTTGCTGGTCAAACTTTCTACTATTATTAAGATAATATTCGGCCGTTCTATATTCAGTACTTTTTTTGTCTTTCCTTCAACTTTATAAAGATTTTCAAGAACAGTTTCTGCTTTATGTTCATCGATCCATTTAAAAGGATTTTTACTTGATTCTTTATAATAGGTAAATGAAAATCCTAAGTTCCATACCACATTATTAGCAGCATGATTGGCAAATTGATTATGACAAAAATAGGCACTTCCGGTATTAAGAGGTGCCAGACCTAGTCCTCCCCTGGCAGGTATAATTAGCAAAGCAAATATTATTAAGAAAATGCCAATATCAATTAAAGTTCCTTTTTCAATCTTGACTATAGATGGTTCAACGAATTTTTTATATAGTGTAAATGAAACCGAAAATATAAGAACTCCAATAATAATCTGTTTCAATATAACCAGAAATGAAACAGATACAAACATTTCCTTAGGAGTATTGAGGTACATTAATGGAGTTGTATCAAGTCGGAATCCCCAGTATTGGTATAATTCAAAATCGATAATAGCAACAATAACAGTAACTACAAGCGCAAATATTGTAGCAATTTTCATAACTGTTTTTAATATACTGCTTTTGAAAAATGCCAGGATTATAATACATAGTACTGAAAAAGCTGTAATATATGCAGCTGTAGACAAATCCAACTTAAATCCATAAAGAAATATTCCAAAGAGTTCTTTGTAATTCAGGGAAAAAGATTGATGAAAATTATATAGTAGGAAAATGATTTTAAGAATAATAAAGTAAACGATCCAGAAAATGTAATATTTAATAAAAAAAAATAATCTATTTTTCATTCTAATTGTTATGTATTCCAAACCAATTTCAAAACTTATAAAATTAGAATTGTTTTAAGACACAAGAAATTATTTTAATAATTTTTATGAATAAATTTTCTATTTTGAATTTTTTAAACAATACTGACATTTTGCATATTTGCTTTTAAAATAATATAAGGCTTCTGTAGCTATCTGTTTGGTATAATCGCATTGATTAATTGTTTACTTTTGTATTGCACTAATTTTATATAAAATGAATTCAATCAAAGATATCCAGGAAGATATTATTAATGAATTTGCAATCTACGACGATTGGATGGATAAATATAATTTACTTATAGAACTGAGCAAGGATCTTCCTGCTATTGATTCAAAATTTAAATCGAAAGAATATCTTATTCAGGGTTGTCAAAGCCGCGTTTGGCTAAATGGTGAATTGCAGGATGGAAAAATTATTTTCACAGCTGACAGCGATGCAATTATAACTAAAGGAATTGTTGCATTGCTAATTCGAGTTTTATCAAATCATACACCTGAGGAAATATTAAATAGCGAACTTTATTTTATTGATAAAATTGGTTTAAAAGAAAATTTATCTCCTACCCGAGCCAATGGAGTAGTTTCAATGCTAAAACAAATGAAGTTATATGCATTGGCCTATCAGGCAAAAATGAATAAAAACATTTAATTGCAGCAATTTGTTAAATAGCCAAATTTTAGTTTTATTGAGAAGTTTTAATAAATTGAGGTTTAGATATGGGAAATGATAATTTGTTAAAGCTCGAGACTGAGATAGTAAATGTTCTTCGTAACATTTATGATCCGGAGATACCTGTAAATATCTTCGATTTAGGACTTATATACGAAGTAAATGTAGACGACAATAATAATGTTGACATAAAAATGACTATGACCGCTCCAAATTGCCCTATGGCTGATGAATTACTTACCGAAGTAACTGAAAAAGTCAAATCAATTCCGGATGTAAAAGAATTTAAGCTTATATTGACATTTGATCCTCCCTGGAATAAGGAAATGATGACTGAAGAAGCCATGCTGGAATTAGGCTTATTATAAATTAATCACAATCTAATTTCTATGTCAGTTCGGAGAACAAGTCAACAAATTAAGTCATGGGCACTTGAATTAGGATTTGATGCTTGCGGAATTGCTAAAGCCGGATTATTACCAATAAATTCGGAATCTTTGAAAACATGGCTAAATGTTGGTTTTAATGCCAACATGAAGTACATGAAAAATCACTTAGATAAAAGAACAGATATCACTAAACTCGTTAAGGATGCAAAATCCGTAATTGTAGTGCTTTCAAGTTATAATCCTTCTTCATATCCTTTTAAAAATAAGCACCTTAAAATATCAAGGTATGCACTTGCTTTTGACTATCATTCTGTAATAAAAAGTAAACTGAATTTGTTATTTGAAAAAATCAGAAAACATTATGGAAAAATAGAAGGAAGGGCATTTGTTGATTCAGCCCCGTTATTTGAAAAAGCATGGGCAGAAAAAGCCGGTCTTGGATGGATTGGCAAAAACAGCCTGCTTCTGAATAAAAATTTTGGTTCTTTTTGTTTTTTAGGTGAGCTGGTTTTAAATATAGAATTAAAATATGATTCTCCGGTTAAAACAAATTGCGGAACCTGTAATATTTGCATTGATAGCTGCCCTACAAATGCTATCGTTTCTCCTTATTCAATCGACGCTAATCGATGTATAGCATATAATACAATCGAGAATAAAGGGACGATTCCAATAGAAATCAAAGAAAAAATGAATGGCTGGATTTATGGATGCGATATTTGCCAGGAAGTATGTCCATGGAATAATAAAACCAGGTATGAATCTAAAACAGAATTTATTTCTTTTGAAAAACTTGAAGCAATGACAGATTCAGATTGGCAAAACTTGTCCATGGAAAATTTTAATGATTTTTTTAAGAACTCGCCATTAAAACGCGCTAAATATGAAAGGTTGAAAAGGAATATTAACGCTAACTTAAATTTAAAATTCAATTAAAAAATCCGCCACAAAGAGCGGATTTTATCTGAAAAGGAAGAAGAGAACTTATCTAATGAATAGTAATTCCCTGTATTTTGGCAAAGGCCATTTTTCATTATCTACAATTAATTCGAGCTTATCAATATGATAACGAATATCTTCTAAGAAAGGTGTTACCTTTTCACAATATTCCATTGCTCTTTCGTTTGCATTTTCAATCTTATTGGCAACTTTACGGGCTTCAGTCATTTCATTTACCTTGGCTTTAATTGCCGATATATGATTATTCATTTCTTTAATTAACAATAGACGAGCAGTTGCTAATTCTTTGAATTCAGTTTCAGAAAAAACATCTCTTAATGCTTTTACATTTTCTACCAGTGAAGTTTGATATTCAATAGCAACAGGAACAATATGGTTCATAGCTAAATCTCCGAGAACGCGCGATTCAATCTGAACTTTTTTCATGTAAATTTCCTGACGAACTTCAACCCTTGCATCAAGTTCTTTATGCGTGAGCACTTTTGTATCAGCAAAAAGTTTCAAAGCTTTACTGCTTGTCCATGCTTTATTTAAAATAGGCACTGCACCTTCAGTATTAAGTCCGCGCTTTTTAGCTTCTATTTTCCACTCTTCACTATAGTTATTACCATCAAAACGAATAGGTTTAGATTCTTTAATTAATTTGCGAAGAACTTGAAAAATAGCTTCATCTTTTTTTACTCCTTTAGCAATTATTGTATCTACATCTTTTTTGAAAACGACTAGTTGCTGTGCTACAACAGCATTTAATACAGTCATGGCAGATGCACAGTTAGCAGATGATCCTACAGCGCGAAATTCAAAACGGTTACCTGTAAATGCAAAAGGTGACGTACGGTTACGATCTGTATTATCGAGGAGAATTTCAGGTATACGGCCTATATCCAGCTTAAGTGCAGTCTTTTCATCTGGTGACATTTTAACATCTCCAATTTTTGTTTCAATTTCATCCAACATTTTAACAATTTGTTGACCAAGAAAAGCTGAAATAATAGCCGGTGGAGCTTCGTTGGCACCTAACCTGTGTGCATTACCGGCTGATGCAATTGAGGCTTTCAATAATTCGTCATTACTGTGAACAGCCTTAAGAACATTTACAACAAATGTCAGAAATTGTAAGTTTGATTTTGGATTCTTGCCAGGTGACAATAGATTAACTCCGGTGTCTGTACCCATGGACCAGTTATTATGCTTTCCTGAACCGTTAATACCTTTAAATGGTTTTTCATGCAAAAGAACTGTGAAATTATGTTTGCGGGCAACTCTTCTCATAATACTCATAATAAGAAGATTATGATCTACTGCAAGATTGCATTCCTCATAAACGGGTGCTATTTCAAATTGATTTGGAGCAACTTCATTATGGCGTGTTTTAGCTGGAATACCTAATTTCCAGGCTTCAAATTCAACTTCCTGCATAAATGCCATTACTCTAGGTGTGATAGAACCAAAATATTGATCTTCTAACTGCTGGTTTTTAGCAGAATCATGACCCATTAAGGTCCTTTCTGTAAGCATCAAATCTGGACGGGCATTGTAAAGTGCTTCATCAATAAGAAAATATTCCTGCTCCCATCCTAGGTAAGAATAAACTTTTTGAACGTCTTTATCAAAATACTGGCAAACCTCAACTGCAGCTTTGTCCAATGCATGAAGTGCTTTTAACAAAGGAGCTTTGTTATCTAAAACTTCTCCAGTGTAAGAAATGAAAACGGTAGGAATACAAAGAGTCTGGTCAAGAATAAATGCAGGAGAAGATGGATCCCATGCTGTATAACCTCTTGCTTCGAATGTGCTTTCGAATACCTCCACTTGGAAAACTGGATGCATCAGGTTCTTGTTGTGAAAGAAGTTTACCAGTGAAACTTTCAATGACAGTTCCATCACCTGTAGGTTCAGCAAAAGCATCATGCTTTTCAGCTGTACCTTCTGTTAAAGGGTGAAACCAGTGAGTACAATGTGTAGCTCCCATCTCTAAAGCCCATGCTTTTATACCTCCTGCTACCTGGTCCGCCATTTTTCTGTCTACACGTATTCCTTTATCAATAGCTTGCATAACTGCCATATAGGCCTCTCTTGACAAGTATTTCTGCATTTTTCCTTTATCAAATACGTACATTCCATAATACTCAGATGTTTTTTTTGCAGGGGCTTTAATACTAACGGGTTTTCTGTTAAGTACTTGCTCTAATGCACTAAATCTTAAAGTTGCCATATAATTTATTTATAGAATTAAAAATTAAAATTATCGGCGCAAATATAGAGATAATAAATTTTAGATTTTATGAAAAAAAAGAAGTATTTTGGACAAATTATATGTTGTTTTTGCTAAAAACATTAAAAAAATAGGTCATTTTCAATAAAAAATGACCTATTTTGGAAAAAATAACAATTTTATACAGGGTGCATTGAGATAAAAAAAAATTAAAATGAACTCAAACTTGAAAAAAATGAATTAATTGTCATAATATAAATAAAATTCATATGGATGAGGACGCAAAGCCATTTGATCAATTTCTTTATCCTTTTTATAATCCAAATAATTTTCTATTAAATCTTCTGTAAATACACCACTTTCCGTAAGGAATTGATGATCTTTTTCAAGTGCTGCCAAGGATTCTGATAGAGAACCCGGAACTGATTTGATTTTCTTACTTTCTTTTTCGTTTAATTCATAAATATTTTTATCAAGAGGTTCACCTGGTTCAATTTTATTTTTTATTCCATCGACTGCGGCCATAAGAATTGCTGAGAAAGTTAAATATCCATTTGAAGAAGGATCTGGACAACGGAATTCAAAACGCTTTGAATTTGGACTCTCGCTATACATTGGAATTCTTACAGCAGCTGAACGGTTTCTTGCAGAGTATACTAAGTTTACAGGAGCTTCAAATCCAGGAACCAATCGACGATATGAATTAGTTGTTGGAGCGGCAAATGCTAGTATTGCAGCAGCATGTTTCAATACGCCCCCAATTGCCCATAAACCTTCCTGAGTGAATCCTGCATATTTATTACCTGCAAATTGATTTTTGCCGTTTTTCCAAATTGAAAAGTGAACATGCATGCCACTACCATTGTCTTCAAAAATTGGTTTTGGCATAAAAGTAACTGTTTTGCCATTTCGCAAAGCAACATTTTTTATTATATATTTATACCACATAAATTGATCAGCCATTTTTGTCAGTTCGCAAAATTGCATATCAATTTCACTTTGACCTCCGGTAGCAACTTCATGATGGTGCGCTTCAACTTTAATACCGATTTTTCTCATTTCTTTTACCATCTCAGCCCTCAAATCACCGAATGTATCGGTTGGACTGACAGGAAAGTATCCACCTTTATATGATGGTTTATAACCCAGGTTTGGTTCTTCAATACGGTTAGTATTCCAAGCACCTTCAGCAGAATCAATCTGATAAAAACTAGTGTTTTGTTTCTGTTCAAATCGTACTTCATCGAAAATAAAAAATTCAGGTTCAGGTCCAATAAAAGCAGTATCTCCAATACCTGTTTTTTTAAGGAATTCAGTAGCTTTATATGCAACATATCTAGGATCTCGAGAATATCTTTCTTTGGTTACAGGATCTACAATATTAGCAATAACACTAATTGTAGGTTCTTTGAAAAACGGATCCATAACAATTGTATTAAGGTCAGGAATTGCTAACATATCAGATTGGTGTATTCCTTGCCAGCCCCTTATAGATGAGCCATCAAATCCTAAACCGTCTTCAAAAGTTGATTCATTCCAAAGATCAACGGGATAACTACAATGCTGCCATGTGCCCAATAAATCGACAAACTTCAGATCGACCATTTCAGCACCGGTTTTTTTAACTAAATCAAAAAATTCTTTTATTGTCATGTTTGTAAAAATTAAATGTTAAACATAAATTATCGTCAATTATTTTAAATATTAACTTAAAAATTCTAAAAGATTATAAATTATAAGCAAAAATAATAAAATAATTAATAATGAATTGCATTTATCACTAAATTATATTAAATTGTTATTTTAAAATTTATTTTTCTTTTCTTATTACCCCTCAAATTCTTTATTGACAATTACTGGAATATTATCTGGTCATTAAATAAGCTTTATTGGTTTAGGTCAATTAAAAGAAGAGATGATTAATCTGTACGAAGATGAACTATTCACTAATTTATGATTCTGCAAATAGGAATAAAAGAAGTTGATATTCTATCAAAAAGGTGAAAACTGTTAATTTAATTATGAGTTAAATATAAAAATTAGATAAGAAATTATTGATAGACGCAACTAATTAATCTGAGTTTTCATCTTTTATAAAACTCCAAAATTTTGTTTGGCTTGAAAAGGCTTATATTACTTTATGGGTTAATCGTGTTTTTAGGATGTAAAAAAGAAAAATCGCTTAATAGTGTTAGTACCCTATATATTAATAATTGTGGCGAGATTAAACAAATCATATGTTCTCGGGGTTGTTATCAATATTTATTGAAAACAAACAAGGCGTTATATATGCCTGATTCAATTCCGGAATCGGTTAAAACTAATAAATGCAAAGTCATTTTTAGCGGATATTTAAAGCATGACAGCAGCTATATATTCAAACCTGCACTGAATGATATGGCTATTCCTGATTTTAAAGTAAGAAATATAAAATTATCCAAAATAGCAATTCGCTAGACAAGATTTAAATTATTGAATGTACCAAAGGAATTGTCGATTATTTTTTTATTAAGCTCTCGGAAATTTTGAATTCTTTGTACCAACCATTCCCGAACTTTCGAATTAAAGATTCCTTAAGAAATTCAGAAAGTTTAATATTTTCATTTTCCCCTTTTTCTATAGCAGGTTTACAAAAATCACAAGGATTATAATTAACAGCAATAAAATCTGGATAATCTCTCAACCTGACAGGAAAAAGATGACAGGATAGCGGTTTACGAAATTCTATGACACCTTCATTAAATGCCTTTTCAATTATGCATTTAACAACTTTACCATCAAAGTAAGTATAAGCACATTCTTTTCCATCAATTAGTGGTGTAACCCAGTCCCCATCGCTGTCTATTAAAGAGGTTCCATGTTTCATTATAGCTTGAATACCTTCATTTCTGAGATAAGATTTTATTATTGGGTAAATTTTCTCAAGTATTTCCGTTTCTTTTCTTTCTAATGGAGCTCCTGAATCTCCATGAACACAGCATGCCCCTCTACATTTCATCAAATCACAGGAAAATTTTGATTCCAGAATATCAAGACTGATTATGGTTTTTCCGATTTGAATCATAAAGTAAAATTTTGAAGTTTCAAAGGTATTATCTTTGGTTTATCAATCCTATTAAAATAATATTGATTTGTGTTTTATTCCAAAAGTTTTCTATATTTGATACAATAACCAATAATAATGGATCAAGCTAAAACAAAAATAATAATTGTAGATGATCACAAACTTTTTCGTAATGGATTGAGATTTATTCTTAACGAAATTGAAGGTGTTGAAGTAATTGGGGAAGCTTCAAATGGCAGGGAATATATGGAATTGTTGAATTATCTTATCCCCGATCTTGTGATAATGGATATTAGCATGCCTGAAATGAATGGAATAGAAGCATGCGAGAAATCGCTTGAAAAAAACAACAAACTTAAAATTCTTGTTTTATCAATGTTTGGAGACGATGCTTACTACAATTCAATGATAGATATAGGTGTAAAAGGTTTCATTTTAAAAGACACAGACAATAATGAACTTCGAACGGCTATTAAAGCTATTATGAATGGCGGCAGTTATTTTTCACAGGAATTGCTTTTAAAGTTAATCCGAAATAAAAATATCCCGGCTGGCATTAAATTAAGTCGTCGTGAAACCGAAATACTTGGCATTGATTTGTAAAGGTTTTTCTACTAATCAGATTTCCGAACAACTTCATATTAGTCAACGCACTGTTGAAAGACATAGAGCTAGTCTGCTTTCTAAAACCGACTCTTCAAATTCCATAAGCTTAGCTATTTATGCTATAAAAAACAATCTGGTGAAATTGGATTAATTATTATGTCGGTTTTTACTCAATTTCTATTGAGTATTTTCACCTTTCTATTTGAGTATGAAACTCTTCAAATTGGGTGTTTATTCTATTAAAATTCCTAAAAATGTAAGCGATTTTTGTATTGGTAAAGTTAGGTTCTGAATTTTAGTAATTATAAAATATTTATTAATGCATATTAAATAATTATTAAGCCAAAAAATAAGCATGATAATGATAAAAAAATTAAACATTTTGTTGGTTGATGATAATAAGCATTTTCTTCAAGCATTAAGATATATGGTAGAAGAATCCAGTAAAGAACGTATTGACAACATATATCAGGCATGCAATGGAGTTGAAGCATTAAATATTTTGAAAAAGCAACATATTGATGTTGTATTTATGGATATAGAAATGCCTGAAATGAATGGAATTGAAGCTACTCGAAAAGCAACTGAATTCAATAGATTCATTACAATCATTGCTTTATCTTTTCATCAGGAGATGGAATTTGTCATGCAAATGCTTGAAGCAGGCGCAAGAAACTACATCATTAAAGAAGACATTAATACAGATTCTTTAAAAAGAGTTTTTGATATTACTGTTCATGCATGATACAATATTTTCTCATTAGCTATAAATAATTATATTTTGATGAACTATAACAGTTTTGTAATACAATAAACTAAATTTATTTTACTTTTATTATAGTTAAATAGTATATTTGTTCATTAAATATTGTAAAAAAAAGACAACTATAAAATGGAAAATTTGGAGATTCAACCCACTAATGATACACCAACAGTACATTGCGATGTGCAAGGGGAAATTATTATGGCAGGCAGATCTTTACCAGAAAATCCGATTAAATTATATGAACCCATTTTTGAGTGGGCAAAACAATACGAAAATGAGGCAATATTATTAAATTTTAAATTGGAATATTTTAATACTTCATCTTCAAAGCAGATTTTCAATTTGATCAAAATATTTGTTGAAAATCCTAAAGTAAAAGATATCCATGTAAAATGGCATTATGAAGAAGGCGATTATGACAGTAAAGAAACAGGCGAACATTTTTCTCATCTTTTCAAAATCCCTTTGAATTTATTGAATATGCCGAAAGTGGTTTATAAGCTTTATTTTTAGACTGTTTTGATATAATTTATAATTATCTCCTTAAATTACTCCAAATATTTAATTATAAGCAAATTAAAATGTTATTTTAAAAGGTTTTACGACTAATCATTTAAAAATTTTTACTTTAAAATGATTAAAAATACAGCAGATTAAGCATCTGCTATTTTTTTTTAATAAAAACATTATTAAGTTTGTAAGCTAATTAAAGCATGTTAAATTCTAAAACCAATACCTTAATAACTATGAAAAAAGTTTATTTCAGCAAGTTAGCTATATTTTTATCATTTGCAATTGTTATAAGCAGTTGCGGTGGTATTAAAGAAAATGAAGGATTTGGCGCCCAAGTTAAATACGAAGTTACGCCTAAAGTCCTGGAAATGCATAATGGTGAAGTAAATCTTACCATTACTGGTAACTTCCCTGCAAAGTATTTCAATAAAAAAGCTGTACTTACCGTTAGCTCCTACCTTAAAATACGAAGGTGGATCACTTGACCTTACCCCTATAAAACTTCAGGGTGAAGGAGTTCAGGCAAATGACAAAGTTATCAACTACACTACTGGTGGCAGCTTTAGTAACAACGACAAATTCACTTATAAAGATGAAATGATGTTGTCGCAACTGGAAGTTAAAGTTACTGCAGCTATTAAGAAAAAAACTCTTGATATCGGCACTTATCAAATTGGCTGATGGTATCATTGTAACACCTAAACTTGTTAGAATGGAACCTAAAGAAGTACTTCTTTCAGATAAATTTGTCAGAGAATGTACCTGAATCTAAAGAAGCTTCTATTCATTATGTGATTAACAGGTCTGAAATTCGCCCTTCTGAAGTTAAGCAACCTGAAGTTACTGCATTAAATGATTATGTAAAATCTGTTGCTACTAATCCTAAAATGACAGTAAAGGGAATTGAAATGTGGTCTACTGCTTCACCAGATGGTCCGCTAAAATTAAACACTAAGCTAGCGGGTGATCGTGAAAATTCAGCTACAAAATTTGTGAAGGAACAAATTAAGAAAAACAAACTTGATAAAGACAATTAAAGACTCTCTTTTATCTGTATTGCAAACTCCGGAAGACTGGGATGGCTTTAAAACAGCTATGGAAAAATCTGATATAAAAGATAAAGATCTTGTTTTAAGAGTTCTTACTATGTACTCAGATCCTGAAGTTCGTAACAAGGAAATCATGAATATTTCTCAAGCATTTGAAGAAATCAAAGAAAAGATTTTACCTCCGTTGCGCAGATCAAAAATGACTGTTAAAGTGGATGCTATGGGATATTCAGATGAAGAAATGCTTAAACTTGCTGATAGTAAACCAGATACTTTAAACGTTGAAGAATTACTATATGCGGCTAACCTTATTACTGATTTGAATAAGAAAGAAACTCTTTACAAAAAAGCTTCAGAAAAATTCCCGACAGATGTGCGTGCAAAAAATAATTTAGGTTATGTAGAGATTCAATTAGGCAAACTTGATGATGCAAAAACTTCTCTTGAGGCTGCTAAGGCAATCGAAAATAATGACGCAGTTAAAACAAATCTTGGTGCTTTGGCATTACTTAAAGGCGATATAGCCGGTGCTGAAGAACTTTTAACAGCTGCTATGGCTGCTGGTGAAGCTCCAAGTTACAATTTGGGAATTATAAATATTATTAAAGGTAAATATGATGTTGCAATAAGTTATTTTGGCAATGTTTCTGATTATAATGCAGCATTGGCAAAGCTTCTGAATAAAAACTATGAAGCAGCTATTAGTACTTTGACAAATAGCAAAGATGAAAGTGCTCAAGCATATTATTTAAGAGCTGTTTTAGGTGCAAGATCTGAAAATACTGACATGATTTACAACAACCTTCGCACAGCGGTTGGTAAAGATGTAAAACTGAAAGCTTATGCTAAAAAAGATGCTGAATTTTTGAAATATTTTAATGAAGAAATTTTCAAATCAATTGTTCAGTAAGCAAAATAAAACAATATTAAGAGGAGGCTGCTATTTGCAGCCTTTCTTTTTTTAAAGTAAATTAAGTTTGCATCTCAATAGTAATTTAGGTTATTAAATTGATTAAATAATTCCCATATTACAATTCCCGCAGTGACAGAAATATTAAGTGAATGTTTTGTTCCAAATTGTGAAAGTTCTATGCAGTAATCGCTCATGTCCACTAATTCTTGTTCCACGCCTCTGATTTCATTTCCAAATATAACGGCATATTTTCTATCCTTTTCGATACGAAATTCTGAAAGTTCTGTAGCTCCTTCTACCTGCTCTATCGAAATTATTCTATACCCATCTTTTTTCAGGTGTTTAACTGCTTCAGAAGCATTTCTATAATATTTCCAATCAACAATATTTTCTGAACCTAGAGCAGATTTATGTATTTCAGCATTTGGTGGTGCTGCTGTAATTCCGCAAATAAAAATAGATTCAATAAGAAATGCATCTGAAGTACGAAAAACAGCTCCTACATTATGCTGGCTTCGGATATTGTCCAGGATTATTACAACAGGTATTTTTTTTACTTGTTTAAATTCCTCTGGTTTTATTCTGTTCAGCTCGCTATTTAATAGTTTTCTCATATTTTATAAAAATTATGATGACTGGCTAAAATAAAAAAAAAGGGTACTTTAGTGCTAAAGAGTACTTTCAATTGTTAATTATTTAAATTTAATACAATTGAAACTTCCATAAAATTAAAGTTTAAAATCTATCACAATATTTATGAACCTTCACGAGTACCAAGCTAAACAAATACTAAAACTATATAATGTATCAGTTCCTGACGGTATGATTGCTGATTCAGCAAATGCTGCTATAGGTGCTGCAAAAAAAATAAGAGAAAAAACATGCCAGGATACATGGATCGTAAAAGCCCAGATACATTCAGGAGGAAGGGGAAAAGCAGGAGGTGTTAAAATTGCAAAATCAATTGACGAAGTAAATCATATTGCACATGATATGCTGGGAGCAAAACTGGTTACACATCAAACCGGTAATGAGGGAAAAATTGTGAGAAAAGTGCTTATCGAGCAAAATATTTATTACCCTGGTGATAGCCATGTAAAAGAATTCTACCTAAGTATTTTACTCAATCGTTCCAATGCTCACTATGTAATAATGTACTCAGCTGAAGGTGGTATAGATATTGAAGAAGTTGCAGAAAAAACTCCTCATTTGATACATAAGGAGGATATTGATCCTAAAGTTGGATTAAGAATTTTTCAAGCAAGAAAAATTGCATTTAATTTAGGATTAAATGGAAAAACATTAAATGAAATGGTTTATTTTATTACAAACTTATATATTGCTTTTGAGAAAACAGATGCGTCATTAATTGAAATAAATCCGGTTGTCAAAACTTCCGATGAACGAATTATTGCTGCCGATGCCAAAGTCATTCTGGATGATAATGCTATTTTTCGTCATCCGGACCTTGCAGAATTGCGAGATGTTTTTGAAGAAAATACCTCTGAAGTTGAGGCAAGTTACTACGGTTTGAATTTTGTAAAACTTACCGGTAACGTAGGTTGCATGGTTAATGGAGCAGGCCTGGCAATGGCAACAATGGATATTATTAAACTTTCCGGAGGAGAACCTGCTAATTTTTTAGATGTTGGTGGAACTGCAAATGCCAAAACGGTTGAAGCAGGTTTTCGCATAATTCTTAAAGATACAAAAGTTGAAGCTGTTCTTATAAATATTTTTGGTGGTATTGTCAGATGTGACAGAGTAGCTCAAGGTATCGTTGAAGCATTTCGTAATATTGGTAGTATTAATGTTCCTGTTATAGTCCGTTTACAGGGAACAAATGCAAATGAAGCCAAACAATTAATTAATGCTTCTGGATTAAAAGTATTTTCAGCAAATACTCTACAGGAAGCAGCTGATTTAGTAAGACAAGTAATAATTAAATAAAAGCTCTGGAATTATTGTCATGATTTATTGCAGTGAGAACCGTCGCAAAATGGTTTTGTTCTTGATAAACCACAACGGCAAAAATCAGTTTCTTCTTCAATTTCAGTTGTTTTCCCGTTTGAATCAATAATGGTGAATTTACCTTTAGCACGTAATGGCCCGTTAGGAATAACTCTAAATTCTACAGGATTATTATTATCTTGCATGTTAAAATTCAATTAAATATCCGATTTAAATCCAATCTTTCTATGTGATCCATCGCAAAATGGAATATTTTGTGTAGCTCCACATCGGCAAAACGATGTCATTGTCATTGATTTTAAAAGATTCCCATCTGAATTATAAATAACAAATGAACCTTGAACAACTAAAGGTCCGTCAGTCATCATCTGCAATTTTACGGGTATCTGTTTGACTTCAGAAGTAAATGCCAAAGCTTGTCTGATTTTGTTATTTTTTTCATTAACAGCTTCCGTATTTTTACTTTCGTCATTCCATTTATATGTAAGTGACTCAGTAGGGCATTTATTGATGACTTCAATAATTCGCTCAGTACTGGCTCCTTTCATATTAATCCATGGTTTTTTTCTTGGATTAAATACTTCTATCAATTCCCTATAGCATGTTGTTGCGTGTATGCATTTATCTGGTCTCCAATAAACTGTTATTTCTCCATTGCTATATTCTCTGTCTCCTAAATCCATAATTTTTAATTTGATTCTTTTTTTATTAATTCAAAAATTACTTAACAGTTAACTTTTGAAAAATAATTTAATTTTTTGCTTTTGACTTGTTTATTATTAAACTAAATTATGAAAATTCTATTTTTAAAACGTATGTCTAAGTCATTTTTAATATTACCTAAATAACCAAGAGGTTTGGTATTTGTTTAATTTTGCATCCTTATTGCAAATTTTACTTTATGGTCAGTGAAATTCAACAATATGAATTTTAGAAAACAAGATAGATTTCATAGAATTATAAGACAAACTGTTTTAATATTACTATTGTCTTTGGCTCATAATTCAGTATTTGCACAGACTAAGGATTCAACTTCTGAGCGAGACACACTTAAAACTAAGGTTATTCAAGGAGATACAGTATTTATGGCAAATCTACCTGCTGTAACTATTTATACTCCCCGCGAATTTGCTAATGATAAAGAGTTTCAAAAATATCTTCGTTTAATTCGAAATGTAAAGAAAGCATATCCATATGCGGTTTTAGCCAATGAAAAATTAAAAGAAATTGATATTGAACTTTCAAAACTTCAGACAAAAAAAGAGAAAAAAGCTTATTTAGACAGTTCGGAAAGGAAATTGAAAGACAGGTTTGAGGATGAATTAAAAAATCTTACCATAAGTCAGGGTCGAATTCTTATAAAACTTATTTATCGGGAAACCGGTAATACTACTTATTATCATGTTAAGGAACTGAGAGGATCCTTTACAGCTTTTTTTTGGCAAACTGTTGCACGATTATTTGGTTCTAATCTCAAATCTAAATACGATCCTTTAGGTGAGGACAAAGATATAGAGGAAATTATTTTAAAAATCCAAAAAGGACAGATATAGATGTTTTATTATTTTCTAATATTTATTAAAGGGTATCCTAATAACTAAATTTCAGAAATACTAGACGCAGGTTTCATTATACAGGATAGTGATATCAGGCTTTTTCCTGCATCCTGTATCTTTTAATAAAAAATAAGTTTTTAGAAGTTCCTTAAAATAAATAATATAATACTATCTTAATCAACTTCCATTCTTGGTTTTACAAAGATGAAAAAAAGACTATTTATTGCCATTAAGATCAATAATTCAAATTCATTTCTTAATGTTCAGGAAGAAATAAAATTAAGTCTCCAACGGGAAAGAATTAAGTGGATTGATCCTGACAATTTGCATTTGACACTATCATTCCTTGGCGATACAGATGAATTGATTATCCCTAAGCTCAAACTGGCAATGGATAGTATTGTCGGTAATTTTTCTCAATTTAATATGGAACTTAAATCAGTAGGAGTATTTAAAAGTATTAATTTCCCGACAGTTTTATGGATTGGTATTGAACCAAATAAAATAATGTCTGAAATAAAAAAGGCTCTTGACTTACAATTAAAAAGCATCGGAATTGCTGTTGAAATGCGTGAATTTAAACCACATCTTACGATTGGACGCATAAAAAATATTACTGATAAGAAAAACCTGGAGCTTTTATTGAAAAACTACAGTAATAAAAAGATTTCTAATCAACTTGTTAATGAAATTATATTATATGAGAGTATTTTATCGTCTGATGGCCCTATTTATAATGTTATTTACAAAAGCCTGATCAATTAATTTGAAAGTAATAATCCTCTATTGCTAAATATGACGACCTTTGAAAAGTAACAAAACGGTATAGTAAAGAATTGCGAGGTCAGTAGTTAATGAAATATTTTCCATGTATAAAATATCATATCTCAGACGCTTTGTCATTTCTTCTACATTTTCCGCATAACCAAATTTTACCTGCCCTAGTGATGTAATTCCGGGTTTAATTTTTTGCAACTGAAGATAATGAGGTGATAGTTTTACAATTTGGTCAATATAATACTTTCTTTCAGGTCTGGGACCAACAAGCGACATATCTCCTTTTAAAACATTAACAAAATTCGGAATTTCATCTAGTTTGGTTTTTCTAAGAAATCGGCCAAATTTCGTCAAACGGGTATCGTTCTTTTTTGTAAGATTTGGACCATCTTTTTCAGCATCGGCACACATGCTTCTAAATTTATAGATAGTAAACGGTTTCCCGTTTTTACCAATTCTTTCTTGCTTTAGTAAAAATGGGCCTTTTGAAGTAAATTTTATTCCCAAAATACAAAATAAATATATTGGCGAAAACACGGTAATAGCTACCAAAGAAACTACAAAATCTATAAAGCGTTTGAAAACCTGAATCCAAAATGGGATTAATTCACTTTCAATTTCAATTAAAGGAGTTCCAATAATATTGGTAATTTTTATTTTTCCTTTTAAAACATTATGTAATCCAGGAATAGCTTTTACAGTAATTTCAGAAAAACCTAACCAGTTGATTATTTCAGTTATGTCATTATTTTCGTCTGGATCAATAGCAATAATTATTTCATCAATTTTATTTTTAATTAATACTTCTGGAATATTTTCAAGTTTACCCAAATCTTCAAGATAATTATTAAGTACAGTTATTTTTTACAGATGGATTTTTTATAAATCCAACGAATTTGTTTCCATCAGTTGGTTTTTTATTTAATAATTCCTTGTAAATTTCTTCAGCTTCGGAACCGCAACCTATAATAATCGTATTAAAATTTATTTTGTGTTTGTGAATTTTATGAATTGTAAACTGAGTTAAGAAATATCCTGGGAATTATAGTAATTATAAATTGGAGGAAAAAAAGCATCGAACCATTTATATAATATGTTCGTAATTCCTCACAAAATCATTTAATAAAAGTGTGAAAAATAGTATAATAACTCCTATTAAAGTTATTTTCAATGTCTGCATTAAATTATCAAAAATAGTTTTCCTGAAAATATACCGGTAATAGCCATTAATATAGTATAGTATAACCCAGAAAACAGGGACTATTATTACACCAAGAAAATATTCAATATTCGAGAGAAAATGAAGAATTGAATATCCGGGCTGAAGTTGTTCAATAAATATTTTTCTGAATAGAAAAAACAAAGTCCAGGATAGAGCCGCAGCAATAAAATCCGAAATCTCATATTTCAGCTTACAAATTTTTCGACTCATAATTCTGCTAGTTACTTTAGCTCACAAATGTATATTTTTTAAGAATTGGTTTAAACTTAATGAGTTAATTTATCTTCCACTTTTTTAAATACTGAAAGTGAATTTTTAAAACTTTCCATTAAACTCACCGGAGTTTGATAAGTTTCAAAAGTATTCAGGTAACTAACAATTCCTTCATAAATATTTCCAAATTCCGAACTGAAAGGTTTTGTAACATCATATTTCATAATATTATCCTTACTATAAGTCTTGATAATTGAGTAATTCTTAATAAGATCCATGGTAACTATTTGTTCATTTTGATATACTGTTACAAACAATTCGTTTCGGTTAGAAATAAAATCCATCATTAAGTTTGCGGCACAACCATTATCAAATTCGAACCTGCAGGCAATTAATTGAGAAGAATTACCAACTACCTTAATAGAATTTGCCTGAATTTTTTTTACATTAGCTTTAACCAGATTTATAATAATATCAATGATATCGAGTAACCTTTCTGATTTTTCTAAAAGTGATAATTTAATTTTTGGTGCAATATTATAAGCTATTTGAATATAAGAAGGATTGAAAATATACGATTTTGTATTTATTAAACAATTGTTGAATCTAAATGGAAGGAATGGAACAATTGATACTGAAGCTTCAGAAGAAAGTTTGATAATCTCTTCTAATTCATTTAATGTCAAGGTTATAGGATTTTCAATTACAACATGCTTTGAATTCAGAATACTTTCTATAATCAGATTATAAGATTTTTCGTCCATTTTTGGAACAATTAATAAATCAGATTGCATAATTAAGCCAAAAGGATTTGTAGTAAAGTTTAATCTTAAATTTTCTGAAATCTTGCCAGCACGTTCAATGTTTGGATCGTAAATACCAATAAGGTCAAATATTTTTGATTTTTTAATAAGTCGAATAGCAGATTCAGTCTTATTTCCTAAACCTAATAGACCAATTTTTTTCATATTAAGTTTGACTTTACACAAACATAATTTAATTTGAACGCTCTAATAGGATTTTTTCAAATCAACTTATTAACTATTTCTGTTGATAAAGTTACCTTTGCAAAAAAGTTTGAAATTTGATGGAAGACTCTTATCGGCACAAAGGTTTACGCAGGAAGCTCGTTGAAGAAATCAGGAATAAAGGTGTTAATGATGAAAAGGTATTAGCTGCAATCGGAAAAGTGCCAAGACATATTTTCATGGATAGTGGATTCATCAATTTCTCATATAAAGATCAGGCATTCCCAATTGCTGCAGGACAAACTATTTCACAGCCTTATACTGTTGCAATTCAAACTTTTTTACTTCAAATAAATCCGAATGAAAAAGTCCTGGAAATTGGAACAGGAAGTGGTTATCAAACAGCAATTTTGATTGAACTTGGCGCTCGCGTCTATACAATTGAAAGGCAAAGAGAATTATTTCTTAAAGCGCAAGACACTCTTCCTAAAATAGGCTATAATGCCAATTTCTTTTTTGGTGATGGCATTTTAGGCCTTCCTACATATAGCCCATTTGACAAAATACTAATTACGGCTGCAGCACCAGAAATTCCAGACAAACTATTAAAGCAACTTAAAGATTGGCGGACGTATGGTTATACCACTTGGAAATCGTGCAACTCAAGTGATGACAGTGGTTGAAAGAACTGAAGAAGATACTTATAATAAAACCGGACATGGTAATTTTATTTTTGTACCACTTTTAAATGGGACGGAGTAATTATGATTGAATTAAAAACATTTGTTTTCAACCCATTTCAGGAAAATACATATCTTCTGTCGGATGATTCAGGAGAGTGCATTATTATTGATGCTGGTTGTTATTTTGAAGAGGAATTTAAGCAGTTTTTTACTTTTATCTCGTCTAATAAATTAAAGCCTGTAAGACTCATAAATACCCATGGACATATAGACCATGTCTTAGGTATTCCAAATATTTCAAAATATTATAATTTAAAACCCGAATTTCATAAAGAAGAATTGTACTTGGTAGATGATGCTGTTAATCAAGGAATAATTTTTGGCCTTAATATAGAACCATTACCAAAAGTAGTTAATTATCTTGATGAAAATGATATTATTAAATTTGGCCACTCACAACTTGAAGTTATGCACGTTCCTGGTCATTCAAAGGGAAGTATAGCATTTGTAAGCAAATCAGACAAATTCATTATTACAGGTGATGTACTTTTCAAAGGAAGCATCGGACGCACAGATCTGCCAGGAGGTAATTTCAATATATTAAAGCAAAGCATAATGAATAAAATTCTTAAATTTAATGATGACTTTCAAATATTTCCCGGTCACGGACCATCTTCAAATATTGGAGAAGAAAAAGCTACAAATCCTTATCTTATTTAAAAAATCATTATGAGAATATTGAATTCATATAAAATCTGCAAAAAAAAAACATCATGTTTATCGAGAATTTACAAAGTTATAATGTTTCATAGTTACAAATAATAAAAATCTAAAATAATGGCATTCGATAATTTTATCAAACGGCACATAGGACCTGGTGAAGAGGATTTGAAATATATGCTCTCAAAATTAGGAGTAAGTAGTTTAGATGAATTGATAGATAAAACAATACCTGATTCTATCAGACTTAAGAAATCTTTAAATATTCCTGAAGGGATTAGCGAAACAGAATATTTGTTACATATTCGGGAAATCGCCCGGAAAAACAAGGTTTTTAAAACATATATCGGACAAGGATACTTTGACACAATTACACCAGCAGTTATTTTAAGAGGTATTTTTGAGAATCCTTCTTGGTATACTTCTTATACACCTTATCAGGCAGAGATTTCACAAGGAAGACTTGAAGCATTGTTAAATTATCAAACAATGGTAATGGAATTGACCGGAATGCAAATTGCAAATGCCTCTCTGCTCGATGAAGCCACGGCTGCAGCTGAAGCAATGATAATGCTGTTCAATATACGTTCATCAGATGCAATAAATCAAGGACGAAATATTTTTTTTGTTGATCAAAATACCTATGCTCAAACTATAGACGTATTAAGGACCCGTTCAGCTCCGCTCGGAATTCAACTGGAAGTTGGAGATTACAGGAATTTTAAGTTGTCAAACAATATTTTTGGTGTTTTGGTTCAATATCCCGCGAGTGATGGCACTATTGAAGATTATAAAGAATTTGTAATTGAAGCACACAAAAAAGATATTTTAGTTGTAGTTGCAGCTGATATTATGAGCTTAGTACTTCTTACCCCACCAGCCGAGTGGGGCGCAGATGTAGTTGTAGGTTCTTCTCAACGATTTGGAGTACCTATGGGATATGGCGGACCTCATGCAGCGTATTTTGCTACAAAAGAAAGTTTCAAACGAGCTATTCCCGGAAGAATTATTGGTGTCACTCACGACGTATCAGGTAAGCCGGCTTTACGTATGGCTTTGCAAACGAGAGAACAACACATCAAACGTGAACGTGCTACTTCAAATATATGTACTTCACAAGCTCTGCTGGCAATAATGGCAGGTATGTATGCTGTTTATCATGGAAATGAAGGCCTTTTGCGCATAGCACAGCATATTCACCGTTCTGCAGGTACGTTGGCTGAAAAATTGTCATCATTAGGTTATACCATTGAAACTTATAATTTTTTCGACACTTTAAAAATAAAACTGCCAAAAGATCTAATGTTAAATGAACTTAAAGATTTAGCCCAAGAAAAGCAAATTAATTTAAATTATTTTGACAATAGTACTATTAGTATTAGTATTGATGAAACTACTACTATTGAAGATTTAAATAATCTTCAGGAATTATTTGCAATTAGTGTTTTCAAAAGATATTCAAAAATTGAAAAATTAAGTGAAAAGATATGGTTCAACAACAAGTTTAAACGTCATTCCAAATTTATGCATCAGGATGTTTTCAAAATCTATCGAACTGAGACAGAAATGATGCGTTACATTAAATTGCTAGAACGAAAAGATATTTCGCTTACACATTCAATGATAACTTTAGGTTCATGCACAATGAAATTAAACTCAGCATCTGAGATGATACCTCTCAGTTGGCCTGAATTTAATTCTATTCATCCATTTGTGCCCCTTGATCAAGTGGAAGGATATCATCAGATTTTGCACGATTTGGGTAAGTGGCTTTGTGAAATTACTGGCTTTAATGGAATATCCTATCAACCAAATTCAGGAGCAGCAGGAGAATATGCCGGACTAATGGTTATAAAAAAATATCATCAAAGTAAAAGTGAGGATTTTCGCGATGTTGTTTTAATTCCGGCATCAGCACATGGAACTAATCCAGCAAGTGCCGTAATGGCTGGATTTAAAGTCGTGGTAATTGAATGTGATTCTAAAGGAAATATTTCAATGGATGATTTAAAAACTAAAGCTGAACGACATAAAAACGAATTATCTTGTCTTATGCTTACCTATCCCTCTACACATGGAGTATTTGAAGATGAAGTGAAAACAATGGTTAATATCATTCATTCTTTCGGAGGACAAGTATACCTAGATGGTGCTAATATGAATGCCCAGGTTGGGCTTACTAATCCACATATTATTGGAGCCGATGTTTGTCATTTAAATTTGCATAAAACTTTTGCTATACCTCATGGAGGTGGTGGTCCAGGCATGGGTCCAATATGTGTGGAAGAACATTTGGTCGAATTTCTTCCAACGCATCCTATGGCTCAAGTTGGCGGCAGAAATGGTATAACAGCTGTTTCTGCAGCTCCTTGGGGTAGTGCGTTGATAACAATAATTTCTTACGGATATATTAAAATGCTTGGAAGTAAAGGATTAACAGATGCCACAAAATTTGCGATTCTAAATGCTAACTACATTGCCGCCTGTCTGGATGAAAAGTTTAAAATAGTTTATACTGGTAAAAATAGAACTGTTGCACATGAGATGATTGCTGATTGTCGTCCATTTAAGCAAATTGCAGAAATTACTGAAATAGATATTGCAAAGCGATTAATGGACTATGGTTATCATGCTCCAACTGTATCTTTTCCAGTACACGGAACATTAATGATTGAACCAACCGAAAGTGAATCTCTTCAGGAGTTAAATAAATTTATATCTGTGCTTATTAATATACATAAAGAAATTATGGAAATTGCAGATGGAAATTCAGATAAGCAAGATAATGTTCTAAAAAATGCTCCACACACGGTAGATGAAATAACGAAAGAAAATTGGACACACTCATATACCAGAGAAAAAGCTGTTTTCCCGTTTAAATATATTCGTGATAATAAATTTTGGCCTTCAGTTAGTAGAATTGATGATGCTTTTGGAGATAGAAACCTGGTTTGTTCTTGTGAGCCAATTGAGTCATACAGGAAATCAATTAAAGATTGAGGTTCTTTTTTTTATTGTCATTGATAAATGATAAGATTTATTTTTTACATTCAATAATATTAATTATTAAGAAATCAAATTAATTGGATATCTTTTATTCAAATACAAGTTCTTTTTGACGAATGTAATTTTAATTTTTTTTATTAATCTCTTTAAATCGATAGCTTTGCTAATGTTAGAAATAAAAAATTCATTTTATTTATCTAAAAACTTTGAAATATGCTTGAAAAAAATTTAATCAATATAAAGTGTTATGAATTGAATTACAGCTATATAGTGCTTTATATAAAATAAAGAACTTTAATTCATGATATTAATCATTATTTTTTTCAGTTTCAAAGGGTTACTTTTTTGAATAAATTACAATTAATGCTAGAAATAGGATGAAAAAGTATAGCGGAGAAGAAATCATCCAGGGAATCTTTGAACACAATGAAAAGGTTATATATTATATATACGAAGAAAATTACAGGATAATTAAGCAATTGGTTAGGACCAATAACGGTAATGATGAGGATGCCGACGATATATTTCAGGAAGCAATAATGGTAATATATCGGAAGATAAAAGAAGGGACATTAAATTTATATGTGTCATTTGGTACTTATTTATATGCTGTAGCAAAGAAAATTTGGCAGAATGAATTGAAAAGAAGAATGCAAAAAACATGTAGTATTGATAATTGTGAGAATTTGCAGGATGAAGATGATGTAATAATAAATTTAATAAAAAACGAGAAACACAAGTTAGTTTGGAAGCATTTTGAAAAATTAAGTAAAGATTGTCAGAAAATTATTAGAATGTTCATTGACGGTCATACAATTTCAGAAGTAACTCGTATTATGAATTATAGCAGTGAACAGCATGCTAAAAACAGACGTTTAAGATGCAAAAATAGCCTTATAACAAGTATAATAAATGATCCCCAATTTAAAGAATTGAAAAATGAAAAAGAGGAGGATTTCAATCAATTACGAAGATGGTGAAGATCGTCTTGATATTGGCAAGATGGACAAAAGTGGCCATGATAGCCTGAATCTGGGACAATATGCTATTATAGAGTTCGAAATAGACCAATGTTTAAAAGATCAAGAAACTGATTTTTTTAGAAAAACTCTGCAAAAAGTTCATTCTAAATTTGTAGAAGAAGGTCGCGAAACTTACAAACCTAAGATTCGACAAATATCTTATCGCAGGTTTGCTTATGCAATAGCAGCTATACTAGTACTAATAATTGGAGTACTTGGAATTTTGCGAATGATCTCAGGAACATCTGAATCAAATTATCAAAGCCTGTTCGCTCAATATTATAAACCATACCAGAATGAATTTATTACTCGATCGGATCAAGTAACAGTTAATAATTTGTATTCTGCTTTCTATGCTTACGAAAATAAAGATTATGAGAAGGCTATAGCGCTTTTCAATAAAGTAATTGAAGCAGACAAATCGTTACTTATGGCTTATTTTTATAAAGGCGTATCATGTATTGAGATTAATGATTATAAAACAGCAATCACATCATTTGGCAAAGTTTTAGCAAATGAAACTAATCCTTATTTTTCTCAAGCAAAATGGTATACGGCTCTTACTTTATTAAAACTTGATAATCCTGAATTAGCTAAACAACATTTAGAATGGTTGGTATTAAACGACAGGTATTATGGAATTAAAGCTAAAGAAATTTTGAAAAAATTCAATAAATAGAATTCTGGATTTGATTTTTCACAGAAATTACGATACTTATTTTTACTTTATACTGCCTTCGAAAGAGGCAGTTTTTATTTTGGATTACTTGATGACAACATCCAACAATTCGATTGCAAATATTGGTAGACTTGCAATCAGCCATAAATAACAAAAAATTGTACGTAAAAAAGTATATGTTATTTTAAGCGAGATGGAAACTATCTAATGCACACAAGCAGATACTCTTCCAATTCATTTAAATGTTCGACTTTAGACAAACGTGTTCAAAAAAAAGCCAGCATAATTCCAGCTTTAATTCAACTGGCGGAGAGAGGGGGATTCGAACCCCCGGACCCGCTATGCGGGTCAACAGTTTTCGAGACTGCCCCGATCGACCACTCCGGCATCTCTCCAAATAATTGATTATTTATGATAATCTATTGATTAATAATAAATAATTTTTAAGCGATTTAACTTTTCAATCAATTGTCATTCATCAATAGACAATAATCAATTTTAAATTATAGTAAAATTATCAAAATAAATGAACTCGATATTGACATCCCAAATTACTGTGCAAAATAAATCATTTGCTCACTTTTGCCATTAAATCTTCAATTGCATCGGGTTCAATCGGTATATGAGAGGTCAGGTTTAAATTACCTTTAGAGGTCAGGAGAAAATCGTTTTCAAGTCTCACTCCAATACCTTCTTCATGAATGTAAATACCCGGCTCACAAGTTACGACCATTCCAGGCATTAATACATCAGTTTTATTGCCCACATCATGCACATCAATTCCCAAAAAGTGAGACATCCCATGCATAAAATAATTCTTGAAAACCGGTTTTTCAGGATCCTGTTTTGAAATATCTTTTTTATTGATAACACCCAAACCAACTAGTTCTTCTTCAAAAAAAATAATGGCATCTATATTTAATTTTTCAATAGTAGTTCCAGGTATAATAAGTGGTGCAACTCTATTATAAATACGCAGAACTGCTTCATAAATTTGTCTTTGGCGTTTATTAAACCGACCGTTAACCGGAAAAGTGCGGGTGATATCAGAATTATAATTGCCATATTCTGCACCAAAATCAACAAGAACAAGATCTCCATCTTTACAAATATCATCATTTGCATTATAATGCAGTACACAAGCATTTTTACCAGAAGCAACTATTGGCATAAATGCATGTCCACTCGAACCATTATTTATAAACCCGGAAATTATTTCTGCTTCAATATTATATTCCCTGATTCCAGGTTTTAATATTTCAATTATTTTTTGAAATGCTTTTCCTGCAATTTTTCCAGCGTTTTCAATTAATTGAATCTCTTCAGGCTCTTTTATTTGTCTTAATTCAGCTATTAAAGGCCCCAATCTCTCGTAATGATGAAGTGGAAATAATCCTTTAATTTTTTCAGTAAACCTGGCATCACGAAGTGGAACTTCATCAAATGTTCTTGCATTTTCATGAAAGCTCAGAAATACATGCCTGGCATGCTGCATTAATTCGTTTAAAACTTTTTCAAAATCATCAAGCCAGTAAATATTTTTAATCCCGGAAATTTCTGTCGCCTGTTCATGACTTAATTTATTCCCGTACCAGGTTTGGTAATATTCAGTAACCTTTTCAATAAATAAAATTTCATGATAATGGTAGTCGGGATAATCTGGACAAATGCACAGAATAGTTTTTGGTTGTTCTATTCCCGATAGATAGAATAAATCTGAATTTTGCCGATAAGCATAGAATTGGTCTCCTGAACGGGGCATTTCATCGTTTGATACAAGAACTGCAACAGATAATAGTGGCAATCTTCTTTTTAGTTTTTGCCGGTTTTTTTCAAACAAATAACTATTTATACTTTCATGCCTCATTGTCTATGGAAATTAATTTTTATCCGTAAAGTCAAAATTAATCAATTATTAAAATAACTATCTTGTTCCTTCAATATGAAATCAATAGTATTTATATTTTTCATATTTTATGGTTGCAAACGTTTTAAATTAATCAATCGCTTTGTATAAACAACAGAACAGAATAAATTTGTAAACTTTTTTAAATTGGTCTACAAAATTAATTTATTGTTATATGAGCAAATTTCTCAACTCTTCGATTGGTAAAAAACTTTTAATCGGACTGGCCGGTTTGTTTCTTTGTACTTTTCTGGTAGTTCACTTATCTGTAAACTTATTATTACTGTTAAATGATGGTGGCGCAACATTTAGTTCTGCCGCCCATTTTATGACAACCAATATTATTATTAGAGTTATGGAAATCGTTTTATTTACTGGTTTTATTCTTCATATATTATATGGCACTTTAATTCAAATTCAGAATTGGATTGCACGTCCTATAAGGTATGCAAAAGTCAATCATTCGCAAACATCTTTCTTTTCAAAATACATGATTCATACCGGTGCTATTGTGCTTGTTTTTCTTGTATTGCATTTTATGAATTTTTATTTTGTGAAAATTGGAATTGTGGCTATTCCTGAAGGTGCAAAAGACAGGCATGACTTTTATACAATGGCAATCAATCTGTTCAAGAATCCTTACTATTCATGGATTTATGTGGCGTTCATTTTATTTCTTGGTTTTCATCTACATCATGCCTTACAAAGTGCTTTTCAAACTATTGGATGGAACCATCCTAAATATACTCCAATCGTCAAATTCATCGGACTAATATATTCAGTAATTATAACAGCAGGATTTATAACTATTCCAATGTATATACTTTATATTTTATAGAGGTAAAATTTCAATAATCAATCAGCAATAAAAAATTATTAATATGGTTCAGCTAAACTCAAAAATACCTCATGGTTCTCTGGAAAATAAGTGGGCCAATTATAAAGCGTCACAAAACCTTGTAAATCCTGCGAACAAGCTGAAACTGGACATAATTGTAGTGGGTACCGGTTTAGCAGGTGCTTCAGCAGCTGCAAGTCTTGGTGAACTTGGATTTAATGTAAAAGCATTTTGTTATCAGGATAGTCCCCGCAGGGCACACAGCATCGCGGCACAAGGTGGTATTAATGCGGCAAAAAATTATCCAAATGATGGAGATAGCATTTACAGACTTTTTTATGATACTATTAAAGGTGGAGATTACCGCTCGCGTGAAGCTAATGTGTATCGTCTTGCGGAAGTTAGCAACCAAATAATAGATCAATGTGTTGCACAAGGTGTACCGTTTGCACGTGAATATGGCGGATTACTGGAAAACCGTTCGTTTGGAGGGGCACAGGTTTCACGAACTTTTTATGCAAGAGGCCAGACCGGTCAGCAATTGCTTCTTGGTGCGTACGGAGCATTGAGCCGCCAGGTTCATTTAGGAAGCGTTAAAATTTATCCACGTACAGAAATGCTTGATATAGTTGTAATAGATGGAAAAGCAAGGGGAATTGTTACACGTAACCTGGTAAACGGTGAAATCAAAAGTCACTTTGGACACGCTCTGGTAATGGCTACTGGAGGCTATGGCAATGTTTATTTCTTATCAACTAATGCAATGGGTTCTAACTGCAGTGCCATTATGCAAGCCTGGCGCAGAGGAGCATTATTTGCAAATCCTTGCTATGCACAGATACACCCTACATGTATACCCGTGCATGGGGATTATCAAAGCAAACTGACATTAATGAGTGAAAGCTTACGCAATGATGGAAGAATCTGGGTTCCAAAAGATAAAGCTATTTCAGAAAAACTGCGGAAAGGAGAAATGAAATCGACACAGGTAAAAGAAGAAGATCGTGATTATTATTTGGAACGCCGGTATCCGGCATTTGGAAATCTTGTACCCCGTGATGTCGCTTCCCGTGCTGCAAAAGAAAGATGTGATGCCGGCTATGGAGTTGGTACTGACTACGCGGTTTATCTGGATTTTTCAGATGCGCTTCAACGCCTAGGAAAGAAAGTAATCGAAGAACGATATGGCAACCTTTTCCAAATGTACGAAAAAATAGTTGATGAAAATCCTTATGAATATCCAATGATGATTTATCCGGCCATCCACTATACAATGGGTGGTTTATGGGTAGATTATGAATTGATGACAACGATTCAGGGATTATTTGCAGTTGGTGAGGCAAACTTCAGCGATCATGGTGCAAACCGGCTTGGAGCTTCAGCTCTCATGCAAGGCCTGGCAGATGGCTATTTTGTACTTCCCTATACAATTCAGAATTATTTGTCTTCAGAAATACATACACCAAGAATGAGTTTAGATATTCCGGAATTCATTTCTGCTGAACATGAAGTCAAGAATCGTATCGACAATTTACTTAATATCAAAGGTCGGCATAGTGCAGACAGCTTTCATAAGCGTTTGGGCCATATTATGTGGGAAGATGTTGGTATGGGACGAACAAAAGAAAGTCTTACCAAAGCTATTGATCATATCAAAAATTTAAAAACTGAATTCTGGAAAGGTTTGCGCATTCCCGGTTCCGGATCTGAGCTTAATCCTGAACTCGAAAAAGCAATGCGCGTTGCAGATTTTATTGATCTTGGGGAATTAATTGCAATTGATGCATTGCACCGTAAAGAAAGTTGCGGCGGTCATTTTCGTGAAGAATATCAAACTGAGGATGGCGAAGCTCTTCGCGATGACGATAATTTTAAATATGTTGCAGCATGGGAATATAAAGGCAAAGAAAAGGAGCCTGTTTTGAACAAGGAGCAACTGGTTTATGAGAATATTGAGATGAAGGCTAGAAACTATAAATAATTTTCGATTTTTTATTTTTGATTTATTATTGTTATAGCAATGAATGAAAATGAATTAAAACTTAGAACCAAACAATTTGCTCATAGATGTGTAAAATTGGCATGCAGTTTACCTTCAACTCCAATAGGGAAACATATAGAAAAACAACTTATTAGAAGCTCAACTTCAGTAGCAGCAAATTACAGGGCAGCTTGTGTATCTCAATCAGCTAAAAGTTTTATTGCCAAATTAAGTATAGTTATAGAAGAAGTTGATGAGACATCCTTTTGGTTAGAATTTATTATAGATGAACAATTAATGAAGACCGAATCAATTAATCCTCTCTTAAAAGAGGCAAATGAGTTAACAGCAATATTTGTTGCTTCACGGAAAACCTTACAAAATCATCAATAAAAAATAGAAAATAATAAATCTAAAATATGAATTTTACACTAACAATCTGGCGGCAGGAAAGCGCTAAAACAAAAGGAAAGTTTGTGAAATATAAAATACAAAATATTTCACCGGATTGCTCTTTCCTTGAAATGCTTGACCAATTGAACGAGACATTGGTTGATAAGCTTGAAATACCAATTTGTTTCGATCACGATTGTCGTGAGGGGATTTGCGGCATGTGCAGTTTATATATTAATGGACGTCCGCATGGAAATGACAGTGGCATTACTACCTGTCAATTGCACATGCGAAAATTTAAGGATGAAGAAACAATTATAATTGAACCTTGGCGTGCAAGAGCTTTTCCTGTGATTAAAGATTTAGTTGTAGATCGTTCAGCTTTTGATAAAATTATACAGGCAGGCGGTTACATATCAGTAAAAACCGGCGGAGTTCCTGACGCCAACAGCATTCCAATAAACAGAGAAAAAGTTGAATTGTCTATGGATGCGGCACAATGTATAGGATGTGGTGCATGCGTTGCCGCATGTAAAAATGCGTCTGCCATGCTTTTTGTATCGGCAAAAGTTTCACATTTGTCTCTATTGCCTCAGGGTCAGATTGAATCTAAAGAAAGAGTGCAAGCGATGGTCGCTAAAATGGATGAGTTGGGCTTTGGAAGTTGCACCAATACCGGTGCCTGCGAAGCAGAATGTCCAAAAGAAATTAAACTGTCGAATATTGCCAGGATGAACAGGGAGTATATTGTGGCGAAGCTGACTTAGACAGATTCCATCGCTTGAAGCGATGGAATCCATTTCTATATTTTAGAAGTAACTTTTTCAGGAGTTCGCTTACTAGCATGCTTTCTGATAGTCTGAGATATACTTTCAGTATCATACCCGCATTCATGATATAATTCCTGAAGGGTACCATGTTCTATGAATTTGTCAGGGACACCTAATCTTATGATTTCGGCATTATATCCGTTATCAGCCATAAATTCCAAAATCGCCGAACCGAAGCCACCAACAATTGTTCCATCTTCAATAGTAATTATCTTTTTGAACCGCATAAATATGTTATGCAATAATTCTTCATCAAGTGGTTTAACAAAACGTAAATCAAAATGAGCTGGAAGACAATATTCTTTCGAAATGGATTTAATAGCTTCCTGTACAAAGTTACCCGGATGTCCAACAGACAATATAGCAACATCAGTACCTTCGGAAATAATGCGTCCTTTTCCAACCGGTAATTCTTTGAAAGGTTTTTGCCAATCAGGTATAACCCCATATCCACGGGGATAACGTATCGCAAACGCTCCGAAATTGCGTAATTGAGCTGTATACATTAGGTTTCGAAGTTCTTCTTCATTCATCGGGGCTGCAATGGTGAAGTTTGGTATACACCGGAGATAGGCCAAATCAAATACTCCATGATGTGTAGGGCCATCCTCTCCCACTATTCCGCCCCTATCCAGGCAAAGTACAACATGAAGATTCTGCAAAGCTATTTCAGTTATCAATTGATCATATGCCCTTTGCATGAATGAAGAATAGATATTACAAAATGGAACCATTCCTCTTGTGGCCATACCTGCAGAAAAAGTAACTGCATGCTGTTCAGCTATTCCAACATCAAATGTTCGCTTAGGTAATTCGTTCATCATAATATTCATTGAACAACCTGTAGGCATAGCAGGAGTAACACCTATTATCTTATCATTCATTTTTGCGAGTTCAAGGAGCGTAATACCAAACACATCCTGGTACTTTGGTGGCTGAGGATTTTCTGTTTTTGATTTTATGATTTCTCCAGTATCTTTATTAAAATAACCCGGGGCATGCCAAACAGTTTGGTTTTCTTCTGCAAATTTATATCCTTTGCCTTTTATGGTTAAAACATGTAAAAGCTTTGGACCCGGAATATCTTTTAAATCTCTTAATATGCGAACCAGTTGTTGTATATTATGACCATCAATAGGACCGAAATAACGAAAATGGAGCGATTCAAATAAATTACTTTGACGCATTAAAATTGTTTTAATGCCATTTTCAAGAATTTGCGCCAGTCGCTGAGTTTTCGGACCAACCCTTTTCATCCTTCCCAACATATTCCAAATTCGAGCTTTAATTTTATTATAAGTTCTTGAAGTAGTAATATGGAGAAGATAATCACTAATTGCACCTACGTTAGGGTCAATGGCCATATTATTATCGTTAAGTATAACCAAAAGGTTATTCTTAAGATTGCCAGCATTGTTCAACCCTTCAAAAGCTAAACCTCCAGTCAGGCTTCCATCACCTATAATTGCAACTATGTTTCTTTCACTTTCTCCCTGAAGTTCAGACGCAGCTGCCATGCCTAATGCCGCTGAAATAGAGGTCGAAGCATGTCCTGCTCCGAAAGAGTCGTAAATACTTTCACTCATTCTTGGAAAACCACTAATTCCACCAAGTTTTCTATTGCTGTGAAAAATATCTTTTCGACCAGTAAGAATTTTATGACCGTATGCCTGATGTCCTACATCCCAAACGAGTTGATCATAGGGAGTATTATAAACATAATGTAAAGCAACGGTAAGCTCAACAACTCCCAAGCTTGCACCAAGATGTCCCGGATTATTACAAACTTCATCAATAATTAACTGGCGTAATTCAGCACTAACCTGATCCAGATCTTTTACGCTCAGTTTTCTCAAATCGAATGGAAATGTAATGTCATCCAGTAACCGACGTCCATCTTGACTATTAGATTGATATTCAGGCATCCTCTATCTAACAAAAATTTCACAAAGATATTAATATTCCTTCATTAACCTCAAGAATTTTATAGCTGAGAATAAGTCAATTTACAAATAATCGCTTTATTTTACATTTTAATTCCAAAACAAGTTAAAATGAAAAAAGATTTTATCTTAAACTTAATTTTCAAATATTTATTGCTGTCTATTTTAGTTTCATGTGTTCCTGCACAAAAATTTCAGGAAGTTGAAACAAAATATAAAAACTGCAGCAATGAGTTAGATGTTACAAAACAAAAGCAAGAGCAGTTGACAGTTGAAAACACTGAAATGAAACAACAAATTTCGAAGGACGAAAATCAAATTAATACTCTTATAAAGGATAGTCTGGCGAAAACAAATGAACTTGATAAAGCTCATAATGACTTTGACAAAATTAATAAGCAATATACAGAATTACAGGACATACAGGAGTCTATTTTAAAAGGTAATGCCCGTGAAACAGCAAAATTAATGAAGCAACTTCAGACAACACAAGAAGACTTGAAGAAACAAGAAGAAAATCTTAAAAAGAATGAATCAGCATTAGATGATAAAAAAAATAAACTTGACAACCTGAAATTAGAGCTGGAAAAACGTGATACCCGATTAAGTGAATTAGAAAAAATTCTCTTTAAAAAAGATTCAATTGTTAAAATGCTGAGATCAATAGTTTCAAATGCCTTACTTGGTTTTGGAAAAGAAGATCTATCAGTTAAAATTCAAAATGGAAAAGTTTATGTTTCACTTGAAGAAAAACTATTATTCAAATCCGGCAGTACTAAAGTTGATCCTAAAGGAGTTGAAGCTTTAAAAAAATTAGCTCAAGTTTTAGAACAGAACCCGGATATAAATATTACAATTGAAGGGCATACCGATAATGTTCCAATTAAACCAGGCAGTGATTTCAAAGACAACTGGGATTTAAGCGTTCAGAGAGCTACATCAATTATTCGTATAATTCTTGACAATTCCAATATTGATCCTAAAAGGCTTACAGCTTCAGGCAGAGGCGAATTTTCTCCTGTTGCTTCAAATAACAGTGCTGGAAACAAGGCTAAAAATCGTCGCACTGAAATTATTCTCACACCTAAACTTGATGAACTTTTTAAAATTCTGGAAAACAATTAAATTATTGTAAATAGTATATTAAAAGCTGTTATATGAAAAAAAGATATATATTTCTTTTGGTAATAATTTCTTTATTAATATTTTTTTTAGCATTACCATCTAATAAGTATTTATTAAAGGCATTAATTTATCAAAAAGCCGATATAGATGATTATAAAATATTTTTCAATAGAACTGTAAAATCCGGTGAATGTCAGCCTTGGGCTATTGGTAAAAACTACAATAAAAATCCTATTCCTGAAAAATACCAGAAGATATTGATAAACCTTAGAACTGTTGCCTTTCTTGTTATTAAAGATACTGCTATAATTCATGAATCCTATTATGAAGGTTATAATCAGAATTCTTATTCCAATGCTTTTTCAATGACCAAAAGTATTATTTCTCTTCTTATTGGCTGTGCTATTGATGAAGGCTACATAAAAAATCTTGATCAACCTGTCGCTGATTTTATACCTGAATACAAAAATGGAACAAACGATAAACTCACAATTAGACAAGTGCTGACAATGAGCAGTGGCCTGAATTGGGATGAAAGTTATAGTAACCCGTTTTCAATAACTACCAAATCGTACTATGGAAATAATCTTAAATCGCTTATAAATAATCTTAGAGTTGTTGAAAAGTCAGGAGTTCAATTCAAGTACTTAAGTGGGAATACTCAGTTGCTGGCATTTGTTCTTGAAAAAGCAACAGGAAAAAAAGTCAGCGATTATGCATCTGAAAAAATTTGGATTCCCATCGGCGCATGTAACAGTGCACTCTGGTCTCTTGATAAAAATAATGGTGATGAAAAGGCTTATTGTTGTTTCAATTCAGATGCCCGGGACTTTGCAAGAATAGGTCAATTAATTCTTAATAAAGGAAATTGGAGAGGAAAGCAACTTGTATCCTCAAAATACATTAAAGAGACAACTTCACCTGCATCATGGCTTAAAGATGAAACAGGTAAAAAACAGCTGGATTATTATGGCTATCACTGGTGGTTGATGACATTCAGAGGTCAAAAAGTAATTTATGCGCGGGGAATTTTAGGACAATATATATTTATTTTACCCGATAAGAATATAGTTATTGTGCGCCTGGGTGAAAAGCGATGCAGCCTTAAAACTGATAATAGACCTTCCGATATTTATGTTTGGCTAAACCTTGCTATGGAGTTAGTTTAGCTTTAATATGGTTCATCTTTAAAACTTCTTAATTATTTCAAAGCAATTCTTTAATTTTGACAACTTAAAATTATGTAATGGAGATTTATGCATTATTTCTTTTAGCCATTGGACTTTCATTTGACACTTTTGCTGTTTCAATAAGTTGTGGCCTAATTGAAAAAAATATAAAGTTTCTGCGTGCTTCCAGGATTGCAGTAATTTTTGCAATTTTTCAGGCAGTTATGCCAATTATAGGATGGATGCTGGGTTTAAGTATTAAAAAATATATTGCCCAGGTAGATCATTGGATCGCATTTGGTTTGCTTTCATTAGTCGGTATAAAAATGATTTATGACAGCTTTAAAAAAGATGAAGAGAAAAATTTCAAACCCCAGGATTTGAAAGTTATATTATTTTTATCAATTGCTACAACAATTGATGCATTTGCAATTGGAATAACTCTTGCTTTTCTAAATGTAAAATTATTTTTGGCTTCATTTATTATAGGTGCTGTAACCTATACAGCGTCAATGCTTGGAATGCTATTTGGTAAAAACTTGGGTTCGCGTTTTGGTAAAAAAATGGAAATAATCGGAGGGTTGATGCTTATTTTTATTGGGGCAAAAATTCTGGTAGATCATCTATGTAAATAAACTGCTATATCCAAAATTTCCTATAAAAGTCACGATAATCTATTAAGGAAAATAGTTATTGTTTCCTACATTGATTTAGCCTTAATGATATTTACCATTCAACTTTGCAATACATGACAGTTTCTTTGGTACTACCCTTTTAAACAACCACAATATTTCGTATCTTTGAATTATCAACAGACTTAATCAGCAGACCTTAATTATTGAATAAAAACTTATCAAGTATGAAAAAAGTTCTTCTTACTTTATTAGCATTAACATCAATATTTAGAATGGTTAATGCTGTTATGCCAGGTCCATATACTTGTCCTCAAACAATGACACCTCCTGTAATTGACGGAGATTACTCTGACTGGGGTAGTATGTGGCTAGATTTAGATAGTATAGTAGGTTCAACAAGAGGTTGCACTGCCAGATTCCAGATGGAATTTGATGCTGACAACTTGTACTTTGTGTTTGATATTAAAGATTCGACTATGGGAGATACTTCTTCAACATTTCCTACATGGGCAATGGATTGCGTTGAAGTGGATATTTCCATGGATACTACTACAAGTAATTCTTCCACGCCAGGTGGTATAAGAACAGGTATGTATGAATTCAGGCATGTAGAAGGCAGACCAGAAAAACTTACAGATGGTATATCATGGGGAAATGATATTCCAATCGTAAGTGACCCGGCTTTGCAAATATGGAATGCTATTGCTAATTTTAAACTCAAAGAACAAGACGATAGTGACGGCTATGTACAAGAGTGGCAATTGCCATGGGATAGTTTAACAAAAAATATGGATACAACACATATGCCAAAAATTGTTGGTGGTGATACTACTATGGTATTACAACCATGGAACAAACAAAATTTTAAACTGGATGTGCAGGTTTCTGACAATACTGGTACAGCAGGCAGAACCGAACAGCTTTTTTGGGCCGGAACTTCAAACAATTCATGGAACAATTCTGCTTATCAGCGGGTGGTTCTATTACAATTTTCGTGTAAGAAAAATACTTTTTTGAATGGAGCAACATCACAATTCGGTTTATTATGTGATGATGTTCATTCTCCCGAAATCAAAAATGATCTTCAGATTTTTGCTAATTCTGAAAAATTACAAATTTCTAGAGAAGTAAAAACTATAGATATATACAATGTTACAGGTCAATTGGTATTGCTGGCTCAAAATACAAGGGAAGTTAATATCAGTAACCTGGGAAACGGTTTGTATATAGCCAGAATGGAAGGAAAATCTTATAAGTTTATTAAACAATAGCAATTCGCAAAATATATTCAGATCAGATACAGGAGTGTCGCTGACACGGATGTGGACGCCCGTGTCTCACCCATACCCAAAACTTTTAAGAATTAATTTGACATAGAAAACTTTAGAAAATAGTTTCATAAAACCCTAGTTTCTTTTTTTCTATTTAATTTAAGGAAATAAAAAAAAGGTTAGAAATCAGATATAATAGAAAGTAAATGAATATCGCTATTGTTTCTGTACAAAAAAATAATCCTGAACTATAAGCAAATTCAGGACTTTACTTCTTAATCAAAGTACCCGGAGCCGGGATCGAACCGGCACGAGGGTGAGCTCACTGGTGTTTGAGACCAGCGCGTCTACCAATTCCGCCATCCGGGCAACATCAATTTTTTTGCGACTATTTAAGAACGGCAAAAATAGAACATAGTTTCATTTTGTCAAAATAATAACTTTCTAATTTTTGAGTTTGTATATTAAGTTAGCAGCATAACGTTAAACGTGGCACCATTTTTGTCTCTGGAACATAATAAGATCTGATCTTTATTATTAAAGCATTTTATTAATAACCAAAAAACTTTAACCATGAAAACTAAATTTTTATTGTTACTCTTGACTTGTGTATTCATGCCATTAATTAATGCACAAGAGCATTCCGACTCAAGCGTCTTAGTTAATAAATACGGGACAAGAATTTTGCCCCAGGCCGGCGACTTTGCAGTGGGAATTGGAGCAAATTCTATTCTGAACTTCATAGGAAACACTATGAACAACACTTCAGACAACTCAATTAATATAAATAATCCATTGTATGGTTATACATTTTACGGCAAATATTTTTTAACTGATCATTCTGCACTTCGTGCAAAAGCAAGCATTAACATTTCTAATTCCAAGAATTATCAATTAGTATGGAATGATTTGGATCCAACTGGAAATTTATTAACTGATAGTCGCAGCTTTTCCTATACAAATGTTTCACTAAGTTTTGGAAAAGAAATGAGAAAAGGCTCACGCAGGATTCAAGGTATATATGGTGTTGAAGGAGTATTGGGATTTTCACTTAATAAAGAAAAATATACTTATGGTAACGAAATAACCAGTACTAATACCGTGCCTACCAGCTCTAACTGGTATTCCTTTTATAATGTTAACGGTCGTCCTTTGGAACAATCTTATGGTCCTGGATTTAACATTGGAATAAGAGGATTTATTGGAATTGAGTACTTTTTTGCTCCTAAAATGTCACTTGCAGCAGAATTTGGTTGGGAACCTGTTTTATCGTTTAGTGGCAAAGATAAAACCAGCGTTGAAACATGGGATTATGCTAATAATCAAAAGAAAATCGTGGACATCACTACTCCTTCAGCTACAACATTTAATTTCATTAATGATAATTCTAACGGCCAAATTGTATTGTTGTTTCACTTCTAAACCTTATTTGCATTTCTTCAAAAAGATACTTAGTTCTTAAATGGTCAGGAACTAAGTATCTTTCGTTTTCCATCTGCTTCACGCAATAAGCTATGTATTTAGCAAAAGAAGCAGCTAACTGATATTTTCTATACTATTCTTGTTAAAAGGCTTTTCGTCTTTTTTGCATGAAACTGGAAAAAGAATTATGGATATTATTAGAAATAATGAGAATTTTGCCGTCATATAGTTCAGTAAAATTTGTAAATAATTTACCTTAATACAAATGCGCTTATTATTTCAGATATTAATTAAGTTGAATTGGCTGCGTAACACTAAAAATATTTAAGAAGATGCCGGTATATCTGCTAAATAAAGAAATAGTTTTTCCTCATCCTTCTCTTGCTGATGAAAACGGATTACTTGCCGTTGGAGGTGACTTATCGCCTGAGCGCATTATAACCGCCTATGCAAATGGCATCTTTCCCTGGTATAACAAAGGTGAACCCATTCTTTGGTGGTCACCAAATCCCAGGTGCGTTATGTTTCCAAATAACTTTACAGCGTCAAAAAGTCTTAGATTGCTTGTAAAAAAGAACATCTTTGAAGTCAGCTTTGATACTGCTTTTAGCAGTGTTATTACAAAATGTGCAAAAGTGCACAAGTCAAATCAATCTGAAACATGGATTACAAGTGAAATGAAAAAAGCTTATATTTTGCTGCATCATCTTGGATTTGCTCATTCTGTCGAAACCTACTTAAATAAAAAGCTTGTAGGCGGTCTCTATGGTGTAGTTATTGGTAAAGTATTTTATGGAGAATCAATGTTTCATATTGTTTCAAATGCTTCTAAAGTTGCTTTTTATTACCTGGTTGAAAAACTAAAGCAATGGAATTTTGATATTGTAGATAACCAAACAACCTCAGAACATTTGTTGAATTTAGGTTCTGAAGAAATTGACAGAGAAAAATTTTTAGCAATTCTTAAAAAATCAGTAAGTAAAGAAACTCATAGAGGAAAATGGTAAAACAAGAATTATTGTATTTTTTCTGTACCCATCTAAAGTTTGAAAAAACTAAATTTGTATAAATTATTTACTTGTCAGATAATGAAAATCAAAAAAATTATTTTCAAAACTAAAACTGTTCGGTTTGCCGCTCAGGGAAAAGGTAAAGCGGTTGTTTTACTTCACGGATATTTAGAATCACTTGAAATCTGGAATGGTTTTGCAGATGAGTTGGCAAAAAAGTTTCAGGTAATTGCCATTGATCTTTTGGGACATGGAAAATCAGACACTATAAATGGTGAAGCCAGTGTTGAATTGATGGCAGAAAGCATAAAGGCCGTGCTGGATTATTTGAAAATTGAAAAAGCAGTCATTATTGGACATTCAATGGGTGGCTATGCAATGTTAGCATTCGCTGAAATGTATCCTGAAAAAACAATTGGAATCAGTTTATTTCATTCAATCACATGGGACGATTTACCTGAGAAACGTGAAGCACGCGATCGGGAAATCGAACTGGTGAAGCAAGGAAAGAAAAATCTTATTATTAACGTAAATATTCCAAAAAGCTTTGCAGATGATAACCTTGAAAAGTTTAAGGCGCAATTAGAGAAAGCTAAACATATAGGTTCTGAGACTTCAGATGAAGGAATTATAGCTGCTTTAAATGCTATGAAAGCCAGAAAAGACAGGACATATATTTTAGAAAAGATTAAAGTTCCTGTATTTTTTGCTATCGGTAAAAAGGATAATTATATTCCTGTTGATAAATTAATGCGACTAACACTTTTACCAAAAAAGAAATATGTCGCTTTTTTTGAGAACAGCGGACACATGGGTTTCATTGAAGAAAAAGATTATGCCCTTGATGAGATTGAGAATTTTTTAGAAATGTGTTAAATGAGTAATTGTGAATCAATGTCGTTTAGTTAAGCAGTTTTATATCATTAGTCATACTTCGACAAGCTCAGTATGACCTCATTTTATTGTCACCCTGAGCTTGTCGAAGGGTGTTTCGTTCCTTAATTAAACGACATTGAATTGTGAAGATGTGTATTGAGAATTAATTTAAATTGTTATTTAAAAATATTGTCATTATCAAATTTCAACATCTAATATAAACCAACTACATGATCACTTTATTTGCCTTAATAATAGCTATTGTTCTTCAATTTATTGGAGCAATTGTTGCTTTAAGCCTTACAAAATCTACTAAATACAGCCTATCATGGATTTTGATATCAATAGGACTTCTAATAATGGCAATCCAGCGATTTATTGAATTCATTCCTTATGTATGGCGAGGATGGGAAAAAGACGTTGCAGCAATAAATACTTGGTTAGGAATTTTTACTTCCATTCTTGTAGCAACGGGACTGATATTGATTAAAAAAATCTTTAATTTCATAAGAGACAGCTGATCGCAACCGTACTGAATCGGAAAAAAAAGTACTGAATGCTATCATTCAAACCGAGGAGCGAGAAAGACGTCGTTTAGCTAAAGACCTTCATGATGGACTTGGTCCTTTACTTTCAACAGTTAAAATGGCTGTTTCATCGCTCACTCAAATTGAAAAAGATAAAAAAAATACTGAAATCATAGAAAATACCGATGTTGTTATTACGGAAGCAATACGTAGTTTAAAAGAAATCTCGAACAACCTCAGTCCGCATGTACTTGATAATTTTGGACTGGCAAGTGCTATTAAATCTTTTTCGGGAAAAATTGCCTCAACAAAAACCATTAGTATTTCTTTTAATTCAAACATGTTTGAAGACAGGTTAGATTATAATACAGAGGTTGTTTTATACCGCGTAGTTTGTGAGCTAATTAATAATACAATTAAACATGCACAAGCAAAAAATATTGAAATTGAATTGACCCGCCATAACCTTATTGTAACGCTTATTTACTCAGATGATGGCAAAGGATTTGAAGTAAATGAAGTGTTATATGGGCAAAATGAAGGTATGGGTTATGCCAATATTATGTCACGAATAAAATCTATTAAAGGGATTATTAATGTTGATAGCAATCGGGAAAAGGGAACTAAGGTTATTATTATTGTAAATGTTTAAATAATTTAAGTTGCTGAATTGCTATTTTTAATCTGTCTCACTTCTTGCAACTGCAATACTATATAAATCTTTAATATTCAATAACCCCATTAAAATGGCCGATATAACTTCCTGCTAAAATTAAAGCAATCACCCCAATTTTCCATGGGAGAAAATATTTTGTCGATAATCCAATTGCGGTAAGAATAATTGCCCAAGCAACAAACATAAATATGATTCGAACGCTGAAATTTTAAATTTAATATTTTATATGCCACGATAGCCTGGATTAGTCCGCTAATACTCTGAGTAATGAAACTTGACCATGCTGCACCAACTGCCTTAAAATGAGGAATAAGCACCAGGTTGAGACTTAAATTTATATACAATTGAAGCTGCTGCAACTAATATTTAAATATTTCAAATTATTATTGGCAGTTAAAAGAGTACCAAAAACCAATGTTGAAGTAAAGCCAATTAATCCCATAATAACAACTCTCAATATGTTTGCGCTGCTTTCATTATGGTACAATAATGTCATAATTTCATTATTATAAATCACGCAAACTGAAACTAGCAATATAGTAGGAACAAACATCATTTTACTTCCCAGTTTTACCAAAGGATTTATATCTTCTTTTTTACTTAAAATTCTTGAAAAAAGCGGTAACAATAAGATTGTAAAAAGATATAAAAAATTAAGATAATGCATCTATCATCCTATATGCCTGGGCATATAAACCTGCCTGAATTTCTCCATCCGGAATAAGTTTTTCCAGCAAAATTGGTTCAAGCCTGCTATAAATTTGCATAAGTAAGACCAATAATGAAAAAGCAAGACTTCTTTTAATAATATGAATAAAATAACGGTAATCAAAATGTATTGCAAAAGAAGTATTTTGAATAACAATATAACAAAGCAACAACAGCAGTAATCAAATATGAAACTGTTTGCGCATATATAAACCATTCAATCCTGAAATCATTTCTAAAATCAGAGTTCCACAAAAGAATACTGCAAATAACAATCATAATAACTTTATCCAATACAGATAAAATACTGTCACTTATAAAAAGCAACAAACCGTTTACATTTGAACGCAAATAAAGAACGAACCAGGACAAAAACTGGTTAAAAACAAGAATATATAAAATAGAAAAATAACGTGGGCTATAATGCCAAATTTTACCTGCAATAAAACACACAATAAAATATACGAAACCAAGCAATATTTTTATTCCAAGAATATTGGAAAAATATTTCTGTAGTAAAATTTTATTTTTTGCAATCTCACGATTATTGAAATTATTAATACCTAAATCGAGAAAAATGTTAAATAATAAAGAAAAACTGAATAATGTAAAATAGATTCCATACTCCGAATTTCCTACCCTATTCTGAACAGCAACCTCAACGCCGAATAAATAAAATGGCTTTATTAGCAGGTTAATGGCTATTAGAAAAAATAAGTTTAATAAGAATTTCCTTCTCAAGTGTACAAAAATCTTAATTTTACTTCAACAAAACTAAAGAATATTCTATAAAAGAAATAGAATTTATAATTTCATGCAGAAATTAAATCAGTATTATAAAAAAAATGTTCTAGAAGCCGGATGTGATGAAGCAGGCAGAGGTTGTTTAGCAGGACCGGTTTTTGCTGCTGCAGTAATTTTGCCAAAGGGTTATAATCATCCATTATTGAACGATTCGAAAAAAGTAAGCCCAGATAATCGCGAAAAATTAAGAGTTGATATTGAAAAATCCGCATTGGCTTTAGCTGTAGCAATGTGTACAAATGAAGAAATTGATAAAATTAATATTTTAAATGCGTCAATACTTGCAATGCATAGGGCACTGGAAAAGCTGACAATTGTACCGGAATACATTATAATAGATGGTAATCGATTCAAAAGTTTTCGCAATATCCCGCATACTTGTATAATTAAGGGAGATAGCTTATATGCATCAATTGCTGCAGCTTCTATTTTAGCCAAGACCTATAGGGATGAATTCATGAAAAAAATACATTATGATTTCCCGATTTATAAATGGGACAAGAATAAGGGTTATCCGACACTCGAGCATAGGAAAGCAATTTTAGAAAATGGACTTTGCATACATCATCGCAAAACATTTAATTCAAATTATTCACAATTAAAATTTCAATTTTAACTTGATAATTCAAATCGTATTCAAAATATACCATCCTGTCTATTGTTAACTTGCTAAATCCGATTACTCGAAAAATGAAAGAAAGTGCTAAATTAGCCGCAAATTAGCTTTAGTGGATAATAAAAAATCTTTTGACGTAATAATTTATACTGATGGTTCTGCACGCGGTAATCCTGGTCCAGGTGGCTATGGCGTAATACTCATTTCAGGAACTTATCGTAAAGAACTATCTGAAGGTTATGCCCTGACAACTAATAACCGAATGGAACTTATGGCCGTTATTACAGGACTTGAATCGCTTAAACATGAGAATTCGCTAGTTACTGTTTATACCGATTCAAAATATATATCTGATGCTATTCAAAAAGGATGGTTGTTCAAGTGGGAAAAAGAAAGATTTAAAAAGAAAAAAAATGTTGATCTTTGGATACGCTTTTTAAAAATTTATCGTAAACACAATATTAAATTTATTTGGATAAAAGGTCACGCTGATAATAAAGAAAACGAGAACTGTGATAAATTAGCTGTAAGTGCTTCATTTAATAAGAACTTAAAAGAAGATGCAGGTTATTTATTTGAAATAAATTCAGTTAATGAAATTGTTTAATTTTGTAAGAACAATATATAGTAAAATTTATTATTTTGACTAATTAAATATTACACAAGCATTAATGCCTGAGCGGGAAGTGATATTAAGTTACCAGGGTTTATTTAATTTCGAAATTATTGGACATCTTCTCAACAGTTTGAAAGATGAAACCGAATCGAGAGGCATTTCAATTGTGCATTATAAGAAGATACTTTCTGTAATGATAGAAGCTTTGGAAAATGTTTTCAAGTATAGCGAATATTTTGACAAGGAAGTTTCTCTCTTTCCTACATATTATCCTAAGTTTCAATTAGAGAAAATAGATTGCAATTACATTTTATTAACCAGCAATCCCATTCTCAATAATGATGTTGAAAGGCTTATAAAACATATAAATACTATTAACCATCTTGATAAGGAAGGATTAAGGCAATTATTCAGAAATACATTAACAAACGGGCAATTTTCAGCTAAAGGAGGAGCAGGATTAGGTTTTATTGAAATGGCCAAAGTAACAGGTGAGAAAATAGATTATTCATTTGATCCAATAAATGAGAGGTATTCATATTATTCATGTAAAATATTAATTTCTAACAACTCATTAAATTCAGAACCATGAATAAATTCTTAATCGAAGAAACAGAGTTTACTCCTGAAATATCTTTTGATCTCAGTACCAGAAAATTCATATTTAAAGGCGTTTCAAGGCCCGAAGATGTTTTTAAATTTTATGAACCTGCCATTGAATGGCTTAGAGAGCTTGATCAGAATTTACACACTCATACCGATACAAAGTACAACATCACTAATATAAATGTTGAATTCCGGCTGACCTATTTTAATTCGTCATCTTCAAAAATGCTATTGCAAATCCTGGAAATTCTTGCTAAGATTCAACAGCTTGATGTTGAAATCTGCATAGATTGGTATTACGATGAAAATGATGAACAGATGTATGATGATGGTATGGATTTATCTGAGTCAGTTAAAATACCTTTTAACTTCTACAAAATTTAATGTTCTTGCTTCAAATTCTATTGAGCTTTTGTAAGATTTTGAAATACTGAAGCAGCAATTAATAATTCTATATGCATCGCAAAACCTTTGGGTTCTGAATTTTCGACGTTATAACTCCCTCCCAGTGAATTAATCCGGCTTGTAATGTTTTGCAATCCCAAACCTTTATGACTTTTATAAATTGTTTGTTCAAAATTGAACCCCTTACCATCATCGGAATAATCAATACTTAGCTTCGTGTCTGAATTTGAAAAAACAATGTTAATATGCTTTGCTCCCGCGTGTTTCAATGTATTATTCACGAGTTCAGAAATTATTCGATAAACAGAAATTTCTTCATCAGGCTTTAAGACATGATTATATGCCGATGCATCAAAATTGACAATTAATCCTGAAGATGCCTGTATTTTCTCACTTAAGGATTGAATAGCAGATATTAATCCAAAACGTTTAATAATATTCGGACTTAGGTTATTGGCAATTTCCTTAGAGTTTTCAATAGCCTGATTGATTAGTTGATTTGTAAAATCAATTAAATGCGCTCGTCGTTCAATTGGCATATCTTCTCCGTATAAGGTATTGATATAAATTTTAATGGTAGAAAGTAAAGATCCTAATTCGTCGTGCAAATCTTCTGAGAATCTCTTTCGCTCCCGTTCTTCTGTCTCAATTATTGCATTCATAATGCGCTTCTCGAAATTCTTTCTTTCAGTAATATCGCGCATAACGGTTACAACCCTTGCTACTTCGTTCATTTGAAATATCGGCGTCATCTTAATCTCGACAAAAATAATTCTGTCACCAAAATTGATACTATTTTCCCTTATAAATTCCTTACCTATATTGAAAACATCAAAGTACTGTTCTTTCGTTTGCTGATTGAAAATTGGATAAATATCTAAAAGATTTTTACCCGAAATTTTTTCTTCATAATTATTCTGGTGATTAAACCTTACTAATGCTTCATTAACTAACAAAATATTAAGATTCTTGTCAACTACAAACAGTAAATCGTTAAGCGAATTAATTGTCGAATTATAAAGATTCTCGGAATATCTAATTTTTTCTTCAGCAATTTTCCGATCAGTAATATCTGATGATGTATAACAAACAAATTTAATATTACCTCGAGAAATTAGTATAGGAACCATAATATTTTCAAACCAAGAAATCTCGCCTCTCATATCGTACGACTGCTCCCAATACATTGGTTCGCCATTTAATACTTTATTAAAATATCCTGAAATAAGTTCTTTTTCCGTTGAAGTAACACAATCAAATAAATAAATTCCTTTTTTTATTGACATACCGGTAGTAAGAATTATACGATGGTTTGCTGCTTTATTAAAAGCAATTATTTTGCCTTCGGGATCTATTAAAATAAATGCCTGGAGACTATTGTCAAGGATAATGTTTTTTTCTTCTTCAGATTGTTTAAGAGCTTCTTCGCTGGCACGCATTTCAGTAATGTCTGCTAAGTAACCTTCAATAGCAATAATATTCCCATCTGCACTTGTAACAGGTATACCATGATCCCATATCCACCGTATTTCACCACTTTTAGTTATTATTCTATAATAAATTTCAAAGTCAGAATGATTTTGAAAAGCCATATTGACTTTTTCCTGGATACAATTTCTGTCTTCAGGATAAATTACATTAATAAATAACCCATCCTTTTCTGAAATAAGTTCATCAGTTGTAAACCCCGTTATTTCTTCCACTCGTCCACCTAAGAATTCTTTATTACAAAAATTAATGTCCTTGCAACGATAGACAATACCTGGTAAATTTCCAATTAGTGTAGTAAGCCTTGTATTAGCTTCAATAAGTTTTTCTTCAGCTGCTTTTCGTTCTGAAATATCTGATTGGGTTCCTATCACCCGTAAAGGATTTCCATTCTTGTCTAATCCGGCAATAATTCCCCGTTCAAGAACCCATTTGTATGAACCGTCTTTTGCTCTCATCCTGATTTCAACTTCATAATGCGAAGTTTTATTCAAATGATGTTCCGTAAACTTTTGCATTAGTTGGTCTTTGTCATCGGGATGAATTAATTCAAAAAAACCTTCATATGTTGAAGGATATTCATCCACTTCATATTGCAGCATGTGAGCATTATTTGGACTAATATGAATTGAACCGTCAGAATTATTCCATTCAAAAATACCATCTTTGCTGGCCTCCATTACTATTTTAAAACGATCCTCACTTTCCCTGAGCGCAAGTTCAAATTTCTTACGTTCTGCCTTGTCTGAAATTGTCTGGTAAGCTTTATCAACTACAGCTGGTATATTGTTCACAAACCTTCCATCTTTAGGAATAAATTCAAGTGCACCTGCATTAATTGATTTTATTGCAGTTTCTATGGAATAATCGGCTGTTAAAAATATTATATTATATTTCTTGTCCTGTTCTTTTAATTTATTCATTATCATTAACCCGTCGATATTAGGCAAATGATAGTCCAGCATAACTAAATCCGGATTAATTGAACCGGAAAGTAAAGCATCCAAAGCTTCTAATCCGTCCTGGATATTTGAAATTTCAAACTGATCCTTATCCAGCGATTCCGCGATTAAAAATGATTGGTTAAGATCATCTTCTACAATTAACAATTTTATTTTATTTTGCATTTTTTCAATCGAGAAATTCTTTATTAAATTTAAGAAGAATTAGCGACTAATGAATACAAAATGAACAAATTTGCGTAGTAAAAAACAGGAAATTGACATACACAATTCAATGTCGTTTAATTAAGGACCGAAACACCCTTCGACAAGCTCAGGGTGACAATAAAATGATGTCATACTGAGCTTGTCGAAGTATGACCAATGATATAAAACTGCTTAACTAAACAACATTGATACACAATTGGTAAGATTAATCTTGCCCTTTTTTATTGAGCCTGATTTTGAAATTTTATTGCTTTTTGAAGAATATTATCAAGGCTAATTTGATATTCTAATGATTTTTGTTCGCCATAAAGAGGAACAAATTCATTATAAACAAATTGTTTAATATCAGTTTGCCAGTCAAGATAAGAAAGGGTTGTGATTCTGCCTTCCTGACGCCTTTCAAATAAACGATTTACTATATTTACTTTGGAAAGGTAAGCCAGGTAAGCTTTGATAGAAATAAGCAATTCATTCGACAACAGGTTTTCAATAAGCCTGAGTTGCTTTTGCATGATTTCCATCGTTTCTTCATATATGTTGCTAAAAGGATTGTTCCAGTTAATATAATTAATAAAATAATTAGCCGTTTTAAAAACTTCCCGGTTATCATCCTGATCAATCGTTTTCAGAAATATATCTTTCAGTTCTGCCTGGTAAGCATTTTTTATGTGATTGTCAAAAATTTTAGTAATCTCCGTAGTGTGAACCTGGTACTCCCATCCAAAATTGAATAGTGTGAATTGTTCATTATCAAAAGGCCTGAGATGAACAATTATTCTTTTTAAGACCGAGATTTCATCTTGCAGCAATTGAGCTAATGGAAATAAATTTCTTTTTTCAATAGATTCAAGTAGTTTTTCAGAAAAATATCCATCAAGGATCAGGTTATAAAATTCCGAGTTGTTTTGAGTAATTCGTTCAATATCGCTTCTGTAAATTTTAAGAAACTCATGTATACGGCTTTTTATCTGAGCCTTTTTACCATTGACAATAATCTGGATATACAAAGGAAAATAGTTTTCCTTCTGAAATATCTTATCCTTGGCTCTTAAGTTAAGATAATGCTTAACAGTAATTTTCTTGCGTTCCATAAAAACCGCTTAACCTGAACATTAGCAAATATAATTAAAATTAACAATTTTATATGCTTTACAAAAAATGATATAAATATCAATATCGTTTAATTAAAACTTTTAAATTACGATTCATATTTCGACAACCTCAATATAACCCAGATGCAAAGTCATCCTGAAACTTCAAAGATAAAATTTACAATTTAAAAAAGAAATGACATATTTTAAATTCATTAGCAGTTTGTCGATGGGTGACATAAACCAAAACTAAAGTGAAATAAATATTTTGAATAAATACAGGTACAACAAATGCGTTTTCACCCATGAATTCTAAAACCCGATATTTTCATTATTTTTGTCCAATTGAGACACTCTTCATTTTCTTTTTCAAAATAAAGGAATAATGAAGAATATATTTAATTAAAGATGTTTTTATGACCCAGGAAGAATTATTTAAAAAACTTATAGGACATTGTAAAGAATATGGTTTTATTTTCCCATCCAGCGAAATATACGATGGTTTAAGTGCCGTTTATGATTATGGACAATATGGCGTTGAACTGAAAAATAACATCAAGAAATACTGGTGGGATTCGATGGTTCTGCTTAATGAAAATATTGTTGGTATAGATGCGGCTATTTTTATGCATCCACGTACGTGGGAAGCATCGGGCCATGTAGGAGCTTTTAACGACCCTCTGATTGACAATAAAGATTCAAAAAAGCGTTATCGTGCAGATGTGCTTATTGAAGAACATATGCAGACCATCCAAAAGAAAATGGACAAGGAAATTGAAAAGGGAAGGAAAAAATTTGCAGAAAATTTTGATGAAATTAAGTTTATAAATACAAACCCACAAACCAAAAGATATCAGGGTCAATTAACTGATTTAGTAAGTAGATATCATGATTGCTTTAAATAATAACGATTTAGAAGGACTTCGAAAAATAATTATTGATTGTGGCATTGCATGTCCAATCAGCGGCACAAAAAATTGGACCGAAGTCCGTCAATTCAATCTTATGTTTGAAACCAAAATTGGTTCAGTAAGCGATGAAGCCAATGTTATTTATCTTCGTCCTGAAACTGCGCAGGGAATTTTTGTTAATTTTCTTAACGTTCAAAAATCAGGGCGTATGAAAATTCCGTTTGGTATTGCCCAAATCGGTAAAGCATTTCGAAATGAAATAGTGGCCCGACAGTTTATTTTCCGCATGCGCGAATTTGAACAAATGGAAATGCAATTTTTTGTAGCACCAGGCACGGAATTGGAATGGTTTGATATCTGGAAAGAAAAACGCATGCGATGGCATAAAGCACTAGGTTTGGGTGATGAAAAGTACAGATTCCACAAACATGATAAACTGGCACATTACGCCAATGCTGCATACGACATAGAATTTCAGTTTCCATTTGGTTTTAAGGAAATTGAAGGAATTCATTCAAGAACCGATTTTGATTTGAATAATCATGCTAAATTTTCAGGTAAAAAATTAACTATTTCGATACTGAATTAAACCAAAGTTATGTTCCATATGTAGTCGAAACCTCTATCGGATTAGACAGGACATTTTTGTCAATTATAGCAAACGGATACACTGAAGAAATGGCTCCGTCAGCTGATGGCAAAGAAGAATTAAGAGTAGTGATGAAAATTCCCCATGCTCTTGCACCTGTTAAACTGGCTGTTTTGCCATTGTTAAAAAAAGACGGACTTCCGGAAGTAGCAAGAAAGATTATGGATGAATTAAAATTTGATTTCAATTGTCAATATGAAGAAAAAGATACCATTGGTCGCCGTTACCGACGACAGGATGCAATTGGAACGCCATATTGTATCACCATTGATCATCAGACTTTGAAAGATAATACCGTTACCATTCGCAACCGTGATACAATGAACCAGGAACGTGTTCAGATATCAAGTTTATCGAAAGCTATTGGAGAAAAAGTTAATATGAGGAAAATGCTGGAGAAGATTTAAATTGTGTGTCCAAAATATTTACTTCTTAATTATTCCTGCAAGATTGGAAAAATTACCTAATTTTGTGACATTAGTTTTGGAATGACAGACAGAGAGCAAAATATAGCAAATATGATTGCACACAGGATCAAGGAAAAAGATTCTGATGCTGAAGTAATTTTATATGGCTCACATGCCAGAGGTGATTCTCATAACGATTCAGATTGGGATTTCTTGGTTCTGTTAAATCAGGACCAGGTCGATAAGAAACTTGAACAATCTTATCGTCATTACATCTTTGATCTTGAATTAGAAATCGGCGAACCGATTTCAATTTTTGTATATTCTAAAAAAATCTGGGAATCCCAATATTCAATTACTCCTTTTTACAATAGCATTCTAAGTGAAGGTATCAAACTTGCATGAAGCCAGATATAAATGATTATATTAAATACAGGTTTGACAGATCTTATGAAACCTTGCAAGATGCAAAATTATTAGCCGAGAACAAAAGCTGGAACTCATGTATTAACAGACTATATTATGCATGTTACTATGCAGTTAATGCGCTATTGATAAAAAGGGGAATTACAGCCAAAACTCATAACGGAGTTAGGACTACATTTCTGAATGAATATGTTAAAACCAAAAAAATCAACTCCGAATTTGGCAAATTTTATAACGATTTATTTGACTGGAGACAGGAAGGAGATTATTCTGATTTTACCAAATTTGATTCCGAAGTTGTATTACCACTCTTAAACCTATCAGAAAAATTCATTAAGTTTATTGAAGATTTAATTGCGCATAAATAATTTGTTAGCGGTTAATATAAAAGATCAAAAAACATATAATTAACCTGAAAAATGGACCATAAACTGCTGCGAAATTTAAAAGAAGGAGACGAAGCTGCATACCGGATTATTTTTTATGAATACTATCCTTTATTAACTTCGTTTGCTTTTAAGTATTTAAAAGATTTGGACACAGCAAGAGAAATATCTCAAAAAGTATATATTAAACTTTTCGAAAAACGAAATTCTATTGATATTCATTCAAGAATAAAATATTTAGAGACTAATTTTATGTCCTAATAATGAAATTTAAACGCATTTTTAAATCTGTCTAATCGAAATTAAGTTTTTCTAAAGAAATAAATAGCTAAATAAGATAGTATAAGCCAAGGAATAATATAATATATACGTTGTTCAGCATCTGGATGAAAAGCCTTTTTTAATTTTCTCAAATGTTTATTATAACACGCTCCTTCCCAACAACTATCTCTTTTATTACAATTAAATTCATACCAATTACAATTTATGTCATTTGAACTAACAAGTTTCTCATATACTTTACCAGTTAATGTATTACATGAAATTTGTCTTTCCTGCATGTCCTTAAGATGAATTTCCAATGAATATATCATAATAATAATGCCTAATAGAACTAATGAAACTCTAAACTTATAAGTTTTATTTTCTTCGGATCTAAACATAAGAGTAAGAATAACTACCAATATTCCAAAATAAATTGATCTTGCCTGGCTAATACTTGTTTCGGTTCTTGATTGATAATTAATAGATGAAGAATATCTTTCTTGCAACATTGAGATTAGATATGCATTATGAGTTCTTATATCATAATCTGTAACTGAACAATCTTGTTCTTTAGGATATATTGTTTTTGAAACTAAAGTTGTATCCGCATTAATATCAATTGCTTTTTTTATTTCACTCCCAAACTTAGAATAGAGAAGAAATATTATTATAGACATTGTTAATATATAGTATAGTATGCAACTTTTTTTAAAAAATGATAGCAAATCATTGAATGGATTAATTATTAATAAAAACCAAATTCTCAATAAAAAATTACAGAATTGATCTAATAAATTCATAATAAACTAGCTTTAATAGAATTTAATTAAGCTTTACTAAAAATACTAAAAATGTATGAATCAAAAAATATATTTCGCAACTGCAAAGCTTCGATGTGTTCTAAAGTAAGAACCCAAGTGTATAAACTAAATCATATTTTATTTGGTATGTTTCAGCCAACGGTTTCTGACATATATTTTGCCCCGCACCTGTAGCAAACAGGTAATAGTTTTTTGCGTCTGTATTCCCGAAACTTCTCTGCCTTTTCACTGTTCCAGAGAGTCTCAATTGTTGATTCCTTTACGTTGCCAAAAGAAAAATCAGGAAAGTCAACACAAAAATTTGCTCTTCCGTCAGGTTGAATATCAATAAGTTTTTCAGTATTTGCACATAACGGAGAACCTATTAAAATATTCGAGTTGCTGAACCATTGACGATAATCTTCTTCTGATAATTTCAAATAAGGATAATTATAAATCCCATCCAGCTTAGCCAAATACTCGCGGTACTCAGTTTGAAATTCGTTAAAATCAATGCCTGAGTTTTCGTGATGGAATCCTCGCCATGAAAAAGAAGTACAATTGAAATGCTCTTTCATTATGGTTTCATAACTTTTCCCAACTTCTTCAGGAATGTAATAATAAGGGACAATAACGAGGGTATTGATGGATAAACTTCTTGCAACATCGGGCATCTTGCCAAGTCCTTTTATCGAATACGGACTAATTGTAAAACAAATAGAACGACTTATTTTATTGTCACTGTTTTTCTCCAGTTCATTAAAACTTTCAATACTTTCTTTTATCTTTATAAAACTACCTTTCATCCCCCTGACTTCATCATGAATTTCTTCAGGTCCGTCAACCGAAAAAGTAAGGTGCATTTTCCCGATACGAACTATATCAGCAGCAAATTTTTTAACTAAAGTTCCGTTAGTGTCAATGGATATAAAAATTTCTTTACTGTTAATGTATTCCAAAAGATCAATAATGCCAGGAAACAGGAATGGTTCGCCGCCGCGAATTATCACCGAAGGAATATTATGTTCAGCGATTTCATTAACTAATCTTTTCCAATCAGCAAGCTTTAATAATAGTTTCTGGTTTTCCTTATTTTTTCTCATATAACCTTCTTCGCTCCATTGGCCGCACATTTTACACCTCAGGATACAGGAATTGGTTAGTGTAAAAGAAATTGTTTGCGGAAAATTCATAATGATATCTTTAATAAAGTTAGTTCTGCTTTGAAGATTTTAGGTAATAATTAATTTTTCTTTTTGGTGGCCTTTTGTGTTTTAGTGTTTTTGTGTCATATATTATAATGCCACTAATGCACCAAAATACCAAATTATATCAAAATATTCAGTGTGTCAAAGTAGAATTAGTAAATATAATAAATTCAATTAAAAGAAATTCCTGACAATTTAATAAACTACAATTGAATGTTTGCTTTACGGGTTTTAAGATAATTGAAAAATGAAATGATGAATGCAATTGCCACAAAAAAACTCGGAATTAAAAAACTAAAATGCAATGTACGATATTCAGCCAATAATCCAAGAAAAACAGGATATTATCGTATATCCGATAGGCATTGACAGGAATACTTATTTTACTGCCAATCCGGATGAAGATAAAAAATTGAATCCAAATTTGCAGAAGTAGTTAAAATAAAATGCTATATTAAGTTTTATTTGACTATTTGCAATTATAAAGTTAAATTAGTCTTGTATTTTTTATTATAGTTCTTTTAATCAAAGCTAATAAGCTTATACATTGCTAAGCATAATATTCCAAAGCATCCTGCATATCTTCCAAATTAAATTTGATAATGGCCGTAATCTTAGCCTGTTTACGAATAACTGAAGGCCAAAGCATTGAGGCACTCAGGCAGGTATTTATGCATTCCTAATTTTCAATTCGAGCTAATCAAAACCAATGTTAAAGTTTTAATTATATTTAACGTCCAAAAATAACTGAGAAGGCAAAGAATAATTAAGAAATAAGTTTGGGTTATGGCTTTGAGTGTATCAGGTCAGGAAGAAAGGAATGAAAAACTTGATCGCAACAAGTTTGAATACTTATTCAGGGAATTCTATATACAGCTTCTGAGGTATTGTACGCAGCTTATACGCAATCAAACCATAGCCGAGGAAATTGTCCAGGAGAAATTTGTACAACTTTGGGAAAAAAGAGATGAAATTAACATTCATACTTCTTACAAAACTTATTTGTATACTTCTGTTAAAAATAAATCTATTGATTACCTCAGGTTAAAATATAAAAAGTCCTTTATTACTTATGAAGAGGCTAACCAACTTTTAGTACATAATGCCGATCCATCCCGATTGTTGGAATATAGTGAATTCAGTGATATAGTAACAAAAGCGGTTGAAGAATTACCTGAAAAATGTTTTACAGTATTTTCATTAAAGAGATATGGCGAATTCACCAGAAAAGAAATTGCTGAAAAACTAAATATTTCCGAAAAAACAGTTGATAACCACTTATCAATGGCAACTAAGAAAATCAGGTCATACCTCGTGAAACACGGATTTCTTCAATAGTTGATTTTTTAATAATTTGTAATGCCCTTCCTGTCTTATTTTTAAAAATATTTTATTAAATAGTTTATTGATCCAATAGGGAATTTATATTTTTTCACGTCATACTATTAAAATAAAAAACTATGGACAATGAAATGAACGTAGATTTGGCTGTTCTATTCCTTACAGGCAGAGCCACTGACGAAGAAATTAAAGAATTTGACGCGTGGTTAAATGCATCTGAGGCCAACAGGAAAAAATATTACAATTGGGCCGAATGTTGGGAAGCTACAGGTAAAACGTATCAAAACATTAAGGCTGATATAGACGGCGCCTGGAATACTATAAGTAAACAGACCGTTGATAAACATGTTGAAAAGGTTCAAAAATTGTACTTATCCCGCAGGATATTGAAAGTTGCAGCTTCTATTACGTTGATCTTAGCACTTGCCGGAATCGCTAATTGGCTGTATAAAACCAACATATTGCAAAAAGAGATATTAACGACCTATTCATCAGGACCAGATACTTTGAGTGTCCGGCTTCCTGATGGCACAATGATATGTTTGAATGAATATTCCATACTTAAGGCCCCGATAGTATTCAAAAAACATAACCGTGAAGTATATCTCGACGGGGAAGCTTTTTTTGATGTAGCTAAAAATCCTAAACGACCTTTTAAAATTTTTGCCTGGAACACAGTGACAGAGGTACTGGGAACTTCCTTCAATTTAAAGGCAAAACTATCGGATAATTTGGAGAAATTAACAGTATTAAGAGGCAAAGTGGCCTTTTACAAAAGAGGTGACGAAAAAGAAAAACTAATCCTTTTTCCAAAGCAACAAGGCATCTATAACAATACATCCGGGTTGCTAAGGAAAGATACCGTAAAAGATATGAATATGTTGGCATGGAAAACAAAAAAATTATATTTTAAAAATGCACCCCTTGCTGAATTATGTTCTTCATTGTCTGGCCTCTATAATAAAAAGATAATTTACAGGGAAAATTACTCGTTGGCAGAAAAGGAACTGTTTACAGGGAGCTTCAATAATTTGCCGTTAGAAGATGCATTAAGTATTGTAGAAATGACCTTAAATGTAAATATCAATCGGGAGAGAAATATCATAGAAATATCATATAAATAGTATTTCCAGTAAAAATGATATAAAATGATTTCATAATTATCCGGATTACAAAATTTATAAATAAACCAATGATTATATTGAAAATACATAATCAAGTAAAGAAATGTCTGCATAAATTCATTGTCTGCAATTTCTTAATTTTTTCAGTTAATATAGCCGCACAACAAGCAAATAAGGTACTTGACAGGAAAATTTTACTTGAACCTGGTAAATACATGTTAGAACAACTCATAGATTCAATTAATTTATCAAACATTGCAAACATAACATATAATAACAAAGTTTTTAGGAAAGATGAATTGATTACGGTAAGCAAAGCCGACCCAACTATTAAGCAATTACTTGAAGAAATTCAGACAGCTTTGCCAATTGAATACCAGGTAAAAGGAGAAAACATTATACTTACAAGAAAGAAATCACCTTCGAAATACAGGATAACCGGGACAATTAAAGATTCAGCCGATAATTCGCCATTAGCAGGAACACGTATTTATGTTAAAGATGACAATGTTGGCGTGTTCAGCAGCGTTGATGGGAGTTACGTTATAAAACTACCATTGGGAAATTATACCTTGATCTATAGTTTTATCGGTTATAAAACTGTAGAAAGAATTATTAACCTTGATCGGGATATTGATTTAAACTTATCCTTAAAAACGGAAACTCAACAAGTTGGTGAAGTTAAAATAACTTCAAAACTCAGAAAATTTTATGATCTGGAAATCGGAAGGCCCATTGAGTCGATAGGTGCAAAAGCAATTGAGAATTCAAATTTGAGCAATGCTTCAGATATTTTACATGGCCGATTTGCTGGAGTATGGGCTACTCAAACCTCTGGCCTGCCAGGTGATCATCAGAGAATCATTATCAGGGGTATCAGTTCCATCTTTGGCTGCGTAGATCCTCTATATGTGATTGACGGTGTTTCGGTACCCTCGGTCAACTTAAATACCCTTGGTATAGCCGACCTTAATATTCACGATATTGATAATATCACTGTACTAAAGGATGCCTCATCAACTGCATTATTTGGATACCAGGGGGGAAATGGTGTTATCCTGATAGACACAAAACATGGTAAGAAAGAAAACAATATCACCTTTACAACGAGACAAGGAATTCAATGGTTTCCCGGTAGATATGACCTGATGAACACTAAAGATTTTTTAGCTTCTATGGATTCATGTAACAAACAATTTAATATTAACATAAGAAAATATTACCCGAAATATCAGCCTCTTATTGATACCCTTACCAGTACTGACTGGCAGAATAAAATATTCCAGGTTGGTAAAGTAAGTGAATACCAACTATCGGCTTCAGGAACAATAAAAAATACAGGCTATTACATTTCAGGCAATTATTTAAATAACCAGGGAACAATAAAAAATACTTCATACCGGCGTTACACATTGTCTGCTAATGGAGATCGTACATTCTTTGAAAAGCTGACTATTGAAGCTGGGTACAGGGGAAGTTACCAGGAAAACCGGAATAGTGTAGACGGTTATGGTGGGAACAGAATTTTATTTGAAGGAATTAATAAATCGCCCTGTATGCTTAGCACTCCAGATTCGTATTATTTTGATAAGCATACTGGCTATCTGGCTTATAGAACATACCAGAATTATATCCCGCTTAATAGAAGTCAAAATACGGATTCATTGATAAAAGACTCCAATAAATCAATTGACATAGCTTCAAATACCCTCAGAGGTACAATGAACTTAAGCCTTTTCAGGGATTTCAATATAAAAGTGTCATCGGATTTATCATTCAGAAGTTATCATTACCTTTCGATAATAAGTCATTATAATGACACTTCCAAATTAGGCACTTCCTTTTATTATACTGATGATAATCAAGATCAGCAAGGTATAGATTATATTGACAGCTATGAACACGTCATTGTCTTAAATAATCAATGTAACCTGAAATGGCAAAAAAAAATCAGTAATCATAATTTTAAAATTTTTGCAGGTGTCAAATATTATAAAGACAACGTTTACTGGAATGATTCTGCTTCAGGAGGATCGGGCACAATTAATATCAATTCCTTAGAAGTTTTTAATAGAAATAATGAAGCATATATTCGAAATTCAATGTCTATACACGGACCTCATGGAGCAGTAATAAGAAAAATAAACTCTTACCTGGGCAATTTTAATTACAACTATAATGAAAAATATTTTATTTCAATTGCAGGTAATTATGAAAACCTGGTTGAAGGAACAAATATTAATACTAAACAATTATTTCCTTCATTGGCCATTAACTGGGATTTAGCGCAAGAATACGGTTTGAATAAAATAAAATGGATCAATCATATAAATTTTTATGTCAATTGGGGCAAGGCAGGTAATTATCCCCTTAATGGATTGAGCAATGATCTTTATTCAGATCTCATGACAGTCAATTTTGGCAATGTAGTAAATAATGGTCAGTATATTTATCAACTGTCAAACCATGAACTTAAACAGGAAATATTAGAAGAATATGATATTGGAGCAAATATAGATTTATCAGGTAACAGCAGGATTAAGGCCGGAGGTGATATTTACCATAAAAAGAACAGCAACCTGATAATGCTTCGGGATATTCCCGGGTATTTTGGCACAGGTAAAATGTACTATAATGTCGGCGAAATTGAAACACGTGGTAAGGAGTTTTTCATTGAATTGATACCGGTATTGACACATAACGTTTATTGGTACACTAAATTCAATATCTCAACATTCTCCCAATTATTAAACAAGCTTTCTTCTGATAGTGTGATCAAGATAATTAATAACCAGGATATTCTTGTTCCGGAATTTATCTTAAAAGAAAAACAGGGATTAGGCGACATATACGGGTATATGTGCGCAGGAAAATGGACACAGGTTGATGAAGCAAGAAATGATAAGAAATATGTCAAAATCGGAGGTTACAAATATTTGAATGCTGATAGTTCCAATACTTCGTTGGATGAAAAAGATAAAGTAGTTATTGGCAATTCCATGCCTAAATTTACCTGGAACTGGTTTCATACAATAACTTATAAAAATTTTACTTTGGATATGTTGTGGTATGCTGTTGCCGGAGTAAAAAAGTATAATGCTACACGTGCCGGTACTTACATAGCGGCTACAAACCGGGAATTAAATTCTTTAATCAAAGATTCGATTAGCGCCTTTGCTACAAGTGTGTTTTACCAGTCATCTTATTTTATAGAAGATGCAAGTTTCATCAGGCTCAAACAACTTACATTTTCATACGAACCTCGGAAAAAATTATATGACAAAATTTCGATGAGGGTTTCAATCACTTTCGAAAATTTATTAACTCTCACAAAATACAAAGGATATGATCCTGAAGCCACAATATATACTGATAATAACTTTTCAGATAACGCTATCGACAGGGGATCATTTCCTAATCCGAAATCTTTTTTTATTAGTATTACTTTAAAACTTTAATTCTATATGAGATTTATCTTATTTTATTTATTGGCTTTTTCTCTGACAGGCTGCACCAAATTAATGCGTGAAGATGAAAGCGAACCTGCCAGAATAGATTCGAAAGAGAAGATGATCAATGCTCTAACTGGGGCTTATGACAGGTTCAAGTATATTTTTATAAACTATGATGACTATGTTATTAATTTTTGTCAGGTTCCTATTACAAATGCCGATGACTTTAATCATTCATATTATTATGCTCCAAATTATACATTTGTTGATCATAATTGGAAATACCTGTGTGATATTAACAACACGTCTGCATATGAAGGCAGACTGTTTAACTATGGAAATGTTGCAGAACCCTGGTTTGATATATATAAAACTATAGTGTCACTGAATAACATAATAATTCAGTTTGAAAATAAGACAAATATCAGTCTTGAAATGAAAGAGCTTCTGGGTGAGGCATACCTGATGAGAGGCTATGCATATTTCAGACTAGTAAGAATTTATGGTGAAGTTCCGCTTATTAAAAACACCCAGGTGAACTATACCATTGCTAAATCATCTGTTGAAGAAGTCTATAATTTTGTTGAATCGGATATTTTAGCTGCTGCATCAATGCTGCCTGCCAATTGTGAAGAAGCAAGAGTACCTCATGCAACACCACACCGTGGAACTGCAAAAGCTGTTCTTGCTGAAGTGTACCTTTCAAGGGCAGGATATCCTTTAAAACAAAATGAATATTATGCAAAAGCTGCTGATATGGCAGGCGAAGTAATTGATAGTGCTGCATTCTTTGGTTTTGGTCTTATGCCTGATTATGCCGATTTATGGCTGGGGAAACATCCGTGGAATGAAGAATCTATTCTTGTTTTATATATAAATGGATATGGACCAATAGGAGATCATGGTAACTCAAATGCCTATTTTAGTACTGTGTATTCTCGTGATTCAATATATCCCAGTCCATTTGCTGTGGAAGAGACTTATGTACCTGGTAAAAAATTCTATAACAAATATCCCATGAGTTACAGGAAAAAAGTCAATTTTGCTAATCTTTCCACCAAACCCACATTAATGTATTATTACGGAATTAATGAATACACATTTGTCGAACTACCGGACAGCATGGACCTGTGCACTTTGATAAACTATAATAAATTTGATGTTGTATTCAATCCAAGTCCTTTCGAAAAATTTAATACAGATACTGATTTTCAAGCCAACGACAATTTTAAACGTTTAGGCTTTGACTATTTATATATCTACCGTTATGCCCAGACCCTGTTGACTTATGCTGAAGCCAAAGCACGATCAGGCCAACCGGATGCTTCAGCATACGAGGCGGTAAATATGATCCGCCGCAGGGCAAATAAAGTTGATATTCATTCTCCTTCAATTTATGATTTAAAAGCGGGATTATCGTCAAAACAGTTCACCGACTCAATTGTTTGGGAACGGGCCTTGGAACTATGTGCAGAACCTGAAGGCCGCTGGTTCGACCTGGTACGGCTGGAAATGGTTGAAGGGCTGCCGCAATTACGAGACCCTGATGACATGCTGGATTATCCCAGTATAATTACAAAGGACTTTTACTTCCGGCCAATTCCGGAATCAGAGAAAAACTTCAACCCAAACCTGGAATAAATTATGATTTAAAAAATATAAATTTAATTATTGAAGCTATGATATTCAAAAAATTATTTTTTTTCGGAACCATAATATTATTATTGAACAGTTTTCTAATTCTCATTTCTTGTATAAAGGAAGAACCATTTAAAACTAATAAAACTCCGATAGCTAAAGATACACTATCTACACTATCATATGATACATTAAAAATTGCGGTTAATCAGGCGAAGCAATCTGAATCGCTTGAGACTATTTTCGATGCCATGGAATCGGATATTGATATAATAATGGATAACCTTGAAGTTAATGGATTTACCGAACCGTTAGACAATGAGAGTGTGGGTCGTATTGTTAATGTAAATTTTGATTCAATAAACCGATACCCATGGAAGTATCGGTGGCCTCTTTTGGGCCGGTTCGCCCAGGTTAAAATAGATTCTGTGGGAGAAAACGGCTGGCCTAAAGTTGTCACGCTTTTATTTCAGTTTAATGATACAGTAAATGGCGAACCTGTCAGAATTGATGGTACGATTTTAATTTTGGTTGAAGTTCCCGGTAATTCTTCAAAAATGTATACCCGTTCTATATATGTAAAAACTAATTCTAATTCCTATACTCTGTTAGTAGACAGCACAGCAAAAACGAATTTTAACGGAATACGCATATTTAAAAGAAATGCATCCAATAAGGAATTGTCTAATGATGGCACAATCTGCAGGTATGAAATAAATGACAGTGTAACTTATACTGGTAACGTATATGGCAGTTATATTAATAATAACGATATATCCATGAGTTTTGAAAACAGCATTAAAAATATTCGCAGGGCCATATTATATTACAACAAAGCAGGTTCTCGCTGGAGTGATGATTTAAAAAAAGATACTATTTTTTATACTGGAAATATTAATAACGCGTTTGCTAATAGAACTTATTCCAAAAAAATTATTACTCCTTTAGCATATACTTTTTGTTCTTTATGGCCCTGCAACCAAGTAATATCTGCAGGTAAAATCGAACTTACCAGCACAATAGAATATGATAAATATTATTGGCCAAAAAGACCATTCAACGGACTAATTGGATATATTACTTACAATGCTGAAAATTGCATTACAAATGTGACATTTACTAGAAAAGATACCACAGTAACATTTCCCAGAACATTGTCTGAAGCTCTTAAAATTTCTCTATATGATTGGAAGTAATATTCAATTAAATGAAATTCATAGCAGCCATATAAATCAAAATTAAATGTTTACCTTTCGTATATTAAGCTGATTGAAAAATGAAATGATGAATGCTATTGCTACAAAAAAACTTAAAATCAGAAAACTAAAATGAAGTGTACGATATTCAGCCAATAATCCAAGAAAAACAGGACCAACAAGAAATCCGATATTAGCTGCTGCAGCTATAAACGAAACTCCATCGTGAGCTTTAACACCCTCAATGTGCGAAGCCATGCGGTATACCTCTGGAACAATAGTTGAAAAACCTAAACCAATTACCGCAAATCCTGCAAGCGAAACAAACCTATATGGTAATAATACCAAACCAAAGCCAGTTAATGCCAGAAAAGCACCTGCCGATATGAGTTGCCATGAACCCAATTTTTTTCTTACCCAATCGCCTAAAAAACGGCCAATAGTCATGGCTAGTGAAAAACCTGCATAACCGAAACCAAGAAGTGATAAATTAATTTTAACAATCTTTTTCAAGTATAATGCGCTCCAGTCCCCAATTGCACCTTCGGAAACCATAACAATTAATGCAATTATAGCAATTATAATTAATGGTCCCAGATTATTAATAATTCTTTTTTGCTTTTGAACAGGTTCTCCTTTTATGTAGTAATAATCCTTAATGAAATAAATTTGAACAGTTAAAAGAATTAAACATAATATGCTGAGGTGTACTATAGGATTCTTAAATTTCGCTGCAATAATGCTTCCGAAAAAAGCACCTATCATACCTCCGGCACTGAAGAAACCGTGACTGCCAGACATAATATATACATTGTCCGCTTTTTCTATGGTAGCTGTAAGAGAGTTTATGGTTATTCCCATTGAACTTCCTGCCATACCACATAAAAACAAAGCAATACATAATAAATAATAATTAGTTGCTAAAAACGGACCAAATGATACTATACAATAAAGGCAAAGAGAATAAAAAGTCATTTTGCCTATACCCAATTTGCTAATTAAGCGATTGCAAATCGGGATCATAAAAAATGATCCTAAAGAAGCAAAGAAGATTGCACCTCCTATTCTACCCTCAGTTATACCAATTTTTTTAGCAACAAATGGTATATAAACTACCCATATACTAAACAACAGGCTAAAACAACTGTAAAAAAATGCTGAAGAAAAATATCTTTTCTTTTGAAGGAAAATTTTAAGCGATAACATTAGAATTCTTTTATAATAAATGGCATTGTTAATAAAGTATAGCTAAATCATTATTCCATTTAAACATCAACAATTTTATTGAATAAATCAACATATGTTTTGCTTTTGTATAGCATTTTGTTTTTCTTCTTAATCTGGCCAAAAAATGTCTAAAAAGACTATTATAGCCTTCTACTGTATATGTTTCTGCCTTTGTCTGAACTAATTGTTCTTCCGGAACAAATTCATTATAAGCTTTCCAATAGTCAGCACAAACTATCCCTTTGGAAAATTCTTCAATTTTTTCCCAGAGCCTTTTTCCAGTTTCGGTTCCTCTTGTGCCAATTTCACAATTGACGAACCTATGCCCATTTCTATCAACAGCAATCCATATCCAGCAGTAGTTTTTTTTGAACCAATATATGTATGCATCTCATCCAATTCTATTACATCAATATCTCCAGGATTTCTAAATTCATCCAACTTTTCTCCAAAGGACTTTATCCAATTAAAAACAGCAACATGGCTCACATTTAAGTATCTTCCTATTGATCTAAAACCTAAGCCTTCTAAATATAAAACTAAGGCATTTCTTTTAAGGTCATTCGGCTTTCCTAATTGCCCTACAGTAAATCGATGCTTGCAATCTTTACACAGAAACCTTTGTTTTGATTTAACTATACCATCTTTACGAAAATTCTTGCTTTTACATTTTGGGCAGCTATCTATAATCATTTTATATAGTTTTATAACTGCACAAATATAATAAAACTATACTAAATTAACAAAGCCTAATAAATAAACTGTAAAAATAGTTTTATTATATTTTCAAATTCTAAAAATATCAATTTGTAAAACATTGAAGCAAAAATTCTATACTTTTATACAATTAAACATTTATAAAAATGAATCTGAAAAATATTCTTAAGCCTGTACTTCCGCATGCACTAATAATTCTTGGTTTTATTGCATTAAGTTATGCGTATTTCAATCCGATATTATTAGGTAAAAGTCTTCCACAAATGGATGATATACATTCCAAAGGGATATCACATGAGTTAGTTGAATATGAAAAACAACATCCCGGAGAACATCCTATGTGGACCAACTCTTTATTTAGCGGTATGCCGGCCTATTTGATAAAAGGTGGTCCGACATTCAATATATATTCTCAACTTCAAAGGGTAATCAGGCTATCTCTTCCATATACAACTATAGCAATTATGTTCCTTCTTTTGCTTGGCTTTTATCTATTGCTGATTAGTCTTAAAGTAAATAAGTATTTAAGCATAGCTGGCGCTATTGGATTTGCTTTTGCTTCCTTCAATATTATGATTATAGGTGTTGGTCATATTACAGAGGCATATGCAATTTCTTTTGTACCTATGGTTGTAGCTGGTTTTCTAATGTTATTTAATAAAAAATATCTTGCCGGTGGGTTGCTGACAATTTTTTCGCTGGGTATTGAAATTTCATTCAGCCATCCGCAAATTACATATTATTGCCTACTAATCATCCTTATTTTATTTGTTGTAAAATTCATATATGCCTTTATTGAGAAAGATGTAAAACATTTTTTAATAGTTGCATGTATCTCAGGTCTGGCATTACTTCTGGCCATACTTCCCAATATTGTCAATTTATGGACAACGTATGAATATGGAAAGTACACTATGCGCGGAGGATCCATATTAACGCAAAAAGATGCAGAAAAGAAATCAACAGGACTGGATAAAGACTATGCACTTTCCTGGAGCTATGGTATTTCCGAATCATTTTCAGTGCTTGTTCCCGAGATTATGGGAGCTGGTGTTAAAGGATTTAAAGAAAATTCGGAAACTGCAGCAGAACTTCAAAAAGACGGTTTAAATGAGCCGGAAAGAATCGCAGCTTCGTTGCCTGTTTATTGGGGAGATTTACCCTGGACAGATGCAACTATTTATTTTGGGGCCATCATTTGTTTCCTGTTCATATTTGGCTTATTTGTTGTGAAGGGTGCTGATAAGTGGTGGATACTCTCAGCAGCCATTCTTTCCTTTGTCCTTGCCTGGGGAAAGAACTTTCCTTTAGTCACAAATATTTTCTTCAACCACTTTCCGGGATTTAACAAATTCAGAACAGTGGAAATGATTCTTGTCATTGCCAATTTTGCTTTCCCTTTACTGGGTTTCATGGCATTAAAAAATCTGATTGAAAATAAAATAAATAAAGAAGAAGCACTAAAAGCTCTTAAATATTCAGTAATTATAATCGGCGGACTGCTTTTGATCTTTATCCTCATTCCCGGTTGGTTTTTCAGTTTTTCAGGTTCAGGTGACAATTCACTAACCCAACAATTAAGAGCCAGCAAATGGTCAGGCGATATGATAAACGGATTAATATCGGCGATGAAAGATGACAGGAAATCAATACTTCAATCAGATGCATTGAGATCATTATTCTTTGTTGCTGTTTCTGTGGGATTAATATGGGCACTCATTAATAAGAAAATAAATACGATAATATTTTCATTTGCCATTGCATTATTTATTCTCATTGATATGTGGATGGTTGATAAGCGTAACTTAAATAATGATAGTTTTGTAAGTAAGTCTGACTATCAAAACCAATTTGTTGAATCAACGGCAGACGCTTCCATCCTTAAAGATCCTGATCCTGATTACAGGGTATTGAATCTTACACAAAGTCCTTTTAACGATGCTTTCACTTCTTATTTTCATAAATCAATAGGCGGTTATCATGGAGCCAAAATGCGCCGTTACCAGGATTTAATTGAAGGGCCAATTTCAAATAATATTATTCAATTGCAAACAGTGTTTCAATCAAAGCCAACAACTGAAAAACTTTTTGAAAGCATGAAAATGTTGTCGACATTAAATATGTTGAATACAAAATATATTATATACAATCCCGAATGCCAATCCACTTGTTAATCCGTTTGCATTGGGCAATGCATGGTTCGTCAAAGAAATCAAATGGGTCAATACTGATGATGAAGAATATTCAGGACTGAATAATTTTGATCCGGCACAAACAGCTATTGTAAACAAACAATTTGAAACTATTTTCAAAGGAATTGATCTTTTGCGGGATAGTTCAGCAAAAATAAAATTGTTTTCCTATGCCCCCGATCGCATGGAATATCAATCAGAATGCAAAGAATCCCAATTGGCTGTATTTTCTGAGATTTATTATGAAAAAGGATGGGAAGCTTTATTGATAGTAAACCTGTTCCAATAGGAAGGGCAGATTATATTTTGAGAACTATTGAAGTTCCGCAAGGTATTCATAAAATTGAATTTCAATTCAGACCTGCATCATATTATACAGGAAAGAAGATAGCATTCGCAAGTTCAATCCTGCTTTATATTTTAATTTTAACTGGAGTTGGAATTGCAATGAAAAGGCAGAATAAATTTTAGCCATTTCTAAAACCTTTTGTTCTTAAGGAAATAAAAGAAAAACCTGGTTCCTATCGAAAGGTGTCTGAATAATGTGGAGAAGAAACCATAATGTATTGTCATAATTCTAAACCTTTCTGCCAAACCACGGGGGATATTTTTCTTGTTTATACCTCCGTCCAAAAATTTTGTGAGGATTAATCCTGAATTATGAACAGTTCCTGCGGATTTTAGTGCTTTTAAAACCCAATCAAAATCTGAAGCAATACGATATTTGAGATCATACTCAGAAGCAATTTCCTTTTTTACATAAATAGATTGATGACAAACCAACATTCCTTCCCGGAAAGATTTCCATGTAAGTTTTTCGGGAGCTTTAAGTCTTCTCAATCCTATTTCGTTTCCCCGTAAATCGATAATCATGGTTTCACCATAAACAATATCTGGAAAACCAGACAGATTACCGAAAGCCTTTTCTAATATGTCATTTGAGTACAATTGATCTCCAGAATTGAGGAAACAGATATAATCACCTGTTGCTTTTGCCAATCCTTTATTCATGGCATCGTACAAACCATTGTCTGGTTCACTTTTCCAATAAGCTAACTTTGATTCATATTTTTTAATTATTTCAACTGTTTTGTCTTTGGAATTTCCATCTATAATAATGTACTCAATATTTTGGTATGTTTGATTTAAAACACTTAGTATAGTTTTCTCAATAAGGTTTTCACTGTTATATACAACGGTAATAATTGTAATAAGAGGTTTTGAATCTGGATTCATTTGAATAATTATTTATTCAATAATTTTCTATAAAGATTTATATATTTTGCTGCAATAATATCAGGATGATAATTTTTAATTACTTTGTCCCTTGCAATTTTTTGAAATGCAGCACTATCAACTTCTGATAAAACAAATTGTAAGCCTCTAGCTAAATCTCTACTATCGCCAGTATTAGCCAAATAACCATTCACTTTATGTTCTATCATTTCAGACAATCCTCCCGTATTAAATGCAACAACAGGTAATCCGCATGACATAGCTTCCATAACTGTATTCGGAAGGTTATCCTGTAATGAAGGCAGAACAAATACATCAGCAGCTCTATATAACTTCACCATTTCTTCTTGAGAACTTATATAATTTACGCTCGTTGATGACAAAGGCACAGAATAAGGATACTTTGCTTTTCCAAAGATGATACAGTGTACGTTATCTGCCAATTGGGGATAATTGGATTTCAAAATATCAAGTGATTGAAGCAAATAGTTAAATCCTTTTCTTTTATCAAATATGTTTGCCGCTCCAAAGAGCAAAAGCTTTTTATCAGTTGGCAAGCCTAGCGTCTCTCTTGCCTGTATTTTATTTCCGGGCAAATATAGTTCTACCTCAATTGGGTTATGAATATTTTCTATCCTGAAATTTTTTAATAATGTACTTTCTTTAGCCTGGTCAGTCATCCAATTGCTGCAACCGGCAAATGTCAAAGGTGTACCAGAATATATTTTTTCTTTCTTTTTATTAATTTGATTTGATAAATCTGATGGATGAGGTTTCTTTAAATAAAAGCAATTTCCGCATTGCTGTTTATAAAAAAAGCAATTCCCTGAATAATGACAACCCCCTGTAAATGGCCACATGTCATGAAGAGTCCAAATTACGGGTTTCCCTAACTTGAAAAGTTTTTCCAATCCTTTCAATGACAAAAAACCCTGGTTTATCCAATGCAAATGAATAATATCCGCTTCACGGACTGCTTCTAATTTTGAAATGTCCTTACCAGTATTCGCAAGCGAAAATGCAAATCGCACTTCTTTAGATTTTTCATATGGCAGATAAACTATTCTTTCCCAAACAAACCGGCCAAAATCAATTGTTCTATCAAACTGGGAATGAGTGGTTGAAATAATATTTTTATTATTACCTTTATAATCCTGTACAACCATTTGTGCCTGAATAGTATCAATCTTGTTTAATGCATTCATTAACCTGCAACTGGCTATTGCAGCTCCACCGTTATCTGCTGACTTATTTATTAATGCTATTTTCATTCAGGTTGAATCTTCTTAGCAACAACAATGCTATTAAAAAATAATGAACGTTTTCTTGGAAGAATTGCAGATAAAATAATTCCAATTATTGTAAACGGCGAAATGAATAAAATATTGATTACTAAATTTAAGTACTTATTTTTTGTGTAAAGAACATGTCTTAAATAAAGAATAACAAATTGTGAAAGAACTTCTGTGAAATGACCCGTTTTTTGAAAATAATTTATTTCAAAACCATTTTTTTCTAAAAGATACTTAATCCCAAATGATGTATAGCGCCCATAATCATTTGGCGCTTCGTGTTCGTCCCATGAAAATGGCGTAGTGATTAATAAATTCCCGTTATCCTTTAGAACACGACGCATTTCTTTAAATATTTCATCAGGATTAAAGACATGTTCCAATACTTCGCTGCAAAATATTCCATCAAAATATTGATTATTAAAAGGAATATTTTTCCCATCATAATACATATCAACATCTTCCTTTGAATGATCATGGGAAGGATTTTCTATATCAATTCCAATATATTCTTTTGCGTTTACAAATAAATGCTTATAGGGCTTTGAACCACAACCTAGATCTAAGATGCGTTCCTTTAGTACAGGTGCATTTTTCCTTATTGCAGCAAATAATCTTTTACGGATAAAATAAAATGGATTGATAAAAATGCTGATGAATCCGGGATTAAATAATTGTTTAAGATAATATTTGTTCAGCTTTTTCAACATTAATATTCAATTTGTGACAATATGAAAAAAGGCAAAGTTTTATTTTTCAGCATAGATAATTATATATGGAGATAACAACCTGCAGGGAACTGGAAAAATCTTCAAAGCATAACTAAATAATCTGACAGTTCCTCTAAGTAATTTTGAAATCCCTGGTTTTGGTTGTAACCAAAACATTGGTTTTCGAAAATATCTAACTTCAAATTTTGATAAAGCAAATTCATTTAAGATAGTCCTTAACCTTTCAATGATCATTGATTTTAAATTATGAGCATTGTATGTTTCCCTGTCAAATAAATATTGAATAAATCCATTTAATCCTCTGAAATTAGGCAAAATTACCAATAATTTCCCCTTGTCTGAAAGCAAATGAACATGACGCAATATTACATCTTTTGTGTTGTCGAAATGTTCGATAAAACCGTAAGAAAAAACCAAATCGTATTTTTTTTCTGTTTTAAATTCAAAAAAATCACTTTCTATGCATTGAATCGAATTTTGCGGAACTGCATTAAGTTTTTCAAGTTTATTTACAATTGAAGGATCAATATAATAATCAAGTATTGAAACGTTTTTGCAAACATTTTTATAAAAATAAACAGCCATTAATCCTGGAAATCCGCCTATTTCAATAAAGTTTTCAGCACCTTTGAGTCTTTCAACGTACTTATAAAAAAAGACTTTCTCAGGAATTCTTTTGAACTCGTAATGTGACCAATAATTCGTCCAATATTCCCGATCAGTAAGTTTATTGTCCATCCTTTTTATATTAAAGAATATAATTAAAACTGTTCCTTATTTTGTAATGTTCAAAAAAATCAAATTTATAAATATTTGCTTATTAAAGTTCTTAATTTAATAGCAAAGGGAACAAATAATACATGTTTAAAAGTAAAGTAATCTGCCTCTTTACAAATAATCTTTTTTTTTGGGTGAACTAAGGGAAATGAAATTGGATATACTTGAATATTAAAGTTTCTTTTATCAATTGTATTTGTATGCGTGCCTCTTGGATCAAAACCGATATTGGCAACCAGGTTAATATTAGGAATAATACTCAACCCTCCGTGTTCCCAAATATTAAAAGTCCATTGATAGTCCCATGTATTGTAGTATTTTTTATATGCTCTTTCCAATGTTTTTTTAGTATCCTTAATTTGAATCCTGTTTGAGAAAATGTTATTTAATTTTTTTTCTTTAATAAACTGTGGGTAAGTTCTCATATTATAATCATAATACTTCCAGGCTCTTCTCCAAGAAGCCCATCCCCAAATATGGCTGTATCTTGAATAATAATAGCTAGCTTCCCCTCTTTTTATGCCATTTTGAAAATTGTCGCCTGATATAAACATTACATCATCATCCTTTCTATAATAAGACAATAATTCTTCGCAATATTGAAAAAATGTAGGATGAGGTAAGCAATCATCTTCAAGTATTATTCCCTCTTCAACATTTTCAAAGAACCATGTAATAGCTGAACTTACGGCAATGCCGCATCCTAAATTTTCATCACGGAAAAGAGTTTTTAAATCACAATCCCAATCAATCTGCTTAATAATATTTCGAGTATTTTTACATTTTTCGATTTCACCGGATTTGCCTAGTCGTGGCCCGTCTGCAGCTACGTACAAATACTTTGGCTTTTGTTTTTTTATCGCATCAAACACAAGTTGAGTTGTGTCTGGCCGGTTGAATATGAGAAACAAAACGGGCGTATTCATAACAGTAATTTCAAATCTGTTGTTTTACTGCATAAATTAAACCTAAGTTTATCTGATCATTTTTTGAGGAGAATACTTCATTAATTTCAAAACCATTTCTAATTAAAGTCTCCATTAAATCCTGGTGTCCAAAATGGTATTCCATCAGTATGTATTTTATATTTTTAAAAGATTTACTCTTATCAAGATCTCTTATAATTTCATATTCACTACCTTCAACATCGAGTTTTAGCAGTAAAGGAAGTTTTGAATCTATTTCATTTAGTTCCTGACTTATATTTTGAATTTTACAATCCAGTTTTTCTCCTTTACTTTTAAATAAATGTTCCCCGGCATTTTCAAAAATCCCATTTGCTCCTAAATAATCAGTATGGTAGAGTATTTGAATTATTTCAGATTTTTCACCCAGACCATAACAATGAGGAACAATTTTATCTGAAATTGAACTGTTCACTTCAAAATTCTTTAATGCAATATTGAATGTCGGTTCAAACAATTCATACCCATAAACTTTTTTAACAAAGTTATTTGTTGCAAAAAACAAACAAGTATCTCCAATGTTCATTCCTACATCTATTGCATTTACAGGGTGGTGTAAAATAAAGTTATAATTTCTGTGAATAAATACCAAATCTATTAGTCCCAAATCGTTTCCAGAATGGATTATAAGTTTGATGTTTTGGTTATTTACTGAAAAATTTGCAATTAACCGATTATTTTCTTCAGCGAATTGAACTCCCTGTTCTCTCAGACTATTTGCTCTTAAAAGATTTTTATAAAAAAATGGATACTTCGAATATGGAATATTATTGTATTTATTACGAAATGCAATAATCCGTAAATAATTCTCCAGTGAACCTATAACTTTTTTAACAAACAATAATAGTTTAATCATCATATAGTATTATTTAATTCTTTCCATTTTTGAATAATTTACTAAATACAAAACCACTCTTCATTTTAAATCTTAAGGCAATGTAGTAGTATTTTTTAAAAATATCAGATATTCCTTTACATTTTGGTTTAAATTCTGACCACTTAGTTAGCTTTAGATATTTAAAATAAAGTCTTTTAAATGGATGGCTATCTATATATTGCCAGGGTTTGGTATTTATATTTACCCCGGTATAATGAACAATTATAGGAAATTTTCTAGCTATTTTATTTTCGCTTTTGGAATAGACTAAACGTTTTGCCGGAAGAAAAAATAAAACAGTTTGTTGGTTATAAACAGGAGGCAGCCTTAACCACTCACTATGCAATACCGCGTTTAAGCCGTCCTGATCATTATATGTTCTTCTTTCCGGGAACTTAACCAGAAATTCAATTATTTTTAAAGCAGTGTTGTTCGTCCTCCATTTCTCCAAATTAATAAGCAAAACACCCGAGTTGAAATATCGGGAATCTGGAGGCATAAATAACTTTGCGTGCCGCGTAAAAAGCGGAGCATCTTCAACAGCGGCAACCTGGTAATTGTCAATATTAGTATTCCAAAGATTAAAAATGTCTCCATTAATTACCATATCGCAATCGAGGTACAGAACTTTTTTTACATCAATCGGCAAAATATCTGCAACAGAAAGTCTATATAATGCAGCTTTTGAAACATGTCCATATCTAATAATTGAGTCATAGAGATGAAACGTGTTCATATCATGAAGCTCAACTTCCGAATTATATTTTTGGGCAATTTTAAGTAATTCTTCTATATCTGTCAATTTTAAATCATCATGAAAAACGTGATATACAAAATTATTTGTACAGGTTTTATTTTCAAATAACGAAGTAATTAAAACACAAAGTTGCTGCAGGTAATTTTTATCTGTACATGAAAGTAAGTGTATTGTATTTTCTGAATACATATTATTTATATAATAGATTTCATCTAGACTTTCAATTTTAAATGATTTTTATTAATTGAATATATAATAATTATTAAGGTTCTGAATTCATTTAAATTTTTTGAAATAAAATACAAGTCATTTTATATCTTTTAAAAAGATTAGGAATATCAGACCATCTCTTTCCAAAATCATCAAGTCCAAAACGAGGAATAACCCAATTCTTTAAAGTCAACATAAATGAATACGGATGTTTTAATAATGTGATAAAATGACATTCTTTACTTTTAAGAATTGTTCCTTTTATAGTTTTACAATGTGGAAACAATTCTGATACTTCTTCAATATTCGGACGAAATTTAGTATCAATTGGATCATTGTGATATGGATAAATATTAGGAACGGTAATAATCAAATACCCTCCTTTGGGCATAACGTTTTCAAGTGCATTACAAAAAGGAGAAACATTTTCGACGTGTTCTAAAACGTTTGAACAAATTATTATATTGAAATTTAGATTTTTTACTTTTTGTTCAAAATCAGTTTCAATGATATTCCCAACCAAATCCACACCTTCGTCATTTCTGATATCGCAATGAATTACTTTGATATTTTGATCATATAAGGGTTTAAAAACAACTTCTTCAATATGTGGTTGTACTTTTTTTCTAAAATGAAGTGTAGAGCTACCAATATTTAATACAGACAATGCAGGGCTTTTCAATTCGTTTAAACGTTCGGCAATCCACCTGGTTTCTTCAATTCGCATATATTATTTTAATTAAGTTTTCACGATTTCTAATGGTATATTTGATAATTCAGCAGCCATAATAGAAAATGAGCTATTAAATGAACCAATAATTTTTTTTGTTTTTGAAAGAGAATATAATTCTATTAAAGCTTTTTGAATTCCTAATTCAGTATTCCTTTGTGTATTTTCAAAATCACAAATAATTCTATTACCAAAAATATCAATTAATTCATGTTTTACACTCAATGAATCTGAAGCCAGATAAAACCTGGTTTCCTTATTTAATTCAATCTCAAATTTCATTTTTTCAATAAATACCGGCAAAGGACTTTTTGTTACGGAATGAATATTATCAGAATCTCCTCACATGAACACCAATAGTGTTATTCACGAATTCAGAAGAAGTCTCCCGAATTTTCTCTTTTAAGTCAGTCAAAGGCACGAAGCAATTATATTTTTGGTCACCATCGCTAAAACGGTGGAATGTAGAAAGCAAAGATTTTTTATAATTCATTAATGCATCAAATGAATATTTTTCGTTTAGCAATTTTAAAACCCGGTTTTCGAATATTGTTTTTTGAAACCACCAGGTCTGCCATAACAGAGGCAACCACAAATTACCTTTTCGCGGCCGGACATACATAATGTTGTCCAATAATCTACCTTCTTTTATAATAATATTTGAGGATAATATGGGTTCGAATAGCTTATCAAATGCGCACCCCATTCCTTTATCCCTGAGCCAGATTATTTCAACTTCAACATTTTTATTGTTAAATAACAAAAAAGCAGAGTTAATTACACGTAGGCGGTTACATAAACCACCTACCGGAATAATTGTAATTTTATTCATAGTGCAATGCCTTTCTCAAATCCTTTTCAAGCAAAGTTTACCATTAATTATTCCTGAAAAGAAAACATCCACAACCCCAACTTTGCCTGTCAGCTTCTTGTTTGCTTGCTGATTCAACATATCTTCTGTCGTCAGTTATTAAAGTAAAATCTTCTAATTTAAACTTTGAAAACACCTGAACAATCATATCGTAAGAATAAATTCTATGAGCATTGAATTGAATTTTCGGTTTCCCCGTAACCGGAACAACAAAAAGCAATTGCCCATTTTTCGCAAGAACCCTTGATAATTCTGACATCGCTTTTATGTCACCTTGAGGATCAATTGGGTCGCCATATCGCCCTAATCCGATATGTTCGACAACATGCATGCAGGAAATTGATGAAATTGAATTATCGGTAAAAGGTAAAGCGGTTAAATCTCCTTTTTTACATTCAAGCCCGGAAAGTGTAAAGCTTGCAGGCCGATAATCGTAAAATTCAATAGGTACGAAAGCAGATGCGACAACAATGAACTGAGTTGAAGAAGAAATGTCAATGTGCTTTGCAGGCTTGGTTTTTGCCAATATACGTGCCGCCCATGCAGGATGATATGTATAATGTGGTTCAAATGGTATTGTTGAAGTCGCATCATTCAGGCAAGGAACAATTTCAGTCCAATTGCATGCGAACCGATCATCAGCAATTTTAGATGTAAATAATTCGAATTCATTTTTAAATGCTTCAAAAGTCTTTGAATGTCTCGATTTATAAATCTTAACAATGAATTCAAATAGAAATTTTGGAAGCAAAAATTTAAGAAGTTTAGCAATTTTCATTATATATTAGATAAATCAAGTTTTTGAATTTTCAGTCAGTAAGTTTTAAAGAGTTTTTTTATATTCTTTGTTTTAAAATTATAACTCCGTTTATATTAACAAGGATGTATTTAAAGTTCCAAATTTAGTAAAATAATTGCTGAATCAATTCCTGTTTCCTCTGACTAATTCCAGCATTTCTCTAAAGATTTTCGAGCCTAATATGTAAACTATTCCAAAGTAAAGAATGCATCCTGTAATAATCTGAGTTATTAATAACCTTAATGAATTTGTTATGTAAAAAGACAGCAAGAAGATTCCTGATGCCATAATAAATGCGATAAAAAAGTAAGGGAAAATATCTTTAATCTGTTCTAAAATACTATATTTCGTAAGGTTTCCAGAAATATATGCACTCAATAAAAATCCGGCAATATTAGCTATTACCAGACCAGTAATTAATGCTGAAACGCTTAATTTAAGTGTAAGAACAATACAAAGTAAGATTATAATTTTTCGAGTAATTTCAAATTTAAAAACCTTTGCAGAAAAACCTCTTACATATAAAATATTTATATTAATTGCCGCGAGAGGAAGAAAAGCACCTCCGATACATAATTTTTGCATATAAGGAACAATAAAAATCCACTTATTAGTAAGCAGGACGTGAACCAGTGGAAAAGCCACTGCTGCAATGCCAAATAAAATTGGAAAAGAAAGAAATGAAGTAACACGAACAATTTTCCGGTAAACCCGTTTTAATCTTTCTGCATCATTATGAATTTGTGACATTATCGGATAACTGGCTGTTTGAATTGTTGCAAGAATAGTACCGCCAGATAATTCAGAAAATTTGTTTGCCTGAGTATAATATCCAACTTCTCTTAAAGGATAAAACTTTCCTATAAGCAAAGAAAAAATATTATTAAAAATAGTATTCAGGCCTCCAGTCATCAATACCCTGGAACTGAAACTCCAAAAAGATTTTATGCAATTGAAATCAAATATTAACGAAGGTCTCCAAGTGCTGAATAACCAAATGCAGACATTTCGTGTTCCTACAAAAATTATGTTTTGCCATACTAAAGCCCACACCCCATATCCTTTGGCTGCTAAAAAAAGAATAATTCCAGAAGAAAAAGTCAAGCCTATTAAGTTTGAAATTGTTATATATTTAATTTTTAAATTTTTAAGAAATAAATTATATTGAATATTTGACGAGGCATTGATTAATATCAATACTGTTGCAACCCGGCACAATGGTTTAAGAATTGGTTGATGATAAAAAGCAGCAATAAACGGGGCACTGAAAAATAATATGGTATAGAGCAGTATACTTATAAATATGTTAAAGTAAAAAACAGAGCATATATCGGTTTGATTTAAATCTTGCTTTCTAATTAGTGCAATCCCAAATCCACTATCCAATAATAAACTTGATAAAGCAATAAAAATAGCCAACATCCCCATCAAACCATAGTCTGCAGGCGTCAGGAAAAATCGTGCTAAAACAATACCGACAATGAATGTCAAAGCCTGCTGCCCGAACTTGTCAATAAAACTCCAGACAAATGCAGAGATTGTTTTTTGTTTTAAATTTTGCATTCTTTAATAGGCGCTGACAAAATTAAATTATGCAGCCAAGTTAACAATTTAAATAAAATAAATCTTTATCAGCATATTGAAATGGCTAATAACTGGCAATAGAATAACTATTAGAGCTGCCAAATATTTGACAGCTCTAATAGAAAAAATTCTCAAGATACTCTTTCCTATTCATTATAAAGTAATTGTATTTCTTCATTGCTTAATGCCCTGTTATATATTCTTATATCATCTATAATTCCAGTAAATCTTCTGTTTGGGTTTATATACGTATTCTGATCCCATCCAATCAATAATGGTTCATTGTTAATCTGCATTCCTGAAGTATAATTAATTTGATTATCTAAATTTCCATCGAAATAAATTTTAATAAAGTTACCATCATAGGTTACAGCAACATGATGCCATAGATCATCTGTCAAAATATGAGTTGAAGTAACTGCTCCAAGCAAGCTGCCATTAGTATATATAATTTCACTATTTGCATAATTATTTTCAACATTTAAAAAATAACCATGCCTGGGTTCTACCGGTTCAGCTTTAAATATTACACCTGAATAATTTGATGTATAACTTGTCTTCATCCAAACACTCATCGTAATTTGTCCGGATATTTGCAATGAACTTGAATTTGGCACACTTATATATGAACTTATTCCATCAAACTGATATGCACTATTCAAGTTGCCATATCTATCTGAAACTAATGTTGCCCCGTTAACTGTTCCATTATTTCCATTACCGCTTTCATCATTCGCATTCCCATTAAACGGATAGTACGCCACAAGTCCGGATGTTAAAGAAGAATCTATAATAGGTTCCAACACAACTATTAGAGGTGAATAAAATTTGGCTTTTAATTCTGCTGATGTAAATGTTGCGGAGTAATTTTCATAACCCTGTTTTGTGACTTTTATTGTATAGTTCAAAGCGTTATCTTTTAAAGTAATTTGATTGGTTTTAGTATCTAAAATTGTCACTACTGAATCATTATTACTTTCCAGTATAGTAAGATTGGCATTAGTTAATTCGAAATTTTTAGTTGTCTCATTATAAATAAATACACTAATAAGGAAATCAAACGTATTAATTATATTTGGTTTTGAGATGACTGTCCTGGTAGTATCAACATTTGTAGTTATTTCAGCTTCTTTTTTGCACGAGATAGAAATCAAAATCAATAATGCAGCTATAATCAGCAGCAAAATAATTCTTTTAACCATCACCGAAAAAAACTTATCGTTCTTCATTGTAAGATTCAATTATGTTTGCTTCATTACAAGTAATTTTTTTATTTAAAAAATATCCGCAAGTTTAGCCATTTGGAACATTATAGACTACCCGAATACAAAAGATAAGCAGCACAAAGTACATTATTTCTGAACCCCGGGCATGTTCTTTGATTCTTATCTGATGATAAGTTTTATTGTGGCTTGTATTAATTTTCATAACAACTTACGGATATTTTAATTAAAATAAATATACCCTATAATAACTAGACCCATAAGAAGTAAAATGTTCCCTGAAAAATCAAAAAATATTTTTTTGATATCAACGATAGATTTTAAAGTTCAAATTTCATACCTATCCCCAACCTGAAATTATGGCTGTAGGTAATAGGAAAAACATTATTCCCCTTAACATTATAATTATATGCAGGCAAAAGCAATATTAAAAAATTTTCTGTTGCTTTAAATGCTATTGACGGTGACAAAGATAATGAAAGAACATAATCCGTTTGCTCGTCAGCGGTTAAGTATTTGACATTAATTCCATCATCAAATTTGTAAGCATTATTTGGTAATTTCCTGCTAACACCTAAAGAAGTTTGGGGACAGAAAATGAACTTACGTTTTTCAAAATTATAAGAAACACCAAATAAAATCCCCGCATAGCAAAAATAGTTTTTAATTTGTCTGCTGGTAAGGATATTATAAGTAGTATCAAAGTCATTTACTGTTGTCACATTTTTAGTTTCAGATACTTCTTTTTTGCTTATCTCGGAGAAACTTGTAAAATTAAGCCCCGCAAATAAAATCCAATTATTAAACCTTAACCCGGATGAAATTTCATAATAAAAATTTACAGGCTGTTTAGAGGAGAATTTTACGCTGTCCCCAAAATTCCCGGTAAAAAAATTTTGAGCAGTAATAAAAGGTGAAAAACAAATTGACAGAGTATATTTTGATTGCTTATTTTGATCCTTGCTTTTCAAATTCCTGTTAATAGTGCTTATTCCTTTTTTATTTAAAGGTTTATGTTTAGTGTTTTTAGCAATAGCTACTGTATCTGTTATTCGAATAGTATCCGGAGGTAACAAAACTGTATCATAAACAACAATTATGTTTTCATGAACTGAATCGGATAAAAACCGATTATTCTGAGAATTTTTGAATTTGTGTGCAAAAACAGAATTCGGCAAAAAATGCAGACCAATAAAAAAAAATGATACTTTGAGTATCCTGAGCATAACAATTAAAATATAAAATCTTAAAAGGCAAACTTAACAGCTTTTATTAAAATTTAACTAATGATCTGTTTTATATCTAATTATTGTATCACTTAAAATAACAATATTATTTTTTATGTAAATCTTTTTCTTAAAAATCTTTTTATTTACCTGATTTATCTGATGGGCTGTATCTTTATTTTGAATAACTGGTTTAGCAACGTTTGACGCAGAATCGTTAATCACTTCGTTAGTATTAATTAATTCATTAACTGGCAACTTATTTATATGATAATTCTTTGAAGTACTATGTTCTTTCTTAATTGGGACCTCAGGTATACTTGTGGTTCTATTATTTGAGGGATTAAATGCTGGGGCTGAAAGGACTGGAACTGTTTTTTTGTTCTCAATAATCTTTTCCAATCTCTTTATATCAGACTTTAACTTGCAATTTTGTGCGAACTGAAAGCTGAAAGCTATTATTAAAGTTGCTATTGCACCCGCATAATAAATATTAAAATGATTATAATTGAACTTAAAGAAACTTTTAAACGACATTGCTTTATTAAGCAAGAACCACTCATTCTCCGGTACGTCAAACGCAATATTAGTGAGTTTTTGTTTAATAATTAAATCAATATCGTCTAATTTATTATTCATAATAGCCCTATATACGGTTTTTTGAAAGACATAGTTCGTTTAATTCTTTTTTAATGCAATTTCTCGCTCTTAAAAGCCTGGTTCTCGAAGTTATCGAATCAATTTTTAATATTTCTGCTATTTCATCATGACTGAAATCTTCAATACAGTAAAGATTAAAAACTACTCTAAGTTTTTCCGGAATGTTTTTTATTATTTCCAGAATTTCCTGTTCTGAAAAATCAGCAATTTGATTTGTCTCGAAAACATTCTCATGAATATCATAATTGCTATTTTCATCGTTTACAATAAAATTACTTTCAATAATTTGTACTTGCTCATCATCCTCAACTTTACTAATTTTATCTATATTAATGTGGGTGCTTATTTTTTTTCGTTTTAAGTTATGTTTTAACGTTGTATTAATAAATATTTTTTTCATCCAACCTTCAAATGAACCTTTTCCCGAATACTGCCAAATATTCATAAATACTTTTATAAATCCGTCATGTATCACGTCATCTAAATAATTAACATTATTAATATATCGATAGCATAAATTTCTAATTTCTGAAGCATACTTTTCATACAACAAATGTTGATATGCCTTATTATATTGTTTACAGCCCTTAACTATATCATCAATAGTCAGCATTAATACATTCTATTTATAAGATACAGAAAATCAAAAATGTTTCCTTAAAATAATATGTTTTAGAACAACCCATGAATATCAGCATCAATTTTATCTATTACGTAACTCATATCTTCAGGGTTTTCGACAAAATTGTAAGTGTCTACATCAATAATCAACATTTTACCAAGGTTATAATTTTCAATCCATGCCTCATAACGTTCATTCAGCCGCTGAAGATAATCAAGTCGTATTGAAGCTTCATATTTCCTGCCCCGTTTCTGGATTTGATGAACCAGTGTAGGTACTGTTGCACGGAGGTAAATTAATAAGTCAGGAGGTTTAACAAGGGAAACCATTAAGTTAAAAAGGCTTGAATAAGTCTCAAAGTCACGGGTCGACATTAACCCCATTGCATGTAAGTTAGGAGCGAAAATATATGCATCTTCATAAATTGTGCGATCTTGCACTACTGTTTCTTTGGATTGATGAATTTTTAGTATTTGTTCAAACCTGCTTTTGACAAAAAAAATCTGCAAATTGAACGACCATCTTTGCATGTCTTCATAAAACTCCGTGAGATATGGATTATCATCTACATTCTCGTAATGAGCCTTCCATCCATAATGTTTTGATGACAATTCCGTTAAAGATGTTTTTCCCGATCCTATATTTCCTCCAATTGCTATATGCATATTTTTGTTGTTAGATATTATACATTAGTCATCAGTCATTATCTAAAATTTTTGCTGATATTAACATAATTTTTCGGTTAATCATTAGAATTTCGAATTAATCAAATTTAAAATTAAATTGAAACTCTTTTACAGCTAATTTACAATTTAAATCTTTGTCAGACAAAACACAAAATTCAAACCCATAAAATAGATACACTTGGTTTTTAACTTTTGCCTATTATTTATTAAATGCTTTCATTTAACTTCAGCAATTCATCAGCATATTTTCTATCGTTCGAAAGCCGCGGCATCTTGTTTTGCCCTCCCAATTTGTCTTTTTCGCTAAACCATTTGTAAAAAGCACCTTTTCTAAGTTTTTTTATTACCGGTACATCTAAAGTTATATTATTATATCTTTTTGCTTCATAATCGGAGTTTAAACTTATTAAAGTTTTGTCAAGTACCAATTTGAATTTTTCAAAATCATCAGGATCTTTTTCAAATTCAATTAACCATTCATGATATCCTTTAGAATTTTTATCCATATAGACGGGCGCAGCTGTGTACTCATGAATAATAGCACCGGTTGATTGACATGCAACTAATAATGATTTTTCAGCATTATCTACAATTAATTCCTCACCAAATGCATTGATAAAATGTTTTGTGCGACCAGTAATTGCAATCTTATGAGGGTACAATGAAGTAAACATTATCGTATCACCTACACTATATCGCCAAAGGCCACCACTTGTAGAAATTACCATTGCATAATTTATATCTTTTTGAACTTCGCCAATATGATAAGCTTTAAAGTTTCCCTGATTATATTGATCCAATGGAATGAACTCGTAAAATATTCCATAATCAAGCATTAACAATAAACCGGGATCCGATAAATTGTCCTGAATAGCAAAGAATCCTTCTGAAGCGTTATATGTCTCCATATAATGCATTTCTTTTGAAGGTATTAATTGTTTAAATATCTCAATGTATGGGGAGAAATTTATTCCACCATGCATAAACAATTCCAAATTTGGCCATATTTCTAACAAATTCTTCTTACCAGTAAATTCAAGAATATATTTTAACATAACCAGGTTCCATGATGGCACTCCTGCAATTGCCGTTACATTTTCACGAATAGCCGACTTGCTAAGTTTATCAAGTTTTTCTTCCCATTTTTGAATTAGTGCTATTTGAGCTTTTGGCGTTCTAATTAAGTCGGCCCAAATGGGAAGATTATTAATCATTATTGCCGACAAATCTCCAGAGATAAAATTTTTATTATACTGATCTTCCTTACAACTCCCTGCCAATGTTAAAGTTTTTCCTGAAAGCAATTTATTCTCAGGATAACTTCTGTTATATAATAAAACTACATCTTTCCCACCTCTATAATGACAACGCTTTAATGATTCTAAACTGACAGGAATAAACTTGCTTCTGTCATTGGTGGTACCCGATGATTTCGCAAACATTTTTATTGTACCGGGCCATAAAATATTTTGTTCTCCTGTTCTTACACGGTTAATAATATCGCAGAATTCCTCATATTTCTGCAACGGAACTCTTTTTTGATATTCTTCAATACTATTAATTGTGCAATAATTGAATTGCTTTCCCCATTCAGTTTTGCCAGCCGTTGAAAGTAAATTTTTTAACTGTGCCTCCTGAATTTCAAAAGGTCGCATTGCAAATTGATCAATCTGCTGCAATCGCTTTTTATCAAACAATTTTATGATTTTATTTATTACAGGCATCTTGTTAAATAGAAAACATATTTTCTCAAAAATAACATAAAACATGAAGTATACAAAATGACAAACAACTGACGAAAGACGACGGAGGTCAGATACAGGATGCAGGATAACAGATACCACAAAAATAGTAGTAATCTTAATTTTCAAATTTAGACCTGATAATAATAATATTCACATCTTCTCAATTCACATCTTCTCAATTCACATCTTCTCAATTCACATCTTCTCAATTCACATCTTCTCAAAGAATATTCGTTATTTTGCTTATAATTTTACTGGAGAAAATCTCATGCTGCATAAAACACGAGGAGTTGCATTACACTCAATAAAATATAATGATACCAGCATAATAGCCCATATTTATACTGAAAAATTTGGCAGGCAATCTTATATGGTTAAAGGAGTATACAGAAAAAAAAATCTGGTGAATATTTCTCTTTTCTATCCATTAAATCTTTTGGAAATGGAAGTATATCATAAACCTGGAAGTAATTTGCAAAAAATTAATGAAGCTCAAAACATCCCATTGTACAGTCAGATTCCGTTTAATCCACAAAAAAAAGCAATTGTTGTATTTCTTTCTGAAGTGCTTTACCGTGCTTTAAGAGAAGAAGAAGCTAACCCCCGGTTATTCAATTTTATTTTTAATACTTTACAAATTCTTGATCTAAAATTAAAAAATGTTTCTGCTTTCCATCTTGTGTTTTTATTTCAATTGTCAAAATTTACAGGATTTTATCCTTTGAATAATTTTTCTTCTGATGAACCGGTCTTTGATCTTCTGAATGGACGATTTGTTTCTGAAGCTCCTTTACACGGGCATTATATACATATAGAAGAATCTAAAATTTTTGCATCAATTATTAATAAGGGATTTGATGAACTTGACACTATAATTCTTACAAGAACATCAAGACAATATTTATTAGAAAAATTGGTTGAATATTATAGGTTACATATCGAAGGCATGGGAATTGTTAAATCGCTTCAGGTATTAAAGGAGGTATTTGACTAGGGAAGTTGAAATTTTAGAATTTTTTGTTAAAATATTTTAAACAAGTTATTTGTAAAACCTGTTAAATGATATTAATTTTTTGATGATTGACTAATAATATAAATGCCCTTTGAATTAGGTTTAACTGCTTAATAACTGTATTTTATAATTAATTTTTATTTTTATAATTAATTTAGCTTATAATTAAAAAATACTCTATGCAACAATTGGCCAAATATATTATTACAATAGGATTGATTCTGGTTATATTTGGTATTCTAATATATTTTGCTGGCAGCAAGCTTCACTGGATTGGACGTTTGCCAGGAGACATAAGAGTTGAGAAAGAAAATTTTAAATTTTATTTTCCTTTGACAACTATGATAATTATTAGTATTTTAGTTAGTCTCATTATTAAAATTATTCAATATTTCAAATGATAAGTAAATTCAGGCTTTTAGTGTTGCTTTCTTTCATTGACGTGCCAATAATATATTCTCAGATATCAATTCCTGGAACACCGGAAAGTTTTAAGATACAGACAAAAGCAGATGTTGTAATACCATCAAAATTACTCGAAGGCATTGACACAACAAAAATGCTGGCAGACGATTATGAAAATGGTATTTCAAACAGATATGGTGTTTTGCAGCAAATTGATGTGAATATTAAATCATCGGGTTGCAAAACTTTAATTCCGGGAAAAGGATATATTTGGAGGTACATTATTAAATCTCCTTTCACCTATTCTCTTGGAATTCAATTTACAAAATACCAGGTTCCACCCGGAGCTTCCGTATTTATTTATAATGACAGTCATACTCAGTTAATGGGAGCTTTTACATATTTGAATAATAATTCTGATAACCAATTGGCCATTGCCGAATTTAAAGGTAAGAATGCCATCGTGGAATATTTTGAACCTTTTAACCCTGACTTTCCTGGTGAACTGGTTATAGGAGCTGTTTCTCAGGCATACAGAGACATTCAATCAATACTACTGACGTTTATTGGTATTAATTGCCCCCAGGGAGCCGATTGGCAATTGGTGAAACATTGTGTGTGCAGAATTACATTTCATGATAATATTTATATGTACTACTGTTCAGGTTCATTAGTAAATAATGTGAGAAGTGATGGAACTCCTTATTTTTTATCGGCTAATCATTGCTTAAGTACAAATACTCTCGCATCTACTTTGATAGCATATTTTAATTATGAATCCGATTCTTGCAATGGAACTTTTACATCTTCAATACAAACTATGTCAGGATCTTCATTGATTTCAACAAACTCTTATTCTGATTTTACATTGCTAAAGCTTAACCAAATGCCACCTCCTTCATACTTACCTTATTATTCAGGTTGGGATGCAAGTGGACGAATTTCAGCAAACGGCACATGTATTCATCATCCTGGAGGTACTCTTAAAAGTATTGCCCTTGACTATAATCCCCCTACTTCATATCCAGGTTCATTACAATGGACCGATAATAGTAATGTAGTAATTTCAACAAGTGCACCTAATACCCATTGGGAAGTTGTATTTAATGTCGGCGACGTGGAAGAAGGTTCCTCAGGTTCTCCTTTATTCGATGATAATAAGAGAATAATGGGTCAATTGCATGGAGGCACTGATCCACAAGAATTTTTTGGTAAGTTTTCTCTGTCCTGGAACTTTAATTCCAGCAATAATCAGCAACTTGCTTATTGGCTTGATCCAGATAAAACCGGAACATTAGCGATTGATGGTTTTGATTCAAAATATAAACCTTTACCTGATTTTACAGCAAATTTAACGACTGTATGTATCAATGCACCGGTCCGGTTTACAGATTTATCTAAATATGCACCTAACCAATGGAATTGGTCTTTTGAGCCCTCAACAGTTGAGTTCATTGATGGAACTGATAGTAGTTCAGTATCACCTGAAGTTATCTTTCTCACTGGAGGAAACTATTCAGTTACCCTTACGGCTACCAACATAAATGGGAGTAATTCTTTGACAAAAACGAATTATATTACTGCCGGCAGTGCCATTGAAGTAAAATTATCAGGACTGACAAATGATACAACGCTTTGCGGATTTGCATTTAATAATATTCCTCTCAAAGAATCCGGAGCTATTAATTATACTTTTTTTATTAAAGATTCAGACAAAATTAATTACAAGTTAAATACAGATAATATTTTTCTTTCACTCGATACAGATGCATTAAAACTAGGTTCGTTTGAAACTTATGTTAAATTGACTGGTTCACATGGATCATGTACAGCGTCCGATAGCATAAAGTTAAATGTTTTAATTCCTGTAAATGATAATATTGCAAATGCAATTCATTTGAATTATGGTGAAAACGGTCCCTTTTCAAATCAATGTGCTTCTGTTGAAGTCAACGAACCACATCCGGATATTAAAGGTTGTTTAGATCCCAAAAGCTGGTGTATTGATAGTTCAGGTACAATATTGCATAATACTATTTGGTTCACTTTTACGGGACCTCCCAATGGAATTGTGGTTATTTCTACAAAAGGTTTCGACACCAGAATCGCTGTCTATGGTGCTGCTAATTACCAGGATATTTTATCAGGAAATAATTCATTATATAATATTTTGGATGCTAATGACGATCGCTCTGAAAGTGATGTAACCTCTTTAATAAATAATCTGAGTGTTGAACCTGGTAAAACATATTGGCTCCAACTTGACGGTAATAATGGGGATACCGGAAAATGCTATATTGATTTCTATAGCAATAATGTCGAAGCTTTTCCTAATCCTAATAAAGGGAACTTCACAGTTCTGATTTCATATCCAAAAGAAACTAATGCTGTAATTTCTTTATATTCAGTATTGGGTCAAGCACTATTAGTAAAAAAAGTATTTGTCACAAATACATCTAATCAATACCCCTTAAATTTAAGCAATGTAGCACCTGGAGTTTATTTTATCGGAGTTCAGATTGATAACAGTGAGCTAAGAAAAAAAGTGTTGATTGTGAGGTAAAATGTTATTATTCAAACAATCCCTCGTCTCGTATAAGCAGCAATATTGCAGAATGAGGTACAATCAAATATTTATCCTTATTAAATTCAATTTCGTAAGCACTTTTTTGAAGAAATACTGCTAAATCACCTTCCTTAGCCTGTAAAGGAACGTATCTCACTTCATCAGATTTATTTTTCCAAGGCTCGTCAGTTTCATTAATAACCGGTATAGGATAACCAGGTCCAACTTTTACTACATACCCGTACTGAATATTTTCCTTTTCCTGTACGCCGGGTGGAAGAAAAAGTCCTGAACTTGTTCGTTCCTGTAGTGATTTTGGTTTAATAAGAACTCTGTCTCCAATTATAATAAATTTACTTATATCCTGGGTAATTTTTTTGGTAGCCATATTCATTCATTCTTTTGCGCGGTAAAGATATAAATATATAATCTATAATTATATACTTAGAGTACTTACTAGTTTCATGTTCAATACTATTTTGTATAGCTTTCCGCCAGTAAATACTGTAAATTTATAGTCCGTTTTTAAGGAATTGCCCAAATAGTATTTCAGCTAAGATGTTAATATTGATAACAGAAATTATGCATGCCAACATATACATTAATTTGAACATATTATTTTCATAGTACGGTACGCGAAAAATTTATTATTATTTTATCCATTTCGAGCAAATAAAGTTTGTCTTCCATTAACCTTGTACCTGGTAATTATTCATCCCGTATCTATCGAGTTTAAGGAGTTAAGACATAAAGTTTTATTTTAAGATTAACACGATACTAATGAAAAACTTATCATCAACATATATAGCTTATAAAACATCAAAACGTTTTCCCTGAATTTATTACTCAAGAAAAACGTTTTGGTCAAAAAGTAATTATTGCTATCTTTTCTAATTAAATTGATTTATCGATTTTGATGCTACTTCTAAAGATCTTCCGGCAGCATTAAGACCTGCTTCAGAAAATACGAATTTAATCATACCTTCTACATCGTTCAAAGAAAGGGATGTTCCGGTACCTCTCATATTTAAAAGACGATAGAGAACTTTATCAGCTAAATTAAGTGCTAAAAGCCTGTCCGGGTTACCTGACGCTCTTAAAGCTTTAAAAATCATGCATGTCACATCATCATGATCAAATGTAACCATTTGTCCGTTTGCATTTGATACACAAAGTATATCTAAACTGTTAACCAATTGTGCCATAGTAGTTTTATTAGTTTTCGTTACTCATACAATCCCCTGACATCCAACACAATGTTATTAAGTTTCTTAATCAAATTAAAATGAATTTATAAACAAATGTCTGTTATAATCTTCTAAACTATTGAGTAAATAAGCATTTCCGTTGTTCATAAACTTAATGTACTTTATACGTAATGGGCAAATATATTAATTTCATTTTCTTTTGCACATATTTTTAACCAAAAGTTAAGCTTTGTTAAGGTCAGAAGTTCTATTGATTTATTATTACAATCTAAATATTAGCAGTTTACGTTTATTCAGAAACCATTAAGCGGTTAAAAACTTTTTCTGATTAATAAATTTTTACGTTTAATCGCTTTGAAGTATTGAAGAATTTCTACAACAACAATAAGTAACATCATAAATTCAAAAAAGCTTCTCGGATACTTTTTTTTCGGTGAACGTTCATGTGCAAATATTTTTCATTTTATCCTTACTTATTGATATGAAATAGATTAATTATAAAAAAAAAGTAATATAAAATAAAATTAACTAACAAATTTGAAACCATTTGTAATTACTAGCGTATTAATAAAGTTATCAGCAATTTTTCTTTTGATTATATATCAAACTAAGAAAGAGGATTTGCTTTTTTGTATTGGATGTTAAAATGGCTGATTCTACTCTAAACCAATGAAAAAAACCCTACTACTTGTTGGATTGTCAGTTTTTTCTATCCTCGTTTTTGGACAGAAAACTGATAAGTTCTCTAAATCAAACCGTATTTCGGATTTTAAAAGCAGGATATATTTGAGTACTTCAAAGGACCCGCTGGCAATAACCAAAGCTAAAACAGTTAAAGCCAAAGAACTGGCCGCTAAAGAATTAGTGGCGCATCAAACGCTTAAAAAAAGTAATCTGAAAGCTGCAGTTATAGGAAAACCTGAAATTGACACAACCTTCACGTATCCATGGGATGCCATCAATCAGCAATGGGATACTGTTCCTGTAGCCAGAATGTTAAGCTTTTACGATGGTAACCATAACCTGATCCATTATCTTGCCTTCGCATGGAATTATGATATAAATAATTGGCAGGATAGTGTTCAGTTTTTCTATAAATACAATAGTGCAAACCAGGCAATAGATGTTGTTCAGCAAAGCTGGCAATTCGATGGCATTAAAAGCTACAGTTGGGTAAACGTTGACCATGACATATATGAATACAATGACTTGGGTCAGGAATCAAAATTTAATTACCAATATTGGGATTATGAAAATAGTATCTGGATTGATAGTTGGCAAGATGAATTTACCTATGATTCAAATGGTAATAATACATTAATATTGGAATCGGATTGGGATGGAAGTGAATGGTATCCTAGTCTTAATTCAATCAATAAATTTGATACATTAAACCATAATACATTAAATTTAATTCAGGTATGGGATTACACCATAAATGATTGGTCAGATGCATTTCAGTCTATCAATGGTTATGATACATTAGGTAATAATAACAGCATATTATCTCAGCTATGGGATACAGATTCTGAATTATGGGATAATTTTATGTTAGAAATAATAAGTTATAATAAATCTAACAAAGTTGATAGTTTTCTTTTCCAATTATGGGATCCATATCTTCTTGAATGGACAGACAATGAACGCGGGTCTTACAAATACGATTCGACCGGTAACAATACTAGTATTATTGGGGAAGATTTCGACCCGAATAGCGGTACATGGACAATAAGTTGGGAAAATACATACGATTATAATGCCCAAAACAAACAGATTTCAAGTGCATCCTTATATTGGGATTCGGGAATGGGTGACTGGTATTTTGGTGCGAAAACCAAAGATATGAAAATAAAAACTCAGCTTGCAGTTAAACAAGTAGCAACAGCAACTGCCCTGGAAGTTTACCCGAACCCGGCAAGTGATTATATAAACATCCGGAACGGTTCAGATATTGCAAGTGTTCAAATGTTCGATATTTTGGGAAATGAAGTACTGTCTAAAAATATTAACGTATCAAATAATTTTCAATTGAATATTGCAAACCTTAAATCCGGGAATTATTTTCTGAATATAAAAGATTCAAAAGGAACTTCGTTTACCCAAAGAATTATTAAACGATAACCATATTAGTTTCTTTTATTTATTAAAAAAATCATCATAAACATAAAAAAGACGGGATTACTACTCGTCTTTTTTAATTGAATAAAGTTGGATCATTACCCTTTTCAAGGTATTTGGGTCGATATTAATAAATTCTATACTGAATTTGTTTATTTTAATCAATAAAAACTATTAGTTCCACACATGTATGTTTTTATTAATCAAAAAAATAAAAATTTTAGGTAAAATTTGAATATCTAACGTACTGAAAATCGAACATTTCGGTATTTATCACGTAAAAGAAATGTTAAATTTACCAGATTAAAATAACGGAATTCAGTTTCTTTGCAATTAATACGGGGAAAAGAAGTACATTGATTGAGATAAGTTGTTTTTAATTAAAAAGTTAGACTTAGTGTTTTTTTGACAATTCATAATATATATAGGCTAATATTAAAAAATTGAGTTATTAATTAGGAAGACATATTTGGTTGAACTTTTATAATTTAGTTACGAAGTAATGCGTAAGTGTCACTGGATGAACAAACTAAAACAGCATTTAGTAAAGAAATGCCTGTGTGTGATGCTTATTATCTTCACTTTTCCAAATTGGATTTACGGTCAATTAACTTTAACTTCAAGAGTCAATGGAAATTGGTCAAACTACCTTACTTGGACAGGTACTTGTACTGGAACAATACATACTATTTTGGGTAATCCAACTGTTACTAGTATTGCTGGGCCTACAAAATTTGATGTAGAACTTAATGTCGGCGACCATATTTACAATGGGGCTACATTAATTGGGGTTGTAAAAGTTATAAACAGTCCTACAATGTTAACACTTGTAGCTGGCGCACCTTCAACTGCAAATATACCTAATCCTTTCGTTCGAAGAGTCCCTGCAGCAAATCATACTACAGGTGTTTATGATGATGTGACCATTTCAGGAGGTTATACGGTAACTGATGATATGGCAGCAATATGTAATAATTTAGTGGTTACTAATAATATACTTAATTTTGATGGTACTGTTGCCAGAACACTAACAGTTGAGGGAAATTTAAGTGGGGTTGGTACTATTGATATGAGTAATGGTACTAATCTAGCACACATTCTTTATATAGCCGGGGATAATACAACTTCTGGCACTTTTACCTGCGGAAATGGCACAGTTAATTACAATGGTACAGGTGCACAGCAGGTAAGGGGAACAACGTATTACGATTTGACTACTTCAACATCAGGCACAAAAACATTACAGGGCAATGCTACAGTTAGCGATAACCTGATAGTAAATACAGGTACTATCTTTGACTTAGGAACAACTGCAACAACTATTAGTGTAACCGGTTATACACAAATTGATGGATCTTTGCTCTTTGATGGCACTTCAATTAAAACGGTTACAATTTCAGGTAATTTAAGTGGCGCAGGCACTGGAATTTTAGATATGAGCGGAGGTAGCCTGGCACATATTCTTAATATAGCCGGAAATAATACCACTACAGGAACTTTTGCATGTGGAGTCGGTACGGTTAATTACAATGGTACTAATCCCCAGCAGGTAAGAGGAACAACTTATTATAATCTGATAACTACAAATACAGGCATAAAAACTTTACAAGCCAATGATACCATAAACAATAACTTAACTGTAAATGCAAATTCAATTCTCGACTTAGGAACAATTCCTACATATTCTGGTATTACCGGTAATGCACAAATTGATGGTAATTTACTTTTTGATGGAACATCAGTTAAAACTATTACTATTGGTGGAAGTTTGAGTGGTGCGGTCAGTGATACTATCGATATGAGCGGGGGTAGTCTGGCACATATTCTTAATATAGCCGGAGACAATACCACTGCAGGTAAATTTATTTGCGGAAATGGTACGGTTAATTACAATGGTACTAATCCTCAGCAGGTAAGAGGAACTATGTATTATAATCTTGTGACTACCAATAACAGCACTAAAATTTTACAGGCTAATGACACCGTTAACAACAACTTAACTGTGAATACAGGTTCCACTTTCGATTTAGGAACAATAACTAATTTATTGATTACTGGAAATGCCCGTATTGATGGCAAAATGTACTTTAATTCGAATGTAAAAACAGTTACCATTAATGATACATTGAGTGGTGTCGGGATCATAGACATGCAGCATGCTGCACATATTCTCAATTTATATGGAGCTTCTAATACAGTTGATTCTTTAACTACAGATAATAATGGAAGTATAGTAAATTATGTCAGGACAGGTAATCAAAGCGTATTTGCCAGTAATAGTTACCGTTATTTGACAATAGCTGGTAATGGAACAAAAACATTAAACGGCAATTCCGCGGTAAATCTTAATTTATCAGTGAGTGGAAGCAACTTCGATTTAGGTACAACTACAACTTCTTTTTCTATTCTGGACACAGCAACCGTGTCTACTTCCTTAATTTTTGATGGTACTTCCACAAAAACAGTAAGTATAGGTCTCAATTTGAATTGTCCCGGTACCTTAGATATGAGTGGGGGAAATCTTCCACATATTCTGAACCTCGGAGGAGCAACTAATTCAGTTAGTACTTTTTTAAGCGGTACAGGTTCAAGTACTGTCAATTATAATGGATTAGGGGCCCAAACAATTTTTACGAGTGTTAATTACCGGAATTTAATAATTTCAGGTTCAGGGGTCAAAACGCTTGCAGGTGCAATTACGGTTAATGACAATCTTACGATTAGCGGAGCTACCAATACTACGCTGGCAAGTGACAAATATCAAATAACAGGCAATGGAACAGGTACAATTAGTATAGCTGCCAACAACATTCTTACTTTAGGCAGCGCGACCAGTACAAATGCAATAACTTTCCCTTCATTCGGTACTTATTCACTTGATCCTGCCAGTACAGTCACTTATCTGGCAAATGCTGCACAAATAATTTTCCCGACACCGGTTTATGGCAACCTTACATTATCTACTTCAGGTGCAAAAACTTCAACCGGCAATGTTACTCTGAATGGCAGCCTGACAATTGATAATGGCGTTACATTAAACATGGGCACAGCAGCAGCTACATGGAATGTTGGTGATAGTGCTACTGTTAATGGTACGCTTAATTTTGGAACGAATGTAGCTAAAACTTTTAACCTTTCTGGAGATTTATTTATTGGCAGTGCAGGCGCCAGGACAATTAATATGACAAGTGCATTATTGGCCCATACACTTAATTTGGGCGGAAAATTGAATAATATTTCAACATTAACTACCACGGCAAATTCCGGAAGTACGATTAATTATAACAGGGCAGGTGATCAACAGGTATTTGCTTCGGGAGCGTACAGAAACTTAACAATTAGTGGATCGGGAATAAAAACAGTACCAAATATTAATACTACTGTAAACAATAACCTTGAAGTATCTAATGGTACTAATTTATTGATTCAAAATAACAGTTTTACTGTTAGTGGTACGACTACTATTGACGGAACATTTAGTGATAATACTTTTGCTGCAGGTGGTACAGATCTTTTTGTTGGACCAGTAACAATTAATGGAACATGGAGTTCATCTGTTGCACAACCTTTTACTTTTAGAGGAGGATTAACCGTAAACTCCGGAGCAACCTTCATTTCAGGAAGCGGAACATATACATTTAACCTCAACAGCCAAACTATAGGAGGTGCTATGTCTCCTATTACATTTTCCGGGTCAGTGACAATTAGTCCAGCTGGTGATACTGTTACATTAGGAACTGATATAACGGTAAATGGCACTCTTACCGTTACGAACACATTGGATTTTGGAACTTCAAAACGTGTTGTTACAGTTAAAGGTAATCTTGCAGGTGCCGGTACAATAAATATACAAGGGGCTGGCATTGCCCATGAATTACACCTTTTAGGGGCTACAAATACAATTGGCACTTTTAATACTACCAGTGCATCTGGAAGTACTGTATTTTACGAGAGAGCGGGAGCCGAGCAGGTCTTTGCTTCAGCCAATTACCAAAATTTGGAAATAAATAATACAGGCGCTTTTGTTTCCTCTTTACAAAATACTACCACGGTTAATGGAAATCTTGCTTTTACATCTGGTGTATTGGGGTTGAACGGTAAAACATTAAACATCAATGGTACAACTTCCTTAGCCTCCGGTACAATTACAGGTACATTAGCTTCAAGCCTGTTTATTAACAGCAGCGATAATGCCGGAATGGTTCTACCTTCCATCACTACTGGTTTAGGTAACTTTACGCTTAACAAAACCGGTACTACCAATACAGTAACCTTAAGCAATGCACTGATTGTGGGAAATGCAGGAGTTGGTGCAGCCACTCTTACAAATGGACAACTCAACACAGGTTATAATATAAACTTCAACGGTACAACGGTATGCGGAAGCGGTACTATTTATGCTACGGCAGGTACAGTGACATATTCGTCCTGGGCCACAAATATATTTGGGGGAACTTATTATAATTTAACCATAAACTCTACCAATCCAACATTTTGCGGCGATATAACAGTAAATGGAACGCTGACTGTACCACCCAATTTCAATTCGTGTGGAAAAATTAATTGTACTTCGGGTACGGGTACGGTAACCTATTCAGGCATTTCAAATGTTTTATCAGGCACATACAATAATTTAACTATTTCAAGTAGTACAGCCACACTTTGCGGAGATATTACAGTTAACGGAAACCTTACCATTAACAGTGGAGCTACACTTGATGCAAGTAATTCAAATTATAACATTATATTAAAAGGTAATTGGAGCAACTCGGGAACATTCACTCCACGGTTGGACACTATAATTTTTAAAGGTTCGGGTAACCAAACTATAACCAACGCGACAGGAGAAACTTTCTACAATTTAGTTATTAACAATACCGGAGGTTCAGGAACATCGGTATCATTAAGCAATAGCGCTACGGCCAATAACAATTTTACAATAACAACCGGGAAGTTCGAAATTGGAGGAAATTCATTTACCGTGAATGACACTACCCAGGTAAATGGTACATTATCAGACAATAATAATACAGGCTCAAATACTTTTAATGGTCCCGTTGTTATTAATGGAACATGGGATTTTTCTTCGGTTACTTCGGCCACAACATATATCGGGTCTGGCATAACAACCAATACAGGTTCCACCATTAATTCCGGTACCGGGTTGTATGATTTTGATAACAGTGCTGCCCAGAATCTGGATGGAACAGCTGCTGCCATAAAATTCGCCGGGGGCGTTCAAATTGAAAGTGGAATAACTTTAAATAACACCAAAACTACAACAATATCAGGTAGTCTAACCGGATTAGGCACGTGGAACAATAATAGTGGTTCAGTATTGAATTATGAAAATTCGAATGCACCATCTGTTACAACATTTACTGTTAACGCAAATCCCAACCTGGTTAATTATACAGGCGATGCCGACCAGAATATCAGGGGTTCCAGTTATTATAATTTAACTATATCGGTTCCAGGAGGATCTACAGCAAATAGAACCAAAACATCCCAGGGAACAATAAATGTTGCAGGCAATTTCTTAATTCAAAGCAATGATGCTATCCATACATGTACGTTTGATCCTTCTGCGAACAATATTACAGTAGCAGATTCTACCACTATTGATACAAGAAGTTCTTTCAACGATGGTTCTACGTCAGGAATTAGTACTTTCCAGGGGAATTTTACTATAAATGATACTACAGGAAGTTTTTATACATCAAATGGAAATGCTACTCATCTTTACTTTCAAAATGGAATAGTAAATAATGGAACATTTCATGCAGGTGGAGCAACATTTAATACCAATTCACAATCCATTTCCGGAACTTGTACTTTTGATTATAATGTGACAATTAATGGTGGAATAACGCTGACTAACAATGGCAATGTAAGTATAGCAGGCGGTTTAAATGGTGGAGTTGGTACTGATACCTGGTTACAGGGAAATGGTTCATTCCTTTATTATTCATCATCTACAGAACCCATGAACCCAGGCATACTTAATGCATCTACAGCGACAAATACTGTTTATTATAATGGGACTAATCAGAGTATCGGGGCCTCAAGCAATCAAAAATATTATAATTTAGTTTTAAAAAATGGAAATACAAAAACAACAGTTGGAGCTCTCTATGTTTTAAATGATTTTACAATTCAAGATAATACCATTTTAGACTTCTCAAGTGGAAATGTTGATATTAAAGGGAATTGGACAAACAGTAGTACAAATCCTTCTTCTCTTTCACCAGGAACCAGGAAAGTCACATTTTCAGGAACAAACCAGCAACAACTTATCAACCCATCAGGTACGCAATTTTATGATGTTACAGTTAATAACTCGAATGGGATATTATTACAAAATGGGGATTTAAATGTAGCCGGTACTCTTACCTTGACTTCAGGTAAAATTACGTTGGGATCAAATAATATAATTATAGGCTCTTCTGGTTCTATATCAGGTGGTTCTCAGTCAAATTATATTGTCGAAAACGGCTCGGGATATGTTAAACAACCCGTTGGTGGATCAGATGTTTTATTTCCAATTGGATCCTCCGTTGGATCTTACCTTCCTATAATTTTAAATAACTCCGGAACTCTTGATAATTATTCAGTAAACATATTCCAAAACGTTACAGATGATGGGACATCAGGAGGTTCACAAGTTTCCGATTATGATGACTATGTAAAATATACATGGCGTGTAACAGAAGATAATGCAGGAGGTTCAAATCTTGCTGTCACATTACAGTGGAATGGTGTGGATGAAGGTTCAGGATTTGATCGTACCAATTCCAGTATAGGTTGGTATAATGGCATATCCTGGTCAGGTCAGGCACCAGGACCAGCATCAGGCACTGACCCATATTTCCGTGTAAGAACTGGTATCAATGGAGCAGGCTTGTTTTGTGTCGGTAAAAGTTGTTCCAGAGTTGGAGATGTTACCGCTCCGGTGATTAGTGGATGCCCGTCTAATATCACACAGGCAAATGATGCAGGTACTTGTGGCGCCATAGTAACATGGATAGAGCCAACGGCAACAGATAATTGTACCCCCTCTGGTTCATTGATATGGACAAAGAGTAATACACCGGGTAGTACTTTCCCCGTTGGCATTACAACAGTAACCTACACGGTAACTGATGCAGCAGGTAATACAAGTAATGCTTGCAGCTTCACGGTTACCG
>CAWKPE010000030.1:0-105081 GCA_963851385.1 uncultured Bacteroidota bacterium | reverse complement strand
CTGGCCAATTGCGTGAGGTTGAATTTTTTTGAGCACAAGTGCTGTTGTTATAGTAATTATAGTGATAACTACTTTTTCTTTTAATTAAACCATCAAAAAGCTAAACAAAAGTAGTATAAAAACTGTGATACCTATTTTATTTTAATTGAAAGATTACAATTGGTATTCCAAATTTCGGATTTTTTCCCTATTGAGAAAATTGTATGATTATGAAGTAAATGAGACATGCAAACTTTTTTGAAAATACCAATCGTCCACCAAAAAATGTTGAATTTGGAGCCTTTGGACCACAGGTTTTCTCAATTGGGATCACTTAGTTCCATTTATTTGTCCAAATATGTTTTCTTTACCGTAGAACCTGAATTGCTCTGGTATTCACAATTTCTTCCTGTCTTCTATTACCGAAGTTCTGAAATGTTCAAGTTTGACTGAACCTTTATAGATTTTAGAATTAATGATTCCTACTCTTTCATAAAAACAAGCTCATATATTCCTTTAAAACTCTCATTAATTCTTAAAGAGTATACAAGCCCTAGATTTCTAAAGCCCTTAACTAATATAATTGCTGTCTTCTATTAGGGTTGAATTTTAACCCGAACCAGGATTTTGATTTTTGCATCCATCTGATTAAGAACAGTATTAAAGGTCTCAAATGGCATTCTATTTGAACCTTTTGTAAGCTACTGTAGTTCTATAGTAATGTTGTTTTATGTTTATTGCCAAAAGAATGAACAGACCTGTAATAAGTATAGTAATTCGGACAAGGAGGCTGGATTACTATACTTATTACAGGTCTGTTCATTCTTTTGGCAATAAACATAAAACGACATTACTATAGAACTACAGTGCGTTTACAAAAGGTTCGAATGAATGCCATTTCAGACCTTAATATTGTTCTTGATCGGATGCAATACAAAAATCAAAATCCTGGTCAGGTAGAATTCAACCCTGATGCAAAAACAGCAATTATATTAGTTAAGGGCTTTGGGGGTACAGGGCTTCATACTTTTTTAAGAATTAATGAGAGTTTTAAAGGAATATATGAGAATTATATTTTTATAAGAGTAGGAATCATTAATTCTAAAATCTATAAAGGTTCAGTAGAACTTGAACATTTCAGAACTTCGGTAATAGAAGACGGGAAAAAATATGTGAAAATAGCCCAGCAATTCGGGTTCTACGGTAAAAGTATTTGGACAATTGGAACTGATCCCGTAGAAGAAGTGTATAGAATAGTTAAAAAACTCATGCCCAAGGTTCCAAATTCAACATTTTTTGGTGGACAATTGGTATTTTCAAAAACCTTTTACATGTCTCATTTACTTCATAATCATACAATTTTCTCAATCCAAAAAAGATTTTTCAAATTTGGAATACCGATTGTAATCTTTCCAATTAAAATAGAATAGGTATTGCGGTTTTTATCTACTTTTGTTTAGCTTTTTGATGGTTTAATTATTTAAAAGGAGGTACATTATGCCTGTAATTACTATTGAAGGACCAGCACTGTCGTTCGAAAAAAAGGAAAAACTTGCCAAAGATATCACGCAATTGGCCAGCGATATCATGAGCATTCCAAAAGATGCTTATGTTGTTTTTATTAAGGAAAATCCATATGAAAACATGGCGTCGGGAGGGGTGTTGATTTCTGAAAAAATTAAAAAGCACTGAATATAAGTCTTTATTTGTCTTTATAAAAATAGATTTTTGTTTTTTGATATAATGAAATCAATAATGATATCATTAATTGCAAGCATTTCAATGAAGCATTAAAAACTTAAAATAATTATAAATAATTCAGAAGTTGAAAACATGATGCATGGATATCATAGTTGGGGTATTAGCTGGGGCTGGATTATAAATGATTTCTTTCTCTTTCTCATAATTTGGATAATTGCCAGAAATGTAAATCAAAATTATTTTACACCAAAAAACAACTCTGCATTGGATATATTAAAAGAATGTTATGTAAATGGTGAAATCGGAAAAGAAGAATTCGACCAAAAGAAAAATGATTTAGCTTAAAATCATCATTATTACTTTTTATCGTAAAGCGATTCACTGCCTCTTTCTCCTGTTCTTATACGGATGGATTGTTCTACGGGTAAAATAAATATTCTGCCATCGCCGCTTTCACCTGTATATGCCGTTTTTAAAATTGCGCCTACTGCTTTCTCCTCATTTATGTCTCGAACTACAAATGACAGATTAATCCTATCGATGGTACTGACATCATAGACCCTACCACGGAAAATACGTTCTTGCTTTTCAGTTCCCTGGCCTCTTGCATCCCAAAAAGTAAGAAAGTCAATGTCTACTTCGTGCAAAGCTCTTTTCACTTCTTCGAATTTTTCTTTACGAATAATTGCTTCAATTTTTTTCATAGTTAAAATATTTATTTTAATTGGTTAGCGTGTCCTTATTATTAGGGTGAATTCAATGTCTATGCATTCATTTAATTTGTAAAGTTTGCAATTCTTTACTCATCCGATCTTTGTGATACACTTTGTCTGACATACGGATATCATAAAGTAATAATGTGTTATATTCAAATAATTTAAAATATTACCTGATATGAGCAAAATCTTTCATATTAAAACCATCTTTATTATCATTAGTGATCTTGCGCCAATTATAGTAATAGAGGTTGCCTTCAATATCAAAAATCAATTCAAAACATTTCCCTGAACCTGTATTTTGAGTTGGACCAACATGAAAATTAAACAAAGTATTTTTCGGGTTTGCAGCAAGCTCCGACTCAATTTCCGACGTAGAAAGCAGTTTAAAATTATACGGGTAACCAGTTTTAATTTTTTCAGTTGAATCAGCATCCTGAGCCATCATATTTTTGTTCAATAGCAATACCTTGTCTTTAAAACTTGCTGAACCGTTGTAATATTTCAATCCTTCCAGTGAAATCCAGAAATATTTTTTCTCAAGATTTTCTATATGTTTCTGCATGAATTTAACAATAGCAGGTATTACATATCCATAATTAATATTATTATCGTTGGAATATGAAATAGGAATACTGCACAATTCAGGCATCTTGGTCATGTCATTTGCTGTATCTCCCAATACGAGACTGATGTAGTTATAACTTATGCCGGCAGGATCTTTATCGAAAACAACTTTCATAAGTACTAAAAAGGAATACTTTTGATCAAACCTCCGCTTGTTAAACTCCTGTAGATCGATAAACTCAAAATCAGTAGATTTCCAATATTTCTGAACTGCATCTTTTATATACACATTATAAGCTATGCTGCCATCCTCAAGCACAATGAAGGTTTTAGAGTTCTTAAACATCATTATTTGCTTTTTTGATGCCAATGAAGGATTTGCCATCATTCCCAAACTAAGGAAAGCGAAAGCAAAAAAGAAAACACATTTTTTCAATATTATGCACACCATATATTTTATTTTATTTGTTACATCGAACTCACGTTAATTAATATTTCCCCTTCTTTTATTTAATAAATAAAATTCGTTAGATATACCAGTATATAGTTCCTTATTCAAACATCGAATCAATATATAAAATTAGTTAAGAACTTACTGAAAATCTTTAATAAGCTTAATTAATTGGAATGATTGTTTTATAAAAAAAGTATATATTATACTTTTCCCAATTTGAATTTAAACTTTAACTAGAATAATTCAATTCTTCAATTTTTCCAAAGTTCTAATTTATCATTCTTCATAGTTTTTTTCTCAATTTCCCTGTACCAATCTCTTAAGGTATAAAATGCTTTCTTTTTAAATCCTTGCTCTGAAATCAATCCCTTCTTATTCCACCCATCCTGTATTGTTGGCAACAATCGCCTGGGAGAACGAAAATCAGCTAGTATCCATGGTGTTGTGCCACGAAGAAATGGAATTCGCTTCAACATTTTAATTTGTTGCTTATAGAAATATTCCTGGTATTCTTCTGACCAGCGGGAAAGTGTGTCGCCATGCAAACCATAAGGTGCTTCAGCACCAAATTCACTAAACATAAATGGTTTATTGTAGGTTGTTTTCCAGGTAATTTTATCACATTTCATAGGCAAACCATCGTACCAACCTATATATTCGTTGCATGATATTACGTCAAGATATTCGCCCAATGGGTCGTTAACCCAATAAATTGAATCGAATTTTGAATCATGATGCACTTCAAGTGCTGCAGAAATGAGCCGGCTTTCATCGAGTTGACGGGCTTTTTTTGCCAGATTCTTCATGAAACTCAAACGTTCATCAGTTACAGGTGTTTCATTACCAATGCTCCATATAATAATTGAGGCACGGTTTTTATCCCGGGTAATATTTTCTGTCAGCTGTTGTTCTGCATTCCTATATGTTTTTGGATTTTCCCATTGTATTGTCCAATATACAGGTATTTCGGACCATATCAATATTCCAAGCGAATCAGCCATACGAGTCACATATTCATTGTGAGGATAATGTGCCAGACGCACAAAGTTGCAATTAAGTTCTTTTGCCCATCCCAATAAAAGCTTTGCGTCTCCAGTTCCATTAGCACGTGATCTTCGCATTGGAATTTCTTCGTGCATGCAAATTCCTCGTAAATAAATTTGTTTCCCATTGAGTAGTATTTCGCCTTCTTTAGTTTCAATACTTCTAAAGCCGATTTTGTCTTTTAATGTATCACCATTATAAACCAATGAAACATTATATAATTTTGGATGCCCGGGAGACCATAATTCTGGATATCCTTTCAATGAGAATGCAGCCTTTCCGGATGTATCTGTTAAACATAGTGCAGATATTTTCAATTCAGGAATGTCAATTTTTATTTTATGTCCTGCAATATTCTTATCAATCTTTACCCAACCTTCAATAATATCATTGATTCCATTTTTCAAGTGTAGAGAGAAATCATAAATAAAATCTGAAGCCACATCTACAAGCTCAACATCGCGAGTTATACCGCCGTAATTCCACCAGTCTGTATTAATTGTTGGAATTGCTTCCCTTAATCTTTTATTATCAACTTTTACAATCACAAAATTGTCTTTTTCTTTTACAATATCTGTAATTTCAAAGTTGAAAGGAGTAAATCCTCCTTCATGGCTTCCAAGTTTTTTACCGTTCAGGTATACATATGTCTTATAGTTTGCGGCCCCAAACCATAAAAACAATCTATGCTCAGATTTAAGTTTATAATCGAAAGATTTTTTATACCAAACGGTTCCTTCATAATATAATAATTCAGGCTTTTGCGAGTTCCAGTCACAAGGGACATTGAGACTATCACTTTTATCAAAGTCATATTCAACTCGGTCAGTTTTATCAACAGGTTTCTGATTTAGAAAAAATCCCCATTGACTTTCTTCAAAACGGTAATCAAAAAATCCTGTTTCATATGGATCGATGATAATGTTCCATTTTCCATCCAAACTAGTGTTATGACGGTTTGGGATATCAGTAATTTGAGGAATACCTTGGCCAAAAACGATTGGAAAATGAATTGACAAAATGAAAATAAATTTGTATTTCATTTGAATTTAGAAAATTTAGTAATCAGAATAATATTTTTTGGCTTTGGGTCTTAGGCTTTGAATATAAGTAATTCTCTATCTTTTTAAACATTTACCCATCACCTTTTTCCTGTTTACGGTCTCCAGTTTTCGTTTGTCCCTAAATAAACTTCACAACAACATTTTTTAAAAACTTTTCTTCGAGTAGCTTTTCTATCCGACGTACAATTGTACGCCTGACTTCAAGGTCGACCGGTATACTTGGATCCTGATATGCTTCGTTAATCCTGGTTCCTACTAAAAACATAATGTCATCACTATCGATGATCATTCGTACAATCTGATCGGCAGGACCTTTCTCAAGCTTATAGCTATTATTATAAGCTCTTAATATTCTATGAACTTTACTCAGAGTCAAAATCCCTTCAGTATAAAGATCAATATCCTGCATAAATGAAAGAGGTGGAAGCTCGGGATCTTCCTGTTCCTGGCCAGCAGCAAGAGCTAAATTAAGTTCACGGGCAATAATATCACCTGTAGTTCCGCCACAAATTATTTTTCTTCCTTCAAAGTCTTTTAACATTTTAGCTAAATCCTTGTCTTTTTCTTCCTCAAAAGGTGGTCCGGTGCAAATAAGTAACTTACGTGGTTCTCGAAAGTAAATAACTGCGCAACTTGTATCATCTTTGCAAGCAAAACCGTCATTTTTATATGCTTCAGCTATTACTTTATAAGCGAGTTTTGATGCAGAAATATCACCAAGCTTCGAAATTTGTTGTAACACATAATTGTACGTATTATCGTTCCCCCATCCTCCAGGAAATTGCAAAGACCCCATACCTGATTGTGATACACCATCAGAAAATAATAGAATTCTGTCTTCTTTCTGAGCATAGAAAGAACAACTTTTTATTTCTCTTCCCGGCTTGAGTTTACTGCCCATTTGCTGAGTCGACCACGTTGCATCTAATGGTTGGTTCCCCCGTACAATAAGACATTGAGGATTCTCAAATTCAAGGATTGTTACTTTGCCGTCAGCTTCAATGTCAACGAGAGAAAACGTTGAAAAACTTGTTTTCTTCTCTGAATCTACTGGCAAAGTATTCATTATTATCTCGGCAATTTTATTAATTTCTTTATGTTCACGTGTGAAATTAATTGCCATTGTAGCTGTAAGTGTACCAAGAATATTTGCTTTAACTCCATGACCTAACCCATCTGATAAAACAATAATAATACGATTTTCTTCATGAACTTTTTTAGTTAGAAACACATCACCGCATACACGTTCATTTTCGTGAAAGTTCTGCTGGCAATTCACTTCGATATGAAAGCCGGGTATCATTCTTTCTTTTTGTCAGTCTTGTAAGTCTGAATAATTGAGTTAAGCATTCTTTCAGTTTCTGATGCTCCCTCGCCAAGCAAGAATCCAATTTGTTGCACCATTTCAAGGTTTTTATCTATTGCCTCAGTTACACGGGCAATTATTTCTTCCTTCCGCACTTCCGGTATGAATAAATCCCTAAGAATAGCACCTGCTATTTTATTTCGCTTTATTGGAAATACTGATACATTCAACAATCTGTCTTCATATTGAATGTCCTTGTTAATGACTTCTTCATTAGTATTCAATACAAATGATACAATATTATAAAATGTATAAGGCAGAAGTGTTTTGATGTCAGCACCTACAAGTCCGGGAATAACGTCATTTATTTCTTTAACCTCATCACTTAAAGTATTTATGAAACTTTGATTTGCATGAATAATTTTTAGATTTTTGTCAATGATTATAACTCCTGCAGGTAACTTTTGAAGCATAGCAACTGTCGTTTCCGACGCTTCTTTAGCAACTTCATGTTCCTGCCTCGCTTTACTTTCAGATTCTTTAAGTGCAGCTTGTACCTGGGCAAGTTTTTCATTTGATGTCCTCAAAGATTTTATATAATTCTGCTGATTCTTGAAAGCAAATGTGGTACACATTTCAGGAATAGTAAGTCCTTTTGCTATAGCAATTGCAAAGTCCCTGCATGTTTCATAGCCGCAAGTACTACAGTCTGACTCATCTTCACGTTTAGTTTTTTCAATGGTTCGAAGAATTTCTTTAATTTTTTTCTCTGATGGCTCAGTTAAAACTTCTTTGCTAGGATGGAAAGTCCTTGAATAGTCCAAATTTATAAAAGTATTAATATTTTTCTCCCATGCTTTTTTATCAAGTGCTTTAATGCGCTTATTTGAATAATCCACAACCAGGGCTCTCCTCTGCAAAATGTTTCGCCCGGAGCTAGAGCCTGGTCCCATAATGCAACCTTTGCAAAAGAAAATATTAAAATTGCATTTAATTTCTTCAATATTTTGTTCAAAGGCGTTCATATATTGTGCAATATTTGCTTTTCCTTCTCCGGTTAAAATAATATTTTCCAATAATTCTTCACTCGTTTCAACAGCCTGAACAAATCCATTGCTTATTGCGTAAAACGAACCCTTGTTTCCTACTGGTTCGGAGATATGAGAATATTCAAGTGTACCTTCATTTATATTGTACTCATCAAAAAGGGCACGAAGTTCTGTGAATGTCAATACTGCATCAACCGAGCTTTTTCCATTGTATAGATTAATTTCTTCTTTAGATGCAATACACGGTCCAATATATACTATTTTAATTTCGTTACCCACTTTCTTTCTAATAACTCTGGCCATAGCAATCATAGGAGAAACAAAGGGTGCCAGGTTTTTTGTAAGTCCGGGATGAAATTTTTCCACATAAGATACTACAGCCGGGCAATTAGCCGTGATAAAATACTTACCACGAAAACCACTAATAAGTTTTTGGTATTGTTTTGCAATTAAATCGACCCCGAATGAAGACTCATATACTTGGTTAAAACCAAGTTGTTTAAGCATTCTGGCAAATTTTCGATAATCAGTAATATCATGAAATTCAGAGGCAAGCGCGGGATCCACAATGGCAACTACTTTTGATTTAGAAGTAAGTAATTTTTTTACCAGTTCTTTATCATCTCTATAAATAATTGCTTTTAGTTTGCAAGCTGATATGCAAGCACCACATCCTATACAGCGATCCATTTCGATTTTTGGCGCTTGGTCAATTGCATTGACTTTAATAGCTTTTACCTGGCACGCTCTTATGCATGTAAAACAATAATTACATTTTTCTTCAAATATTTCAATCAGGGGTTTCAAAGTTGTTGTTCTTTTCAAAATTTTAATCTGCTCAATTATAATTTGATCGTTAGAAAAAAATCATAAAATTTATTCATTTATTTTTATCTGTAAATATATCACAAATTTAGGCAATAATTAAATCTTATTGTTATATTTATAACATTGTTCAAATAATAACATTACTTTTTGTATATTTGTTCTGTTATACAATTGAACAAAATTTCTATTTTGATTTTATGCATTGGAAACTCATCCCAAATAAAAATGTTTTGTAAAGGATTTTCATCTTTATTTTCTGAATTTTAGCATACCGAGATGGAAAAGGAACAAAAAGCAAATATTGAAAACGTATTATCTAAATTTCCTGATATCCGGGAAGAGTCACTTATACCTTTGTTACAGGAGGTGCAAGATACAATCGGGTACATTACAGAAGAAGCCGTAATAAGGATTGGAAGGCATTTAAATATTTCTACCAGTACAATATATGGAGTTGCAAGCTTTTATAACCAATTTCGTTTTTCGCCAAAAGGAAAGTATCATGTGCAAGTATGTTATGGTACTGCATGTCATATATTTGGAACTTCCACATTACTTAAAGAATTAGAAAAAAATTTAAAGATTAAAGATGGCGAAACTACAAAAGACGGTCTCTTTAGTTTAGAAGTTCAAACATGCATTGGTGGTTGTGGTCAGGCTCCGGTAATTGCTATAAATGGTGAATATTATGGCAAACTAACTTTAGATAAACTTAACGAAACCATAAGTTACCTGAGACACCAGGACAATAAAAGTTTTCAATAACACTTATTTGATTATTAATGTCAAAAAATCAGAAGATTGATATTGTTCAGGATGTATTACTAAATGAAAAGCAATTGTACTCCGGTATAATAAAGGAACAATTGCTCCATTTGCGACGTGAAAGCATTGACAAGCCTATCATTTCAGTTGGTGCCGGTACTTGTGGAATGGTTGCCGGAGCACTTAAGACATTCGAATCCATTAATGATTATGTAAATGAAAGAAAGATAAAAGTAATAATACAAAAAGTAGGATGCCTGGGTATTTGTAACTTTGAACCTTTAGTTGATATTCAAATTCCTGGAAAAGCCAGAATACTATTTAAGAATATTACTGAAGATAAAGTTTTCCCTTTGCTTGATGATATTTTTCATAAAATATTACCTGAAGAACATGCATATGCTCAATATTCAAGTGAAGTTTTTTCATTATGGAACAATATTCCTGTTTTAGAAAACATTTCGTTTTTTGCTCTTCAAAACAGGCAGGTCTTATGTCATTGCGGAAAAATCAACCCATATAACATAAATGAATATATAGCTTTTGGCGGTTACAGAGCTTTTGTAAAAACTATTAGAAATTATACTGCAGAACAAATTTGCGATTTAATTGAGGCTAGTGGTTTGCGGGGTCGCTCTGGAGGCGGATATTATACAGGTAAAAAATGGAAAATAGCTCATTATGCAGTATCTAATCAGAAATTTTTAATTTGTAATGCAGAAGAAAGTGATCCAGGTGCTTTTATGGATCGTGCGATTATTGAAGGTGATCCTCATAGATTGCTTGAAGGCATTGCCATTGCATCTTATGCAATAGGTGCTTCTAAAGCGTTTATTTACATCCGGAATGAATATCATGTGGCAATTAAAACTCTCGAAACTGCTATAGCTCAAGCCAAAGAAAATAGTCTTTTGGGCCATAATATTCTTGGAAGTGGTTTCAATTTAGACATTACTATAAAAAAGTGTCCGGGCGCATTTGTATGCGGAGAAGAAACTGCACTAATAAGCAGTATTGAAGGAATGCGTGGTATGCCAGAAACAAAACCTCCTTTCCCAGCTACAAATGGATTATTCAATAAACCAACAGTTGTCAATAATGTAGAAACACTGGCTAACGTTCCTTCAATTATACAAAATGGGCCAGGTTGGTTTACTAAAACCGGAACTGAATCCAGTAAAGGAACAAAAATATTTGCTCTTTCGGGAAAAACTGTCAATAATGCGTTAGTTGAAATAGCTATGGGGACAACGTTGCGAGAAGTTATTTATAATATTGCAGGAGGGATTAGAAATGACAAAAAGCTTAAAGCATTGTTTTTAGGCGGTCCTGTAGGATTTTGTTTTACAGAATCTGAACTCGACATACCAATTGACTTTGATGAATTGAAAAAACATGGAAAATCAATGGGTTCTGGCGGAATGGTTGTAATTGATGAGGACAATTGTATCCTCGATATTTTGAAATATTTTGTAGATTTTATGCAATTTCAAAGTTGTGGCAAATGTATTCCTTGTCGGGAAGGATTGAAAAGATTACATGAGATATTAACTATTATTACACGTAAACCAGTTAACCAAAGCGATCATGCAACACTAGAACGATTTAAGGGTGTTATGCAACTCGAAGGGTTAGCTGAAGTCATGAAGAATACTTCTCTTTGCGGTCTGGGACAATCTGCCACCAATCCCGTTCTCAGTGCTCTTGAAGAATACAGGGAAGAATTTGAAGAACATATTTTTGATCGTAAATGTAAAGCTTCTGTTTGTAAGGAATTAAGGACTTTCTTTATTGATCCTGAAGTATGCACAGGATGTTCGCTTTGCGCTAAAAAATGTCCAGCAAATGCAATTATCGGTAGCAAGCAAATGCCTTATTTCATTATTGAAGAAAATTGCACAGGCTGTGGATCATGTTTTGAAATATGCAAATTTAGTGCTATTTCTTTAAGATAATCATTATTTCAAAATTGACCTATTAATATGAAAGAATGCACCTATGATATTTGAGATTGAAATAAACAATAAACCTGTAAAAGTTAAAAGAGGCGAAACTATAAAATCGGTACTTGATCGAATAGGAATCAACGTGCCAACTTTATGCAGCATGAAGGATTTTACTCCTACAGGTATGTGCCGTATGTGCGTAGTTGAAGTAGAAGGCAAAAACAACCTTATACCATCATGTTCTTTTAAAGTAGAAGAATGGATGAAAATCAAAACTCATTCACCACGTGTAATCAAAGCTCGTAAAACAATTGTGGAACTTTTGCTGGCAAATCATCCTGATGATTGTCTATATTGTGAGCGTAATGGAAGCTGCGAACTTCAGAAACTTGCGGAAGATTTACATGTTCGCGAACGTAGAATCCCCTGGAATAAAACCAAACATAAAATTGATAAATCAGGTGTCTCAATAGTTCACGAATCTGCAAAATGTATTCTATGTGGACGTTGTGTAAGAGTATGTAAAGAAATTGCAGGCGTATCTACATTGGACTTTACAAATCGAGGAATTAATACTACAGTTCAAACAGCTATGAACAAAGCTATGAACTTTTCAAATTGCATTAACTGCGGACAATGTATCTTGGTTTGTCCAACTGCTGCACTGACCGAACGTATACATTTCTCAGAGCTGGAAACTTTTTTCCATGATCCTGCTAAGAAAATGATTGCACTTTACTCACCTTCAGTTTCTATTACTTTGGCTGATGAATTTGGCATCAGGCCAGGTAAAGATATGACTGGAATAATAAACGCTGTATTGCTTAAAATAGGATTTGACAGAGTCATTGACTCATCTTTTGGCACAGATGTAATGATTGTAGAACAGGCACAGGAATTTTTAAATCGATTAAAAAATGAAGGTCCTTTTCCAATGTTTACAAGTTGCTGCCAGGCTTGGGTAAAATACATCGAACAATTTAATCCGGAACTTATACCAAATCTTTCGACAACTAAATCAGCCCAGCAAATCATGGGAGCTCTAATCAAATCATATTATGCAGAAAAAGAAAATATTCCTTCTGAAAATATTCATACGGTTGCCATAATGCCATGTACAGCCATGAAATTTGAAGCAATGCGACCTGAAATGACCCAACAAGGAATTTCAGATATTGATTCTGTTATTACAACCAGAGAATTGGTAAGGCTTATCAGGATGTTTGGCATTGATGTTACAAATATAGAGCCAGAACCTGCTGATAAAATCTTTACGAGTCAGGGACCATCTGGTAAATTGGCAAATGTAACCGGAGGAACAGCTGAAGCTGCTTTACGAACTTTTTATAAGTTCATTTGCAATAAAGAAATGACTGATTATAAACTATTAAACCTTCGTGGGTCGAAAGTTCTAAAAAAAATGAAACTCAATATTGGTAAGCATGATTTTGGAATAGCTATAGTAAATGGTCTGTCGAACATTAATATATTGTTCGATGAAATGGCTTCAGGTCAAAACCATCTGCATTATGTCGAGGTTATGGCATGCCCTGGTGGCTGCATTGCCGGAGGAGGACAGCCTTTATTTGACAGAGAAAACACCTTGAAAACTAGAACTAGGTCTATATATGAACTTGACGAAAAAGAAATGCATCAAGTAGCTCATAATAATGAGCAAATTAATGAATTGTACCAAAATTTCTTTAATACTTTATTAGAAGAAAAACAATATTCTTTATTGCATACATCTTATTCTAAAAGAGACGTGCTGTTATGATGGAAGCAAAAAATACCTAAGGATATGCAAACCAAACTTGTCTACACAATAAAAGACCATTGCAGAGTTTGCTATACCTGTGTTAGAGAATGCCCAGTAAAAGCTATTAGAATTATCAACGGTCAGGCTATGGTGATCAATGAGCGTTGCATTGCCTGCGGTAATTGCACAAATGTTTGTAGCCAGGGAGCTAAAATCTTTATTAAAAATATTGAAAATGTAAATACTCTTTTGTCATCTGAATATAAAACCGTCGCATTACTTGCACCAAGCTTTGCAGCAGAGTTTTCGGAAATTGCTGATTACAGACAACTCATTGGAATGCTTCGAAAAATCGGTTTCTATAAAATATGTGAAGTTGCTTTCGGTGCTGATCTTGTTGCTGCAAAGTATAACGAATTATTTGTAAATAATGGAACAAAAAGTTATATCTCTTCAGATTGTCCTTCAATAGTAGCATTCATAACCAAGTATCATCCGGATCTTATTGAAAGCCTGATACCCGTGGTTTCACCTATGGTTGCTACAGCTAAAGTAGTTAAAGATTTATATGGTGAAGATACAAAACTAGTTTTTATTGGGCCATGCATATCCAAAAAAGCCGAAAGCGAAATGATTGATGAAGCTTTAACTTTTATCGAACTTCGGGAAATGTTTTCTTCCAATAATTTTTCTCCTTTCGAAGCTGAACTTTCCGAATTTGATCCTCCACTAGGAGGCATGGGAGCAATATTTCCAATCTCAAGAGGATTGAATAAAACCATAAATGTAATCGGAAATAATTCAAATGAGGATTTACTTGTTGCTGAAGGAAAAACTAATTTCCAGGATGCAATAAAAGAATTTCGTGATGGATTACTGGAGAACAACCATCTCGAATTACTTTGTTGCGAAGGTTGTACACTAGGTCCCGGTATGTCAGTAAAAGGCCTGCAATATTCAAAACAATCCGCGATTGTCAAATATGTGCGTAATAAAATGAGCAATATTGACCAGGATCAATGGAAGCAAAATTTTGACCGATTCATTAAACTTGACCTGTCGAACTCATTTAGTTCGTTTGATCAAAGAATAGATGATCCTTCAGAAAAAGAGATTAATGAAGTGCTGAAAATCATGGGTAAAACAAGTGAGAAAGATCATTTGAATTGCGGAGCTTGCGGTTATGAAACATGCCGTAATCATGCTATTGCGATCATTAAAGAACTAGCCGAAACAGAAATGTGCCTGCCGTATGCAATTGATAAATTGCATAATTCGGTTAATCAGTTGGCCGTCACTAATGAAAGGCTTATAACCATGCAACAGGCTTTAAAACAATCTGAAAAATTAGCCCATATGGGACAGCTTTCTGCCGGAATTGCTCATGAATTAAATAATCCGCTTGGCGTTGTGATCATGTATACCAATATTTTACTTGAAGAGTGTCCTCCTGAATCGCAAATGCGAAAAGATTTGCAACTAATAGTTGAGCAGGCTGCACGCTGCAAAACAATTGTTTCAGGTTTGCTTAATTTTGCACGTAAAAGCCAGGTTAATCATACATCAGTGAGCCTGCATGAATTAGTAACAAAAAGTTTGGATTCTCTGATAATTCCAAATAAAATAAAAATTGAAATTGATGATCAAATGAATCAAAATCAAGTCGAGCTTGACCAGGAACAGATGATCCAGGTAGTTTCAAATCTGGCAAAAAATGCTATTGAATCAATTCAAGGTAACGGAACAATTTCATTTACCCTTTCTAACAGCGATTCAGAAGCTTTCCTGGAAATTTCAGACTCAGGTCTCGGAATAAAAGAAGAAGATCTCGATAAAGTATTTGAACCTTTTTATACAACAAAAGGAATTGGAAAAGGAACCGGTTTAGGTCTTGCCACTGCTTACGGCGTTGTTAAGATGCATAAAGGGAAAATAGATGTAAAATCCAATGCTGATAAATCCAAAGGCCAAACAGGCACCAGGTTTTTAATTACATTGCCTCTGAGAAAGTAATAATGCATTAAATAAATAGATATTCAAACCGCATTATGGTTTCATTATGGTAGAACCATAAATTAATTAGAAAACAAACATGGCAAAAAAAATACTTCTGGTTGATGATGACCAGGATTTCCTTTACCAGGTTAAGCTTCAGCTTGAGAATTTTGGCTTCGATGTTATTACAGCCGATTCTCAAATGGAAGCAGAAGAAATTATTTTAAAAGTGAAGCCTGATCTTGCTATATTAGATTTAATGATGGAAAGCGAAGACAGCGGTTTTATTCTCAGTTATAAACTCCGTCATAAATATCCTGATGTACCTATTATTATTGCAACAGCGGTATCAGCAGAGACAGGAATATTTTTCGGACTTGAATCGGAAGAAGAAAAAAAATGGATCAAGGCTGACTTATATCTTGAAAAAGGAATCACTGCAGAACAATTATATAAAGAAATATCTAAATTACTTAAGCTTTAACATGGATACTTTGAAATTACTTATAGTGGATGATGAATCTGGCATTCGGTCAGGAGTTATCCGAAGCCTACAGAATCATGTGGTAAGCTATCCGTTTATGGACGAAGATTTTAATTTTGAACTTCTCGAGGCAGCAACAGGAGAAGAAGCCATTAAAATATTGGAAAATACCATGCCTGATATAATGTTGCTCGATAATAAACTTCCGGGAATCCAGGGCACAGATGTATTGGAATATATCAAAAACAAACAATATGAAATTGTTGTTGCTATGATTACTTCATATGCTTCGCTTGATATAGCTGTTAAAGCTACCGGCGACGGAGCATTCGATTTTATTTCTAAACCATTTACTCCGGCTGAATTAAAAGCTTCAATAGACAACATTGTAAAACAACTTTATTTAAGACGAATTACCCGGAAGTTAAAAGAAGAAGGAAAGAAAACACGTTACCAGTTTCTTACCGTTTTGTCACATGAAATGAAATCACCATTAATTGCTTTGGAAGGTTACCTAAAGATGATGAAAGATCGTCAGGCAGGCGACGATATGGCTTCTTACGACATTATGATTGATCGAAGTTTGAATCGTATTTCAGGTATGCGTTATCTGATAATGAATTTACTTGATTTCTCTAAGTCAAGATTAGAGAAAAGGAGTGAAAATTTAAGGCCGGTAAATCTTAATCAATTGGCAAAGGATGCTGTTGTTACTGTTCAACCTCTTGCTATTCAAAAAAGTATTGAAATTTTTATACATTCAAATAAAGAAGTAAATTTGACTATTGATCCTGAAGATTTTGATCTTATTTTTAATAATTTATTATCAAATGCAGTAAAATATAATAAGGATGGTGGTTGCGTTGATATTTCAATTCAGGAGGAAAAGAAAAATATTGTTATTGAAGTTGAGGATACAGGAATTGGAATGACAAAGGAGGAAACATCTGAATTGTTTCAGGAATTTGTAAGAATAAAAAATAAAAAAACAAAGAACATTTCAGGTAGTGGGCTTGGTTTATCTATCGTTAAGAAAGTTGTTGGCAATTATCATGGAACAATCAGGGTTGAAAGTGTACCTGACCAGGGAACAAGCTTTATTGTTGAGATACCTAAAATTCTAAAAACAGAAAAATAATCACAATGCAGGAAGGAAAATTACCCGAAAAAACAGTTGAGAGACTTAGTGAATACAGGCGTACGCTTTTGAATTGTATGTCAGAAGGTAAAACCAATATTTTCTCTCACGAGCTTGCCAAAATGCATAATATCACTGCAGTCCAGGTACGCCGTGACATTATGTTTATCGGATATACCAGTTCCCAGCGCAAAGGTTACGATATTAAAGAAATGATAGACGTTATAGGCAATATTCTTGATGCTCAAACAGGATTAAATGTGGCTATTGTTGGAATAGGTAATTTGGGTCGTGCAATTACTTCCTACTTCAGCGGGAAACGCTCAAAACTTAATATCGTTGCTGCTTTTGATAACGATCCAGAAAAAACGGATCGCGTTATTGCAGGAGTTCCTTCATATCATATTTCAAAAATTCCTGAAATAGTTAAAGAAAATAATATTTCCATCGGAATCATTACTGTGCCTTCCGACTTTGCTTCAGAAATAGCCAAAAGCCTTATTTCAGCTGGAATAAAAGGCATTCTGAATTTCACTTCAGTACCTTTAAACGTTCCGGAAAACGTTTACCTCGAAAATTCCGATATGATTACCTTACTTGAAAAGGTAGCTTATTTTGTGAAGTAAGAAAAAGAATATAAACAAGTTTCGTGTTAAAATACTATGTCCATTTCATAACAATCTTTTGCTTTTGCCTATAGTTTTATCTTCGTTCAAATAAAAGCCCGAGAATATTATCCTTTAAGCTGCCATTGAATATAGTTTTTATCAATACAAATCATCCGATTAAAATAATCAATGGCTTTATAGTAGTTGACAATATTCCAAAATATTTATTATGATATCAGGTTTGAGATAACTTCATACATTTTCTTTAGTATTTCTCTTTTTTGTTACTGATAATCCTAAAAATTCTTTCATAATTTAGTTTCGCCAATCCTTTCTTTATATCCAGATTTTCAGAAGGCAATGAATTATGTATTTATTTTTAGATTTGATGTGTTTCTGTATTTATTACTAATCTATTTTGCGATATAATTTTCTATTTGCTTTTCTCAGGATATAAAGCAATTTTGATGCATTTGTCAGTATTCAGATATTTAGATGCTATTCGTTTAATATTATCTGATGTTACCAAATTAGTTAAAGCAGCAGGATTCGAAAGTCGCGTAAAATCTTCACCTGTTTTATAAATCATTTCCAGTTTCCAAAGCCAGGCATTATTTTCTTTTGCATCTTTTTCATTTGCACGAACCTGGGATTCTTTTTCCTTTTCGAGTTCTTCAGGAGTTACTCCTTTTTCCTTTATCCTGTCAATTTCTGCTAATGCTGCATTTGTCAATTTGTCAACATTTTCAGGCGCACAAGGAATGATGATTTCCATCTGGTAATGCTGATAAGGCACTTTTTCAATTGATGTACGAACCATTAATCCATATACTTCTCTCATTTCTTCACGAAGTTTATCAATATATGTTCGTTCTAAAATTTTACCTAATGAATAAAAAATATGAGCATCTTCCATTGACCATTCGGCAGGTCCTTCCATATGTAGATCAACAAAGCTTTTAGGATCTGAACCTTTTAATACTTTCTGGTCAAAGGGACCTGCAATTGATCGAATTCCCAAATCTTTCCAATTTTCAGCTGTACTTATCGAAGGTAAACTTGCCAAATAGGTTTCAATCATAGGTTTTATTGAGTCAAGTGAAAAAGAACCGACAAAAGTAAAAACAAACCCATTCATGTTTCCAAATCTTTTTCGATGTACCTCCAGCACTTTATCATAACTGATTTTGTCCCAATCAGCATCAGTCGGAATTATGTTGCTTAACCGGGGGTGATTAGAGTATTTGATTCGCTCTGACTGATCAAAGAAATAGTTTACTGGATCTGTAGCAAGGTTTTTATACATTGCTCTTTGCCGGGTTAAATAGGAATGAAATGCAATAGTATCTTTGCGAGGTTGTGTTGAATATAAATAAATAAGCTGCATCATAGTTTCGATATCTGAAGCTGAGCAATTGCTAAGAAAACCATCATAGTAAGTTGAAATTTGAGGTGTAACCTGAACTTTTTTTCCGGCCAGCATTTTTTCCAAATTGTTTTTACTAAAATTGCCAATTCCACCTTCCATTACAAAATCTGCTGCAAACATTGCAGACATGTTGTAATTATCCGGAAATACTGATTGTCCACCAGGTCGGTATGCACTCATTAAAATCTCATCATTTTGAAAATTGCTCGGTTTAAGAATTACTTTGATACCATTTGAAAGAATTATTTCTGTCACTCCAATATTTTCGATTTTTTTCAGTGAAACTATTTTTCCTGCAGAAGGCTTTTTATCCATTAATGAAGATTCCAGTTTGGTTTCATTGTAAGGTTCAATTTTATTTTTTGAAACATTTGAGGCAATAGCAAGAACATCAGATTCGGTTGGTAATTTTACGCCTGGCTTGTCTATGCCTTCAATTACAATTACCCTGTTTTTATCAGATATCCATAATTTAGCCAGACTGTTTATTTTTTCAAGCTTGAAGCCCGATAAATGGTCTTTTATATAATTGTATTCGAATTCAATTCCTGGAATTTGCTGATTTGAGAGATAATTATTTACATATAGCGAAACTAATTGTTCTGATTCGGTCTTGTCACGTTCGTTATATTTTTGTTCCATATCTTTTAACATTATTTTTTTATAACGTTCAAACTCACTTTGAGTAAATCCATATAGTTTTACCCGTTCATTTTCTGTGAGTATAGTCTGAAGACCTTTTTCTATCCCATTTTCGCTGACATAAGCATCCATCTGGTAAGCATTTTTTGTACGTGCCCACAAATTGCCATAGTATGAATAGGCTCCAATAAAAGGTGGTTCAGCTTTTTGTTTCAATTCATCAAGACGTTGATTCATCATGCCTGCAAATATATAGTACGTCAATAAGTGCCGGTAATCTGAGATAGTTTTAATAGTATCTGCATTGGTTTTATATACTATATATATTTCGTTATAGGGATTCTCTTTATCAGAAACTACAGAAACAAGTGTTTTTTCATTGTCAGGTACCTGGTACGAAACTCGCTTCCTGGGATTCAATGGTTCATTAATTTTACCAAAATCAGTTTTAATTTTCTGCTCAATTTTATCAGGATCAATATCACCTACGACAATAAAAGCCATTAGGTCCGGGCGGTACCATTCCTTATAAAATCGTTTGATGGTTTCGTATTTTGATTTTTCAATTGATTCTTTAGTTCCAATTGGAATGCGCAAAGCATATTTTGAGTCTTTGAACAAAACGGGCATAAACTTATCAGACATTCTTTGCCAGGCTCCTCTTCCAAGGCGCCATTCTTCAACAATAACACCGCGCTCCTTATCAATCTCGGTAGTATCGAAAGTTACATCATGTGCCCAATCCTCCATGATTTGAATGCCATTATTCAGGATTTTCTCAGTGTCAGTTGGAACAGTGAGCATATAAATTGTTTCATCAAATGAAGTATAAGCATTTACATCTGCACCAAAATTAACACCGACCGATTGCAGGTAATGAATCAATTTATTTTTAGGAAAGTTTTTAGTCCCGTTGAAACACATATGCTCTACAAAGTGTGCCAATCCAAGCTGGTTGTCATCTTCCATTACAGAACCTGAATTAACAGCAAGTCGCAGTTCTACTCGCTTTTCCGGTTTTAAATTCTTCCGGATATAATAAGTCATTCCATTTGGCAATTTTCCTATTCGAACGTTAGGGTCAATAGGTAATGATTTGTCCTGGCTTTGCAAGGAAATAAATGAGAATAGCACAAAAGCAAAAATGCTTGTAACAAAATACTTCAGATTTTTAATTGATTTCATTTCAATGATAATTAGTATTGTTTTTAATAAACGAATTATTAATAGCCTCTATTAATAAAGATATTGAACGTAAAGGAATTGATAAAAATCGTAGCATAAAGATAACAGACAATAACTAAAAAGCAATTTCCCAAAAAGGAAAATTCTAAATTGGTCAAACTTAAATTTTAAATATCTTCAATAGTATTAATATCCTTTATTTTATTTTTAATTAACTCAATTTTTGATTCTCTATCAATCGAATAATTTTTATTATTCTTCTCAATGAATTCAAAGAGTTTCAATGCTTTTTGAAAGCATGTCAAACTTTCTGAAAATTTGTTTTGGGCTAATTGTAACTCAGCTTCTGCATAAAATAATTCTGCGAGAATTTCTAAATGATTATTAGTGTAATTATGTTCAACAAGTAGACTTTTTGCCAGGTCATCAATTGGAATTTTATGAAAAAACGCTGCATCTTTTCTTAAAAGGTTATAATACATTTCGTTTATAGCAATAGTTGCCTGTTGAAATTCTCCCTTTTTAATTAATCGCAAAACAGCACGCATTAATTCACCCAGCATTTCAATCATTCTTAATATATAGTCTTTTTGGTACATGCCATTAAAAAAATCAAGAACAATGAATAAAGATTAAAGAGCCAGGAAAAAATTCATAAGCAATTATTGTTTAGTACTTAAATATTTTTAAATAGAAAATCTTTTGATAGCCTCTTTCATAATGTTATCAGTTGCGGAAGCACCTATTCGGGACGCACCATATTCCCTGGCTTTTAATAACTGATCAAGAGTTCTTATTCCGCCTGCTGCTTTAATTTGTATTGATGGTAAGCAATATTTACGCATCAGTTTTAAATCATGTTCAGTAGCTCCATTATAAAAATAATTTCCATCATGAGCTTTCACAAAACCATAACCTGTTGAAGTTTTAACAAATTCAACCTTATGATCATTACATATCTGACAAAGTTTAATTTTATCCTTGATCGTTTGTGATATAGTCTGTTTCAAAAATCACTTTCAAAATAGCTCCGTTACTAATGCATGCATCATGAATTGATTTGATTTCGTCGCTGACATAATTCCAATCACCCTGTATAACTTTACCGATATTAATTACCATATCAACCTCTTTTGCGCCGTCATGACATACCTGCATGGTTTCAAAAATTTTTACTTCCGTTGTACTATTACCGTGAGGAAAACCAATAACTGCGCAAATGCCGACCTCAGAACTTTTGAGAAAAGCAACAGCCTGGGCAACATGATATGGTTTTACACAAACTGTTGAAACCTTATATTTAGCAGCTATTTTACAATGCTGCCTTAAATCTTCATCTGTCAATGTCGGATGCAGAATGCTATGATCAATCATTGATGCAATTTCAGAAATGGATATCATATTTCAATATTTGAGTTGATACTAGTTTGCTTTTAAAAATTCAGCTACTTTATCAGCAATGTTTTCGCCATCCATTGCTGAAGATGCTATACCACCGGCATATCCAGAACCTTCACCACAAGGAAACAATCCTTTTATTTTGATATGTTGAAATGTGTTCTTGTCTCTGGGAATACGCAAAGGTGAAGAAGTTCGTGATTCAACTCCCAGAACTACCGCTTCATTGGTTATATATCCATGCATTTTCTGTTCAAATTTTTTAAATCCCTGCTGTAAAGTTTTGGCAATAAAATCAGGCAACCAATGATGTACTGGCGATGAAATAACACCGGGAAAATATGATACATTAGGCAAAGAAGAAGACATACGACCTTTAATGAAATCATCTAAACGTTGAGCAGGTGCCGTTTGTTTTCGTCCTCCATTTTGCCAGGCCATATTTTCCAAATACTCCTGGAATTCCAGTCCTGCCATTACTCCCTGACTGCTAAATGATGTTAAGTCTTCCGGTTTTATTTCTACAACAATACCGGAATTCGCAAAAAGTGAGTTACGGCCAGATGGTGACATTCCATTCACAACTATCTGGTTACTTGATGTTGCTGAAGGAACAATATATCCACCTGGACACATACAAAAAGAAAACACTCCACGATCATTAATTTGTTCAACAAGGTTATATGAAGCAGCCGGTAGATATTCTCCTCTGGGAGTTCCATGATACTGAATATTATCAATTAATTCCTGAGGATGTTCAGCTCTCACTCCAACAGCAAATTGTTTGGGTTCAAGTTCAATATTTTTTGAATTCAGCATTTTATATACATCCCGGGCAGAATGCCCAGTAGCCAATATTATTGAGTCGGCATAAACTGATTCACCCATATGAGTTATTAAGCCTTTTACAGTGCTTGAATCAATTATTAAATCATCTATTCGAATATTAAAATTAACCTCACCGCCGCATTCTAAAATTGTTTTTCTTATATTTTTTATTACTTCTGGCAATTTATCAGAACCGATATGGGGATGAGCTTCAAATAAAATATTTTCATTTGCTCCATGAAAATGTAAAACTTCGTATATTTTCTGCAAATTGCCTCTTTTATTGGAACGGGTATAAAGTTTTCCGTCTGAAAATGTACCGGCACCTCCTTCTCCAAAACAATAGTTTGATTCAGGATTAATAGTTTGTTCACGGTTAATCAGTGCTACATCTTTTTTGCGCTCTGATACATCTTTTCCACGCTCAAATATAACAGGTTTTAATCCGAGTTCAATCAGACGAAGTGCAGCGAAAAGTCCGGCAGGTCCGGCTCCAATAATAAAAACAGGTTTACTGTTCCCGACAAAATTATAATTGAATTTGATTTTTTCTGAAGATTGAAATTCTTCATCAATAAATATCTGTAATGAAATATTTATCCGGATTTCTTTATGGCGGGCATCAATGGATTTTCTTGTTATTCGAAGAAATTTTATTCTTGAGGGATCAATTCCAAGTTTTTGAGCTGCTGCCTGTCTGTAAAATTTTTCATCAGAAGCATCTCCGGGACTAAGCGATAATGATACAATTTCCTGCATTAAAGCTTAATTTTCAATTAATTCAAATTGTTTCCATAATTAATAGTATTTCAAAAGGTAATGTTAATTATAATTTTTCCAAAAGAAAAAATATATGTTGCTGAGTAGTTTTGAATAAAAACTATTCAAAGTGAATACACAACATTACTATTTCAGAATTAAGTTTATATAATGAATTTAAATACTCAGGATGTGTAGGTGAAACTGGAGTTGTTTTAAGTATGTTTGTTAGACCAACAGAAATTTTGAGTTCTGTTGAGAATTTAAAATATGGCAAATAATAGTCAATTCCAAAGCCAAATTCTAAATATACATCTAAAGGTTTAAGCAAAATATAAATTTTTTGCTCTTCATCGTAATCATTCTTAGCTGCTAAATCGTATCGTACGCTACCTCCGCCAATAAAATAAGGACTGTAGTTATTGATACGTTTAGCTTTGTATTTAATTAACAAAGGAAAATCGAGCATGCTTGATTCAATCTTCATTACATTATAAGTCTTATTGCCATTGAAAAATCCAAGGTTTCGTTGACCAAAATTGAAGCTGGGTAAAAAACGAAGACTAAAGTATTGCCCCAATCTGTAATCGGAAACAATTCCTACCTGGAATCCAAGCATGGGTTGACCTATATCGGCATATAATGTATCTATTTTTGGATTTGCCATGTAATTTCTGCCGAAAGTAAAGTCCATATAATTTAAACCCAAAGTATAACCGAAATGAACAGGTCTTTCATCGTACTCGGGATCATTTTTCACCTGAGCTTTTTGTGCAAATGTAAAAGCCAGGTAAAAAAGAAAAGCAATAGATAATAATAGTTTCTTCAATTTTCTTTTATATGATTTTCCTATTCAGCTTTTAATTCTTGATGAAGATTTAGACTGAATAGAATTTACTATTAATGATTAATAAACGTTTCTAACACGAAAATATTACATTCTGAATTACTTGCCAAGAAATTGTTTGATTTTTATTTTTTTTCTCCAGTATAAATTGATGCTATTCCAAAGGTTAATTTTTTTGATTGACAATTTGAAAACCCTGCTTTCTGTAATTTATCTAAAAAATTTTTTCCGTCGGGGAAATTAAAAACAGATTCAGGCAAATACTTGTAAGCAGATTTATCTTTTGAGATTATTTTTCCAAACGCAGGAAGAATAGCTTTGAAATAAAAAGTATACAATTGTTTGAACGGAAATTTTGCTGGTTTAGAAAATTCCAGAATTAGAGTAATCCCATTTAATTTTAAAACACGGTACATTTCAGTCAGCCCATTATGCATATTTTCAAAATTCCTGACGCCAAATGCTGCAGTAACTGCATCAAAAGAATCATTGGAATAATGAAGTGATTCAGCATCGGCAATTGAAAGAGTAATTCGTTGCTGAAGACCTTTTTTTAAAATTTTTTTGCGGCCTATAGCAAGCATGTTTTCTGATATGTCTATTCCTTCTATAAATGTGTTTATTTTTTTTGCTGCTTCAATTGCAAAATCTGCAGTTCCCGTTGCGACATCCAGTATTTTATTTATCTCATGTTTTTTTAGAATTGATATAGCTTTGTTCCGCCAGTATCTGTCAATTCCAAAAGATAAAAAGTGATTTAAAAAGTCATAATGAAGCGCAATTGAATCAAACATTCTTTCAACCTGTGTTTTTTTACTGCCAACCTGATCTTTGTATGGTTTTATTGTTTCCAATGATTATATTTTTTACCTCAAGAACAAATATAGCCATTATTAAATCTGAAGATATTGGGGAAAATAATAATTTTGAAAATTCACTTATAATATTTATTTAATAGCAATTATATAAAAATAATTAAATGAATAAAAAAGCAATTATAACCGGGGCGACATCCGGAATTGGCTATGCAACTGCAAAACTGTTGGGAAAGAACAATTATGACCTTGTAATTACCGGAAGAAGAAAAGAACTTCTGACAAAATTAAAAATAGAACTGTTGGCAGATTTTGATATAAAAGTTTTAGAATTATGTTTTGATGTCAGGAAAAGGTCAGAGGTCATTGAAGCGATTTCAAAATTAACTAATGACTGGCGCAACATAGATGTCTTAATTAATAATGCCGGCCTTGCATCAGGCCTGAATTATATTCATGAAGGAGATATTGAAGATTGGGAAAAAATGATTGATACCAATGTTAAGGGATTGCTTTATGTTACTAAAGAAGTGCTGCCGCTAATGGTTAGCCGAAATAAAGGCCACATAATAAATATAAGTTCTATTGCTGGCAAAGAAGTTTATGAAAAAGGGAATGTTTACTGCGCTTCAAAGCATGTAGTGAGTTCTTTAAGTAAAGGAATGCGAATGGATTTGGTTAAGCACAATATTAAAGTCACTGACTTATCACCGGGTATGGCTGAGACAGAATTCTCAATTGTACGTTTTCATGGAAATATTGAAAATGCCAAAAAGGTATACGATGGATTTACTCCTCTTTCAGCTGACGATATTGCAGATGCAATTCTTTATGTAATTACCAGACCGCCTCATGTATGTATAAATGAAATGTTGATTATGCCAACTGCTCAGGCTAGTGCAACAGTTGTAAACAGGGTAGGGAAGTAAAAAAACAATTTACAATACGGATATTTCAAGATGTTGTAAAACTTTTTGAAAGGCAATGTTAAACCAGTATGTGTATTTATCTTTATTCATAATTAAATCGTTATTAATTTCTATCAGGTCTTTCCATTTCCATTCCCATACTTCAGAAGAGTCTGGATTTGGAATACCTTTAAAATGCCCGATATAAACATGATCCAATTCATTTTCAATTAAACCATTATTGAGTGCAGCGCAATAACGAAAACTGAAAATATGTTCAAGGCCACAATTAAAACCCATTTCTTCCTGTAACCTTCGTTGAACAGTTTGTTCGAATTTTTCTCCTTTTACTAAATGACTGCAACAGGTATTAGTCCACAATCCTCCTGAATGATATTTTTGTAAGGCTCTACGCTGCAATAAAATTTTATTTTCAGAATTGAAAATAAATATTGAAAATGCACGGTGCATAAGGCCCAATTGGTGAATAACGAGTTTGTTTTGATAACCTGTTATCTCATCATTCTCGTTTACAAGTGCAATCAGATTTTTGTCTATATCCATTAATTATTATTTAAGTTTTAATTGATAAAAAACAAATTAGTAATTGCGAAATATTATTTTTTACCTGTGATTACCATAGCCATTGGATTGGTTTTAACGGAAAAATCAATAAAATCAGTTTTCTTTATTATAAGCTCAATTTCATCCTTTGTATATGCTGCATTTAAAGACGTTATCAAACCCGGCCTTATTTTTTTGGGTTTAGCTGCCAGATATAAAAACCATCTGATTAAAAACGAAAGATCTCTTCGGAAATCACTAATAAAAAACTTTCCTTCTTTTTTCAAAACCCTGTAAATTTCAGTCATGATTTTTTCCGGATTTGACCACTCATGCAATGAGCTGGTTGAAAATACGGCATCAAAGTGGTTGTTTTCAAAGGGCAATGATTGTGCATCTGCTTGGACATATATTGCTCTTTCATTCAAATTATATTCTGAAACATTTTTTCTTGCAATTTCAATCATGTCATTGCTAATTTCAACTGCAATTAAGCGGCTTCCTGCAGTTTTCTTTAACCATTCAAGACCAAGGTATCCCGGACCGGGTCCAATTTCCAAAGCAATTCCATTATTAATTCCTGCTTTTATTATTTGGTCAGTAGAAATCCATCCTTTGTCTCTTAATCTGCGCTGCATGGTGTCATAAATTTGAACATTTAATTCACCTTGAATTCCATTTTTAGTTTCTGGTATTCTTTTTTTTGACATATATTAATTTTTGATTGGATATTAATTTTGAATGCTTTGATATTATATGAACTATGCTAAATTTTCGGAAGTAATTAATTTCTCATAGTCTTTTTCTAAAAGAGCATTATTTGTTTCTTTTTTCAGAATTTTTTCTAATTGGCTATGATTAAGACTTGTAGGTATACCTTTATTATGCCAATGTTTTTTGCACCCGCAATAATCCAAAAATACGCACTGCGATGGAATTTTCAGACCTTGCATCTCATACCCTCCGGATAGCAGGTTCAACACACATGCTACTCCAACAAGACCCGTGACTTCCTGGTATTGCCAGTTTTTCAGGTATTCAGAAAAATTAGAAGAATGAGGTACCAGATAAGTGTCAACTCCCGTTTCTTTTAATGAATCCTGTAATTTGTTTATTTCGCAATTTTTGCTGCAAGATCTGCATTTAATTTTTGAACCATTTTTAATTGCTTTGCATTTACCACTGTTGGGATTACTCATGCATGTAGGCAATAAAACCGTTTTCTTTTGCGTTTGATTAAACCCTTGGCGAAGTTTGCGGTTTAAAATTTCTGCACCAAACATGTTCAGGTGGTACTCAGCTTCAGAACGCCCGCAAAATAAATAGTCTTCACGATTTTTATGTTTTTTATGTTCATATTCCAGAAAATGATGAACGTTATGAGTGAAACTTCCCAGGTATAGCTTTCCTTGTTCCTGGATGTACTTTGCAAAAGCAACAGATTTATTAATTAATTCCCGGGCTCTTTCTTCGGGCAACGAATAATAATATTGGTTCCAGAATTCAAGACGTTTAATTTCTTCGGAAAATTCACCCGTGGCTTTCAACCAAATGATTAGACGTGCAAATACTTCAGAATTATATTTAAACGTTTTTAAATTTATTGAGTAGAGCAAAATACCTGAAAGATGACCTCTTAAATAATCGACAACAGGTTTTGTAAATGCAAACTTATTTCTTAGTAAATACAAGTTATATAATACTAAAGCCGAAATGCTGTTTGAGCTCACAGCATACGAAGCATATTTGTCAAGGAAAACTCCTGAAGTAATAAATTCAATTAAATATTCATCATCACTAAGAATTTCATCTTTATATATTTCCTTCAAATAAGTTTTGTAGAAAGTTATTTCTTTATAGAAATAATGACTTGCTTCTTCAATTATTTTATCGCTAAAAAGAGAAAGTTGTTCGTAAAATTCTTTATCCTGATTGTCTTTCAATGAATAAGTAATGACTTCCATTTCAACCTTTTTATAAATATGACGGTTAATTACTTCAAAAATAGTTCCACAAATAAATTTTATAAATGTTTTTTCGGCAAACGAGTGATTTTTGCCTTTAAGTGAGGAATTTATTACAAGAATAAAAAGGTATTCTGTTTTTTTACTTGTATTTTCCATTATTATAAAACCAAAAACTTGGAGCTATGACAGTATCTGATCCTGAGTTAACAATGCCTGGTGGCATAGAGTCAATCTTATAAGAAAAGATTTTATCAAAGACATGTACCCAAAAAAAATAGTGATACTCGTGAATTACTGAGGCTGCATTAAAATATCCAAATACACTCTTTGTGGTATCACTGGTACATTTAATATTTGATGTAAGTTGTGTAGGAACAGGATCAAAAATGGAATTCGCTGGTTGTGTTTGAGTATTTTCTTCCGTGAAAATTTGATATATTTTATTTGATACCGAATATATTGTTGTTGTAGTAACATTTCCTGCAGATATGGGTTCATCATTAAAAGTATCAATTACAGTTGAGAATAATTCGGGTATAAATCCAATAAAATGTTTTTTAATTGGTGAAGGATATTGGGACGAGCCTTCTATTAAATCATTAGTAACATGTACTTGACTGGTATACCAACCATAAATAGTTACTGGTAAAACAGCTGGTTTTGTATACCTGCCATTTATACCGGGATAAAACTTTTGAGTGTATTCTTGTATCATTGATGAATTGAATTTATAATAATAATCCTGGTTGGCTGGCGGATTGGCATCCATATATACATTTAATCCCAACCTGGTGTATATAAAGTAACTTCCATCAGAATTCTGCATTAAAGTTTGCAACTGCCCTGTTTCGGCATAAAGTGAATCTATTTTCGGAAGTTCATTTATTTTAACCCAATCAGATTCATAGGTGCTGTAAATTTTATCTTTGCCATCAGTCAGTGTTATTATTAATTTGTAACTTCTGCCAACCTGTCCCTGCATACCTTTAGCAGATGTCATATAGTTTCCGGAACCGGAAGGTTGCTCAACTACATTTTCAGTATTTCCTGCATCATCTAAAATACTGATCTTTGCATTTGATACTTTTTTAGGGTAGCTGCTGGAATTATAAGCAACCGAAGTAGTCAACTTAACTGCATAAGGTGGAGGTTCAGTAGTAATTGTGCATTCAACGACCAAACTTGAGCTGACTGCCTGAATGGGAGGATCGTCATAAGGTTCTTTACATGCATGAGCTAATAATGCAATTATAAAAATATAATTAAGCGTTCTCATATTAGATAATAATATTTTTATTTTGAAGTTTTTAAATCTGAAAAAAAGTAAAGTGATTCCAGATTATTTACTTTTCATTGGAAGCGGAAAAATCATAGAAACTTTCTTTTTGTATTCAATAAAGTCATTGCCAAAATCCTTATATAGCCGCTTTTCTTCAGTTAATTTAATGTATACAACGACCAAAGGAATGCAAACCAGCATCAGGGCAACAACACTTGGAGAATTACATAACACTCCTATTGAAATGTAACAAGCAAAAGCACCAAAAACCATAGGGTTCCTGGTGTAAACATAAGGGCCGGTTATTACCAATTTTTCGGTGCGTGGACTCACGGCGACACCAAATCCGTCAGCCGGGCCACCTTTGCCAATGTTGAATAAAGCAATGTTGGCCCAGATGACAAATATCAAACCGGGTAAAAGAATTATTGAACCAATAATAACTCGAATACAGACATTACTGATAATAGAGAAATCGAGTAATGGAAACGGGCTTTTAGCCAATCCGATTAATCCCGTTGGTATCAGCAAACCGAATAAGGTCATACCTATAATATAACCCATGATGTGCCTGATAACTTTTTTTGTTTCCATTATAATCTGCAGGGTTTAAAGTATTATAAAATTAGAAAATTTGAGAAAATAGAAAGCATACTTCAAAGATTAAGTAACAAAAAGATGTTTTAGGATTTTGACCGAAAAGAATTTAATATCATGATTAAAAGCGGATATGCTTGTCTTGTAAATTTAGTGCACCATTAACAATTCATGCTGTCAGAAATAAAATATCGACAGCATGAATTCCAGTATCCAGTCTATCTATTCACTGCCTTAATTTTTCAATGAAGTAAGTACCGTTGAACCGGCCAGCTTTCCTTTTTTATCATAGCTTTCACTTTTTACCATGCCAACATCTTTTGCAATCCATTCAGCCCCCTTACTTTGCATCTTAAACAACATTTTAGTTTCCACATCAAAAGTAATTTTATAACATTCGTAGGTACCTGCAGGTGTAGTTATGGTTTCAACAGCTTCAACTTTCCTGTTTTTTACAGAAATTGTCATGTTCATCATTTGAATAGCAGTATTTTTCATAGTCATAGTCAATGTGCCATCTTTCAGAGTTTGGCCAACTGCAAGGTTTGCGGGCATATCAAGATCATCACTTTTAATTTCTACATCTTCTTCTTTATGGTTTTTCATTGATTCGCTTGACATCATATTATTCATTTCAAAGTAAAAGGTTCCATTTTCACATTTTACGCTATACTGTTTTTTGAATTGAGATTGTCCGTTTTTATCAAAGTTTTCGCTTTCGAAATTAATTTTTATACCATTTGGTATAGTTTCTTTCCCTAAAATCTTTTCATGAGTAGTACCCGTAACTTTGTTTTTGGCATCGTAAGATGTAAGTTCTATTTCAGTACCTTCTTTGACAGGAAAATACATTTTGCAGTCCTGGCTTTTAATAGCCGGGAACAAAATAAAGCAAAGACCACTAATAAAAGATAGTTTTAAAGTTTTCATAGTATTTTTGATTTAGAATTTAATAAAATCAAATCTAGTGAATTTATTTTTACTCGCCAAAATATAATGAAATCGGGAATAAAACTTTAATATTTTAATTAATAATATTTGTCATCTGATATTTCAAATATTTAGCTATTATCAGGTTTTTTATACAATATTTATCTGTTTATATTAGTTTTGTAAAAAGAATCCGGTTGATATAATTTAGGTTTAATTTTACCAGGTATCATTGAAACAATTTATTTTAATATTATCTTTTTTAATTATTAGGAACATTGGTTATTGCCAGGAAAATACTTTTATTGAGCCAAATAAAGTTTTGAAAGATACGATGAAGCTTGATTCTGTTATGATGTATAACGATTATTTTAATTATATTAATAAAGAAATATTAAAAAATCATTTAAAAGATTCTGCAAACTTACCTTCGAATTATGCAGATTTTAAAAGAAGGTTTCTTGCATTAAAACTAAATAATGAGCCAATTGATATTGGTCTTCCTAAGGCAAAACCAGGAATACCTAAATTACTTGACGACAATTATATTAAAAGTTTTTGGTTTGCTATAAATAGTCCAATTTCATTTTTATATTACAATTTTAGTAAAGTTGAAAGATCAAGACGAAAAGCGTATGAACTAAGGTATGAAAAAGATCAATACGCAGTTATTGATAGTAAAATTAACCGGCATAAAATCCAGTATTGGACAGGTTTAAAAGAAAATGATCTTGACAATTTCATTTTATATTGTGATTTCAGTTTTAATTATTTGTTATCTGTTGATGAGTACGACTTAATTTTAAAAGTCAAAGAAAAGCTTCAGGACTTTAAGAAGACTGAGGGAATAAGACAAAAAAGAGATTCTATTTAAATAAACTATGCTTTTTAACTACATTCATTGGAACATTAATCCTGAAATTTTTAACCTGTTTGGCATTTCCATCAGGTATTACGGCGCATTATTTGTAACCGGTTTAATTCTTTGCTATTATATACTTCAATGGATTTTCAAACATGAAGGGATTCCTTTGGCAAAACTGGAGAAATTTTTTATTTATGGTTTTATCGGAATATTAGCCGGTGCTAGGTTGGGACATTGTCTATTTTACGAACCCGGATATTATTTAAGTCATCCGTTGGAAATGCTTTTACCAATACAGTCCTTACCAGACGGTGGCTATAAATTTAGTGGTTACCAGGGATTGGCAAGTCATGGAGGTACCATTGGATTAATCCTGGCTGTAATATTTTATTCAATAAAAACAAAAGAACCGTTAATAAGAACATTTGATTTAATAGCTGTAGTAGCTCCGTTGGGAGCATGCTTTATCAGGTTAGCCAACCTCATGAATTCTGAAATTATTGGCATTCCAACCACAGTTCCATGTGCATTTATATTTGAACGGGAAGACAGTAAACCCAGGCATCCGGCCCAGTTATATGAGGCAATTTCATATTTATTAATTTTTTTCCTGGTTTGGATTCTTTATAAAAGAAACAGAGTTAAATTACAAAAAGGATTTTTATTTGGATTAACAATTACTTTAATTTTTCTGGCTAGATTTTTTATTGAATTCATAAAAGAGAAACAAGTTCCGTTTGAAAACCAAATGAAACTTGACATGGGTCAACTTTTAAGTATTCCTTTGATTATATTAGGTGTAAGTTTTTTAATCTATAGCTTTTATAAGATGAATAAAACCATGCCCAATTCAAAAATTTAACCTGATCTATCATCTCTTAATAAGTAATTTCCCGCTAAACCTTTCGTTTGAAGAATAAATATTGTATAAATAGAACCCTTCAGCCAGATTATTCAAAGAAATATTATTCTGCCCGCTTCTGATAATTGTTGTCAATACAACCCTACCGCTGATATCAGTAAAAATTATGTTTGCAGTTTCATTTAAACCCGATATTTTAATTAAATCCAGGGCAGGATTTGGACTTATTGTAATATTGTTTTTAGCATAATTATCCTTAATGGCATTAATATTCTGTTGAAAGTCAACAACAGAACGTACAAAGTTTGCCAGATCAACACTGCCTTTTGTTGCATCTACACTTGCAGGTAATTTGCGCACGTACCATTTCATAACCCATTTTAGTGAATCTCCTGCCTTGATTACAGAATATTCACCTTGGTTTTCAAGTTCATAGTATGAACCAGGACCGGCATAATAAAATTCAACTTCACTTTCTCCGGAAGCTTCAGTTCCGGCAGGTACGTTACTAAATTTCTTAATAAAAACTGCACTATCTGAATTAATCCATGCTGTCCAATTTTCCAGGCTATTTCCAAAGCATTTTAAGCCAGTACTGTCGCCAGTGTAATTAAGCCAGCTCATTTGTCCTATTTTGGTAAATTGTGAGGCAAGTGCGCCGGTTATAGAACCGGAATCAGGAAAAAATTCCATGCCACCGACTGGAACTCTTGTAATTTCCCAGGGTGCAAAAGCTTTAACAGAAGATCCAGTATTTATCATGAAATACTCAATTGTTATGGATGTATCAGATAAATCAGCGTAGAATATTTTTCTAAACTTAAGATTTGTACTCCAGGTGTCATCAACTTTACTCAATATATTTATGGAGTCTCCATATATACCGCCGGAATAGGCTAGCTGGTCTAATGATGTTGAAGGTGGCCAGTTCCAGTCAGATTGTGGACTTTGCCAAAAAGTAGAGCCCCACAAATAATTGCCGCCCGCGCTATCGATATACATAATTTCTTTATTATCCAGTTTTAGAGAACTTATTCTTCCACCATAAGCAGGATAAACTTCAAAATAAACATTTGCAACCTGGAAGTAACATTTGTTGCCATTGAGCTGTGGTGTGACTTTTTGACTATATGATAATATTGTCATTAGCGATCCTACAACAATTAAACTAAAAAGTAATAACCTTTTCATTTATAAAATATTTAATATTTTAAGCTTTTAAAGTTAGATATTATTTGCAAACACTGAATGCAATAGTCTTAAATAATAAATTATTTTGAAGCAAGTTTGATATTTTATTCAGGTTCTATGATTTGCATGATTCGTTCTATCTGCTTTTGCTTGTTAACCTCACGCAAGCTTTGGGCAGTTTTTGTGAAATATTGGTGTTCGGAGATAAAATTTAACTGAATTTTATTCCAGTCATTAAGTGAACCTATTTTTTTTTGTTCTTTTAATTCTTTATAAAGAGTATTTGATACAGGTATAAAATCACTGCGTCCCAGGTAATCTAAATCCGAGTCACACATGATTTTTTCAAGAAGATTTTTTGGCTTTGGTGGTAATTTAGTAGCCATAATTAATTCACAGATGCATTTAATTTGCTCAGGTGTATAATTAAATTGCGGTAGATATTCTTGTGCCATTATTGTTCCATGGTATTCGTGGTTATCATAAGCAACAATATGTCCGGCATCATGAAACAATGCAGCTGTTTTAAGTAACAGAATTTCTTCATCTGAGACTCCTTCGCCCCAACCTATTAACTCTACTTCAGTGACTACATCTACCGTATGTTTAACGTTATGATAATAGAGGTAAGCCGGCAGCTCTTTTTCGAGTTTATCTAAAATTATTTCCTGAATATCTGTGAATTGTATTAATCCAAAACGGGTTTGGAAATTATCATTAGGCTTAATGCCTAAACCTTCATTTGAAAGTTCAGGTTTGATGCCTTTTACAAGATACATTTCTATGTCACCATAATATTTTATTGGCATTTTGCCAAAATATTCGCATGCAAAAAATTCTTTTACCAATTCATAGGTATTAGCTGATATAACAATTCTGCCTAATTGTCCCGATGATTCCATACGGGTAGCAATATTTACAGTATCGCCTTTTATGTCATAAGCAATCTTTTTTTGACCAGATATTGTAGCATTTACAGGTCCTGTATGAATTCCCATTTTCAATTCCCATACACGTTCATCACGGTTCAAACGTTGAACATTATCTACAACCTGTTTCATCTCCAGGGCTGCCATTACAACTTCTACCGGGTTGGTTATATTTTTAATTGGAATGCCACCGGCACACATCAGTGTATCACCAATTGTTTTGATTTTTTCAATCTTATATTTTTGTACAATATTATCAAAGTGATAAATGATAGAATCGAGCTGGTCCATCAGGGCACGTGAATTAGAATTCTCTGCAATTTTTGTAAAACCATGAATATTGGCAAATAAAACAGTCGCCATTTTGAATCTAATCGTCCGAGTTTCGTCGCTGTGTTGTTTGTGTTCTGCAGTACTAATATTAAGTTCAGTCAACATTATACGAAAATGCTCATTCTCCTCAAACATATGCTCATTTTGCTCATGTAATTTTTCACTCTGTTCCTTAAGCTCTTTATTCAGTTTAACAAGCTTAGCAATTCTTTTTACCAGTTCCTCGTAGTTTTCCACAATTACTATTTCTTTACGGTAAATATAAAAGAATTTTCGAAATGGCGCTATATTTCAGGGGTTGGAGTTAAAAGAAAATTATTGTTAATTAAGGAGAAGGATAAAATGTAAAAGATTAACGATTTAAGCACAGAGAGTGATGAATTTTGATATATGAAATACCCACGATTCTGCAAATCGCAAACAATTATGAAAGTATTGCGAGTGTTCTCCCGCAAATGCGGGACAAGCTATCCGACTATTAAAAATTAAAATATCTGCAGATGAAATAAGACGCATTTTAGAGTGATCAAGCATTTCATAAAAAATTTTTTATTCATTATTCTTTGATCTTTATTCTTTATTCTTTATTCTTTATTCTTTATTCTTTATTCTTTATTCTTTATTCTTTATTCTTTATTCTTTATTCTTTATTCTTTATTCTTTATTCTTTATTCTTTATTCTTTATTCTTTATTCTTTATTCTTTATTCTTTATTCTTTATTCTTTATTCTTTATTCTTTATTCTTTATTCTTTATTCTTTATTCTTTATTCTTTATTCTTTATTCTTTATTCTTTATTCTTTATTCTTTATTCTTTATTCTTTATTCTTTATTCTTTATTCTTTATTCTTTATTCTTTATTCTTTATTCTTTATTCTTTATTCTTTATTCTTTATTCTTTATTCTTTATTCTTTATTCTTTATTCTTTATTCTTTATTCTTTATTCTTTATTCATAGATGAAAAGAATTAAGAATAAAATATCAAAACTTACATTAATATTGTTCTTTTTCGCTCGGGAAATCCCTTGCTTTAACATCTTTGATATATTGCTGAACAGCGGTTGTAATTTCAGCAGACAGGTTATGGTACCTTCTTATGAATCGGGGAGAAAATTCCTGAGTAATTCCCAGCATGTCATGCAGAACTAACACCTGACCATCAACTTCTCTGCCTGCACCAATGCCAATAATTGGAATTTTTAGATCTTTTGCCACTTTTCCACCTAAAGATGCTGGTATTTTTTCAAGTACAATACTAAAGCATCCTAACTCTTCAAGTAATTTAGCATCGGAGTATAATTTGTTGGCTTCAGCATCATCACGTGCACGAACAATAAAAGTACCAAATTTATGAATTGATTGTGGCATTAAGCCAAGATGTCCCATTACAGGTATGCCTGCAGATAAAATTCTTTCAACCGATTCTTTTATTTCAGCACCACCTTCAAGTTTGACAGCTCCGGCATCGGTCTCTTTCATAATCCGGATAGCAGAGTTCAACGCTTCTTTAGAATTTCCCTGGTACGTTCCAAATGGCAGATCACAAACTACCAATGCTCTTTTTACTGCCCTTGCAACAGATGATGCATGATATATCATTTCTTCCAGGGTAATTGGCAGTGTAGTATCATAACCGGCCATCACATTTGATGCTGAATCACCAACAAGAATTACATCAATTCCAGTCATATCAAGGATTTTTGCCAAGGAATAATCATAAGCTGTGAGCATCGAAATTTTTTCGCCTCTTAATTTCATCTCACTCAGCTTATGCGTGGTGACTTTTTTTATTTCACTTCCCGATGTTGACATTTTAATTTATTTGATGGTTATAAACATTGAATTAAGAATGCAAATTTGTTAAATTATCTTGAGGACTTCTAACATTTTAAGACCTTTTTCAATAAAACTTCAAATTATAAATAGCAAATATCAAATAAGTTCACAATTATTTGAACTTAAGAAAACTTCTAAAAACTCATTTTTATTAAAAGATACAGGATGCAGGAAAAAGACCGATATCATAACATCCTGTATCATGAAACCTGCATCTATTATTTCTGAATTATAGTTATTAGAGATGCCCTTAAATCATTCCTGATATAAAGATATTTGGAAATTATGATTATTTTTTTTTGTAAATAGAATTTCATTTAGATAGTATTAATTCTACTTTGACAGATTAGGTCTTTCTTAGTTTTTTCAGCTTTTTTTACCCCAAACCCTAAAGGGAGAAAGCTGAAAAATCAACTAGTTCCCTTTAGGGATTAAGGGTAAAAACTGGTTGATTTTGAAATGTGTCAAAGTAGAATTAAATAGTAATGCGTAAAATTTTAACCTATAAATATTTTTACTCTTATTGACTTAGAAATAGCTATTACATATGACATAATGTCTTTTTGGCAGAATTGATTACTGACATTAAAAAGTCAAATTCCTTTTTATGTCATTATTACATACAAAAAATCAAATTTCTTGGATGGCATGATGATTGTTTTTCAAAAGAATATCTCAAAATAAATTTAAATAAAATTGATATGAGCAAAATAATAGGAATTGATTTAGGAACTACTAATTCCTGTGTTGCAGTAATGGAAGGTAATGAACCGGTAGTGATTGCAAACAGTGAAGGCAAACGGACAACTCCTTCAATTGTAGCTTTTGCTGAAAATGGTGAACGTAAAGTTGGAGATCCTGCAAAACGTCAGGCTATTACTAATCCTAAGAAAACAGTTTATTCAATTAAACGATTCATGGGAGAACCATTTGATAATTTAAGTAATGAAATACAAGCGTGTTCCGTATGATGTAATAAAAGGTGATAATAATACACCACGAGTTAAAATTGACGATCGAAAATATTCTCCTCAGGAAATTTCTGCAATTATTCTTCAAAAAATGAAGAAAACAGCTGAAGATTTTTTAGGACATGAAATTACTGAAGCAGTTATAACTGTTCCTGCATATTTTAATGATTCACAGCGTCAGGCTACTAAAGAAGCCGGTGAAATTGCCGGACTTAATGTTCGCAGAATTATTAATGAACCAACAGCTGCAGCTTTAGCATATGGTCTTGATAAGAAATCGAAAGATATGAAAGTTGCTGTATTTGATTTTGGTGGTGGTACTTTTGATATTTCTATTCTTGAATTAGGAGATGGTGTATTTGAAGTAAAATCAACCAATGGTGATACTCATTTGGGAGGTGATGATTTTGATCAGGTTATTATGAACTGGCTGGCAGATGAATTTAAAAAAGATGAAGGTATTGATCTTAGAAAAGACCCTATGGCATTTCAACGTCTTAAAGAAGCTGCTGAAAAAGCAAAAATTGAACTTTCAAGTTCAACTTCAACTGAAATTAATCTACCATATATTATGCCTGTTGATGGTATTCCAAAGCATCTTGTAAAAACATTGACACGTGCACAATTTGAAAAATTATGTGATCATCTTTTTCAATAGACTATTGAACCTTGTCGCAAAGCACTTGCAGATGCAGGTTTGAAAGCATCAGATATTAATGAAGTTATACTTGTTGGTGGTTCAACACGTATTCCTGCTGTTCAAAAACTTGTTGAAGATTTCTTTGGAAGTGTTCCTTCAAAAGGTGTCAATCCTGATGAAGTAGTTGCTGTTGGTGCTGCTATTCAAGGGGGTGTTTTAACCGGAGAAGTAAAAGATGTTTTATTGCTTGATGTTACCCCATTATCATTAGGAATTGAAACTCTTGGCGGTGTGATGACCAAGCTTATTGAATCTAATACAACAATACCTACAAGAAAAGCTGAAACATTTACTACAGCTGCTGATAATCAGTCTTCAGTTGAAATTCATGTTTTGCAAGGTGAACGTCCTATGGCAAATGGTAATAAAACAATTGGCCGCTTCCATCTCGATGGCATACCACCTGCACCAAGAGGTATACCTCAAATTGAAGTCACTTTTGATATTGATGCAAATGGTATTTTACATGTTTCTGCAAAAGATAAAGCAACAGGCAAATCTCAAAGTATAAGAATTGAAGCTTCATCTGGTCTTAACCGATGCAGAAATCAAACGTATGCGGGATGAAGCAAAAGCTAATGAGGAAACTGATAAAAAAGCAAAAGAAAGAATTGATAAACTTAACATGGCCGATAGTCTTATTTTCCAAACTGAAAAACAATTGAAAGAATTTGGTGATAAAATACCTTCTGAAAAAAAGGGACCTATTGAAGCTGCACTTGGAAAATTAAAAGAAGCTCATAAAAGCCAGGATATTGATGCAATTGATAAAGCTACTGCAGAATTAAATACTGTTTGGCAGGCTGCTTCTGAAGAAATGTATAAGGCAGCTAATCAGCAAGGACAAAGTCAGGGTACTCAGCAGAGTGACGGACAAAGCCAAGCTAATAACGCAGATTCTGCTAATCAGGGTAAGGATTCTGAAGTAACCGATGTTGATTTTGAAGAAGTAAAATAATAAAGAGTCAGGAATTTCATATACCGGATTCTGACTATCGGATTCCGGTTTTCTTTTTTTAGTATTTTCAGTTTTACCTTCTTTTTTCTGGCATTTACCGAAAATGAGTTTTCAACAAATTTTCATGAATATACATTTGCCGTGAGAATTTATTAAATATTATCAAAATAAATTTCGGCATGAAATATGTTATTCAAAAACTCATTATTAAAATGATATTAAAATTGAATTAATGAAAAAAAACTGCTTCAAAAAAACCTTTTCTTTATTACTCTCAAGTTTAATTTTTAATGTTATTTCATCATATGCTGGAAATCCCGAAGAAAGTGCTGTTGGCAGGCTAATTTCTATAAGTGGTTTTATTAAGGATTCAAAAACCGGTGAAGCGCTTACCGGAGCAACTGTTTATGTAAAAGAAATAAAAAAAGCAACAAGTACCAATCAATATGGGTTCTATTCTATCAGCCTATTACCTGGATCTTACAATATAGAATTTTCCTACGTGGGATATCAAAGCATAAATAAAATTATCGATTTATTGTCAAAAACGTCATTAAATATTGAAATGAGTGAAGAGGCACAGGTGTTAAATGAAGTAGTTGTAAAATCATCCCGTCCTGAAGACAATATTAAAAAAGCAGAAATGAGCGTCGCAAAGCTGGATATGAAAACTATTAAACAAATTCCGGCATTTATGGGTGAAGTCGACGTAATTAAAGCTATCCAAATGCTGCCCGGTGTTCAATCTACAAGTGAAGGAAGTTCAGGATATAGCGTGAGAGGCGGAGGAATTGATCAAAACCTGATTATCCTTGATGAAGCAACCGTGTACAATGCATCTCATTTAATGGGTTTTTTCTCTGTGTTTAATAATGATGCTATTCGAGACGTTAAACTTTATAAAGGTGATATTCCTGCTAATTATGGTGGAAGACTTTCTTCAGTTTTGGATGTTAGAATGAAGGAAGGAAATAATAAAAAATTCTCTGCTACAGGGGGTATAGGGTTACTTTCAAGCCGACTAACTCTTGAAGGCCCGATAGTAAATGAAAAAACCTCTTTTCTAATTTCTGGACGAAGAACGTATTATGATATATTTTTCCCACTTTTCCCTGATACTGATCTTAAAAAATCCAAATTGTATTTTTTCGATTTGAACTTAAAAATTAATCACGAGTTGAATGCCAATAACCGGTTATACCTTTCAGCTTATTTGGGAAGAGACATTATGGGGCAGAAAGATTTTTCGAATATCGGTTTTGGAAATCAAACTGCTTCTCTACGGTGGAATCATTTGTTTTCTAGCCGGCTTTTTTCAAATATTACAATTTTGAGGTCAAAATATGACTACGCGCTTTACATGAACATGGGAGCAACAAAGGAGTATTGGAATTCAAGATTACTTGACTACACTTTAAAAGCTGATTTTAACTTTTACCCAAACCCTGATAATGAAATAAGGTTTGGAGTCATTTCAACTTATCATTTTTTGGTGCCTTGCGACGCATGGATGCAAAGTGACAGTATATTAAAAGTGCCATATCCTAATAATTATGAACTCGAGTCGGGAGCTTATATCTCAAACCAGCAAAAAATAGGAGATAAATTAATTTTAAAATACGGAGTACGATATTCAATATTTCAAAATATGGGTAGTACAATAAGTTATAAATATAATTCCGAGCATGAAGTAATTGATTCTACTTATTACCCAAGTGGCAAGATTTATCATACCTATGCTGGTCTTGAAGGTCTCGAGCCAAGGTTAGGCGTGAGTTATTCCATAAATGAAATAACATCTGTTAAAGCTAGCTATTCACGAACTCTTCAATTCATGCAATTGGCTTCTAATTCAACCGGTAGCATGCCTCTTGATATATGGTTTCCTTCGAGTCCAAATGTCAAACCACAAAAAGCTGATCAATTTGCAGTCGGATACTTTAGGAATATCAGAAATAATACAATTGAAACTTCAGTGGAAGTATATTATAAAAAAATGAACGATGTGATTGACTTCAGAGATCATCCTATATTGTTTTTGAATAGATATATGGAAGGTGAAATCAGGACAGGCACTGCACAATCTTATGGAATAGAATTTCTGATTAACAAAAGCGAGGGCAAATTAAATGGCTGGATAAGTTATACTTTATGCAAAAGTACGCGTACCATACCGGAAATAAATGATGGAAAACCATATCCTTCTCCTTACGATAAACCTAACAATATTAATATTATTTTAAATTATGAATTTTCTGAACGGATGATTTTTTCGGCTAACTGGATATATGCTACCGGGGCACCTTTTACAGCTCCCGTTGGCACATTCTCAATGGGTATTCCTACAAACCTGGATGGATCTCTTAAGGACCCGACAAGTACTGAAGGTAACACAATAAACAAGATATATTCAGGCAGGAATCAAAGCAGAATGCGTGATTATCACAGGTTGGATATTTCATTGACTTTAAAAGAAAGACCCAGACAAAACAGATTATGGCATGGTGAATGGGTTTTTTCAATTTATAATGCATATGGAAGACATAATGATTGGATAATTAACTTTCAACCTGATTCTGAAAATAAAAACAAGACTGTAGCTGAACGTTGGTACCTTCCTTTTGTTTTCTTTCCGGGTATAACATATAATTTTACTTTTTAATTGAAAAATATTTTAATATGATACCAAATAGAAATAAATTTCAAATATTTTTAACAATTATTACGGTACTTGTTCTTGTTTCATGCAAGGAAGAGGATAGATCGATAACTTACGGTTCAACTTATACAAGGCTTGTAGTGGATGGGTCAATGACTACTGATACCAACAAGCATTATGTAAGATTAACAAAATCCGGGGATGCTTTGAGCCAAAATCAAATTTTGCCGGTGACTAACGCTGTTGTATCTATCTCAGATGGGGATACTGTTTTTCATCTTAAGCCCGTATCAAATGTTGATGGATTATACGCTACAGATTCAAAAGTTTTTGGTATCCCCGGGAAAACATATACACTTAATATATTCAACGTTGACATCAACAATGACGGAGTATTGGAAGAATATTCAGCAACATCAATTCTTAAGAAGGAAAATCCTATTGATTCTATTGGCATAAATTATAAGGCTGTGAATGCAAATTATAAAGGCTGGATTATAACTATGAAAGCAAAGGATATTGGAGGCGGCCGTAATTTCTATTTGATGAAAGTATATAAAAATGGAATATTACTTACCGACAGTATTAATGAATATACCAATATGTCAGATAATAGTGGCTTTGAAGGGCAATATTTTAATAATTACCCGGTATATTTTTTAAACGAAAATAAAATAGATGAAAGAATCCAAAAAGGAGATACCATTACGCTTGAAATGGATGGAATAACTGAAGATTATTATAGGTTCATTTTAGATTATATTCAGGAATATTATCCAAAAATTCCTATTTTCAGTGGTCCTTCAGCTAATATATCAACAAATATTGAACCCGAAAACAAAGCAGTCGGATTTTTTGCTGTATATTCAATTCAGAGAAAATCAATCATATATTAAATTTCCTTTTAAATATTTGGTTTTATTAATAAATTCTTCAATAACTTTGTTTCATCAAATATTGTACAAATCAATGATCTAATTATCGACTACGAAAAAATCACGAGTGTGATAATAACTAAAGGAATTATTAAGTTGATGCAATTGAATGAAGAAATGTATCAGTACAATTTTTAATTTATCCTTTTTCCTGTTCTTAAAAAATAAATATGTACTGTAAATAATTCATTTGTCTTTTCTTGAAAATAGATAAAAACGTTTGTAACTTTAATTGCATAATTTAAAAAGCAATTTCGAATATACTAAACCGAATAAATAATAGGACATATCTCGACTATGCTCGATATGATTTATAACGTTAGGCTATGCGGAGTCGAAGCCTGATTTTTATTTATGTAATTAATATTGCTTCGGTTAAAAAATAATTTATAAACAGAAAATGTTTTTTGTACAAAATATTAACCTAAAATAATTTAAATATGAAACGACTTTTACTTTTTACAATATGCATTATACTGGCTGGAGGTTCAGTTAATGTATTGGCCCAATGCAAACCACTTGTAAATATTTCAACATATACAGGTTCAACTTATTGGCAAGTGTTCTGGTATGGTGATACTACTATTAATGAACAATGGCAACTTGTACTTATCAAACAAGGCTTGAACCCTGATGATATTAAATCAAGGATCATAGATACAGTTATAGCTAATTATGGCGAAGGAATTGGTAATTATTATAGTGATACTGCGTTACCCTTAAATATTAAATATTATTGTTTTGTTCGCACTATTTGCGATTCAATTGATACTTCTGCATGGTCCACACCAAACTTATTAATAAATTTGGCCGCAGCACCAATCTCTAATTTTCAGGCTATGTATGTTGGTGATGGAGAAGTATCTTTATACTGGAATGGGACATCTAGTTTTTACAATATATTTCGATACAATTACCAAACAGGAACAGAAGATTCAATATATCAAGCATATGGATACGGAACTTTTAGTTATTATGATTTTCCACCGAATCCAGGATGGTATTATTACAAAGTTGTTTCCACATCAACAGGTGATTCTGCTTTAAGCAACAGGGTAGAATATTCAAATTGTGCTGCCGCGTTTTCTTTTGAGCCAATCCAGGATAGTAGTGCAGTTATTCTGTACAATCAAACCTTTAATGCTAACAGTTTTTACTGGGATTTTGGCGATGGAAATGTTTCAATGACAGATTCATTTCAATTTACTCATACTTATGCGAGAAACGGTTTTTATAATGTTTGCCTTACCGCCAGCGATACCACTATTGGCTGCAGTTCTCAATTATGTGAGAAAATTGCTGTCGGTAATAATATCAGCATTGTCCCAACACCTGTTTTCACTCCTTATGCAGATAGTGGACTACTTTACACTTTTTATAATAATACGCAACCACTTGATTCTATTGATTTCTACTGGACATTTGGTGATGGACAAACTTCTAGCGAGATACAACCCGATCATTCTTATACGAAAGCCGGTAATTACAATGTTTGCCTCACTGCCACAGATCTGCGAACAAAACTCACTGCTACTTCCTGTCAACAGGTTAATGTCGGTTTTACAGGCTGCAATTTATCAGCCTCCTTTAATTATGTAATTACAAGTGTAATTAGTGATACTGTCCAGTTTTCAAACTTTTCAACAGGTAATATTGCTTATTATTATTGGTATTTTGATGATGGAGCTGTTTCTACGACAATAAATCCTGTACATCATTTTGACAAAATGGGTAATCATCTTGTTTTATTGATAATAAGTGATTCTAGCTGGAATTGCAGTGATTATGCTGAAGAGTACGTTCAGGTAGGTTCGTTGGATTGTAAAGCTGATTTTGAATATTCTGTAGGCGCCAATGATTCAACTGTAACTTTTAGTGATAATTCTGGCGGCAATATTGCTACTTATTATTGGTCATTTGGCGATGGAGGTTTTTCTACAGATGAGAACCCGGTTCATACTTATAATAACCAGGGTATGTATTCTGTGTCTCTTACTATAGAAAATAGCGATGGCACATGTATGGACAATGTTGAAAAAGAAGTACAGGTAGGTAATATCAATTGCAGCGCCCAATTCAATTATGTAGTTGATGTACCTTCGTTAACTGTATATTGCAAGAATAAAGCCATTGGTAATGCTACACAATATTATTGGTCTTTTGGTGATGGTTCATTTAGTTCAGACACTAACCCTGTACACCATTTTAAGTACCCTGGTTATTATAAAATAGGTTTAAATACTTATAATTCCCTGACATGGTGTATGGATTATCATGAAACAACTATTCTTGTTGGCTCAGAGAGCATAGTTTGTAAACCAGACTTTTACTATAAAGTGGATACTGGCTCAGGTAAGGTCAAATTCAAGGATAATTCATTAGGCACAATCAAAAGCTATGTTTGGGATTTTGGAGATGGTATTGTTTCTACTGATAAAGATACTACTTCACATGTTTATCCACATGGAGGATATTATAACGTTTGCCTGACTGTAGTAAATAATAATAATAGCGTACCAAATATGATCTGTAAATGGATTGAAGTGGCTCCGGATATAAAAACAAATTGCTATTCAGATTTTAATTTCACTATTGATTCAGCTAAAAAAGCAGTTTCATTTTTAAGCCAATCATTAGGCAATCCTACTAATTTCGATTGGAATTTGGGTGATGGCAACACTTCAACTCAAAAAGATTCCTTGATACATTATTATACATTGGCAAATTATTATCTGGTTTCTTTGCATATAAAGACAACAGCAGGTTGTGAAAGCTATAGTTATAAACTTATAAATATTGGTCAACCTGACGGATTATATGCCAAATTTGGTTACACAGCCAATGGTAGCACTACTAAGGCTGGCGGTTACCCGGTAGATTTAGTTGGAGCCGGTATAGGTGATAATTCTAAATTAAGGTGGACATTTGGCGATGGCAATACAGATTCTACCAGTATGACACCTATTCATGTTTATACAAAACCTGGCAAATATAAAGTTTGCCTGACTTATTCTGATACAGTCACCCAGGAGGAATCTACCGAATGTGATAGTGTGAATACTTGTCAGAATGATTCTATTAAACCTGTAGCTAAGTGTAAGAACATATCAATAACATTGATTGGTGGAACAAAAGATATTTTACCATCTGATGTTGATAATAATAGCTATGATAACTGTGGGATTTATGATCACGCACTTGACAATAAGCATTTTGTTTCTGCCAATGTAGGTGATAACCTGATTCACCTGATAATTACTGATTTTAATAATAATAAAGATACTTGTACTGCTATGGTAACGGTTTTATCAGATATTGCAGTTAATTCTTTAACCACTACCAGCATGATAATCTCGCCTAATCCACTCGGTAGTTTTATGAATATTACATATCAGTTGCCGGTTGGTTGTACAGTTGATATTGGTATTTATGATTTATTAGGTAAAAGAGTTGCAACAATTAATACAATTAAATTGAATGCTGGCAAACAAGTTCAGAGTTATGATGCTTCAGGTTTAAGTAGCGGTATGTATATTATTCAGTTGAGAACTTCAACCGGAATCATTAGCAGACAGGAAGTTGTTAAAAGATAATAATGGTTCTTAGATAATAAAAAAAACTCGCCTTTTTAAGCGGGTTTTTTTATTATTAGGGTTAGGAATTCGAAATCTATATCTTATTTTTATTCGAGGGCATAACTCTCAGTCATTTGATTGTAAAATTTCACAAAATTGTATCTTTCTTCTGAATCCATCCATGCCATAGCACTTTTTGGGTGTTCGTTCAACATACCGGTAATGAGATAAGGTATATGATACCCCCATTGAATTTTTTGCTGCATAGGAATGAGATGCTCCTGGATAATATTAAAAATAGGTCTGAGTTTATACTTTGGATTCTTAAGGAATGCAAGTAATACTTCCGTATGACAATTGCCTGCACCGCGGCCAAATCCCAATAAAGTACAATCAATCATATTGCAGTTTTCAATAATAGCAGTAACTGTATTTGAAAAAGCCAATTGCATGTTGTTGTGAGCATGTATACCAATAGTTTTATTTGGCATGGCTTTAAAATATTTCCTTGCAAGTAATTCAATCTGTTCACAGTACATGCTGCCAAAACTGTCTACAATATAAAATACGGGAACTCTGGATTTAGCTACATCAGCCAATGCTTCATCAAGGTCACGTTCATTAACTTTTGAAACAGCCATTAAATTAATGGTAGTTTCGTAGCCTTTATCTATGCAATGCTCAGCTAATGCTATGGCTTTGTCAATCTGGTGAACATAACACGCTACGCGAATCATGTCAATCACACTATCTTTTTTCAGGGGTATGTCATTGTTATCAATTCTACCAATATCTGCCATACAGGAAAGCTTAAGTCCTGTTTTGTTATTTCCGACTATTCTTCGAAGATCTTTTTCATCACAAAATTTCCAAGGGCCATTCTCTGCCCGCGAATATGCTTTTTCGCTGCTTTTATATCCGATCTCCATATAGTCAATTCCTGATGCAACCAAAGATTCATAAACAGCTTTCACAAATTCATCAGTGAATTTCCAATTATTCATTAGCCCACCATCCCTGATAGTACAATCTATTACTTTAATCTCTTTTCTGTACATCGAATATTAATTATTTATTTTTTGATTTACAATCTTCATTTCTTCTTCAATAAAATAGTTTAATAATATTGTGTAAACCTGCTCAATAATTTTGGAATCTAAACCATTTTCTTCTGCCCATTGCCCTCGTTGTTTAATTACACAATTATATCTTTCTTTTGCTGTAATGCTGTCTTTATTGCCTGTTTTATATTTAACAGTTTCTTTTACATATTGAAATCTTTCGCATAAGCAATTAATAATGTCCCTGTCGATCCTATCAATTTCACTTCTTACATCAATAAGTGATGTACATTCAAATGGTTGTTTTATGGGCACTTTCATTATTAAACTTTTAATTTAGAATTAATAATCAATTTAAAATTTATATAAAAACTAATTGTCAAAAGTCAGGCAAAAATAGCCAAAAGATAAATATATACGATTTTTTTGAAAATAAAATTATCATTTCATATGATGTCAGATTTTAAGTTATTGACATAATGAAATTATTTAATGAGCTTAATTCAATTTATGATTCAGGCATTATTTATTTTCTTGACATTTCAATATTTCTGTTGTTTAATTTTTTTAAATTGCGGTTTTTAGCGGAAACCGGAAACCGGAGAAAGTTAAAAGGTAGCTGGAAAAAGGTGAAATGAAATTACTGATTACTGATTACTTTATTAAGTGTGGACTTTTGATTTTCAAACATTTGAATTTTTTGCTAAAAGCTAATAACTAGTATTTAATAGTTGATTTTGAATTTTTAATTTTGAATCTTAAACTTTGAACTTAGTATATGTTATTTGATTCTAACTAATAAAAGCGGTTTATTCAAAAATAGATGAAAGTATCAATAAAGCCAGACAAGTTTTGAATAAGCCATTGACATTGACTGAGAAAATATTATATTTCCATTTATCAGAAACAATCAATTACAAAGCATTTGGAGGAGGTGAAGATTATGTCGAATTTAACCCGGATAGAGTTACAATGCAGGACGCGACTGCTCAAATGGCACTTTTACAATTTATGCAGGCAGGTCGCAAGAAAGTAGCTGTGCCAACTACTGTGCATTGCGATCATCTTATTGTTGCAAAGTCAGGCGCTGAAAAGGATCTGGAAAGAGCAAAAGTTACAAATAGTGAAGTGTATGATTTTCTCTCTTCTGTTTCAAACAAGTTTGGCATAGGTTTTTGGAAACCAGGAGCAGGGATAATTCATCAGGTAATATTGGAGAATTATGCTTTCCCCGGAGGCATGATGATTGGTACTGATTCACACACTGTGAATGCAGGAGGATTGGGAATGATAGCTATCGGAGTAGGAGGTGCCGATGCAGTTGACGTGATGGCCGGAATGCCCTGGGAATTGAAATTTCCTAAAATAATTGGTGTTAAGCTTAACGGAAAAATGTCTGGTTGGACATCACCTAAAGATGTAATATTAAAGTTGGCCGGAATCTTAACAGTGGATGGTGGAACAGGTTACATTTTAGAATATTTTGGCGAAGGATCAAAAAGCATTTCATGCACGGGTAAAGGAACAATTTGCAATATGGGTGCTGAAATAGGAGCTACGACAAGCATATTCGGTTACGATCAAAAAATGACAGATTATCTTAAATCTACCGGACGTTCTGAAGTGTCTGATTTAGCTGACAAAGTTTCAAATCATCTCACAGGCGATTCTGAAGTATATGCATCTCCTGAAAAGTATTTTGACAAGGTTATTGAAATAGATTTATCAACGCTGGAACCTTATATCAATGGGCCGTTTTCACCAGATAAAGCTTGGCCTTTATCACAATTTGCAAAAGCTGTAAATGAAAACGGCTATCCTCAAAAGCTGGAAGTGGGATTGATAGGTTCTTGCACCAATTCATCTTACGAAGATATTAGTCGTTCTGCTTCAATTGCAAAACAGGCTGAAGAAAAAAAACTGAAAGTAAAAAGTGAATTTATTATTACACCTGGTTCTGAGTTGGTAAGATATACTGTCGAACGAGATGGAATGCTTGATATATTTACTAAAATTGGAGGAATGGTACTTGCAAATGCTTGTGGACCTTGCATTGGACAATGGGCCAGGCATAATGCAGATAAAGGTGAAAAAAATTCCATACTTACTTCATTTAACCGAAATTTTGCAAAACGTAATGATGGCAATCCCAATACTCATGCTTTTGTCGCTTCACCTGAAATAGTTACTGCAATGGCAATTGCGGGAGATATCACATTTAATCCAATTACTGATTATCTGATTAATGATGAAGGTCAAAAAGTTAAGTTTGATGAACCGGTTGGAATGGAATTACCGGATAAAGGTTTTTTTGCTGAAGATATAGGATATCAGGCTCCGGTAAAAGATGGGAGCAAGGTTGAAGTGAAAGTTGATCCAAAATCTGAAAGGTTACAGTTACTTGAACCTTTTCCTGCCTGGGACAAAAACAATATGACAGGTCTGAGATTGCTAATTAAAGTGAAAGGCAAGTGCACAACGGATCATATATCTATGGCCGGACAGTGGTTAAGATTCCGCGGTCACCTGGACAACATTTCGAACAATCTGATGATAGGAGCCATAAATTTTTTTAATGGCAAAATGAACAGTGTCAAAAACCAGATAACCAATGAATATGTTCCGGTTCCTGAAGCCGCAAGAGCTTATAAAATTGCAAAAACAGGAAGTATTATTGTCGGTGACGAGAATTATGGCGAAGGTTCATCACGCGAGCATGCAGCGATGGAACCGCGCCACTTAGGTATAAAAGTCGTGTTGGTTCGTTCGTTCGCACGTATACATGAAACAAACCTTAAAAAGCAAGGCATATTGGCTTTGACTTTTGCAAATAAGGAAGACTATAATAAATTTGAGGAAGATGATATTATAGATATTACAGGTCTAACGAATTTTGATCCGGATAAACCATTTACCGGAATATTACATCATGACAATGGTAAAATAGAAAAAATTATTTTAAACCATACCTATAATAAAAATCAGTTTGATTGGTTTAAGGCTGGTTCAGCTTTGAATTTGATAAAAATGCAGCAAAAGTAAATTGTATGTAATAAAATTTTGATACAAGAAAATACAATTATTCCTGCATCTTCTTTAAAATCTTATCCAGTTCTTCTTCAGTATTGCGTAGCTTTTCCTTGCAATAACTAATCAGGAATGAAATACGTTTAACTTTTTCAGCAAGCTCATCAATAGAGTATTCATCATTTTCTATTTTAGCAATTATTTGCTCAATTTCTTCAATTGCTTCGTTGTATGATAGTTTCTTGGCCATAATGAAAGTTCAAAGTTAAATAATATAGTCATTAGTCATTAGTCATTAGTCATTAGTCATTAGTCATTAGTCATTATCTTTCACCCTTAACCTTTCTACCCTTTTCCGTTTTCCATTCTTGGTCTCCGGCTTCCTTTCTCCGATTTACCCAGGTAAACTAAAAATAAATTTCGATCCTTTTCCTGCCTCACTTTCAGCCCAAATTTTACCCTGATGTTTTAGGATAAATTCTTTACAAAGTATCAATCCCAATCCTGTTCCGGTTTCGTTTTGTGTTCCTACATTGGTAAATTGGACATCAATTCTGAAAAGTTTCTTAATGTCTTCTTTTGATATACCAATTCCGTTATCTTCAATGGAAATGTTTACCATTCCATCTTTCCTTTCGGAACCAATAATTATTTTACCATTTTCGTTAGTGAATTTGATAGCATTTGAAAGAAGATTTCTGATCACTAAGGTTATCATGTCTTTATCCGCTTTAATTTCAATATCATGATCAATCATATTGATTATCATAATATTTTTTTTCTCTGCATTAGCCTTTAAAAGTTCAATATTGGTTTCAGCCAATTCAAATGGTTTAAGTTCTATCGGATTATAAGCAATTTTGCCAGTCTGTGAACGCGACCAATGCAAGAGATTTTCAAGCAATGAATATAATTGCTGGGTTGATTTGTTAATGATAGTAAACATTTCTTCTTTTTCCTCATCAGAAGTTTGTTTGAAATCTGTTTTCATCAATTCGGTAATACTAATCAAACCACCCAGTGGATTTTTTATGTCATGTGCCATGATGGAAAAAAACTTGTCTTTGGTGCTGTTGAGTTTAAGTAATTCCTCTTCAGATTTTTTAAGTGATTGGTTTGTATCTTCTATAATATCAAATTTATCCTGCAGCAATTGAGCCGCATGACGTTTTAGCTGATAACGGTTGAAATATAGAATTCCAATGGATAGTAAAAAAATTGTTACAATTAATAATATAAAGATGGTTTCCCTTCTTCGACTATCTTTTAGTTCATCCAACTGCTTTTGTTTTTTCAAAAGAGAAATGTCGTTCTCTATCTTGACAACTTCACTTTCTTTTTTGCTTAATTCAAAGTTTACCTGTAAATCGAGTAATTTTTTATTAGTCATGGAAACACCAATACTATCACTATATTGAGTAAAGAATTTGTAATTTTCTAAAGCATTTTTATAATCAGATTTTAACAGGTAATAATTATAAATATCCCAATATCCCTTTTTCAACAGTTCCAGGTTATACAATTCAGCACCTAGTTTTACTGATTTTTGAAATAAATCATAAGCCTTGTCATAATTTTTAAGTACAATGTATATTTCACCAATCTTCCGGGAGCAAAGAGCAATATTATATTTAAAACCAATATTTTCTGCTGATTTCAATGATTGCTCAAAATAAGTCAGCGCCAAATTTTGATTATTCATAGCACTATATAAGTTTCCCAGGTTATTGAGAGAAATGCTAATGCCTGTTTTATCATTTATCTTTTTCCGGATTACTAATGCTTCATTAAAATAAGACAATGCTTTATTAAAGTCTTCCATATCAGTGTATGTACTGCCGATGCTGGTAAGTACATTGGCTATATAGGCCATTTCTCCAAGTTTACGGCGTATTTCAAGTGCTTTTTTATAATTGTTTAATGCATCCTGATATTTACTTATTTTAGAAAATGAATTTCCAATTAGCAGGTAGGAGTTTGCAATACGATTATAATCATTAATGGTGCTATTTAAAACCAGAGCTTCGCTAAAGTACTCCATTGCCTTTTCGTAATTATTAAGTTCAAAATAAATGTTGCCAATATTTGTATAAGCAGAAGAAGTCTCGGCTTTTTCTTCAAGTTCCATGCTTAATTTTAATGAAGCTAAATAATTTTCAAGAGCACGTGAATAATTTTTTGATTTCCAAAATATGCCTCCAATTAAATTTAGTGTAGCTGCAATGGCTTTCCTGTCGCCAATTTCCTTTTGCAGCATGTGTGCTTTGGTAAGATAATCTAAAGCCTTGGGCAAATTATTTAGTTCTCTGTATGTTTGCCCAATATTGGTATATGATGTTGCAATATCAGTTTTTATGCCTAATTGCTCCCGAATGGTCATAGATTTAAGATAAAATTCAAGAGCTTTGTTGTACTCGCTCATTTTAAGATAAACGCTACCGGAGAGATTTAATGCATTTGCTTCTTCACTTGCATTTTTTAATTTTTCATTAATAGTTATAGCTTGTCCCAAATGTTGTAATGCCTCATTGTAATTCCCAATCTCGCGTAATACCAGTGCAAGATTATATTGAGAATTAGCTATGCCAACTGAATCGACCATCCGCAACCTCATTTGTAATGAAACCTGGTAGTTTTTAAGAGCTTCCTGATAATTTGTCTGTTTCAAATATAAACTTCCAAGAAAATTATAAGTTGATGCTATACCGGCAGAATCCTTATTTAGGTTATAAAATTCAAATGCTTTATTATAACTTTCAAGTGATTTGCTATAATCAAGACTTTGTTTATATATATGTCCTAATTGAATATAAGCATTTGCAGCTTCTTTAATATTTTCATTTTTAAGATAAATATCAATTGCTGATTTTGTTGCGTCAATAGCATCGGAATAACGATAACGATTAAGATAACAAGTGCTTTTAATTTTTAATGCACGGGCTTCTTCATTTGGATTTCTTGTTTTTTCCGATAATACTTCAGCTTCATCTGCATATGCCTCGGCCTTTTCAATTGAATTTTTTAGTTGCAATTCAGCTAACCTGTTTAATATAGAAGGTTTCTCCAGGGGCGAAGCAGTTTCTGATTTTCTTAGAAGACTATCTATTTCAAGTTGGTTTTGTGAAGAACAAATCAATGAAAAAGATAAAGAAATCAGCAGAACACTTTTTTTTAATGATATGGCAATCATTTATGTCTGGTTTTAATTGTCATTAGCAGGAACAGTGAAATAAAAAGTGCTACCAATATTTACATGACTTACAACATCTATCTTTCCTTTATTCATTTCAATAAACTCTTTACACATGATTAATCCAAGTCCTGTGCCTTGTTCTCCATGTGTGCCATTTCTGGTAATTACCTCATCAAATTTGAATAATTTTGAAATATCTTCTTCATTTATACCAGTTCCGGTATCAGTAACACTTACTTCAACAAAATTGTCGATTTTTTTTGAAGTAACAATTACTTTTCCTCCTTCTTTGGTAAACTTTATTCCATTATCTATCAAATTTCTCAAAACCAAAGAAATAGTTTCACGATCTGCAAAAACTATATTGACTTCTTTAATATTACAGCACAGTTCGATTTTTTTATTAAATGCCGTCAGCTCAAATAAGGTGAAAACGTTCAAAATGAGAGGCCTTAAATCGAAAAACTCAGGACGGTATGCTATTTTATTTGATTGTGCACGGGACCATTCCAGTAAACTTTCCGTTTGTGAGCACAAGCTGCGTGCGCTCGAGTAAATTATGCCGGCATATTTCTTTATTTTTTCTTCATTTATCTTGCCGATATTTTTATTGAGTATTTCCGATATTCCCAATAATGAATTAAAAGGATTTCTTAAGTCGTGTGAGATGATAGAAAAAAGCCTGTCTTTAAACATATTCATTTTTTTAAGACGACTTTCAGATTGGATTAATTTCAGGTTTATTATCTCTAATTCCTGGTTTTTTTGCCGGAGGAGTTTTATATTTTTATTTGTAAGCCATTTTATTAGAAATATCTGAAGAAAAACAATTGCAACTAGCAAAATGACAAACATGCTGGCAGTACTGATATAGTACAAAAAATCAGAAAGCAATATCAATCCAGAATAGTTCAATATTTACAGGTTTGTAATTAAAATTTATAACGCAATAATTGTGCAATGGCGTATTTAATACAAGATGATATTAATCATCAAATTTGGAAGTTATATTCTATATATTTTTAAGTAAATGTCCGGAATAATATCTATTGATAATTCAATTTTAGTTAAAGCAACTAAGACTGAAGGTATTTAGACTATAGAAATTCCTATCTAAAGTTCGATTTAAGAACCTAATAGTCTAAAGTCTAAATTCCTGATAGTCCTTTTAGAAAAAGTAACTTGATTTAAGTACGGATAATCATAATTTTTTATTTCCAACACTTTTAACTTCACTTAAAATTGTTCCTTTGTAAAGTTGTGTTTTAATATTGTCTTTTTCAGTAAGCAAAGACGCATCTTTTAATGGCACATTATTGAAAAAGGTAATTGAAAATCCCTTTCTTAAAATGTATTCAGGGTTTACCATATTTGCAATTTTATCATATTTGTTGATGTAAGAATTATGTTTCTCAATTTTAATTTGAATAAGACTTTTCAGGTTTGAATAAACATGTTTCAACTCTGCCCTTTTATATTGAAAAAAGTGTTTAAGTGAAATTGTAACTTTTTCAACATACATTTTATAAGAAAAGTCAAGACTTTGAATTTTCCTTTCAATATTTTTTGAAGTGAGATGAGTGAATGAATTCAAAATAGATAATTCTTTATGTATTTGTTCTTTAAATATTAAAGGCAACGTAAATAAAGTATCTTCAAGAAGTTTTTTCTTTTCAGAAATTGATTTTTTTGTTAATTCAACTGTCAGTACATTGAAGTCATCCAGACTTTCTTCAAATTCACTCATACGATCAATCAAAAAATCAGCAACGGCAGTGGGCGTTTTTAGTCTGGTATGAGCAACCATATCAACTACGGAATCATCCTGTTCGTGACCAATGCCTGTTAATACCGGAACAGGAAATTGTGCTACATTCAGCGAAAGCCAATAACTGTCGAAACAGTTAAGATCAACCTGGGAACCGCCACCTCTGATTATTGTAACGACGTCGAAATTGTTTATATCTTTATTTATTAGTTCTAATGAATTTACTATTGATTCTTCGGCATTATTACCTTGCATAAACGCGGGAAATAGTTTAATATCAAAATGATAATTGAAAGGATTGTTGTTAAGATGAGAAACAAAATCTGTATAACCTGCTGCTGTTTCTGAGGATATTACTGCAATACGCTGGGTTACTAGTGGCAGTTTTAGCTCGTGGTTAATATCGAAAACTCCTTCTTCTTTAAGACGTTTGATTGTTTCTGCCTTTTTAAGCGCGAGGTCGCCGACAGTATAACTTGGATCTATATCTGAAATATTGAGACTTAAACCATAAATTTCATGAAATTCAACTTTTACACATATTAATATTTTCAAACCTTCTGTTAGTTTTCTTCCAGTAGTAGTTTCAAAATACGGTTTTAACATTCGAAATGTATTTGCCCATATTGTGCCTTTTGATTGCGCAACAATCCGATCCGTCAGAGGATCTTTTTCAACCAGCTCGAGATAGCAATGTCCGCTGTAATTTTCTTTCACTTGGGCAATTTCAGCTTTAATCCAAAAAAATTCATTCAGTTTTGTTTTGATAGAATCCTGAATTAATTTATTAAGCTGAAATAATGTTAGAAAATTATCATTTGTTGTATTTGGCAATTCTGGCATTTTCTTCTATTTTAAATTTACTGTTTTACAGCTTTCAGAACCCAGGATTGATTGTTTGAGTAAGCATTTAAAAATATATAAACCCTGTTTCAGACTTTGCAATTCAGTTTGCAATATAACAAAGTCACTTGCTGGTTTTGTTGTTACAAAAATTAATTTTCCAATAGAATTGTAGCACATTATTTTAATTGATTCAGAATAGGGGAAATTCAAATTAAAATATAAGTTTCCTGAAAAGGATTTGGGAAATATTAATAGTGTTTGCATTCTTGATTAGTTTATTGTAACAATTGTAAGCTTTATTAAAATCAGGAATTCCATAACCATAAGAGAATTATTAGGTCTTTCATACAAATTGGAAGTTTTCTTATTGCATGAATAACACTGTCTTTTTTTATACTGCATTTGGATATGCCTGTACAAGACATGCTGTAAGGCCTGCTATAATAGGAGAAGAAAATGATGTACCACTTATTTTCAAGAAATTGTCCGGGATATGATTCTACAGCATTACATTTTCTCCCATTGCCATAATATCGGGTTTAATCCTTCCATCTGATGAAGGGCCAAAGGATGAAAAAATTGCCCTTAAACTGTCACTTGTCACTGCACCGGCAGTCAATATATTTTTTGCATCTGCAGGTGCACTGATATAATGCCATGAATTATCTCCTTCATTACCGGCACTGACTACAACTATTATTCCTTTGGAAGAAGCAATTGTTGCAGCTAATGAAATCCGGGTAGTTTCTCCATTCATATCTATATAGGAATTATTAAAGACAGGATCATCGAATGTTGTATAACCAAGAGAAGTACTAATAATATCTGCACCCGCGCTATCAGCATATTCGGCAGCAGCAACCCAGTTATCTTCTTCTACTGGATATTCCGAATTAACATCTTCACTGCATAAAAGAATAAAAGAAGCATCTGGTGCAGTTCCTACAAATGTTCCAGGCAAATCGGCAGCAATAGTTGATAAAACTTCAGCTCCATGCGATACGTCATTATAAACACTTTGCCCTAAGTCAACAAAATTTTTTGTACTAATATCCGGTTTCGCATTGCGCAAAGAATCTAGCGAAACGTATAATTTCCGCATCTTGGAAACCCAGCATCTATTAACGGCAATTTGAATTCCTTTGCCTCGAAATCCCAATTCTGTGAAGAAATACGCCATTTTCCAGTTTAATTTGTGTATAACCATAATTATATAATGATTCATCAGGATTAGGTTAACGGACTAAACTGGTCTTTAAATTTATTTGAAATGAACTCCATTTTTGTACGAAACTGCATCAGCTGTATTTTCAACAGCTTTTACAAATGAATAATTCTTTATTATTTCTATCGGCAGATGTATCATTTACCTCTATAGTTGCCGAATTAAACCATTTTGAAGTGTACATTACCTTAACTCCTGGCATATTCAGGCTATCAGCATAATATGTTGACACAGGAAGATCTTCTTCAGTGATGGGAACATTATTTCTTAATCTTCGCTGAATGGCTCTTGAAGAAAGAAATTGTTCAGGTTTATTTATTGAATAAGGAATTTCTTTTTGTCTGTAAATTGAACCCAATATTTTGCACCATGCTGCCCTTTTGCAGACAAATTAATTAATACAATTGAAATAGTGAATACGATATGAAATTTATAATTATTAATTTTCGATTTCATTCAAATGCTGCATTGATTCAATATCGAAGAATATTTTAATTAGTTGGCGCAATATTGGTTTCATCAGGTTCAGGAAATTTGCCTTTATTATTATCAATCATTCTAAAAAAGTCATTTTCCTGCTTTTTCAGTACATCGGCATTTTTGGGGATTCCATTCACATACATTACTTTTGTTTTTATATTACCATTTTCGTTGTAATATATCCATTCTCCCTGCATGATATTATTTTCAAAATTTCCTTTAATTTCCGGTTTACCATTCGGGTAAAGCTCCAGAAAGTCCCCGTTGCGCATATCGTTAATATAGTTTGCTTTAAGTTTAGGAATGCTATCTTCATAATATTGATTCCAGGGACCTTGCTTCAGATTATTATGCCATAAAATTTCTTCTGCAACTTGTCCGTTTGGATAATACTTTTTTGAATATCCTTCTTTGACTCCATTGGAATATTTTTCTTCCAGTTTAAGGGTCTTGTCATAATAAGAATAATATTTCCATACACTGTCTTTTATTGATTCAATGAAATTTCCTTCACCCGCTAATATTCCATTTTGATAGTAAAGCTTTGCTTTTGATTTGTTGTTATTTCCAAAATATTGAATGGCACGAATTACTCCGTCTTCATAGTAGCGCCTCATCTCACCAACAGGTTTATTGTCTTTGAAAAATCCCTGGTACTTGATTTTACCTGTCTCGTATGAAATACGCCAATAACCTTGTTTGCGGCCATCTTTATCGGTTTGGTTCCAAATTGTATCATTAGTTGAAGCAAAGATTTGAATTGCTGTAAAGAAAAGTACGGTAGTGAATAATGATTTCAACATTGTAATTGATTTTAAATAAATAATAAAGTTTGGCCATTTCGTTCAATAAAATTTTAATTACTAAAAATAAATAAAGATATATTTTCCAGATTTCAAATTTCGTGACTTTTCGTGAGAAATGAATTATACAATTAAAGTTTTATGTAAATTGTTAAATAAACTCTCCCTGGCACAGTTTGTTAAATGACTTTTGGTAAATGTGGACGGACGAAGAATTATGCGATTTGTTGGTGGAGCCTGAAAGGAGCTAAACTATTCGAAAATACAAAGTCTTGCGAAAATAGTATTTTGAATTAATTGCCTTTTAACAGGTACTTATTTATCATAGATAACAGCAAATTGCGGTTTAAAGGTTTGCTTATATAATCGATACAACCTGTATCAAAGGCTTTTTGCCTGTCTTCATGAGCGGCATAGGCTGTTTGGGCAATAAACTTTAAACCTGGTTTGCGCTTTTTAATTTGACGTACTACTTCATAACCTTCTATATCGGGCAGGCGAATATCTATTAAAACCAAATCCAGTAGTTGGGTTGTGGCTATTTTAATTGCTTTTTTACCATACTCGGTATGTATAATATTTAAGCCGGTATCGGAAAGAATTTCTTTAATGTAATCGACATTATAAAGATCGTCTTCAACTATAAGAATAGTTTTACCTGAAAAATGATACTCTTGAGTTTCTTCAATAGAGACTTGTTCGCGATGCACTGATTGAGCTATTTCATAAGGTAATGAAAAGTAAAATGTAGTTCCTCCTGCTTTGCCAGAAGGCAGATCCTCAAGTTCAGATTCGAGCCATATTTTGCCTCCTAATAAGCTTACCAATCCTTTTACAATAGATAAGCCTAATCCGGTTCCGCCTTTTTCATGCTGTAATTGTGAGAAACGTTCAAAAATTACTTCATACTTATCGGGTGGTATACCAATGCCGGTATCGGAAACATAAAAATATAAATTGTGGTCGGCATCGTATTTACAACCACCTTCAATTTTGCCTGCATTGGTAAATTTAAATGCATTGTAAATAAGATTGATGAATATTTGTTTTAATTTAATCGTGTCGGTAATGATGGTATTCTCTCTTGGATTGCATTGAGCTTGTAAACTAAACATAATATTTTGCTTGCCTATATTTTTCTGATGTTCATTAAAAAAGGAAGTAAGCTCTGTGAAAAGATCGTTCAGGTTGCATTCTTCTCTATTAATAGGTAATTGACCGGATTCAATTTTTGCAATATCGAGAATATCATTGATGATTTCGAGCAGGTGCTTGCATCTTTGATTTATAATACTTGAAAATTTTTCGAGTTTTGATTTGTCGTTATAATTTTTTACCAATAATTCTGAAAAGCCCATGATTGCATTCATTGGAGTCCGGATTTCATGCGACATATTATGCAGGAATGCTGTTTTTAGGCTGTCGCTTTCTTCAGCTTTTTCTTTGGCTAACTTCAATTCTTCGTTGGTTTGATTAAGTTCTTCGTTAATTTGCAAGTATTCTTCATTTTGAGTTTCTATTTCTTCAGTTTTTTCTTTAAGCAATAATTCCGCCTGTTTGCGTTCGTTGATGTCTCTGAAAATACTATATGTGCCTATGAAATTCTTATTAATATCAAATTGCGGAACTGCTGTAATAAGTATATTTCGTTTTTTGCCATCAGATAGAATTATTTCGTTTTCATACACACTAATTTTCCCCTTCTTACGAATTTGTGTTTGTTCAAGAACTGTTCTGTACTCTTTTTCAGATAGAAATTCTTTAAGGTTTTTACCAACCAGTTTGTCTTTGCTTACTCCAAAAATTCTTTCGGCAGCAGGATTTGTATATACAAATACTTCTTCAGGGTTTACAAATCCAAATCCTTCACCTACATTATCAACAAAAGTTCTGAATTTTTCTTCGCTTATTTTTAAGTTTTGTTCTGCTAGTTTGCGATCTGTGATATCTTCTATGCTGGATATTATGCAATATTTATGGCTTAATTGGATAACTTGAGCTGATAACAGTACTGTTGAGACGTTCCCGTTTTTAGCGCATAACATTATCTCCTTACGCACCACAGCTTGACCATTGTGAAGAGTAGCTATCATGTGCTTTCGATCTTCTTCGTGAACCCATATTTTCAAGTTGAGTGTTGTACTCGCGAGGGCTTCTTCTCTGGAGAACCCGGAAATGTTGGTGAATGCATCATTTACTTCTATAATTCTGCCATCTTCCATGTTTGCTATCATAAAGGCTATGGGTGAAGTCATATAAGCCTTTGAAAAGCGTTCTTCACTTTCGCTTAATGCTTCTTCCACCTTCTTTCGTTCAGTGACATCGTTATATATTGCAACTAATTCCCCGGTTCGCAATTTGTAAATTATATTTTCACGCCAACCTGCAATTCTATCATCTTTATAGAAAGTAATATCCATTCGCTCAGTATTCCCGGTTAGCCATACTTTTCTAAAAGTTTCAAGAAAACCAAGTTCAGCAGCAGAGGGAAATGCTTTGCTAATTCGTTTTCCAACTACCTGGTCGCGGCTTATCTTTTCTGTTTGTTCTGCAGTTAAATTAAAATCAGTGAAAACAAAATCTTTGCCATCATCAATAGCTTCGTAAATAGCTATTGCATCAGGACTATTGTTGAATAAATTTTGCCATTTTTCTTCACTTTTCCGCAATGTCTCTTCAGTTTGTTTGCGTTCAGTAATATCGCGGGTAATAGCCATAAACGACGTGGGTTTACCTTCCGCATCTGTAATTAAAGTTGCACTAAGTTCCGCCTGAAACTGGGAACCATCCTTTTTGCGAAAGCGGTACTCTATATTTCTGATGACACCATCCTTTAATGTTTGTTGCATGTTTATTTTGGCACGTTCCATTTCATCCGGGGAAAAAAGATCGAAAGCACTTGTGCCTATCAAATCTGTTTGACGTTCGTATCCATGCATTAACGCGGCTTGCAGGTTACATGTGAGAATCTTTCCGCTCATGTCAGATTGCGTGATAGCGTAGGGTGAAAATTCGAAAAGTGTACGATAACGCTTGTCAATTTCACGTCGTGCTTCCTCAGCCTGTTTACGCTCGGTGATGTCTATGATTTTTAATAATATGTATTTTTCCCCTCGCTGTTCAATGGTTTCTGCATATAAGATTCCCCGGCCAATTCTTCCTGACCTGGATTTGAAGGAAAACTCGTTATCACGGAGACTGCCTTGTTTTATCAGCATTTGATAGGCTTGCTGCCGCTCTTCGTCATTCTCCCAAATATCGAAATCCGTGATAGGTTTTCCTGCTAACTCAGTCTGTGTGAAACCAAATAAATTCTCAAATGCATTATTTACATCAACCACAATTCTTCCAGATAGTTTTGCAAGCCCTGTAGCGACCGGACTTAATTGAAATGTCTTTTGGAAAAGCTCATGGGCTTCAATGAGTTCTTCCTCAATTTGCTTGCGTTTAGTAATATCTAAAATAATAGAGTACAAAAATTTTTTGCCTTTAATCCGGATAGTCCCTGCAGAAACCTCAACATCGCGTACCGTGCCGTCAGATAATTTATGTTTGACATTAAAATAATATTGCTGGCTTTTATTGATTTTTTCTAACGACTGCTGTATTTCATCTGGCTGTACCATGCTGATTTGAGAAATATCCATTGAAAGCATTTCTTTAAGTTTATACCCGTAAAAATTACAGGCGGCAGGGTTGGCATCTGCAATTTTCATGTTTGAAGGATTTATTACCAACATGCAAACATGTTTATTATTAAATAAACTGCGGTAATGTTCTTCACTGTCTATAATGTTTTTTAAAATCGGGTTTGATATTTTGACAAAAAGAAAAATACAAAACAATATTAATAATATGGTAATAAACAGAGAAATATACAACGCCTCGAAGTATGGCCGGTTTAACTCTGACACCGAAATTTTAGCAACAATTCCCCATTGAAAGGCAGGCATATAAGTAAAGGCTGCCAGGACTTTTACACCATTATAGTCTTTGGCAAAAATATATCCTGATTTACCTTGTAAGGCCATGCACATAGGCAATCCATACCTTTCGGGATTATTTATGTAGAACTTTGATATTTTACTTTCGGTTAACAAAAAATCAGCACTATCACCAGATTGGCAGGCTATGACAAATTCACCTGTTTGTCCGATATCGTAAAACTTTTCACGCATTTTTTTTAATAACTGAATTATTTCAGGTGCGCTTTTCCCCTGTTCGTGAAGGACAGTTACCAGCGATTTTTGTCGTTCCACAATATCAACTAAAGTAGACTTGAATGTCGAAACAGATTTGTTGTATGATACAAATAATGAAATGCCTGTAATAATGATATTGGAAATAATCAATATAATTGCGAGAGAAAGTAACCGGCGATTCGAAAATAATCGGTACATATTGCTTCAATATTTGGAATATTATTTAGCAAACTTTATACAGAGACTTTACTAAAGTTACATCATAATTCTTGAAATTCATATATCAAAAAGCAGAAAACTAACTACGAAGTATATGCGGTGACAAATAAGTCCAAATAGTTACCGGGACATGATGGGGTTAAGCGATGCAAGCAGGCGAGGATAGTTATTTTGAATATTATACTGTACTACACAATTTATTTTAGTGACCTGGAAATTGCTTCCTGATTTTTAGAGTTACAAATATCTTTAGCTTCAGGAGTATAAAGGAACTGAATTCTTTCAATATATTTTTCAATTACTTTGCCGCGTACCAGTTTTAAAGTACTGTTTAATAAACCATTCTCTTCTGAAAAAGGTTCTTCAAGAACAGCTATTGAGACTGGCAGCCAACGTTGAGGAAACATCTTGTCGTATTTCCGCCCTGTTCTGTATTCATTAATTTCTGAAGCTATAAGTTTTAATGAATTAGTTATATAATCTTGTTCATTGAACTTGTGATATTTCTCTTTGAGCCACTTTTTAATTGCTTCTGCATTAATTACAATAAGTGCAACGGTATAAGGATTCTGGTTGTTATAAAGCATGCATTGTTCAATATATGGCGAATGTCCGACAATAGCTTCTTCGATTCCCTCAGGACTATATTTTTCTCCATCATCAGCGATCAGGAGGCATTTAAAACGGCCAAGAACAAATAAAAAGCCGTCTTTATCAACATATCCCATGTCACCTGTTTGCAACCGGTTATCAATAATGGTTTGTTCGGTGGCTTCTTTGTTGTTCCAGTAGCCAGCCATAACATTTTCTCCGCGAATAACAATTTCACCCTTTTCACCTTGCGCCAATTCTTTACCATTTTCATCGCAAATTTTTAATTGAATTTGCTTTGCTATGGTTCCGGATGAACCAAATTTGCATTTTTCAAGGGAGTTAGCAGATATTACTGGTGATGCTTCAGTCAAACCGTAACCTTGTAGCATTGGAATGCCAATTGCATAAAAAAAGCGCTGCAATTCTATATCCAAAAGAGCCCCACCTCCTACAAAGAATTTTAACCGGCCTCCAAAATTTTCCCGTATTTTTTTGAAAATAATAATGTCAATAAATGAATATATTGGTTTCAGGATGATTCGCCAGCTTTTTCCTCTATTCCATCCTATGCCATTATATAAATAAGCAATTTTAAGTCCGAATTTAAAAATCGTATAAACACTTACTCCTTTGGTGCTTATGCCAGCTTCAATATTTTTTTTGAAATTCTTGGCCAATGCAGGTACGCTCAGCAAAAAATGAGGTTTAATTTCTTTAATATTGACAGGAATATTTTTTAAAGCTTCCGATGCTGTTTTTCCAGCTTGCACAGAAGCTAATGATGAACCTGTTTTCATCATCGCGTAAATACCTGTTGTATGAGCAAAAGAGTGATCCCATGGTAAAATTAGCAGGGTGACGTATTTTTCTGGAACATCAATCAAACTTAATGAATGCTCCACATTAGATGTATAATTTCGATGTGTTAAAACAATGCCTTTAGGGTCGGCCGTTGTTCCTGAAGTATAACTGATTGTTGCATAATCGTTGGGCTGCACGGATTGCCAGCGCTGGATAAAAGAATCACGATTATCATTTAAATATTCTTCACCTAATGCCAGGACATCATTAAAATATCTCTCTTTTTCGCTATATTGCTCTTGTTTATCAAGAAGGATAATTTTGTCAACGCCCGGTATTTTATCAACTATTGTACTTAATTTTTTAGCCTGGTTTTGTGAAACAATTACCATTCGCGAACCTGAATGATGAATTCTGAATAATAGTTCAGATTGTTCGTTTAGTTTTACAGATAACGGAACATTTATAGCTCCACAATACAGTATACCCAATTCACCAATAACCCATTCATTTCTGCCTTCTGATAATAATGCTACCCTATCACCTTTATTGAGGCCTAAACTCATGAGACCTGCTGCAAATTTATAAACCAGATCTTTTGTTTCTGCATAACTCAAAGATTGAAAAATGTCTTTCTTCTTTTCAAAAAGAAAAGCATTTTCGGAAAATTGGTTTACACTTTCTTCAAACAAATGTGTAATAGCTTTCATTTGTCAGGCCTTGTTTAATTGAATTAACCCAAATCATTTATTACAATGTAACATTGCATATAAAAAAATTACCGATTTTAATTTAAAATGACTATCTGATTTTTGCGAAAAAAGAACCATTGCTTATGCTTATCACTGAATCGGGGTTATCTCTAAGAGCAGCATTAAATTCAAAGAGTCCTTTTACATAGTTATCTCCGATTTTAGTGATGATTAATGATCCCGGATTTATTAGATAATTGTCATAAGCAGTGCAGAAGAAATTACTATCTTGACAATAAGTTGCTTTAACAAGTAAAACAGAGTCAGAGACGCTGCCAAATGCATATTCTTCAGGTAAAAGTTTTAAAGTAAGTACATTTAATATTAAGTATTTTGAATAATCTGACCTTAATCCATATACAGATAATTGTTCCATAGAATCAGTACTATTGACTATAGGTACTCGGGTAATTTTCGCTTCTACATCTGTCAGAATTGACTTTTTGCCATTGATGATGGCTTGTATATAAGTAATAGAATCTTCCTCTTTATTGCAGCTAAGCAAAAGAATTGATAATGAAAAAAGCAAAATGAATCTGATTTTAATCATAATATTATGTATATTTTTTCTAATCTTGATTTTAGTTCATTTTTTACTTTCACTTTTGATAATTTTGATAAATCTTGGCGTTATACTTACCTTCAGTTATATTAGTCACATTATTTAGGTTGCCAACTTGTTTGCCTGAGAATTGAAATGTTCCCTGAATATAAGTATCGGATATTTTAACTATTGTAAACATACCTGTTGTGCCGTTTTGGCCGTCAGCAACAAATGGTTTTAAAGTATCTTGAGCGTATGAACCCATGATGTAAGAATTATTTATTAAGGAAGCTAAACTTATATTAAATGCTTGACCTGACGTTGGATTAAGATTTACAAATTGAAGCACAATAGATTCATTATCAAAAGTACCCGTAACGCTTATAGTTGTATCTACACCATTAAAACTTACTTTCGCAGCCATAACGTCAAAAAAAGTAAAGGAACTATTAACTCTTGCCTGCATTTTTCCCTGGGGCACATCTATATCTTTTATTAAGGAGTTTAAATCAAATACAGCATTGAAGTCACCATTTAATTTCACAACTTTTGTCGTATCCAAAAGATCAACTGCACTAATATCAAATGAACCTGTTATAGCATTGGAGTTATACGATACTACATTAATGGAACCTTTACCAGAAATTCCATCACAAATGTATTGGTCATTATTTACAATATAAGTAACTGTAATGCTGGTACCAGTTGAAAAGGTATAACTGCATTCATATTTTTGAACTTTCAAATCAATGACTTTAGAAAATAGTATATATATTTCTTTTGTTGAATCTGCTGTTCCATAGATTTTAATGGTTATAGTATCTCCGCTGACATTTTTAGATACTGATTTTATTGTAAAATTATAATTTGCAGTATCTACTGATGACTTTATTTGTCCGGCAGCTACACCAACCTGAGGTGTATTATCTTTTGAACAAGAAAATATAAATAAGCTTATGAATAATACCCCACCTAAAGTTTTCAATATCTTCTTCATAATCTGTCAAGTTTAATTTTAAATTCCTTTCGCGTTTTTTATAATTCATTTTTAAATTATGGAACACTTCAATTCAAAAACCTTATATATAAGTTATTTGAGGTAAAAATAGAAGATTCTTGCGAGAATTATTCACAATAAACAGAGATTTTTATTATTTCATACGAAAATTTTATTTTAAAAATAAATTTAAGTTACATTTTATTAGTGAAAACGAATAAATTATGAAATGAAAAGATGAAAACTATAGCTATCAATATTACTAGATGAGTCAGGTAAGGTCAAATGCCTGATACAATTGAAAAATAAAGCTTTTAGTTAAGTTCATTATTTAATATCTTTGCATATTGAAGAGCAAGTATTCTTTTAATAAAAATTGGAAATGACTAACCGGATTAGCGAGTTATTTTCATTACGTTATCCAATCATTCAAGCTGGTATGGTTTGGTGCAGCGGCTGGAGATTGGCATCGGCTGTCAGTAATGCTGGTTGCTTGGGACTAATAGGTTCCGGATCAATGGCTCCTGATATTTTACGCCTGCAAATCCAAAAAACAAGAAGCAATACAAATAAACTGTTTGGAGTTAATATACCTTTGATGTATTCTAATGTTGAAGAAATTATTAATGTAGTTATTGAAGAAAAAGTGCCAATTGTTTTTACTTCTGCAGGAAATCCGGCAACCTGGACTAAAATATTAAAAAGCAAAGGTATAAAAGTTGCCCATGTTATATCAAATGTGCGGTATGCACTTAAATGTGAAGATGCAGGAGTGGATGCAATTGTAGCTGAAGGTGTAGAAGCTGGTGGCCACAATGGAAAAGAGGAAACTACCAGTTTTGTTTTATTACAATTGATCAAAAAATTTACTAAATTACCAATTATTGCTGCCGGAGGTATTGCAACCGGAAGAGGAATGCTAGCTGCATTGGCTTTGGGCGCTGAGGGAATTCAGGTAGGAAGTCGTTTTGTTGCAAGTACTGAATCATCGGCTCATGAAAATTTTAAACAAAAAGTAATAGCAACAGGTGATGGTGGAACGTGTATTGCTTTTCGAAAATTTAAGCCGGTTCGTATAATAAAGAATGATTTTTATGACAAAATTGAAAAAGCAGAATTAACCTGTACTGATAATAAAACAATGACAGGTTTAATTGGTAAAGGACTCTCAAGAATGGGAATGTATGAAGGTGACATTTCTGAAGGTGAACTGGAGATTGGACAGATTGCTGCATTAATTGAAGATATAAAACCGGCAGGTGAAATAATTAATAATATAATTGAAGAGTATAATATTGCTTTAGAGGAATTGAAAAGAATTTGAACGGAAAACTGGAATAAGGAAAAAGGAAATAGGGAGAACATAAAAAGTTAAAAGATTGAAGGGAAAAAGTGAAAGGAAATTTCTAATTACAGAATTATTAAGTGTGGGCATTTAATTTTTAGACATTCTAATTCTTAGCTAATAGCCAATAGCCAATAGATTTTGAAAATTGATCTTAAAATATTGAGCATTTTGTATAATTTTAGAATTAAACTTGTCAGTTATGAGAAAAAACTTGATATCGTTATTTGTAATTGCAATGACTATTTACAAAGCAGGAGCCCAACTGCAGAGTCCATATTTAACATCTGTCAGTTATGACGAAAGTACTCAGAAATATGATATTAATTGGGAAGATCCTTTTACCCCGGATTCATTTAAAATATATGTATTTAGTGGATATACTGGAACGAAACCTAATTACATTGTTTTGGGGACTACTTCCGGTTTAAATATTCAGTATTCCGTAGATACTCAATTTACTATTGGAGGTAAAACATATAATTTATTTAACAATATTAATTTTTTTGCAGTTGAAGCATTTAAAACAGGGTATATAGCTAGTTCAGGAAATTTAACGCGATTACCATTTAAAGATGCTCCCTCAAACATATTACTCTTGAAGCCGGACTTTGATACTTGCAATTATACAATTAAACTTACATGGAATAAATTTTATGGATGGGATACCAGTAATAATGAAGAATACCATGTTCTTTATCGAACGGGTGCAGGCGCGTTTCAATTATGGTCAATTAGTGGTGAAAATTTTTTCACAGATACCAGTATTATAATTCCTGTCAATGATGCAAGTCAAACAGGGCAACACTTGCAGTTTAATACTGAATATTCATTTCAAATTATTGCCGTAAATATGGCTAAAAGTTATAATTGTTATTCAAATATAAGAAGCTTAAGTACAAGTATAGCTGCAAAACCTGAATATGTTAATGCCGATGGAACTAAAATTATAGATGACAATCACATACAGCTTTCTTTTATAACTGATAATAATTCACAATTGCATAAATATAAGGTATTAAGATCTGCTAATTATAGTGGAATATATGATACAATCGCAAGTATTGATGACAGCAGGAAAACTGATTTTATACTGATTCAGTAGATGCCTCAAGCAAGCAGTACTTTTATAAATTTGTTGTACTAAATAATTGTGGCACTATCGATAATTAATCTGGAGTTGAATCAAGTATTATTTTAAAAGGTTCGTATAGCAAATAGGAGAGTCATTAATTTATACTGGACCCCGTATAAACAATTTGAAGGAGACATTAAACAATATATGTTTACCGCTCATACAAGTAATGGATTTATTTCTATAACTCGACTTCAGATACCTACAACTGTTGACATCCCAGATACAATATCTGAAAGTTATTATGTTACTTTGTTATGCGAGGAAAATAACCCTAATAATAATAATGGATCTGCCAAGTCTAATACTATTTCTATTACAATAACACAAACAATAATAATGCCCGAGTATTTTACTCCTAATAGTAATAACAAAAATTCAATTTACATGGTTCCAATTCCAATAGCATATATTACTAAAGAATTTAAATTTATTGTTTACGATCGTTGGGGAACAAAGGTGTTTGAAACATCCGATTCTTCTGAAGGTTGGAATGGAAGAATAAATGGAAGTATTGCGCCTCAGGGTGCTTATATTTATTATTTAAAAATAGTAGGTGTTTTGGAACAAAAAGGTTCTTTTCTTTTGATTCTGCAAAAATGAGAGTAATGAATTATAAAATATTTTACAGTATTGAATTAACACTGGTAACTAATCTAAAACAAGATATATTTTATTAACTATAATGACTGCTTTAAAACCGGAAGAGGATAAAGAAATACAACGAAGAATTAACGAACTTTTAACTAATTGTGTGCATTGCGATAGCCCGGAAGATAAGCGCTTAATAGAAAAAGCTTTTAAGGTTGCCTACGATGCTCATAAAGAAACACGGCGCCGTTCAGGAGAGCCTTATATTATTCATCCACTATCTGTAGCCAGGATTGTAAACGAAGAAATGGGTTTAGGTGTTAAATCCATTGTAAGCGCATTACTTCATGACGTAGTTGAGGATACGGATTATACCCTGGAAGAAATTGAACGAAATTTTGGTTCTAAAATAGCATCTATCATTGATGGATTGACTAAAATTGGTGAATTGTATGATAACAACAGTTCTCTTCAGGCTGAGAATTTCAGAAAAATGTTACTAACGCTCTCGGATGATGTCAGGGTTATACTTATTAAATTGGCAGATCGTTTACACAATATGCGTACTCTCGATTCTCTTTCCCGTGAAAAGCAAAATAAAATTGCAAGTGAAACCATATACATTTATGCTCCTTTAGCTCATCGCCTTGGCCTTTATAGTATTAAAACCGAGTTGGAGGATTTGAGTCTCAAATACAGGTATCCTGAAAAATATATAGAACTTGAAACAAAGGTAGCTGAAAGTGAACCGGAGCGTAGTGCTTTTATACAACAATTTGCCGAACCGATTAAAGAAAAGCTTGATAAGCAAGCATTGAGTTATGAAATTACCAGCAGGCCAAAATCAATTTATTCAATTTGGAATAAAATACAGACTAAACATATTCCTTTTGAAGAAATCTATGATTTGTTTGCAATAAGAATAATTTTTGATCCGTTACCGGAAATTCCGGAAAAAACACAATGCTGGAATATTTACTCGATTATTACAGATATATATACGCCAAAACCTGAACGCATAAGGGATTGGGTTAGTACCCCGAAAGCAAATGGATATGAGGCTCTGCACATGACAGTAATGAGTCCGATGGGCCGTTGGGTGGAAGTTCAGATAAGATCCAGGCGCATGGAAGAAATTGCTGAAAAGGGATTTGCTGCTCACTGGAAATACAAGCAAAACAGTACACAAGAAAGCGAAATTGATAAATGGCTGAAAAAAATAAGAGAATTACTACAAGATCCTAATTCAAATGCACTTGAATTTCTTGATGATTTTAAACTGAATCTTTTTTCGTCTGAAATTCATATATTTACACCAAAAGGCGAACTTAAGACATTGCCTAAAGATTCTACTGCTCTTGATTTTGCTTTTGAAATTCATAGTCAAATTGGCAATAAAGCCATTGGTGCAAAGGTTAATCATCGTCTTGTACCTTTGAATTATAAACTGACAAGTGGAGACCAGGTTGAAATTATTACTTCTGATAAGCATCGTTTTCAAAAGGATTGGCTTGACTTTGTAATAACTGCAAAAGCTAAAACTGCTATTAAAAATTCATTAAAATCTGAAACTAAAAACCGGATTGAAAAAGGAAAATTATTTCTTGAAAATAGATTAAAGGAATTGAATCTAAATCCAAGCTCCAGGATTTTTCAAAAAATTTTACCTGCATACGAGGTTTCCAGCAAAGAAGAATTGTATAGCAAAATTGGTAGTGAACTAATTAAACTTGACGATTTACCCAAAATTTTAAAAAGAAATAGCAAAAATAAATGGATTCGATACTGGGAGCTTACGCTAGGTCTTTCAAATGAAAATAATATAGGGGATGAAGAAAAAGAAGCAAAAGTAAATGAAAGGATGTCAAAACATCCAAAAACTATACGCGTAATTCTCCTTATATATTGCGTGAAAATATAAATGACAAAACAAGTACATACTCTATAGCCAAATGTTGTAATCCAATTCCTGGTGAAGATGTTATCGGTTATCGTAATATCTATAATTCCATTATCATACATAAATCAAAATGTCCTAATGCTGTAAAACTGTTATCAAGTCAAAGCGATAGAATATTACCAACCAAGTGGACCACGCATAAAATTCTTTCATTTCTTGTTAAAATAACAATACAGGGAATAGATCGTTTTGGAGTTTTTAATAACATAACCAATTCCATATCAAAGGACCTCAGCATCAACATACGTAACATAAACCTTGCCAGTCATGATGGAATTTTTGAAGGTGTTCTTGAATTATACGTTCATAGCATCAATGATCTTAATAAACTTATTGTCAACCTTGGAAAAATAAAAGGTGTAGAAAAAGTATCTCGAATAGAAAACATTGAAGAATAATGATTTTAAAACCCCAGAGCAATAAATTCAAAGAATTTATCTAATTATATAATTTAAAAAGATATAATTTAGCTGTAATTTTTAATTAGTCTAAATTATGGCAAATAATGAAGAAAAAGACAACGTCAAGAAAATTTTCACAAATTACCTGGAATTAAAAGGTCATCGCAAGACGCCGGAAAGATATGCAATTCTTGATGAGATTTATTCTCGTGAAGGTCATTTTGATATAGAATCCCTCTACATATTTATGAAAAATAAAAATTACAGAGTAAGCAGGGCAACTCTATATAATACTATTGAATTGCTTCTCGATTGCAATCTCGTTATCAAACATCAATTTGGAAAAAATATGGCGCAATTTGAAAAGGCTTTTCAATGTATGCAGCATGATCATTTAATTGATATTGGGTCGGGACAAGTTATTGAATTCTGTGATCCGCGGCTGCAACAAGTTATAAAAACAGCTTGTGAATTAAACAATTTTACACCAGAACATCATTCTTTATACATTTATGGTCATATAAAGGATAACAATAGCAAATAAATAATAGGGTGAAGTTAATTTAAGTCTATTTTCAGTATTTGAGAAATTGCCACAATGAAGATTTCTTTGGCTTCTATGACTTTTTCAGAATGAATTATTTTTCGATTATATTTTTATCGAACGAATGAAAAATTGTTTTAAATTGCTTCGCTTTTATTAAATGAAATTAAGGTTTTTATTAATAGCAATAAGTTATTTTTTTGAGTATGAATTTGAGAAAGAAAGGCAAACTGCTACATGGAGATTGGCCGGAAAGATGCGGAATAGATAATAGGTTGAAGCTTACCTGTTCAAACGATTCATCCAGATGAATGGCAAAAAAAAGCAAATAATTATAACTAAAAACTGAAGATAAAATAAATTATTTAAAAGTGAAAGTAGATGTATTGTTAGGATTACAATGGGGTGATGAAGGTAAAGGCAAAATAGTTGACGTACTAACCCCAAATTACGATCTGATAGCCAGATTTCAGGGCGGTCCCAATGCCGGCCATTCTCTTGAGTTTAATGATATAAAACATGTGTTGCATTTGATTCCATCAGGTGTTTTTCACGAGACTAAACTAAATATTATTGGAAATGGTTTGGTCATCGATCCTGAAGTATTTGCATCTGAATACAACGAACTTCAAAAGTTAGGGATTGATTTAAAAAAGAATCTTGTAATATCTAAAAAAGCTCATTTAATATTGCCTACGCATAGATTGCTTGATGCAGCATCAGAAGCAGCCAAAGGAACCACAAAAATTGGATCTACCTTAAGAGGTATTGGCCCGACTTACATGGATAAAACCGGACGTAATGGACTTCGGATTGGAGATATACTTACACCGGATTTTAAGAAAAAATATGATTTTCTAAAAAACAAGCACCTTGATATTTTAAGGCAATACAAGTTTGATTCTAAGGTTGAATCTAAGGAAAAAGATTGGTTCGATGGAATTGAAGTAATAAAAGGTTTTAAATTAGTAGATAGTGAATATATATTAAATCAGGCTTTGAAAGAAAACAAAACTATATTGGCTGAAGGAGCTCAAGGTACAATGTTAGATATTGATTTTGGTTCATATCCTTTTGTTACATCATCTAATACTATTTGTGCTGGAGCATGCACAGGACTGGGTATTGCACCTAGAAGTATTGGAGAAGTATTTGGTATTGCCAAAGCATATTGTACAAGGGTAGGGAGCGGTCCATTTCCTACTGAACAAATAAATGAAATTGGAGAAAAGATGAGAACAAAAGGAGCAGAATTTGGTGCAACGACCGGAAGGCCTCGCCGCTGTGGCTGGATGGATATTCCTGCGCTTAAATATTCTGTTATGTTAAACGGAGTAACTCAACTTATTTTAACCAAGTCGGATGTCCTTTCTGGTTTTAATAATATTAAAATCTGTACTTCATATAAGATTAATGGTAAAGAAACAGATCAGGTCCCGTTTGATATAGAGCAATATATAGAACCAATTTACACTGAAATGCCAGGTTGGAAGAATGACATTTGCCATGCAAAAAAATTCGATGAACTTCCAGTGGAATTAAAAAATTATATTCTTTTTATAGAAAAACAGATCAACGTTCCTGTCACTTATATTTCAGTTGGACCAAATCGTGAACAAATAATTATTAGGTAATCATTAATAATTCAATCTGGATAAACAGATAATTAGAAAAAAAGCTGCTTTAAAATTTTTGGCAGCTTTTTTTTATTATGATTACAAAAAGTACTAATATAAATTATTGTTTATATACAGGCACTCCTAAATTTTTATCCTTTTCGAGTTCAGCAATATCAAAATATTCCGAAATTTGGTTAATATCAATTGCAAATCCATAGACAATTGATGCCGTCTTGAAGAATTCCTGCGCTATATGTTTAATCTGATTTTGATTTGCAATTAGAACCTGGATAGGATCAATGTCAATCATATTGATCTTGCCTTCTGCTTCTTTCAAAAGAACTAAATTATTATTGATTATTTGAATCATTCGTTTATAGCTTTCAAGAAGGTTTGCAAGACGCTGACCTACAATTCCAACAACCTCTCCTGATTCTACTTCAATTAATGGACTTCCAGAATTACCCCTGTCCATTGCCGCATCGAATTGAATGTATTTTATGCCATTTTGTTTACAAAATGATGATACAATACCTGTCTTAATAGCTATATTGTTGTGTTCCATTTGATGTCCAATAATTGCAATAGGTGAACCAACTTTTAACTTCTTATTATTATTACAAAGTTGTAAAGAAGGGATATCATCAAATTGTGGAAAATCAATATCTATTAATGCAAAACCAGGTATATTCTCCTTAATACCTTTGACCATGCGCATTCGAAAATCTTTTTCTGAGATTTTTACACTGGCTTTTATAGTACAACCATCATCTTCCATAAAAGCAAACTGAATTTCACTGGCCCGGTCGATTTTATAAACCATTTCGTCAGTAATCAGGTAGCGCCCATACTTGAACCCTGTTACTGAATCAAACCGTATTCCCTTGGAGCTGTAGAAATTAATACCACAAACAGCGCTTTGACACTTATTCCATACTTTACGATACATAGAATTGGTTTTTAAGGTTTTCTTTAGGGTTATCGCAGCAAAGGGTCAATTATCAGTTTTTATTATTTATGCTAGTTCATTTAATAATAGAACAATTATACGTAAACACCGTTCCCTTTTGTTGCATTAATAGTTAAAAAGATATTAAAGTAACCCGGGGTCTAAATTAAAATGGTTTTGATATATAGTCAATAGTTTACTTCTAATATAAGTCAGTAACTTTTATGATATTTTGCAGTTTTATTTCATCCGCAATAGTTTATTAATAATATGCTCAAAATAAATAATATAGATAGGTAATCTATTTTATTTCAACATATTTTAGTATAAGGTTATTCATAGGGTTAATGCCCAGATAGTGAATATTTTTCTGCGTAAAACGAACGGCTTCATCATAAAAGAGAGGTACAATTATTGCTTCATTGATGATAAGTTGATCCATTTGATTGTAAAACTTATATCTTTTTTGCAAATTAAGTTCTCTTAATGAAAGTTCATAGAGCTTATCGAATTTTGCATTTTTAAATCTGGTATAGTTTGGACCTTTAGGGCACAAATTTGGTCCGTAGAAAAGTGCCAAAAAATTTTCAGCGTCCGGATAATCTGCAACCCAGGACGCTCGAAACATATTAATTCGAGAATTGGCAATCATTTCCCGATAAGACAACCCTGTTACAACTTCTATTTCAATAGTTATTCCTACCTGACTCAGTTCATTCTGTAAATATTCACATATATCTAAATAATCATTTACAGTTATTATTTTGATCGGAGTTAACCCTTTGCCTCCTGGAAAACCGGCTTTTAAAAGTAATTCTCGGGCAGAGTCAGGTTTATATTGATAACCTTTGACATCTTTTTCAGAAAAAGAAGGCAACCCTTTTGGAACGAATCCGGAATTTGCCGGAGAACCAATGTTATTACGCAAATAAGCCACCATTTTCCTCCTGTCTATTGCCAAATTAATAGCCTGCCTTACTAATTTATTGCACAAAGGACTTTCTTTAACGGTACCGATTGAAGTGTCAACCAGTATTCCAATATATTCAGTATTTAAATATGGACAAATAAGCATATTAAACTTTTTATCATAAGCGGGATTTATTTTTCCTGATTTAGTTAATAATTCGTCCTTAAATGACGCATTAACACCCGATATAAAATCTAATCGTCCTTTAACAAATTCCAAAAATTCAGATTGTTTATCTGCAATGAATGAAATAGCTATACCATCAATCTTGGGAAGTCTGTTTCCATTAATATCTTTTTCAAAATATTTTTCATTTTTAATAAATATCAATTTTTCACTTTCTATCCAAAGTTTAAATTTAAAGGGACCTGTACCTATGGGATGGTTACGAAAATCTCGACCATAGTATGTTACTACTTCTTTTGGCACTACAAAACAATATGCAATTGTTAATATACCTGGAAATGCCTGGAATGGAGATTTTAAAAATACCTGGAAAATACTATCGTTAATGGCTTTAAATCCATTTATTGAGCCTGGTTGCGAAGTATTAACAAAATTAAAAACCCATGCACCGGGAGAAGCTGTTTTTGGATCAAGTAACCGGTTAAAACTATAAACGAAATCAGACGCTACAACTTTCCTTCCTTTGCCTAAAGGGAAAATTGGATGGTCATGAAAATATACATCTGTTCTAAGATGAAAAGTATAAGTCAATCCATCTGAAGAAATTTCCCAAGTTTTAGCAATACAAGGTTTGATTTTTAATGAATCATCCAATTGCAAAAGTCCGTTAAACAATTGATTAACCGGCCAGACTTTAGCCAAATTTCGTGCAAATGCCGGATCAAGTGTGGCAATATCTTTTGATTCGTTGTAACGAAAAACCTTATTATGAATACTTTTATGATTTGAAGTGTTGCAAGTTACTACAATGAAAGATAACGTGAGCAGGATAAAAAGTCTGGAATGAATAATCTGTTTTTTAGATAACCGACCAATATATATGCATTTAAATAATTTAATAAAACAGTTCCAAGGAAATGGTAGTTGTAATAATGCTAAATTATTTTTTTTGGTTTTTGCTAATTTAAAGATCATTTCAAAAAAATAAATGAAATTAAAATTAATAAGAACATTATAAATGCATTGAATTTTTAAAAGTATAAAAAATACTACTAATTTCGTATTCTATATAAGATGAAGTTCTTCATTTTAAAGAAACGTACAATTTATTATAAGATCAATCGTTTTAAGAATAAAATTTTATTTATGATAATTAAGTCACTTTCAATTGCATTAATAACCTGTTCAGTTTTTTTTATAAGTTGTGAGAGAGATCCTATTCTGACTAATCCCGGTGCTCATCTTAGTTTCGGGATTGATACGCTATTCTTTGATACTGTATTTACTACCTTTGGAAGTGCCACTAAATATTTTTCGGTATATAATCATAACAGTAAATCTATAATAATATCGTCGATTACTTTAGCCGGAGGTTCCGGATCGGCATTTAAATTTAATGTGGATGGGATTAAAGGACCCAATGTTAATGACATTGAGATAAGAGCCAATGACAGTGCGTTTGTATTCGTACAAGTATTAATTGATCCTGCTAAACAAAATGCGCCTTTATTTGTATTGGACTCATTGATTTTTGAAATAAATGGTAATAGACAGAATGTTAAACTTGCAGCTTGGGGTCAGGATGTTCACTTAATTAAAGATTCAGTATTAAAAACCCAAACCTGGCAAAATGACAAACCGTATCTTATTTATGACATTGGCTTGGTTGATAGTTTTTCGACATTGACTATTCAAGAGGGGACTATGATTTATCTACATAAAAATGCATTTCTGGCGGTTCAGGGAACTATTTTAGTAAATGGAACACTTGAGAATCCCGTAATTTTCAGGGGAGACAGGCTTGACAATTTGAATACTGCACCACCAGTCCCATACGACAAGCTACCTAATCAATGGGATAGGATTATATTATTCAATTCAAGTACTGGTAATAAATTTAATTATGCTGAAATCAAAAATTCGATATATGGGATTCAGGTTGGTATCGCAGGATATCCTGGAACAGCAAATGTAGAATTATCGAATTGCAAAATAGAGAATAGTACATTTACTGGAATATTTGCAATCAACTCAAAAATTAATGCTTACAATTGCCTTTTAGACAATTGCGGATATGCTCTTTTTGCTTGCGAGGCAGGAGGTGAATATGATTTTAACCAGTGCACATTTGCCAATTATTTTTTATATGGTGAGAATTCTGGAGTTGCATTAGAACTTCAAAATAAATATACTACTAGTACTAAAACTTATTATGGCGACTTAAAAAAGGCCAATTTTGGCAATTGTATAATTTATGGTGATGCCTTTCAAGAGGTCAATTTTGTTGACACTATTGGTTATCAAATGAATTACGTTTTTAACCATTGTTTAATCAAAGATACTACGCTATACCTGGATGTTTCTGACCAGAATAAATTTATTAAGTGTATGATAACTGAAAGATATAACCCGGGTTTTAAGTTAATTGACAATGACAATATTGCTTTTGATTTCCAATTAACCAGAACTTCAATAGCCAGAAATGTTGGTGATACAAGTATTGCAAATTTATACCCTGTTGATTATTACGGCATAAGCAGGATTGCAGATAATGGTCCGGATTTAGGTGCATTTGAATATATTAATTCAGGAAATTCAAAATGACAAAACTTCTTTTGAATTTTTGTGTCTTAATTCTCATATTATTTTTGCCTGTAAATAGTCAAGAACAAAAATCAAAAGCAAATAGAGAAAAAATTATAACTTCTGATTGCTTCAGAGCGATGTTTTATAATACTGAAAATTTTTTTGATACAATTGATGATCCTAAAACTGACGATAATGAATTTCTCCCTAATGCTAAGAGACATTGGACAGGTAAACGTTACTACAATAAGTTAAACAATATATATAAGGTACTTATTTCCTCTGGTTTTCAGCCGCCATCAATAATTGGGTTATGTGAAATTGAAAATAAAAGAGTGCTGAATGATTTGACTCAAAAAACGCCATTGGGAAAATTTAATTATCATTATATTCATCGCGATTCGCCTGATCCAAGGGGCATTGATGTAGCTTTGCTATACAGATTTGATCAGTTTAAACCTTTGAAGATAGAATTTATTAGATTATTTTTTCCTTTTGATACTGCAAGAAAAACAAGGGATATTCTTTATGTTAAAGCTTTAGCATTTAAAATTGACACAATTCACGTTTTTGTAAATCATTGGCCTTCGCGTATGAAAGGATATGCGAGAAGCATGCCTTACAGGGAAACGGCTGCAAAAACTCTTAGATTTAAGATAGATTCTCTATTTCATGTTTCTCCAAAGATTAAAATATTAATTATTGGCGATTTTAATGATGAACCAGATGATATAAGTGTACTAAATGATTTAAAAGCGATAAAAATTACTAATCCGGTCAAAAACTCAGTTTTATATGATCTAAGTGCCAAATGGATTGATAATATTCAAAACATAGGTACCATTAAATTTAAAGATAAATGGCAGATTTTTGATCAGATAATAGTTTCAGGAAACATAATAAATTCTTCTTCAAAGGGATTGAGGTGCAATCCTAACTCAGCTAAAATATATTCAGCAGATTTTCTTCTTAAAAATGATAAAAATGATTCGGGTAAGACTCCGTATCGAACTTATAACGGATACAAATATACCGGAGGTTTTAGCGATCACTTGCCTGTATACGTGGATTTATGCGTGAAATAATAGCTGACTAAATTTCCAGTAAGTATTCAATTATTCTTTCTTTAGGATTAAATGTTCTGAATTCAGTTAGTACCATTTTTTCAATAGCTAGTTCAATAAGTTCATCATTGTTCTTAATATTATAATTCTTTATAAATGATGAATAATATAAACCTGCATCAATCATTACTTTTTCGGGAACAAGACCAATAAGTTCAGAACCCGTTACTTTAACTCCTGAATCTCTGGCAACTTTTTTGACAGTCTCAAACGCTATATGCAAGGGAGTTTTTTTGATATCAGTTAGATTCATTGAAACCTGTGCTTTTTGATATTCTTCAATATACCATCCTATAGCCTTTACAGAATTTAAGAGTCCCGGAATTTTTTTCTTTCGACCTTTTTCATCAATAATTGATTTACCGCTTTTTCTTATTCGTGAAGCTATTTCGGATGCAATTTCAACTAACCGGGTATCGAGATTGACATTATAAGCAATAAGAAAATCTCTTGCTCCAACTATGGTTGCTCCGGATTTTACATTAAATTCTGTTGGTCCAAAATCCGGTTTCCAATTAATATCATAAATCTTTTTCTTCAATCCTTCATATTCGCCCTTTCGAATATTTTCAAGCATTTTTCGATTTGAATGTTTTGCGGATTTTTCATAACAATAAACAGGAATGTTTAACTCATCGCCAATGCGATGTGCAAGTTGATGAGAAAGGTTGACAGCTTCTGACATTGCCAAACCCTTTATCGGTACTAATGGAATAACATCAGTTGCTCCAATGCGTGGATGAATACCTTTGTGTTTTTGCATGTCAATAAGTTCGCTTGCAGTTTTCGTGCTTTGAAAAGCAGCTTCAATTACTGCTTCAGGTTCTCCGGCAAATGTAATTACCGTGCGGTTTGCAGAAAATCCCTTGTCAATGTGCAACAGCTTTACATTATTAACTTTAGTTATGCTATTTTGTATTTTATGAATTACAGATTCATCCTGACCTTCCGAAAAGTTTGGAATGCATTCCAGTATTTTAGAAGATTGCTTATTATTCATAAAATGCTTGGTTATTTAATAATATAGTTTCTTTATAATCTCATACTTCTTAATTTTACAAAAATCCGATATTCCTGCAAATTTTATATATTGCTGACAAAAAATAAATATTATGGAAAGAAAAAAAAATCTGGCCCTGGTCGCTCATGATCATATGAAACATGATTTGATAGAGTGGGTTGAGTTTAACTGGGAAAACTTAAAAGAACATAACCTGATTTGCACCGGAACTACTGGCAAATTAGTAGAAGAGGCTATTTTAGAAAAAATTCATTCTTCCAGAAATAAAGAACACAATATTCAAATTATAAAACTTAAATCAGGACCTCTCGGAGGTGATCAGCAATTAGGCTCGATGATTGCAGAAGGAAAAATTGATATAGTTATTTTCTTTTGGGATCCAATGTTGCCACAGCCTCATGAAGTAGATGTCAAAGCATTGCTCAGGATTACTGTTGTCTATAACATACCAACCGCCTGTAATCGTTCAACAGCCGACTTTTTAATAACCTCTTCGTTATTTAATAATACTTATAATCCGAAAGTAAAAGATTACTCTGGATACATTAATAGAAAATTATAATACGTATTAGTCAGAGTTTAGAAGTGAACACTTAGAACTATTTACTAAATCCCCTTAGTTTAATTTGGGTCAGCACTTTTTTTGTGTACAAGGGGAAATCTCCATTCATCATCCATGAATAATAACTGGGATCTTTTTTTAGCACTTCTTCAACCTGGATGCCTTTATATTTTCCAAAATTAAATACCTCCTGACCTTTCGTGTTGTAAATTATTCGTCCGACAAAATCTACATTATCTGTATGTGAAGAAAATTTTGAGAGGTTATCAATGTCATTTTCTATTGGCTCAGAAGCAGCTCCTGACGAATCTATAAATTTCTTTCCAATATATTTGTCAAGCTGTGCTTGTAATACTTCATAAGTTGCTTTTGTGTCAGCGTGAGATGAATGTGCGTCAGCTAAATCTTTATTACAATAAAGCTTATATGCTGCACTGAGTGTACGTTGTTCCATCTTATGAAAAATTACTTGTACGTCAACAAACTTTCTTTTTTTTAAATCGATGTCGATTTCTGCCCTGAGAAACTCTTCAGCAAGCATTGGGAAATCAAATTTATTTGAATTAAATCCTGCAAAATCACAACCTTCAAATTCATTTGCCAGCGTTTGAGCAATTTCATTAAAAGTTGGGGAATCTTTGACATCATCATCAGTAATTCCATGAATGGCAATGGCTTTTGGATCAATTTTTATTGTTGGATTAACTCGATATGTCTTTAATTCTTCTTTTCCATTGGGGAAAACTTTTAGCATGGTTATTTCAACAATGCGATCTGTAGCGATATTTATGCCTGTTGTTTCTAAATCAAGAAATATCAACGGATTTTTTAGATTTAATTTCATTCGTAAATATTTAAATTTTAAAAGCTGAATAGCTTGTCCCGCATAAGCCGGAGAACACCCATAGTATCTTCATCAGTATTTATAATTGACAAAATCATGGGTATTTCTTTATTAATAAGTTAAAAACCTGGCAAATTATAACCTGCCAGGTTAATTGTCTATCTTAGGTTTTGCAATATAAAATGAGATTAAGGTTTAAAATCAAAATTTATTATACTACTGGAAAAGCCCGGTTTAAGCATTTACCATCATTGGCATAAGCAACATTAACACGTCTTCGGCATCCGTATCCTTATCAACAGGCAGAATAATACCTGCCCTGGAAGGATCTGACATTTCAAATGCGATATCAGTAGAAGTGAGGTTTGATAATATTTCAATTAAAAATGAAGATTTGAAACCAATTTCCATATCGTCGCCGTCGTATTGGCAGTTAAGTCTTTCGTATGCCGATATTGAAAAATCTATATCTTGTGCAGAAATTATTACTTGGTTGCCCGTGAGTTGAAGTTTTACAAGATTACTGGCTTGATTGGCAAATACCGAAACACGTTTCAAAGTATTTAACAATTCTATTCTTCCAATTATAAGTTTATTTGGATTTTTAGTTGGTATTACTGAACTGTAATTTGGGTAAGAGCCTTCAACCAAACGGCAAATCATTCGGTAATTTGTAAGCTGGAAATAAGCATTTTTTTCATCAAATTCAATTAACACATTTTTATCTTCTTTCTGCAATATATTTTTAAGCAAAGAGGCTGGTTTTTTTGGAAGGATAAATGATCCGGTTACATCACTTTTAATGTCAAATCTTTTATAGCGAACCAGTTTATGGGCATCTGACGCGACAAATATTATTTCTTTTGGTGAAATTTCAAAAAAGATACCATTCATGACAGGTCTTAATTCATCATCAGCGGCTGCAAAAAGACTTTTATTAATTCCATTGACAAGTATTGGCACGCTGAGTTGAATAGAATTTTTTTTATCGTTTTTGATTGAAGGAATTTGGGGAAAATCATCACCATTCTGTCCCATTATGGTAAACTTTCCATTTTGGGAATTAATAACTATTGAGTTTGTATCTTGATTAACTTCAAAAGTCAGAGGTTGTTCCGGAAATTCTTTAAGTGTATCGAGGATTAATTTTGCAGGTATGGCTATTGTTCCTTCATCAGAAACATTTTCCAATGTCATCATGGTAACCAGTGTAGATTCCAAATCGGACGCAGTTATTGTCAGTTTGCCATCTTCAAGATTAAAAAGAAAATTATCTAAAATTGGAAGAGTATTTTTTGAGCTAATCACTCTGCTGATAGCCTGTAAGTGGCTTAATAATTCGGTACTTGATATTACAAATTTCATGAGAATATATTTTAGTTAACAATTAAAAAACATATCAAAAATATAAAAATCATTCATTATAATAAACCGCTTTAGAAGATATTATAATTAATTATTTAAATACTTAATTATAAAACTTTTACGACTTAAGTTTGTTTTCAGAAAATAACTATTATATTCATTTACTCAAACTAATGAGTATTGCAGGTCATTATTTTTGCAGAAAGAAATCCAAATCTCTTGTTATTGGGTCAATCTCAACATATTTTGCTACTACTAAATCTTTGTCGTTAATTAACACGTAGCTGAAATTCACATCAAAATTGCTGTTTGATTTTTTTTCAGCCACGGATTCAATTTCTTTTGGAAAAATTTTCAAGATTTTTTGATTGCCTTCTCGATCAGAAATTGAAATTATATAAAGCGGTTTATTCATTTCAATTTTTTTAAGTATTTCAGAGTTGTTGTCAAAATAAGATGAACCATTAACATTTCTAAAGCAAAATAAAAAGGCTTCTAAAGCTTCTTGTTTAAAAGGATGTATTTTTCCGTATTTTAAATCAGTCAATACTGCTTTGTCTGCTGAAGACATATCAATTTTAAATGATTGATTTTGATTTGAAGGTTGCTCAACTATTATTGAATTTATTTGATTTGAAGTATAATGTAAAATAGTCAGATCACGCCAGAACGAAGGATCAATTCTGAAGAGTTCTGTGAAATTTCCATTAAACGATGGTACCGTGACTATGAAAGGAATTTCTTTATCTGCCATCATCATAAAAATATTTCTGCTTTTTGTATCTGCCCAAACAAAATAATGTTTTACTATTTTATTTTCGTCTGTGAGTTTTATTTCCACTCCCGATCGTTTTATTTTTCCTGCAATCCTTGATGCAAATTTTTTAGATATTAAAGATTTTATTTCAACCTGTGAAAAAATTCTATAACAAATGGACATTAATGATGGCTTAACTATAAACGAAGAATTATAAAGCCAAGTGTTGTTATTTTTTTTAAGGATGAAAACTGAATCACTTTTTCTGACTGTTATTGCATTTACTGAAGATAAGTCACTACAGGCGAAAGCTGTTTCTTTAGCAGAAAATGTTTCGTTGCGGTTTGAAAAAAAATATATGGCTGAAAGCACAATTAGTGCAATTAGAATAATGAATGAAAAAAGATTTTTTCTCAACATAATAATTTTCTTACTATTGACAAGTTCATTTCACCTCTAGAGTGTCTAATAAGACAATTTCACGCAAAGAACGCAAAGTTTTTCGCAAGGAACGCAAAGCAAATTAGATACTAATCTTCACTTTGCGAACTTTACTTCTTTTCTTGGCGGTCTCTGCTTGAACTAATTTTAACTTTTTAGACAGCCTCTAACACATGATATGATGTAGTTTATATTTAAAATTGCACAATTTAAATATAATTTGATATTTCAAAAAAAGAAAAAGATTAGGTAGCATAAATTTTCCTTCTCCAGAAATTAACTCCTATACCTAATATAATAATTATAAGTACTGGCATAAGTACATTTATCAGTAGCCATTTCAGTTTATCATCCTGAATTAATGCTTTGTCTAAAAGGCGCAGAATTATTTGTCTTGAACGAAGATTCATTAATCCGGTTTCATCCGTTAAATAATTAACAGCATTCAAAACAAAATCTTTGTTGCCAAAAGTCTGTGATGTGTATTTATCAAATCCCAAAGGAGTAATTAATGATCCTTGCTGAGTAGTTCGAACATCATTTCTTATAATATTTCCATCTGCAACAACCAGCATTTTTGTAGGGATACTTAAATCGAGATAATGATAAGAACCATTAATTTGCAAACCTGAAAGAATACGATTCTTGAATACCGAAGGAAATCTCCCTTCCACAAGAACTGCTACCGGCAGGTATGATTTGTCGAAATCCGATCGCTGGTGTTGTTGTTTTATTTCAGAGAATGAAATAATAGAAGGTACCTGGTGAAGATGAGTGAATTTGGAACTGTTCAATAATATAGTTTTTTTCAGCATACCGTTTGAAAGTAAAGTGTCTATATAGCTGCAATACTCGGCTTTTATCAAATTAAGGTTTCTGGAAATTGGATGTGACTGACAAACTGACAATAAAGGAAGATAAAGCCATGGAGTAGGTGTAAATTTAGGTTGCGTTCCGATTATGGAAGTATTTACCGGAATTATTGCACACTGTACATCCTGAACCAATTCAGGATTAATGCGAATACCGTATTTAAAAAGTTGATCATCAATATTTAGTTGTTGAATGTAGGCCAACGTGTGTCCCAGAGCAATACTATCGAGATCAACTTTTATGGGGTTAATGAACCAAAGCAATTTGCCACCGTTCATCAAATACTGATCTAGTACAAATTTGTCTTCTTCGCTAAACGCTTTTTCAGGCTTTGCAATGATTATACATTTATATGGATCGAGTGAATGTATGTTACCATTAATTTGACCTCTGTCAACCTGGTAATAATTGGCTAATTCGCGGGTTATGTCTCCTACTGAATATTGGTCTAACTCTCCATGACCTTCAAGAAAAGCTATCTTTTCCAGTTTAGTGTTGGTAATATTATGAATTATATTGATAAGAGAATATTCCAGTCCCTGGATAGAATTGTTAAGGTTTTCTTCACCTGATAACCCGGCATTATTGCTAAGCAGGTTTAATGGTAATTCAACTCCGTTAAATGATACAAGCGCCCCGGGTATTATTAATTTTTCGGAATAACCACCTTTATCATCTTTTAGTTTGATGTTTGTCGGTTGAAGTCCTTTGTCATAAAGTTCCTGTACCAGCGAATTCACGACTTTAGGGGCTGGATTTTTATAAGGATCAATAAACTGATATTGGATATTTTTACCCGCATAAATACGAAATTCATCCAGCATTTCATGAACCGATTTATTCAACCTTTTAAATCCTGAAGGTAAATCACCTTCGAGATATACCTTAATTAATACTTCATCAGATAATGATCTTAGTATTTGTTTACTGACACCAGAAAGTGTATAACGTTTTTCCTGAGTAAGATCAATTCGGAAAAAGACAATAGAAGAAATATAGCATACAATTAATACATTAGCTACAACTATAAGAAGTTGAAACAGGTTTTGTTTCTTAAGATCTTTACGGTTCATCTTTGTATTCCTTTTAATCCACTCATCATTTGACTTAAATTTTTTCCACCGCCATACATTTTCATCATTTTGCTGGTATCTTCAAATTGTTTAATCAGTTTATTTACTTCCTGAATATTTGTTCCGCTACCTATTGCAATGCGTTTGCGTCGGTTGCCATTCAAGATTTCAGGTTTAGTTCGTTCTTCAGGAGTCATCGCATAAATTATGGCTTCAATTCCTTTAAATGCATTATCATCAATATCGAGGTTTTTAATTGCTTTACCAACTCCGGGAATCATACCAGCCAAATCTTTAATATTTCCCATTTTTTTAATCTGCTGTAATTGGGCAATAAAATCATTAAAATCGAACTGGTTCTTGGCAATTTTTTTATGAAGTTTTCGGGCTTCTTCAACATTAAATTGTTCCTGGGCTTTTTCAACAAGAGTCACTATATCGCCCATACCGAGAATCCGGTCTGCCATGCGTTCAGGATAGAAGATATCAATCGCGTCCATTTTTTCACCCGAACTGACGAATTTAATTGGCTTGTTTACTTCTGCTTTGATCGATAAAGCTGCACCACCACGGGTATCACCATCGAGTTTGGTAAGTACGACGCCATCGAAATTGAGACGTTCGTTAAAAGCTTTTGCAGTATTTACGGCATCCTGACCTGTCATGGCATCTACCACGAACAAAATTTCGTGAGGATCAACAGCTTGTTTTATCGCGGCAATTTCATTCATCATTTCCTGATCAATTGCCAGACGTCCTGCAGTATCTATGATTACTACATTGTAGCCATGCTGTTTTGCATGTTTAATTGCTTCCTTTGCAATTTTTACAGGTTCACGATTATTGTCTTCGGTATAAACCGGCACATCAATTTGTGTACCCAATACTTTTAACTGTTCAATAGCAGCAGGACGGTAAATATCACAAGCAACTAGCAGAGGATTTCTTCCTTTTTTGTTCTTTAAGTAGCTGGCAAGTTTTCCTGAAAAAGTTGTTTTACCTGAACCTTGCAACCCGGAAATTAGAATTACCGACGGAGTTTGCCTTATATTTATTTCCTGTGATTGCCCACCCATGAGATCAATAAGTTCATCATGGACAATCTTTGTCAACATTTGTCCAGGTTTAATTGCTGTTAAAACACTTTGGCCAAGCGCTTTTTGTTTTACATTGTCTGTGAAATTTTTTGCAATTTTAAAATTCACATCGGCATCCAATAAAGCTCGACGAATATCCTTAAGTGTTTCGGCAATATTAATTTCTGTAATCCGGCCTTCGCCTTTAATAAACTTAAACGACCGCTCTAACCGTTCCGATAAATTTTCAAACATAAAATATATTTTTGCTTCCCTCACCACAGTCCTCTCCAATTGGGAGAAGACTGTGGCGAGATTTAGTTACATTCTTTCCGGCATTTCTATTCCAAGTAATTCCATTCCAGTTTTCAAAACCTCTGCAATCTTTTCAGAAAGCTGCAAACGTAGACTCCGGATTTCAATATCCTCTTCCTTTAAAATAGGATAGTCATGATAAAACTGGTTGTACTCTTTTGCCAATTCATATAAATAATTTGCAATGATTGCAGGGCTTAAAGTATTAGCAGCTTCACAAACCAATGCCGGGAAATCATATACAAATTTAATAAGTTCTTTTTCCTTTGGTGAAATATTAATATTGGATTCCAATTTGCCAGCTTTGATTTTCTTTTCATTTCCTTTGCGCATAACAGAACGTATGCGTGCATATGTATATTGGATGAATGGACCCGTATTTCCGTTAAAATCTATTGATTCTTTGGGATCGAATATCATATTCTTTTTCGGATCAACTTTCAAAATATAATATTTCAACGCACCTAAACCTATATTCCGGATAATATTTTCTTTTTCTTCATCATCCAAGCCTTCAAGCTTACCCAATTCACTTGCCATTAGCTTTGCCGTCTCTATCATTTCTTCAATCAGGTCATCAGCGTCAACAACAGTTCCCTCTCGCGATTTCATTTTGCCTTCCGGGAGTTCAACCATACCGTAGGAAAGGTGTTCTATTTTATTATACCAATCAAATCCCAGTTTTTTAAGAACAATCTGTAAAGCCTGGAAGTGGTAATTTTGTTCATTTCCTACAACATAGATTAACTGTTCGAGCGGATATTCTGAAAAGCGCTGGTGTGCTGTGCCGACATCCTGTGTCATGTATACAGATGTGCCATCGGAGCGAAGAAGAACTTTGTGATCTAAACCATCAGCAGTAAGATCTGCCCAGATTGAACCATCTGGTTTCGGATACAACGAACCTTTTTTTAATCCATCCATTACAAGAGACTTTCCTAAAAGGTAAGTTTGAGATTCATAATAAATTCGGTCAAAATTAACGCCAAGCTTTTTGTAGGTTTCTTCAAAGCCCTTATAAACCCAGTTATTCATCATTTTCCAAAGTTCAATCACTTTTTTGTCACCGGCTTCCCATTTGCGGAGCATACCTTGGGCTTTTGAGAGTAATGTATTTGAAAGTTTCTTTCTGATTATATAATAGAGTTTATTTTTAATATGATTTTTAACAATCTTATTAGCTTTTAATTTATTAATTGCAATTAAAGATATTTTAAAGGCTGCGTTGGGTTCTCTAAAAACATCATTTCTATGAAGTATTTCAGTAATATTCTCTTTTATGCTAATAATAGATTTTTTATATTTTTTAGCTTTTCTTGAACGAGGAATACTCTCTGAAAAAGCTTTAAGTATTTCAAAGATTTCAATTCTTAATGCCGTATTAAACATAACATAGTAATAGCCGACTAAATGATCACCTTTTTTTCTTTTTTCTAATTTTGTACTATCAGGTGTCTCACCTTCACCCCATTTCTCCCATGCCAGCATGCTTTTACATATATGAATTCCACGGTCGTTTACGAGGTTCACTTTAATTACTTTATGTCCATTGGCTTTTAAAAGATTTGCGACAGAATAGCCTAAAAGGTTATTTCGGATATGGCCTAAATGAAGTGGTTTATTTGTGTTTGGTGATGAATATTCCACCATAATTGATTTCCCGGATGAGTTTTCAGGTAATAAACCAAACTTGTCATTACTCAATGAATCTTTTAAAAAATTTATCCAGTAAATATTATTAATTTCCAGGTTTAAGAAGCCTTTAACAACTTTGAAAGAAGAAACAAATCCGCAATTTTCTTTTAGATAATTTCCTATTTCATTCCCGGTTTGCTCAGGAGTTTTGCGTGAAGATTTTAATAATGGAAATACAACCAAGGTTACATCGCCATCAAAATCTTTACGGGTTTTTTGAAGTTGTATTAAATCTCCGGAAATTTCCTGATTATATAATGAATGAATAGCTTTTTTAATGTCTGATAGCAAAATCTCTTCTACTGTACTCATTGATAATTCAAAATAAGTATTTAAGTTTATATATAAAGACCAGCAAAGATAATATAAATATGAAGAAGATGAGAATGGAGAAGATGTGAATTGAGAATTTGTAAATGAAGAGTTGTTTATTAGGAATCTGGAATTAAAAATCTATGAAATACTTCAGTAGTAAAATATATCTTGAATGGATTTACTTTTCTTTGGTTCAGTTTTCTTTTTTAATTAATGCAACTTTTACATTATCAGCACTAAGAATTTGTTTACGGAATTCCAGATAATCGTTGTACCTGGATGATGCGAATTTACCGTTATTATGTTTTATTTTACGGATATAAATCAGCTTTTTTCCATCAACAGAAATTCGAGATTTGTACTCGCCAAAATCAGATATGATTTCTTTTGGTTCAGGTATAAATTCGGGCACGAAATTTTCAGGGATATGATAAACTATAGTATCTATATCAACGTATGGCCATCGAAAATAAACACTGGTTTTTCTCTTCTTCACTTTTGGCGGAGTACTGTGATTTTTATTCATGAGGTTAACAGGTAAAAATATTCTTTTACCACTTGAGGTTGTATAGTTATTAAGCTTGATATTTAAATTTTCTGTAATACTGGGGACAGTATCTTTGTCCATTGAATATTTCCAATTTTGTATCTGGAAGTTAGATATATCTACATCTTCATACAGTTCTTTTTTCTGGTCATCGGCATTAGAATAAAATATACCTGTCCTATCATCGAATTGTATACCGGTAAAAAAGGTTACAATGGACGCTTGGCCATTTCCATATTCATCAATAGATACTTCGGCTTTTCTTATCTGCATATTATTTTCAGCTTTTAAGGTTGGAGTCGATACAAGTTTCCCCCCCTCGGGAGTAATTAATTGCACATGCCTGTCGCTAGTGAAAGATCCAAGGAAGCCAAATGGTTTTTTTTGATTAGTGCATTCTAACCAGAGTGTATCCATTTCCAAAGGTACACACAGAATAATATGATTGAACTGATCATAAGCAAATTCCGTTTCAATATCTCTTTCATCCCTTCCGGCTAAAACCTGCGTATAGTATGATGTAATTCCCACTTCATCAAGTAATGTTTTCAAATAATTGGTCAAAGCTTTACAGTCACCATAACCGTATTTGTCAACAATTGATGCATCGAATGGCTTGAGACCGCCTATTCCTATTGATACTGCAACATACCTCGTTCTATTTTGCATATATTCGTATAAAAGCTTTATTTTCTGTTTTTTGTCAGTCACATTTTTTGTCAGCGTCATTATTTCACTTATAGTCTTTTCTGATAGTTTATTTGGAGAATTGATAAGTTTGAAATAAAAATCACCATAGTTTTTCCATGAATTACCCAAACCTTCAAATCCCTCATATTCAAATTTATCTGGTGACATAATTACATAGGGTACAATTTCTTCAATTCCTGCGTTATAGGGTTCGTAATCCAAAGCTTTTAAATTATGAGTGCTCCATTTATATTGCTCATCCGATCCAATTTCTTTAGTTTCCATAGAATCGGTGAGATTTCGGGATAAATAGTTGAATTTAAAACCTTTTGGAACAACTAAACTTATGGAAGCATTTTCAATTGCAATATCAAATTTACTTTGAGGTAACCAGGTTGGATAATTAATTAATTCGTAATCATCTGTTTCAATATCATATTCAACGGTATAAGGATAAGTGTTTATCTGCGGTTCATAAGCTATAACACGATCATCCGAAAACAGAACAAAATCAGGTATCGCGCTATAATCTTTGAATTCAGATTGTTTTACTTTTTTAATTTGTTTCCCATTGGCATCATAGATGACCATTTTGTAATTCCTGATTTTGTATAATTTCGAATAATGCTCTACAAAATTGGCTAAATTATCTGCACTTTTATTTAAAATAGTCAATGCAAAATGTTCCTTGTAGACAGCATGTCCAGGATCAATAATTTGAAAAGTGATTTCCTCATTTCTTATTACTGCATTTGCGTTATCGGTAAGGCCAGCTGGTATTGTACTGATACCATATTTTAATTCCGAAGAATAAGTAGTTAATACTGCGCAAAACAATAGAATAGTCATAAATGCCAACTTAAGTTTTAGAAGGTTCATCGTCTAATTATTTAATATTATGACTTATTTATAATTAATGGTTAACCTGACCACTAACCTGGGCTTTTTTCAAAACTAATAATTGTGATTCCTTGGCGACTACCTGGTTGTAAAATTCTTTTAAATCTTTGTAATCATTGTCCATATATAAAATCTTTGAAATGCTAAATTTCCGAATTAATTGAATTTTATTCCCTGACTGGGTGATGTTGTATGTAAATTTTGCAGCATTCTCGGATAGGGCTAATATCGATGATTTTGGTAATTCGTCGATCACAAATCCCTCTGGTATTTCCAGTTGAAGGACATAAGTATTTTCAATCGGGTATCCATAGTCTACAGGATATTTTCTATCTTCCAGTTTGAATGGATTATTATTAATTTGTTCGTATAACATCGGATTAAGAGTAACAATATTTCCATTATTTTCTACTTTCCCGCTAATTACTACGCTATCTAAAATAGTTGAAAGTGGTTTATTAATAGTATCCAATGGAGTAATCATATGTTTTCCAATTGTAAGTCCGGGCATTTTATCCTGCATTTTTTTTACATAGTCATCTAAACTTTTCGCTTCCTTTATATCGTTTCTGATATCAATTGCACTATATCCTTTATTAATCACCTGCATTGATCCGGTCAGGTCGCCATTTGCATTCAATTTGATTTGAGAAAAATTGGTATAAGAATAATTGGCTGTCGGTTTTAATGATACATTAGCAGAATTAATTTCTCTGATTATTCTGCCTTCTGCATTCAGACAGCGTTTGGGTAAAACACCGAATGGACAACTGGGACTAGTAGCATCCATCAATATTGTTTTTCCTGCAATATTTACAGATGCAATAACGTAATTAAACTTACTAAGTACGGGGTATGCCATCAAAACAATTCCATTATCACGGGTGCTGATGATTACAGGATCTGCTTTCAAGCCTGCCTTATTAAGCATTACTGTCAATAATAAATTAATATCGGCAGAATTTCCAGATTTTTCCTGGTATGCTTTCTTTAAACTTTTAGATGTGGTCATTCTTTTAAAACCATTCCATTTCATGTGCTGACTTAAATAATAATAAATAGCAGCTGCTTTATCAATATCATTAGTAATACCTGAAGTTAATTTAGCTACTGTATCTTCTATAAAACCATTACCTTTCAATTCACCACCAAAATTCTCGTAATTAAGAAGTTCATTGTTTATAGACTCCCAATTCTTTGTATAATACTTGATTGGGCTGCTCGGAAATTGAATAGATTCCAATTCAAATTCAATAGATGAAATATAGTTTTTTTCTGAAGTCAAATAGGGCTCTGCTTTAAACGCAGGTAAGTTCTTACCTGTCATTTCTGACACAAAAGTTCTATAATCTATACTATAATTTGAAAGTTTCGTAGTTGTGACTAAGCCGTCACTTCTCTCAGATTGAGTGATATTTATTTTTGAGCTGACAACATCCTCTTTGGTATCTATTGACTCAAATCCATTCAGAAATTTTTTGAAAGAATAATATTCAGGAACTTCTACAACATATTTCGAATAAAGCACAGGAATATCTTCCTGGAACGACCAATCCCTTATCATGTAATCTGAAGTAATAGAATAATCAATATCAATTACTGAACCTTCTCGTACATTGGGCATGGTTATTTTTATATCTTTTTGATTTTTATCTATCAATTCTTCGAACTTTGCATCGTTGGAAAACTTGGATTTTACTACTTTACCATTTTCAAGGTTCATTGTTACAGCTTTAATACTGTATTGTTCAAAACTTCCGTCAAAACTATAAATACTGAATTTATAATTAGCTTTGTCAAATTCAGTACTTTTGAGAATTTTGATCCTTAATTTACAATTATAAATAATCTCAAAATCACTTTTACTTTGTACAAAATTAAAATATGTATGACCATAAGCTGCTACAATATATGCTCCTGCATTTGAATCAATCGGGTAAATATTATTTACAAACTCCGACGGCTCAATTTTTCCAAATTTAAATTCTTTTACCTGACCTGTAATTTTGGCACTGCAAAAGCAAATTACCAGCAAAACAACGATTTGTTTTTTCATATGAATATATTTTTATTACTATTAAGTCATATAGAACACCCACATGTAAATTTATTCATGTTTGCGATTTTCGCAATTATGAGTGTTTTATAAAGTTTTATTATTAATTCGAAAGATTTAAGTTGACAATGAATTTAAACAAATTAATGCATTTTTTAAGAATTTATCAAATATATTATTGATTCTGAAATATAATATTTTATCCTGCACCTAATCATTCATTAAATATTGACTTATTTTTCCTTTATAATTTCTATTTTTGATAAAAGCATTAAAATGAAGCTATTGAATATACAAGCATTATTATTCTTAATTATAAATGCTTCATACGGACAACCTGACTTTCCACCTTGCGTGGCATATGACTCTATTGGTAAAGACACAATCAGGGTATTAAATTCATATAGTAATTCTTTATATGCCGGCATAGATAATGAAGTTAAGATTGACAGAAAAAATGTGCCTTTTAACAATATTATAATTGAATGCTCAATGGGAATAGTTATGGAAGATGATTCCAATTATATTGTCATTCCAGCTAAACCGGGAGCAACAATAATTTCTATATATCAATATGATAATGGAGACACTTTACTTTACTTTTCAAAAACTATGCGTGTTAACCGGTTACCCTAGCTTCGATGCGCACCGGAACCACGCCCGGGCCGATCATGTCAATGGCGCGGGCCGCGGCATGCGAGAGATCGATGATGCGCCCATCGATGAAAGGGCCTCGGTCCGTAATACGAACATCCACCGCCTTGGCGTTCGCGAGATTCGTCACGTGGACCCAGGTCTCGAAGGGCAGGGTCCGGTGGGCGGCCGTGAGCTTCTCCATATCGTAAATCTCGCCATTCGCGGCCGGCCGGCCATGATAGGGATGGCCGTACCAGCTCGCCAGGCCGTTTTCCGTGTCCCCGACTCGGGCGGCGACGGGGCGCGGCGGTCCCGTCAATCTCGCGTGCTTCTTATGGGCGCAGCCGCATAGTATCACAGCGCACAACGCGAATACTGCATATCTCATGGCACATATCTCATGGCAATTCACTTTCGTAATAGCCACATCACCAGGGACACCAGGACGCTCAGCAGAAGGCACGTGGTCAGCGGGAAGTAGAAGCTGGAGTTCTTCCCGTGAATGTAGATGTCGCCAGGCAGGCGTCCCAGCCGGAAGGGTGCAAAGGTGACTACCAGGCCGGCCGCGACCAGGATGAGGCCGGTCAAGATCAGCAATCGGCCGAGCGGCATGATTTATTTAAGGTAACACCGCTGGTGGCGCGCCAAAGAGGGGGTTAGGGGTTGGGGATAACCTCAGGCTCCGGCGGCCGCCGGATTGACCAGGGAAAAGGGGGTTGGGGTTTGGGGGCTGGGGGTTGGGGATTAGAGGCGCTCGCCTTGCTCGCGCTGGCCCCCGCGGGTGCGTCTGCCCGGGGGTCAAGGACGTTTTGGGGCATCCGGTTACGCCGCGTAGTGCGTAGCCACGTAGTTGTTCAGAATATCGATGAACTCGGCCACGATGCGGTCGCCTTTGAGCGTGGTCATGAGGCGGCCATCCACGTACACCGGCGCCTTGGGCTCCTCGAACGTGCCGGGCAGCGAGATGCCGATGTTGGAATGCTTGGATTCGCCGGGGCCGTTGACCACGCAGCCCATCACCGCCACCTTCATGGTCTCCACGCCGGGATGGGTCGGCCTTCCAGACGGGCATCTGCTCGCGCAGGTAGGTCTGGATCTGGTCGGCCATCTCCTGGAAGAAGGTGCTGGTGGTGCGGCCGCAGCCGGGGCAGGCGGTCACCTGCGGCGTGAAGCTGCGGATGCCCAGCGACTGCAGAATCTGCTGGGAGACGATGACCTCTTCGGTGCGGTCGCCATTGGGCAGCGGCGTCAGCGAGGCGCGAATGGTGTCGCCGATGCCTTCCTGCAGCAGCAGCGCCAGCGCGGCGGTGGTGGCCACGATTCCCTTCGCTGCCCATGCCGGCCTCGGTCAGGCCCAGGTGCAGCGGCGTAATCGCACTCCGCGGCCAGCGCGCGGTAGACGTCGATCAGGTCCTGCACGCCGCTGACCTTGGCGCTGAGGATGATCTGGTCGTGCGCGAGGCCGTAACGCTCGGCGGCTCTGGCCGATTCGACGGCGCTCGCCACGATGGCGTCCAGCGTGACTTCGCGGGCGTCCTTGGGCTCGGGCAGCGTGGAGTTCTCGTCCATCATGCGGGTGAGCAGCGCCGCATCGAGCGAGCCCCAGTTCACGCCGATGCGCACCGGCTTGTGGTTCTCGATGGCCACTTCGATCATGGTGCGGAAATTGTCGTCGGTCTTGCGGCCGATATTGACGTTGCCGGGATTGATGCGGTACTTGGCCAGCGCGCGCGCGCATTCCGGATACTTCTTGAGCAGGATGTGGCCGTTGTAGTGGAAGTCGCCGATGATGGGCACGCGGACGCCGAACTTGTCGAGCGTGTCGACGATCTTCGGCACGGCGGCGGCGGCCTGCTCGGTGTTCACGGTGACGCGCACCAGTTCGGAGCCGGCGCGCGCCAGCGCCATCACCTGGTTGACGGTGGACGGCACGTCGGCCGTATCGGTGTTGGTCATCGACTGCACGACGATCGGATGATTGCCGCCGACCTTGACACCTCCGACGTCCACCACTACCGCCTTGCGGCGGGGTTTTACAGCCATCGTTTCCTTCCAGCCATCGCCCCTCCTTGGGAACTTTAAGTTTAGCAGTGCGGCGGTTTCGGGCGCCGAGGGACGTGGAGGCCCCCCGGGGCACCCCTGACGCGGAGACGCGGAGTCGCGGAGTCAGGCGCGGAGAAAAAGGAGAGAAAGAAAACGAGAAGCGAGGCTCGGGCGAGGTCCGCGTTCTTCTTCGAGGCGTACGCGGAGGGGGCGGAGGCCGCGGAGGAGCCCCCGGGAGCACCAGTGACGCGGAGTCGCGGAGTCAGGCGCGGAGAAAAAGGAGAGAAAGAAAACGAGAAGCGAGGCTCGGGCGAGGTCCGCGTTCTTCTTCGAGGCGTACGCGGAGGGGGCGGAGGCCGCGGAGGAGCCCCCGGGAGCACCAGTGACGCGGAGTTGCCGAGTCAGGCGCGGGGAAAAAGGAGAGAAAGAAAACGAGATGCGAGGCTCGGGCGGGGTCCGCGTGTTTCTTCGAGGCGCACGCGCAAGGGGCCGAGGGCTGCGGAGAAATGCAGGAGGCCGGTCAGCCCAAGAGACGTGCCGCGGGTTTCGCGAAATAGGTGAGAATGATCGACGCGCCGGCGCGCGTAATGGAGGTGAGGCTCTCGATCATGGCGCGGTCGTGATCCAGCCAGCCGTTGCGTACGGCGGCCATGATCATGGAATATTCGCCGCTCACCTGGTAGGCGGCGATGGGCACGTCGAAGCGCTGGCGCGCCTGCGCAGATCAGGTCGAGATAGGGCATCGCCGGCTTCACCATGATCATGTCGGCGCCTTCTTCCAGGTCCAGCTCGATCTCGCGCATGGCTTCGCGCCCGTTGGCCGGATCCATCTGGTAGCTGCGGCGGTCGCCGAATTGCGGGGCCGATTCGGCGGCCTCGCGGAACGGCCCGTAGAAGACCGAGGCGAATTTGGCCGCGTAGGAAAGAATCGGGATCTTCTCGAAGCCGTTGGCGTCCAGCGCCTGGCGGATGGCCGCCACGCGGCCGTCCATCATGTCGGAAGGCGCCACGATGTCGGCGCCGGCGCGGGCGTGGGAAAGCGCGGACTTGGCCAGCCATTGCAGGGTGGTATCGTTATCCACGTCGCCATCCTTGACGTAGCCGCAGTGGCCGTGGCTGGTGTACTCGCAATTGCACACGTCGGTGATCACCAGCAGCTTGGACGTCTCGCGGCGGATGGCGCGGATGGCGCGCTGGACGATGCCATTGTCGTCGTAGGCGCCCGAGGCCATTTCGTCCTTGGATTCCGGCAGGCCGAAGAGAATCACGCCGCCGATGCCGAGCGACTGCACTTCGGCGCACTCCTTCACCAGCTCGTCCATGGACAGCTGGTAGTTATCCGGGCATGGCGCCGATTTCGCGGCGCACGCCCTCGCCCGGGCAGACGAACAGCGGCAGGATGAACTGCGCCGGATGGAGATGGGTTTCGCGGACCAGGCTGCGCAGGGACTCGGTGGCGCGCAGGCGGCGGAGGCGTTGGGTGGGAAACGGCATCAACCGGATTGTAACTCGTCAGGGGCCAGGGGCCGGGGGCCAGGGGCCGGGGAAAGCGGGGGTTGGGGGTCATGGGGTTGGGGATTAGAAGTGCCCTCCGGGCGCGCTCCGGCTCGGAAAAGGACCGGACTGCAAAAAAGATCCATGGGGGGCTTGACAAGGTTTGCACCCGGTTAGAATATAATCTCATCTAAAGCGTTGGTTATGCAAACCGCTTGCGAGCACAACCGTACCCAGATCATTGCCCGAAGAGACGGCGTGGATTACGTCGAATGTCTGGATTGCCGGCAGATATTCGAAGCCGAGGACCTGGAACCCGTGAAAGTCGAGGAAGAAGACGAATAGCCCTCCTGCCATGCGCTAGCATGGAGGGAAATGCTCGATCTCTCTTCTTCCGGAACAACTTCGACACGCGTTGCGGAGCGCCTCGCGACGCGCGGGCCATCCTCCGAGCCTGGACCAGTTTCCGCGAACTGGACCGGCGGCGGCGCGCCGCCATCTCCGAAGCGAGCAGCTGAAGGCCCGGTGCAACGCCGAGAGCGCCGAAATCGGCAAGCTGCGGCGGCAGGGCGCCGACACCAGCGAGCGAGCAGGAGCAGGTGCGGGCGCATCGAAGGCGCAGATCGCGGCGCTGGACGAGCAGGTGAAGGCGCTGCGACGAGGAGTTCCGCGAGCTGCTGGCCGGCATCCCCAATCTGCCGCACGAATCCGTGCCGGTGGGCGAAGACCGAGGCCGACAACGTCGAGGTCCGGCGCGTGGGCGAGCCGCCGGCAGTTCGATTTCGAGCCCAAGGCGCACTGGGACCTGGGCCCGGAGCTGGGCATCCTGGACCTGGAGCGCGCCGCCAAGATCACCGGCGCGCGGTTCGCGCTGTACTGGGACCTGGGCGCCAAGCTCGAGCGCGCGCTGATCAACTTCATGCTCGACGTGCACACGCGCGAGCACGGCTACACCGAGGTGCTGCCGCCGTTCCTGGTGAACTCGCGCAGCCTGTTCGGCACCGGCCAGTTGCCCAAGTTCAAGGAAGACCTGTTCAAGTGCGAGGGCCACGATTTCTGGCTGATTCCCACGGCCGAAGTGCCGGTGACCAACATCTATCGCGGCGAGACGCTGGAAGCCGACGCGCTGCCCATCAGGCTGTGCGCCTACACGCCGTGCTTCCGCAGCGAGGCGGGCTCGTACGGCCGCGACGTGCGCGGCATCATCCGCCAGCACCAGTTCCAGAAGGTGGAGCTGGTGAAGTTCACGCGTCCGGAGCAAAGCTACGACGAGCTGGAGAAGCTGACGGCCGACGCCGAGGACATCCTGCGGCGGCTGGGCCTGCCGTTCCGCACGGTGGTGCTCTCGACCGGCGACATGGGCTTCTCCTCCGCCAAGACCTACGACATCGAAGTGTGGCTGCCGGGGCAGAACGGGTACAAGGAGATCTCCTCCTGCTCCAACTTCGAGGCTTTCCAGGCGCGGCGCGCGGGCATCCGCTTTCGCAGCGGGAAGAAAGCGGAGTTCGTGCACACGCTGAACGGCAGCGGCCTGGCGGTGGGCCGCACCTGGGTGGCGATCGTCGAGAACTACCAGCAGAAGGACGGCAGCGTGGTGGTTCCGGAAGCGCTGCGGCCGTATCTGAACGAAGAAGTGATCCGGCCGCGGAAGTGAGGGCCGCGATTGCAGCCCTGGGGCGATAGATCCGAATTATGAAGCTTCTCGTAACGTTGGAGCCGGATGAGACCGGTATGATTGTTGCCGAATGCCCGGCGATCCCCGGGTGCATATCGCAAGGTAGTACGGAAGCGGAGGCCCTGGAGAACATCCGGGAAGCGATCGCAGGTTGCCTGGAAGCGCGGTCGGCCAACGGGATGCCTCTTACCATCGAGGTCCGTGAAATTGACGTCCCCGTCTGATGGCTGTGCTGCCCTCGGTTTCCGGGGAGCGAGCCGTTCGGGCTTTCGAGAAGGCGGGATGGGTTAGAGACCGGCAGCATGGCAGCCACATCATCATGATCAAGCCGGGAAATCCAGCAAGCCTGTCGATACCTCAGCATCGCGAATTGGCTCCTGGCACGCTACGCTCTTTGATCCGGGCGTCGGGGATGACCGTGGCGCAGTTCGTGGACTTGCTGTGAATGCCGCCTGGGCCTTCCCTACCGGACGGTGGTGCTCTCGACGGGCGACCTGGGATTCTCCAATGCCAAGACGTACGGCATCGAGGTGTGGCTGCCGGGCCAGAACGGCTACAAGGAGATCTCCTCCTGTTCCAACTACGAATCGTTCCAGAGGCGCGCCGCGCGGGGATCCGCTTCCACAGCGGGAAGAAATCGGAGTTCGCTCACACGCTGAACGGCAGCGGCCTGGCCGTGGGGCGCACCTGGGTGGCGATCGTGGAGAACTGCCAGCGGAAGGACGGCAGTGTAGTGATGCCGGAAGCGTTGCGGCCGTATCTGAACGAGGAGGTAATCCGGCCGCGGAAGTAAGTCAGTTAGCGGCCGGCGGTTGGGTGAGTTATCCGGCTGCCGCCGAAGTACTGGCTCTCACGAACGTGAGTGTCCCGTTCGCGTTGACCGTTACTTCCAGGTTGCCGGCGCTGGCATTCAGGACGATGTTGGTTCCTTTCTCTCCGATACCGTTCACCGCGCTGTTCCCGTTGTCCCAGAAACAGTAGTTATCGGTAGCGGTATAGATGTTGTTCGCCTGGGGCAGGGCCTGCGAATACGTGGGGTTTCCCTTGATCGTATTGACGAGGATGGGACGTTTGGGCTTGTAGGGGTTGGAGCCCGTGCTGCTGCCCGGATTGTTGGGGGGCGCGGCGCCGACCAGCATCGAATCTCCCTCGTACGCGGGGTTTGTGATTGCGACGGAGCTGGCCGAGTTATTCGTGACGAGCGTAATGTGATATGCCATGCGAAGTCTTCCTTTCGCCTGGAAGTTACACTTAGGACCGCATTTGAGATCGACTTAGATCCCGGTTAGATTTCCAGGCATCTGCCAGTATACACCCGGCCGCCGGATTTCGATCCCCCAGGCAATAAGTCATGAGCATGTAATGTGCGAATTCGCGCAACACCCGGTGTAAGTTATTGCAGAATTCCCGTCGAGACGCCGTGCCGCTTCAGATAGAAACAGAAGGGCCTGCTTATGGTTTGCAGCTCGAAGGGAGTATATGCCGGGGCTAAGTGGCAAGTTAGTCACGGAGGAGCCGGACAGCCGCGAAATCCCGTATTCCCGCGCCATTCCGCCAGACTGCTCCCCGTGGGCCGCCTTCTTCCGCCCGCGGCTGCGCCGGTCCCTCCTTCGGGGGGAGCGTGTGCGAGTGCCCCAGGCAAACGATACTGTAAGAAATTCCCGGAACGCGCGACTAATGGGGTGTGGCGTGTCGAGAGGGCAGGCGCCCGTGCCGGCCTGCCTGATCCACAATGGAGAGTTGGCCGGATGAACGGTGGCGCGCGGTAACCCATGAAGCACTCCGATCGAGAACGCCTGTTCCTGGAATTGTTCAGCGCGAACAAATCCCGCATGGAACGCCTGTGCTACGGCTACCTGGGCTCGGCGGACGAGGTGGAGGATCTCTTCCAGGAGATCATGACCAACGCCTGGAACAGCCTTCCGGCGTTTCGCGGGGAAGCCCGCGCCACACCTGGCTGTATCGCAGCGCCATGAACACGGCACTGGTCTATCGGCGGAAGCGAAAACGGGGAGAGGAGCTCACCGACGTTGCGGACGAGCGCGGCGGGCCGCAACAGGACCTCGAGCAACAGGAGCGCCTGGCCGCCCTGCGGACCGCCATAGCCACCCTGCCCGACCAGGACCGCCTCATCGTGAGCCTGCTGCTGGAAGGCCTGAGCTACCGCGAGATCGCGGACATCACGGGGATTACGGTCAACTACGTGGGGGTGAAGATTTCGCGCATCAAGCAGGTCCTCGAAGATATGATGACGGAGGTCCACCATGGCGCAATTTGAGCAACTCCAGGAGCTGTGGCGGCACCAGCCGCCGCGCATGGCGCCGGTGGATGCCGGGTCCCTGACGCGGGCGCTGGCGAAGTTCGGGCGGCGGCAGGATTGGATCAACCTGGCAAAAATTGCCGCGATTACGGCCGTGATCGGCTGGGAGATGGCACACTTTCGCCCGTCCGCCGGGGTATTGGCCGGCCTGGCTACCGTGGCGGCGGCCGCCCTAGCGCTGATCGCGATTGACTGGCGGAGCCAGCGCGCGATTTCCCGGCTGAATTTCGCCGTGCCCTCGGCCGCCTTTGTGCGTGACGCCATCGACCGCTTAATGGAACAGCGGGAACCGTTCCGCAAGTATTACTGGCCCGTTATGCTGGCCTTGGTTGCGACCCTCAACCTGATGTCCTGGAGCCCGCCGAGCGGCCGGCCCTGGTGGTGGAGATTCGGAGGGCACCTCTTCGACTCCGCCCTTCCGTTCGCCGTTTACGCCGTGGGCCGGAGATTTCGCATCCGGCGGTTTGAAGCCGAGTGCCGGCCGTTGGTCAACCGGCTGGTCCGCCTGCTGGAGGCCATCGAGGAACGCGACGAATGAACACGATACTGATCGGCGAGCTGATCAAGCTGCGCTACAAACTGATGTGGGCCAGGACGCGCACGCGCAACGGCAAGATCGCCCTGTTCTTTGCCGGCTATCTGCTGCTGGTCTTCTTCCTGGCGATCTTCAGCCTGGGAGGCATGGGCGCCGGAATCGCGGCTGTCCGGATGGGCAAAGCGCATACCGTGGCCGCGGGCGTGCTCGGGGGCCTGTATTTCCAAGCCTTGATGGCCACCGTGCTGCTGGGCTTCGGAATCAGCGCGGTCTTCGCCGACGCCGAACTGCGGCGGTATCCGCTCCGGGCGCTCGACCGGCGGATTGCGCGGCACTTCCTGGGAATCGCCGACCCTTTCTGGTTCCTGGTGATGGCGCTGGAACTGGGGCTGGCAATCGGTCTTTACGCGCTGAACCCGGGTTCGATCTGGCTGGGCCTGATCGTGGTCCTGCTGCTCATTGTCTCGAATTATGCGATGGCCGAGGTGGTGGCCCTGGTGGTGGAGAGGCTGGTCGAGCGGAAGGGCGGATCGGCCATTCTGCTGGGGTCGATCATGTGCCTGGGAATCCTGCCGGCGGCCGCGGTCCCGCTCTGAAGAAGCATCCCCAATTGCTGGCGC
>CAWKPE010000029.1:0-24521 GCA_963851385.1 uncultured Bacteroidota bacterium | reverse complement strand
TGAGATTACAGGGACCATGACGAATGCGAAGAGGTACAGGTTGTTGACTCCCGACAGGTTGTTGCTCAGTAGGGTCTGGATCATGTACAGAGTATACAGCACCATTCCCAGTATGACGGTCACCGTGAGGTAGGCTTCGGCCAACGTACCCGTGGTGTCCGCGGACCTCTTCACGGCGGAGGTCTTGGTCTCCATGGTGTCACGGAGCTTCATCCCGACGTACGCGATGAAGTCACCACCGCTCTTCAGGATGGCGGTGTAGCCGAAGAGGAACTCCGAGAACTTCTTGCTCGGACACCACCGCGCGACCCTTTCGATTGCGGAGATGGGGTCCTGGCCGAAGACGTCAACCTCGACGAGTATCCTTTTTGCTTCCTTGGCTGACGCTGGAAATAGTTTCATTTGGCTGATCCTTCTGAGCGTAGTGAGAGGAGATACCCCCCCGCCCGCCAGAACAGACATGTACCCGATGACGAACGGAAGCTCGGTGTTGATCGAGGAAGCTCGGTTTGAGGCGCTGACCTTTGGGGCGTTGATGACCAACGTGAAGACCATGATGACTGCAGGGATAGCAATTATCACGCCCAGGAACCATAGGGCACCGAACCTAGTGGCCGCAACGTAGGTCCCGACCGCAGACGCAGCTGCCGTAATGAGCGCTGAAAAGAAGGCGACAGAAACGAGGCCTTCCGGCGTTATCCTGAGGTTCGACTTCAGGATGTCGTCCCTCAGCAGGGGGAATGGAACGGGTGAACCTGGTCGCAGGTCGGGAGAAGAGCCTGAAGGCGGCAGAGGTGAATCTGTCGAAGAAGGTCAGAGGGATCTTCTTCTTATCCCGGCTGGGAAGGACTCCTGACATAAATCCCTTATGATCTTTCAGAATATAATCAATCATATTCTGGGAAAGTCCCTGTTCTGAAGTATAATGTTGAAATCTAATAATACTTTTTTGTGCTCGAATAAAACCTGTGAAATACACTAACCAAATAAGTAATATTAGCTTGCACCTAAATTTTAAAATAATTGATTTGTAAAATTTATTTATCACTTTGTGTGATTTTTAGTACAGCCATTATATTGCAAAATTACCAATAAGTGTAGCAATTACGATTATAATATGATTCAATTATTTATACAAAAATATTAATAAAATTACATAGTGCCATTATGGCATTATAAATATCATTACTATGTCATTTTGGCATCACATAAATTTTATTAAAAACAAAATGGCATAAAAAGCAATAAAAACAAGGCTGGCATGCAAATTGAAATTTATTTTAACGATAACAAAATTAAATGTTAAACTTAAATATAGGAGGACCAAGTCATGTTAGCACTAAGAAATTTAAATAGCCTGCCCAGTTTAGTTGAAGAATTTTTCAACCGAGATTTCCCATATAACTGGAATTCGAACTGGGCAACAGTTAGTTCACCTGCAGTAAACATCATTGAAGATAATGATGAATACCGGATTGAAGTAGCTGCACCTAGTCTAAAAAAAGGTGATTTTAAAATTAATCTTGAAAAAGATTTGCTCACTATCTCTGCAAATAAGGAAGAAACTAAAGAAGATAAAGATGAAACTTATACCCGCAGAGAATATAACTACAGTTCATTTAGCAGATCATTTACTCTTCCAGATTCTGTAAATGGAGAAAAAATTTCTGCTGAATATAAAGATGGGATTTTAAGTATTAATGTCCCAAAACATGAAGTAGCTAAAGCAAAACCTGCAAGAGAAATTGCCATTAAATAAAAAAAGGCCTTAAGGCCTTTTTTTATTGTATATTTTCAGGTTTTTAGCCTAAAATAACTTCAACTTTATGTTCTGTACCTTTTGGAAAAATAGGAATAACTTTTCCTGCAACTTCATTACCATCCACAATCAACTTTTTAACACCTTTTGAAACTTTATCTGGATTTGAAATAATAATTTGATATCCTGCGCCTCTGAATTTACGGTAAACAGTAAATCCTTTCCAATCTTTTGGAATACATGGATCGACAATCAAACCATCATAGTCAGGTCTAATCCCCAGAATAAATTGTGTAATTGCATAATAATTCCAAGATGCTGTACCGGTTAACCAAGAATTTTTAGCTTCACCAGGTTTAAAAGCATCCTTGCCGGCAACCATTTGAGCGTACACATAAGGTTCTGTTTTATGCAAATCACTAATTTCTTCAAGGTATGGCGGGCATATTTTTTTGTAATATTCCCATGCCTGATCTCCGCGACCTATGACTGTTTCTCCAATCATGATCCAGGGATTATTATGACAGAATACACCTGCATTTTCTTTATAACCTGCAGGATAGGATGAAATTTCACCGTATTCAATATAATATTTTGTAAATGCCGGATTATTGAGCACAATCCCATATTTGCAATCGAGGCGTTCCTTTACCGAGTTGAGTGCTTTCTCACACAAACCTTTCTCTTTTCCAATACCTGCCATTGTGCACAAGCCCTGAGATTCAATAAATATTTTTGCTTCTTCATTTTCATTGCTGCCAACTTTCTTTCCATAATAATCATATGCTCTTATAAACCATTCACCGTCCCACCCAAATTTTTCAACAGCAGCAATCATGTCATTAACATATTTCTTGGCGCTTGAAACTTCATCTTTCTTTCCTATCTTCTCACACAATTCAATATAATCATTGCCATAGATTACAAATAATCCTGCAATCATTACAGATTCAGCTTTAGAACCTTCGGTTTTATTTTCGGTTGTTTGGAACGATTCATTTGGATCATTTGAAAAACAATTTAAGTTGAGACAATCATTCCAATCAGCGCGCCCGATCAATGGGAGACCATGCGGACCAAGGTTATTCACAACATGATCAAATGATACTGTAAGATGGTCAAACAGGTTACGAGCAACAGACATATCATTGTCAAAAGGAACCATTTCGTTAAGAATTCCAAAATCTCCTGTTTCCTTTATATAGCTGATTGTGCCAAGTATTAGCCACATAGGATCATCATTAAAACCTCCTCCAATGTCATTGTTTCCGCGTTTAGTTAAAGGTTGATATTGGTGATAACAACCGCCATCCTGAAACTGTGTTGAAGCAATATCAATAATTCTTTCGCGGGCACGTTCTGGTATCTGGTGTACAAAACCTATCAAATCCTGATTGGAATCGCGGAAACCCATTCCACGTCCAATCCCTGATTCAAAAAATGAAGCTGAACGGGAAAAGCAAAAGGTAATCATACATTGATATTGATTCCAAATGTTCACCATCCGATCAAGCTTATCATCTCCTGACTTCACGGTATATATACTTAACAGATTATCCCAGTATTTTCGCAATTCAGCTAAGGCTGCATCAACTTTAGCAACTGTATCAAACCGAGCAATTGTTTCTTTGGCTTTCTTCTTATTAATAACACCTTTTGATTCGAATTTTTCCTCCTGCAAATTTTCCACATATCCTAAAACAAAAATAAAATCTTTAGATTCTCCGGGGTTTAATTCAACTTCAAGATAATGTGATGCAATTGGCGACCATCCGTGAGCCTCTGACATCCTGGGTTTTCCCTCAATTACAACCTGGGGAGATTCAAACCCGTTGTACAGACCAATAAATGATTCACGGTCAGTATCAAAACCTTTGATAGGAGTATTAACCGAGTAATATGCATAATGATTGCGACGTTCCTTGTATTCAGTTTTATGGTAGATAACAGATCCATCAATTTCAACTTCGCCAGTAGAAAAATTGCGCTGGAAATTTTCCATATCGCTTGCAGCATTCCACAAACACCATTCAACAAAGGAAAACAATTTAATTTTTTTTGTTTTTTTTGAATTATTTGTTAGTGTGAGCTTCTGAATTTCTGCCCATGTTTTAAGAGGAACAAAATATAATACTTCTGCTGTTATGCCGTCTTTTACTCCTTTAAGAACTGTATAATTCATTCCATGATGGCATTCGTATTTATCAAGTTTAGTCTTTACCGGTTTCCAACCTGGAGACCAAATAGTATCGCCATCTTTAATATAAAAATACTTTCCGCCGTCATCCATTGGTACATTATTGTATCGATATCGAGTAATTCGCCGAAATTTGGCATCTTTATAGAAAGTATAACCTCCGGAAAAATTTGAAATTAAGGAAAAAAAGTCCTCATTTCCTAAATAATTAATCCAAGGCCAGGGTGTGCAAGGATTTGTAATTACATATTCTCTTGCATTGTCATCAAAATATCCGTATTGCATAAAATATGATTTAGTTTAAAATTATTTTTCTGGTTTAATATCTTTTAGTCTAAGTTGAAGTGTTACATTTCCTCTGTATTCATTCTCATCAATGCAGTAGCAAATATCAAAAGAATAGCCTTTGCTTATATAATCGAAATAATTAGAAAGGCTGAATCCAATAGCTGGATAAGATTTAAATGGCTCATCCTCATGAAGCAGATTTAATTTTAAATGTTCCTTTGAGTTGCCCACAGGTTTACCAGTTCCATCATCAACAATATTCTCAGTAAAGAAAACAGGTGCCATATTCTCCGGTCCAAAAGGTTCAAATTGTTTTATTATTTTATACAGTTTTGGAGTAATATCTTTTAATTTCAATTCCATATCTATCTCTAAAGATGGCACCAACTGCTCATTTTGAATAGTCTCAGCTACAATATCCTCAAAACGTTTTTTAAATGCTTTAAAATTTTCCTTTTTCATTGTAAGTCCAGCAGCATACATGTGTCCACCAAAATTTTCAAGTAAATTACTGCATGATTCAATAGCTTTATACAAATCGAAGCCAACAACGGAACGGGCTGAACCGGTAATAAAACCATTTGATTCAGTTAGAACAATTGTTGGTTTGTAATATGTTTCTGTAAGCCTGGAAGCAACAATTCCTACCACACCTTTATGCCAGTTTGGATTGAAAACCACGGTTGCTTTTTTAGCCAGTAACTCTTTATTAGCACCTATAAAATCAAGTGCTTCTTTGGTAATGTTAAAATCAATATTTCTACGTGTATTATTGAAATCATTAATTTGATCTCCCATATTATGTGCTGATTCCTCGTTTTCTGCAACCAATAATTCTACAGATGATCTGCCGGTTTCAATCCGACCTGCTGCATTTATGCGAGGTCCAATTTTAAAAACTATATCATCAATACAAATTTCTTTATTCTGAATACCTGCAATTTTAATTATAGCTTTTAAACCTCTTCCAGGATTTGAGTTTAGTTGTTTCAACCCATAGTAAGAAAGAACCCTGTTTTCACCAGTAATTGGAACAATGTCAGAAGCAATGCTCACTACAACAAGATCAAGAAGAGGAATCAATTTTTCCTGAGGCAAGCCTTTTTTGATACAAAAGGCATGTAGCAATTTATATCCGACACCACAACCTGAAAGTTCTTTATACGGATAATCACAATCTGGCCGCTTTGGATCCAGCACTGCAACTGCATCCGGAATAATTGTATCAGCAGTATGATGATCACAAATGATAAAATCAATATTATTTTTTTTAGCATAAGCTATTTTCTCAACAGCTTTAATTCCACAATCAAGAGCTATTACTAGTGAATTGCCATTTTCAGCTGCATAATCAATTCCTTTTATAGAAATGCCATAACCTTCATTGTAACGATCTGGAATATAATAATCAATATTAGAAGTAAATTCTTTTAGAAAAAAATACATCATTGCTACTGAAGTGGTTCCATCAACATCATAATCTCCATATATCAAAATATTTTCTTTTTCATCAATTGCTCGTTCGAGACGCTCTACCGCTGCTTCCATATCTTTCATAAGATATGGATCGTGAAGATCAGATAATTCTGGTCTGAAAAATGCTTTAGCTTTATCAAAAGTATTAATACCTCTTTGAACAAGTAAATTGGCTATCGGCAAATCAACTCCAAGAACTTCCATAAGATGATTTACATCTTTTGAATTACCAGGTTTTTTTATGATCCAATTTCTTTCCATCACCTATTTTATAGACCAAATCTTGTATCAACATAAGAGTATTTCTACAAAAAAATACAAGAGCAAGTATGAAAATACATTATACAATAGTGTTTTTATGACACCAGAAATTTTTAAAAACTCAACAAATTAAATATTTTTTTTCAGACCTTTTAAGCTTTCTGAAAAATTAATTATAATGCTGTAATTATTTTATAAAAGAGTAATTGCTTTTAATACCATATATAATTGCATTAAAATTTATCGAAATAATTTTATAACCTATTTATAATAAGCTTATCACATCTAAAAATAAAATTATAAGCTAAATTTGTATGATAGAAATTGAAACAATTATTAGATATTATACCCTATGGAAACTACACCTCAATTAAAATCGATCATAAAAGCATTTCAGTTAAATGAAATTACTGAGCATGTTATTTATGTAAATCTTGCAAAATCACAAAAAGATGAATCCAATCGAAAAATTCTTCAGCAAATAGCTGATGACGAGAAAACTCACTATGAATTCTGGAAAAAATTTACTAATGAGGAAATTAAACCCAGTCGCAAAAAGGTTTTTATTTATGTATGGATTGCCCGTATTTTAGGTATTACTTTTGCCATTAAACTTATGGAAAATGGCGAAGCAAAAGCTCAAATGTCTTATGCTTCTGTGCTTTTACAGATACCTGAAACACAAAAAATTATTGATGAAGAAGATGCTCATGAGCAAAAATTAATAGGACTTCTTAAAGAAGAACGACTGAACTATGTCGGTTCAATAGTTTTAGGATTAAATGATGCATTGGTCGAATTAACAGGTGCACTTGCAGGACTATCATTTGGATTGCAGAATACAAAATTAATTGCATTTGCAGGCCTCATAACCGGAGTCGCTGCAGGATTTTCAATGGCAGCCGCCGAATACTTATCTCAAAAACATGAAGACGGATTGCATCCGGTTAAATCAGCATCCTATACTGGAATAGCTTATTTCATAACCGTGGGTTTGTTAATTATCCCGTATTTATTTATAAGCCAATATCTGGTTTGTCTTTTTATTACATTAGCCATAGCTATCTTAATTATCCTTTTCTTTAATTACTACATTTCAGTTGCAAAAGATTTACCTTTTAAAAGAAGATTCTTTGAAATGGCTTTAATAAGTATTGGAGTGTCGGCAATTACTTTTGGAGTAAGTGTTTTAATCAAGAAATATTTTGGAATTCAGTTATAATTTGAAATTCATCAAATAATTTTTTTGAAAAAATTACCTTTGCAATTTTTATTTAACATTTACATACTAATTCACTCAATATGAATTATACAGAACTTAGTGAACAGGAAATTATCCGTCGTAGTACTTTAGAAGAGCTAAAAGAACTGGGAATTAATCCTTACCCTGCTGAAGGTTTTGAAGTAAATACAAATACCAATGAAATTCTTGCAAAATATAGTACAGAAAAAAATAACTTTCAGGATGTCAGTATTGCCGGTCGTATCATGTCCCGCCGAATTATGGGTAGCGCTTCTTTTGCTGAATTGCAGGATGAAAAAGGGAGGATACAAATCTATGTAAAACGCGATGATATTTGTCCTGGTGAAAATAAAGAACTCTACAATACAGTTTTTAAAAAACTTATAGACATTGGGGATTTCATTGGAATAAGAGGTTTTGTATTTGTTACCCAAATGGGAGAAATTACTATTCATATCAAGGAATTTAAATTACTAAGCAAATCATTACATCCTTTGCCTATTGTAAAAGAAAAGGAAGGTAAAGTTTATGATGCCTTTACTGACCCGGAACAACGTTGCCGTATGCGATATGTTGACCTGATTGTAAATCCACAGGTAAAAGAAATATTTATAAAGCGCACTGCAATCATTAATACCATGCGGGAATTTTTTAATTCAAAAGGCTACCTCGAAGTCGAAACTCCCATTTTACAAGCTATTCCAGGGGGAGCTGCAGCCAGGCCTTTTATAACTCATCATAATGCTCTTGACATTCCACTTTACTTAAGAATTGCTGACGAATTGTATTTAAAACGACTTATAGTCGGGGGATTTGAAGGTGTATATGAATTTTCAAAAGATTTCCGTAATGAAGGAATGGATCGAAGCCATAACCCTGAATTCACCGTAATGGAAATATATGTGGCATATAAAGATTACTTCTGGATGATGGATTTTACTGAGGAAATGATTGAACGAGTCGCGTTGTCATTACATGGCTCAACTAAAGTTCAGGTGGGCGAAAATAGTATTGACTTTAAACGACCTTTCCAAAGACATACTATGACTGATGCTATTAAAAAATATTCTGGGATTGATATAAATGGCATGACTGAAGACGAACTTCGTAAAGCATGTAAAGAAATGAATATTGAAGCAGATGATGCAATGGGAAAAGGAAAACTTATTGACGCTATTTTTAGCACAAAATGCGAACCTAATTTAATCCAACCCACTTTTATCATGGATTATCCAATTGAAATGTCTCCACTATGTAAAAAGCATAGAACTAATCCGGAGTTGACGGAACGTTTTGAATTAATAGTTAACAGCAAAGAACTTTGTAATGCATATACTGAATTGAACGATCCTATTGATCAGCTTGAACGTTTCCAGGAACAATTGCAACTTTCAGAAAAAGGTGACGACGAAGCAATGTATATTGATTATGACTTTGTCCGTTCGCTTGAATATGGAATGCCTCCAACATCGGGGATGGGTATTGGCATTGACCGTCTCACTATGATTATGACAAACCAGCCTTCCATCCAAGATGTATTGTTTTTCCCTCAAATGAGACCTGAAAAGAAAGTCCAAAAAGACGATGACAGTGCTTATTTGAATTTAGGCATTCCAGTCGAATGGATTCCTGTTCTTCAGAAATTGGGTTTTGTAAAAATCGAAAATCTTAAACATGCAAGTGCAGGAAAATTATTCAATGATCTTTGTAGTCATAATAAGAAAAACAAGCTTGGTCTTATTAACCCATCGATGGATGATATTAAGAAATGGTTAGAAAAATAAATTTTAATACTTCTTTAATTCAAAAAGCCAAATTATAATTGAAGCAAGAATATACGAACAAATAATTAATGGTATCGCATAGAGCCGCAATACGCAAAACAATACCACTACAAATCCTATAAATATATATTGAATTTTGTTTGTATTAAACGAGGCTGATTTGAATTTCAATGAAAACATAGGTAAGATAGATACCATTAAACAGCTGTCTATAATAATAAGCGAAACAATTGTGATTTTATTCAATATAAAACTCTGCAACCCGGCATTTTTTGTGGTCAAATAAACAAGTAATGTTGAAGCAATAAGAATTGCGCTGGATGGAGTTGCTAATCCGATAAAAGAGTCTGTTTGTTTTTCATCTATATTAAATTTAGCGAGACGAAGTGCAGAAAATAAAGGAATAAATGCAGGTAATATCATAAAAGCATAAAGCAAATAGTTTTGAGCTATAAACTCTGAATTAATTGATAAATTCACTAATTGAAAAGCCAATATACCCGGTGCTATTCCAAAACTAACCATATCTGCCAGGGAATCGAGCTGTTTGCCCATCGAAGAATGTGCGTTCAACATGCGGGCTGCAAAACCGTCCAGAAAATCGATTATGGTTGCAGCGAATATGAGATAAGGAGCATAAATAAGTGTATTGTCTTGGAATGAAAGGATGACTGCCAAAAAACCGCAAACCAAATTTATACTTGTAAGTATATTGGGAACATGTTTAGTCATTTTCTGTAATTAATTTTTTGTGGCAAAATTATTAAAAAATATATCTGTCGTATCCTGAAAAGGCAATTAGTTTTTCGTTTTATATTTCAAACACTCAAAATAGCTATATTTGCTTAAAGGCTTATTGAATTAAAAGTAAAAGTCATGCTTCGACAAGCTCAGGGTGACAAAGTAACCAAGTCATGCTGAGCTTGTCGAAGCATGTGCTTGTCCAAGTTGTAAAATTTAAATTATTAATTTGTTTAATTTGCTTCTCAAAATAAAGTATAAGTTTTTATTTAGCTTAATTTTTACATTTTGAACTTCAGCAAGCTATATCGTAAAAAATCAATCAAAAGTATCCTTGCATCAAACCTGTCAGGAAGTGACCGGCTTCAAATGAAACGTGATCTTAAAGTTCGCGATTTAACATCTTTTGGTATAGCTGCAATTATAGGTGCCGGCATATTTAGTACGGTTGGGAGTGCTGCTTATTATGGTGGCCCTGGAGTCTCTTTATTGTTTTTAATGACCGCTATTGCATGTGGCTTCTCAGCTTTATGCTATGCTGAGTTTGCATCTGCAATACCAATAAGCGGGAGTGCTTATACATATGCATATGCCAGTTTTGGAGAACTTGTTGCCTGGATAATAGGATGGGATCTGATTATGGAATATGCTGTTGGTAATATTGCAGTAGCTATTTCATGGTCTAATTATTTTACTTCATTCCTGAATGGAATTGGAATTCATTTTCCTGATTTCCTTGCCATGGGTTACAGAACAGCGTACAATGGTCATCAGCAAGTAGAATTAATGATTAGTGCAGGCACACCATTTTCCCAAATTCCGGCATTTCTTCAACAAGCTTTTAATGCGTGGCAATTTGCACCGAAAATATTTGGTTCGCCAGTTATTATTGATCTGCCTGCTTTTGCTATAGTTTTCATTATTACTTGGCTGGTATATATTGGTATATATGAAAGCAAAGTAGCTTCAAATATTATGGTACTTCTAAAAATTATCGTGCTCATGCTGGTTATTGGAGTTGGTGCATTTTACGTAAATCCCAAAAATTGGAATCCATTTGCGCCTAACGGTTTAGGAGGAATTCTTAAAGGAGTGTCTGGTGTGTTTTTTGCTTACATTGGATTTGATGCAATTTCAACTACTGCTGAAGAATGTAAAAATCCTCAGAAAGATATTCCTAAAGCTATGATATATGCTTTAGTTATTACAACAATCATTTATATATTAATTAGCATAGTACTGACCGGTATGGTGAATTATAAAGAATTGGGAGTTGCTGATCCGTTATCGTACGTATTTCAAAAACTTCATCTGACAAAACTTTCCGGTATTATAGCATTAAGTGCTATTGTCGCAATGGCTGGAGTATTGCTAGTTTTCCAGGTTGGGCAACCCCGGATTTGGATGAGTATGAGCCGCGACGGACTTTTGCCTAAAATATTTTCTAAATTGCATCCTAAATTCAGAACACCAGCTTTTGCAACTATTATTACAGGAGTAGTTGTCGCAGTACCAACAATTTTTGTAAGCTTTAATGAAGTTATTGATCTGACCAGCATAGGCACTCTTTTCGCTTTTGTATTGGTTTCCGGAGGAGTATTGTTGCTTGATGAAAAAGATTTAAACAAACAAAATACGTATAAAATTCCTTTTATCAGCAGCAGGTTATTTATAATTCCCCTTTGGGCTATTGTTTTTACCCTGATTTGGCATTTTAATTTCGATGGAGTAAAAACATTTTTTAATACAGATTTTGCATGGGTCATATTTAAGCATAAAATTCCAACATTGATTTATATTATCGTGGCACTTTTTATGACAATATTATGTGTTGTACAAAATCTTTCGCTTATTCCAGTTATTAGCCTTCTAGCTAATTTATACCTTATGACTGAACTTGGCATAACCAATTGGTTGCGCTTTATTATTTGGCTTATAATTGGACTAGTAATATACTTTGGTTATAGCATCAAGAAGAGCAAGCTAAATCAGATTGTTTAAAAATACAAATTGTCTTGCCGATTCTAATATTAATGTAATATTTTGAAAAGTAATTCTCTTAATAATTCACCATCAGTAACAGAAGAATTACCAACGCCCTTTGACTTTACGTCATATTCCCTGAGATCGGAAATTATTGCAACAGTTTTTGCCGGCGAATATTTTTTTGCTGCAAGTTCATATTCAGGAATAAAATATGGATTAATTCCCAGATTTGAAGCAACATTTGATCTGGATTTATCTTTTAGAAAATGATAAATAAGCACTTTGTTAAAAAAAGAGAATAAAACCTGGATAGTAACCTGAAAGGGACTAGCCTTAGGATTTTTACTAAAATAATCAATGATTCTGTTGGCTTTTAAAATATTTTTCTGTCCTAATGCTTTGGTAAGTTCAAAATTATTGTAGTCTTTGCTTATCCCTATATTACGTTCAATATGCTGTTTATTGATAATTTTAGTTCCTGTCGGAACAACAAGCAAAAGTTTATCCAGTTCCTGTGATATTTTACTTAAATCGTTTCCTAAAGATTCTTTTAATAATTCTGCAGCTTCTGTATCAATAGATATTTCAGATTTTTTTAGATAATTTGTTATCCAATCCGGTATCTGGTTATCGTAAAGTTTCTTTGATTCAAGTATAATCGAATGCTCAGCAAGAGACTTATATAGTTTCGTGCGCTTATCTAAAGTGCCATACTTGTAATTAATAACTAAAATTGTAGACTTTAATGGTTTCTCTACATAATAAATCAGCTCCTCAATTTTTTTTAATTCCTGCGCCTCTTTTACTATTACAACCTGGTAATTCGCCATCATTGGAAACCTCTTTGCAGCATTAATTACTGATGCAATATCTGTATCTTTGCCATATAAAATCAATTGATTAAACGTTTTCTCTGAATCATTTAAAATATGCTTGATAATGTAATCTGTTACCAAATCAATATAATATATCTCTTCTCCCATTAAAAAGTAGACAGGATGATAAATTTTATTTTTAAGTTCAGTTAATAATTCTTCAAATTCTTTCATTAGTTATAATAATAAAAGCTAAACACCAATATATAGATATCTTTGTACAAAAAATCAGGAGTACAGATTCCGATACATATTTTCAAAGATAACAAGATTTATACATAGATTATCAATTGAAATTATGATGACAAAATTGAATTTACCTGAATTTGAATTTATCTTTAAAGAAAAAGAGAATAAAAGGTACATTTTTGATGATCTAAGAAAAAAATACATTTTTCTAACTCCGGAAGAATGGGTACGACAAAATTTTGTTAAATATCTTATTAATATCAAAAACTATCCAGCTTCATTGATTGCGCTTGAGATGTCCTTTGTTTTGCATTCAGTAGATAAACGAAGTGACATTGTAGTTTATAATAATCAAGGGAAAATAGCTTTATTAGTTGAATGCAAATCTCCTGATGTTTCAATTAGTCAAAAAACATTTGATCAGGCGGCCGGTTATAATCTTAAATTGAATGCTAAAATATTGATTCTTACTAATGGCATCTCTCACTATTGCTGTGTGCCGGACTATGAAAAACGAAAATGGATTTATCTTGAGAATATACCTGATTTCAATGAGTTAAAATCATTCTTTATTGATTAATTGCAGTAAATATTCATCTGCATATTTTTTTCCACGAACCATCCATTCCTTTTTTAAACCAATAATTTCAAATCCATGTTTTTTAAAAAGGTTCAGGCTTGCTTTGTTATCTGCTTCAATATTACAGTATAATTGATGCATCCCCAAAAGTTCGAAACAATATGCAATAAGTACCTGGAGCGCGTCAGATGCATAACCTTTGCCGCGGTCTTTTTTTTCGGCAATAAGTATGCCCACTCCGGCCCTGCGATTATAAGAATCAAAATCAAAAAGATCAATACTTCCTATTGTACGGGAGTTTTCAGTCTTTAAATCAATCATCAAACGCAATTGACTGGTTTCAAAAATATCCAGATGAGCTGTTTCAATATATTTTGCAAGTATATGCCTTGAAAAAGGTGTAAGTGTAGTCCCTGAAGTCCATGTTTCTATGTTATTCTCCCAATTGTATAAAAGATTTAAATCCGATGGTTCAGGAGCTCTTAACTTAATATTATCATTTTCTAGATAATTCACTTTTCGACTTTATAAAATTCCTATTCAAAATTAACTATTTGAATTATAATTTGCAGAAAGAAATTTAAATTCAACTTAAAAGTTGAAAAACTATCTGACTATCTGATTTTTTTATAAATTAATTTGTATGTCTTAAATTTATTTACCCTTGTTACAAATGCATCTTTAAAACCATTGTTCTTAGCTTTGTTCAAATCAGAGTTTGCTGCTTCTTCACTGGCGAATTGTCCAAAAATGTATTTATAATATCCATCATCAGTTTCATACACTGATATTGAATCCAGATTACCTATATTAATTTGTTCCTTATAATTCCTTAAAGCATATATCTGAATAGTATATGCGTCCTCACTCAGATTTTCTATAAATAAACCTGGGCGTGTAAATACTTTTCTGACAGTAGAAGGGAAAGTTTTTTTTTCTAACGCTGCTGAATTCTTTACTGATGCGCTAGCGTTAGCTTCAGGTAAAATAATTGCCGGAAATTCATCGTATTCATAAAGCCTGGCAGTTGGGCCATTTGCCAATTTCAAATTCATATAAACTGTATCTTGTCTTGTTAAAAATGGAATAAAAAAATTAACAATTTTAATAGTGCTATCTTTATCCATGATCTTCAGAGTAAAGTCACCTTTCTTCAAAATCATTGAAAATTTTCCGCTATTATTAACTTTTGCCAAATCAGTTATATTTTTATTGGCATTATCTGTAATATTAATCACAATATCTTCAAAATGCATAGTACTATCTATTGCAGATACAATTCCTTTAACCAAAATATCTTTTTCAGCAACAGATGACTCTTCTGGATGAGTATTTAAAAGGCTAAGATTAAAATATTGCTGAGTCTCTTCAGTCAAAGGAGCATAATAAATATCATCTTCTGGTGTGTTCACCGGATAACCAAGATTGACAGGAACAGACCACAGGTTTTCACTTACACTATTGCAATAGTATATATCATAACCATCTTTCCCTCTTTTAAAACCTTGGGAGCTAAAGATAAGTGTTCTGCCTCCATTTGTGAGCAAAGGGTAATCTTCATTGAGGTATGTATTTATCCGTATCCCTGCATTAAAAGGTTTACCCCAGTCGCCATATACTTTGAGAGAATAATAAATATCCATGCCACCAAATCCACCAGGTCTGTTACTTGCAAAATATAATACATTCCCATCGGGTGATTCACAGGCATGAGTATCATAGTATAAACTGTTCACATTTCCATTAAGTTTGTGCATTCCCGACCACGATTTCCCATTGAATAAACTTACATAAATATCACTTTCAAAGTGACTGTATTTAGTAAGGTACAACTTATATCCATCATAACTCAATGATGATGGGAAGCAATCACCTTCAGATCCAACCTGTGAAGTTATTTCCTTTGCTTCGGACCAGATTTTACCTGATTTTTTAATGTAAAATATTCTATTTTCAGATCCTGAGCTTTTGACGAATACTAAAGTTTTTCCATCACCTGAAATTGCAAGATTCGTGTACGATTTGTAAGGGTCAAATTTAAAACCTTTACCGCTATCTTGTTTACTGTTTAATTCCTCAGGATGGTCAATATGATAAAGTTTACCTAAATATATATAATAATCGTATTGGCTTTCGTATGAACTTATTGTCGAATTGCTGAATATTTTTTTTAAATAATAAATTGCTTTTTTATTTTCACCTGGCAAGTTTAAATAACAAAGAGAAAGGTGAAACAAAATGTTATAGTTTGACAAATCGTTTTCAAGCAGGTTTTCATAAATTTTTGCAGCCTGGGCATATTCTTTATTAAACAAATGAAATTCTGCTCTTTCAAACCATTGCCTGGAAATAATCGTATCCTGTGCATTCACAGTGATACAAATAATCCATATTGTAAAAAATAAAATAAAACTTCTCATTTAATTAATTTACTTAAATATATGAAATGGCCTGATTAATTTGATCAATGCAAAATAAACAAATCTAAGCATATTACCAAAATCAAATGAAATGATTGGAAAAAAATTAGATAAAAGATTTTAAGAATTAAGTTTTTTCATAGTCAAAAATAACATAAAACTATTCATCAATTCGGATATCAATTTTTTCAGAACTTTGATGTATTTGTAATGTGTCTGCTTTTTTATCAAAGTAAAGTATTCCCAAAACATCATTGGTTTTTTTATCTTTTACTACTATTCTTAAAATTTTTTGGTTATCAAGTGAAGCATGGTTATTTCTTGCCTGGAGCGTGAGATTTTCTATTCTGTAAATATCTTCTTTCCCATAACCATCAGGTCGAACCAGGGCCATATAAGCTATTTCTCCATTTTTCAACGGATTAAAAAATAAATTATCACCGGTAGTACTAATAGGATAGCCTACATTATTAGATTTTTCCCATTTATTATTTGCCATTAAATGGGAAACGAAGATATCGTAACCACCCATGTTTAAATGACCCTTAGAACTGAAGTATAAAGTTTTCCCGTCCTCACAGATAAATGGCGTGTTTTCATCTAATTCGGTATTTATATTTTCTCCTAGATTTACAGCGGGACCCCAATCTCCATTAGCTTGCTTTTCAGATTTGTAAATATCTAAATTTCCGTATCCACCTCTGCGATCGCTTGAAAAATAAAGTGTTTTCCCATCACTTGAAATTGAAGCATGAGTTACATTATGCCCTGAATTAATATTTTTATTTAAGAGTTGCATTGCACTCCAAACGCTATCTTTCCAAAAACTAACGTATATGTCCGAATTCTTTTTAACTTTTTTGACCATATAAAGTTCTTTGCCGTCAGCCGATAAACAAGTTGGTTCACAGTCGCCATCTGAACCTACATCTGAGCTTATGTTAACTGGTTCTCCCCAATTCCCGTTAACTTTTCTGGACATAAAAATAGCATCGTAGAATTTTAAACTTGAAAGATAAATTAGAATAGTTTCGTCTTTATTAACAACTGGATTTCGATTTGATTGTGCATTGTTTATTACCGGTCCTAAATTTGTAAATCTCACATTTATGGGGTTATCCTGAATTAATTTAGCCTGTTCACATGCAGTAATTTCAGCATCAACCATTCCTTCATTATAATGGCCTTCGAAATACGGATGATTCCTGAATTTATTATATGCAGCCAGAGCCTTCGCTAACTGATTGTCGATTCGATAGGCATTGCCCATGTAAAACAGCATTTGTAAAGGAGCACTCTTTTCCTCAAAAGTACTTTTTTTGTATTTAGTAGAAATCCTTGAAGCTGCTTTTTCAAAATAAGGAATAGCTTTGGCTTCTTCACCCAGTATATTGAGATAACACATTCCTATGCAATAGTTGATGTTTGCATTAATAGAATCTTTCTCATGTATTTTTAAATAATTAAAAAGAGCTTCGCGATAATCCCCACTTTCAAAGAAAAAATCAGCATCTTCGAAGTACTCTTTTAATTGTTGCCTGGTTTGCGCAAATAGTAATATTTGCGTAAAGAAAAATAACAGGACAATAATATTAAGTTTTTTCTTTAACATATTTTTACTCTCCCGAAAAGCCTGATGATTAATAAATTAAAAATCAAATATAAATGTTTTGAGAGTTAAATAAAATATAAAGTTAATAAGCAAAGAGCTTTTGTTGATAACTTTTAGTCAATAACTTTAAAACCGGTATAAGGAATTAATGCTTCAGGGATAATAATCCCTTCGTTAGACTGGTTGTTTTCAAGTAAAGCAGCAACAATACGCGGTAAAGCTAAAGCACTTCCATTAAGTGTATGTGCAAGCTTGGTCTTTTTGTCATTAATATCTTTGAAACGCAATTTCATACGGTTGGTTTGGAATGATTCAAAGTTAGAAACAGAACTGACTTCTAACCACTTATCCTGGGCTGCTGCATAAACTTCGAAATCATAAGTTAGGGCTGATGCAAAACTCATATCACCGCCACAAAGTTTTATTATTCTATATGGCAATTCTAACTTTATAACAAGAGATTCGACATATTTTACCATTTCTTCAAGTGTCTCGTATGAATTATCCGGATGTTGAATTTGAACAATTTCAACTTTATCAAATTGATGAAGACGGTTTAGTCCTCGCACATCTTTGCCGTATGAACCGGCTTCGCGTCTGAAACATGGAGTAAAAGCTGAATTCTTAATAGGGAAATCATTTGCATTCAGTATCACATCTCGATATATATTAGTTACCGGTACTTCTGCTGTTGGAATAAGGTAATAATTATCCTCTGTTACATGATACATCTGACCTTCCTTATCGGGCAACTGGCCAGTTCCAAAACCTGAATCCTCATTCACCATTAATGGTGGCATTATTTCATTGTAACCAGCTTTTTGAGCTTCATCCAAAAAGAAGTTAATAATTGCACGCTGCAACCTTGCTCCTTTTCCTTTATAAACAGGAAACCCTGCTCCGGTAAGTTTTACTCCTAATTCAAAATCTATAATATCATATTTTTTAGCCAAATCCCAATGAGGCATAGCACCTTTTGGAAGTATAGGCTTTGCACCACCTTTTCTTATTTCTAAGTTATCTTCGGCACAGTTTCCACGAGGCACTGATACATGCGGCAAATTGGGTATCAATACCAGAATATTTCTTAAATCGCTCTCTAATACTGCAAGCTGCTCATTTTGCATTTTAATTTCTTCCTTCAAATCAGCAGTTTTTTGTTTTGCAATATTTGCATCGTTTGATTTACCACTTTTGAATAAAATACCAATTTCTTTTGAAAGAGTATTCAACTCATTTTGATTAGTATCATATTTTAATTGAACTTGTCTCCTTTGAGCATCAATTTCTAAAACTTTTTCAACCAACTCAGGTCTTTTAAAGTTCTTAACTGAAAGCTTTTCTAAAACTAACTCCTTATTTTCTTTTATATAATTTATTGTAAGCATTTGTATTTAAAATTCAAAGTTAAAGGTTCAAAGTTACTTATATTTAATTTACATTCTAAAGTGATAGAAATATTGAAAAATAAAAAACTCTTGCAACTATTTACCTTAAAGGCATTCATTACAAGAGTTAATTATTGTGTACAATATCTTTATTCGGCAATAGGTATTACCGATACAACAGATCTTTCGTCACGGACTTTTTTAAATTGTACTGTACCGTTTACAAGGGCAAATAATGTATGATCTCTTCCCATACCAACATTAACACCCGGATTGTGCACTGTACCTCTTTGGCGAACTATAATATTTCCGGCCTTGACTATTTCGCCTCCAAAATGTTTTACTCCCAAACGTTTGCTGTCTGATTCACGACCATTTCGCGAACTGCCTGCTCCTTTTTTGTGTGCCATATTATTGGAATTTTATTAATTATCTGTTTTTTCTTCAGCATGCTCTTCTTTACTTGAAGCCGCTTTTTTAGTTGTTTTTTTTGCTTTTGGTTTTCCACTTCCAAGTATTTCTTCAATCTGAACCTGGGTAAAAAACTGCCTGTGGCCATTAAGCTTCTGGTAGCCTTTTCTTCTTTTTTTCTTAAATATTAAAACTTTATCGCCTTTTAAATGCGATAAAATTTTAGCATTAACGCTAGCTCCTTCAATAGTTGGAATTCCAACTTTTACTTCGCCTTCATTGTCTAATAGAAGAACTTTATCGAAAATTACCTGGGCGCCTTCCTGCCCTTCGAGCCGGTGTACAAATATTTTCTGATCTTTTTCAACTTTATACTGCTGTCCGGCTATATCAACTATTGCATACATTATCTGACTTATTTTCAGTAGTTAAATTATTGGGACTGCAAAAATATAAACTTTTGATAGATATACAAAGATTAAAAAAATATTTTTCAATTATTCGTCTTTGTTGTCTGGTTAATGGTAAATTTCTTTTGTGCCATGTACGTATCCGAACACGATATGTATCAATCCGGACAATATTTGAAATGATCTGAGGTTAATATTGTAACATCAATATTTTAAGCCGTAATGACTTAAGGTATATGGCATAAGTGTTGTAAATTTGTTAAAAAACTAAAATATGATCAAAATCGAAAAGCTTCACAAATCTTATGTTACAGGCTCAAATAGTCTTCATGTTTTAAAAGGTGTCGATTTAAATATTGAGACAGGTGAAATGGTCTCTGTAATGGGAGCATCAGGTTCAGGAAAATCAACTTTATTAAACATTATAGGGATACTTGATAATTATGACCAGGGTGAATTTTATCTTGATGGTACTTTAATTATGAACCTAAATGAAACAAAAGCAGCATGGTATCGGAATAAACTTATTGGTTTTGTTTTCCAAAGTTTTAATTTAATTTCTTACAAGAGTGCTCTGGAAAATGTCTCTTTACCTCTTTATTATCAAAAAGTAAGCAGGAAAAAGCGAAATATGATGGCAATGGAATATTTAGAGAGAATGGGACTTAAGGAATGGTCAGAACACTTGCCTAATGAGTTGAGCGGTGGCCAGAAACAACGTATTGCCATAGCCCGTGCGCTCATTTCTAACCCTAAAGTAATTTTAGCAGATGAACCTACAGGAGCACTCGATTCGGTTACCTCGCAAGAAGTGATGGATATACTCCAGGAAGTAAACAAATCAGGAATGACAATAGTAATTGTTACTCACGAACTTGATATTGCTAATCGGACACAACGAGTTATTCATATAAAGGATGGTATTATTGAAAAAAATATAAAATACACAAAAACTCCGGCTCATGTTTGATATTGACAAATGGCAGGAAATTCTTTTTACTATAAAACAAAACAAGTTGCGAGCAATGTTGACCGGATTCAGTGTGTTCTGGGGTATTTTTATGCTTATTATTCTCATGGGTTCAGGTACCGGTTTAGAAAATGGAATTAAGTTTCAGTTCAGGGGAAGAGCCACCAATAGCATGGTTCTCTGGACAGGTGAAATGAGCAAACCATACGAAGGCTATCAAATTGGCAGATATATTAGGTTGACAAATGACGATAGGGACGATACAAAAAGAGATAATAAAAAAGTCGGCAAGATTTCTTCACGATTCAGAATTTGGGGAGACAATACTGTAACTTATGGAAACCTCAGAGGTAATTACGAATTATGTAATGTCAATACCGAAAGTAAAGAAATTGATAATGTTCACTTATTACAAGGTCGTTTCTTAAATAATTTTGATTTGAAAGAATTACGAAAAGTGGCTGTAATTGGAAGGGACGTAAATAATGAATTGTTCAAAGGCAAATCGCCTCTGGGTGAATATATCAAAGTCAGTTCTATCCCATATCAGGTTGTAGGAGTATATGAATCGGAACAAGAAAGAGACAACAGGAGGGTTTATATGCCGATTTCGACTTCTCAAATGGTTTTTAACCAGCCAAAAAAAGTTGAAGACATTTCGTTTACAGTTGAAGATTTAAGTGTACAGGAAAGTAAAAATTTAGAAAATGATTTAAAGAACCAATTATCAAAACGTCATCATTTTGCACCTGATGATACCAGGGCTTTAAGCATTTATAACAATTTTGAAGAGTATAGCAAGTTCTTGTCTCTTTTTACTTTTATAAAAATGTTTATTTGGGTGATAGGTCTTTTTACCATTATTGCCGGAATCGTGGGAGTAAGTAACATAATGCTTATAGTAGTAAAAGAAAGGACTCGTGAAATAGGAATTAGAAAAACTATTGGAGCAACTCCATTTTCAATTATTTCCCAGGTAATTGCTGAAGCAGTATTAATTACTACCGTAGCAGGATATATAGGATTAGTTTTAGGTGTCGGTTTGCTCGAGATTGTAAAACCATTGTTTAGTAAAGCACAGGGATTCTTTCTTAATCCGGAAGCTGATTTTAGCCTTGCTATTTCTGCTACCATAGTGCTTATTATTTCAGGAACTTTAGCAGGATTAATTCCGGCTTTACGTGCTGCATCAATAAGACCTGTTGAAGCTTTGAAAGAGGAATAAGATTAATTTGAAAATTGTTCAATTTATTAGCAATAATAAGACAGATTTAGCAAATATTCAATATCCAATAACTAATAGCCCATATTATGTTTGATCGTGACTTATGGCATGAAATATCAGAAGCCCTGAAAAAAAATAAAATGCGTACAATTTTAACAGCATTTGGAGTTTTCTGGGGTATATTAATGCTAATAATAATGCTAGGCGCCGGCAGAGGTTTACGCAATGGCGTTTTTCATGGATTTGGTGATTTTGCAACCAATAGCTTCTTTATTTGGAACCAGCGAACAAGTGTACCTTATAAAGGTCTCCCTTCCGGAAGATGGATTAGTTTTAATAATGCTGATGTGCGATGTTTAAGAGATAACGTGCCTGAAATCGATCTGCTTGCTCCAAGCTGTTATGTAGAGTTTTGGCGTGGAGAAGGATTAAGTAATGCTATTCACGGCTTAAAACAGGGAGCATTTGAAATTAACGGTGAATATCCTGACGTCAATAAAATTGATCCCAGGGAAATATATGAAGGCAGGTTTATCAATTATTATGATTTACTGCAAATCCGTAAGGTTGTTGTTATTGGTCAAAGTGTTGTTGCATCTCTTTTTGATAACAATGAGGATCCATTAGGTAAATATATAAAAATAAGAGGCACTTACTTTATGGTTGTCGGTGTTTATCGGTCAAAACATTCCGGCGGATGGGGGGATCAACAAAATAAAGGAATTATCTTACCCTTTACAACAATGCAGCAAACTTATAATTATGGAGATAAAGTGCATAATTTTGCAATAACTGCTAAAAAAGGCATTCCAGCATCTTTAGTAGAAGAAAAAGTCAAGGCTTTACTTAAAGAAAGACATGATGTTGCACCTGAAGATGTCCAGGCAGTAGGAAGTTTTAACCTGGAAAAACAGGTAAACCAATTCACCATGTTATTTTTCGCGATAGATATTTTTGTTTGGTTTGTAGGAATATGCACGCTACTGGCAGGAATAATAGGAGTTAGCAACATTATGCTGGTAATTATCCGTGAACGCACAAAAGAAATCGGTATTCAACGCGCAATTGGAGCCAGCCCTTTTCAAATCATAAAGCAAATAGTTTTAGAATCAGTATTTCTTACAACTATTGCAGGTTATACAGGATTAGTAATCGGAGTTGCTTTAGTAGAAGGGGCAAATTATCTGATGATAAAAGCAGGTGTAAACACCGAAATGTTTTATAAGCCTGAAATTAATTTCGAAGTAGCTGTTGCTGCCCTTATAATACTTATAATTTCAGGTATTATTGCAGGTTTAATCCCAGCAAACCGAGCTATAAAAGTTAAGACAGTTGAAGCTTTGCGTTTTGAAAATTAACAATTACTAAATATTTTTATTTATGAGGCGTATTATTCGATACTTTATTCTCACAATTATCGCAATAATTTTTCTTGGTACTTTAGTTTTTCTTTATAAGAAATCACGACCAAAATTCATTATTTATGAGACCACCAGTCCATGCATTTCTACGTTAATTAAAAAAACTGTAGCTACAGGATATATCGTTCCACGGAAAGAAATAGAGATAAAACCCCAGATATCGGGAATAATAGAAAAAATATACATTAAACCCGGTCAGAATATTCATTCTGGAGATTTGATAGCCAAAGTAAGAATAATTCCAAATATGGTTGAGTTAAATGAAGCTGAATCTCGTTTAAATAAAGCAAAAATCAATCTGGAAGATGCCCGTACGGTTTATGATCGCCAGAAAAAAGTCTTTGAACAGGGTGTTATTCCTTTGGCAGATTTTCAGCAATATAAAGTAACTTATGAAAATGCGTTAGAAGAAATAAATGCAGCCGACAACAATTTGCAAATAGTTCGTGACGGGGTAAATAAAAAAATTGGAGGATCAACAAATACACTTATTCGCTCTACAATTAATGGCATGGTGCTGGAAATTCCTATTGAGGAAGGAAATTCTGTAATTGAAACAAACAATTATAATGAAGGAACTACCATAGCCACTGTTGCTGACATGGGTGAAATGATGTTTAAAGGATTTATTGATGAAACTGAAGTTGGAAAGTTAAAAGTATAGCACAAAATTGTCCCAGGTCTTGTCGAATCTTATAAGTAATGCTCTTAAGTTCACAAATGACGGAGAAATAAAGGTTAATTATAAGGTAAAGGATAATTTGCTGGAGTTCGTGTTTCGGATACAGGTATTGGAATTCCCGGCTGAACATCATGAAAGGATATTTGATCGTTTTTACCAGGTACAAAACGCAGTATCAAGACTATATGAAGGAACTGGTCTCGGGCTTGCTATTTCGAAAGCTTATGTAGAACTATTAGGAGGGAAAATGTGGCTCACTTCAGAACCTGGCAAAGGGACAACATTTTTCTTTACAATTCCTTATGAAAAGCGAAGTTGTGGAACATGTAGCTGTTCAGGAAAGAAAGCTCCTGAAGGTTTCGTATTTCCTGTCAGAAAGACAATTCTTGTTGCTGAAGATGTAGATAGTAATTTCAAACTGATTGCTTATTTTTTTCAGGGGCAGATGAACAGAATACGAGCTGCCAATGGAAGCAAGCAGTTGAAAAAGCATTGAACGGGGGGAATAGAGTTTATCCTGATGGATATTGAAATGCCTGTTATGGACGGACATACTGCTGTGAAGTTAATTCGCGAGGCAACTCCGCATTCCGATAGTTGCAC
>CAWKPE010000028.1:0-80649 GCA_963851385.1 uncultured Bacteroidota bacterium | reverse complement strand
ACTTGTTACGTTATCAATGACATTACTAATATCAACTTCCTCTGATGATATTATTGGTTCTGAAGACAAATCACATGATATGCTATTTAAATCATAAGAAGGAAGATTATAAAGAGTGGTTGCGGATTGTGTGTAATATAACCCATCTCCAAAATTTGATGTATATAAAACCGTTTCTGGTGGAGTAAGATTAAAATCTGGTTTTTTTAGAGCAAAAGTGAAATTAATTTTTGATGTACAAGTAATACCTATATTTGAACAAGTTGTTACGCGTCCCCAAGGATTAATATTTAATGCTGCACAACCTGCAAGGTAAGCTTCAGCATCTGATTTAAAATAATAAATACCACCATCCGGTGTCCATGTGCCTCCATATTTTGAATTCCATAAATTATTCAGAGCTGAAATAAACGACCCACCATTGCTTTGCGGGCCTATTCCCCATCTACTTGCAATATTAATGCCACTGCCTGCACCACTATAATTTGGGAAATATGTATATTCTGTATATCTAGGAATCATACAAAACATATTACCGCTAGGGTCAGTATAATTTAACGGATTATTCATGCAATAACTATACCTGTTGTAGCTTTGAGTATTTACCGGATCCTGCACAAAGTTATCCGGGCTAAGGAAACGCTGCAAATATGGATCATATACCCTGCCATTCATGTTAATGAGACCAAAACCACATACCATTTCATGGCCCGTGTAACCACGGTCAAACCTCGGCTGCATTTTAGTAAGGTTTGCAACAGCATTATTCGTACCCACGGAATCTAAATTCCATGTAGCAGGGTCACGAGGGCGGCCCCATGCATCGTAACTGTAGCGGTTTTTCACAGCTCCTGTATAGTCGGTTATGGCAAGCCACGAACCCTGGTAATCGGTGTGAATATAATATATATTTTTTGAACTTTCACTATCCTGGTAAACAGCACATACACCCGTTGGCGCACTAATTATGGTGCGCTTGTAAACATTGCTTGTACCATTGTATCCAAACTCGCTGCTGCCAATATATATTTTGCTTGTTATTTGCGGACTTTTTTTACCAGAAAAGTCAACCCTAAACCGGTTGCCTCCAACGCCATAAGTAAAAATATCACTGTATGAAGTATCATTGTAACTGATTGATGTTATTTTATTTTCGACATTATAGGTAACTTTTGTGCCACTTCCGCAAACAGAAGTTCCTGCACCGGAAGGGTTGCTAACATTAAGAACGGCATGGGGTTGTACTAAAACATTAGTATTGTATGTATATTTACCGGCCAATGTTGTAGTATCAATATTGTCATTAGGCGTATATGTATATTTGGCATTGTTAATAAAGTATAGCTAAATCATTATTCCATTTAAACATCAACAATTTTATTGAATAAATCAACATATGTTTTGCTTTTGTATAGCATTTTGTTTTTCTTCTTAATCTGGCCAAAAAATGTCTAAAAAGACTATTATAGCCTTCTACTGTATATGTTTCTGCCTTTGTCTGAACTAATTGTTCTTCCGGAACAAATTCATTATAAGCTTTCCAATAGTCAGCACAAACTATCCCTTTGGAAAATTCTTCAATTTTTTCCCAGAGCCTTTTTCCAGTTTCGGTTCCTCTTGTGCCAATTTCACAATTGACGAACCTATGCCCATTTCTATCAACAGCAATCCATATCCAGCAGTAGTTTTTTTTGAACCAATATATGTATGCATCTCATCCAATTCTATTACATCAATATCTCCAGGATTTCTAAATTCATCCAACTTTTCTCCAAAGGACTTTATCCAATTAAAAACAGCAACATGGCTCACATTTAAGTATCTTCCTATTGATCTAAAACCTAAGCCTTCTAAATATAAAACTAAGGCATTTCTTTTAAGGTCATTCGGCTTTCCTAATTGCCCTACAGTAAATCGATGCTTGCAATCTTTACACAGAAACCTTTGTTTTGATTTAACTATACCATCTTTACGAAAATTCTTGCTTTTACATTTTGGGCAGCTATCTATAATCATTTTATATAGTTTTATAACTGCACAAATATAATAAAACTATACTAAATTAACAAAGCCGTATATTTAAATAAAGTACCCGTTGTACCTACCTGCGAGTCTTTAAGTCTGTTAAACTGATCGTAATGAAATGTTTCTGTCAAACCACCATCGGAACGCCCATTTAACTGGCCTGCTGCATTAAAATTGTACACTAAGTTTTGCACACTTCCACTTGTTCCTGTTTGAATGCTATTAAGCTGAAAAGTGGCATCGTAACCCCATTGGGTAACAAGCCCGTTACCCAGGGTGAATTTTGTCCATTGGTTAAGCGCATTGACATTGTTACCTGTCCAGATAGCGCCACCTGCTGCATTGTCAATTTCTTTTAAATTACCTACACCGTCATACTGGTAATTTACTGTAAGCCCTGAAGGATAAGCAATACTTCCTAGCTGCCCTACATTATTGTATATGTATGTAGTGGAAGGCAGTTGCATACCGTCTGGCCACAAACCGATTGTTGAAACAGCAATTGATTTGGGACGGCACAGGGCATCATAGGTATAAGTTTCAGTTACTTTATCGCGAGAAACACTTTGCAGCAAACCAAGCGAACCAAGGGTAAAGGAATAAACATAAGAAGTTGAATCGGCAATATTATTTTTATCCGTGGATTTTTTTGTTCTCAATCTTCCATACTGGTCATAGATTAGAGTATCTACCTGGTTTATTACATCGTGCTGGGATACCAACTGGCTAAAACCGTTGTACTTGTATTTAACAGTACCTGCATCAGGGTCTTTAAGTGAAATTTGATTGCCAATATTATCATAACCCATAGTTGTGCTGCTTCCATCGGTAGTATTGGTAATAGCCGAAATTTCTCCAATGGGCAGATACGTGTAATCTAATTCAGTGGCGCTGCCTGTTGCAGGGATAGTTTTTGCAATAGTTATATTGCCTGCTCCATCAAAAGTTTGTGATTTAGAAATTCCAAGATTATTATCAGTAACCGTTGCCGTATAAGGAGCGGAACTTGAATAAGCATACTGGAGGTTAGTATTCAACCCGGTTACGGTATACAACCTTCCTGCATAGGTATCGGAATACTTATAAGATGTAGTATTGCCTGCGTTGTCAGTTGCTGAATTGAGTCTTCCATCGGTCAAATAAGACCATGTTGATTTTAAAGGTGTGCTGTTAAACCCGAATGAAGTTTCTTTCAATTTCTGCCCGATAGCATTGTAATAATCAGTCACAATATTTCCGTTGGTAACAGTTTGAACGGTCTTGTAAAGACTCCCGGTAACAGAATTGTCCCAGGTAACAGTATTAGTACTTATATTGCCATCAGGTAGAGCAACAGAGGTAACCAGGGCATTGCCACCTGATGAATAATTATAAGTTGTGGTAAGCCCGTTAGGGTCGGTTTTCGCAAGCAGAGCACCATCAGTAGCACGGTAATAAGCAAAAGAAGTATATTGAGTAACATCCTTAGCGCTTTTAACAAACCGGCCATAGCTATCATAAGTACAACTTGTACTTCGGGAAGGTGTACCATCGGTTACTGATACAGTTACCTTGGTATTATTTCCATAGGAGTCGAATGTAGTATTATCACTGCCATAATCGGTAGTAACATTACCCTGTGCGCCAGGTGAAATTATCTTGGTAACACGAAGCGGAAAGGAAGTATTGCCATAAGTATAATTTACTGTACTGGTGTATGTGCCGCTGACATTGGTACGGCTGGCAATTACATTTGATACTATGCTTTTATTGGTACCGGAAATTTGAATATATGCAGGCTTTGTTTCAATCGACCAGCCCCCGCTACCCTTACCCGAAACAACTGATTTCTGATCTGTAACCCTGCCCATGATTGAATCGAATGCCATAGTATTGGTAGTTGTATACCCTTTTATGTAATCATTAACAACCGAGGAAACAGCAACAGGCAAACAGAGTTTGTTGGCTATGTTTCCTCCCTTGGCCGAAATGAAATTAGTTACAAATGCAGTATTAATGCCATGACTATATGACCATTGTTTATTTGGCCAGGTATAAAAACATGTTTTGCCTGAATAATCGGTAATAGTATTATTAAAGGTCACGCTTGATGAATCCTTGCTTATGGAATTGGATGATGTAAAAGAGGTAAAGCCCAGGAACCCTTTGCCCTGCATGTGCACATATGCATTTTGGTATGTACTGTTAATATTTGCAAAAACGGAACCTGTGTTCATGTCCATTCGAATTAAGTTAGTAACTAAGTACATAGGTGTAATAATAGGTATTACCGGGTAATTACGGACACCAGAATTATTTGTAAACACGGGGGCATAGGTAACAGTTGAATTTACATTGTTGCCATCGGTAAAAGAATTAGCATACAACCCGGCATCCAACCTCGATTGAAAACTTATATTATAGTAGTCGGTGGCACTATTATTATTATTACCAAAAATTATTTCCATCTGGTTATCGGCATTCAGGTCTGCTGAATAAATATTATAGTCAATGTCGCCGGAAGATTTTGAAAGATTATCATTTAAAGTGTTAATAAACGATGTGCCGGTTGAAATATAAAGCGAAACAACACCATTATTGGCAATTATTATGTCGTCTTTACCATCGTTATTCACATCTTTAATGAAAATTTTTGCCTGGGCGTTATATGAGAATGGTTCAGATGTCATTAAAAATCCTGTGCCAGTAGAATATAAAATACCGGTTCCATTAATTAAAATATCTGTTTTACCATCACCATTAAAATCGCCGGTAAAAATTTGAGATGGCTGACCTAACGAAGCACGTGAATAAATGGACTTAAAGGAAGTGCCGTTGTAAGTCCAAACTATTAATGAGTCACCTATGGATAACAAGTCCGCTTGCCCGTCACCATTAAAATCTATTATCCTTACATCTGCAACATTTTGTTTAATTGTTGTAGAAGTTCCTGGTCCATAAAGTACATTATTTTTTAACATTAACTGGTCCATTTGCCCGTTATTGTCATAATCGCAGTAAAACCACTGGTAAATATCAGCGTTTGTAATAGGCAGGTTACTAGAGGAACCTGTTAATGTCGGGCCATTATATAAAGTTGAATTGAATGAAGTGCCATTTAAAGAATAATAATAAACTTCATCATATTTTAACAAATAATAAGATGAAGACCCTGAAGTAGAATTGTTTGGGGTAACAGCTGTTTTTAATGCGGGTGTTGGGTTGGAATTTGAAGGACTTTGTGCAGAATCGGTTTCAATAATATGCACCATTAATTCGTCTTTACCGTCATTATTAATGTCAACTACCTGAACATCCTGGATATAAAATGTTTTGTATACATAATTATTTACTGTGCCAGTAGTTGAATTCATAGGCACAGGTACGGTATATGTTGTATATTGTCCCCCGCTAGTTGCTAAGGATACTGAAAGAGTACTGTTTTCATATAAATTGGCTACATCGGTTTTTCCGTCACCATTAAAATCACCAAAATACAAACGGTCTATGCTTGGATTACCAAATACTACATTGGCAAGATTTGTATTGTTCACTTTATAGTTGGGTGTGGTGCCCCAATTTACTATTGTGGGGTTATAAGATGTCCCATTGGAAGTAAACCCTATCTTGTTAAGTTTAGAATATAAGCCATCATTGAAATATGAAAATTCGTAGTCTTGCGCCAATGTTCCTTCGGCAAATACTTTAATAGAAGTAAGCAGCAAAGTTTGGTTTATTGCATTTCCGGCCAAATAAATAGTATTAATATCCGTTCGCTTTTCATAATAGAAATTAATGCTATTGTAAGGCGCATTGCTGCTATTACCGGTATATTTTATTTCGTTAATACGGTATTCACCGGTCGTATTACTGCCCAGATAATTGAATTGGATGTAATTGCCATCCGGATCGGTTATTCTATCAATTGCCCAGCTATATGCAACAGAACTCCCTGTGGCATAAAATTTTGAATTATTACTATAAAGGCTATTATTCCCATAACTGATAACCGTACCATCTTGTGTAGTAACTGTATAATAATCAGATGAAGCATAATATTGTATTACGGTATATGGGTCGTTCTCGGGTGAATAAATATTAGAACCTGTAGAGATGAGCCGTTGGCCATCTAAAGCCAATCCGTCTGCCGAGGTTAATGTTACCGGTGTTATTGTGCCATCGTAATACTGACTTTTGTTTACCCTGCTAATAGCAGAAAGTCCTGATAAATGCCAGCTATAACCCAGAATGTCATTCCCGCTTTGGCTGCTATAAACAATGCCAAGACTTGGTTGCATTCCATGTGAACCTGGCGAAACCTGTATGGGTAAACTATAGGTCGCAGCCCCCGTTGGGCTTATATTAATGCTGCCTCCTATGGTTCCCGGCACACAATTGGTTGTATTAAGTGTCCGGGAGGAACCTGTTATTATATTTGCTGATGATAAATAATCCGGGGTTGTGGGAACAACAGTATGGTCGGTATTTACCGTAAATGTATAACTTGAACTATTATTAAATTTAAACCCTGCACCAAGAATCACCTGGTCACGGGCCGACATGATATAATTTTGATTCCCTTGCATAACCGGGGATTCATCTACACTGCATTTAAGTGTATCGGACTGAGACCTTGCAAGAACGCCAGTGACTAAAAATATTGAAAGTATTATAATTCTTTTCATTTGTATTAGAAATTTTAGTTTTAAGCACCCTGTGAGTTAATATATTCAAATATTAAAAATCTGAAAAATGAGTTATATATAAATATTAAATCATATTTTTCTCAAATGGTTTAATCTTTAATTATTTTGTAAACTTTTACCTGCTTCTTAATATTTATTTTAAGCAAATAAGTGCCATTGGGCTTTGTTGATAAATTAATGGTGTTGTAGGTATTTATCGGGGAAATATATAATATCTCTTGCCCGTTCGTGTCAAAAACATCTATTTTATTGCCCGAAGCAGATGCTTGTGTTTCATCTGTGCCTGAAATTTCTATTAACAATATCCCATGAGTTGGATTAGGGTAGAATTTAATATTCAAATCATTTATTGATTCAATGTTCGGTTTATTCCAGCCCTGTTTAGGGATATTCGCAGAATCGGCAAGGATGGTAGAATCCTTTGTTATCTGGTCAATTGGTATTTTCGCAGATTTGAGCGAAGGTGTCAAATATATAACCCCTGCTGTTATACGGTTACCATTGGCATCGTAAGTATAACTGGCATTAAATGCCTGGGCTTTTATAATGAGACAAGTAAAAACCAGTACTATACTGATTGTTATTTTTTGTATTATAAGTTTCATTTCCAGGAATCTTTAAGGTTTTTTACTTTCAAGCGCTTGCAATCTCTTTTTTAAATCATTAATCTGGCTGTCCTTATCATCAAGAGATTGTTTCATTTTCTTTAACTCGCCAATAATAACCGGGATTAATCCCTGGTAGTCAATACCCAAGGTTCCATCAGTTGATTGGTAGACCAGTTCCGGGTAAACCTTTTGTAAGTCCTGGGCCATGAATCCAAAGTGTGTTTTTTTGGTATATGAACTGTCAGGGTTCTTGAATGTTTGGTTTTTTGAAGTATCAGAAATTTGTTGTCCACCACCAGGCAAAATTGCCTGCATTTGCTCACTTAAACTTTTATAATTGTATTTTTTTGGCTGTAAACTATAAATACCATCAGTAGAATCAAGAGAAGAAATATTCCTTTTAATCCGTTCATCGGAACTTGTAACCTGTCCTGTGCTAAGCCATAACTGTCCTGTCACTTTTACCATACCATTGAAATATCCTGCATACTGAGTATTCGCAATAGTTAATTCAGTCGGGGTGGAGCTAAAAGTGCCAACCTGTCCGAATACCCCAACCCCACTATTGGTTCCTGTGAGTTGTCCAAAAACGCCAAAGTTATATCCATTGGTAGCATTACCTGCAATTCCATGCACACCATAAGCCTGTCCGCCTCCAGCTGAAGAATTATATGCAACGGCATAAACAGAACGCAGGATAGTGCCATTATTACCTAATGAACTGACAATACCAAAATTTGTACCACTACTTGAAGTCGTACTGGTTGAATAAACAATTCCTCCGATATTTGTTGAGACAGGGGCAACAGATAGAGCATAGTTACTATTGCCGGTACTATTAATACTTAATGTTGAAGCAGAGCTTGTAATACCAGATCCAATACTGACATTGTTGCCGCTAAATACATTAATTTGTGCATTTGCTGTAAGTGTTGCACTAGCAATTAAAAGGTTAAAAATTAGTTTTTTCATATTTGTAAATTTTAAGTTATTTCAATGCTTTCCTTTAAATAATAAATATGTAAAATAGTGAGGTTTTTCATATAGTCTAAAACCACACCAATATCCTTAAATATAAACCTGATTTTGAGAATAGTAGAAGCCGTTTTGAAATTGATATTTTGTATGCTTTTAGTTCCTGTTTAGTGTTTTCGTGTTAATAATTTTTAATACAAAGTCACAAAAACTCCAAGTCTAGCAAAAAAACAACTTCTTACTTTATTATTTGTATAATTGATAAGTTCATCTATTATACGTGATTCCCATTAAAAAATTCCTGTTTTTCATTTGCTAGGACTGCAAATTCGGGTTTGACGTATAATAAATTTAAGAACCTTAATGCAACAAATATATATAAATTTTTAATAAACAAAAAAATAATTTTTATTTAATATAGAAAAGTGAAGCATAAAAATTTTACCGTAACAAAAAAGCCACACCATTAGGCGCAGCTTTTATTTTTCGTTTAGTTTTGGATTAGATTCATGGTTTACTCCCTGGAGGAGGAGGAGGAGCTGGTGGATCCGGGTTGTAATAAATAAAGTTTTTCATCCGAATAAAATTTAATTTTACTCACGAGTTTTTTAATTTAATTGTGTTCGTGATTGTTTCACAATTCAAAGGCCGGATGGAACCCACATGTCTCAACTACAGTACGTATTAATTGCCTTGTTGAGGTTTTATTATTCGCTGCGCTCATGAGAACGCTGCGCTTAGTTCATCCGATCTTTGTGTTAAATTTGTTTAACATGTGGGTTTCATAATTTCAAATTTTAAATTAATTTTAGAATATAACATTTAGTCAATATAATGAATTTACTTAAGATAGTTATACTTATTTTACTGATATTTGGTTGTATATCTAATGAAAAAAAAAATATTGCAAAACAAAAATATGATGAAAAGATTTTAAATGCATTAAAGTATTTAGAAAAAGGTGATTATAGAACTGCAATAGGAAAGTTTAAATCAATCCTGTCCAGTATTCCATCTAAAGATACCATTGCATCCTTTTATTATTACAAAATTGGATACTGTTATGAAAAACAACAGGTATTGGATAGCGCTGAAATTTATTACAAACAAGCTTTAAAAACACTTTTACTGAAAAAAAATCATTTCTCAAATGAATTAGCCAATTGCTACAACTCTATTGCATATATATTCTTTTCCAAATATTCTGATATTTATACAGCCAAAATATATTATGATTCTGTTTTGTATATTTCTTCGCGTTGTACTGACCTCGATTCATCTTATTATGCCTGGAATCTGTTTAACATTGGGTACTTTTATCATTTTACAGGAATTTATCAGAAAGCAGAGGAATATTATTCTAAAGCTTACAATATATTTTTACATACAAAAAACAATAAATATGATTTGATGAATGTGTCGTACTATCAGGCTTATATTAATGGATATTTAAAAAAATTTGATATAGCTCATGCAAAAATTAATGAGGCTATAAATTATTTTTCTAAGAATTTTGGACCTGTTAAACTAAAAGATTTATACATTGAAAAAGCTCACCTGTATTTTTTATCAGGAGAATATCAAAAAGCAATAAATTTTTATAAAAAATCACTTTTTATAAATGAAAAATATAATCTTGTAAATCAGGAAAAAATTTTTAATAGATTAGCCTGGTGTTACTCTAATCTTAATAAAATTGACAGTTCAGAATATTATTTTAAAAAATGTTTTGCTTTGATCAATAACAAAACTGATATTAACATAGTTGTATCTTTATACGGCGAATATTCCCGTATGCTTATTAAAACCGGGAAATATAATACAGCATTGAACACAATCGAAAGCAGGATTTCTTATGTAAAAAGAATTCTGGGAGAAAAAAATTCAAATTATGGTTATTTTCTTTACTGGAAAGCCCTCGCTTACGACAGCCTGTAAGGAATATCTCCCGCAGCTTAAAAATTTATGATGATGTTTTGGATGCTTCACTTAATAATACCACCAGCAAAAATATATTATGAAGCGCCTTCATTTCAATTGCCTGATATCATTTCTTATGATAACATTATAGATGCACTTATTGGCAAAGGGGATGTATTGTCCAAAATAGCTTCCCTGACTGAGTATAATGAAAGAAAAATATTTCTTTTAGAAAAAGTCTTGGAACATTATACAAGAGCAAAAGAAGTTGTTGAAATTCACAACAGGAAACTTGATACTGAAAGTGACCGTCTTCAGTATACCGATTCAAAATCCAGTCTGAATGAACTTGAACTTTTAATTTCCCTCAAGCTTTTCCGCCTGACCGGGCAACAAAAATATCTTGAAAAAGCTTTCATGGCAGCAGATCATGCAAAGGCTGTGCAGCTTTCGTTCGGATTGAAAGATGAAGAATACAAGAAAATAAGCTGTGTGCCTGATAGTATTATAGCAAAAGAAAAAGATTTACAGGAAGAAATAATTTTTTTACAAAGCTCTATCAGGGAAGAACAAACAAGGGAACATCCCGGTGAAAAAAATTTATTTAAAATGCGTTCCCGGTTAACACAATATTTTGATGAATCGGAAAAGCTTTCAAAATACACAGATGAAAAATATCCTGAATATTCGCGGCTGAAATATTCTGAAAATAATATCAATATTGATACATTGAAAAAAATTGTAAGTCCAGATAAAACTATACTTGAGTATGCTTTTGCAAGGGACAGCCTTTTCACTTTTATTTTAACAGGTAATAAATTTAAAGTTCTGAGCCAGCCTTCGAAAGCAATTCGGGATACTGTTATTTCATTCAGAAATCTTCTATCTGAAGTGACCGATTCTTCATTTTTGCCTTCGGGTAAAGTACGTTATGCAGCAAAAGCATTCTGGCTTTATCAAAAACTTATTAAACCGCTTGAATCTTATTTTAAAAGCGATGAAATTATTATAATTCCTGATGATGTATTAAACCTTTTACCTTTCGAAACACTTGTAACCGAAGGTAATTTGACTACATACACCGATTATTCGCTTTTTCCCTACCTTTTATATAAGTATTCCTTTAGTTATTCGTATTCAGCGGGTCTTTTATTTTTACAGCAAAAATTTCATACGTTTAGCACAAATAAAGTGCTTGCTTATGCTCCTTCATACAATAATCTTAATTTTCACAGTTCAGACACTGTTTCTTTTAGTTTTTTGAATTCAAAAGAAGAAGTCAAAAATATTGTAGGGATATTTGGAGGGCGTGCTGTTGTTGGAAGGAAGGCAACAAAAAAATATTTTATTAAGCACATTTCCGAACGAAAAATTCTTCACCTATCATTACACGCTATGGTTGATAATGAATACCCTGTAAATTCAAAACTTGCATTTAGCCAGGAAGGAGATTCAGGCTATAACGGGTTTCTTAATAATTATGAAATTTATAACCTTAAACTTAATTCACCGCTGGTTGTACTGAATGCGTGTAATACCGGAAGCGGAAAGCTTATGAGGGGTGAAGGGGTTCTTAGTATTTCAAGGGGATTTATGTATGCCGGTTGTCCAAGTATGGTTATTACTTTATGGAATGTTTCAGATTATAGCAGCATTGAACTGATGCAGTATTTTTATAAAAACCTGAAAACAAAATTAAATATTGATAAAGCATTACGACAAGCGAAAATTCAATATTTAAAGCATTCTGACAACATGTTTTCTCATCCTTATTATTGGGCGGGGTTTATACAAACAGGTAAAACAGACACTTTTTTGCTGACAGCTCATAATAATTATTTTTTAGTAGTTTTAATAGGGGTTATTTGCTTAATATCAGCTTTTGCTTTTTTAAGATTTAAGAAGAAAAAAAATCATCCCCTGAGACAAGTAAAATAAATTTTCTCAAGGCTGAAAGTCTATTTCTTTAAATCAATTAAGATTGAAGAAGCAAGGTTGCCATAGTAACTGTTGTATTTAATATTTGTGACCAACCACTTGAGATGAATTCGGGCAATTGAGATTTGGTTAAGTCTCAGATAAATCAGGGCAAGATACCAATGTGTTTGAGCAATATACATGCTGCTCGGATTCATTAATTCACTTTCAAAACAATTAATTGCCACAGTCATTTTCCTGCATTCAATGTTTGAAATTCCCTTATAAAAAAGAACTGTATTATCTAAATTCACACTATCAAAATAATTTATTGCTAAACGATAGTCTTTATTTGAATATGCGTCAAATGCTCTTTGGAGATTCTTTAAATGTTCTCCAACAGAGCGGGATTGAATGTTCAGTTTGTAAGGTTTATAGTATTGAGTAAATAATTTTTCCGTATTTACAGTCCTGTTATGAACAATTTGAAATAAAATAAATGTTAATCCTATTATAGCAATTATAATTGCCGCAGCTTTATATAATTTGTGATACCATCTGTACGGCATTGGATACAAATATTTTGTATTTTCCATTTCATTCTCAATTGTACTTTTAATGTTTTCATGCTCTTTAAATGCCAGGAGAAAAGTTGCGAGTGATTTGTTAAATATGTTGGGTTCTGGTTCCCCTAAATTATCTAATAATTCTTTTACCATGATAAAATCTTTCTGGAAGTTTTTATCATGCAATAAATGATCTTCGAATTCGTCCACTTCCTTTGGGTTTAAATCCCCATCAAAATATTTTATTATCTTTTCGATATTGGTTAATGGGACGTTCATCTTTTAGAGTTTTTAAAAAATTATATCAATTAATTAATATAAGATGAAGTGGAAAAGTAACCCTTTAACTTTTACTTTTTTTGAAAGAATTAACAATTTAATTACTTTTTTTTGGCCCCTGAAAAAATTATATCAAACTCAGGTTAAACTAAGATAATATGCTTTTAACCATCTTTTTGTTCTGTCCAATAAGCTATCCAGAATGTTCTTTATTGGAACATCAAAAAATTCAATTATAAATAAACCAATAATTTTTCCTTTATATTCAAAATGAGTGCTTATGATCTGTCTTTTACCTTCAACATCACATAAAAATTCCTTAATATGATTTGCATTGAATTTTTCATATTCAGGCAAGGATTTAAATATCAGTATTTCACCTAAAAAACCCGGTTTCTTTGTACATAACAGGAAAAGCCTTCCAGGTTTGTCCTTTTTATTTGTGCTTATTAAAAACTGGGGAAACTTAGGCATTCTTTTATATTCATTCGTTAAAATAATCCCTTAGCCATTCAGCGGCCTGATGCATTAACCCAGTAAAATCAAGTTCGCCAAAAGAATTTGTTGGGTCTTCAAAAAATTCAATTACAAATATTCCAAAAATTTTTCCTTTTATTTCTATATGTGCAGTAATTGTATGTATTTTGTTCCCTATGCTGCAAGTATGGACTGACCCTGGCTTTTTACAATATGCTTCAAAACCGTTTATATTATGGAATGATATAATTTCAGCCAAAAGGCCAGGCTTTCCCGTATGCAAAAGAAAAATCCTTCCAAGTGCCGTCTTTTTGTTTAAGCTTATCATGAATTTAGGATACTTTTCCATATAAATTATTTTTCCTCTATGCTAATACTTTTATCAAACTGGAATGATAAGTTATAAAATCTTACCAAGTTAAATATTTTTAAAGGGTTAGATTTTATAATAGGCATTTAACCATTCAGATGTTTTATTCATTAAACCCTCAATATCTATTTGGCCTGAAGAACATAAAGGGTTGTCGAAAAATTTAACTACAAATATCCCTGCTATTTTGCCTTTTGCTTCTGTGTGCATGCAAATTACAAATAGCTGGTCACCTATTTTGCACATAAATTCTTTTTTGGGATTTGCCTTACATTTGTTTAAATCATCCAAAGATTTGAAAGATAAAATTTCTCCGAGAAACCTGGGTTTTTGTGCATGAAAAATATAGACTTTGCCGGGTGCTGCATTTTTATTTGTGCTTATTAAGAATTTGGGGTAATTGCTCATTAATAATTAGAATTTTCTTTTTTCAAATCTACTAAAAACTTCTTTAACAGGTTTGATAATTTTATTTTTTGACCTGTTTATAATAGTTATGAGAAACCATTGAAAAAGAGAAATCATTCTATTCCATTACATTCTTTCACTTTTTGGGAAGCGGTGCAAGCGAAGCTCATCCATTCCACTACTTCGCTACCCTTGCGGTCAGTTTTATGTTTCATTGTTATCCTGGTCAGGCAAAGATAATCTACGTTCCGATCCTGTCAAGGGTACACAAGCGATGATACTTATGTAAAATTTTTAAGGTATCATCGCCCTTGACAGAATTTCCACTTAAGATTTAAAGTGGCCTAACAGGAAGACAATGAAAAAACATATTCCAAGTAATTCTTTGGAAGAAATCAATCTGCTGGTGAAAAGAAAAAATAATGCGCATTTTTTGTACAAGAATAGTTTTAATAGCTTATAGCTGCAAAAATCAGCATGTTACTTGTGGTCAGAAGAGGCATAAATTTCATTTTTCTTTTCACCAGCAAATTCTTATAAATAGAAGTTGTATGCTAATTGTATGCAAATGAAAAAACCACTTAAGAAATAAAATTCTCTAAGTGGCTTTTTTAAAGTGACCCCGAAGGGAGTCAAACCCCCAACCTTCTGATCCGTAGTCAGATGCTCTATTCAGTTAAGCTACGGGGCCAAATTAATCATTAGTTAATAGTTCTTATTTGTCAGTGCTAAAAGCCAAAAGGCAACATTAAACGAATAATAATAAATTAATGAACTAATCACTTAATTAAGGCACTATTTTTGTGGCAGCAAAGTTAGAAAGTTTTATAATACGCACAAAAGAAATTTTTGCATTTACATTTGTTAAAAATATTCATATATAGATAGATTTTTTTAGCTTTGGCATAAGGTTTGCACCTAATAAATAAATTAATATCAGGAGGAATAAGTAATGAAAACAAGAATATTTATTATAAGCAGTTGTTTAATGATAATTGGGCTTTTTCCGGCAAATAAATCATTAAACATTAATGCCCAGGACGATATATATTACGCACCTTCGAAAAATCAAGTAACTGACAATGCCATAAATCAGGATAAAGTAGCAAAGGACAATCAAGATTTGACCGATTATGAGAAATATCGTGCAATGAGAGATGCCGACGTAAAACAGGATATTGATAATAGCAAACCAGATAGTGCTTTATCACCTGAAGAACTGGCAAAGAAAAAGGGGATGGAACAATATGGACAGGGGAATAATGCAAATGATGAACAGGATAATCAAAGCTATTCTCAGCAAAATGTTGATAGTTCTTCGCAGGGTACAACTATTATAAACAATTACTATGATGATTACCCAAACAGATATGGATGGTACAATAATTTATATTTTGATTATTATTGGGATCCTTTCTTTTATAGTTTTTATGATCCATTCTTTTGGGGTTGGGGCTTTGCCTGGGGATGGCCATCATGGGGATTTGGTTTTTATGGTTACGATCCGTATTTTTATGGGTATGGATATGGTTATTGGGGACATTATTACGGTTATAGGAACGGGTATTATGGTGGTTATGCTAATAATGATCATGGAAGAGGATATACCTCTGGTGGTGCACGCAGAACTATGGGAGGTTATCTGACACCTTCAGACGTAAGACGCACCAGCTTGAATGTAGGTAACAATTTAAATTCTAATTTAAGCAGGAGGACTTCAAATGTTACTCCTTCAGATGAAAATGGAGGAACTTATAAAAGTGCCCGTAGAGATGCATATCCACTTTATCAGAAGACATCTGCAACTTCGGCAGTTAATAATAATGTTTCAACTGTGCGAAGAGAAACTCCTAACAAAGCATATGACCGATATAAAAATGTTCAAACTACCAGACCTGGTACAAGTAATTACAGGCGTGACAATATTGTGAATAATTCACAGACATATTCTCCAAGCTATAATACTCAGAAAAGTTCAACAAAATCGCAATATAACAGTTATAGCTCCAATTATAGCCGCAGGAATACCAGTTATAGTACTAAATCTGCAACCACTGCTTCATATTCATACCCGAACTCAAGTTATACGCCTAGAAGAAGCTACCAGAGTTCATCTTCATCATATAGTTCCGGTCGCCGTTCCAGTTATTCAGGTGGTGGAAGTACATATACTCCAAGTAGAAGCAGTTCAAGTTCCGGATCAAGTTATAGCGGGAGTTCTGAAAATTATAGATCCTCCGGTGGTGGAGGTTCTTCTTCAGGTGGTTCACATGGTGGAGGTGGCGGACATCGCAGGTAACATAATAAAATTTATTACTTTTTCTTCCTTATTTAATTGATTTGTGAGATGAAGGCCACATAACAATGCAGATAATGTCAAGATGATTATTTGTTAGTGGCCTTAATTTATTAGTAATAATTAAAATTTACAACTATGAAAAAACTAGTAATAACTTCAATCACAATTTTTGTATTTTCAACTATGTTATTTTCTCAGTTATCTATTGATCAACCTAATGGTTATTATATTGATGGATTAAGACTTTCTCAGAACATTTATGGAGGAACTGCAAGAAGCACTGCGATGGGTGGCGCTTTTGCTTCATTAGGAGGTGATTTGGGAAGTTTATCAATTAATCCTGCAGGCGTTGCTGTTTACAGGGCAAGTGAGTTTACTATCACCCCTGGTTTTGAAGCAGTTAATGCAACTTCTAATTATTTGGGAAGTAAAAATAATGATGTAAGTTATGATGCTAATCTTGGTAATATTGGTTTAGTTTTCACTTTTAATTCTAATAATACTACTGGTTGGATTAGCTCAAATTTTGCTTTTGGATATAACAGATTAAATACATTTAACAGTTCATATTTTATAGAAGGAACTACTAATACGACTTCTATGGCAAATGAATTTTTGAATAATGCTCAGGGCAAAACCTTGAATAATCTTGATCCATATTGGGAAGGATTAGCCTACGATGCTTATGTTATTAATTTGGATTCTGGTTCAACAAATCATTACAATTCTCCTTACAGCAATAACATAAATTTGCAGCAGCGTCATGAGTTGAATATTAATGGTTCTAGTGGTGAATATTATTTTGGTTTTGGTGCAAATTATAACAATCAACTTTATTTTGGTGCTTCACTGAATATTCAATCTTCATATTATACTGATGAATTCATTCATACAGAAAGTGATATTAATAATGTCACAAATTTAAGTTATTATAGTTTTACTCATGATATTACAACAAGGGCAAACGGATTTAATTTTAAACTTGGCATTATATACAGACCTGTTGATATGCTGAGAATCGGTTTGGCATTTCATACTCCTACTGTCATGAAAGTATCTCAAGACTATAGTAGCCAAATTATCTCTTCGTTGTCAGGAGGTGAAATTTATACGCCCACTAATACAGATGAATATGATGTTACAACTCCATTCAAAGCAATTGCCGGGGCAGCTGTTTTGTTTCAACAATATGGTTTGGTTAGTGTAGACTATGAATTTATTGATTATCGTTCAATACACTTTTCTAATGGATATTATCCTTCGGATTTACAAAATGCCAATCAGGCTGATGAAAATGTTCTTAAAGCAACAAACAATATAAGAGTTGGTGGTGAATTAAAGTTAGGATCAGCTTATTTACGCGGTGGATATGCATTTTATGCAAGTCCTTATGCCAGCAGTGAAATTAATAAAAATGCAAATACTCAAATTTTTTCAGGTGGTGTCGGTTACAGAAACAACAATTTTTCTTTAGATTTTTCGTATTCATTAGCAATGAAGTCTGAAAAGTACTACATGTATTTTGAAGATGCCAGTGCGGTTAATTTAGATACAAATACAAGTAATTTTTTAGCTACAATTGGTTTTAGGTTTTAATAACGCTGTTATTTATTATTTCAAGTGAGTTTGGCCCCATATTGAATAATAAATCTGCAATACAAAGGTTTGATATAAAGCCAAACCTGGTTTCAAAGACCTGATAATAATTTTTAAGATAAAAATGATTATCAGGTTTTTTCATTCTGGTTTTAGGATGAATTGATTCTGAAAAATCATCATAAGGGTAGGGGAGCGTCTTAAAACTTGATGTAAATTCTATATCGATTTTAAAATTTAACAATTGTAATACAATATTTTGAAAATCATTATTCAGATCAACAAGAAAGGTATGTTTTTTTTTATACAGTGCAAATATCTCATCTGAGTAATAAAGGAAAAATGGTGATGAACGGTATGCTGATTCAAAAGCACGAATATGAATTTGTTTCCACCGGTTATTATTATCAATACGAATATTTTTCGTAAGAATTTTCTGTTTGTTGTCTTTCATGACAGGTACACTTAAATTCATGGGCCCATTTGCACTTAATATGGTACATCGGTTTCGATAAGATTGTTTTGAATAGTTCTCATAATATTCAATATAAATATGAGAATAACTAATCAGTTTGGAATAATATTGAACAGGACCCAGGTAAGCAGTAGAAAGCAGCACAGCTGGTTTATCAATCAGTTGAGACATCTTTATAACTTATTTATCATGCTTGCAAGGTAAGCTGCTCCAAAGCCATTATCAATATTAACAACACCAATGCCACTAGTACAACTTGTTAACATACCAAGCAATGCAGCTATACCGTTAAAAGCTGCGCCATAACCGACGCTAGTAGGAACAGCTATGACAGGTTTATCAACCAGTCCGCCTACAACACTTGGTAAGGCTCCTTCCATTCCGGCAATTACAATAAGTACTTTTGCACCTCGAATAAGATCAATTTTATCGTACAACCTGTGTATACCGGCAATGCCAACGTCAAATAATCTTTCAGTTTTATTTCCGAAGAATTCAGTAGTTACAGCAGCTTCTTCTGCAACAGGAATATCAGATGTTCCGGCAGTAATAACGGCAATATATGTTTCGGTTAGTTTTTGTTCGTTTTGCACTATCGTGATAGTTTTTCCGGCTTCATTGTAAATAGCAGCTTTACATATTTCTTTTACTGCTTCATATATTTCTTTATTTGCTCTCGTGCAAAGGATATTATTTTCATTAGGAAGCATATTTGCAACAATACCCTTGACTTGCTGGGGAGTTTTGCCGGCACAAAATATTACCTCCGGGTAACCACGTCTTAATTCTCGATGATGATCAACCTTTGCATAGCCGAGATCAGCGTATGGAAGGTTCTTTAATTCATCCATAGCGGCTTCAACATCTTTTTTACCTTCTTTTACAGCTTGAAGTATTTTTTTTATGTAGTCTTGATTCACGATTTAATTTTTAAAAATTAAAATTTGATTTTAAAGTTAACAATACTTTTAAACAAATAGTTAGATACTAACAGCTATTAATTATTCATACTTCCTGTCCGGTAACCTTCAAGATCAACGCATACATATTGATAACCAAAATTTTTTAAAGTCTTAACAATATTAGCGCGCATTTCCGGATTCAGCAACAATGAAATATTATTTTCAGCAGTTTCTATTCTTGCAATATTTGCATGTTCTCGAACTCGAACTGCTTTAATACCTTTATCTATAAGATATTTTTCAGCTTTTTCAATTCTTCTGAGACTTTTATCAGAAATTTTAGTATCAACAGGAAGACGGGTGAGAAGGCAGGCATAAGCTGGTTTGTCCCAAGTTGGTATGTTTAAATCCTTTGAAATTTCTCTTACTTCTTCTTTAGTAATGCCACACTCCAGTAAAGGACTTTTTATATTTATTTCTTTCAAAGCTCTTAATCCGGGCCTGAAATCAGAAAGGTCATCGTGGTTTGTACCATCAGCAATATATTGAAATCCGGCTGAAGCTGCTTCTTTTTTAAGTATGCTGAAAACCTTAAGTTTACATAAGTAGCATCTGTTTGAAGGATTATTTCTAATTTGTTCGTCAAAAGGCAATTCGATTAATTTATGCTTGATTTTGTATTTCTTTACAAATTCTAAAGCTTCATCAATTTCCCATTGAGCAATGTAAGGTGATTTTATAGTTAATCCAATAACATTTTTATCTAATATTTTATGAGCCAGGTATAACAAAAAAGAACTATCCGTTCCCCCGGAAAAAGCAATAGCCAAACTACCAAGATTTTTAATGTACTCTTCTAACTTGTTCAATTTATTTTGAGTCTTCTTAATCATAAATTAACTTAATTAAGAAAGTTAATAATTATTATTTGCAAAAAAATAAAGAAAGCATCCTCAAAGGGATGCCTATATAAAATTATAAATAAAGAAAAGGTCACTTTTTACCTAAATATTCGGCAACTCCTTCTTGTGTTGGTTTCAAAGCTTTTTCCCCTGGATGCCAGTCAGCCGGACAAACTTCTCCATTTTTTTCAAAAAATTGAAGAGCTTCTACCATCCTTAAAGCTTCATCTATATTGCGACCAAGTGGCATGTCATTTACAACCTGATGACGCACAATACCTTCTTTATCTATTAAGAACAAACCTCTATATGCCATAGGCGATCCAATAAAAACAGTATCGCCGTTATCGTCAATATCCAATTTTCCTGCCAGAACATCATAATTTTCAGAAATGGTCATTGAATGATCTGATACTAAAGGGTATTTAACACCTTTTATTCCTCCATCTTTTAGTTCTGTTTGAAGCCATTTCCAATGAGAAAATTCAGAATCCACTGAACAGCCAACAACAACGGTATTTAATTTTTGAAATTGCTTAATTTTTTCCTGAAACGCAATAATTTCAGTTGGACATACGAAAGTAAAATCAGCAGGATAAAAAAAGAATATTACATATTTTTTACCAACATATTGCTGAAGAGAGAAATCGTCAACTATCTCATGACCGTTCACTACGGCTTTACTTTTAAAAACTGGAGCTGTTTTTCCTACTAAGACAGACATAATTTATTTTTTTAGATTTTACATTTTAAATATGATATTTTTTCATTTGATAAATTTAGAAAAAATGAATCAAATTTACTGAATCAATAACTTTTATAATGTTGAAACAGCCATTAGATCATTTTGTTCATTGACATAATTTCATAATTAGAAATTATTTTTTGAATTATATGTCATTGCAATAATAATAAAATACAGAAGACATAATGTTCATCTTAATTAGAATTCATTGAAATTTAATAATCTCAGGAGATTTAATATTAAAATTTGAAATACTAAACTTGGATTCATCAGTAATTGTAAAAAATTGACCGCTTGCACTACTTGGTAACCAGGGATAAAATGCAAGTTGTATTTGAAATGTCTTAAATACCAATTTTTCATTTCTAATCCTGACACCTAATCCAAAACCAGAATAAAGAGTATTTTTAAAAATATTATTAGTTGTTCTGCCAATAAATGCGAAATCAGCAAAACCAAAAATTGCAAATCTAAATCCAGCTATATATAGAGGAGTGAAACAAACACTTTCAAAATTTATTGAAAGTTTTTGCGTTCCTTTTGCAGAATCATTTTCATAACCTTGAATACCGCCAAGGCCATTAATATCCAATAGTTCGTCTTTGAAACGATTATAACCTTTGGTAAAGCTAACGTTAACAAAGTGTCTGAGCTTGAAAGCATCTAATACTAATAAGTTTGTAAAAAAGTTGGAGTTTAAATTTAATACACCTTGTTCAAAATCGTCTTGTTTTAGAAATCCTCCCAGAGCAAAACCCAATTGTAAATATCCTAAATTACCTAAATAATTTCCTTCAGATATTGAGAATCCGTTATAAAATCTATTAAAGAATTCATTTCTTTCAATCCCATGAGTAAACTTAATTAAAAAACCATAGGGTATATCTTCAGTTCTGCCAAAATCGTAAATAAGGTTAGATCTATAATAACCCTGATTAGAAAAAGCATAGCTGAATAAATAATATGTTTTATTTTGAAAAGAATACCTTGTATCTTCCGTAACCTCTGGTCGGGTTGTAAAGTTATTATTGTATATTCCTGCTGATATAATAAAATTACTTATACTCGTTGAGCTAAGGCTAAGTTGCGGAATTTGAAAAGCTCGTCCAATCCAAAAATTAGTGCGAGTTCCATCAACTGGTACATAAACATATTGATTTAATTGGTTTTGTATTAATGAATCCGTATTCATTTTCTCAAAAAAAAGTTCACCTGCATATTTAGTTCGTTGAGTAAGAAAATCTCTGGTAATGTCAACATTAAAACCTTCAGAGCCAAAAGCACTGTAACCAATCCTGCAGTTAATAAATGTTCCATTAATATTTCTTAATATATAATATCCATCCAAACCTGAGTAAGGCTTCTTCCCGGGGTTACGGTAAACCTGGTTATTAATTTCCTGACCAGATCCAATAATATTGTTATCCCACACATCCAAATAAAGGTTTTTAAAATCAGGAGTAGTAAAATCGAATCCAATGGACCAGGTATCTTTAGTAATTATAATGACATCTGCAGAATCGCCTTTTGCTGAAATGTTTTCAATTCTAATCCTTGCGTCTTCTATAAAAGGAAGATCACGCAAAATACGTTCATTATCTGCTAATGTAATGGGATCAATAGACTGTCCTTCTTTAAATAAAAGATGGTTATAAATTACTCCGTCTCTCGTTTTAATATGAATTTTATTACATGCTTTACCAACCAAGGTTCTGGCTGGTCGATTTGGAGAATAAACTGTCGGCCCAAAAACATCAAGCTTTTGAAGTATGATTTTTCTTATTATCAAATTTCTATATTTAAGGAAAGGAACTTCACTCTTTTGTGTCTGAATAGTGTCACTATATTTTTCATTTTCTGATGGAAGAATTATAATATTATGAAGTTCCCTTAACCAGCGATTTTTATATATTTTTTCCTGAAGTCCAAGATAAATTGAATCCAGGTTGCTGCTGTTCCCATTTTTAATGTAAAAATCTACTGTAATAGGAAGTTTGATGACAGTATCGTTTCTGGCAAGTATAATTCTGTCATCAGCATATAGAACTTGGCCAGCCTTAAGTTTTACAACATTTAGCTTTGTCGCAATTTCTTGTGTTTTTGCAGTGCTAATGCCAATTAATAGAATTGCAATGATATATGATGTTTTCTTTTTAATGAATTTTATATTTTGGTACAATTAGTAAAAATCAACTCTTTCTCAAAACTTTAAAAACACTAATATATATTTCGAAAAAAGAGTTCAAATATATCTTATTCTTTTAAAGTTCAACAATATTAAAATTAAGTTTATATTTCGGGACCAATTTTTTTAGCATGACTACTAAAGAACGTTTTAAAAAGGTAATTGAGTATTTTAAAAAAGCTATGCCAATTGCTGAAACGGAATTAATTTATCAAAATCCATATGAATTGATAGTTGCAGTTATTCTTTCAGCGCAATGTACGGATAAACGCGTTAACATTATTACACCACATTTTTTCAGTCGTTTTCCAAATCCTAGGATACTTGCAAAAGCTAAAATTGAAGAAATATTCGAAACAATAAAAAGCTGTTCATATCCTAATAATAAGGCAAAACATTTATCAGGCATGGCAAAGATGCTTGTCGAGAAATTTAATTCTCAAATGCCTTCGGATCCGGAAACACTTCAGGAATTGCCTGGAGTAGGACGCAAAACAGCTCATGTTCTGGCTTCTGTACTTTTTAAAAAACCTGTATTAGCAGTAGACACGCATATTTTCAGGGTTTCAGCACGAATAGGTCTGACAAGAAATGCTAAAAATCCACTTGAATGTGAAAAGCAATTGATTAAATACTTATCTCCAGAAATTATACTTAATACTCACCATTGGCTTCTTTTACATGGCAGGTATATCTGCATAGCCAGAAAACCAAAATGCAATGAATGCGGGTTGCAGGAAATTTGTGTTTTCTTTCAGAAGCAATTATGAAGAAAAATAAAGTAAAACTATGTAATAATTGATACTGGATATTAGATATTTGACAGGATGCCGGAAATCAATGAACTTAAAACTTCTAAACTTGAAACTTTTGAACCTTAATCTCTTAATCATGCGAAATAACATAGTTTGCCCAATTAAATTTAGTCTCATAAACATGGAGGTTTCACTCCTCTTTCTTAACTTTGTAGAATTGTGCAATTAATTATTGAATAATGAAGGGTTTAACAAGGATTTTGATTTCTTTCCTAGGTCTAATTGTACTTACATCCATTGGATTTCACAGAATTGATTACAGGAATGGGATGTACAAAAATGTCTGCAAAGACTTAAAAAACGATGTACTAGCCTATTTTATCTTTGTTGATTCAAAAGAAACTTCTCCCTGGACAGAATTTGATATTCGTTTCAACTCTGGATTCAATTAATACTGCAATTACATGGCTAAATAAGCAAGCTATAAAGAATAATATCACGTTGCGGATTAGGGCAAATTACTACATTGGAAAACCATACACTCCGGTAAAAAGAAATTTACCTCAGGGTACGGTTGAAAAAACATTAAAAGCCTCTGGTTTAAAACAGGGTTTTAAAGATTTAAATCTTTGGGCAGATGCAATTGCTAAAAAAGTTGGTTCAACTTTTAATATTCCTGACAAAGATGGTATTCCTGAGATAAAAAATCCTAAGAATAAAGAAAGGTTGGTAGCATATCTTCGTGACGATAATAAATTGGAGAGCGTGGCTCTGATATTTATGGTTAACAATTATTATCGTGTTGATATTTCTGTGCCAGTAAACATATATAATACTGACGATGTTGAATTTGCTATCGTTAGTTACAAATATCCGGCTGAAATAGCTCACAATATTTTAGCTTTATATGGAGCAGCCCCACTTTATAAATCAACTTATCGTCACAAAGAAAAAAAAATAAATTTTGCGCAAAAGGAATTTCCTAATGATATTATGCTTGATCCTTATGCAAAAAATATAAATGAATTGAATATTGGTGAGTTTACGCAATATTTAATAGGTTGGAAAGACAAACTCGATCCAAAGTACCAGGAACTGTTAACGGATGCAGTAATTAATTTTTAATCAGATTATTTTATGAAGAATTATAAACTTGCAATTATTTTTTTCGCTTTTACATTATATGGCTTTGATTTGTTAGCACAAGACAATATTCCAAAAGCAAATAAGACAATTGTAAAATATGTTGAATCAGTTATAGGTAAAACTGTGGATAGAGGTGAATGCTGGGATTTAGCCAATGAGGCCTTAATACTGGTAAATGCAAAGTGGGATAGGGAATTTAAATATGGGAAATTATTAAATCCTAAAAAGGATACTATTTTTCCCGGTGATATTATTCAATTTAAAAACGTTTTAACGGAAATTAAGCAAGAAAATAAAAATGGTTATGAGATTAAACGAGAAACCATGGGACAACACACTGCAATTGTATATAAAGTAAATGGCAAAGGTGACTATATTATTGCTCATCAAAATACCGGATTTTCCGGTAGAAAAGTTGGCGTAAGCAGGTTGGTATTAAGCACTATCAAAAAAGGGAAAATTTATATATACAGACCGGTGGTTGAATAATTAAATATAGACGATTAGGCTGTAGGCTATTAGCTTTTTAATTTTGCATATTCCTTTAGTCAGCAGTTTGCCGTCGTCATTAAAAAGTTATTAATCTCATCTTTTACCTTTTACCTTTTTCCCTTGACCCTATACCTTTTTTTAGTTTCCATTTTCCGGTCTCCGGTTTCCGGTTTCCAATTTTATTATTTCCCGGTTATCTTGAATTCAACCCTCCTGTTCTGGGCTTTGCCTGCAGCTGTCGTGTTAGGTGCAACCGGTTGTTTGGGGCCATATCCCTTAAATGTCAGTCGTGATGCATCAATTCCTTGAGATACCATATAATTTACGACTGCTTTGGCACGGGATTCGGATAATTTCATATTATAAGCAAGACCGCCAACATTATCTGTATGGCCTGAAATTTCAAGTTTCAATGTAGGATTGTCTTTCATGAACTCAACAACCGTATTCAATTGCTGATATGATTCTTCTTTCAGGTTGGCTTTAGCAGTCTCGAAAAAGATATTTTTCAATACTACCTTAGCACCAACTTCCAGTTTCTGAAGGAAGAAATCTTTATTGACAACATCTGTATGTAGCTTTCTTAATATCTACTACATCAAGAAAAAATAAATAACCTTTTGCCGTGATTTCAACTCCATATATTTTCTTTTCAGGTAAACGCGTTTTATAATTACCCGCTGTATCAGAGATCAAAGTCGATACAACGCTGGATTTTTCGGAATCTATAAATTGTAGTTTTGCCAGGATACCTGTTTTTGTTTCAGAATCGAGTACCCGGCCAGTGAGAATTATTGATGAATCAACGGTCAGGTATTCTGGTGGTTTCCTGAACAATGTTTTTGTATCGTATATTTCGAAAGCAAAAGGACTGTTTTCTTTTATCATAACCATTTCTTTTTCAGCTCCCAGGAAAACTATTTTGTAAATGTCTTTTCCTCCAATTCCTTGCTCACGGTTAGAAGATAAATATGCTACTTTTCCATTGCCCATCATGGAAAAAAATAAATCGTCATCAGGAGTATTGATAGGATAACCCATGTTGACCGGATCTGACCATTTACCATTATCTCCAAGAGTTGAAGAAAAAATATCATATCCGCCCATTCCCGGATGACCCTTTGAAGAGAAATAAAGTGTTTTACCATCTCTTGAAATAGAAACACCTTCTTCATTGTCTGGAGTGTTAATGGGTGGTCCAAGATTTTTAGGTTTTGACCACTTGCCTTTTGCATTTAAATCGCATTCATAAATATCCTTTCCACCTACTGCGTTTTCATCTTTTCTGTCACTGACGAAGAATAATTTTTTTCCGTCCGGAGAAATACACATTGAAGTTTCACGATAGCGCGAATTTATATGTCTGAATGCACTTGGACTTCTCCATTTTCCGTTCTTCATGCTTGTGTAATAAATATTTCCATTGCCATTGCTTTTGAAGATATAAAGAATACTGTCATTTGGTGAAAGAGCTACAGCAGCTTCACTGCGTTTTGTTGTCAGTTTTTTGCTTAATAGTTGCGCTATACCCCATTCTTTACCTCTTTTTTTCACCATATAAATATCTTCACTGAATTTTTTATCATAGTAATTTCTTTTGGTATTATTTATACCAGGTCTTCTCGAAGTAAAGTACATGGTTTCTTCTTTTGAATCAATCACAGGATAATAATCATCATATTCAGAATTAATTAACTTTCCCATATCCTGGATAACAACTCTTTGAGGTTGGCTCACTAGACTCTTTCCAGTCTCACATTCGCTTATACATTTGTCAATATTTACATCAAGCTTTTTTAGTTTGCGTTCAGAAATTGAGGACTTAAATGTAGTATATTCTTTAATAGCATTATCGAAATCCAGACTCATGTGATATGCGCGGGCCAGCTGGAAATGAATATCATCAGTAACTGCAGAATTTAATTCGAAAGCCTTCTTTAAATATTTAATTGCAAGAAATTTATCATCTGAATAGAGATAACAAATTCCGATTTTGTAATTCAGTTCAGCATTTTTTTCGTTGTATTTATAAGCTTTTAAATAGTTTTCTCTTGCCAAACGATATGATGCAGCACCAAACCTGTAATTCTTGTTTCCTTTTCTTACAGCTTTCCAGGCTTCTTTAAAACCATCTTCTTTAATTTTAAATTCTGACCTGTGTATCCTGACATTCTCCTGAGAGAAAATATCCTTACTAAAGAAAAGATTAAAAGCAGTCAGGATGATGAATATTTGTAGTATTTTCATAACGAAAAATATTCCAGTTTAAATAATTATAATTTATTTGCATTCTTTAACATAACGAATAGCATCAGAATTTCCAAGTTTAGCTGCCGATTTCCAATCGCTGCAGGCGCCGTCCAAATCGCCTGTGAGTTCTTTAATAAGACCTCTGTTCAGTAAAGCGATGGCAAGATCAGGACAAATTTTTATTGCTTTGTTCAGATAATCAATAGCAGTTTTGTAATCGCCTAGTTTAGCCGTATCATTAGCATAATTGCTATATGCTAATGCATATTTTTCATTAAGATTTAAAGAGGCTTTAAAATCCTCAGCAGCTCCTTGATAATCGCCTAATTGATATTTAGCGCTGCCTCTGTTGTTCAAAGCCATAAAATTCTTTTTATCTTTTAAAATAAGTTTAGTAAGATCATTAACAGCTCCCTGGTAATCGCCTGTATGAGTCTTGGCATTGGCCATATTATTGTAAGCATTCAGCAAAGTTGAATCATAGTATAAGGCCTGTCTGAAATCATAAGCAGCACCCTGAAAATCATTGGTAACAAATCTCACAATACCCCTGTCAAAATATGCAATGGAATAATCAGGTTTTCTTTCAATTGCTATTGAAATATCATTGACGGCTCCCTGAAAATCTTTTTTATAAGCTTTCGTAATACCTCTATAATAATAAACAAAGGGTTCTGTATATCCATTTTGAACAGCTTTATCAAACAAATCAAATTTTGCATGTGCAGTATCTGTTACTAGATTAGCATATCCTAAACAAAAATAAGCTTCACCTAAATTATTATTAATTTGAAGTGCCTTATTTATATCCTCAAGAGCTCCTTTATAATCTGAAAGTTGGAATTTTACTTTTCCTCTTTGCAAATATGCCATGTCAAAAGAAGGATTTGCAGTTATCGCTGCATTAAAGTTGTTCAGAGCTTCCTGATATTTACCAGACTTGATGTTATCTATACCTTTATTATATTCCAGTCCTGCATTTTTCTTTTTAAGAAATGTATTTACATCACCGCTTCCCTGCGAAGGTTGTGCACTAACAAAAAACGGGAGTACCTGCAAAAAAACACAGACAATGAGAAACTTCCTGCACATAATAATATATTTTTAAAGTATAAAGCTATGAAGCAATTCTAAATAAACAGCGCTTTCATTGATAAAAGTAAAAAAATTAATTTATTTTTAATTAAAATTTTAAGATCTACACCAAATATTTATTTTGAAAAAGTTATCTTTAACATTGAATTTGCAATAGATATTAAAAAAAATATGAAGACAGATCTAACCTATCTAAAAAATATGTCAGGTGGAAATAACGAAGTTATGAAAGAAATGATAGACATTTTTATAGAACAAGTGGATGAAATATCGAATAATATGTATTTGGCTTTAAAGGAAAAAGATTGGTTAAGCTTAAGCAGACTGGCTCATAAAGCTAAATCTTCAGTAGCAATAATGGGAATGTCTGAATTAGAAGGAGAACTCAAAAAATTAGAACGTATTGCTGGTGAAGGTAAAGAAGTTGACACATTTAAGTCATTGGTTGAAAAATTCAACGAAGATAGCCGCATTGCAGTTGAAGAACTGAAAAACTTCGCAAAAATTTAATTAAAACTACTAATACTTATTATATGCTTAAGACAGAAAAAATAAACAATATCATAGTGGTATCGTTTAACAACGTGTCAAGGCTCAATGCATTAGTTTCAGAGCCTATTAAAGAAGAATTAAAAGGATTTTTTAACAAGGCCAATACAAAACTGATTTTAAATCTTGAAGGTGTTCAATTTATTGACAGTTCCGGGTTTGGTGTATTTCTTTCAGTAATGAAAGTAGCTAATAATAATTATGGTTACTTTAAAATCTGTAATGTATCGCATGAAGTAATGGAACTTTTTAAGCTTCTGCAATTACACAATGTATTTGAGATTTATACTAATCTTGATGATTGCATAAAAAGCTTTTCATAATAAAGCCTTTCAAACCTTCTATTCAAAAATTCCGTTGAGTTATTTGGACGTGTTTACATGCATCCGTAAAAAGAACTTTAGACTAAGAAAATATTTTTAATCAGCTTTAAGAAAATCTCAGGAATTTAATTATCAGTGGCGTTCAATTTTTTGAAGTTGTGCTTTAAGTTTTTCAATTTCCTGCGTTTGAGATTCAATGATTTTATTTTTTTCATCAACCAGCTCCTGTAGCTGGTGAATTTTTCTCCAACGAGTATATCGGTTTAAGCGCGTAATTGTTCGAACTCTGGCTCTAAACTCCAGCTTATCAAAAGGTTTACAAATATAATCATCTGCACCGGCTTCCAGTCCCTGAATTTTTGAATCACGATCATCAAGTGCAGTAATCATGATAATAGGTATGTACAGCAATAGATCATCCTTACGCATTTGATTGCAGACTTCGAAGCCGTCAATGCCAGGCATAACAATATCAAGCAAAATGAGGTCAGGCATATGCTCACGGGCTGCCTGGAGTCCGGATTCCCCATCTGAAGCGAAAAGCAATTTATAATTATCTTTAAGTAAACTAGCCTCAATAACTTTCTGCATCAACGTATCATCGTCAATAATCAATATTGTAATATCCTGATTCATTATTGGTTCCAAAATAAACAATTTAATAACTTAGCGAAATTATACTTTAATTTATTAATAAAAGAACAAAAATAAAAATAATATATATTTTATTAGCTATTTTTTACATTCAAAAGTTGCGATATTTAGCATGTTTGAACAATTCTTACTAGTTTTATAGAAAAAACAGATGACTGAATCAGTATTAAAATCAATTATGCGTCTTTATGCTATTATTGGCAATTTAAGACAAAGTGCTGATTCGGAGCCAGATGAGACTGATTATTTACATTCAAGGGAAGTAACTGAGGCATTTCTGGCCCAGTTAGTCAACCCGGAGCAATCGGCTAAATATCTGCAAATGTTTGATTTTCATTTTAGAAATTTGCAACGTCGCCGGATTGTGAAAACTATTAAAAGGGTTGCATTATTTTCTGTAAAAACTCTTCTTATTTGTGAGCAAATAAACAACAGGCTCGATTTGAAACAAAAGTCCTTTTTACTGCTTCAACTTTTTGACATACTTAAAAACGACAAACACAAAATTACAGATGAAGCATATGATTTTATAGGCACAATTTCTGATTCATTTGGCATATCTCCCGATGATTATGACCAGTTGTATTTTTTTGTATTTAGTGAACAGGATGAAAAGGCTCATATTAATTCATTTATGATTGTATCGGGTACTAAAAATGAATTGAAATTCCGGCATCATTTGTATAGAGAAAATATGTCAGGCAGTATCGCAGTCTTTTATCTTAAAAGTATTCAAACTTATTTTTTCCGGCATGAAGAAGCAGATGATTGGCTTTATATTAATGGAAAGTCCGTTATTTTCAACAGAATATACTTACTTGAAAAAGGTTCCGCTATCCGTTGCCCCAAAATATTAACTATACATTACAGCGATATTATTGGCAGTTTTCAGCACATGAAACTAATGCATGAAATACAATTATCTGCATTAAACATCGAGTATAGTTTTAAAAACAGCGAGAATGGAATAAAAAAATTTAATTTCCAGGGCAAATCTGGTCAGTTAATTGGTATAATGGGCGGCAGCGGTGTTGGGAAAACTACATTACTAAACTTATTGAATGGCACATTAAAGCCAGATTCAGGAAGGGTATTAATTAACGGGATAGATATTTATGAAAACCCTGATAAAGTAAAAGGTACTATAGGTTTTATTCCGCAAGATGATTTTCTGGTGGAAGAGCTTACGGTTTTTGATAACTTGTACTTCAATGCGCGATTTTGTTTTAGTAATTTAGAAGAATTTGAAATTATTGCATTAGTAGATAAATTGCTCAAAGATCTTGATTTAACTGAAATTCGTAATTTGAAAGTTGGTACTCCATTAAATAAGTTTATCAGTGGAGGACAACGTAAAAGACTAAATATTGCATTAGAGTTATTGCGAGAACCATATATATTATTTGTTGATGAACCTACTTCCGGGCTTTCTTCCAACGATTCTGAAAAAGTTATTGATTTACTGAAACAGCAAACTTATAAAGGAAAACTTGTAATTATTAATATTCATCAGCCTTCATCAGATATTTTCAAAATGTTCGACGGTTTATTAGTTCTGGATAAGGGCGGAAGACCTGTGTATTACGGCAATACTATTGATTCATTGGTTTATTTTAAATCAGCTACTCAACTGGTTAATGCAAATGAAAGTGAATGTATATGGTGTGGAAATTTAAATCCGGAACAAGTTCTTCAGATAATTGAAACTAAAGAAATAGACGAGAAAGGTTATAATACCGGTAAAAGAATGGTTTCTCCTGAAGACTGGTATCAATTATATTTAGGTACAATAGATTCAAATTTAAATGTTGTACCAATAGCCAAACCAGTACCAAAAACAAGTTTTAGTTTACCAGGCAAAACAATCCAATTTTTTCTTTATTCATTTAGAAATATTAAATGCAAAATTGCTGATAAGCAATACCTATTTGTTAATATATTAGAAGCACCGGTTTTGGCATTTATTCTAGGTTTTATTACACGTTATACAACCGGGCAAGGTTATCTTTTTAGTGAAAACCCGAATATTCCGGCTTTTTTATTCATGAGTGTAGTAGTAGCTTTGTTTTTAGGAATGATGGGCAGTGCAGAAGAAATTATTAGAGATGCCAAGCTGCTTAAACGAGAAGCCTTTTTAAATTTAAGCAAAAAAAGTTATCTTGATTCCAAAGTAGTCTATCTTTTTTCTGTTTCAGCATTCCAGATGTTTATATATGTGGTGATAAGTCATTTTATTCTGGGAATTCACGGTATGATATTTTCATACTGGTTAATTTTATTCTCTACTTCATGCATGGCTAATATGGTTAGGACTGAATCTTTCAGCCGGATTACGCTCGGTAGTTGCCATATATATACTTATTCCATTATTGTTGATTCCTCAACTTTTATTAAGCGGAGTAATTGTGAAATTTGATAAACTTCATTCATTATTGAAATCAGATATTTATGTCCCTGTAATTGGAGATATGATGACTTCCCGTTGGGCTTATGAGGCTTTAGCTATAGAGCAATTCAGGAATAATAAATATGAAAATTATTTTTATAACCTGGAGAAATCTGAAAGTGATGCTACATATTACTACAAATTATTGGATTCCTGAATTAATAAACAGAGTTGGATTATGTGAATTATATATGGATGACCCGGAAAAAACAGTTTATTTGATCACAGCAATTATCATTATTGAAATCAGAATTAAAAAAACTGGCAGAGAACCTTCAAATTAGTATGTTTAAAGATGAAAAACTTTTAGACTGCCGACTGATAAATGATTCTGTAATAGCAGCAACTTCAAAATATTTAAGACATGCCAGGACTATTTCATCTAAATTATTAAACAGGGCAATTGAAGCAAAAGATGAAAGAACACAAAATCTTGAAGTAGGATTGCAAGGACATAACAATCTGGTTGCTCTCAAAGAAAAATACTACAATTCGGAATTAGCAGATCAGGTTTTAAATAAAAATGAGCCCGATAAAATTGTTGAAATAAAAGGAAGATTGTATCGTAAATATGAACCAGTATTTAATATACAAGAATCAAAGTTCGGACGTGCCCAGTTTTTTGCTCCTTACAAAATATTAGGGAATTTTATCTTTGATACTTTTTGGTTTGACTTTATTGTAATATGGATTATGAGCATTATATTCTATTTTACTTTACTATATGATGTATTAGGAAGAATAATAAAGAAATTCATGAACAGGCTCGAAATGTGGAACTTCTGACATTAATGCCAAGATTAAGTAAATGAATATTAAGTAAAACTATTTAACTGATAGTTGTAATATTAAGAAATTTTATAATTTTATTGTTGTAAATATGATTGCAATGAAGGTATATAGAATAAATAAATATTATATAAAGTGTCTTTTATTAATTGGTTTCGGGACATTTTTATCATGTGTCAATCAGGGTGGATCTAAGAAGACAACCACTTCTAACGATACAATTAAAACATCAAATAAGGATAATTCATACCTGGAAAGCGTTTATTATCGCTTTCCGACTCCTAATGAAATTTTCGGCTTTATTACAAATGAAAAGTTAAAATTTGACCAGGCATTATTGAATCCAAAAGAAAATGCCGAAAAATACCTTGATTCCAAAACCCAAACTCTCGGGCTTGGTATTTATGTATCAGACCTTGCTTACATTACTTTATTTGAAGCATACAACAAATCAATAGAATACTATTCTATTACACATAATTTAAGCGAAAAAGTTAAAATTACTTCAGCGTACGATCTTTCTGTTGCTAAACGAATTGAGAAAAACCTTTTAAATCTTGATTCGCTAAAGAATATCTCAATTGATTCATATTCAAGCATGGTAGAATATTTGATAGTTAATAATCGTGAAAAAACCCTTGCACTAATTGCCTCAGGATCTTATGTTGAATGCTTTTATATTGCTTTTAATCTGGCTGGTAAATATTCCAAAAACAATCCTATGATAGTTAAGATTGTTGATTTGAAGTTTGCATTTGAAAATTTATTTTCATATTTGCAAATATATTCCGATGATGAAGTTGTTAAATCAGTTGCTTTGCAATTTGGAAAATTAAACTCGTTGTTTGGAAAACTTAAAGAAGTAAGTTCCGGAAAAACAACTGTAAGGCAAGATGTCAATGGAAATTTGATATTAGGAGGAGGATCAAAACTCGAAATGGATCAAAATTCTTTTGATGAATTGAAAAAAGAAGTATATAGATTAAGAAAAGAAATGGTAAGTACTTATTAATATTTTTAAAACATTGCTATTACTATACACAATTGAATCTGAATTTTAACCGACTATGAAATTAAAATTGAAACAATTGATTTGCATGTTAATCTTTTTAATGCAAATCATTAAATTGGGAGGTCAGGATTGTGTCTACTACCACGAATATTTTTGCAAATTCCCAAATTCAACATACTTCTATAGCGGACAATCTCGAAGTGCCCTGTTTGCATTTGGTATGACTTCTGAATTTAAGATTGTTACATTTGGTAACGAAGATTATCATATCAGTATATGTTATGAACGTAAATTCAAAAATGTACGTATGCGGATTATTGAAGACAATGCAGATAAAACAGTATTGTATGATAATAAAGATTTTGATTATCAAACTACAATGACTTTTACAAATAATGTCGCACGTAAATTAATTATTGAAGTTTCTGTACCGGAAGATTTATCAGGAAAAGAAGGGCAGGACTTACATTGTTTAGGTGTACTGATACATTTCAGAAAGACATACCAGGAACCTCAAAATAAAATTGGCTTCTAAATAACACTGGGAGAGGGTCTGAAACTCGAAAATTCACGATCAAGCTTCTTTAGCAATTCTTTTAATGTTACATTAACTGTCAGTCTTCCAAATTCAGCTATTGAAACTTCTCCGGTTTCTTCAGATACAATTATCACAAGGGAATCATTATGCTCTGTCATACCTAAACCTGCACGGTGACGCATACCCAGGCTTGAAGAAATTTCTAAACTTTGGGACATAGGTAGCATGCAGTGTGCTGCAAAAATTTTATCTCCCATAACAATTATTGCTCCATCGTGTATTGGATTACTTTTGAAAAAAATTGTCTCAATTAAAGCACTTGTAGTATTGGCATTAATTATTTCACCTGTTTCTGCATAAAAATGTAATGCTGAATTTCGTGAAATAACTATTAATGCGCCTGTTTTATTTTTTGACATGTTCACGCATGCCCTCGCGATTTCTTTTGTTCTTACTTTGGGCAAAGGATAGCGATTGAACGTTAACAGGTTTTCGAGTGAAAATTGTTTGGACATATATCGGGTTCCAATCATAAGTAAAAATCGTCTTATCTCTTGCTGAAATACTATAATAAGAGCAATTACTCCAACACCAATTATCTGGCCAAGAATAGAACTTATCAATTGCATGTTAAGTGCTTTTACAATAAGCCAGAATAAATAAATAGAGAAAATAGCTATAAAAATATTTATGGCTACAGTTCCTTTTATTAACATGTAAAACTGGTAAAGTAATAATGCAACCAATAATATATCAATAACGTCAAGAAACTTTATTGTTATAAAAAGAGCGTTCATTGTAATAATTTTTTCTTCAAAGGTATTTATTATTTAAAATAAATGTGCTTAGTGCAGATTAGATAGTAATTTAATTACATCACACGCTTCTTTTACATCATGTACCCTCAATATATTGATGCCCTTGAGCAATGCTACTGTATTTAATGCAATTGTACCAACAAGTGCTTCTGAAGGAGATATGTCTAAAAGTCTATAAACCATAGATTTTCTGGATAAACCAACTAAAATTGGTAGTTCAAAAATTTTAAACATATCCAGATCATTAAGAATTTGATAGTTTTGTTCAATATTCTTTGCAAAGCCAAAACCAGGATCAATAATTATATCATTAACGCATAATTCTTTCAGTTTAAAAACTTTTACAGAAAGCTCTTTAATTACTTCTTTAGTCACATTATCATATTGAGCAAGTTCCATCATATTTTGAGGTTTGCCTCTCATATGCATCAAAATATATGGTACCTTTAAACGTGCAATAGTGGAGAACATCATTTCGTCCAACGTTCCACCTGAAATATCATTAATAATTCCAACTCCAAATTCACCAGTTGCCCATTCTGCTATTGAAGACCTAAAAGTGTCAAGTGATATAAAAATATTTGGAAATTGTTTGTAAATAGCAATTAATACAGGTTTTAACCTTTCTTTTTCTGTTATTTCATCTATATCTTCTGCTCCAGGCCTTGAAGAATATGCACCAATGTCAACAAATTTACCTCCTTCAGTAATAATTTGTTCAATTCGCTTTATTACTTTATCAATTTCCGTAATGCGACTTTCCTGATAAAATGAATCAGGCGTAATATTGATAATTCCCATAACGCATGGACTTGATATATCAACTATTTCACCATTAATATTAATTGTAGCCTTTCTTGAAAAAAATGTATCTTTAACATCCATTTTAAAGGTGTTTAACGATACAAAGTTAGGAATAAAATAAATAGAAGATGTGAATCGTGAAGTTGTGAATGGGGAAGATGTGAATCGTGAAGAATAGAAGAACTGAAAAACTGAAGATAAGAATAATTAAATAACTGAATAATAGAAATTCTTAATTCAGAACTTCAGAACTTCAGATTATTGATATAAACCAAGACAACTTAAGCATTGAGCTAACAACTAACAACCAATTTAAATGAAACTTGCAGTTATAGAAGGAATTGATGGTTCAGGAAAATCAACCCAAATATCAATGCTACAGGAGTATCTTAATGGAAAAAAAATACTTTTTAAATATCTTCATTTTCCTCGTACCGACTCACCAGTTTGGGGTGAATTAATAGCCCGTTTTCTAAGAGGTGAATTTGGCAAGAATGATCAGGTGAATCCTTATTTGGTTGCACTAATTTATGCGGGCGATCGTAAAGATGCAGCTCATATAATTAATCAATGGTTAAAAGAAAAAATGTTGGTAATTGTTGACAGATACGTATTTTCAAATATTGCATACCAATGTGCAAAGTTGGTAGATGAAAATGAAAAAAAAGTACTAAAAGATTGGATTTTGAATTTTGAATATAATTATAATGATATTCCTAAACCTGATATAAACGTATTTTTAGATGTACCATTTCAATTTACTATTGAAAGTCTGGCAAAAGACAGAAATGGAATTGATCGTGGTTATTTAAAAGGGGCAGCTGACATTCATGAAGAAAACATTGACTTTCAAAGTAAGGTTCGCGACATGTATCTTTACCTTGCACAGGCAGAAAGCAGTTTAAAAATGATAAACTGTAGTGAAAACAATAAAATAATGCAACCGGATAAAATATTTGAACTTTTATTAAAGATTTTGGTACAAAATAGCATTTTATAATAAAGTCTTATACCATTCAATGTCGTTTAGTTAAGGAACGAAACACCCTTCGACAAGCTCAGGGTGACATTAAAATGAGGTTATACTGAGCTTGTCGAAGTATGACCAATGATATAAAACTGCTTAACTAAACGACATTGTTATACCATTATTTAATTTAATAATACAATGACAAAATTCCTAAAAATACTATTCAATATAAGCCGCATATTGCTTGGCTTTATTTTTGTTTTTTCAGGCTTTGTAAAAGGGATTGATCTAATGGGATTTTCATATAGATTTAATGAATTTTTTACTGTTATCGGTTTGCCTGAATTACCTCATATAACATTGGTAATGTCGTATCTTCTTAGCGGAGCAGAATTCCTGCTTGGCGTTGCTTTATTAACAGGTATATTTATTAACCTCACTGCCTGGACCGCGGTTTTTTTCATGGGATTGTTCTTTGTATTTACATTTATATTAGCTGTATTTAATCTAGTTTCTGATTGCGGTTGTTTTGGCGATGCCATAAAACTTACTAATTGGGAAACTTTTTATAAAAATGTAGTATTTTCCGGTATAGTTGTCTTTATTTTTACAAGTAGAAAAAAGTTTGTATTTCGTGCTCCTTTATGGATGGAATGGGCAACTTGTATTACAACAATTGTTTTTTTTACAATAGTTTCCATTTATTCTTATCGGCATTTACCAATTATTGATTTTATTCCATACAGCATTGGTAGTAAGATAACTGAAAAGATGAGTTTCCCCGCCAATGCTCCAAAGGATAAATATGAAACTACGTTTAAGTACAAGAATATAAAAAGTGGCATAGTAAAAGAGTTTTCAGAAAAGGATTACCCCTGGCGGGATTCATTAAACTGGAAACTGATCAGTTCACAAACCAATTTAATTAAAAAGGGCTACGCACCTCCTATTCATGATTTTGTTATAACTAGTTTGACTGGTTTTGATATTACCGATATAATTTTGTCGGATACTTCATATTCCTTTCTTTTTATTTCCCCAAATCTTAATACTTCAAATCCGAAAGGATTTTTAGAAGCACAAAAGATTTTTGATTATTGCTCCAAAACGGGTTTATGCAAATTTTATGCTGTCACTTCGTCAACACCTGATGATATTCAAAAAGTTCGTAAAAGGTATAATATCAAATATGATTTTTATTCCGGTGATGAAACAACCTTAAAAACAATTATTCGTGCTAATCCCGGTTTAATACTTTTGAAAAGTGGGATCGTTATCGGTAAATGGCATTATAATGATATGTATAAGGTTTCTCTTGACCTTGAATATAATTTTATTTCTAAAAATTTGACAAATATTCATAATAATGGTGAATGGACATTGTCAATTTCAATTTTATTAGGATTGGGATTGATTATTTCATTGTTTTGGGCGATTTCTATGTATTTTGAAAATAAACCTATTTAAGAAAACCCTGCTAGATAAACCCAACAACATAATATGTTAAAATATATTTTAAAGAAACTTCTGAATGGACTTGGGATTCTTTTTGGAGTTGTAACACTCATTTTCATACTTTTTAATGTTATTCCCGGCGATCCGGCTCGTATGGTACTGGGTCAGCGCACTGACAGTGTATCGCTTAATGCAGTGCGAAAAGACCTTGGACTTGATAAACCCGTTATGCAGCAATATTTGAAATACATAAATGACGTTTCTGTCATTGGTGTTTTCAATACAAGAGATACTCAAAATTTTTTTTATTTTGATAAAGCTATTTATTCGCATTACATAGTATTATTGAAAATTAATTCAACTCATCAAATAGTTCTGAAATTTCCTTACTTACGGCGTTCGTTCCAAAACCAGCGTAATATATCAAATATTATTAGCGAGGCTTTACCGGCGACATTTATTTTAGCCCTGGTTTCAATTGTATTTGCATCTATGATAGGTATTGGATTAGGAATTATTTCAGCCTTGAAACATGACAAATGGATAGACAAAACTTTGCTGGTAATTACTTCATTTGGAATGTCGCTTCCATCATTTTTTGCTGCTATTTTAATTGCCTGGTTTTTTGCATTTGTTTTAGGAAAATATACAGGTTTGAATCTTACGGGAAATCTTTATGAAATCGATGACCTGGGAAATGGTACACATCTGATGCTTAAAAATTTAATCTTGCCGGCACTTACATTGGGAATCAGACCAATTTCGGTTTTTACCCAATTGACCAGGAATTCATTTTTAGATGTACTTAGCCAGGATTATATCCGGACTGCTCGTGCCAAAGGACTTTCGGAAGCTAGAGTGATATGGAATCATGCATTAAAGAATGCAATGAATCCAGTAATTACTTCAATTAGCGGTTGGTTTGCTTCGATGATGGCCGGGGTTATTTTTGTTGAATATATTTTTGGCTGGAAAGGATTAGGTTACGTGTTGGTTAACGCGCTTCAAAATTTTGATTTGCCAGTTGTAATGGGAACAGTTCTTGTAATTTCAATTCTTTTTATTGTTGTAAACATACTTGCAGATATTTCATATTCACTGCTTGATCCGAGGATTAAGTTAAATTGAACTTATTTCATATTATTGAAAGCAAAAGTTATGTAACATCTTATGATTATTATTAGTGACTAGTTATATACTATATTTCAGTCAACTATATAATTGTGATTATTTTTCGGAAAATTATTCTCAAATTTCTACATCAAAATCGAGCTTTATTTCGTCTGCGGGAATTCCTCCTCGAACACCCCAATTTTCCAAAGGTTGCTCATTAAGTATAATAAATACTTTATTTTTATCAATTTTTAAATTATTGTATAACCTGTCAACAATTGATTGGTACAATTTTTTCTTTGTTGCTTTTGTTCTTCCGGCAAACATTATAATTTCTATAAAATATTCGTAAGGTGGTTTGGAAAAAAAGAATTTAGTGTCATATTCTGTTAATCTTTGATTTCTATCATCAATTGGAATTTTTAATATCTCAACCATGGATTCATGAATTGAGTCCATTAAAGTTTTTAAAAATCCTAAGGATTTACCTTTTCTCAAATCTATTTTAACTATTGGCATGCCACTTTATTAAACGTTAACTTAATATTTTTTTGTATTATTACGCTTGTTATCGCCTGTTTATTGTTTTAATTCAATTTCGTTAGAACCTGAACTTAAAGGTACAGAGCTTTGATTTGTTTTAATTTCTTTTTTATTCAGAAAGATTTTTAAATTATTATCATTCGACAATACTAAATCTCCTTTCATATTTTTTGGTAATTCAATTACAAACAGTTTATTTTTATCGTTGATTACTTTATATTCAGCTATTATAGTTCCTTTTATAGTTGGCACTTTAATTTTACTGGACGTCAGATTGCTAAGCTGTGGTTTTATTTGAACTTTAGTAAATCCAGGTATTACAGGCATAATGTCCCACATGTATCGAGTTATAATATTTGCAGGAGCTGTTCCCCATGCGTGGTTCCAATCCGAATTTGGCTTGTATTTCATGTCCCAAGCTTCAAGAGTCAAGGTTGATCCCACCTTTATCATATTCCACCAGCTACGGTCGCTTGTCGAAGTCATTAAATTAAGAGCATAATTTGCTTCACCTTGCTTATATAATCCTTCTAATAAATATTGTGCGCCATAAACACTGCAGGCTATTCCTCTTGATTTAATGAAAGAAATTACAGTTTTTAGATACTTGTCTAATACTATTCCAAACGCCAAAGGAAACATATTAGCATGTAAAGACGAATGTTTTGAGTTTTCGCCATCCACATATATGCCTATATTTTTATCAATTAATTTTTCATTAATAGCTTCTTTTACCAAAATTGACTTTTTATAAAAAAATATCGAGTCTTCCTTTTTTCCCAAATAACCAGCTATTTCGGCCATAAGTTTTAAATTGAAATAATGAAATGAATTAACAACCGTGTTAACTGCTACCATTTCATATCCGTCGCGTTCACCTTCTTTCGTTGCAAGTTTCCAGGTGGTTTCACTTTGGGCAGGAGGCCAGTCTACAATATCGCAAATTCTTTGTTTAGTATCCTTAAAACCTAATTTTTTCATCAATTCATCTGTAACTTTTTCTGATTTGGAACTGATCAAACCGTCTTCCCGTTCTAAATCAACTAAAGTTTTATACTTTAAGGCTTCATAATTATTTGAAATAGATTCTATATTTCCGGTATATAAAAAGTCGTAATAAAATAACAATACAGTGTGCAAAATCCATTCAGTTGGCCATGTTGGATTATTAATAAAGTACTCATTAGTTCTTTGTGCCATGGAATATTCATTATCTACACAATAATGACTTAATTGGTTAATTAAAGCGTCTGCCTCATATGGAGTTCGTTCACAATCTCCATCAATATATAACCCGCAAAAACTAGTTGCTTTTATGGTGTGTTTACATAAACTCCATACATTATTTAATATTGTATCGGAACATACAAAATCACTGGAATTGTCGTTAAACCGATAATTAAAGACTTTTTGTTTGATAGTAATATCGTTTATCGGTATTTTCAAATTTTCCAATTCACAATAACGAAAAGGCATAATTACACCAAATGAATCTGGTAAAGCGACAGCCGGTGGATTGGTGTTCCTTTTATCAGGCTGAAGTTTAATAGTATATTCTATTTTTATAGGAATATCAGACAATCTCACTTTTTGATATCGAATAGTACCACCTGGTTCTCTATCTATTGTATTGGCTTTAATAGTTTTTTCTCCCAATTGAATTATGAGTGTATCAGTTAAAGGAGATTTTAAAATCAGGACTAAAGTACCGAAAGCATCTTTGCCAAAGTCAATAAAATAATGACTTTTTCCAACTTTTGTGACGCTTTGAGGATTTATAAATGATGACTGAAACACGTTATTGGTCATGAAGGTATTTTTAGATTGTGAAATACCCGCATACCCAGACATTATTAAAAATATTATCAATAATAGAGTTTGTGATTTTTTCATTTTATTATTTTATAACGTATGCCGTACGTTAGTATTTTTATTAAAATTAAATTCTTTTCCTGTGGCATCAAAAATAATTATTGATTTAAGCAGATTTTAGATATTAAGTATCTGTTGTTATTTTATGTCACCGTTATCTTACATCCTCTACTTCAGCAACAGAAGACTCCCTTTCTTTTCAAACTTATAACCCGAACCGGTTTCTGCTTTTACTATATAAGTGTAAGTGTCTATGTTCTGCATTTTCCCGTTGCAGGTTCCATCCCAGCCTTCCAGTAGATCATCGGTTTCGAAAACGATATTACCCCAGCGGTTGAATATTTTCAGATTAAATGTTTTTATGTTTTTTGATTCAAACAGAAACTTGTCGTTGTGAGTATCTCCATTAGGTGTAAACGCTTTTGGTGCTTCCAGGAAATAATTTATTATAACCTTTATGTTGAATTCTTTGGTTGTTACAAAACATTCATCTTTTATGATAGCCTTATATGTAATATCATGCTCCGGAGATACAAATGGATTATTGCAATACAAACAAGAAATATTATAAAATGGTGACCATGAATATGTAGTTTTTCCACTATTAGATATAATATGAAGTTGTATTCTTTCTCCAATATTAATTGAGGTATCTCCGTTAGGGATAAAAATTAGGCTCGAAGGTTGTTTTACAAAAATATAGATACTGTCACTTGCTGAACATCCATTGGTATCGGTAACAAAAGCAATGTATTTTGTATTAATATCCGGTTTAGCTTCTGGATTGAAAGATGTAGAGTTGTTTAGACTGCTGGCAGGTGACCAGCTAATGCTCCAAAGGGGATTAGATGTCACGGAAAGCTTTGTAGAATCTCCTTTACAAATTGATGTGTCCCCGGTTATTTTATAATTGGGTATGGGAATTACTACCAAATTCTTTGTTATAGAATCATGACAATTGTAATTGTCTGTCACTACAAGTTTAACATTGTATTCACCTAGATGATCTGGGTAAATGTCCGTGAGTTGTGCCCTGTTTGAACTAATAACATCATTTATCTTCCAAACAGAACTGCTTAAATTACGAGAAAGATTATTAGCTATGAGTTCCTGTCCCAGGCATAATGAAGATTTATTATCCTTAAAATTGAAGTCTACAGTCAATCTCGAAATCATTATACTATCCGTAATTATAGTTGTTTCACAATCGTTGTTCTTAACCCAAAGTGCCGGCACAACATAGCCGCGGGCAAAATAATTATGAGTTGGAGATGCCAAATCTGAAGTTTCACCATCTCCAAACAACCATCTTGTTTCACTGACATTTTGAGTTTGATCAATGTGAAAACTTACCTGGCCGCCATAACATATTTGCTTTGGTGAAAAATCAAATGTTGCAACAGGACCAGTAATATATATTTTTTTTGAGGCAGTTGCCTGGCAATTGTTTAGTGTTTTTATCCATAAAGACGTATTGTAAGTTCCTGTACTAGTGTAAGTATATTGTGCTGTGTTGCTGTACGTGTTACTATGGGCTCCATTTCCAAATGCCCAGGTTCCGTCAACTATGTTGCTGCTTGCACCTGTATGCGTGAAATTTACTGTTGCAGGATAACATTTAAATAAACTATCACTTACCAGGTAACCTGCATCCGCTTTTTCTACGCTAATATATTTGCTTTTCATAACAGAATCTTTACACATTCCTAAATATGCAACTAACGCTACATCAAAATTACCTGCAGTAAGATATGTATGGGTGTTGTTATTATTTGAAGTATCACCATCACCAAAGTACCATTTATACCGACCTAAATTCTTAGCACTAATAATAAAACTTGCATCATCTCCTAAACACAAAGCATTATCAATTGCCTGGAAATCGGCAGATACTTTAACAAGCGATATAGTCTTATAAGTAGTTACACTACATCCATAATTGTCAACAACTCTCAAACCTGCAGTATAATCTTTACTAGTATTGTTTATATAAGAATGTACAATAGATTTGCTATTGTAATTAGTAGCAGTATCTCCGAATAACCATGTCCATCCTGTTATTGAGCTGTCAATTGAAGTATTAATAAAAGTCACATCTATTTGAGGTACACATCCTTTATTTTTGTCTATGGTAAATGTTGGTGTTGGTTGCTGAATTTTGACAAACCTGCTTAATGTATCAGTGCAACCGTTGTCTGCTAATACGGTAAGCAAAGGATGATAACTACCTCTATTTTTATATGTATATATATATTGTGGCATATAAGTTCTTCTCGGAGGAGAGTTGTCATTAAAGTTCCATAGAAAACCTTCATTGTAGCAATGGCTGATATAATCGGCAGATTTAATTGCATTAAAATTAATTGAATCGCCAAGACAATATATTGGATTAATATTATAATCGGCCTTAACTAGTCTTACAGTTATTATTTTGTTTCTTATCAATGTACAATGTGAAACGTTATCTACTGCAGTAAGTTTAACATTATAATTACCGGAATGTGTAAAGAGATAAGTTACTGAATCTTTATTATTAATTGCTATGGTATCAATGTTCCATGCCAGAGAAGTTACTGGTTTAATTTTAGAAATAAAAGTATAAAACAAAGGACTGTCACAACTAAGAGAATCATAAAAGGAACCATTAGGTCCGTTTACAGTAAATATATTTTTTTTTACAGTATCTGAAATACAACCATTATAATCGACTTCGAGTTTAATATTTTTAGCACCGCTGGTATCAGCATGGATGAATGCCAATGCATCAGAATTTTTACCAGAACCTGTATTGAAAACACCGGGACAAGAGTAATTCCAGTAATCTACACTATCCTTAAAATTTGATTGTCCGGTTAGTGTTATTGTATCACTATTGCAAACATTTGAAGGGGACACACTGAAATCAGGTAATAACTTTTCCCCAACTTTAATTAATACATTATCTGAAGTATCTATGCAATTCTGATCTGTTTTGATAATCAAAATAGCTTTGTATTCGCCGGGATTGCTAAATGTATAAGTAACCGGATTTCTGTTTAAACTTATTACTGAATCGTTTCCAAATTTATATATCCATTTCTCTATAGGTAAATCGGAGTGACTGCTGTCCGAAAAAGTCACTGCAAGAGGCAAGCAACCCGATGATTTATCGGGCATAAATCGTGCCACCGGTAAATGAATATTCACTGTTTTGGTAATGGAATCCCTGCAACCATCAGAATTTATTGCAGTGAGAGTGAAGTCAAAATTCATTTGAATAGAATTATGACTGTACATCTGAGCATAGGTTAGTTTTTTTGGAATAGTATAAGAAATGTTTTTACTATGCGAAATGGAATCAAAAGGTAAATTCCAGTTATAAGTAACAGCATTTTTTGACAAGTTTATCAAATTTGTAATATGTGGAAGTTCACAACCTGTTGTATCATTTATTGAAAAATCAGCTTTTAAATAATCAATCAGGTACGTTGTGCTTATACTGTCGGCACAATCCGAAAGTTTGCCATAAACCAGTTTAATACTTACATTACCTGAATCAGCTTGTAACGTAAATTCATTACTGCCATAAAAGAACAGGGTAGTATTTTTATAATGAACCTGCCAGGTATAATCTGTTTGGCCAGCCAGCGAAAACCAAAATGTAATTTTTCCGGGACATAATAATGCTGTGCTTGCATTCCGGCCATCTTCATATCTTGCATAAATTCTACCTGCAACTTTGCCGATTTTTATAAATGAACTTTTGGTAATTGAATCGGTGCAACCGAATGCGTCAGTTACGGTCAGTTTTACATCATAATTTCCATTACTGGTATAGTCGACAGATTTATTTATATCTGTTGAATGGGTTCCATTGCCAAAATTCCAATAATATTTGAGGCTTGGTTGCCCGGTTGATTTATTAAAAAAAGAGACATTTAAAGGTGGCTCGCAGGCAAAGGTATCGCTTGCAGTAAAATTGGCTACCGGTCTATTTGTAACCATTATAAGGCTTTTAGATTCTATATAATCTTTGCAACCATTATTGTCAGTAACAGTCAGTAATACGTCATAATTTCCCGGCTGAACATAAGTATAGCTTACATTATTACCGTTAAGTACATCACCATTTCTGAAATCCCATAAAACATCTTTAAATCCATTAATACTTGTAGAAGTATTTTTGAAATTTACTTTAAAAGGTGCACATCCCTGGGTTGCATCAACAGTAAACTTGGCAATGGGTCCAATTGATACATCAATAGAATCAGAAGTGCTGTCTCTCAGACTTCCATTAATGACAGTCAACTTAATAACATAATGGCCGGGAGTTGTATAAACTTCTTCAAGAACTGGTGCAGATACGTATGTGATGGCTCCCTGACCGAAATTCCATTGGTAAGTAATTCCTGTACCTTGTGACGACTCATTTGTTATAATTGCTACGGCGGGAACACAAGGACCCTTCATCTCCACACTAAATTTAGCTGTAAGGCAATAGCAATCTATTATTGAAATCTGCAAAAGAATTCCAATTAAGCAGCAGGCGAATTTGATTCTTTTTATAAAATATTGTAATATTGAAGTCATTTGCTAGCTACCGATGTCAATTTACAATTTAAATAATAAAGTTATTTCGAAGTTTACAGGCTTAAATGTAATAATAATTGTTATAGTCTCTTTATTTTTTTTTAGAAATAGCATTTATGCACAGGATATTCACTTTTCTCAGATATTATCTACTCCTGTAATAACAAATCCTGCCAACACGGGTATATTTGACGGACAATTGAGAGTAACATCCGATTACCGCAACCAATGGGCCAGTATTGGAGTGCCGTTCAATACATTTTACACAGCTATTGATAAAAAACTTGTAATAAGTAATCAATTAATTGGAATAGGCGGTCTTATTCTTCACGATCAGTCTTCTGGTAATAGTCTTACTGCCGATAAGGTGTTTTTATCTTTAAGTTTTTCAAAATTTTACAAGAATCATCAGTTTGTAATTGGTATTCAACCGGGGTTGGCATATGATCATTTTAGCGCTAACGGGATAACTTTTGGCTCCCAGTATGATCCAGCGAATTCAAGGTTTGATCCAAATTTACCCAGCCAGGAAAATAATCTTCTTGACAATAATTATTATTTTGATCTCAATATTGGTTTTCTGTGGCAGGCGCATATAAAAAATGCTTTACCTGTTGCCGGTATCTCAATTGAGCATATTAACAGGCCGGTAGAGTCTTTTATGAGCAATAACGATTCAAGTCGTATGCCCATAAAATATACATTTCATTCACAAATTACTTTGCCAATTATTGCAAAATACGATTTGACACCATGTTTATTATTCAGCCATACTCCCGGTGCCAGGGAATTTTTAATAGGTGCAGTAGGAGGGTACAGTCCTGATAATTTTTTTATACCGGTTAAAAAGCTTTACGCCATTAATCTTTACAGGTTAAATCCCGAAAGAAATATTGATGCAATTATTATTGGTGGAGGAGTTAAGTTTTCGAAATTGGATGTGGGTATTAGTTATGATATAAATGTGTCTTCGCTGCACCAGGCAACAAACTTTAACGGTGCATTCGAAATTTCACTTATATATACTGGTTCTGGAAGCAGTGCAAAATCTGTCGTAGAACCTTGTAGTATTTATTAAATAATTTAATGATAGCGAATGACTTTTTGTAAAAAAATATTATGTGAATTTTATAGATAATATTTTAACCACAGAGTTTAAATGAGTTTTTGTCAATAAATAATATGTTAGAAGAGGAGATAAATCAACATGCAGCAAAAATATTAAAATGTGCATATTCTGTTCACACTGCAGTTGGTCCTGGTTTATTGGAAAGTGCTTATGAAGAATGTCTTTATTATGAATTACAGCAGTCAGATTTAAAAGTTGAAAAACAGAAACCTTTACCTTTGATTTATAAAGAACTTAAATTAGATGCAGGTTATCGAATTGATTTGTTGATTGAGAAAGCCGTAATTATCGAAATTAAATCTGTTGAAGCATTATCAAATGTGTATATTGCACATGTATTAACTTATTTAAAATTGTCAGGTTGCAAAATTGGTTTGTTGATCAATTTTAATGTTTCCTCTCTTAAGAATGGAATCAAACGTCTAGCAAACTGATATATTGACTAAGATTTTTAGAAACTTTATGATACTTTGTGAAACTCTGTGGTTAATAATTATATATGGCACATTCGCTAAAGGATTCAGATATTTTATTAAATTTATTTTTGCAAATAACAGGTAGATTAGAATGCGCTGCTCAATAAAATACTTTTTACTTAATAAATCAGGATGTTTTCGCAGAAAATTTCATCTTTTTATATTATCGTTTTTTTTTATTTTTAATTGTATACATTCAAATTTGTATGCGAATGATTCTATTAAAACAGTAATAAAAACATATAAAGCAAAAGCAAAGCAATGTGATAAAGATGGCGATATTTATAATGCTATTGATTATTATAGCAAGTATTTGCATTATAAAAATAAAGACATAAAATCAAATTATCGCTTGGCTTCTTTGTATTTTCTGACCAGGAACTATTCAAAGGCCAGACAGTATTATGATACTGTTTTGAATATCAAATCTTCAAAATACCCGCTTTCATATTATTTCAAAGGAGTTGTCTGCATGAACCTTGAAGATTATAACATGGCTATTGAAAGTTTTACCAAGTTTAAAAAAGTTTATCGTAAAAAGAGAAATCACAATGATTACTGGAAAATGGCAGGAATATATATTGAAAGTTCTGAATGGGCAAAAAACAACCAGGATACAAATAAAAAAATTACCATTACACATTTGGGAACATCAATCAATAAGCGCAATATCGAATTCAGCCCTTTCCCGGTTGATGAAAATAATTTTTTGTATGGCTCTTACATGCATGATTCATCGAAACAAAATATTTCGGTAAGGCAAATCTTCAAGGCTGAAAAAATTAATGGTCAATGGCAATCTTTAGGGCCGATGGAGGGAGTAATTAACAATCCGGGCTATAATACTGGAAACCCAGTACTTTCTGATGACGGATTGCGATTGTATTTCACACGTACGGTCAAAAATTGGAAGAATAAGCTTATTTCAGAAATTTACGTCAGTCATAAACTAAATGATGAATGGCAGGAACCTGAAAAATTGCCTTATCCTGTAAATGATGAAGATTATACAAGTACTCAACCTGCATTAGGAAAAAATTTAAAAACCGGTGACGATATTCTGTATTTTGTTTCAGACAGGCCTGAAGGAAAAGGTGGCCTGGATATTTGGTACACTGAATATGATCACAAAACCGGCAATTATAAAGAACCTCACGATCTGGATAAGGGGGTTAATAGTCCCGGTAATGAATGCTGTCCCTTTTTAGACATGCAAAATAGTACAATGTATTTCAGTTCTACCGGAAGAAATGGTTTGGGAGGTTATGATATTTATAAATCCGTTGGTTACAAAAGAAAATGGTCCGATGCCGTTCCATTGCCTAAACCTATAAATTCGTCTTATGACGACTATTATTTTACTATTTTCAAAAATAATAAAGAAGGATTTTTTACATCGAACAGGCCAGGTTCTTTATCAATGGATAATGGAAGCTGTTGCGATGATATATTTTATTACAAAATAAACGAATGTACAAAAATCAGATCCTGGGGTTTCATTACAAATGCTACAGATTATGACTTTTATGACCGGATAAATGAGAAATACCATCTTGGACTTTCTTATCCAAAAGATGATTCCATCCTGCCAAATACTCCGGTAGAACTTTATATACCTGGTGAAAAAGAAGGTGAAGAAGTTCTTGTTAATCAAACCAAAACAGATTCGGAAGGTAAATACAGTTTCGATCTTGATTTGAACAGACGATATAAAATTCTGGTTAAAAACTATGGTTTTTTTGATAAAAAGGTTAATGTATCAACGATAGGGATTAATTGTTCCGATACTATAAAAATCGGGAAAACGCAAATAAGTTACTTGCCGAAAATTACAGTCCGTATAAACATTTATTACGAGCATGATAAATCTAGGCTTACATCACAGGCAAAAAATACAATTGATAGTATGTTAATGCCATTATTCGATTTATTTCCCAATGCAATTGTTGAAATTGGTTCTCATACAGACAATACAGGAAGCCATGAATATAATGTAAAGCTTTCTCAAAAAAGGTCTGAGAGTGTTGTAAATTATCTTATTGGCAAAGGCATTTCAGTTGATAAACTTGTTGCAAAGGGATATGCTGAAACTATGCCTATTGCGCCTAACACAAATCCCGATGGTTCCGACAATCCTGAAGGAAGACAAAAAAACAGGAGAACTGAATTCAAAATTGTAGGTGAAATAAGTACATTTTATAAAGAGGAATAAATGAATAATAAAATTTATAATTAGTTTTTTATATAAAAGCAAATAATATGTAAATGCCGTAGGCATATAATTATGGTAGATGATGAAAAAAAATAATTATTTTAGCTCAATATGAACGACATTATATTAGATGCATGCCATTGATAAAACCGTAAAGAATGATAATATCGCCCTTACAGAGCTTAATGGCATTGATATTATTATCTACCATACTGTCGTCCGCTATGCGGACTTTGAAATTAATTAAAATGCCGTAGGCATTTAATTATGGTAGATGATATGAAAAAATAATTATTTTAGCTCCGAACGATATTATAAATTTGATTATGGCCAATACATATACACAATTGAACATTCAAATAGTTTTTGCTGTAAAAGGTTTTGAAAACCTTATTAGTAGTCATTTTAAAGATGACTTAAATCGATACATCTATGGCATAATAAAAAATTCTGGACAATTCCCTCTTAGTGTTAATGGCAGTCATGATCATATTCACGCATTTTTTGAACTTAAGGCTGAAAATACGATTTCGGAATTAGCAAGAATTATTAAAGCAAATTCTTCAAAATGGATTAACGACAACCATTTAGTAAGAGGCAAATTTCGATGGCAGGAAGGTTATGGAGCTTTCTCTTATTCTCGATCACAACGTGATGATGTTATCAAATACATAATTAACCAGGAACAACATCATAAAAAAGTAACATTTCGGGAAGAATACTTGGAATTTCTTAATAAGTTTGATATAAAATATAATGAAATATATCTTTTTGAATGGATTGATTGATAATATCGCCCTTACAGGGTTTAATGGCATTGATATTATTATCTACCATACTGTCGTCCGCTATGCGGACTTTGAAATAATGTAGTTATGAAAGATATAAGTACTAACATTTTAAATTATTATGCATTATCAATGAAAAAGAAATTCATAATATTCAAACCAATTTTAATTTTCTTCTTTCTATTTCTTTATTGCAATACTTTATTCGCTCAATTGCCTGATGGAACATCTGCTACAGCAAATTTTTTAATTGAACTTATTAAAAACCTGCCACAGGAAAATGCATTAAAATTTGATACATCTTCTCCCGATTTGTCAGTTAAGCTCTCTGTTTCTGTATATATAGTCAGAGATAGTAATGGTAATTTAAATGTTTCTGCATCCGCTATAAACCAAAGCATAGATATTGCAAATAATTACTTTAAATATGTTGGTATAAATTTCTCTGTAATTTCTGTAACTAATATTGATGATTACAATTACTCATATTTATCTGTTAATAATCCTCCTGTTGAAATGTTCACCAAACATTCAATTAGTAAAACTATCAATCTTTATCTTATCGAAAGTATAATTAAAGATACAATTCCTATATACGGATTTACCTACTTTCCAATTGATACTGATAAGAATTATATATTCTTAAGAAAGGATTATTTAACGGGAAATAATCTGACTACCATGCTTGGACATTATTTCGGACTTTTATCAACACATGAAAGAGGAGGTGGGATTGAATTAGTTGATGAAAGCAATTGTTCCACTAAAGGCGATTTAATTTGCGATACGTACGCAGATCCAAATCTTTTAGGATTGGTAAACAATCAATGTTTATATATAGGAACTTTAAAAGACACAAATAATAAATACTTTGTACCTTCTGTGGCTAACGATATGTCCAATAGTCCTGATCAATGCAGATGTATATTAACTTTGCAGCAATATCGCAGAATATTTTTCTACTATAAGAAATACAGGCAATATCTAAGATAGGCTATCTTAAAAGAAATATAAATCCTTTTAAAAGCAAACCTTTTTCGGAATTATCCAGAACATACCAATATGTGCCTGATTCAAGAGGTTTTCCTGAATTGTCAATGCCTTTCCAACAATTCGAATCATTATAAGGTGATGCTGAATATATAAGGATTCCGCTTTTAGTATAAATTTTTAAAGTTGTATTATCCGGCAAACCACTAATTTCGAAAGAATCATTATGACCATCATCATTTGGAGTGATTACGTTAGGGACAAATAATTCGACATTAATTTTAAAGTTTTCCTGGTGTTTGCAACCAAATTCATCCTTCAGAATAACTTTATATATTATAGAGTTAACAGGATCAGCATAAGGTTCCTGGCAGCTTGTACAACTTAGCCATGTTGAAGGATTCCATAAACTATCAACGTTCCCATATGCAGGCACAAGCAAAATATGGGGTTGATTTTTTACAATAGTATCTAATGTTACGATATTTTTTTCAGCAACAATAGTATCACAGTTTAAAAGAATTTTAAACTTTTCATTGAAAGGGCAATTATATTTGTCCCAAACTTTAACAATAAAAACACTGTCGTAACCGGTTAAATATGGGCAGCAAATTGCTGTATCTGATAGATATATTTTTGGATTCCAATCATATCTGTTTCCCTGAGATGCATTAAGAATAACTTTTCTGTGAGGATTATAATAAGCTTCAGATGAATCCAGATTTTTATGAGGATATAAAGTGTCGCAATTAAGAATTATATTAAATGCTTCAAAATAAGAACATGTTGTCAATGATCCTTCAGCAACAGAATATTTAGGTGTATAGCCAAGCATTAGTGGAGATTGAATATTGAATGCCGATAGATTTTCCTGTGGCAACCAGCTATATGAAGTACCCGGCGAAGCTTTTAAATTCGTTTTGCCATCTCCCTTGTAATAAATATCATAAGTTTTTATGGTATCAATCACTCCTGGAAGTTTAATCATACTTAAGGAATCTATCAATAGCATACCATCGTATGATTCGTGATGGATATTCATAGTCATTGAATCCCACGACACAGCCACACGAACATATTTATATGAACTGTCGGTAAGTGTAAATGTACAATGACGTTCGGTCCAGAATGTATCTTGTAAAGGTTCAGTTTGCATCAGAAGTTTTTCATGAGCACAGGAATCATTCCCTGCCCAGAGTTCCAATCTTACAGGATAATCAGTAAACTGATGATAATAATCATGACTGCTAAAGCAGTAAAAGAAATCAAAATCATAGGTAGAATCTTTTTCAAGCGGCTTTGTAAGATGCTGTATAACGTATTCATATGTGTAAGGTCCTGGGGCTTCAGTATGGTATTTGCCACGCGTACGTAAAAAGAGAAAGGTTGAGTCTTTAACCGGAATAATTAAATAACCTTCGCCAGCAGGATAGGGCAACGATTGCGAAAATATATCAGGAGAACTGTAGGAATCACAAACATACCAATCATAAGGTAATCTCGATTGACCCACTGGACCATTAAGTGTTCCGTTTCTAAGTAAGTTCACATTTTGACTGGACACATTAAATTGAATGTTAAAAAAAATAACCAATGTGCAAACACATTTTAATATTAATTTGGAATTTAGATTTGTCTTTCTCATAATTTCGTTCCTGTTTTTTTTCTTAATCCTAAGGGTTCATAAAGACCAATATTCATTCCAATCATGATTTCATGTGAGCCGCTGAAATAACTGCTCATGCTTGATACACTCTGTTCATATACATATGCAATATATAAACGGTGAACACTAAAACCCAATGAAAAAAGAAGTGATTTTGTCGATTTATATCCGACTGCAATCCAGTTATAATTCATATAGTAAAATTTTACCTGGCCAAAGTAGTAAAGTGAATTGTTATCTATCTGAGCCAGGTATAATGATGGCTCCATTTCGAACCGTTTTAAAAAGAATTTATAACCGGTTTGAAAGAAATAATCTCTTTTATTTTGTAAAATGCTGTCCTCATTTAAGGGACGTTTTGATAATAAAAGGTCATTCACGCTTGCACCAACATAAAATTGAAGATCATGGTAATATATACCGCAGCCCGATTCAGGAATAATACTATTTTTATTGGCATTCAGAATTAAAGGATCATCTGAATCGAGAGGATGAAGGATATCTTTATTTAAATGATAACTTAAAATTTGGGCAGAAAGACCAAATGATAATTCGGAATTTGCATGATTAAGCGGTATAAAATAAGCATAACTGAATTCAGCAAAGTAAGTATTTAGAGGACCATCTTTATCTTTAATAAACAAACCCCCAAATCCCATGCGGCCCCTTGAAAAAAAATTTGTTCTGTTAAGCATTTGTTGCGGGTTATAGAAATCAAACGTGCCAAGCCTCATAGATGCTCCAAGGCACGTAGAATTTGGTGTACCCGTGGCTCCGAAAAAGTATTGCTTATGAGAAAGATTAACTATAGGGGATTTGTCCCTTCCGGTAATAGCTGGATTTATAAACTGCTCAAAACTGTAATCCTTCGAGTACAATTGTGATTCCTGTGATTCTGAAGGCAACCAAAATAAACAAAAACAGGCAAAAAAAGAAAAAAACAATTTTGAATTGAAATAAAAGTAATTTTTCCACATTATACAACAGAATATTTTCAAGTTACTTTTTCTGGAATAAAAGATATATAAATATCATTATAGGTACTTTATATCATTATAATGACATTTAGTACATTGTTTTCCCTTACTTGATTGAATGTTTTTTATTATAGACTACTATTAACTCTAAACCCCGAACTTTTAGCTTTACCTTTTTAAAAACACGAAACCCTTTTTAATCAGACCCTGTTCAGGATTGTTCAAAACAAACCAATATGTACCAGACCCCAGAGGTTTTCCACTATTATCTTTACCTTCCCAGCAGTTTGAGTCGTTGTAAGGACTTGCAGAAAATACAAGTGTGCCATTTTTATCAAAAATCTTCAAATTGGTTTTTTCAGGCAGGCCAAATATTTTAAAACAATCATTATGCCCATCACCATTTGGTGTAATGAAATTAGGCACGAAAAACACATATTTGATATGAAAAAGTTCGTTGTGGGTGCAGGCAAAACTATCTTTAACCGTAACAGTATAGGTTTTTTCAACTATAGGACTTGCCCATGCGGATTGACAATCAGCTGAAACACTAAGCCCGTCAAGCGGAGTCCAGGAACAGTTATCTACCATGCCAATTTTTGGCTTTAATAAAATACCAGGATGATCTTTATCCAAAATTGTATCAAGTACCAAAGCACTTTTACCTGGAACCAGACTATCACAATTTGCCGAAATTTTAAAAACCTGAAAAGGTCCGCAGCCATATCTGTCAAGAATTTGTACTGTATATAACGTATCAAAACCAGTAAGATAAGGGCAACAAATAGTAGTATCTGAAAGGTTTGTTTTAGGTTTCCAGTAGTAATGCACACCTCCTGGATTAGCGTGAAGCGTTACTTTCTCAAAATATTTATAGTACACCGTATCAATTATTTTTTGTGAAGAAATACTGTCACAATTAAACTTTACGTTAAAGATTTCTAATAAAGGACAGGTAGTACTGTTTTTACTAATTATTACAGTATAAATATGATTTGATGGATCGTACCATTGTATTGTAGTTGATTGGGTATTTTGTGGTGACAAATTGTAATTTGGATTCCATTCATAAGAATCACCCGTAGAATCAGCAGTGAGTGTAGTTTTGCCATCGCCTTTATAAGTAATAATTGCAGACTTAATTGTGTCCATACTTGCAATCTTTATGAGCCTTACATGATCTAATAATAATATTCCGTTATAGGGTTCGCTTTGGATATGCACTAAATCCCATTGAATTGCCAGTCGAATAACTGAATATGAAGTATCTGTGACAGAAAAATTAAAATGATAATCTTGCCAGGAAGTATTGCTAATAGGCTTAGAAACATAAAGCAGTGTATCTTTAGTGCAAATACTATTGCTTCCCCATATTTCTAGAGTGACAGGATAGGATTTATTGCTATCCTGTAAATCATCTACAGTCATTTTCAAATCAGTGCAAAGATCAACACTTAGCATAAAACATGAATTTACTTCGAGAGGTTTAATTAATTTTTGTGCCAGAAATTCTCGTGTTTCAGGTGGATACCAAAAGGTGTCTGCATAATATTTTCCACGTGCCCTTAGTACAACAAATGTTGGTGTATCAACTGGAATTATTGTTGAGTCTGTTTGGTTTGAAAAGTAAGAAGTATATACATTAGGAGTACTGTTTGAATCGCATTCCTGTGCATTCCAGCCATAAGGAGCAATATGATCTTGGTCAAGTGGACCTGTAAGAGCACCATTAGTCAAATATTGTGAATTTAAGGAACTGTCCAGGAAAATAAAAAAAAGAAAATTCACAGTAAATATTATGTATAATTTGATGGTTTCTTTAATTTTAGACATAAGCATTTATTTTCTCAAAAAGTACCTCCAACACGTTTTCTTAAACCCTGTGGTTCGTATAATCCAATATTCATACCAATCATTATTTCGTGCGATCCATTGAAATAACTTCCCATATATGATACGTTTTGCTCAAAAGCATAAGCAAAATAAAAGCGACGAATATTTATGCCTAACGAAACAAGTAAAGATTTTGTGGATTTATATCCTATGGCAAACCAATTATAATTCATGTAATAGAATTTAAGCTGTCCATAATAGTAAAGCGGCTTTTCATCAATTTGAGCGAGGTAGAGAGATGGCTCCATTTCAAAACGTGTAAGAAAAAATTTGTAACCGGTTTGAAAGAAATAATCACGTTTATTAGGAGTAACAGTATCATTGCTATAAGGGAGTTTTGATAAAAATAAATCATTAACACTGGCGCCAATATAAAACTGCAGATCATGATAATAAACTCCACAACCTGATTCAGGCACTATCTTACTGTTATTTAAATTAAGATATTCCGGATCACTTACATCATCTGGATGAAGAAGGTCCCTATTTATAGAGTAATGCATAATTTGTGCAGAGAGTCCAAATGACAATTCTGAATAATCGTGATTAACCGGTATAAAATATGCATAGCTTAATTCACCAAAATATGAATTTAAAGGTCCATCTTTATCTTGTATGAACATGGCACCGAATCCCATACGACCTCTTGAAAAGAATTTAGATCTGTTCAACATCATCCTGGGATTATAAAAATCAAAAGTGCCTAATCTCATGGAAGCTCCAAGGCAAGTAGTATATGGTGAACCTTCAACACCAAAAAAATATTGCTTATGCGAAAGATTGACAATGGGAGACTTATCACGTCCCGTAATGGCAGGATTGATAAACTGTTCGTAATTATAATAATTTGAATATAATGGTGAGACCTGCGTAAATAATTGAAGTGAATTAATAAGCAAAGTTATAATTACTATTAAAGTTGGTCTATAATGAAAATGGAAGTTTTGTATTCCTATATAATTCTCCTCTTTATTCATGTATATTACTATGAACTGTAAATATAAAAAAGAAAAATATCAATAATTAATTAAATTCAAATACTCTGATATTTTGAGGAATTATTTGTCACAATACTTCTTAATTGCTTCATAAGCTCTTTGAACACCCAATTCACCTGCTTTACTTAAGTCAATGCATCCTTCGTCAGTTTGCTTAATATATAAATAAGCCAAACCTCGATTATAGTATGCTTCAGCAAATCTTGGTTCAATTCCTATTGCCTTGCTAAAATTCCATATTGCACTTAAGAAATCCCTGGTTTCGATTTTAACATTAGCCAAATTAAAATAAGCATAATAAAATTGAGGATCAATTAGTATACATTTATTGTAATCGTTAATTTCATTATCATAATTTTGGGTTACAACTTTTTTAGTTTTTGTCGGCTGTGTAACTGCTTTATAACTTCCTATATATATTATACTATTGTTGTATTCGTTTAACGAGTTAATTATTGATTCCATTGCATATCGGGTATTAGCCCTGTTGAAATAAGCCAGGCTATTATTCGGATTAATACTGATTAATAAATTATAATCTTCCAGTGCCCCATTATAATCCTGAAGCTTATACTTCAAAATAGCCCTTGCAAATAACTTTGATACATTGTTCACGGAATTAGTTAATTTTTCAAGAGAATCCAGAGTTTTTTCAGCTTTTCCCTGGACAATTGTATCATCCTGGCTTGATAAAATAAACCTATCTCCTGATGTTAAAACATTGTTCAATTCAGCTATTTTGGGATATTCGGCTTTTCCTGTTTTTTTTATTGAGTCGTTAAAGCTGTAACTGATTTCAAAATTGGAAAACCGGAATACTCCTGAGCCAATGTTTGGTGAATTTTTAACATCTCCTTCTTCAAAATCAGCTTTAAATTCAATTAGTTTAGCAAGGCCAGTCGAATCAATTTTGTTTGATTTATTTGAATTGCTCAAATCCGCGTTAATATCGACAGCTTTTTTATAATCTTTTGCTGCTCCAACGTCATCATTGATGCTTTTTCGAGCAATAGACCGGTTATAATAGGCGACAGCAAAAATAGGATTTAGATTAATTGCACTTGTATAGTCATCAATAGCATTACGGTTTTTGTTGAGTTTTTGCCACATTATGGCACGGTTAAAATAAGTAAAAACGTTGTTTGGATTAATTTTTAAAACAAAATTATAATCTTCTATTGCACCTTTATAATCTCCATTCTTAGCTTTTAATTCAGCCCGGTTGTAATAAGACAAGGCATTTTCAGGATCCAGTTCAATTACTTTATTATAATCTTTCATTGCACCTTTAAAATTCTCTAATTCATATTTTGCAATTGCACGATTAAAATAGGCAAATGAATTCAAAGAGTCAATCTGAATAGCATGGTCATAATCATCAATAGCACCTTTAAAGTCTTTCATATCTACGCGATTTCTTCCACGTCTGACATAAGCATCGCTGTTTTGCGGATTTAACTGAATTGCTTTTGAAAAATCTATCATTGCATCTTCATATTTTGTATCGCCTTGTTTTGCAATTGCCCTATATAAATATGCATAAGAGTAATTTCTGTCAATTTCAATTGCCATATTAAAATCAGGGATAGCTTCATCATACTTTTTAAATAATATTGAATTTATACCTCTGCAGATATATGCTTCCTTATTAATCGGCCTGATTTCAATTGCCATGTTATAATCTTCCCTTGCACTTTTAAAATCAAGTAATTTTTCTTTAGCATTTCCCCGAAGCAAATAATATTCAGAACAAATGGAATTAATATTAATAGCAGATGTAAAATCCATAATAGCTCCCCGGTAATCTTTAAGATTGAATTTGGAAATGCCCCTGAGGTAGTAAGCTTCATCTAAATCTGGCACAAAACGAAGTATTGTATTGAAATAATCTATTGCAGTTAAGTTCTCTCTATTAATAATTTTATCTCTGCCGCTATTAAGCCAGTATTCAGGGTTTAATTGACCAAATGTCAAAATTAAACTACATTTTAAGACTAGGAAAACGATTAGAAATTTTTTCACTATTGATATATCTTAGGAATGCAAAGTTAAATTAAAGTAAATTCGATGTATATAAATACATAAAAAACTAATAACAGTAAATATTTGTTCATTTTTATGTTTTAATTTCCATAATTAATTACAAAAGAAAAGTTTAATTTATATTTTACTGACTTTATATTACGCATTATAACGCATAATTAGATTCTTATGATATAAAATCTGAAATATTTAATTTTGTTTGATGAGATAAATATTAAGTTTTGTGATATAATTTTTATTGATTGTGAGTTAAATTTGAGATATCTTTAAAGCTAATTTAATAATTTTGGTATAAAAATTGAATAAACATTAAATACATTATAACTTATATTTGAATGAAAACAATATTTACGACAATTAAAATAATGAAAAAAAAAAATTAATTATTCAATTAAGCAGCGTGCTAATAATTGCAATAGTCTTACAAAGCTGCTTTAGTACTGTATATGTTCCAAACAGAACTGCTGAGAGAACAGACATAGTATCTCCACCACCACCTCCTCCGCCACCACCACCACCTCCTCCTCCTGTTTGGGCTCCAGCATATGATGATGTTCAGCATGTTCGGTATTATTATTTACCAGACCTTGAAGTATATTATGACGTATGGAACAATGAATATGTTTATCTGGATGACGGGCATTGGGTTTTTAGTACTTATTTGCCTCCAACGTATTCTGCCTACGACATAAACAACAGCTTTGTTGTCGTTTTGGATTATCGTGTTTATGAACCATGGAGGCAACATCAACTTTATGTTTCACATTACCCCAGGTATTATTACCGTTCTGCTTATAACAATACTGCGGTAATTAATAATTACAATGAGAATTCAGCACAAACTATGCGCGGTTATAATGAAAATGTAAAAACAGTCATTTATGGTAATAACAGACGTATATCTGACCCTGTAAAAACATATCAACCCGAACGCAGGAATCGACCAAATGAAATAGAAGAATCAAAAACCATGCGACGCAAAGATGTAACGTATGAACCAGAAAGGAAAAATGAGACTGAAAGAATTAATACAAATGAAAATAATAAGAACATTAATACTTCCAATAACAAGAAAATTGAATCAGATCGCAAATCACAACCGGCTGTATATAATGGGAAAGAAATTGGAAAACCTGTAAAAGTTTCCAAGACTATGAGACAACCAACAAAAGAAGATTCAAAGAAAAAGGATGCCGATCAAAAAAGTAATACAAAAGACAACGATCAGCAACCTTCAAGAAGGTAACGAACATTTGAATAATACCTGTATTATTTAGCAATAAATGCTTCTTTAAGTCATATATTCCACGGATTACAGTGTGATCCGTGGAATGGCTATTTCAAGCAAAACAAATAGTGGACTTCGTCCTTTTCATTTTTCTTTTTCAGCTTTATGTAAGCAAGCTTACAAAAGCTTCAAAACAAAAATGCCTCTTTCGGGGCAATAATTTTAATTGCGGAGAGAATGGGATTCGAACCCATGACCCACTTTTGGCGAGTACACGCTCTCCAGGCGTGCTCCTTCGACCACTCGGACATCTCTCCAAATAATTTTCAATTTTCTATTTTAAATTGAAAAATCATGCAAAGAAAGAAATATTTTTTCAATCTTCAATTAATAGTAATCTCTCCTCTTATTGGCTTATTTAAAAACCTTATTACATCTTCTTGCGGCAAATTTTGTCCTAATAAAAACATCAGTTTTGTTATCGCTGCTTCAGTAGTAGAATCATATCCGCTGACTACTCCAATTTTTCGCAAAGAAACACTAGTCTCATACATGCCCATTTCAACGCTTCCTCCAAAACATTGCGATACATTTAGCACTATTATGCCTTTTTCTCTTGCTTTTTTAATACGATTTATAAACCATGATTGAGATGGGGCATTACCTGAACCAAATGTTTCCATTACAACAGCTTTTAAGTTTTTCGTATTCAAAATTACATCCAGGATATCTTCATTTAATCCGGGATATATTTTAAGCAACGCTATGTTTGTATCAAGTTTTTTATGAACTTTCAATTTCCGTGGGAAAGTAGGATATCCGATTACAGCATAATTATAACGAATATGTATTCCAGCTTCAGCAAGTGTAGGATAATTCACTGATCGAAAAGCATTAAAATGTTCAGCACTATATTTACTTGTACGATTACCTCTGTATAATTTATTTTCAAAATAAATACATACTTCCGGTACTATAGAAACTTCATTCTGTTTATCAGCAGCAATCTCAATTGAAGTTACTAAGTTTTCTTTGCCATCAGTACGCAACAAACCAATTGGTAACTGGGAACCGGTAAGAATTACCGGTTTCTGCAATTCTTCAAGCATAAAACTTAACGCAGAAGCAGTGTATGCCATGGTATCGGTTCCGTGTAAGATAACGAAACCGTCATATTCATCATAATTTTTTTCAATTAGATTCGCCAACTTAATCCAAAATTCCGGATCGATATTCGCTGAATCAATAGGAGGATCAAATGGAATAGTTGAAAGTTTGAATCCAAATCTTTTTAAGTCGGGCATTTCTGTGAGCAGTTCACAAAAATTCAGAGGATAAAGTGCCCCCGTTTCAGGATTATGCACCATACCAATAGTTCCACCGGTATAAATTATTAAAATGGATATGTCTTGATTCATTGAAATAAAAATATTACCCTAAAGATAAGGCTCAATTATCAATTTTCAATACTTATCTCAATATGTTGTATTATAAGTAACAAGATATAAGAATGAATCAGCAGGTAATTAAGATTTATTAACATTCTTCAATATGTGATAGATTAACTCGAATATTTTTTTATCCTTTTCTTAAAGAACAAATTCTTGCTTGCCATACTTCGACAAGCTCAGTATGACCAAGTGTCGGTGTCACCCTGAGCTTGTGCAGGATGACTGAAAAAAAATGCTGAATATTTATTAACTGGAATTAAAATGTAAATAGACTTTCGGAATTTGAAGAAGTAATATTTGCTATTTCATCTAAAGGTTTATCATATATAACAGAAAGTTTTTCGGCAATATATTTAATATAAGAAGGTTCGTTCCGTTGTCCTCTATATGGAACGGGCGTTAAATAAGGCGAATCGGTTTCTAAAACTATTCTTTCAATTGGAATTTTTGAGACAACTTTATCCAGACCCGAATTTTTAAAAGTTACAATACCGCCAATACCAAGATAAAATCCAAGATCAACCACTTTTTTTGCTTGTATTTCAGTGCCCGTAAAAGCATGAAATACTCCTTGCAAATTTTTGTATTTTTTTACTATTTCATAAACTTGATCAAAAGATTCGCGGCAATGCAAAATAACCGGCAGATTGAACTCCAGTGCCCAGTTTATCTGTGTCTCAAGTGAATCTATTTGTTCTTTGAAATATGTTTTGTCCCAATAAAGGTCAATTCCAATTTCCCCGATAGCATAGAATTTTCCTTTCTTTATCGAATTATGAATAATTTCCAGTTCATTTTTGCAGTTTTCTTTTACAGAACTTGGATGCAGACCGGTTGCAGGAAATAATGATTGTGGAGCAATTTGGCAAGCGTTAAGTAAATTCTGTAATGTTGATGAATCAACATTTGGAAGCAACATTTTATGAATACCTTGATTTATGGCTCTTTCAATTACCAATTTTCGATCTTCATTATATTCTTCAAGAAATAAGTGAGTATGGGTATCAATAAGTTTCATATGTCTGTTATTATGAATTCAATTTACAAACATAGGTAATTTTATAATTTGCTTTGATTTTAGTTCTTTTGTAGACCATAAGTTAATAAATGACGAGTTATAAATTTAATTTCTTAGACTTATTACTAACAATTAAGGAATTACTATAAAAATTTAAAGTATGTATTTTTAAGTTAGAGAGTTATATTTATTAAAACCGGATATTTTTAGAAGGTTTTCAAGTGACTTATAAAAAGTAATAAAAAATTGATTTTGTTTTACTTATTCAGGCAAAACAGATGAATACCTACTTATTCGTTTTTTGCTATTTAAATCAATACCTACCGGATTTAAAACCAAACCTACTAAATTCATACTTCTTTTTAAAGTGAAAAATTGCAATAAGAACTTTTTTGTGGTTCCGATCATTAAATACTAAGAGTGTTTTATTCTCTTTTGTCGTCGATAGATATTAGCTATATCATTTATTCAAATAAATAGAGTTTTTATATGTTAGTCGCAATCTGACCGGCCTCATGTAGTCATGACTTTCGGCTTTTGCTATTAAGGCATCATTCAAGACAAGTATTAATGGAATAGTAAATTTTTCATAAATTTTCGTTTTAATTTTTACAAAGTGATGTTTATGCTAAAAAAAATCGATTTTGGATTTGGATAAGCACCACGGTCAACTCCAAAATCACTAAAACTATTATCAGTATAGATACTAGCCTCTGGGTCATACCCGGAATATTTTGTAATCGTGATTAAATTTTCCAGGCTCATGGATACTTTCATATTCGCATATTTGAAAACCTTCTTTGGAAAATTATACGATATTGTAAGCCTCTTTAAACGGATAAAGCTTGCATCTTCAACAAAATATGATGATTGATAAAATTCCTGACTATTAATAGATGCATCCTTCCTATTAACAAATTGTACTAAATCTTCATTAAGGCCCGACATATAGGTCGATGCTTTGGTAGCATTGTACTTGCTTACACCTATGACTGCATACCATAAAAATTCAAGTGAAATATTTTTATAAATAAACTGGTTGTTCCAGTTCCAGGTATAATCGGGCAAAGTTTTTCCAATAGTAATCTTATCATTGCTTGTTAAACTGCTTGTAGTTGTGTCTATACTTAAGTATTTGCTATCTGACGACTTTTTATATCTTTTATCATTCAGTTTAGTATCTTCTGCTGTCCAATATCCAATGTATTTATAGCCTTTGATCACTCCAACTTCTGAGTTTAATGCTATCTCGAACTGTGGAATCAATATATCATTAGTATTCGTAAATTCCATTTTATCAACATCTCCTAATTTTCTCACTCTTTGAATGTTTGAAGAAATAATGAAATTGGAGTACCAAGAAAAATTTTGTGAACGAACAGGTACTACTTCAATATCAACTTCTTTACCGTAATTGTTTACCTTACCAATATTAATCATCGCCTTACCACCACCGTAACTTATAGGTATATCACGTATTATCGTGAGGTTATCATTGGTTTTGTTGTAATAATCGGCAATTAATTTCAACCTATTATCAAATAGGTTGAGGTCAATCCCCAAATCGAATTCATTAACTATCTCTGATTTCAAATAATGATTGGCAAATTGTTTAACTGCTTTGCTCATTACGATGGTATTGTCAAAATAATAGTAATAGTAAGTATTATAGTAATCTTTTGAAAGCGCGTTTAATGGGTAATTACCGGATTGACCAAAGTTTACAAACAAATTAAATTTATCTAGCCATGAAATATTGTTCAAAAATTTCTCTCGTGAAATATCCCAGCTTAAAGCTATTGACGGAAACAATTTATCCATTTTCGATACCTGGTTTATATCCAGTATCTCATAATTCGCTAAAAGCGATATAAAATATTTTTTTTGATAGTTATAATTCATATGCATGGCCAAAGATTGGATTTGTCGTGTTACAGATGCTTTATTAGTATTAATTACTAGTGAATTACTTACCCATGTTTGTTGAATATTATAATTATCAGCAATTGTGTCAAGATTCCAATAGACATTATCGGCATAATTTCTGTATCCAGTGACTACAGAAAACTCATGGCCTCCGAGAGTTTTGCTATAGTTAAGATTTAGTTGCTGACTTAATAGAAGGTAATGTTCATTGCTATTCATATAATTATCAAAGTCTGAAAAAATATAATGTTTTATATCTGCTGAATATAGTCTTTGTTTCATAGAGAATGAAGACGTTGCATTGAAGAATAAGTTACCGGTGATGATATATTTTACCTGAAGACTAATTGTTCCTGTACGGTCAAGAAGTTTATAGTTAATGTCATTAATAAGAGAATCCGTTAATTCCTGGTTATTTAACATTGGAAAACCATGTTTAGGGTAATCATATATTGGATCGTTAACAATAACACTATAATTGTAAAAATTCCTATTTGCCAATGTTGGAGGTCGTCCTGAAATGTAATTATAATAAAAGGAATCGGGAGTGCTTTTTGTACAAGGTGATTTATTTATTCCTTCTATAATCAGATTACTACCGTTATACACATCAAGGTTATTTTTATTATTTTGAACACAACCACGAAAATTTAGATTAATGGTTAGTCTTCCAAAAAAATTTCTGTTAATTTTCCCACTTAAAGTATATTTTTGATAGGATGAGTTTGTAATTATTCCTCTTTGAGTAAAATAATTGCCAGATAAATAAAAATCTGTTTTACCCAAATTTCCCGCACCTGATAATTGGTATTCATTTACAATACCGTTTCCAAACAACACACCTTGCCAATCTGAGTTAGCCAGGTTATCATTATAAACAGGATAATAATTAAGAAATGATTTTTGTATAATATGAGGGACAGCTGAATCCAAATTTGCAAGAAACTGTTTTGTTCCCATCAGTTCATACTTTTTTGGAACTTGTTGAAGTCCGTATTTCGCTGAAAACGAAATATGGTCTTCCATTTTTTGTTTTGTGTCTATAATGACAACGCCATTACCACCCTGATAGCCGTAAAGCGCAGAAGATGCTGCATCTTTTAATACTGTGATACTTTCAATATCATAAATGTTCAAATCCGCTATTCCTATTGAATGAAGGTTCACAATAGGAACAGCTACACCGTCAATAATGTATAGTGGATCGGAGCAACCAAAAATTGTATTTACACCCCTGATTCGAACTTTCTGGTGATCGCCAGGTGCACCCGAAGTATTAGTGGACCAGACTCCTGAAGTGCTTGCCTGCAAAACATCTGCAGGGTTATTGGAATTTAATAGCTCAATTTTTTTTGAATCAATAATACTGATATTTCGGCCATTTTCCATATTTCCCCAGAAGTTACGCTGTTTTGTCACTTTTACTTCTTTAATTTGCAAAGTGTCTTTTCTTAAGTCTACATTTATTATGGTATCAGAATAACCCAAAATACTTACGAAAAGGCTCTTGTATCCAAGAAAGGAGAAACCCAGCTGTATCTTTTTCCCTGCCTCTATATTTATGGAATAATATCCATTGCCATTTGCCAATTTACCAAAGTGTTCATTTGTGACAATAACATTTGTACCTGCTAATAATTCTCCTGTCTCAGAATCTTTTATTGTACCAGCTACCAGAATTTTCTTTTTTTGTTCAGCAAAAATTATTTTATTTCCTGTACAATTATATTTCAAATCGTTATCATTTGTTATTTTATCAATAATTTCCTTAATTGTCAGGCTAGTTTTCGAAAAAATAATTTTTTTATTTTTAATAAACTCTGGAGAAAATATTAGAACTATGTTTTTCTGCGATTTCAATATTGCTGTGATACTGTCTATTGAAACGGTTGTACTTGAAATGCTTATCTTAATCTCATCAGTCGTCTGACAATTGCAGAATATTGTTTTGAAACAGAAAATTATGATTAATAGTTTGTTCATATATAAAGAAAACCTAATGTTAAATGTTTAAATCGTTTTATTTATTTAAGCCTTGTTCCAATGCTTTTTCAGCGGCAGGTATATCATAAAAATAATTTGCATTAACAGGTACCTGATATGGAGTGTATGGGGCAACTAAACTAGCCATGTTCCCAGCCTGGCCTGTACGTAACAAATCGAACCAACGGTTTCCGGGTTCCCCGCAAAACTCAAAAGCACGTTCCCACACTACCGAATCTATAAAAGATACTGTTGAAAGTCCCGGTTTTAAATCATACACTGAAGGGCTATTAATATTCACTTTATATGCCCTGCGCCTTACCTTGTTTACAGCCTCGTATGCAGAAACATCCAGTTGCCCGTCGCGTGCCTTTGCTTCAGCATACGTAAGCAATGTGTGGGCATATCGTAAAAGATAAAGCACATGACCAGTATATGGAGAAAAACCGTCAGTGGCAGAAGGATAAATAATACCAATTAAACCAGGGTAACAATCTCCAAAAGAATCGACTGCAGAGCAATATTTTTTTAAAGGCATATCGTACCAATTTGGATTCATTTCTATTTTTTTAAAATAAATTGTATCGGTACCCCCCGTTAACATATGTGATCGTTGGTAGGTTTGATATGTTTTGTCCTTCCGGTATTGCTTTGGGAAATTATTGAAAAATTTAATTCCAGTACTTCCACTAATATAATTGAACCAGGAAATTTTCAAAACATTTTTAAACATAGGCAGGCTTGAAATCGAATCTGTCTGCCAACCATTCCTACCCCCAGGCCATCCTCCGTTAAGATAATACATGGCAAACACCCCTTCAGGGTTTAACTCGTGTCTGCCGTCCCAGAGGTTGGCAAAATCGGGCATCAGGCTATAATTGAAAATATCGGCGCTATCAATCACTTCGCCGGCCATTTTCCATGCTTTCGCATAAGCTGTTGGATCGTTTGCCGGATAACCACCCTTTGCCAGCATTACCTCGGCCATCAATGCCTTTGCCGTGCCACGGTGTGGTGTTAGATATTTAATCCTCGAATCGTTAAACGAAGATGGGAGATATTCGATAGCCCTTTGCAAATCATTTTCAATGGAATCGTATATTTCAGTATAGGGAGGCTTTTTCAAGGTATAACTAAAATCAGTGCTAAACACCAAAGGCGGTTGCCCGAAACAGCGCGCAAGATTATAATAACACCAGCCCCTGATAAAATATACTTCCCCGAGCAGGTTCCTTGCCTGCCAGTTTTTTTGCAGTCCCTGTGATTTTTTTAATATATCGTTCGCACAGGCTATAGTTTGGTAATACTGGGTATACAACAGATCACTGGTGAAAGATGTGTTGTGCCCGGTAATAATATCATCTCCATTGCCTAACAAATATTCACTGTTGGGAAACATCATTGTATATGCCAGCCTATAATACAGGCCTGCCAACGTGTTAACTAACTCATCTACTGAATTGATTACATAAAAATTTTCTTCGTCTTCTTTATACAATTTCTGGCATCCGCAAACCAATATACCGATAATCAGTAGGGATATATGTTTTTTCATTTTGTATTATTAAAAAACCTTTGATGTAAATATCTCCTTATTTTAATGAATTGATAACAGATAAAATTATTGTTTTTAATATACTACAACAATAAAAATGAACAGAAAATAATTGTTTTTTTACAAAAAAAAGGAAGCCTAAATCTTAAAGTATCAGAATAAATCAATCCTTACCCAATTGTCAACAGTTGGAAATGTTCCAGTCGTACCCCAATTTTCCTGAGAAACGTTGAAATGATCCCAGTATAATCCTGATGATAGTATATACAATTAAAAAATGTCGAAATAATCCTTAGAATAATTAAAGGCTCGAATTTAGGCCAATAATAATTCAGAAAAAGTTATATTCAATATTTTTTTCAAAGATTTTAAATAGTTGTATTATCAAAATTGGATATATAAAATAACAAAGGAGCCTTAAGGTATTCTAAGGCTCCTTAACTAATTTCAGCAAAATAAATATTTAATTTCGATTGATTTAAACTCATAAGTCGAGACTATATATAGTTTTAAATTTATTGTATTAAAAATTAATTAATATAGTGCCATTTAAATCATCAATTGTTGCTAGAGTAAAACTATTTGCCTAAAATAGAATATATATAGGCTTTCGCTCCAAGATAAACGGGTATTAAGATAATTGCATAAATAATTGCAAGATAATGGCCAATGAAAGGAATAAGACCAAGTATTATAATGGGTATAATGAGAATTAAATAGCTGAAAAACATTGTCCATTTTTTACCGATAGTTCTTTTATTACTTTCAGTCAATGCTTCAATAGGATTCAAGCCTTTGTCTATCATTAAATATACACCCAAGCTCCAGCTAAGACTGATAACATAAGCAGGAATAATAAGAAATAGCATAGCAGTAAAAATAGCCATGAAACTCAATCCATTTATTATAAAAAATTCCCCCATATATTTTCTGTATTTTGCTTTGAAAATTTCTAAAGGTGATATTACCTCTCCTTTGCTCATACTTAATGGGAGTGTTACCAAAGCAATTGTTGTACCTACATTTAAATAAGGTATCCAAATTGTAACTATCCATAAAATTAATATTGCAATTAATGACAGAAAATTCTTTAGTCCAATTTTAAAAGCATTGGACAAAACGTCTCCTAATACAAGTTGATTTTCCATAGTTTGATGTTTTTTAGGTTTAAATTTATAATTAATAAGGTAGAGGCAAATTAATAAAATAATATCAGAAAATCAATGATATCTTGATTAAACTATTCATTTTTATGAAATTATTGGAGAATTTTAGGTTTTTGATTTGGTTTCAATAATAAAACTTTACTTTATCAAAACATTAGTAAGCAATCCTGTCATTTATGGTCTTACACAATTTTATAAATCTTGCCCGGTAAGCTTCTTACCAATCCTGCAAATTCAAGATTAAGCAATATTGGAGATACTTTACTTACAGGCATATTTGCTTCATGGCAAATCAAATCTATTACCAATTCATTATTATTACGGATAATCTCCATAATAAATTTTTCATCATCGGTGAGATTTACGAATAGTTCCTTTTGAATAGTTTTTGATTTTGTAGTTGAACTTTCCCAACCCAATATATATTCCAAATCTTCGACGCTATCCAGCAAATGTGCCTTGTTGGATTTGATTAATTGATTGCATCCTTTAGACATAGCATCTTCACTTCTTCCGGGGACAGCAAATACTTCTCTATTGTATGAGTTGGCAATATCAGCAGTAATTAATGCGCCACCTTCAGCACCTGATTCAATAACTAAAGTAGCATCAGCAAGTCCGGCTATTATTCGGTTACGGCGAACAAATAATGGTCTGTCTGCTTTAACATCACTGGTAAATTCAGTTACTAAAGCTCCTTTTTCAACGATTTCTCTTGCATATTTTGAGTGCGAAGCAGGATATATTGTTTTTAAGCCATGCCCGAGAACTGCAATTGTCGGTAGATTATTTTTTAATGCAGCTTTATGTGCAGTAATATCAATACCAAATGCTAATCCGCTTACAATTACCGGATCATGATTCAGTTCAGACAATTGTTTTATAATTTTTTCGCAAAAACTTTTACCAGATTGTGTAGCCTTTCGTGTACCTACTATGCTGATGATTTTTTTAGTATTTAAATCAACATTTCCTTTAACATAGAGAATTAGCGGTGAATCCTGGCAATGTTTCAATCTTTCAGGATAAACTTCATCGAGATAAAAATAAGGTTTGATGCCATATTGTTCAATAAAAGCAAGTTCTTTTTCAGCCTGACCTAAAACACTATTATTTACTATTTCGTTTGCAAGCACATCACCAATTCCAGGTATTTTTAGCAATTTCGATTTTTTTTCCCGAAATATTCCTTCAATACTTCCTGTATATGCAATCAGTTTTTTCGCAGTAATGCATCCTATACCCGGAATCATGCCGACTGCTATTTTATATATCAGAGGATTATAAGACATTTCAGAAATTGGTTTTTATTCTTATGTTTAATATTTGATAACAAGTATGTGATGTTAAATAATTAATCTAATTATTCGAAATATGTTTATTTAATGCAGTTACAAGGTTGTCATATTCTTCTTTATTCAAAGCCGAGATTGAAACAGGTGGGTATTTCGCTATTTTATTATTTATCTTTTGATAAAGTATCAAACCTTTTTTTCGTCTAATAAAGCTTGTATTAACTTCGAATTTAACTAACGATCCTTTAGCTATTTCAATGCTACGGTGTTTTTGCATAAAAGGTCTGAGTGAATAATATTTCAGAATAATTTTTTCAGATTGATCATTAAAAAAGAAATAATTAATATTAAGAAAAAAACGATACACATTATATAAAATATATGCTGCGCACACAACAATTACATATATTTCACGACTTAGACCAAAGACCGGGTTATCGAAGAAGTCAGATAAACAAATTACTGGAATAATAACGGTGAGACTGATTGCCATAATATACATCATCATTCTATCCCTGATTACAATTTTAGCATTATCAATTACCATTTTTATTAAGTTTTGAGGTTTCAAGTTACAAAAAAAATATAAAATCCAACTATTCTGAGATTTTATGCTGACACTGTAATTGCTTTTTGAATAACGGGATAAATAAAATTCAATCAATATATGCTATTGAGTGTTTTTAGTTGATATGAGAGATTTCAGCAAATAAGGAAATTAATTTTATTGGAATTATCTAGAAGTAGGAATATAAAAAATAGATAATGCTTAATCTTGCTTTACTTCAATAAATTGAAATTTTGTATCAAGTATAGATGAGTAGTATTCTCCTCTTTCATATATATCATCATCTCCTGTTTCATAGAACCAGTTTATATCTATCATATGACCTTTATTCTTAAGATCAACAAGCATCCTGAGAATATGAAGGAGAGCTTTTGAAGTACCACTATTAAAATATTCAAGTTCAACATTCACCGTTGTTGATTGTTGAGGATGGGAACAATATTCGAATACCCAAAGATATAACAGATCATAAAATTTAGAAGGATCTTCAGGAATTGAACGACCTTTAATTTTTAATTGGCCATTTGTATTGAAACTGACTTCCGGGGTCTTCTTTGTACCTTCTATGAATAAGCTATCCATTCTCAAAGAATTTGTGTTTAAATTTAAACTAATTAAATTTAAAAAAAAATACCTCTAATTTTTTTATTATAAGAAGATTGTAAAAATATATATAATGAATCATATTACCAAATTTGTTGAAGTTACAGAATTTGCTACTGAAAAGCATAAGTTTCAAAGAAGAAAGGGTTATTTGAAAATACCTTACATAAATCATCCTGTTAAAGTTTGTAAAATTTTAGCCGATTGCGGTGAAATAAATACTGAACTTTTATTTGCCGCAATGCTTCATGATACTATTGAAGATACCGATACAACAGCAAAAGAATTGACAGAAAAATTTGGTATTAAAGTTGCCAACCTTGTAATGGAAGTTACGGACAATATGAAATTAAATGAGAAAGTGAGAAAGAATTTACAAATAACTAATGCTTCTAAATTATCTCATTATGCCGGTTTAATCAGAATTGCCGATAAAATAGCCAACATAAATGATATGATAAACTATCCTTTGAATTGGACAAAGAAAAGGAAATTGAAGTATATCGATTGGGCTATTGATGTTTTTAATAATTGTAAAGGAAAAAATGCACAACTTGATAATGCTTTCGAAGAAATATGCAAAAAAGCTGGAAAGTTAATTGGCAAATAAAATTAGGTGAATTCCAGAAGTGCTGATCTATAAGAATGTTCTGTATGGGAATTCTGTTTTTAGATAATGTGCCAAAAAGTCCTGCAGGGGCAAACAGATAACAATCAATTTTTATGAATAACCTGTGATTATTAACATCAAATAATTTATTGCTATCACGAAAACATTACATATCAAACTTCGGAAATTAAGACCTTCCATTTTTCTATTTTAATTATTTGTAAACAATGCTGTCAAACAGGAACTATTTTTTACCGATATTATGATATTGCCTGCCGATAAGTAATAGTTGATTTTTATTAATACTGATATTTTCGTTTTAAATTCTTAAATAGAAGGGAAATTTAAAATGCAATCAGTTCAAAAAAATAAAGGTCTTATGACGGTAGTGGCAGTTGCTATTGGAACATTTATGTCTTCTCTCGACACGAATGTTGTTAATATAGCCATACCAATTATTCAAAACAGTTTTCATGTTTCACTTTCAATGATTGAATGGATCATAACGGCTTATCTGTTGGTCGTCAGCAGCTTGTTGCTTACATTTGGACGGTTATCAGATATGTATGGTCACAAGAAATTGTATATAACCGGGTTTGTTGTTTTTACAACCGGTTCATTACTTTGCGGGTTTTCGGTCAGCATTGTTATGCTCATTATTTGTCGTGCAATTCAGGCTTTGGGAGCAGGAATGATATATTCTACAGGGCCCGCGATTATTACTGATGCTGTTCCTGCTGAAATCCGGGGTAAAGCTTTTAGCGTTACTGCTATAGCTGTTGCTGTTGCACTTTGCACAGGACCAGTGCTTGGCGGCTTTCTGACAACTATTTTCGGATGGCAAAGCATATTCTTTATTAATATACCGATTGGTATCATTGGTGTTATAGTTGCAATAAAGAACATACCTGGCGATAATAAAAAAGTATCCGTACCATTTGATATACTGGGAAGCATAATGATATTTATCGCGCTTATACTTATCCTTCTGCCACTCGATATTGCAGCCAAATCAAATCTGAATCCTGTCATGTATGTCATGCTGGCATCTGGTTTATTGATGATTGTAGTTTTTACTCTTTTTGAAAAAAGATATGCATATCCCATACTTAATACTGCTCTTTTTAAAAATAGAGTATTTGCTGCAAGCATTATCGCTGTAGTTTTCAACTTTCTGGCAATGTTTATAATAGCTTTTTTAGCGCCCTTTTATCTCGAAAAGTTACGGATGTTTTCTCCTGCAAAAACCGGGATGCTTTATATTCCTATGCCGGTTACGGCAATGGTAATAGCTCCTGTCAGTGGAATTATTTACGACCGTTTTGACAGCAGGTACATAAGCTCTGCCGGGATGGGAATTATGGCTTTGGGAATATTTTTATTAAGCTTTCTCAAACCCGATACTTCGTTGTGCTATATAATTATCACAATGATTATAACAGGATTGGGTCTGGGTTTGTTTCAAACGCCTAATATCAGCGCTATTATGGGAAGTGTTCCGCCGCAAAACAGAGGCACTGCATCAGGAATACTAGCAACGATGCGAAATATTGGCATGGTATTAGGCGTGGCTGTTTCCGGTGCATTGTTTTCGCTGAATTTAAAAAATTCGAATATGTTTTATGCATCAAAAGGACTCAAAGGTCTGTCTATGCATCAGGCATCATTTATATATGCACTTCACTTTGCAATTATGATTGCATGTATTTTTGCTTTGCTGGGCATGGTAGCTTCACTTGTAAAAGGAAAAGAAATTGAGAAAATCGATTAGTTAGGTTTACCGGTATTCAACAATATTTGTTATTATCCAAATAATTTTAGCCGATAATGATGACATATCTTTTAAAAGATTTATAATACCAAACATAGATTGATTATTATAAGATATTTTTGCTTCTGAGCATCTCGCCGACTTTTTTATCAATAGATAGTGTGAATGAAGACGAGTTAATTTCTTTCAAATTAATCCAGCGAAATGATTGTTTTTCATTTTGGTCTTCACCATAGTCAAATGGCTTTTCTGAGATTTTAAATTCAGGCTCTTTAATAAACTGTGCTAAATAATAAATACTAATCAACTGGTGATCTTCATAAAATAATGCTTTTTGAAAGAAATCCGTTGTATAGAAATGACTGATAATATCAATTTTCTGGCCAAATTCTTCCAAAGCTTCTCTTTTTAAGCAATCTAAAGTTCCTTCGCCCAATTGTAATCCGCCTCCAGGGAATTTTGTCATTCGCATATTTTTTTGAAACTCATCGCTGACAAGAACTGAGTCTTTATCATCATTTAAAATGATGGCATATACTCTTATATTGAAATATTTCAGTTCCATAGTGTAATAAAAACAATGTTGTTGGTTAATTGCCAACAGTTCATGGTCGACAGTCCATTGTCCATGAATGTTACTAAATTTATATACCATTAACTGTGGTCTGTGGACTATAGATATAGCCAATCAACATATTAAACAACTACAAATTTAAAATAAAAAAGCCACCCGACCGGGCAGCTTTTTATTTCTTATTTAATTCCTGTAAAATAAAAATCTATTTAGCAAAAATCATAGAAGCATAACGTTTGTAGCTATTATAGCGCCATTTAGCATTTTCTTCGGCTGCTTTAAATAGCTCAATAGCTGCAGCAGGGAATGCCTTCTTAAGAGATGAATAACGTACTTCGCTGTCAAGGAATTTTTGGAATTCAGGCCAGTTAGGTTCTTTTGAATCTAATTGAAATGGATTCTGTCCCTGTGCTTCTAAAAGAGGATTGTACCTATATAAATGCCAATATCCTGATTCAACTGCTAATTTTGCCTGGTTTTGCGATTTGCCCATACCAGGTCTTAGTCCATGGTTAATACAAGGTGAATATGCAATTATTAATGAGGGTCCAGGAAATGCTTCGGCCTCCCGAATCGCTTTTAAATACTGACTTTGGCTTGCACCCATAGATACCTGTGCAACATAACAGTAACCATAGCTTATTGCCATCATTCCAAGGTCTTTCTTGCGAACGCGTTTACCTGATGCTGCAAATTTAGCGATAGCTCCAATAGGTGTAGATTTGGAAGCCTGACCACCTGTATTTGAATATACTTCAGTATCGAGGACCAATAAATTAATATCTTCACCAGATGCAAGGACATGATCCAATCCTCCGTAACCTATATCATAAGCCCAGCCGTCACCACCAAATGACCAGACAGATTTTTTTATCAGGTATTGATCAAGCTTTTTGATTTCGGTAGCAACAGCATTTTTTTCATTTTTAAGAGCAGAGCGAACTTTTTCAGTAGCAACTTTTGATTGTTCTGCATTATTCATTCCGGCAATCCATTCATTAAAGGCTTCTTTAGTTGAAGCACCAACTGATTCTAATGATTCTTTCATCATCATTGCAATTCTTTCGCGAATCTGTTTGATACCGATAACCATGCCCAAACCATATTCTGCATTGTCTTCGAAGAGTGAATTAGCCCAGGCAACTCCTTTGCCATTTTGATTTATCCTATATGGAGTAGATGGTGCAGAACCACCATAGATTGATGAACAACCTGTTGCATTTGCAACAATCATTCGGTCGCCAAATAACTGAGTAATCAATTTTATATATGGAGTTTCGCCACAACCTGCACAAGCTCCTGAAAATTCAAATAATGGTTGTGCAAATTGTGTATTTTTAATTGCTGCATCTTTTGGAAGTAATGTATCTTTATAAGTAACATTCTTTTCAATATAATTCCAACGTTCAACTTCGGCCAATTGACTTTCCAGAGGTTTCATAACCAATGCCTTTGTTTTTGAAGGACAAACATCGGCACAATTACCACATCCTGTGCAATCAAGAACACTTACCTGTATTTTATATTGCAAACCTTCAAGAGCTTTACCAGTCGCCTTTAATGAACTTACTTCCGGCAGGCATTCCGGATGCTTCTTTTTCATTGAATAGAAATGGCCTGATACAAGCGTGAGGACAAATATATGAACATTGATTACACTGAATACAGTTTTCTGGTATCCACTCGGGAACATTAACTGCAATACCTCGTTTTTCGAAAGCTGTAGTTCCGGCAGGAAATGTGCCATCTTCACGTCCCAGAAATACACTGACAGGCAAATCATCACCTTTCATCGAATTGATAGGAATAACTACATTATTTATAAATTCGGGAACATCACCAGTCAATTTTGTAATTGAATATTGACGATTTAAGGTTTTTCCATTCTTTAGGAATTTCTACTTTCGTTACTGTCCCGCCGCGATCAACTGCAGCATGATTCATTTTAACAATTTCTTCACCTTTTTTGCCAAAGTCTTTTACAATAGCTTTCTTCATTTCTTCCACTGCTTTTTCATAAGGAATTACACCGGATATTTTAAAGAAAGCACTTTGCATGATAGTATTGGTGCGGTTTCCGAGACCAATTTCTTCTGCAATTGCTGTTGCATTGATAATATAGAAATTGATTTCATTTTCCGCCAGATATTTTTTCATATGATCTGGAAGACGTTTTTTTGTTTCTTCAACATCCCAAATACTATTTAAGAGAAATGTTCCGCCTTTCTTTAATCCTGCAAGCATATCATATTTATCAAGATATGAAGGAACATGACAGGCAACAAAATCGGGACTGATTACCAGGTATGGAGCACGAATTGGTTGATCCCCAAAACGCAGATGCGAAGTAGTAATACCACCGGATTTTTTTGAATCGTATGCAAAATATGCCTGGCTGTATTTATCGGTAGTATCAGCCAATAATTTTAATTGAATTTTTATTAGCACCAACAGTACCATCGGCACCAATGCCATAGAATTTACCTTCAAAAGTACCAGCTTTGATAACATTTACTTCAGGTTCAACAGGAAGAGATTTAAAAGTAACATCGTCAACAATACCAACAGTAAATTGGTTTTTAGGTTCTTTCATTTTCAGGTTTTTGATCACTGCCATCATCTGGCCCGGAGTTGTATCTTTTGAACTTAAACCATATCGGCCACCAACAATTATTGGGGCATTTGGCTTTCCATAAAACAAGTTCTTTAACATCAAGATAAAGAGGATCGCCATTGGCTCCCGGTTCTTTTGTCCGGTCAAGAACACAAATACGCTTTACTGATTGAAGGACATCCTTCATAAAATATTTTGCTGAAAAAGGACGATATAAATGAACAGTAATAAGTCCAATTTTTTCTCCTTTTGCTGTAAGATAATCAATAACTTCTTTTATTGTTTCAGTAACTGAACCCATAGCAATAATTACATTCTCGGCATCTTTTGCACCATAATAAGTAAACGGATGATATTCGCGTCCTGTAATTTTTTTAATTTCCTGCATGTATGCTTCAACGATATCAGGAACTGCATCATAAAATCGGTTAGCAGCTTCACGACTCTGGAAATAAATATCAGGATTTTGAGCTGTTCCCCTTGTTACAGGATGTTCCGGGTTAAGTGCTCTGTCACGAAATTCCTGTAATGCTTTCCAATCAATTAATTTAATAAGATCATCTTGTTCAGTAACTTCAATTTTTTGAACTTCGGCCGATGTCCGGAACCCATCAAAAAAATGAAGAAAGGAATACGTGATTTGATTGCAGTTAAATGTGCTACTGCAGCAAGGTCCATAATTTCCTGTACGCTTCCGGTAGCGAGCATTGCAAATCCTGTATTACGTGTACTCATCACATCGCTGTGATCACCAAAAATTGATAATGCCTGAGCTGCTAATGAACGTGCTGAAACATGAAAAACACCAGGTAATAATTCACCTGAAATTTTGTACATATTTGGAATCATGAGCAATAAACCTTGCGATGCAGTATATGTGCTCGTGAGTGCACCAGATTGCAATGAACCGTGAACAGCTCCTGCAGCACCGGCTTCGCTTTGCATTTCAACTACACGAACAGTTTGATTGAAAATATTCTTTCTTCCATTTGCTGCCCATTCATCAACATATTCGGCCATAGTTGAAGAGGGTGTAATAGGATAAATTGCAGCAACTTCGCTAAACATATATGCCACATGTGCAGCTGCATAATTTCCATCACATGTAACAAATTTTTTCTTTGCCATTGCTAAAATATATTTAAGTATTTAAATAACAGTTAATTAATAATTTTTAAAAAACAGGTTACAAAATTAATGAAAATGATATTATCTTATTCAAAGAAATGGAAGCAATAACATTATATATATTGATTATAAATAATTTTTTAATCAATCATATTTCTTCTATGCCTGTTGAACCTTTAAATTCAGTTAAGATAAATTTAATAACAACTAATATTATTTGTAGTTTTCATCCTGAAGATTGTAATTTGAAAATGCGGCAAATTATTTACAAAGAACTAAAAAAGAAAAACCCTTACTATAAATTAAGCAAGGGTATTATTATATAGTATTTTATGAGATTTAATTTTTATTCTCCATTCATAGAGACTAAAAATTCCTCATTAGTTTCAGTCTTTCTCATACGGTCGTTAAGAAATTCCATGGCTTCAACTGGATTCATGTCAGAAAGGTAATTGCGAAG
>CAWKPE010000027.1:0-97309 GCA_963851385.1 uncultured Bacteroidota bacterium | reverse complement strand
GTTGAAGAACTGGATGAAGCTATTAAGTGCGATAATAATTTTGCAGAAGCATACGATAGAAGAGGTATTGTTTACACAAAATTAATTAAATATAGAAAGGCGTTGAAAGATTTCAATAAGGCTATTGAACTAAAACATAATTTTACTGACGCTTATAGCCATCGTGGTATAGTAAATTATTGTTTAAGAGAATTTGAGAATGCAATATCCGATTACAATAAGGCGCTAGAAATTGATCCAAAATATGCTAAGGCCTATTACAATCGTGGCATAGTAAAGCTTTTACTTGATGACGAATCGGGAGCTCTTGCTGACATAAAAATTGCTTCTGAAATGAATATAAAAGAAGCCATTGATTATTGCAAAAGTTTAAAATCTATAAACTAATAATTCAAATTCAAATTCTTTTTTCATAGGTATAAATATGTTTAATGTGTGAAAAGAAAGACACAGGATTATTACTGGGTCTTTCTTTTTTAGATAAATCGATTAAATGATAGAAATTTTCTGCCAAATTATCAACTACAGGGTATATCTAATAACGGCATTGTTAATAAAGTATAGCTAAATCATTATTCCATTTAAACATCAACAATTTTATTGAATAAATCAACATATGTTTTGCTTTTGTATAGCATTTTGTTTTTCTTCTTAATCTGGCCAAAAAATGTCTAAAAAGACTATTATAGCCTTCTACTGTATATGTTTCTGCCTTTGTCTGAACTAATTGTTCTTCCGGAACAAATTCATTATAAGCTTTCCAATAGTCAGCACAAACTATCCCTTTGGAAAATTCTTCAATTTTTTCCCAGAGCCTTTTTCCAGTTTCGGTTCCTCTTGTGCCAATTTCACAATTGACGAACCTATGCCCATTTCTATCAACAGCAATCCATATCCAGCAGTAGTTTTTTTTGAACCAATATATGTATGCATCTCATCCAATTCTATTACATCAATATCTCCAGGATTTCTAAATTCATCCAACTTTTCTCCAAAGGACTTTATCCAATTAAAAACAGCAACATGGCTCACATTTAAGTATCTTCCTATTGATCTAAAACCTAAGCCTTCTAAATATAAAACTAAGGCATTTCTTTTAAGGTCATTCGGCTTTCCTAATTGCCCTACAGTAAATCGATGCTTGCAATCTTTACACAGAAACCTTTGTTTTGATTTAACTATACCATCTTTACGAAAATTCTTGCTTTTACATTTTGGGCAGCTATCTATAATCATTTTATATAGTTTTATAACTGCACAAATATAATAAAACTATACTAAATTAACAAAGCCCTAATAACTAAATTTCAAAAATAAAAATAGATGCAGGTTTCATGATACAGGATGTAATGATATCGGGCTTTTTCTTGCATCCTGAATCCTGTATCTTTTTATAAAAAATGAGTTTTTAGAAGTTCCCTGCAATTAAAATGGAATTATATACGAAATCAGGAAATGTTTAATATTCAAAAAAAAGCATTACATTCGCAAATCGGACTAGATAAACTTGCATTATAATTTAAACACAGTACTTTAATTGTTAAAATATATTAATAATCTACATGGGTTCTTTTGGGTTTAATATAAAAAAAATTAGTTTGTTAACATTCGTTAACGTATCTATTTTGATTTGGTTAAAAATTGCATCTAATTTTACCTTTTATTCATATTTTAATAATTTTATTGTATAACTAAACTTTAAACCTATGAAAAAATTTACATTACTATTAATGGCTTGTTTTGTTTTTGTAGCAATGTCAGTTAGTGCTCAGGATGTTAAAAAAGATACTAAGGCTCCTGAACCTGCTAAAACAGAAAAAAAGGATACAACTAAAAAAGTGAAAACTGATGTTAAAAAAGCGACAGCTAAGCCTGAAGTTAAAAAACCAGTTGAAAAGAAATCCGAAGCTAAGAAAGACACAACTAAAAAGAAATGAGTTTTTTAGAATTAATATGAACTCGAATTTATTAATTTAAAATTTACAATCATGAAAAAAGTATTAGCTTATGTATTAGCAATTATTTTTGTTGCAGGATTTGCTTTTAATTTAAATGGTCAGGAAAAAACTGCCAAAAAGGACACTACTAAGAAAGAGATAAAAGCAGAAAAGAAGGAAATGAAAAAAGGGACAAAGGGTGGTGTAAAAAAAGGACCAAAGGGTAAACCAGAAAAGAAAGCAGAAGCAAAAAAAGACACTACTAAGAAGAAATAAGTAATTTTTTCAGTAAATTAAAAAGGCTGTCTCGTAATTTAGACAGCCTTTTTTATAAGGAAAATTTTTTATTCTGCAATAAATCAATCTAAAGAATTCTTATTTCTTCGAGCACTCATTAACCTAAATAAGTTTTAAGTAATTTACTTCTTGTAGTATGTCTTAATCTTCGAATTGCTTTTTCTTTGATTTGACGAACTCTCTCTCGAGTAAGTCCAAAGTTGTCCCCTATTTCTTCTAAAGTCATTTCTTGGCATCCAATACCAAAAAAAAGTCTGATAATATCTTTTTCACGTTCAGTCAAAGTTGCTAAAGCTCTGTCAATTTCTTTTGAAAGAGACTCTTTGATGAGGGTTTTATCAGCATTTGGAGAATCACTGTTAATAAGCACATCTAACAAACTGTTATCTTCACCATCAATAAAAGGTGCATCAACAGAAATATGACGACCTGATACACGTAAAGTATCTGCAACTTTTTCTTTTGGTAATTCAAGAGTTTGTGCTAATTCATCGGGAGTTGGAGTTCTTTCATATTCTTGTTCAAATCTTGAAAAGGCTTTATTAATTTTGTTTAATGAACCTACTTGGTTAAGCGGTAAACGAATAATACGTGATTGTTCAGCAAGGGCCTGTAATATAGATTGTCTAATCCACCATACCGCATAAGAAATAAATTTAAATCCACGGGTTTCATCAAATTTTTCAGCAGCTTTAATTAATCCTAAGTTACCTTCATTAATGAGGTCAGGGAGACTTAAACCTTGATTTTGATATTGTTTTGCAACAGATACGACAAATCGGAGGTTAGCACGGGTAAGTTTTTCGAGGGCTATGCGATCGCCTTTCTTGATTCGTTGGGCTAATTCTACTTCTTCTTCAACAGTTATAAGCTCTTCACGCCCTATTTCTTGTAAATACTTGTCAAGTGAGGCACTTTCGCGATTAGTGATTGATTTGGTAATCTTTAATTGTCTCATTATCTATATTTTATTTCTATTCGAAAAAACGTGTGCAAATTTAAGCTAAAACAAGTTTATATTCAATATAAATAGCGAATGAACGCTATTTTTTTGATTAATACGTAATTATTAATGATAAAAACGCAAAATTTAAGAAAAAACTGAAATACAATACCTAATCAGTACTTTAATAGATTCTTTCTTTTTTTTGTTAATTCGTTTAAAATTTGTATGAGTTATCTTCAATTAATTTATCAGCAATTCTTCTGCGTGCTTCTTTAACGTTAACACCATTAACTGTAGTAAGAGTATCAATAGCTTTTATGAGTTTTGCTGCATCAGCAGTCGATGCAAATGAGTAAATTGCATCATTAGCTGCTTTTTTTATTTTTTCTGCTGCATCATATAAATTCACATCTAGAATATCTCTGTACAAACTTGCTGAAGCGCCTTTTAATGTTTCTATCTTTTGAACTCTTAAAGCAGTAGATTCTGAAATATATGTTTCCATTGTCATGTCAGACATGTTGTTTAATATTTCCTGTTCCTGCCCAATTTTCTTTTCAAAATGCTTAGAAGCGGCATGAAGTAACAATAGCAAAGCTTTTTTGAAATTCTTGACATACCTTAATTTCTCCTGGAAATAGTTTTCGCCTGATTCTTTACCGTCAGTGATTTTATCAATAGCAGAATAGAGTTTTTCCGCTTGGCCAAAAAGGTCAAAATCTCCTTTCATTGCCCTTTTCATTGCAGTATCAATTACAAGCAACCGGTTTATTTCATTTGTTCCTTCAAAGATCCTGTTAATCCTTGAATCACGATATCCTTTTTCAACATCCATTTCAGCTGAATATCCCATTCCACCATGAATTTGGACAGCTTCATCAATAATAAAATCAAGAACTTCTGAACCATAAACTTTTAGTATAGCATCTTCAACTGCATAATGAGCTGATAGCATCGATTGAAGCCCTGCCTTTATCACAACCTTCTGCTTTGTATTTCTCGCATTAAAGTATCAATATCTTTACTGACCCTGTATATTGCTGATTCTGCCGAAAAAGTTTTAATTACCTGTTCAGCCAGTTTGTGTTTTATCGAACCAAAAGTTGAAATTAAAACTCCAAATTGTTTTCTTTCATTGGCATATTTTACCGAATCATTAATCGCTTTTTTTGCAGCACCCATAACATTAGCGCCTAATTTCATTCTGCCCATATGAAGAATACTTAAAGCAATACGAAATCCTTCACCTCTTGTTCCAAGAAGATTTTCAACAGGAACTTTTACATCATTATAAAATATTTGAGCTGTAGAAGATCCTTTAATACCCATTTTATGTTCGTCAGGATTTACTACAACACCTGGATAATTTTTCTCGACAATGAATGCACTTAGCACCCTGTCGTTATCTATTTTTGCAAAAACAGTATGTACATCAGCAAATCCGGCATTGGTGATCCACATTTTTTGACCGTTTAAAATATAGTTTTTCCATCTTCCGATAGTTTGGCATTTGTCTTACCGGCATTGGCATCACTTCCTGCTCCTGGTTCAGTTAAACAATATGCTCCAATTAATTCACCAGTTGCCAGTTTTGTAACATATTTTTGTCTTTGTTGTTCGGTACCATAATACATTATCGGAAGAGTGCCAATTCCGCAATGAGCCATAAAAGCTACTGAGAAAGAATATCCGGCACCTATTACTTCACTTGCAAGCATTTGTGTAACGAATGATTGGCCAAATCCACCATATTCTTCAGGAATGGAAATTCCCATTAAACCCAGTTCTCCTGCTTTTTTTAATAGGCTTTTCATGAATTCTCTGTCGGAAGTATCTATTCTTGCTATATTCGGATATACTTCAGTTTGCAAAAAATCGCGACAGGTTTGTGCAATCATTTTTTGTTCATCGTTAAATTCTTCAGGAATAAAAATATCTTTTGCTTCAATTTCCTCAACCAGGAATTCACCACTTTTTAAAACTTTTCTGTTTTCCATTTTTGTTGTATTATATTTAGTAATTATATTTTCAAATATCCAATGCCTGAACTATTAATTCAGCAATATCATAGTTTTTAATTTCTTCTTCTTTATTTTTGTATTTAAGTCCATCAGTTAGCATCGTCATACAAAACGGACAAGCTGTTGCTATAATTTTAGCATTGGTTTTCAAAGCATCTTCGGTTCTTTCTATGAAAACTTCTTTACTGCCTTTCTCAGCTTCCTTGAACATTTGTGAACCACCTGCTCCGCAACATAATGCAAAGCTTTTATTACGGTCCATTTCAACAAAATTCTTTGTTAAAGAATTTATTATGGAACGAGGTTCTTTATAAATATCATTAGCTCGACCCAAATAGCAAGGATCGTGATAAGTGATAGGAATATTTTTCAATATTGAAGAGTCTATTTTCAATTTTCCTTCCTTAATAAATTTTTCAAGAAATTGAGTATAATTAATTACTTCATAAATACCTCCTAAGTCGGGATATTCATTTTTAAAAATATTAAAACAATGAGGACAAATGGTAAGGATTTTCCTAACATCATATTTTTTAAAGACTTCGATATTTTGCAACGCCTGCATCTGGTACAACATTTCATTTCCGGCCCGCCTTGCAGGATCTCCGGTACATGATTCTTCTTTACCTAATACAGCGTAACTTACATTTAAAAAAGACAATATTTTAGCAAAAGCACCTGCAACTTTTTTATATCTGTCATCAAAGGCGCCGGCGCATCCTACCCAAAAAAGGTATTCTGGTTTTTCGCCTTTAGCGAATAAATCTGACATTACAGGTATTTCAACTTTTCTTACTTCCATAAAGCTGCTATTTAACTTTTATTTCTAAATCTTTTGCCCAAAGAAGCCTGTCCTCAGGAGAAAATTGCCATGGGGCACCGTTATTTTCAATATTGCTGAAAATAGCTTTTATTTCACCTGGAGCAGAAGCTTCTTCCATAACCAGGTAGCGCCTCATATCAACAATGAGAGTCGGATGATTAATATTAATCGGGCACTCTTTTGCACATGCATTGCAAGTTGTACATGCCCAAAGTTCTTCTTCAGAAATATAATCACGCAATAATGATTTGTTATCGGTATATTGTTTGCCATTTTTGACTAATCCGGGACCTTTTTCTTTCATTCTTGCTCTTACATCCATAATGACTTTCCGGGGTGATAATTTCTTACCTGTAATATTTGCCGGACATACTGAAGTACAACGTCCACATTGCGTGCAGGCTAATGAATCAAAGTAATTTTTCCAGGTAACATCTTCTATATCTTTAACGCCAAATCTTTCAACAGGTGCATCCTGAGCAGGCGCAGCAAAAGCTGTATCCGGATTCAGCATGAGTTTTACTTCTTTGGTAATATTATCCATGTTTGTTAATTTGCCGAGAGGTTCCAGTCTGGAAAGAAACACATTTGGAACAGACATGAAAACATGAAAATGTTTTGAATAAGGCAACATATTTGCAAAAATGAAGATTAAAATAATATGTGTCCACCAACATACTTCATGCATAATACCCAAAGAGTTTAATGATATTGCTGAAAACAAATCTGAAAATATTGCACTAACCGGATAAGCACCTTCGATTGCTTTATTAGAAAGCAATTGATGAGTATAATATGCGGAATTCATTCCTTGCAACGAAAGCATCAGAAGAAGAATCATTGTCAGAGCAATGTTTGCATCAATATGGGTTGAAGGTTTCATTTCTATTCCTTCAAATCGCTTGATATGAAAAAACAATCTTCTTACAAGGAATATAATAATACAAATTGCTACAAGAAGTGCGAAAATATCTCCTGAAGCTATAATTATATTATATAATGGACCGAGTATTTTTAGTATTCTTTCAGTACCAAAAAGTCCGTCAATGATCATTTCGATACTTCCAATGAGTATTACACAAAATCCCCAGAATACTAATGCATGAAAAAATCCAATTACTGGTTTACGAAATATTTTTGTCTGGCCAAATGCAACATCGAGCATTACCTGAAATCTTTTTCCAAAATTTTTTATCGGAAATGTTGGCCTTGTTTGTTTGAAGAAACCAATTAAACGAAAAATTGTAAATGAGAAAGCACCAATAGTTATAAGAAGTACAATTCCAAAAACGATTTGTTTTGACATATTTATTTCCCTTTAATTTCTTTAACAGCTTCAACAAGTTTAGGAAGAACTTTTAATGCATCGCCAACTATACCATATTGTGCAGCTTCAAAGATTGGAGCGCCTTTATCATTGTTAATTGCAACAATATATTTTGATGAACTGACACCTGCTAAATGTTGTGTTGCTCCGGAGATGCCAATAGCAATATATAAATTCGGTGATATAATTTTTCCAGTCTGACCTGTATGCTCATCATGCGGTCGCCACCCTTCGTCAGATACAGGACGAGAACATGCAGTAGCTCCGCCAAGCAATGATGCAAGTTCTTCAAGTGGTTTCCAATTGTCAGGTGATTTCATTCCGCGACCACCAGATACAACTATTTCAGCATCAGTAAGAAGTATTTTTCCTGATTGCTTTTGAACATCTTTAATTTGTGTTTTAATTGCTGAACCATCAATCGGTTCTACAATATTTTCAATTGTTGTAGTATTAGATGTTTCAATTAACTCGAAGGAATTCTGCGCAAGAGTTAAAATTTTAATTTCAGATTTTATCTGAACATTTGCAAAAGCATTTCCGGAATATACTTTTTTATAAACCACAAACGGATTTATGCTTATTGGCAATTTGCTTACACCTGAACTAATTCCTGCTTTTAATCTTACAGATAACCTGGGTGCAATACTTTTCCCGGTATTGTTATTTGAAAGCAAAATAATAGTCGCATTTTCTTTTTTGGAATAATCAGATATTACAGATGCATATATCTGGCTGTCTAAAGAATTCAAACTATCATTTGTAACATTTATAATTTTTTTTGCACCATATTTTCCTAGCCGTTCCAATTCATTCTTCTCAACATTTCCAATTGAGAGTGCAGTTACGGAAGTACTAAGCATTTCGGCTAATTTTGATGCATAAGAAACCAACTCAAAAGAAAGCTTTTTGAATTTTCCATCCCAATTTTCGGTGAATACAAGAACTGACATATTTTGTTTTTTTATTGTTAACTCAAATTATTAATAAAATATTTTTAACTGCAATTTTTCAAATTAATGATTCTGGATACTGGATTCTGGATAGAATATCTGTATTTTCTTGCAAGCATCAAGTATCCAGCATCTGGTAACTAAATCACCTTAGCTTCATTTTGTAGCTTTTCAACTAGTTGCTTGACATTTTCAGAATCAATGAAATTACATGCAGCTCTGGGTTTGGGCATTTCGTAACTTACAATCTCAGTTAAAGATTCAATATTAACAGGTTCAATAATTTTTATTGGTTTGGTGCGGGCTGTCATAATGCCGCGCATAGCCGCAATACGAGGTTCTTTTGCAATACCTTTCTGGACGATACCTACAAAAGGTGCAGGAGCAGTCACTATTTCTTTACCGCCATCAATTTCACGATTAATGATTGCCTGGCCATTTTCAATTTTCAAACCTGAAATAGCAGAAACTGAAGGATAACCTAGAAATTCAGCAATCATACTACCTACTGCAGAGCCATTATAGTCGCTGGATTCGATCCCGCAAAGTATTATATCAAATTTTTCAATCTTGATAATTTCAGCTAATTGGGCAGCGACATAAAAAGCATCGGTTGGTTCTGCATTAATCCTGATAGCATCGTCGGCACCTATTGCAAGAGCTTTTCGGATTGTGGGTTCTGAACCAGCCAATCCTACATGTGCAATTGTAACAGTTTCAATTTTATTAGTAACATCATCTTTCAATTCAAGTGCCCTTGTAAGTGACAATTCGTCCCATGGATTAATTATCCATTGAATACCGGTAGTATCTAACTTCTTGTTATTTTCGATAAACTTGACTTTGGTTGTTGTGTCTGGAACATTACTGATACAAACTAAAATTTTCATTGAAGTTTTTTTAATTATGAATGAGAAATTATATAAATAATAGTTCTATAGAGCGTTTATCTAATTTATTAAAACTACTCGTAATATTTTGATATATAAATAAATACATCAAAATTGTTATTTATTTCGGCGTACAAATATATAACAAAATAGAAAAAAACCATATTTTGAATTTGTATTTTAAGTTTAAAAGTTACGTTGTCAATTAGATTTTATGCACAAAAGTACTTTTTCAAATTTGAGATTAGGGTTGAATAATTCCGAAATTTGAAATAACTCAACACTTCATCTTTAGAAAAATGTTATTCATTTTTACAGGGTTCATTTAAATTCATAAAGTGTTCAGTTGTTTATCAAAATGTGCTGTTAATCAAAAAGAAATTTCTTGTTGGGTAAAACAGAATATATTGAAATAATTTTACACGTTGAAAATTGGAAAAATTATATGATTGAGTTGTTTAGAAAGGCTATTGAAGCTTTAAAAAATAGGGTAAATTTTAACCTGAAAGAAATAAAATTAAATGAGACAAAATTCCGAAGTATTCTTACGGAAGAAGATACAAGAAACAGGCAAGATGAGCTAAACAAAATACTTGAAACAAATAAGAATTTACTATCTGAAAATTTTGATTTTATCAATGTTCAGGTTACGCTTTATAAGTTTCTTGAAAAATACAGATATCACGAGATATTTCAGGATTCTCTTCAAATAGAAAACAAGAATATAGATGAACAGGAAGTTATAAAGTATTTCGAATATACTGTAAATGGAAAATTACCATATACTTCAGACCATCCTTTGTATAATGATATTAATTTTTTTAAAAAATTAATTAAGTATTACGAAGATCGCGAGGAATACGAAAAATGTGCTGAGATCATGAATACCAAAAATTCTTCTATTATATAAATATCTAATTAGTACTAATTTCTACTTTTTCTTGTTTTTTTGCTTATTTCAGTTTAACTTTCAGACCATGAAATAGATATCAATGAGTGATATATTAATATTTGGTATTGGAAATCCAGGCAGACAGGATGACAGCCTTGGAATTGCTTTTGCGAGGCAAATGGAGGATTGGGTAACAAATATCAACTTAAATATTGATATTGAGTATAATTATCAACTTAATGTAGAAGATGCTGCACGCATTGCAGATCATAAACTGGTTATTTTCGCAGATGCATCAAAAGAAAATATTGATAACTTTTGCTTAACTCATGTTATACCTAAGGCTTCAAATACGGTATTATCTCATTCTGTAAATCCAGAATCTATTCTTTTTCTCTGCAAAGAATTATTCAATGTTCAACCCGATGCATATATTGTCCATATTAAAGGTTATGATTGGGAATTTGGTGAGCCAATTACACCTAATGCCTTAAAAAACCTTGAACTTGCAATTAAGGAGCTAAAAACAGTTCTGCAACAAGATTTGTCATTAAAAGATATTATTTTGAATCTTGATAATATTATTCTACCTGTTAAGCTCTAAAAACTTAGCTATATTTTATTAAGAGTAAATAAAATTTAAATCTTTAAAAGCCAGATAACATTATACTGAATTTAATGTATTGCACAGATATTAATAGATTATAAGTAAATAATTGTCACTAAATTTTCTAATTCCTTCTTCTTTCTGCAATTATCATAATAATTTTTACTAATTTAAAATACAAATTAGAATTTTTGTAAAATTCTCTTTAACAGAATTTTAAGTTTCCAAATATGGGGCAAAACAAATCAAGACAGGATTCTATTAGTGTTAGAAGAACTAGGAGTTCGAATCAAGTCACTATTTGTCAGAATCAGGGTTCGAATTACATTTCTCATCTTGATAATGAAACTTTACAAAATGTATTTTTCGAAAGCGGATTAGTTATTTATTTTTCAATATCTTCAGATTGTACTATAAGAGATGTAAGCAAATCATTTTCTGAATATCTTGGATATTCAGTTGAAGAAATGCGCAATAATTGGCTGGGTAATTTCATGAATCATAACGATGCAGAGGATTTAAAAGAAAAGTTAAACTATAATCTTAATGAAATATTAAAATTGTCATATGTTCTATTTCGAAAAGATGGTTTAAAAGTAAATGCACAACTAACAGGTAAACCTTTTAAAAACAAAGATACTGGTGACAACAATTGCTATTTTGTTTGCACGGATATAACCAATGAATTAAAAAACAATGAATCTTTAAAACTTCAAAATATCAATCTTAAATTAAAAGACGAACTTATTTCTAATAAAAAGATTCAATTAAAAAAACAAAACAAAGAGTTACAAAACTTAAATAGGACACTAAAAGATCAATATAAAAGTATTGAAGATCTCCATATACACATTATTGAAAATGAAATGCGATTAAAATTAGCATTTGATGCTGTAAATGATGGTATCTGGGATTGGAATTTGACTAATAATAAAGTATATTTTAGTGACAGGTTCTTCAAAATGCTCGGTTATGATTCGTTCGACTATTCTCAAAGTATGGAAACAATAAAAGAATTGTTGCATCCTGAAGATATTGTTAAAACCTCAGAAATATTTGATAATATTTTAAATGGTAAGTTAAGTGAATATACTATGGAATATAGGTTGCGTAAAAAGAACGGTGAATATCTATGGATTCTGTCAAGAGGTAAATTAGTTGAACGTAGTGAATTAAGTGAACCAATTCGCATGTTAGGAACGCACGTCGATATTTCTAATCAAAAAGCAATTGAAAATGAATTAAAAGAAAAAGAAGCTGAACTGAAAATGCAAAACGAAAATTATTTTTCTATAAATAGGAAACTTGAAGAAAGCAACCAGAAGATCAAAAAAATAAATAAATTTTTAAATGATAAACAAGCGCACCTCGATAGCATTATGACAACCGTACCTGTATGTGTAGGATTGGTTTCAGAACGTATTATTTTATTTGTAAATAAATATACTTCATTAATGACAGGTTACGAAATTGATGAAATTATTGGACGTGATGCTTCTTTTCTTTATCCTAATATTGAAGAATACATTCGTGTCTATAATATTTTATTTAAAGACAATATTGAAGGAAACATCAAGTCGGTCAATTCAGTTTGGAAAACAAAAAACGGTACTTTACTGGACGTGTATTTGACAGTTACAAATATAGGCATTGAAGCACCCGCTAAAGGTTATACTTTTTCTGCACTCGATATTACAGCTCAAAGATTATACGAAGACGAACTTATTCAAGCAAAAGATTTAGCAGAAAAGGCGGAAAAGCTTAAAACGGTTTTTCTTGCAAATATGTCTCATGAATTACGAACACCCATGAACGGTATTGTTGGTTTTGCAGAATTATTGCAGAATCAGGTCAATCAAGAAAAAGAGAGCAATATATAAAGATTATCGTTAACAGCTCAAAGCAATTGCTAAAAATAATTACCGATATTATTGATATCTCAAAAATAGAGACTGGTGAAATTAATGTATTTACAACTAAATTATCGTTGAATAATGTACTTAAAGAATTTTATGAAAACTATCTCGAGTATTTGGCAAACAGGAACAAATTTTCAATTGAACTTAAATATGGTTGTTGCTTTCCTGAAAACAATGACAAAATACTTGTCGATGAAAGTAAATTCAAACAAATTCTTACAAATATTTTAAATAATGCTATAAAATTTACAGAATTAGGAAGTATTAATTTTGGATGCAAATTAAAAGGCAATTTTGTAGAATTTTTTGTTAGTGATACTGGAATAGGAATTGATCCGGAAGAGAAAGATTCAATTTTCGAATGTTTCAGAAAAACAGAATCAGCAAAGCGTAAAATATACGGTGGAACAGGTTTGGGATTAGCTATAGCAAAAGGATTAGTTGAGGCTATGGGAGGGAAAATTTGGGTAGATTCAGAAAAAGAAAAAGGATCAACATTTTATTATACTATTCCTTATCAGCCATTTCACGAGGAAATTGTGGAAGAACCGGAAGAGCAGTACATTTCTTTAAATTGGCAAAAATACCACATCCTGGTAGTTGAAGATGATATGGCATGCCTCGCCTTGATTAATGAACTTCTTGAAGAAACTAAAATAAAAATAAGTAATGCTATTACAGGTCTTGAAGCGGTAAAAATATGCAGGAAGGATTCGTCTATTAATATAATTTTAATGGATATGAGACTTCCTGAAATGGATGGTTATGAAGCAACACAACGCATTAAAGAATTCAGACCAGATATTCCAATTATAGCACAAACTGCTCATGCATTAAGTGACGATCGCAAAAAATGCATTTCTGCAGGTTGTGATGATTACCTTACAAAACCAATTATTCAGAATATATTGTTTGATGTAATTTCTAAATATTTTATCGAGACAAAATAGAATTTTAATTAAAAGTTGTTAATTTGAGAATTGCCAGTATTAAATGCTGCAGGGATAAAAGATAATTTTTTTAGTTTCAAAAAACTTTAAATCAAAAACTTTTGAGACATCAAATATGAAAACTTTTTGTACATAAGTTTTTAGTTCATTTTCAAAATTACCACCTTTCAAATAAATAATTCCATTTGGTACAGAGCTCTGGCTGCCAGGTCGAACTTTACACTTGGTCCATTTAATAAACTTTGAGAATTCAGTTACAGCTCTGCTAATGACAAAATCATATTTTTCATCCAAGTTCTCTACACGCGCAGAAATAGTTCTTACATTTTTGAGCATCAGACTTTTTGAAATTTCATTGACAATAAATATTTTTTTCCCGATAGAATCAATTAAAGTAAAATTTACTGAAGGTAACAATATGGCTAAAGGAATACCCGGGAAACCGCCACCAGTGCCGACATCGAGGACTGAAGTATTTGGAGCAAAATCAAAGAATTTAGCTATTGCAAGAGAATAAAGTACATGCCTTTCATATAATTGGTCAATGTCCTTTCTTGAAATGATATTAATTCTTTTATTCCAAAAAGTATAAAGCTGTTCAAGCTGTGAAAATTGCAGCTTTTGATGGTCTGATAAACCTGGAAAATACCGCAATATCAAATCCATGACAGGATGCGGAATTAAAATTTATGTCCTGTACTTTTCAAAATATTGAAAAGAAGTTCACGTGCCCTGAATAATTGAGCTTTTACAGTACCAATAGGAAGTTCTAATTCAACAGCAATTTCTTCATAAGAAAGTTCTTCAAAATACCTCATTTCAACAAGCTTGCGATATCGTGGTTTAAGTTTTGATACCACATCACGCATTAACTTTACTTTTTGCTGGTTTATCATTGATTCTTCCGGATCTAAATTATCGGCCTGTATGTGAATTGGAATTTCATCAGGATCTTCAATGGACTGATCGATAGAAATTAATGTGCCTCCTCTGCGTTTACGGATAAAATCAATGCAATTATTAGTTGCAATTTTAAAAAGCCATGTACTAAAGGCGTAGTTTGGAGTGTATTGATGAATATTCTTAAATGCTTTTCCAAATGCTTCTATTGTCAGATCATCTGCATCATCAGAGTTATTAACCATCTTTAATAACATAAAATAAATAGCATCCCTGTACCTGCTGAGAAGTTCGGCAAAAGCTTTTTGATCACCTTCTACTGCTTTTTGTACCAAGACAATATCATATTGCGCTTTCTCAGAAAGGTTGAAATTTATCTCCATTGCCTTTTCGGACTGAATAAGTTTGACAAATATATTCCCAAGTTAATAATTGGGAGTATCAGGTCGAATATTGGCGAAATTAAAAATAAATTTCTTTCATTCAAACGATTGAAAGTATATTTAAAAACAATTAACTGACATATAAAACGGGCAATGAACACGTAAACAGTAGCTATCCAATACTCTTGGAGTATTATCGAACATATAAAAAAGACATAAAAAATAAATCGGCTGATAATTTCACCCCCAAGAATAAACTTGTCAATTTTTTTATAATGCACAAATGTTCCAAAATGCCTTTTTTTCTGATCAATCCAATGTTCAAAAGTATTTTTTGGCTCCTGATCTTGTATGTGCTTCAAAATAAGGTTCAATTATAACTATTCTTTTTGGTATTGGCAACTTCATTAATAAATAAATCGTCATCACCAGAATCTATTTGAATATGCGAAGCAAAACCTTTATTTGCAAAGAAAAGAGATTTCCTGTAAGCCAGATTGCGACCAACTCCCATATATGGTTTACCAATTAGTGTAAATGAAAAATAATTCAAAGCAATAATTGAAGTATCAAATCGAATAAGCATATTTAAGAGACCTTTCTTTTTGAAGGTATCCACCATATCCAAGCACTATAGATTTTTCAGGTACAAAATGTTTTGCCATAGTAGCCTAGCCAATGATTATTTTCAGGATAACAATCAGCATCTGTAAGTAATAACCATTCATTTTTTGCAGATTTAATTCCAACTGTCAGATGCTAGTTTTTTGCCATGAGTGAATTTTTCATCCTCTTTAATGATAGTAGAACGTAATCGGGGATACATTAGCGAATATCTTTTAAGTACTTCTTCAGTTTCATCTTCAGAACAATCGTTTACAACTACAACTTCATATTCCGAATAATTCTGTTCCAAAATTCGGGGAAGATACTTTTCAAGATTTTTTGCTTCATTTTTCGCACAAATTACAATTGAAACAGGTACCTTATCATCAGTCTCTGCTTTAGACACGTAAAATGACAAACCGTAAAAAAACAAATAAATAATAAATAAATTGAATAAAAGCACCTAATGAAAATATAATCAGTATTATAAGATTGATAATTTACAGCATTCATCATAAATAATATTCAATGGTTGTATTAACAGGGCATGCAATGTTATTAAAGTTTTCTTTCGAAAACAAGCAGTGCGCAGTATAAGTAATTAACTTTTTGTTCACATAAATAGCTATATTTGCCGGAAATTAGCTATTGGCTGTTGGCTGTTAGCTGTTAGCGAAAAATTGTTAACCCAATTGCTTAGAAATAAAAAAATTCATTATGCAATATTTAAGCTAAAATTTGAATCAAAATTCTATTAGGAGTATTATTAAAATCATCAAAATGCATATAGCCAAAAGCTAACAGCTAATGGCCAAAATTCGACAGCTATCTTCAAATGAAATTCACATTACAGCATACTGATAAATATTCAAAAGCACGAGCAAGTTTGATTACTACTGATCATGGAATTATTGAAACACCTGTATTTATGCCCGTTGGTACAGCGGGATCAGTAAAAGCAATACATCAGAGAGAACTTGCAGATGATATTAAAGCACAAATTATACTTAGTAATACATATCATCTTATATTTAAGACCTGGGCTTGATGTTATAAAAGATGCAGGTGGATTACATGGGTTTATGAATTGGAACAAACCAATTTTAACTGATAGTGGAGGATATCAGGTTTATTCACTTGCAGATAACAGAAAATTAAAAGAAGATGGTGCACATTTCAATTCACATATAGATGGTTCAAAACATATTTTTACACCTGAAAATGTAGTAGATATCCAGCGAATAATTGGAGCAGATATTATTATGGCATTTGATGAATGTACTCCATATCCTTGTGAATTTAAATATGCCAGAAAATCGATTGAACTAACTCATCGTTGGTTGGAAAGAGGGATTAAACAGTTTAGATGAAACTAAACCATTATATAACTATCAACAGTCTTTTTTCCCTATTGTACAAGGTAGTATTTATAAAGAATTAAGAAAATTTTCTGCAGAAAAAATTGCATTTTGCAACATGGAAGGCAATGCAATAGGAGGGTTATCTGTAGGAGAACCAGCCGAACTCATGTATGAAATGATAAATATAGTAAATGATATACTTCCAAATGAAAAACCTCGTTATTTGATGGGAGTCGGAACACCTGCAAATATTTTAGAAGCTATTTCTCTCGGAATAGATATGTTTGATTGTGTGATTCCAACGCGTAATGGTCGTAATGGAATGCTTTTTACCCGAAATGGAATAATTAATATACGAAATGAGAAATGGAAAAATGATTTTTCACTAATAGAACAAGAAAGTAATTGTTTTGTAGATCAATCTTATTCCAAAGCTTATTTGAGACATTTATTCATTTCAAAAGAAATACTGGGAGCCCAGATTGCAAGTATTCACAATCTGCACTTTTATCAATGGATTGTTTCCGAAGCAAGGAAACAAATTTTAAATGATACCTTTGCAAATTGGAAAAATTTGATGTTGAAACACATAATGCAGAGACTTTGAAAATTATATCAGATATAAAGAAATTCATTGCAAGCCTTAAAAAACCGGAATTCAAAATTATAGACCGATATATTATCCGGAAATTTCTTGGGACTTATATTTACGCTATCTTACTTATTATTTTGATAGCAATAATATTTGATTTTTCAGAAAAAATAGATGATTTTATTGAAAAAAACGCACCAGTAAAAGCAATCATTTTCGATTATTACTTAAACTTTATTCCATATTTTGCATTGTTGTATAGTCATTTATTCACGTTTATTGCAGTTATTTTCTTTACTTCAAAAATGGCTTATCGTACCGAGATTATTGCTATTTTGAGCAGTGGCGTTAGCTATAAACGTTTACTCTGGCCTTATTTTATTTCAGCATCAATTATAGCAGTCTTTGCTTATGTCTTAACTAATTTTGTTGTACCCAACGTAAATAAAGTCAGACTTGAATTTGAAGACAACTTTATTCATAACCAACCGGTTAGCTATAATTATCGAAATATTCACAAACAAATTAATCCTGGAACATATATTTACATGGAATCATACAGCAATATTTCAAATACAGGATATAAGTTTTCGATTGAGAAATATGATAACAATAATAATTTGTTGTCTAAACTAATGGGAGAATATATTTTGTGGGATTCTACCAAACACAAATGGAACATTAGGGATTATTATATTCGCAATATTGACGAGATGAAGGAAAGCATTAAAGAAGGCAGATCAATAGATACCACATTAAATATTTATCCGGCTGATTTTCGACGGAGGACAAATATAGTTGAATCTATGGATTTGTTTGAATTGAATAAATTTATTAAAATTCAAAAATCTCAAGGAGCCGAAAATATTGAGACTTACTTAATTGAAAAATATAAAAGAGTATCTGTTCCTTTTTCAACATTTATTCTTACTTTAATTGGTGTATGTGTTTCATCAAAGAAGGCAAGAGGAGGAATAGGAATCCATATTGGCATTGGTATGGGATTTTGTTTTTCTTACATTGTGTTTATGCAATTTTCATCACAATTTGCAATAAGCGGAAGTCTAAATCCATTACTGGCAGTTTGGCTGCCTAACATTATTTTTGCAATTGTCGCTTATTATTTGTACAAGTTGGCACCTAAATAATTTGACAATTTGAAAATGAGACAATTTGAAAATTTAATAAGAAATAATAATAACAATCCATCCATCCATCATTATTTTAATTGGCACATTGGCACATTGATCAATTTAATTTAAAAAAATTTTTTTAAACAAATATCATTTTGTAATGTTGCACTCGCAAATAAAAAAAACAAAAATTATTATAATTTATTAATATTAACCAAAATAACAACTTATGGCAATAGAAAATAAAATTCTTGAGCTTCAAAAGAAACGTGCAGTTGTATCAAAAGGAGGTGGAGATAAAGCCATTGAGAAACAGGTAGCAATGGGTAAACTTACTGCCCGGGATCGCATCTACTCCATTTTAGATAAAGATTCATTTCATGAATATGATTTATTTGTGAAGCACGATGCCAGAGATTTTGGGATGGATAAAAAAGAATTGCATGGCGATGGCGTAATAACCGGTACAGGAACATTGAATGGAAGACCAATAAGCATTTTTGCACAGGATTTTACCGTAGTAGGTGGCTCGCTTGGACGTATGCATGCGGGTAAAATTACCAAGATTATGGATCATGCATTGAAAATGCGTATGCCTCTCATTGGTATTAACGATTCAGGTGGAGCCCGAATTCAGGAAGGAGTTAACTCGCTGGCCGGTTACGGTGAAATATTCTTTCGTAATACACTTGCATCTGGAGTAATTCCTCAAATATCAGTCATTCTTGGACCTTGTGCAGGTGGTGCTGTATATTCACCAGCTCTTACCGATTGGGTTTTTGTAGTAGATAATATTTCTAAAATGTTCATTACAGGACCTGAAGTTATTAAAAGCGTTCTTGGAGAAGAAATCAGCCAGGAAGATCTCGGGGGAGCACGGGTGCATGCTGAAATTACCGGTAATGCTCATTTCTTTGCTAAAAGCGAAATAGAGTGTTTTGAACAGATTGCAAAATTACTTACTTTTATTCCCTGGCACAACGGAGAAAAAGCTCCAAAAAAGGCACCAAAAGAACCGAAATCCAAATATAAAATTGGCGGTATCATTCCTGATGATCCTAAAGAACCCTACGATGTTCGTGATGTTATTCGGGCTATTGTTGACGATTCAGACTTTTTTGAAATAATGGAATTATGGGCTGCTAATGCAGTTATAGGATTTGGAAGGTTAAATGGCGAAACAGTTGGTTTTGTTGCAAACCAGCCTTTAGTCCTTGCCGGTGTTCTTGATGTTGACTCATCAGATAAAATTGCCCGGTTTATACGCTATTGCGATGCTTTTAATATTCCTATTGTTACATTAGTTGATCTTCCGGGTTATCTTCCTGGTGTTGATCAGGAACATGCCGGTGTTATACGTCATGGTGCTAAAATATTGTATTCTTATAGTGAAGCAACAGTGCCAAAGATTAGTATTATTCTGCGTAAAGCCTATGGCGGAGGTTATATTGCAATGAATTCACGCCATTTACGTGCCGATTTTGTTTTTGCCTGGCCATCAGCTGAAATTGCAGTCATGGGTCCTGAAGGTGCAGCCAATATTATTTTCCGTAAAGAAATTTCGGAGGCTGCAGATCCTGAAGCTATGAGAAAAGAAAAAGTTAAAGAATATGCTGAAAAATTCGCCAATCCGTTTGTTGCTGCTTCAAAAGGTTATATAGATTCTGTAATTGAGCCTTCAGAAACTCGTAAATATATTATACATGCCATTGGGGTTTCGGAAAATAAAGACTCAGGTATGCCTAAGAAAAAACATGGAATTCCACCATTTTAAAAAAAAGAGAAAAAATATGTCAGAAAATAACACTATATCTCAGGCTGATTTTAAAATATTAAACATGTGGGAAAGAGACTATAAAACTCTTTTTACTAAGAAATTTGCAAACCGAAAAAAATATGAAGCACCTGACTTTAAAAAAGCTCTTTCTTTTATTCCGGGTGTTATTCAAAAGATAATTATTAAAGAAGGACAGAAAGTTAATAAAGGTGAACCCATGCTTGTGCTTGAATCAATGAAAATGTTGAATATTGTGTTAGTTCCGGTTGATGGAAAAGTAAAAAGAATTTGTGTAAGTGTTGGAGAAAAAGTACCCAAAGGTCATTTAATAGTTGAATTTGAATAAAATTTGATCGCGACAAATTCACGAATGGTTGGTTTTATAGTTATCTTTTTATTCCCATTTCATCCAAAAGGAAACCGGCATTACCAAACTTCTCTGTGATAAAAAGTACATATTTCATGTTTACAGCTATAGCCCTTACAATAGCATTATCGTAATTCCAATCGCTGATTATTCCTTCATAATTTCCATCGAAGGCAATTCCAATAATCTCTCCGTTTGCATTCATAACGGGACTGCCGCTATTCCCTCCGGTAATATCACATTGGTTAAGGAAATCAACAGGAACATCTTGCAATTCCGGATTTGACCACTTGCCAAAATCTTTCTTTTCTTCCAAGGAAATTAAGCCCAACGGAGCATTAAAAGGTTCTTCACCTGTATTTTTATCAATAACACCCTGCAATGTGGAAAATGGGTAATACCAAACGGCATCAGCTGGTTTATATCCTTTGATTGGCCCCCACGTGAACCGAATGGTTCCATTGGCATCAGGATACATCATTGTGCCTTTCCATTCGTTCAAAGCATCTATGTAATCTTTTCTCAGAGCATTTTCATTTGCCATAAAAGCTTCATAAGTTTTGTTGTTTTCTTCTGACATTGCGTAAATACTCGACGCCAGTAAAATAAATGGATCTCCTGTTTTTTCCATGTCTACACTCGTCTTGCTTAACAAGCTTTTTGTAAATGTTGTATCTTTTATTTTTGTTCTATTGTAAGACTCGTCTACCCAGTTTTCTGGAGTTTTTCCTGAGGCGGTTAAAATATAATCCAATCCTGTGATACGTTGATTTTCCGGCAATTTTGCAGCCATCTTCAATGTGCGTACGAGTAATGCTTTATCTACTGGTTCGTAGTATGCGTTATAAATATTAGTCAGTCCATCTGCATATTCTTTCAAGCTATTATCTGTCAGGTCTGGTCGTCTTTCTTTTTTAGGCTTCTCCATTTCCCGGGTCATATTATAAATATTGATGGCTACGCTGAGCAATGTTCCTGAAAAGTTCTGGAGGTTGCCCAAAATATTATCCCTGGTCTTTGTCTTATCCAGAATAGAGTATTGCAACTTTTCCTTAGACAAAATGTCGGCATATTTTGCTTTTCTCTCAGTTGAGCTGTTTGCCCATGCCAGGTAGTCTTTTTCAAAGTCAAGTTTTTTTTGAAGGATATGATTCTTTTTCATTCCATCAACATTTCCCTGAAAGTATTTCATCGAATTGGCTAAATCTTTGACATTGCTGGCTACCTTTAGTTTCCCGGAAGGATCATTCCTGGTTAATTCATTCTCCAGGGAAATAATTTCACTGAAGTTCGATATTGCAAATGGATAGTAGTTTTCAAGGTTCCACAAGACTGAGTTAGAAGACCTATAACGGTATGTATAACCAGGATATCCAATGATAAAATTAAAATCTCCATCCTTTAAATTATCCTGTGCAACTTTTAACCATACTTTTGGTTTATAAGGTACATTCTTAGCACTGTATTCGCACCCTTGACCATCTGGGCTGACATATACCCTCATAAAAGTAAAATCTCCTGTATGCCTTGGCCAGTTCCAATTGTCGATTTCACCGCCATAATTACCAATCGAAAGTGGCGGAACATATACGATGCGAATATCTTTGAATACTTTATAAGTGTACATGATGTATTTTTTTCCGTTGTATATTGGAACAATTACTGCCTTTTGGTCAATTCCTCTTTTTCTAACTTTTTCACTCATCTCTGTAATTCTGGCATTCAATTTCTTTTCTTTTTCAACAGGATCGACTATTCCTTTTGCTGCTGCGTATACATCATCGGTAACATCTTTTGTCTCTGTCATAAGTTGCGCTTGGTAACCTGAGGCTAGAATCTCTTCAGCACGATTTTTAGCCAAAAAACCATTAGTCAAATAATCGTTGTTGAGACTAGAAGCCCGCTGAATGGCTGTATAGGCCACATGATGATTGGTTATTATCAAACCTTCAGAAGATACAAAAGAAGCGGAACCTTGTCCAAGTTGCAGAATGGCGTTGGCAAGACATGGTTTATCTGGAGTATAGATTTCTTCAACACGTATCTTAAGCCCCTTTTTGGGAAGGTCAAGCTGCCCCAATTGTGTTAACATCCACATCCCTTCCTGTGCAATCGTTGAGCAGATTACCAAAACGTAAAAAAATGATGAGATCAATATCTTTTTCATAGTTTATTGTTTGTATTATTTGCCAGATAATATAATATTAATTTTCCGATTCCCTTGAATTTAACCGATTATAAAAATTCAATTAATTGTTTTATGTTTCAAAGGATAGCGAATTATAAAATTATGCCCATACTTGATTATTTCGTCAATTATTGATATAACCTAATCGGGTTTAAGAAATCGAAATATAAAATGATTTTTTATAAATTCCAAACGCTATATAGCATTAAGCTGTTGTGGGAGTTAATTGTTTTGGAATAGGAGCAGAAGGGTATGGAAAGCTGTAAAATTTGTTGATTAGTGAAGAAGATTGCTATTGGCCAAAAACTTATAAGAATTATTCCCTGAAGCATTATAAAAGAATCTTCTTCAGCTATCGCGATATCACACTGGCGCATTTAAAAGAGCGCAAACCATAAAATTGAGCAAGATGCAAAGAAAAAAGCACCGAAATAACTTTCGATGCTTTTTTAAGATTGAGAAATTCTTATTTCTTAAATATACCAGCAAGAAATTTTTTCATATCGTTCCAAGAATTCTTGTTGGCTTCGGGGTTATATTCAATAGGCATATTGAATTCTTTACCAATTTTCGTTGCATCGGGGTTAGTAAATGCATGCGTTGCGTTCGGATATACGATAAAAGTATATTTAGCACCTATAGAATCTAACTGGTGTCTGAAAGCATCGACATCTTTTTGGGATACGAATTTATCACTTGCTCCATGACAAATAAGTATCTTTGCACTCAACAGATTTTTATCTGCAGGTACCGCAATTGAAAGACCTCCATGGAAGCTAACGATTCCTTTCAAGTCTGTACCCATCTTTGCAGCATTTAATACCATGGCTCCACCAAAGCAATAACCAATAGCGGCAATATTACTTTTATCAGTTTGAGGATATTCCCTGATTTTATTGAGAGCGGCATCCAGGCGACTTTTTCCTAATGCAGGGTTTTTATAAAATGGCATAGTCAATTCCTGTGCTTCTTTTGGATTAGCAGCATTCTTACCATTTCCAAACAAATCTACTGCCATAGCTATATAACCTAATTCTGCAAGCTTTCTTGCCCGCATTTTTGTATAATCGTTAAGTCCCCACCATTCATGAACCACTAATATGGCGGGTCTTTTTCCTTTTACGTTTTCGTCGTAAGCCACAAAACCTTTTAAGGTTACGCTATCGGATTTATAAGTGATATTTTCTTCTTTTATTGTTGAAGCTGATTTTTGCGGAACTGTAAAGGAATTAATTCCAATGACTAACAGGCTAAACAAAATAATTTTAATTACGAAATGATTTTTCATATTTGTACGATTTTAAGTTGATTTGAATATTATGTAAACAATAAGAGCTAAAAAAAGTTTTAATTAAAATGAATCCAATATTTTTTCATATTAAAAAATATTCTCATTTGCATCAGGCCAATAGAACTATAACATAATATTAGTTCGCGGAATCAACAAATGAAAAGTAAAGTTATTTGTTAAAACTTGTTGAAATTTAGGATAGATGAATAAAATTATTAATAGTTTCTAATAAAATCTGGGGTTTCAGAGGTTTAACAATATAGTCGTTAAAATCATTTTTTAGAATTTCATATTTATCGGTTTCGTGTGCATAAGCTGTAACAGCAATAACCGGTATATTTTTATTTATTTTCCTGATTGTTTTTAATGCTTCAATTCCATCCATAACCGGCATTTTGATATCCATTAGCACTAAAATATGTTGATAAAAAGCATTGTTTTTAATATAATCTACAGCTTCCTTACCATTTTTTGCCCAAATTACCATGGCTTTGGATGGTTCCAATATTTTTCGGATAAGATGAAAATTTGCCGGTTCGTCTTCGGCAACTAATATCTTTATGTCTTTCCAATTAATATTTATATTTTTCATGCTATCTAAAATATCTTCTTCAGGAACGCTTGATGAAGAATAAGGTAATGTAAAATAGAATGTAGTTCCTTTTCCAACCTCAGAATCTAACCATATTTCACCTCCCATGAGATTTACCAGTTTCTTACTAATGGAAAGGCCTAATCCTGTTCCTTTATATAATTTTGTTTTATCAGTATCCACTTTGTGGAAAGGATTAAATATATTTTCGTATTCTGATTCATCAATACCAATACCAGTATCAGACACAAAAAAAACAACCTGGTTTTCCATTATTTTGTATCCGAAATGTATGTGCCCATTTTCAGTGAATTTTAAAGCATTGTTCAAAAGATTAGTAATAATCTGTCTGAACCTGGTAAAATCATTTTCAAGAATTAGTTTTTTGTTTTCATTTTTATTTAAAAAACTAATATCTATATCTTTTTCTTTTTTCAGATTAAAGAAATTTTCAATTTCAATAAGTATTGAATCGACTTCAAAAAGAGCTTTACTTATTTTTACCTGGTTTGCTTCGATTAGAGAAATTTCAAGCAAATCGTTTATTAAAACCAATAATGCTTCGCAATTATTGTTAATTGTATTTATGCATTGTTCTTTATCTTCATCAGTAAATTCTTTTGATTTTAAAAGAGAAGAAAAACCAACAATTGCATTCATGGGTGTACGTATTTCATGGGACATATTTGCAAGGAAAGTTGATTTTAACCTGTCTGATTCTTCTGCTTTCTTCATTGCTTTTTCAAGTTCTGCGGTACGTTCCTGAACCAGCATCTCAAGGTGACTTCGGTGATTGGCCAACTCGATATTTTGTGCTGATATTTCTTCCTGTTTTTCCTCTAAAAGTACATTGGCTTCCATTAGCTCAGTGGTACGTTCAAATACTTTCTCTTCAAGCTGAATTTGCTGATTCTTCAATATATTTATACGCATCATGTAAGTGCTAATTGAAACTGTAATTATAAAGATCAACAAACCAATCCTGAACCACCAGGTTAACCACCAGGGAGGCAGTATTGTAATTGCTAATGAGGTGGTTTTCGGATTCCAAATGCCGTCGTTATTTGTTCCTTTTACTTTAAAAACATAATGGCCTGGTTCTAAAGTTGTATAAGAAATGAGCCTTCTGCCCGCCGTAGTTTTGATCCAGTCCTTATCAAAACCCTGTAGCATATATATATAATTGTTCCTGTTAGGAGAAGCAAAATGAAGTGCTGCAAATTCAATAGAAAAAATATATTCTTTATATGAAAGTGTAATTTCATTTGTTTCAGAAAGTGGTTTCTCAAGAATTATACGACTATTAAATTTCTCATCAATATGCACACTTTTATTCATGATCTGTAAATCACTTATAATCACTTGGGACATATATGGATTTAGTTTAATACTATCTGGGACAAAGACATTGAAACCATTTATTCCTCCAAAATACATTTCACCGGTTTTGCTTTTACAGCAGGAATTCATATAAAATACATATGCCTGGAGTCCATCATCTATATCAAAATTGGTGAAGGTTTTTTCAATCGGGTTAAATTTTGAAATTCCTTTTCCTGTACTAACCCAAAAATTTCCATGTTCATCTTCGAGCATCCCATTGATCTCGCTTGACGGCAACCCGTCTTTAACGTCATAAGTTTTAAAAATTTCCTTTTTTGTATCAAACTCAGAAAGGCCACCTCCTGAAGTACCTACCCAAATTTTATCGTTGTGGTCCTGGTATATGCAATTGACGTTATTATACTTTAGTTTATTTGGATTTTCGGGATCTCCTTTGTAATAAGTCATCTTTTCAGTAACAGGGTCAAATTTCACAAGTCCTTTTCCAAATGTACCCAGCCATAGCATTCCGCTTTTATCTTTCAGGATTGCTCTAACAACATTATTTGTTAAATTGGAAGAGTCAACAGGATAGTTGGTGAATTTATTTTTTTCCGGCTCAAATTTGTCTAATCCGCCTCCCCATGAACCTATCCAGAGTATACCGGATTTCTCATAAAGCAATACTCTGACTACATCGTTACTTAAGCTGTTGGTTTTGGAAGGATTATTTTGGTATGAAGTAAAAATACCGGTTTTTGTATTCAATTTGTCAATTCCATTATCCGTTGCCAGCCATAATTCAAAAGGTTTTCCAGAAGTGATATAATAAACAGCATTGTTACTTAAACTATTTGGGTTGTCGGGATTGCTTTCAAAACGTGTAAAGGTTTTACTTTGTTTATTAAATAAATTCAAACCTTCACGGGTACCTATCCAAATATTTCCACTTAAATCTTCATGAATAGAAAAAACATGTGTGTTCGACAAACTATGAAGATTATCAGCCTGATTGGTATAGTGAATGAATTTTTTACGATAAAGGTCATATTTATTAAGTCCCCCATTATTTGTTCCTATCCATAATACTCCGGTTTTATCCTCGAATATTGTTTCTGACATAATTATCGCATAGGCTTTTTGGATTGTTAGGATCAGATGAATATTCAATAAAATTGTCTGCTTCAGGGACGTATTCATAAAGTCCTTTTTCCGTACCAATCCATACATTTCCAAAACTGTCTGCAAATATTTTAAAAATTTCATATCCCTTTATCGAAAAATGATTGAAACGATTATACTGATACTTGACAATTTGATTGTGCTGTAAATCGTATTTAAAAAGACCTTGTCTCCAGGTTCCAATCCAGACTATACCTGACCGGCACATTAAAAATGACATAATTGTTTTTTGATCAAACTTATCGAGATCACCGGTTTTTATCAGATAGTTTCTTATTGCATTTGTTTTCGGATCAATTACAGATATGCCTCTTTCTGTTGCGATCAATATGTTTCCGGACTGATCAATACAATAATCATGAATAATATTGTTTTTTAAACCATTTGGATTAGCAGGATTCCATTTATAATGAATAAATTTTTCAGTTTTCCTGTCATACAGATCAATTCCATTGTCTCTTGTTCCAATCCATAATTTGCCATAAATGTCTTCAAAAATACAGGCAATGTTGTCACTGCTTATGCTATTTGAATTTGCCGGATTAGGTCTATAGGAAATAAATTTATCCTTTTCTCTGATAAACAAATCCATTCCGCCACCCATTGTCCCAATCCAAAGATTATCTGCCTTGTCAGCATATAGACATGAAACTAAGTTATTACTCAGGGTACCGGGAACTCCTAATTCAGTTTTGTAAATAGTAAATTTATAACCGTCAAATTTTTCAAGGCCGCCATTTGAACCAATCCATAAGAAACCCTGTTTATCTTGGGCAAAACAATTACCGGAATTATGAGCTAATCCATGCTCTGTCGTATAATTACTGAAATCTATTCTTTGTCTTTCTTGTGAAAAACAGTTAGGAGCATGAATGTCAAAAAAGAATAAAAGAAGAGTAATTAAAATTATTCCAGATTTAATAAATGATTTAGATAATAAATTTTTCATTACAATCAAATCTATAAATATTTTCTAATTGGCAAAAGCTAATGCCAATCAAATCATGGTTTTATTTACATTAGATGACTATAAAATACAATCAATTGTCTTAAATGTGAAAGGACTAATGTAAAAATATAAAAAAATAGGTATTTACGCTCATTTCAATTGCAATTCATTTAACCTAATTATGGAATAGGAGCGAATGAAATAAACGAATTAATTATTCCACCATGTTATATTTCTTTCCTTTCATGTTGGATCTATATTAAAAATGTCGGATTTATTCTTTTTTCTGATTGATATAGTTCCACTTTTCTGCACTTGTTTGAAATATTTTTGAACCATAAAACTAATTCTAACCAAAAACTAAAATAGCTATGGAGAAAATTCTCATCTTATATTCAATAATCACAAAATTTCGTAACTTTTGGTAAAATTTTGAAATTGAACTTATGAATGTTGAAAAAATAATGAATGATCTGGCACGCCGTTATCCGGGAGAAGTTGAGTACCATCAGGCTGTGCATGAAGTTTTGGTTTCTATTGAAGAAGTTTATAACAGCAATCCGCAGTTTGAATCTGTTGACCTCATAGAACGACTGATAGAACCCGATCGTGTTCTGATGTTCAAAGTACCCTGGACAGATGATGAAGGAAGAGTACATGTGAATCGTGGCTACAGGGTGCAGTTTAATAATGCCATTGGGCCTTATAAAGGAGGTCTCAGATTTCACCCAAGTGTAAATATCAGCATTTTAAAATTCCTGGGCTTTGAACAAATATTTAAAAACAGTCTTACTTCACTGGCTATGGGAGGTGCCAAAGGCGGTTCGGATTTCGATCCAAAAGGTAAATCAAATGCTGAAGTTATGCGTTTTTGTCAATCGTTCATGCTGGAATTATGGCGTCTAATTGGTCCTGAAATAGATGTACCCGCGGGTGACATAGGTGTAGGATCGCGCGAAATTGGTTTTTTGTATGGTATGTATAAAAAACTTACTCATGAGCATAACGGAGTGCTAACCGGGAAAGGAATTAATTGGGGTGGATCACTAATCAGACCTGAAGCGACTGGTTTTGGCGTTGTTTATTTTACAAATGAAATGCTTGCTTCAATGGGTGATTCAATTGACAGAAAAACAGTAGCTGTATCCGGCTTCGGCAATGTCGCGTGGGGAGCTGTAAAGAAAGCAACCGAAATGGGTGCTAAAGTTGTTACCTTATCCGGACCAGACGGTTACATTTATGATCCTTCTGGAATTTCAGGCAATAAAATTGATTTTATGTTAGAACTACGAGCCAGTAATGAAGATATTGTTAGTCCTTATGCTAAAGAATTTACTTCTTCCAAATTCGTTGCAGGTAAACATCCCTGGGAAGTGAAATGCGACATCGCTCTTCCTTGTGCAACGCAAAATGAGTTGAATAAAGAGGATGCGGAAAATCTTATAAAAAACGGATGTAAGTGTGTTTGTGAAGGAGCCAATATGCCTTGTAAACCTGAAGCAATTCATGCTTTGCAAACATCTAAATTATTGTATGCTCCCGGTAAGGCAGCTAACGCTGGAGGTGTTGCAACCTCTGGCCTTGAAATGGCTCAAAATTCTATGAAATTAGACTGGCCCCGTGAAGAGGTCGATCAAAGATTACACCAGATTATGAAGAATATTCATTCCTCATGTGTAAAATACGGAAAACTTCCTGACGGGTATGTAGACTATGTAAAAGGTGCTAATATCTCAGGTTTTCTTAAGGTCGCCAATGCTATGTTGGACCAGGGAGTCATTTAAGATAGATGATAGATGTCAGACGTCAGAGGACAGAAAAGAATCCGTTTTCTGATTACTGTTCTCTGTTCTCTTTTCTCTGTCTGTTTCACCATTAAAAAAACAAAAATTCTTATCAGGCATGCACCTAAATAAGAACGTTATGTTTTTAACTGTTCTCGTTACACTATCTTATTTCTATCTTTTTTATAATCAGTGCATCATTCATGATAATTTTAATAATGTACGTTCCTTTTGCAAACTCAGAAACGTCAATGGTTTCAACCTCATTGGTCAATTGTCTGCTAAGCAAAACCTGTCCACTAAGGTCAATAATTTGAAGGGTTGCTGGCCTACTGTTTGATAATTTTATATATAATTTATCGTTTGCAGGAACCGGGTAAATTTCAACTCCTCCCTCAGCCAGATTATTGATAACCGCATTAGGCTGGACAGTGAGCGTGCCTTTCACATAACTGAAAGTATAATTATTATCAACACCACCGGCTACATTAATATCATAATCGCCGGCTGGGCTTGTTGAAGTTGCTGAACAAGTTGCTGTAGGCTTGGTTTCAAGGCTATCGGCATTATCAGTTCCTACCCAACCGCTGTATGTTAAAGTAAATGCCGGGTTGCTTTCTCCAACTTCACGTGTCTTATTATCGGCGGTGACGGTAAGTGTGGCTTTATTTACCGTTAAAGTACGCACAACATCTGAAGCAGCATTATAATCACCGTTACCGGCTTGCGATGCAGTAATGTCAGATGTTCCGGCATTAATTATGTGTATTTCCCCGCTAACAATGGTCGCAACGGCTGTGTCCGAGCTGATATAAATTACCGCTAAACCGGAACTTGCTGTTGCTGCCGGGTCAAAGTCAGCATCTCCATATGTTTTAGCAGATAACGCATTAAAAGTAATGGTTTGATCGTCCTTAATTGTGTTTGCCGGGTTACTTGTTACTGTTGCTGTTAAATAATGTTCCCCGCCATTTTCGCCTGTATATTCTATTACCATAACACGGTACGTGTTAGTTGTTGTTAAACCTGTCACAGTAATGCTGCTACCGGAAAGAGCTCCGTTAGCCACGCAGTACCACCCTGTACCAGCTTGTGTTCCCAATCCAAACGTTGCATTGGCCGTGTAAGTGGTGCTATCGGTGACAGAAGGAGTGCCTGTACTACCCTGGCACATAAACACTGCACGGTAATCGCCATCGCCTTTGGTGAAACTGATATCCATTTGAGTTGACGTAATATTTGTAAATTGAATGTTAGTTGCCTGTATAGCAGCATCGGGCCTGTATTTGAAAACAACGCCCATACCATCGGTTCCACCCTGTTGAGTAGTTCCATATAGCATCTCGCCTGACAGGATCACTGAACCTCTGGACTGACTGCCATTATTTATACCGTCGAAATCAACCAGCTTTTGAAAACCGCTGCCTCCAATATAGATTTTAAAAAGTGTTCCATAGCCATTAGCGCCGCCAACCTGGGTCATTCCATAAAGCGTTGTATCCGAAAGGGCTAAAGAACCATAAGGAAAATACGCGCCTGAATTTGCGCTGTTGAAATCTATAAGTTTCCGGAACCCGCTGCTATCGGTATTTATTTTGAAGATAACCCCAGCGCCATTAGCGCCACCCGTATAGGTCATCCCGTAAAGCACCGTACCTGAAAGGGTTAATGAACCTTGAGGTTGACGGCCATTTGTGCCATCAAAATCTAAAAGTTTCAGAAATCCGCTACCGTTGGTATTGACTTTGAAGATGACCCCATAATCATTAACACCGCCTACGTCAGTCATTCCATAAAGTGTCGTACCTGAAAGGATCAATGAGCCGGTAGGAAGTCTTCCCGAATTTGTACCGTCAAAATCTAAAAGGTCTTGGTAACCGCTGCCATCGGTGTTGATTTTAAAAATAAGACCATCACCATTAGCTCCGGCTCCGGCAGTCATTCCGTAAAGTACCTTGCCTGAAATAGTCAATGATCCATATGGATTAGTGCCATTAGTACCGTCAAAATCTAAAAGATCCTGGTAGCCATTACCATTTTTATTAATTTTAAAGATGACGCCTGCACTATGAGCCCCGCCATTATTAGTCATTCCATAGAGCGTATCTCCCGAAAGAGTTAACGAAGTTGTAGGACTATAACCATTTGTAACATTAAAATCAAATATTTTCTGGAATCCGCTTCCATCGGTTTTGATTTTATAAATGGTACCTGAACCATAAGCACCTCCATACTGGGTTGTTCCGTAAACTGTGGAATCATCAACCGTTAAATCATTTGGATTATAACCCTGGGGAGCTGAATACAGGTCTTTTAATTTGGAAAAGGTGCCTGCCGTATCTATTTTAAAGATGACCCCGTTATTACTTGTGCCACCAAAACGGGTCATTCCATAAAGCGAAGTTCCCGAAAGGGTTAAAGAGCCATAAGGATATTCGCCTTTGTTTGTACCATCGAAATCCAGAAGTTTCCGGTACCCGTTGCCTTTAATACTAATTTTGAAGATGGTTCCATAGTAATGTGAGCCACCACTATATGGCATTCCATAAAGCATAGTATCTGAAAGTACTAACGAGCCATAAGGATATATGCCTTTGCTCATGTCAAAATCCAGAAGTTTACGGTATCCACTGCCGTCAATATTTACCTTAAAGACGACACCATCACCATTCACGCCTCCGCCGCCAGCCATTCCATATAATGTACTGTCCCACACCGTTAATGAACTCATAGGATTGCTCCCTTTATTTGTGCCATCAAAATCCAAAAGCTTTTTGTAACCGTTGCCGTTGGTATATATTTGAAAGATAACCCCAACATTATTAGCACCACCCTTGCTAGTCATCCCATAAAGCGTTGTATCTAAAATAGTTAATGAGCCGTTAGGATACGATCCTTTGTTTGTACCATCAAAATCAAGCATCTTCTGGAACCCGGTGCCATTTGTATTGATTTTAAAGATGATCCCAAGTCCATTATTACCGCCAGAGTTTGTCATCCCGTAAAGCGTAGTTCCAAAAAGAGTTAATGAGCCTTCAGGATGAGAGCCACTGTTTGTGTAGTTGAAATCGAGGAGTTTTTGGAACCCGCTGCCATCGGTATTGATTTTAAAGATGACGCCATTATTATTAGCACCGCCATAAGAAGTCATCCCGTAAAGCGTGGTTCCTGAAAGGGTTAATGAGCCTATAGGTTGAGCTCCTTTGTTTGTGCCGTCGAAATCGAGCAGTTTCTGTAAGCCGCTGCCATCGGTATCGATTTTGAAGATAGTCCCATAATTATAAGCGCCACCACTATATGTCATCCCGTAAAGGACGGAACCATCAGTGGCAAACTGAGTGTAATATGGGTTACTCAGATTATTATTGTCTGAATCCCGAAATTCGTACAACTTAGTGTATTGGGCAGTAATGTTAAATAATGCAATTTCCGCCAACAGGAAGATAGTTGTGAAAAAAGTCTTTAGTTTCATAGTGTTATTGATTAGATTAATTTTTAGCAATTTAATAAATTTATTTATAAATTATGAGCTAGTGCCTCTAAATCATAGATTTGATTAATAACTTTTCTCAAAAGTGTCTTTTAATAGGCTTCGACTTACATTTAGGCCGAAATTATAAATTATGTCTAGCATAGTCAAGAAATGTAATATTATATAGTTTAAAATATTTAGTTTTTTCTCAAATTTAGTACCTATGAATTATTTTTTGGTGTCATTCTTTATGAATAGGTTATTATTGCTCAAACATACAAAATAAGAATACGAAATTTTGAAAGTTTATTGTCAAAGTTTTAGTTAATAATATAATTTTATAAAAATTGAAGTAGCTATGTCTCACTCTATATCATTTTTGCTATCTGGTATTGTTTTTGGATTGCTCGCTGGAATATCTCCAGGGCCAATGCTTACATTAGTAATATCTGAAACACTAAAATACAATAAAAAAGAAGGTATAAAAATTTCAATAACACCTCTGATAACAGATTTGCCCATTATATTCCTGACAATTTTTTTACTTTCAAGATTGACTTATTACAATTCAATTTTAGGCGCAATTTCAATTTTAGGCGCCATTTTTTTAACTTATATGGCATACGAATGCATGATATTCAAAAGAATTGACATAAATTTAGATTTGGTAAAAGCTCAGTCTATCAAAAAAGGAATCATTTCAAATTTTCTAAATCCTTATCCATATATATTCTGGTTTTCAATTGGAACACCAACAATTATAAATGCTTTCCATATCAACCTGCTGTCTTCTGTGTTTTTTATAGTTGGATTTTATATTTGCTTAATTGGTTCAAAAATATCTATAGTATTCATCGTTGAAAAATCTAAATCAATTCTGAAAAGCAATGTTTATAAATATTCCATAAGGTTCCTGGGAATTATTTTAATTGTCTTTGCTATGATATTTATAAAAGGTGGTTTGAAGTACCTGGGATTCATTTCGAAATAATATTGAAATTCTTCCAATGCAAGTGGATTAATTAATCTCTTTAGCTACTGTACATGATTTATTAATACTTTATTTATGCATTGCTTTATGGAAAATTTAGAGAGAAAAAATATTATTGTAAAGATTTTCTGTAAAACTTATGTGTCATTTTTAAAAATATATTAATATAGCATATTAAATAGTTAAACTTGAGATTCTTTTAAGATAATAATCAGCAAGTTTTTATGACTTTTAATAAAGATCAAATCATGAAACCAAATACACTTACATTGTTTAAATGGTTATTCCTGGCAATCTTTTCTATTATAATTTATATTTTTTTAATAAGTGTTTTCCAGCCTGAATTATATTATCATTTTCAACAACCTCCTTTTATTTTGGATTGGAACTTTTTTTACACTTTCCTTACTGTCCCCGGTGGAATTTCGCAATATATTACAAATTTCCTGTCTCAGTTTTTCTTTTATGGATGGGCCGGTTCCCTGGTAATTTTGACACTTGGTTTAATAATGATGTTTTTAACACTAAGCATTTTAAAATCATTCAAAGTATATAATTTTTCATATTTCTGGATGTACATTCCGTTTATTTTGCTTATTGCAGTAACTAATAATTATTACTTTCCATATGTTGTTGTAATAAAAATAATATTATTGTATTTGACGATATGGCTTTTCAGGTTACTGCTCAGAAAAAAAATTAATGAATTCTTATTACTTTTCATTTTAGCTCCTGCAATTTATTATTTAGCTGGAAGTGGAATTTTAATGTTATTTTCTGCTACAGTTTTATTCGTTTATATTATAGATAATAAAAGCATATTGAAGATTCTGGTCTTCTCATCTTTTATCATAATATATACATATTTAATTGCTCGTTTATCTTATAATTACGTTTTTACTATTGCTGCTGACGAAGCCTATTTTTCTTTTTATCCCGATTTGCCAAACTATATGAAATTTAATCCGGGCCTAATTTATTATTTATTCTGTTACTCATTGCCACTTATCAGCCTGCTGATATTATTATATCAAAAGTTCATGATTAAACCTGTTAAAAAGGGCATGGATAATTTTGGTAAACAGTTTTTTTCAAATGCTTTGGTTATTTACGCATTTGTATGTTTAATCATTGCAGGTTCATCGTACTTCATTATTAATAGTACTATTAATAAACATAATAAAAATGTAATTAAGGCAGACTATTATTGCTCCAATGAGAAATGGAATGATGTTATTGACCTGGCTGTTTCTGATACAACCTATAATTTATTTATTAATTATAATTACAACAGGGCTATTGATAATAGTGGACATTTTCTTGACATGTTTTTCCGTTATCCTCAATACATGGGAATTAATGCACTTTACCCGGATAAAATAAATGTCCCTGAACTTTCTGAAATTAGCAGCGATTATTATTTCGATTTGGGCTACATAAGTGAATCTCAGCATTGGGCATACGAAGCACTTACTATTTTTCCATATAGTATCAGAGTTTTAAAGCGACTGGTAATGACCAATCTTATTTATGGAAATTATGAAGGAGCACGTGAATATTTAGAAATTCTTAATAAAAATTTCCTGGCAAAAAATTTTGTCAAAGAATTTAAACCTTATGTAGATGATACTACTTTGGTAACTAAAAATAGTCTTATTATGGAAAAACGATCATTTAGACCGGCATATTCTCATTTATCGGATTCCATTATCAATCGATTTTATGATCTACTCTATAAAAATGATAAAAACCAGAGAGCATATGAGCATTTACAAATGAGCTTTCTTTTGGATTTAGATTTAGGTCACTTTATGGAAAATCTGACAACATCAAGTAAATTTTATAATCAGACTCCTAAAGTATTTGAACAAGCCATTTTAATGTATTTATTTATGACTGGTACTAAAAAGATCAACCAGTTCAAAATAAATACGAATGCTCAAAAGACTTTTGCAGAATATTTAAAAATATTACGTGAATCAAACAACAATAAAGAATTGGCTAAACCATCGCTTAGTAATTATTCTAATACATACATGTTCTATACTGACTATAGCTGCCCATCAGTAACAAATGCTTTGCTTACTAAAGAAAATGAACAAAAATATTAATAACCAGAAATGAATATGGCCAATAATTTCTATAGAAATTCAAGTTTGCTTATTATAGTTGCACTATTTGCTGTAACCGGTTGCAGCAAAAAAGTGGAGGATTATTCTAAAGATATTCGCACTGCTTCAATTTTACCCGACTATAAAGGAATTGTATTTCCTTCTAATATTGCTCCTTTAAATTTTTATATAAAAGAAAAAGGTTCAAAATTTCATGTTGAAATATATTCTGAAAAAGGCAATAAGCTGATTATCCATCAAACTTCTCCAGTAATTCAAATACCTGTAAAAGCCTGGCATAAATTAATTAGTCAAAACTCGGGCAATACTTTGTACATTGATATATTTGTAAAAAATAAGAAGTGGATCAAATTTGCTACTATATCTGATAGCATTGCAAGTGAGCCAATAGATAGTTATATGGCCTACAGGTTGATAAATGTGTCATATATTTTTTGGAAAAAAATGGGCATATACCAACGCAACCTGGAAAACTTTGATGAATCACCTGTATATTTAAACTCTGTAGCTAAGGAAGGATGCGTAAATTGTCATTCATTCTGCAATGGAGATCCAGGAAAAATGATATTGCATTTTCGTCAATCATATCCCGGAACAATTATCTTTAATGATAATCAGCTAAAAAAATACAATACAAAGACAAAGTACACTATGTCTTCTTTTGTATATCCTGCCTGGCATCCAAGCGGTAATTATATTGCTTTTTCTGTTAATATTATCAACCTTTACTTTACGGCAAATAAAAATTCTCTAAGTGAAGTCTCTGACAAAGTTTCAGATATTGTAGTCTATAATGTTAAAACCAATACCGTAACAACTTCGCCAAAAATATCGACTAAAAACAGGGAAAATTTGCCAACCTGGTCGCCTGATGGCAAGTGGTTGTATTATATAAGTGCACCGGAAGCAAGAAAAGGCGATTTGCGAAGCAGGAACTGGACCAAATATAGTTTGGTTCGTATTCCTTATAATGTTGCCAGCAATACCTGGGGTGATGTTGATACAGTGCTTTCTTCCACACAGACCGGAATGAGCATTTCTTTTCCAAATATTTCTCCCGATGGTAAATATGTACTCTTTTGTATGGCCAAATATGGGTACTTTACTGTATTTGACAAAACGAGTGACCTCTATATTTTAGAATTGAAAACCAGGCAATATCACAAACTTGATATTAACAGCGAAAGCAATGAAAGCTATCATTGCTGGTCTCAAAACGGACGTTGGATTTTATTTAGCAGCAAACGGATTGACAATATACTCTCAAGACCTTACATTGCATATTTCGATAAAAATGGTAAAACTTATAAACCATTTATTGTTCCTCAGAAAGATCCATTGTTTTATAATACTTTTCTCGAAAATTATAACAGGCCTGAATTGATTAAAGGAAAGATAAAATTAAATCCCAGGCAGATTCGTGATATTGTATATTCCGATCCTGAAAATGTAAGGTTTGATACTACTGTTGACGTTGATGCGCTGTCTGGTGCAACCTGGATTAATAAGAACCCGAACTAAAATCTCAGCTAGTAACGAAATATTCGTGGAATATTGAATTTCAAAAAGTACACATTGAGAATAAATTCATCAATTTCATCTGAATATGAAAAAGCTGCAACGGGTCTATGATTAATTTTTTCTTCATCCTTTGAACAAGATGAAAAAAATAATAATATTGAAAAAATTGAAAGAAATATTCTTGCTCTGTTCATTTATTCAAATTTAATATTTAATTACTATTGTTGGTATGCATCACAACAATACTCTAAATCGAAAATAGTTTTGCTCTCACCAATTGTAAAATTACAATTTTTATTCACCAACCATTAATATAAATTTTACTTTTTAACTTTTAAAAATTCATTTGTGTCAATTAAGAATATTTACATAGCACTTATCTACTTTTGAAAGTGCCTATTATTTATTTTGAACAAGTTGCTGCCAGCTTTGCCATATAGATATTGTTAGGCAACATAATAATAAAAAATAGTCAATCAGAAATAGACTCATTCCCTATTCTATTTCATCCAAAATCATCATTAAATTTGATATTTTCCGACCAGTATAATTTGGGTACTTGTTTTCCGGATCATACAATATTGCATCAATACCAATATTTCGAACACCAAAAATGTCTGATTCTATATTATCTCCTATCATTATGATATTTTCTTTCTTTACTCCCAATTTTTTTATAATTAAGTCAAAATACTCTCTTGAGGGTTTATGAACTCCTAATTCCCTAAAACAAAATATGTCTTTGAAATATTTCTGCAAATGCACCCGGCTAAGGGCTTTTTTAATATCTTCCTTACTTGAGTCTTTAGCATTAGTTGCCAAATAGCAATCTGCTCTTGTTGACAGAGCTTTTAACATTTTATCAGCAAACGGCATTATCATAATTTTATCTCATGTGTACATTGCTCCATGTTCATCTGGAAAATCTTTCATGATAGTATCTTCCCAATCGAATAAATAAACTTTTTTTATAATGTTCTTCATGTTTATGAATATATACAATCAGAAAAATTTTATTAATAATTTATTAGTTTAAATTGTTTCTGTAAGTTCATATAAAATGCCCGCAAAACTAATTTTTTCTCGACACCATTAATAGTGATGTCATTTAGTAAATACCTGTTTCAGTTTTTGGAAGAATAAGTTTATTGTGATTTTTTTTTATTTGAAGCCATTATAATAGCTATTTGCTTATTTATTGTTTGCATAGCTTGATCTGCAGTAATTTCTCCTGAAAATACAGCTTCGCTTTGACTTGGCACATCTTGAAAGTCAGTTCCAAGATATAGTCTGGAGTCAATTATGAGAGCTATTTTATTTTTGCCGTATTTCTTTTCAACAGTATACTGAAAATCTTCAAATTTATCTAAACCAAAGTTCACTTGCGTTAATTCACTTTTAATTCCTGAAGGTGATTTTGTATACCGGGCCCATTTTTCAGCAACATCTGGTCTATTAAGAAAAAGTAAGAACTTTATTGCTTGTTCTTTATGCGGAGCATTTTTGGGTACGGCCCAGGTTACATTATATCCTCCAATAGTTAATGGTGAAGGTTTGAAAACAGGTAATTCCATTGGAATCATTTTTTTGATCCTGTCAGGATAATTTTTTAACCAGATATTATACATCCAGGTTCCATTTGCGAAAAAAAGACATTTATCTTCAACAGGATAAAAACGATTATCTTGCCAAACCATACTTCTCCAATTCTTTGGTAAAGGTTCATATTTCGAAACTTTTTCGATTTCATGAAGCACTTTATCCCAGACCTGAAGTTTTTTTTCAGTGAAAATGTAATTTTCAATTTCATCAACATCTCCAATTTCTGAGAAATAAAGTTCATCGGCAATAGTGTGTGTAGTTTTCCAGTCACCAGCCTCAAATAGCGCTATTATACTATCATTATGTGATTTATTATATTCATAAACTGCCTTAATATAAGACAAGAAATCTTCATTTGTCATACCGAATTGTTTGACTTCGATACCAATTTTTTTTGCAATATCTGAGTTACACCAAAGTGCCCAGTTATATCCGTCAATGCATGGTCCCGGCATTATCCCACCATATGCAGCTTTTGCCTTATCGGTCAATAATTCCGGCCTTGTATTTTTTCTAAATTCTTCAATTTCACTAAAATCAACCAGATACTTCTTTTCCCACCCTGATTCTTTAATTACTTTAGATATTGCCCATGTTGCATCATTTATCCAAATGATATCCCACTCCGGAACAGGAGATAAAATGACATTTGCATTAAATTTTCCTTCTACATTATCTTTGCTCCTGTCGGCGTAGTATTTCTCGGCAAATTTCATATTAATAATAATGTCCTGATTAAGGAACTCAAATTCATTCATCAATTCATAAAGCATTTGTTCTTTTTTGCCTTCATCAACCCAATGGCCTATAAAATTAAGTGTTGTAGGCGTCTTTTTCTCAACCTGCCTGAAATTTGAATCACCGATTTCATTCTTACAACTATATGCAAATATTATAATTAAACACTGCATGCCCGAAACCAACCATCTGTATTGCAACATCATTGAAAAATTTTACAGTTCTGTAACCACTATCCATGCTTCACTTAAAATTAGTAAAATAAAAAAATATTAATTATAAAAAACACAGATTCTTTTCTTCGTAGAAGAAACCTAATGAATTGAATTTTGTTCGACAAGAATTAATTAAATTTTGTGAATTAGTAACTCACATATATAGATAAATTATTATTTATTACCGTATCCATAATACCTGTGTTTAGAACTTTTACTTAAACAAACCTTTAATCATTGCATATAAATTTTTTCGCCATGCCAGCCAGTTATTTGATCCATTCTGAACATCCCAGTTATCACTTATGCCCTTGTCTGTTAATGATTGATGAAAAATATTTGCTTTTGTATAAGTGCTGTCGCCCATCGCTGCCCCTAACAAAAAGAATTTGAAATTGGAATTTTTTATGGAATCAACCATAACCTGGCTTGTATCAAAATCATTGGTAAGGGTAAACACTCCAATATTGCTGAAACTATCGTTATGGTGCAATGCAACATCCATTGCCAACTTACCTCCTGATGAACACCCGGCAATTGCACGATATTTTGCAGAATCAATTGCATGATAATGATACTCAATATAGGGGATCAGTTCCGAGCTAATTACTGAATCGATAAGATTGGGTAAGGTTAGTTTCCCGTTTATCCTTTTATACTCATTTATATTGTCAAGCACAACCAACATTGGAGATATCTTTCCGTCATTTATTGCGTTATCCAATATATTATTAACCAAACCCTGATATAGCCAAGCAGATTCATCTTCACCCAAATCATGAAGGAGGTACAGTACAGGATAATTTTTATCCGGGTTATTATCATATTCTGCCGGTGTATAAACATAACATTTCCGATAATCACCAACAACTTCTGATTTATAATAATTGATATTCATATTTCCAAACGGGCCAGCTTTCTGGTCATAAAATGTATTAGCAGAATCCTTCACGTTAAATCCGCCAGTCCAGGTGCCCCAGCCAAAATAGGCCCACGAATCTTGATCATAAAAGGGTGCACCGTCAACTAAGAAAAGATAATAGTAAAAACCTTTGGGTATTTTTATTGCTTTGCTCCATATATTATTAGTCCCTTTGATTAAAGCAATTGTATCAGAGCCTAACGAGTCCGCCAAACCTTTAAAAACTACTTCTACATTTGAAACTGTACTTGTTGTTATGGAGAATGTAACTGTATCATTTTTTACGGTAACACTGGCTGAAATTTGCGTTACAATAACAAACAAGCTAAATATGATAATTGTAATGTTTTTCATTATTTAATTTTTATAAGTTATTTAATAATTTTACCTTGAAAGACGCCCTTTTGAGTATATACAGAAAGAACATAAAGTCCGCCTGAGGAAGACAATAATGTCCTGGATATTTTCAATTCGGCATTACTTTTTATCCCAGTAAAAGATAAAATCTGTTTGCCGGTTAAATCATTTAATTCATAGCGTGCATCTTCAGTGTCTAGGTCGGAATCAAATTGCAAATGTATTTGTACTTTGAATGGGTTTGGATATACAGAAAATGTAGTTTGTGAATTAATAGTTTTCACCGATAAAGGATGTTCATAAGTATAAGGTTTGAACAGCAAAGAGGCAAATTGGTGTAAACAATTACGCCATACTTGCCATTCGTGACCTCCTGGAAACTTTGCAGTAACATGATTTATTCTTGAAGTATTAAGAGAACTTTCAAAGGTTTGGCCCAAACTAAGCTCATCACTTGTTCCATAACCATTAAAAAGAACTACAACAGAATCATTAATTTTATTACGGTTAGAATATAAGTTAATATCTGTACCTCCGCTAAATGCCCCGACATATCCAAATTTACCCAAATTGGCCAAACCCAAATCTGTAGCCTGGTAAGAACCCATTGAAAGACCAGCTAATGCCATATTTTTTTTTATCAGTCAATACATTATAATTCTTCACTAAAAGAGGAATTAAATCATTAAGCACCAAACTTGAATAATCAGTGGTAGTCATCCCGTTGTCCATAACAACAATCATTGGTAACGCACTTCCATCGGCAATAAGGTTATCCAAAATAAAATTCACTTTTCCCTGCATGTGCCAGCTAAATTCATTTTCATTCATCCCATGCTGAAGAAACAAGACAGGATATTTTTTATCAGACCTGGTATCATAATCCGGTGGTAAGTAAATAAAACACCTGCGATAATTTTTTGTAAAAGTTGAATAATAAAGTTGCATTCTTATTGACCCGTGTGGCACATCTTTGATGGAATAAAAATCGCCACTTGTATCAGGGATGTCAATACCACTGTTCCAAAACCGAGCTCCGAAATAAACCTTTTCATTCGGATTGGAAGTTTTTACACCGTTCACCTGAAAGTTGTAATAATGAAAACCCGGCGTAATATAACTGATCTTTCCTGGATCGAGTATTGCCTGCCATGCGCTATCCCCACTTTTCGTAAAGCTTTCACTAAGATTATATAATCCCCAACTGCCACCCATACCTAAAATACTAACTGAAACTGCATGGGGAATAATTGTATTAATTATGACTTTCCCTGAATCATATTCAGTTTTAAAATAATCGGGTTGAGAGTAACCAGAAAAGTGATTATTCAAAAATAGGAATACAAGAAAAAGCCTTAATAATCTAATTTTAATCATCTTATTTAGTTTTTAAAATTTATTCGTCTCTATTTTTCTATTATCGAGATATAAAAGACAAATTTATGAAATAAAATTAAACTTCTTAAAAGGCATAAATACATTTACTAATAACGTTTGATGCTATTATAAGTGGAAGGTTTCAGAGATTATCTGAATCCTACAAGATGAAATCCACTGCAAAACGAGAAGCTAAATGCATTAAAATTCCTTCCACTTCCCTGAAACGTTGTGCACAATTATTTTATTCTTGTACAATAGATTTTGTAATTACCGAATCACCATTAATGAATCTTAAAAAATATACACCTTTGGATATCTTACCGCGCAGATCAATTTGTCCATTGACTCCTGAAAGTAACTGGGTATATAGGCTTATCCCGTTACATGTTATTATTTCTAATTTTGTTTTTCCGACAACTTCAGCTTGATTTAAACAATAATAGAATATTCCTGAGTTGTTTGGATTGGGAAATATGTTTAAAGAGTTTAATTCTTTTATGGAAATACCTGTATACGTCGAGCTGTTTTTTATTACTAATTTTGAAAAACTTCCTAACTGTATTTCATCCACTCCATAGAGGTTTGTGCCTACATAATTTGCAAAAACAGAGTCGACCTTATTTATTGTGTCTTTAAGGTACAAAATTAACTGGTTATTTAATATGCTAAAAGAATCAATCGCAATAACGCCATTGTTGTTAGTTAAAGTGAGTCCGTTAATGGTTGAGTTTGTTCTTATGTATTTATTAAAGTACAGAGTCACTCTTGTACCAATGGTATTTGTTGCCCCACCTGTAATTTTTGTAATTGTTAAATTATTTTGAACTGTAAGGAAATTAATAGTTCCGACAAATATTGAATCTGCCGATTCCAAAGTTCCCGGGGAATAATTAAGATTAACTTTTTCTCCTATATTCAAGTTTTGTTTAAGCAAAATATGAATGATTTCATTATTGGTAGGATCAGGATAAACACTGCTGATGGCACATTGAACACTATCGCCCCATACAGTAAAACCCGAAAATGTATTCAACGAATCGTGTACTGGCGTATTAAACTCAAGTTGTATATGATTTGCAGCAACAACGTTAGCATTCATAATCAATGGATTTATTTTCCATGCTTTCAATGTTTTTATATAATTGGTAAGTTCCATCCCGTTTTTTTGATGTTGTGCCACTGTGGGATGGTAGTCTATTCCAAGACCAAGCGCACCCGTTTGTTGCGACATTTCAAAAAAATACACGTTTCCTTTGCCAATCAGGCTGGCTGAATCAGCTATGAATTTTAAATATCTTCTTACCATAGTTAAGGTAGGATCGGAAAGCATAGGACCAAGCAAACAAAGAATATCGGGATTGGTATATTTTGTTTGAATAGTATCTATTAAACGAAAATAAGTACTTACAAACAGTGCCGAATCACCAACATTTGTGCTAAAGTCGTTTGTTCCCAAGTCAATACAAACCAAGCCGGGTTTGTCTGAAAAAGAATATTTGGGATTTTCATCGTACAAAAAAATACGGGTATAATAATTGGTCATACAGTCTGCACTACCTGATGTAGGTGCACCATAATTCCGATATACTCCAATCCCTGATTTGCAAACTGCCAAATGACGTGCATTGAAATTACGTGATGTAAAGGCTGCATAGGTCATATAATGATCTTCGGTCGTTGGGCCAAATGTTCCGCCATTTACTCCTTCATCGCCATAACCACAAGTGATTGAATTTCCAATATATTCAATCAGTTTTGTGCGTTTATTTACTATTGTTGTAAGTGACGAGCCTTTATCTACAACAAATCCAAAGAACTGGGTTTTGCCGAACTGTTGTTCTGTTCGTTTAAATATTTCTATTTCATGCGTTGTGTTTTGAAGTCCGTCAGCTATTTTGTAAGTTTTTTTTCCTACAGCGATATTCACGGTATCGAGCAGTTTGCCATCGAGAATAAGATTATAATAATTTTGCCCGATATCATCGTTCATAATCATAGCTATACTTGTACCTGTAAAACATGCCCTGATAGATACTCCCGAATAAGAAAATGTCGGAACAAGCAGATTTGTAAAATCAATTCTTCCCGTATATTCAATGGAACTATTGTTGGCTGGTATTGTATCAAAAGAATCTGCAAAACATAATGTTGTACAGATTAATCCTATTGCAAAAAGAAAACTTTTCATAACATTTATATTTTAAAGATATATAATAGAAAAGAACATATTTACTAATAATTATTTTTTACTCCAAGAGTTTTTCCATCAGAAATGTTTACAGTATCATCAGCCGGAATGGTATCCACTTCAGGAATAACAGGCCTCAGGTTTCTGGTAATTTTTATCTCTCCTGCATTTGGAACTATATCAAAAGTTAAATATACAACTGAATCTACACGTACAATCCTCATTGGAACTACAATGCTGTTTTGTATTACTTTTGCAGATGGCCAACCGACAGGCAAAGGACGGCGAAGGGTAAGCGGGTAATTATAAATTGAATCATGAAGCGTATCGTTAGCCTGTAATGTTATGGATGAATTAGTTGTTGAGGTCTCGGTAATCTTAATAGCATTACGTTCTTTTGAGTATAGTGTAGCGTTCAAAAATGTTGTAACCCAGAACTTGCTTTTGCGGATGCTTAAATATTCGATACTTTTTGCTAACTCCGACGAGTTAATGGGAGAATATCCACCATCATTATCAATGCCATGAACCAGGAAAATGCACCATCCATTGATTTTAGCAGCGTTTTCGAATTTCAATTTAAAATCGTCCAATGTATTAATTGAACTAAGATTTCCAACGCCAATGGAACTCACATTCAAATATGAACCAGGTGTTTTGGGTTCAATAAAGCCCTGGCAACCTCGTGCCGAAATATAATATTTACTGCAAGCACTATCACTTCCTGGAACACAATAAGGATAGGCTATAGTAATACATTTTTTATCTGGAATGTGGCGTTCTATTGAATCTTTCGAATTCTGCAACTCAACTATTTGCTGTTGAAGTGCAATGTTTCCAAAATTGGGGTGAGTAACTGTATGACTGGCAACTTCGTGTCCACTGGCAGCAGCTGATCTTAAAGCTGCCCAATCGGGTGTCCAGCCTGTAACTGTAAATAAGGTTAGCTTAAAACCATACTTATCAAACAAAGGGATAGCTATTTTAAACTGATTGGAACAACCATCATCAAATGTATAATTAATTGCTGCAGTCCTAAAACCTGACCATATTCCAACTTCATATGGTGCTGGAACAGTTTGTGAAAAAACAAGGTTACTTATTAACGTTAGCCCGGAAATCAATAAAAATTTGTAATTTTTTTTCATTTAATCATAACTTAAATTTCTGAATGCAGTATATTAATTAACAATGAATGACATGTAATTTTCATACAAGTTGGTAATATTTTTGAATTTCCACCAACTATTTTATCATCAAAAAATTCAAATTTGATCGTATTGTTATTTGGGAAAATTACCAGATCATTTTTCCTGAGAAGAAAATAATATGCGCAGATAAGTAAAATAAAAGTAATACCAATAATCAGCAGATTGGGTTTGAAATGATAAAAGCTTATTAAAAACTTTTTATTTGTTGCACCCTGTTTCATATTCAGCATTATTTTGAATAAAGCTTAAATCAAGGAACAAAGATGTAATTAATTTATAAATTATCGAAAGAGATTAAATGTTATATTTCATGTCGTAGCAAAAGTCACTATTTAATTTTGGTAAACTTATTTTTTATAATAAATTTCTTGATTGCTAAGCAGGAACAAGTTTTCAATTGCACACAAATGGTCCGCTTGGAGCTTGCAGTATCCGGTTTAAAAGCACTTGCCTATAAAATTGTACAAAACTTATTAAATGAAGGAACTTTTCCTAAGATATTTTTAATTTGAAATTTAAAGTCATATTTCAGTTTAAACAAAAACATATTGTAATTGGAACTTAAGCAACAATATTAAACAAGAGATTTATCATTAAATTCTGAATATATTCATAATATTTATCTTTATAGAGAATTCGTGTTGTAATTTAAGCATGTTCATTTCATGATTTATTTTCTATTTCTCTATAGGTTTAATTTCAATTTTGGCTGACATTACCTTTTGAGATTCACCACCATCTTTATATACCACTTTAATAGAATATTGATATATACCTATTTTTAAACTGGAATCGGTAAATGATTGTTGTTTTGAGGGAATATTTTTGTATGCCATCAAATCAGTTCCATTTATTGAACGATAAATTATGAACCAAAAATCACTTTTTACTGAATACTTCCAAGATAAAATAATAGATTTACCATCAGTACTTTTCTTTGCAATAAAATTTTCTATTTCAGGTCTGACCCCTGGATCATATACTCTTACGTTTAACGGGAAAGATTTTTCAGAATGTAGTCCTGCTTCATTAATAGCAACAAGACTGTACTCGTACCAGTTTTGTTTTTTGACTTTATGATCCACGTATGAATCAGCATCCATGGCTAGTTTAGCATACTGTTCCCATGTTTTGCCTTTTTCTTTTCTAAATAGAATTTGTGAAACCACGTCTTTGCTGCTACTCGTAACCCATTTTAAGATAATGCTTGTATCATTAACCAGGAAGTTATTAAACACAGGAGGTACAGGAGGCACTTTATCCGGACGTTTTAATTCTAGTGCATCCGAAAACAGACTTGGATTCCTATGTTTATCGAATGCCACTACTTTATAATAAATTTGTTTTGTCAGTGTTTTTAGATTAATGCTATCTGTGAATGTACTATCTACAACAAAATCTTTTGATACCGGAGTAAAAGTATGGTCAGGTGCATTTGCATAATAAACCATATATCCTAATAAATCGGTTTCTTTTCCCATTCTCCATTTGATATGCACAATTCCGGTTGTATCAATTTTACCAGTTAGTCCGTATGGTTTCGCAGGTGGAATTGTATCAGTGATTATCGCATAGGCCGGAATCGAAGAGCCTGCATTTCCTGCAGTATCAATAGCAGCAACAATATAGTAATTTGTCCCATAAGTAACAGCATCTTTGTCGATGTATTCAGTTGCATTTGTAGATAATGGTTCAGTATTCAATGGGAAAAAAGGACCTGTGGCTTTATCGGATCGTCCAACCAGGTAACCAATGAAATCAGGCTCTTTTATTCTTTTTGTCCAGGTAATTTTTACAATATTGTCATTAATATTTTTTGCACTTATTTGTTCAGGGGCACTTGGAGGTGTTCTGTCTCTGCCCATCACTGCTATATTTGGTGTTGGTTTTCCCAAATCACCAAAAGGAGTAATACCAATAATGCGATAATAATATTGTTTGTAGTTTTTAGGCAAAGAATCGTTTAATTCTATTGAAGAATTGGATGTTAGTTTTTGATCTGATGCAAGTTGCGTAAACGGATGCTTATTAAGCCGTTTGAACGATTTGCCACCATCTTCTGAACGTTCATAATAGTAGCCTGTATAAAACATACTTGACATTTGACGATCCCAGGTGAATCTGACTTTCCGGTCCAACTCCTCTACATTCACTTTTGGCATTTCAGGAATTGGCATAATTTCGGAAGTATTAACCAAAACTCCACTTGTATCAGATTTAATTATTTTAGGATCTGTCAGAGCACAAACGGCATAGGCATAAGTTTTTCCTTTAACAATATTTTTGTCTGTAAATCTCAAACCAAGACCAGTTGCCAGAAAGGTAGACTGATCTGCAAGGAATAAGGCCAAAGCATGCTTGTTCTCCAATTCATATTTTTCGTTTAATGATTCTTTAAGATTTATTCCTTTACTTTTTCCATTTTGCGATAATTGTGTTTTTGATTTACCATATAAAATTTGTGCACAAGCTGCTGCCAGGCTATCGCTTCGATTTGCTTTTTCTTTCCATTCATCTAATGACCATGGTTTTAATGGCTTAGTTGTTAATACTTCCCTTGTATTCATTTCCAATTTCTTGTTAACAAATTCATACCTGATAATCATATATCCAGACTTGTTCGCAAATTCCCAAAGAGTTGCTTTTGATGGCGCCCAACGTAAAACCACTGAATCGCCATAATATTTAGCTAATACCTGGATATTGTGTGGTTGAGGTACAGTATCTAACTTAGGTTGCACTTTTTGTGGTGAAATGGGATTTGCTTTATTTTTATGAGGATTATTTTTATCTTGCTGAGCTAAAGCGGAAATGCTCATTAATAAAACAATCACAGTGAATAATATTTTTTTCATAACCAAGGTATTTATTTTTGTATTACCATAATTTTTGTGGCACTTACAGGTGTATTTGGCATTTTATAAATTTTAGCATCCCAAGGAGAAGATTGAGTGTTATTCAGATAATCTTCCTCTATGCTTCCATAATTTACCAATTGTGCAGGATTAAACCTAAAATTCAGTTTTACATTTATTTTGTTGTAATCAGATATTTTAACAAAATTAGCATTTGTAAGGTTATCAAATGCCTGTTTCACATTTCCGGCACTATTATTATAATTATCGGGATCACAGGCAATGTCGCCACTCAAATTATTTTTTACCGCAATGAACTCAAATAAAATTGAAATTGGTATTCCATAGCTGACGGATACTTTTTTTGTGAACGATTGGCTCACAATAGAAGACAAATTGCTGGTGCCCTGAAATGATGTTGATGTAACGGTTTTACTTCCTGAATTCAACATATTAAAGGCATTGCCAAAAGAGAGTTTTGCCATCTGGGCAAAACTTGGTCTTGCGGTAAAAAAAAGAACAAACCCGCAGAGCAGTATTAACCGAAAAGATGTTAATATTTTCATATTATTTTGTTTTTAATAATCATATTTATACCATGATATCTCATTTTATCTTTAAATTGCTTAATGAATATTCATTTTATGAAGAACTGAATTGGGATTTACATAAATAGTGGCAGTTGCTATTTCCTGTTCTGATAAAGGAGGTTCACCAGAAATTGGCAATATACCGACAGGTTCCAGGGAAGGTTCAAAAATCAGGCACTGTAAGCCTGTAGAATTCTTCCTTATGTCATATGGAGCAATATCATATTTATATTCACCTCCATAAATGTATGCTGTCTTCCAGTTATTATAAAAGTAATTATTTACATAATTCTGGATCCACTGATTACCAGGAGATTGTTCTGAAATATGAACCAAAGGATAGATTACAAACTTCTCACCAAATGCTTCAAAAGTTGTTTCATTTACATCGTAAGTGTCGAATCCTTCTGCAAAACCAAAATCAGCCGAATAACCTTCAATGTTGCCAAATCCGCTCATGGTGGCTGTTGCAGAATAATCTGCATTGGCAAGTTTGTCCGATAGAGTATTGTACTTGCTGGTTTTGAAATAATAACTGTATAACTCAAGATCTATCGATTTATTTGAATAAGAAGCACCTGAAACTTTAGTGCTTTGTATGCTCAGGATATTATTATTTGAACCTTGTCCTGAACTCAAATACGTATTTTTATTTTCGTAATTCAGGGCTATCTTGGTTGGCATTAAGAATTTATTTACTTTCATTCTTTTGATTATCCTGAGTTCGGTAATTTGCTCATTCGGAAGAGATGGAATCTGAAATGTCAACTGGTTTCCATTCTGACCCACAACCACTTCCTGGACTGTAGTCTGGGTTGGAGACTGGTATGAAACAAACTGGGCTAGCAAAGTATAATTCGGATCATTAAGCAAACAGGGGTAGTTTTTATCGAGCTGGATAAATCCTGTTGTTTGTTCTTTCTGCAAGAAATAACGTTGATTTTTGAATGGATAACTTCCTAACAAAGTTTGGGCATTCTCATCCAGCCTGTGCAAACAGTCTCCTGTTTTAAAAGTGATTGTTTGGCTTTCCTCAATCGGTTTATTTTTATATGAAATGGGAACCTTATTGCCATTAACCATTTGAAATGCTTTTACAGATACATTTAGGGTATAATTGGTTTGTGGGTCAAAAGCACTTGCTAAATAAAGAGTAGCAAGTTTCATTTCATCGGTATATGAGAGGTTCTGACTGTTATTTAAATCGGCTATCACGACGTTATCTGAATTTCTAGTAATAGTAAATCCAGTTAAATCAATATGAATGGTATTAAGTACTGTAGTGCCGTCACTGTTTGTATTGGTAACATCAAAATCGTTGTCCACAGGATAATTAAAGGCTACTTCGGGGTTATTTCCAATGGATATATCTTTATCTCCATTACCAGGTTTGACATCTGAAATAATTGGCAAATCCATTCCAAGCGGATTGCTTTGCGGTACGCATTTATCACCTACGGACACATCAAAGTGCATGTCACCTGATATTAGACCTCCCAAAACATCAAAATGTCCGTAAAGCCAGCCCTGAAACCAGGATGGATTTATAAGTCCTGCTTCAAAAAGAGCCGCAGCTTCAACTGTTGCCACGTCTATTTTACCACTGTAAAACCAGACATCAACATTAAGACCGAATGCAAAATTTACCCAGGCATAAAATTGTCCATTGGCATACCATCCATTAATACCGGGCAAATTGCTGTTGCCATTGCATCCTTCAGTATACTGTCTTAAATTTACATCGAATCCCATTCCTGCAGAGAAATTCATGTAAAAAATCAGGAAGGTAAGGTCAACAGGGCCATATTCAAAACCTGCCCCAAATGCAAATCCAGGATATAATTGATTCGAAACCAGGCTATTGTTGCGCGAACTTTTATACTGAGGGAAATATTGCAATATATTGTTAGGCGGATCAGGAATACCCGGTATGCTATTGCCCATCATCATATAAGCATTAAGCTGCACCAAATCAAGGACATTGACATTTATTCTGTTGGTTGGTTCTCCTAATTTAAAATACCATTCTCCATTCTGACCGTTTATATTCAGAGCCATCCAACCGCTTCCTGTTATAGCAGTAAAATTTATATTAAGCCCAACGCCTGCATCAAATATTTTTTGTGCAAAATCATATCCTATATGACCATGTCCGTTGATAGGCGCTTTACTATCGTCATCTGTTATACCAGCCAACATAGCAGCATCTACATCCAGGTCAACAGATTTGACTCCAAAGTCGGAAGTAAATTCCATGCTTAATGTACCTTTTGCATGAAACGGTGTTCCATTACCGGTACCTACCACTATACTTGCCATAAAACCTATGGTATTATTTGTGGGTTTATACCGGCTTAAATCACTTGATGTACCTTTAAGCAATGCATCCGGTGATACATCCTGTCCTTTAGACATGTTATAATAAACTCCGCCACCTAACCCGAACATCAGTACAGGTGGAACAATGGGGGTACCAACACTACTCATTGCCAAGAGGTCTACATACCAATAATTAAATGTAGTATGACCGAACATCACATGACTACTGATTTGAATTTTATTGATACCGAGATCAAGATTTGCAGTTATGCCACCCTTCACGCCATTTCCATAAGTTGCATCCTTATCAAAGAATTTAATATAACCATTGATATCCAAGGGACCCAGAGGTCCATTAATCGAAATACTATCTACCTGCAGGTGAGGGTTACTCCAATCTGGTCTTCCATTTGTCATTGTGATGTCTCCCAGAACAGCTAAATTGAAACTTGCTTTTGGTAGTGCTTTTATATCTGCTAATGATATATTGAGGTCAAAACTAAAACCTGCTTCAGAACCATTTAATACAGGTTTAATATTGTTAACGGTAATCGGGAATCCCCCGGCTGATTTTTCAGGACTGGAAAGACCCATGAAAGAGATGTTGCCTCCGATATAGGGAGATTTGGTCATAAGTTTGAATTGCTGGAATTCAATGGCTTTAAAGTTTATTTTTGGAATCGGACTAAGATCAGCCTGGATTGAAATATCTCCATTGAGTGTAGCAACTGCATTAAAACTTCCGCTATCATTGGAAACAATGATATTGGATGTTTTATCCAAATTGAGAGTAGCTGCCCAGAGGCTAGCAGTTATGCTATCCTTTGGTTGAATTACAAACTGAAACTTCATAGAGCTGTCTACAGAAGGTTTACTTAGAGTACAGGTATAGTCCAGTTCATCATTTGATGATTTATTAGGACTACCAGAAACTGGTAAGAGAACTTTCCCATTTAACCCTCCTTTAATAAATGAAGTATTTACAAATCGTACACCTATGCTGTCTAGTGAATAATACCAACCACCCAAATCACCATCGCCGATTGCCAATATCTGCGAAGCACTTACATCCCCGTAATTCCCTGATTGTCTATCATGAAATTTTTGACGTCAATTAAAATTGGTTTTTTATCTGCTCTTTTGAGTATTGCAGGTAATGAAGCTTGAAGGTCTGACATGAAGAAACCATGCCAGCTTTTATCCAGAAAATTTTTCTTGCCTGCAATTGAGTCCTTTGGCAAACCAGGAGGATTAATGCTGTCAGAGTGGTCATAATAAGCAGGTGCTTTCAGGGCAAAAGACCATTCATCATAGCCAGCAATCGAGAATGTATCAATATTCACATTTGCATACCAGTTGTTCCAGCTTTGAATGTCTGTTTCAATAGTTGCTTTAACAATGCCTTTATCGGCTTTTTTAACAATTACATTTTGAGAAAAATCATATTCGGCTTTAATATGAAGTTTTTTAAAGCCACTGGTATCGAATATTGCATAAGTTCCTGCCTGTGAATTATTATTACCTGTTGCTTTGATAAAAGTAAAATTTAAGGCATCAATCTTAAAATCTTCTACAAGGAATAAAGTTGCGTCGCTACACAAACTCTTGCTATCTTTAAAGCAGATGTTTTTAGCACCCAATGCCAATGTATTATTTCCGCCACCTTCAGGAATATCAAAAGCAAGGCAGGCATTAAACCCGGCCTGATCAGGAGCAAATACCATGTCAGTAATGGCAACTACTATTTTTTCTCCGGATATTTCCTTTTGAATTCCAAATGGCATTTCCCATCCGGCTGAATTGATTGAGTTTTTAACATCTGCGATAGCAGTGCTTGCATTGTTATTTATATAATTACCTATATTCTGAATATTGCTTGCTGTAAATGGTGTTGGCTTAGTGTTTGGCGGATCAACAGCAGGCAGGACTGAAACTGCATTTGCATTTCTTTTTGCTTTAACCGTGCCACTGACAGCCTGATTAGAAGAATTTACTTTTAAATTGGAGAATTCGACTTTAATTTTTAACAGACTGCTATTTAGGAAAGGTACTGGAATGGTACCAGTACCAGATATTGAGTCTCCTTTTACTGCGACATCATTGTTCAGCGTCATGTCAAACTTGCCCACATGAACAATTGAACCACTTTTGGCATTTGAATTATCCACTGTCTTATCCGAAATAGTCATCTTGCATGAGCAATTCAATTCAGGAGCATCCATCACACTGATGGGATTTTTATTTTGGCTGGTGTCGGTGATTTGATTATTATTATTGACGATTAGAGCATTATGACTTGTATCAGGTTTATAAAAAAAGTAGGCAACTTCACTTCGTCCTCCATTGCGGAAAATAACATTATTCTGAGGATCTATGGCCGTAACCATAAAAGCATACCTGTAACCTGGAGTAAGTGGCGGTTCTCCAGGGCCAAATAGAATTACATTTGCATTTACAGTTCTTTCGAAAAAAGCCGGATTGGTGGCTGATTGCATAGCATCATTCGGGTTCCTCAAAGAATCCTGAATTTCTACTATTTTAAAATCATATTGGATACTGCCTTTTACTCCTGCTGGAATAGACCAGTTAAAAATAATATTTTGCGGATTCCGGGATAAAATATCACTGCCGCTTAATGGATTAATGATTACAGGCGGTTCAAGATTGGTAATGGCAATAGGGTTACTGCAAACTGCATCGGAAAGAACTTGTCCGGCCTGCACTCCTTCGGATGCATTCGTCTCTGCGACTACAGGTGTGATGCATAGCTGATAATTTCCTTCAGGCAACCCATTTCCATTTACCAGTTCATTATATGTCATTCCATGCAAAGTGACTCCTTCAACGTTAAAAAGATTGTTAATTGAAGAGGCATTCAGAACAACTACCGGTTGTCCGCTTATAAGCGTGATTTCCGGCAATAAATTAAGATTGTTCGGATTGGTTGTAATTTGTATTCCATTATCTCCTTTTAAAGTAGCCAGCAATTTTATTTTAAACTGTGGATAAGTAATATTGCTGCCAAGCGTGATAATCACTTTTGAAGGATTGTTAAGGAAATCGGATAAATGCGTCGAATATGGATAAATTACCTGAACATTTCTTATTGAAACACTTGCAGTTAGAGGATTAATAGTGAACGAATTGCTGCATGACTGATCTGCAAGAATTTTTCCGGCTTGTTGCCCGGTAGCAGGATCGGTAGTTGCTTCGACAGGTGTAATGCACAACTGATAATTTCCTGCAGGCAGACCATTGCCGTTTAACAAGTCATTGGAAGTTGTTCCTTGTATAGTAACCCCTTCGAGATTGAATAGATTACTTATAGAACTTGCATTTAAAACAAGTGTATTTATACCGCTGGATATGTTAATTTCCTGAAGCAAATCAAGGCTGGCCACATTTGTGATAATTTGTATTCCATTATCTCCTTTCAGCGTTGCAAGCAGTTTGATATAAATTTGTTTATACGTACTATTGCTATAAAGTGTAATTATTATGCGTGAAGGATTATTCAAGTAATCAGATAATTTATTGGAATAAGGAGCAATTACCTGTAGTGTCCTAACTGCAACACTTGCGGTAGGCGGACTGATAGTAAATGATCTGCTACAGGCTTCAAGTGATGCAGGACTGCCGGCAGCTTGTCCGCCTGTCGGATTAGCCACTGCTGCCACAGCCTGCACACATAATTGGTAATTTCCGGCAGGTAGCCCATTTGTTTGCAGATTACTAAGAGTTGTTCCGGTTACATCCACATAATCCAAATCAAAAACATTTCGAATATCAAGCGCATTAACCATCAGGCTGGGCGAAACAGAGGACAAGTTGATTTCCGGTAACGAACTCAATGCATTTATATTGGTCTTGATTTGTATTCCATTATCTCCTTTGATTGTGGCAAAAAGTTTTATATTTTGTGAAGGGCCTCCCGCAACCATTTGAAGGGAAATAATTACCTTAGAAGGATTGCTCACATAATCGGATAAATTAGAAGAATATGGGGCAATTACCTGCACCAGATTTATATTTACATAATATTGAGTCTGAGCATGACTAATTATTTGCGTCAAAATAAGGGCAATGCTTAAGAATATGTTCTTGCGCCCGCCATATTTGAAGAATCCTAATAGATTTTGCATATTCATAAAAAATTAATATTTCTCTTTTTAAAATATATACCTGTAACTAATATTTCCTCTGAATTCGGAATATGTTGGATTTATGTCAGTGTGCTGAGAATGATTATTGACAAAATTGAAGTTAGTACTCAAATTATTGTGTCTGTTCACCCTGTAACTTAGATTAGCGCTCTGGTTTAGAATTAAACCTGTTGTACCTCCATTAATTCCCTTTAAAAACGAACCTGACCACCCCAAAGTAAGCTTGCTTTTTAACAATGTCTTATTTATTCCAATCGTAAGGCCATAGTTCCCCTCTTCAAATGAATCAGCTTTCACATCAGTATAATTAAGGTTTGTAGTAAATGTCAGATTTTTTGGGATGATAGTGATTTGATAGTTCAAAAACAGAACATAACTTTTGGTATTGTTTTGAATATTAGTGCTGTTATCCAAACTAGTAAACAAATTATAATTGGCTGAAAACACTATGGAATGGACAAAATTTGATGTTACAACTATATAATGTGGTGTTAGTGAAAAATTCTGCGATACTTGTGCAATTCTGAAAGTGTCCTTTAATAATATGGTACGTGTTCGTTGCGAGTTTGAATAGTTTGAATAACTGAAATCAAATCCGAACTGATCATTTAAATTGGCTGTTGCATTGGCTGAACCGATCACCCTGCTACTGGTGGATTGTTTCTGTTTATTTAAATTGTCTTGCTGCAATCCCAGACTTCCATTCAATCTCAACTTATTATTCAGCATGTTTAAAGAAGGAGCAAAAGTTATGTTCTCAAGATCGCTATTGAAAAAATAAGCACCCATGGATTTATAATTGGGATCAATTCTATTGTATTGCAATCTTAATCCGAATAATTTGTTCTGATAACCCAACGAAGTTTGCAGGGCGTTATAATGCTCGGTAGTACTATTAGTTGTAATTGCACCTTCCAACATTTTGACAATTGCATTTGATGCACTGTCATGCATTGCAAATTTATCACCAAGATTACGGGTATAAAGACTGGTGGCTGATTCTAATGAAAATATGAAATTTGTCAGGAACCTGGTCTGGCCGTTAACACCGATGACAATATTTTCGGCAGGAGTTACAAGGCCCACATAATTTCCTGTAGGATGTTCACTTGTACTATCGTCTTTTGCTTTTAACAAGCTGAAATCAAGAAAACTTGATCCTTTTCCGACGCCAATTTTAGTTGCAAATCCACTATTAGAGTAAGTAAAAGGCTGCAATGCCTTAGAAGTCGAATCGATACCTGTGGCCCGGTTAAATTTTCCATAAATAAAACCAAAACGAAAAATACCTGGATGAAGTTCTACTCCGGCGCCCAGAAAAGTGTGACCAGCCAACGTATATTGCGAATATGTAATATTCCTATAACCTGCATACACTGTAATCCATTTATAATAAGGACTCATTCCAAACTGGTCAAATGGTTGCCTGTACGACCTTTCCTGTTCACTAAAGGTAAAAGTTAATGGTATTGTTAAACTATTAAAAATACTAATCGTTGGACTACCGCTAATAATATATGAGAATGGCTGGCTACGATCACTGATACCGCTTGCATTATAGGCACTACTTTGCGCCATGATCCCTCCGCTAAGTGTTACTGGTTGTTGTTTTCCGATTCCCTCCAGATTTTGGGCCCGCACTGAAATTGATATTATCATAATAAATATAACAATAATAAAACGGAAATTCATACCTTTTATTCTTTAATTTATATAAAACTTTCAAATCGTAACAAAAACAAGGCATTCATGTAAAATAGGATTAAATTTTGAAGCGAGCTATTATCAATTTATCAATGCAAACAAAATAAATATGACAAAAGATTATTGAAAAGATAAGCTTAAAAAAAAATAATATTTAACATCCTTAAATTTAAATAATATCAATTAACAACTATTTAAATGGAAGGTTGAAAGTTTAACATATTATTAACATACGTAAGCATAAAAAGCTTTTGAAACGAAACAATTAATAAAATTGTATTTTAATCGTAAATTCATGATTTGGTATTGGTTTGAACTTTGTCAAAGAGAAATGAAAGTAAGAGACGACATAATGTGTAGAGAAATGAGGGAAAAGATTTCCTATTCATTTATTGCCGTTTCTCTCCTATAAACGCGTACCATCAAGCGGGTAGGACCTGCTTCATGTTCAAATAATTCCAACACTTGGTTTACTTTATCAAGCCGCAATGTTTTTTTTCCTTGTTCTAAGTCGCGGATAAATCGCAAACCCACGCCAGCTTTAATTGCTAATTGTTTCTGGGTAACATTAAGTTTTTTACGTTGGTCTTTTACAAAACGGGAAAATACTGTTTGCATAATGCTTTGTTTTTTAATATATTAAAAATTAAATACTCAAAGGTATATCATAAAGGGTATATTTACAAATAAATTACTAATAATTATATCTAAAAGGGTATAGCTATTTTCTAACTTGCAGAAGTTTACGTATATAATGGAAATAACAAGTGTAGCTATTGCGATTCATAAGACTGTAAAACCATAGAAAATTCTTTCTAATTAGCAGATTTTAATTTTTTACACAATGATGAAGATTATTGGACTATCTTGATAGAAGACTTCAGTTTAGTTCTGATTTATGAACATTTAATTGTTAGGACATATTGTTTTAAATCAGTATATTTTTTTAAACAACTTCAAATAAAAGAATTAATTTATCGAGAGAATCCAGATTAAGAAAACCGTTTTGGACTTATACTTTTTAGCATAAAAGCTAGTGCAAAATTTGACATAATTCCAAAAAAACATATCATTACTACTTTAGTAATAAATAGTGATGATAACTTCTGACAAAATTTTTAACTTCAAAATAAGAGTAAATAATTAATGAAAATCAAAATCTGAAATAGCGCTTATTTAATTTTTATTTTGAATTAAACACTTTTCCTTTGCCATAAAATACATTTTTTATATCTTGCGCCCGATTTTAAAAAAGTGTGGTTAAAATTTTAATAGAAGTTGGATCCTTTATGAAATCAAGTTTTCAGAATATTTAGGTCTAATCGCTTAATAAAAATTTCTGTTAATGTTCGATTTTGAGAAATTAGAAGTTTACCAGGTTATAAAGAATCATAATGTAAAAGTTCAGAAATTTTTGCTTTCTGAACCTGCTATTGATGAATACATTATGAGTCAATGGAAAAAGGCAAGCTTTGACATATTAATAAATCTTGTTGAGGGAACTGGCCGTATGAGTGATTCAGAAAAGCGTGAATTTCTTACTCTTTCGAGAGGATGTGTTTTTGAATCTGTTGCAATAATTGATCTTTTAAAAGGAATGGGCATGCTATCTGAAGAATTATATAAAGAATTTTATGATGGCTATGAGCAAGCTTCTAAGATGCTTCTTGGGATGTATCGAAGCTATATTGCAAAAAATTAATTTTGATAGGAATAATTTATCCTGATAAAGAAGTTAAATAGGCATATATTTTTTTTAAAATAATGGTTTAATCCCATCTGAGGAAGGGAAAATAAGTTCTTAAGAAATAGATGTTTCGGGGTGTAGCGCAGTTGGCTAGCGTACCTGCTTTGGGAGCAGGTGGTCCCTGGTTCGAGTCCAGGTACCCCGACATAAAGGGAATGAGAAGGTTCATTCCCTTTTTTATTACATCATTCTGTTTTATTGAATCCTTAATTTTTTTTTTGCATCTGGTATCCTGATATCTGTATCCGATATTCATAATTCTCATTTCTAATCAATCTACATTATCATTTAAGTAAGGATTTTCAGGTTTGAGAACTATTTTTTTCTCCTCATCATCAACCAGTGTGAACTTGGATATCTCTGGACCTGAATGTGATTTGAGTTCATCAATATTTATCTTTTTACGTACAAAAGCAGGCTGGTTTTCCATATCTTCAATAATGCTCGTTTCCTTGTTTGTAGCTGTTTCTTTCTGCCTGGTTTGATTCTTTTTTAGAATATATAACCTTTCTTTGGATTTGGATTTATTAATCTTTACTTCTATACCATCAAGTTCAAAATTTTTATCTGTTTCTGAAACATTGGAAACTGATGGAAAATCAAAAGTACGCTGATGAACAGTATCTAAATTCTCCTTCGTTTTTCCTTCAAACATATTACTGGAAACATTTGATTTACGTGGCTCTTCAGATAAAGGTATATTTACAATCTGACGCTTACGGCCGTACAACTCTGGTATGGAATTGGATTCAAATCCGGTTGCAATAATTGTTACACTTATCTTTTTCCCGAGAGTTACATCATTTCCTGTACCCCAAATCAATAATGCATCTTTAGTTACAGTGTTATTAACAAAGTCAGTAATTATACCTACTTCATCCATTGACACCTCTTCTTCTCCAGATGTAATATTAAGAAGTATGTTTTTAGCACCATGAATGTCGTTGCTGTTAAGGAGTGGAGACTGAAGTGCCTGCTGTATGGCATCCAATGCACGGTTTTCACCTTCAGCAATTGCTGAACCCATAATTGCCACGCCGCTTTCGCTCATGACAGTCTGTACATCTGCAAAATCTACATTTATGTATCCATGAACAGTAATAATTTCAGCAATTCCTTTAGCAGCTGTAGTCAATACGTTATCTGCTTTGGCAAAAGCGTCTGAAAGCTTAAGGTCACCAAACATTTCACGTAACTTTTCATTATGAATTACGAGCAACGAATCTGAGTAATTTCTTATTTCATTTATACCTTCGATGGCTTGGTTTATTCTTTGCTGACCTTCAAAACGGAAAGGTACGGTTACTATTGAAACAGTAAGTATGCCCATTTCTTTTGCAGCCTTGGCAATAACAGGTGCAGCACCTGTGCCTGTTCCACCTCCCATTCCGGCAGTAATAAATATCATTTTAGTGTTGCACGACAATACATCTATTACATCTTGCAAGTTCTCTATCGCAGCCTGTCTGCCTACGTCGGGTTTATTTCCTGCCCCGCGACCTTCGGTAAGAGAATTTCCTAACTGAATTTTTACCGGAACAGGACTGTTTTTTAGTGCCTGTGCATCGGTATTACATACCACAAAATCAACGTCCTTGATGCCCATACGATACATATGGTTTACAGCGTTACTTCCGCCACCACCTACTCCAATGACTTTTATTATTGATGATTTGTGCTTTTGCAAATCAAAGGATATTAAATCATCTTTCATAAATTTATTTATTGTGCCTTTTTTTATAAAAGGAATTCTTGACAACTTTTAACGACTTCTAAAAAAAGGCTGTTATTATTTATTTTAATCTACATTTTTGTATCATTTTCTTCGAATAATTCACTAAAAGTTTTTTTGAATGAATCAAAAATATTTGATTTAGTTTTAGATTCAGTCTTAGATTCTTCACGATCAATTGAAACATCATCTCTACTTTCGAGAATTATTTCATTTTTTATTTCAGATTTGTTCACTTTGTTTACTGCAATTTCACTGTGTTTGTTTAAATATTCGAAACCTTTGAGAATTAAGCCTATCACAGTTGAAAATATAGGTTGATTGACATCATTGGTTACGTTAGCTGCCAGATGTTCGCTCGGATAACCTATTCTCACGTCCATTCCGGTTTTAAATTTAATTAACTGAGGCAAATTTTTAAGCATTGCTCCACCACCTGTTACAACTATTCCGGCACTCAATTTGTCCATATATCCTGAGTTTTCAATCTCAAAAGCGATTGCTTCGAAAATTTCTTCCATGCGTGATTGGATAATATAAGCCAGGCTTTTAAAAGATATTTCTTTAGGTTCGCGACCTGCAATACCTGCAATAGATACTACTTTATCATCCTCAGCCATTTCTCCTAAAGCAGAACCAAACTGAACCTTAAGTAATTCGGCTTGGCGTTGAAGGATTGCACAACCCTCTTTTATGTCTTTTGTTATCACATTTCCACCAAATGGAATAACTGCAGTATGACGGATAATGTCATCATAAAACACTGCAATATCTGTCGTACCACCACCAATATCAATCAATGCAACCCCGGCTTCTTTTTCATCGTCGGTGAGAACTGCTTCGGATGAGGCTATAGGTTCAAGCATCAAGCATTTCACTTTCAGTCCGGCACGGTTTATACATTTTTCAATGTTTTTTGCAGAAGCAATTTGAGCTATTACAATGTGAAAATTTGCCTCAAGTCTTTTTCCTGACATACCTACTGGATTTTTGACCCCTGTTTCGTTATCCACAATATAGTTCTGCGGAATTACATGTATAATTTCTTCTCCAACTTCTGTAGGAATTTTAAGCATGTCGTTTTCGAGTTTCTTGATATCATCGCGGGTAATTTCATCTTCGTAACTATCACGATTTATATAACCGCGATTTTTAATACTGCGGATGTGCTGTCCAGCAATACCTACAAATACCTCATGTAGTTTTTCTCCAGCCTTCAATTCAGCTTCCTGAACAGTTCTGGAAATTGCCGCTACCGTTTCTTCGATATTCTGAACCACGCCGCGTTTTACACCTTTTGATTCGGTTTTCGCCATGGATAAAATTTCTAGACGGCCGTTATCATTCATTTTACCAATCATGGTCACAATCTTTGTTGTGCCAATGTCAATGGCTCCGACTATTTGATCTTTTTCTATCATAGTTTTAACGTTTTGTACAAATTACCTGATCCTTAAATTTTAGATTTATAGTTTTATATTGATTCCAGCCAATATCATTAAATACACGATACATGGCTTTAAGTTTTCTGAATTTTATTTCTAAATCGTTTGAATTACCTAAAACAATATTATGTGAACCTACCCTGGGCACCAATTCCATTTCACCTTTTTTATTTACATATATCTGCTCTATTTGCGACTGCCAGAAATCATCTTTGTTTATAAAATTGGCTACGTAATATAAATCGTATATAATATTGGGCATGATAAAAGTGTCTTTTTTTGAGGGGAAAATATTTCGTTCAATCGTAACATCGAAAGGTTCTGAAATATAGCCATTGGCAATTAATGTATAAGCAGCGTATGGCTTTAACATAGGAATTAGTTGGCCTGTTTCATCAAGGTAATAATTCTGAAGTTTTTGATTGGTTACCCTCAAAATAGGTTTTCGTTGTTCGACTTTAATATTCAATCTACCATCGATAGTTGTGTAAGCTGCGGTGGAACGAACTGCATGGCTGTTATTAATTAATTCTTCAGCCAGTAATGTATTGATGCTATCGATAGGCGCACCTATCATTTTTATCTTGTATTTATCTAGTACTTTGGTAATGTCATCTTTCTTTAAAAACTTGTTCATGTCTTCATCTGAAATGCTAATATCAACTTTATTGCATATTATTTTCTGCCGGTTTTCATAGACAAAGCCTAGTGCTATAAACATATATACTATAATAATTACCCAAAGAAATATGTGTTTTATTGTAAGCATAAACTGTTATCTAAATAATTTTTTAATTGGTTCAATAAACCTGTCAATATCTCCGGCTCCCATAGTTAAGAGTACTTGTGGTTTCAGAGTTTTCAATTTATCCATTAGGTTATTTTTATTACACATTGTTTTATTATCAATTGTTACGTTCTTAAAAATCATTTCTGATGTAACACCTTCAATAGGTTCTTCGCGTGCCGGATAAATTTCCAGTAAAATAAGTTCATCCAAAAGGCTGAGGCTTTCTGCAAAGCCAGGGGAAAAATCACGTGTGCGGGTGTAAAGATGTGGCTGGAAAATACCGGTTATCTTTTTATCCGGGAATAAACTTTTTGCTGAATTTATACAAGCTTTTAATTCTTCAGGATGATGTGCATAATCATCTATATAAACTAATTCAGGAGATTTGATATGATATTCAAAGCGTCTTTTTACTCCCTGGAAGCTTGCCAGACCTGCTTTAATTTCTTCTGGTTTAACTTTTAAAAGCAATGCAGCTGCCAGAGCTGCAATAGAATTTTCAAGATTCATTTTACCCTGTACCCCAAGCTTTATTTCTTTAATGATACCATTTGGAGTTTGCACATCATATAAAAACAGATCTTTCTCTAATCGAATATTTATAGGATAGAAATCAGCATTTTCACTAAGTGAGTACGTATAAATATCAATATCATTTAATTTTTCAAGGGAAAGAGCAATACCTTTTTTATAAATAAGAATTCCATTTTCGTTAATCTGTTGTGTAAACTGGTTAAATGATTTTATTACTTCATCATGGGTAATGTATACATCCAGATGATCAGCATCAACTGAAGTAACTATGGCAATATACGGGAATAATTTAAGAAACGAACGATCATATTCATCGGCTTCAGTGACTATAATATCGCTTTTTGCAGAAATTAATAAATTAGAATTATAATTTTTTGAGATACCACCAAGAAATGCATTGCAGTCCACGGATGACTGGTGTAATATATGGGCAATCATGGTTGATGTGGTTGTTTTACCATGTGTACCGGCTACTGCCACACCTTTGCAGTTTGAAAATAATATTCCCAGTACTTCAGCACGCTTCATAATTATGTACTGTCTTTCCCTGAAATAATTAAATTCATTGTTGTAATTAGGTACTGCAGGGGTATATATAACTAAAGTAGATTCTTTTTGAGATAATATTGGCTTGGGCATCAACAAAAGGTCATCTTCAAAATGAATATCGATACCTTCACTTTGAAGCTGCTCGGTGAGGCTTGAAGGGGTTTTATCGTATCCTGCCACAAACTTGCCCTGAGTCTTAAAATAGCGGGCCAGGGCGCTCATACCAATTCCGCCAATACCTACCAAATAAACATTATGTATTTTCTTAAAATTCATATTTTAATCATTTCGCTATTTCAAGTATTGTTTGCGCTATATTTTCTGCTGAATTATGCAATGCCAGCTTTGCAATATTAGACGACAAGTATTTTTGCTGTTCAATATCAAAAGCTAGCTCAAGTGCTTTAGAAATAAGTTTGTCTTTTGCTTCAATATCGGATACCAGAATTGCAGCACTTTTATTTACTAATGCTTCAGCATTTTTTGTCTGATGATCTTCAGCAACATTAGGTGAAGGAACCAGGATAGCCGGTTTTGCTACAATACATAGTTCGGAAATACTGCTTGCCCCGGCTCTTGATATCACAATATCGGTTGCCGCATAAGCTAAATCCATTTTAGAAATGAAATCATACAGTTTGATATTTTTAAAGCCGGACTTTTCTAAAATAAACTTGGCGTTGGCATAATAATAACTTCCGGATTGCCATATCCATTGCACATCGCTTCTGCCAATTGCTACTAATGAATTGATAATACTTTGGTTTATTGTTTTTGCTCCAAGGCTTCCACCCAGACTTAGAATAGTTGTTTTGTCAGGTTCCAGTCCAAAATAGTTTAAGCCATCGTTGCGCTTAGAATCAATATTTTCAAAATCCTTACGGACAGGATTGCCAATAAGTACAATTTTTTCTTTTGAAAAATACTTTTCCATTCCCTCGTAAGCAACAAATATTTTAGTTGCTTTTTTGGCTAATATTTTGTTAGTAATTCCCGCATAAGAATTCTGTTCCTGTATTGCTGTTGGGATGCCTTTTTTGTTTGCCGCACGAAGCATTGGACCGCTGGCATATCCGCCAACTCCGACAACTATATCTGGTTTGAATTCGCGAATTAACTTTTTAGCCAGCAGCAAACTTTTAAAAAGCTTGAAAATAAAAGAGAAATTCTTGTAAATTTTCTTACGTTGAAAACCTGCAATGGGCAGACCTATTATTTTGTAACCTGCTGCAGGTATTTTCTGCATTTCCATACGATCCCTGGCACCTACAAATAGAATATCTATTTTGCTGTCAATGGATTTTAAGGCATTTGCAATGGAAATGGCGGGAAATATATGTCCGCCGGTTCCGCCACCGCTAATAATAATACGGCGTGAAGATACCTCCTTGTCTTGCCCATTGGGCAAGGAGATAGAATTTTTATTTATATGTTCTGTCTGTACTTGCAATTTTTTATACCTTATTTATTATTACATTTTAAAGCATAATATTTTCAGTCATATTTTCTTTAACTGACTCTGAATCTTCTTCAGAATCGAATTCATCCTCATTTGAAGATGTCTGATTGTTGTTCTCCAGTTCAATTTCTTCTTTATTTATTCCCCTGCTGACACTAAGGATTATTCCCAGAGCTGTGCTTGAAAATAATATTGACGATCCACCCATGCTTACCAATGGTAAAGTTTGACCTGTGACCGGCAAAAGATTTACTGATACCGCCATATTTATCATTGCCTGGAAAACCAGGCTTATAGCCAGCCCAATTGTGAGAAAGGCAGGGAAAGTCCTGTTTGCTTTTCTCACAATTACTCCTGCCCGATAAAGTAGATAGAGATAGAGAAATAATACCACAATTGCACCAATAAGCCCATATTCTTCCACTATAATAGCATATATAAAATCGGAATAGGGGTGAGGTAAAAAATTTCGTTGTGTGCTGTTCCCAGGTCCCTTTCCTAAAATACCGCCCATAGCAACTGCTATTTTTGCCTGTTCTACCTGAAAATTTTCTTCTTCACCTTTTACTTTATCTTTTTTTGAAATGAAACTCTCAACCCTGTGCTTCCAAGTTTCAACCCTGTAACCGAATCCTGTTTTTGTCATTGGTGCAAGCCAGATAAAACAGCCTATAAGCAATGCAGCTACAAAACCCAGAAGCAGTATATGTTTAACGGAAATTCGCCCGATAAACATGAGTATGACACTGACTGAGAAAATTATTAAAGATGTTGAAAGATTTGCTGGCAAAATTAAGATACATACAATAACCACTGGAAAAATAATAGGAAGGAATGCTTTATAAAAATCTTTTATTTCATCTTGTCGGAGTGAAAGTATTCGAGCAATGTACATGATAATAGCAAGCTTGGCAAAGTCTGAAGTCTGAATAGTTATTCCTATGCCGGGTAATGTCAGCCATCGCGGTGCTGAGTTAAAGGCTGTTCCTAAAATTAATGTGATTGCCAAAAGTGGCACTGCTATAATTAAAAGTAACTGGGCAAGGCGAGAATAGTATTTATAAGGTATCAGGTGAGTAATGTATATGGCAATTAAGCCAACCAACATAAATGAGAAATGTTTGAGAATATAGTAAGCCGTATTTCCGCCCTGGAATTTGTAAGCCAGTGTTCCCGTAGAACTATAAACTGCAAGCATGGATATCAGCGAAAGACTGATAATAACACCCCATATTATCCCGTCACCTTTAAAATATTTTTTCAAAACTTCGGTCATTTATTTATTTAATTGTTTTAATATTAATTAAACAATAGACAATAATCAATTATTTATAATTCTCTTACATACTTTTTGAACTGCCTTCCCCTGTCTTCATAATTATCAAAAAGATCAAAGCTTGCGCAGGCAGGTGAAAGTAAAACTACGTCTCCATCCTTTGCCAGATGGTAAGCACTTTTCACAGCATTGTTCATAGATGTAGTATCTATAATAGTTTCTATTATATTGTCAAATGCTTTGTGAAGTTTTGAGTTGTCTTTACCCAGGCAAACCAACGCTTTTACTTTTTTCTGCACTAAATCACTAAGGATAGAATAATCATTACCTTTATCAGTACCACCAGCAATCCAAATTACTTTGCCAGTCATGCATTCCAATGCATACCATGCAGAGTTTACATTGGTAGCTTTGGAATCATTGATGAACTCAATTCCATGTATTTTTACTACGGATTCGAGCCTGTGCTCAATACCCTTGAAATCCATTAACGATTCCCGGATGATTTCTTTTCGGATTTTAAGAGTACTGCCAGTAATTCCTGCGGCCATTGAATTGTAAGTATTATGCCTGCCTTTTAATGATAGTTCATTAAGCGACATTGAAAAGTCCACATCTTCAAATTCGATATATATGTAATTATTTCGGACATAGGCACCTTCTAATTTATTTTCTTTTAGCGAAAATGGTAATTGCCTGGCTCGTAGAACGATCTTTTCCATCTCTCGAATTGTCAAATCATCATCAGAACAATAAATGAAAAAATCTTCTTCAGTTAAGTTTTGTGTAATGCGGAATTTCGAGTCAATATATTTCTGCAAATCGTAATCATAGCGATCAAGATGATCTGGTGTTATGTTCAGTAAAATAGCTATATCAGCTTTAAATTCATACATATTGTCCAGTTGAAAATTACTGATTTCTAAAACATAATAATCGTAGTTTTCAGTTGCCACCTGTAATGCAAAACTCCTTCCGATATTTCCTGCAATTCCTACGATCATTCCTGCTTTTTTCATCATATGGTAAATTAGCGAGGTGGTAGTTGTTTTACCATTACTTCCAGTAATACATATTTTATATGCTGATGTATATCGGCCCGCAAATTCTATTTCGGAAATTACCGAAATGCCTGCTTCGCGAATTTTATCCAGTATCTCTGTTTTATCTGGTATGCCCGGGCTCTTTATAATTTCATCAGCGTTTAAAATAAGATTGTGCGTGTGCATGCATTCTTCGAACGAGATATGATATTTGTTAAGCATTTCTTTGTAATTGTCTTTTATTTTGCCAGAATCAGAAACAAATACATCGAACCCTTTTACTTGGGCAAGTAAGGCAGCGCCTGTGCCACTTTCACCAGAACCTAATATGACTATTCGTTTCATAATTTGCCCCCTTCGTTTCCACCAAAGGGGGAATGAAATAACTCAATGTTAAGGTTGTTTCTTAAAATTTTCATATGAGCCTTTTTATAAATTTAATTCCATATTTTTATTTCTTCTTCTTCCTTTTTCTCCTCACTTTTGGGGAGGTTGGAAGGGGCCTTTTATCTTATCTTTAAAGTCACTATTGTAATAATTGCCAGCATAATTCCAACAATCCAAAAACGTGTTACTATTTTGGCCTCTGAATAACCCAGCAATTGGAAATGATGATGCAATGGTGCCATTTTAAAAATTCTTCTTCCTGCACCGTATTTTTTCCTGGTATATTTAAAGTAGCTTACCTGCATCATAACGGAAAGGTTTTCAACAAGGAATATTCCACAAAGAATTGGTATTAGCAGCTCCTTACGGATAATGACAGAAAATACTGCGATAATACCGCCCAACGTGAGGCTGCCCGTGTCGCCCATAAAAACCTGTGCAGGAAAAGAATTGTACCATAGAAAGCCTACAGTTGCTCCTATAAAAGCACTGGCAAAAATTACGAGTTCTCCTATATTGGGAATGTACATGATGTTAAGGTAGTCAGCAAAAATCATATTGCCGGAAAGGTAAGCCAGAATGCCAAGAGTTGTTCCTATAATAGCAGAGGTGCCTGTTGCCAAGCCATCAAGCCCATCAGTTATATTTGCTCCATTTGAAACTGCCGTGATGATAATTATTATTGCAATTATTAGTACTATCCATTTCCATTTTTTTGCCTGATCACCAAGGAACCATAACAATTTTCCGTAGTCGAATTCATGATTTTTCAGAAATGGAATGGTAGTTTTTGTAGATTTTATATCCCTGTATTCAATTACTTTCTGATTACTTATTTTTAAATCATTTTTAGATGTTGAATATTGAATGACCGGTTTGGTCCTGGTTATTTTTGTTCGTGCAACAACATCTTTATTAAGCAAGAGAATAAGGCCCACGATGAGTCCGAGAATAATTTGGCCCACTATTTTAAACTTACCCTGGAGTCCTTTTTTATCCTTTTTAAATACTTTAATATAATCGTCGAGAAAACCGATGAACCCCAACCAAATTGTTGTAATCAGCATGATAATGACGTAGATATTCAGCAAATCGGCAAAAAGCAAAGTAGGCACTACTATTCCACCAATAATAATTATTCCACCCATCGTTGGGGTTCCTTTCTTCTGTAATTGCCCTTCAAGTCCTAATTCGCGAACTTCCTCACCGATTTGCTTTTTTTGCAGAAGGCGGATAATGCTTTTTCCAAATATCAATGCAATAATTAGTGACGTAATTGCTGCCATAGATGATCGAAACGACAAGTAATGAAATACTCCTGCGCCCGGGAAGTCAAATGATTCGTGTAAATATTTAAATAAATAGTAAAGCATCGTATGTTTATTACAAGTGTGCTAAAGTGTTATTATGAAACTGTTCACTTTTTGATGAGTTGATGACATCTCTCAAAAAACGCTTCATCACTCTAATATCATTGAGTAAATCGTGTATATCAGGGTAAACTTCAGAATTTTTGTACTTAAGCAACCTGTTCTCAGTTTCTTCTGCTTCTTTAACTGCATTGTACAAGTTGTAAATAAAGCTGTCTATGTTTCCTGATGTTTGCGCTTCCCTGATGTTGGCACCAATTGATGCTCCTGATTTGAAAAGCCTTCCTGCCTCATCATAATCTCTTGATTTTTCCATGACTTCAGAATACGACGAAATCTTAAGTGCAAATGAATACGACAAATCAAGAATAAATTTTTCAGTTTGCTTGCTCATTTCATTATAGTTTTTAATTATGCGATATCATTAATGTCTAATACTTTTGTTAATTTCTCTTTCATTTCACTGTATCTAGTTTGAATTTCTGAAGCACACAATTTCGGATCTTCAGTTTTCAGTTTATCTTATTTCCAAATTTTCAAATTGTTTAATTAATTCTTCTTTATCATCAAAATGATGTTTCACACCTTTAACATCCTGGTATGTCTCATGTCCCTTGCCGGCAATTAAAACTATATCTCCAGGTTTTGCCAGCATAATAGCTGTTTTTATTGCTTCACGGCGATCGGCAATAGTTAAAGTTTTTGCTTTGTACTTTTCTTCAACGCCGGCAACCATATCATGGATTATGTCTTCAGGTTCTTCAAAGCGAGGGTTGTCTGAGGAGATAATTACTTTATCGGAATTTTCAACGCAAACACGAGCCATAACAGGTCGTTTGCTTTTATCCCTGTTTCCACCAGCACCAATGACAGTAATCAATTGTTCATTGCCTTTACGGATTTGATTTATTGCTTTAAGCACATTCACAAGTGCATCAGGTGTGTGGGCATAATCAACAATACCGGTAATGCTGTTTTTTGAAAGTACCGTTTCAAAACGACCTGGCACTTTGCTCAATGAGCTGAGCAGTCTAAGGACTTCATTTTTGTCTTGTTCCAGCATTATCGCAGCAGAATAAACAGCTAAAAGGTTATAGGCATTAAATTCTCCAATCATCGGTGTCCAGAAATCTGTCCCATCAAGTTTAATATGCATTCCTTCGAAATGGCTCTCAATGACTTTTACTTTAAAATCTGCTGCAGAACGCATGGCGTAAGTCTTTACAAATGCTGAAGTATTTTGAACCATCACACTGCCATTTTTGTCGTCGACATTTATCAATGCAAAAGCATTGGCATCCAGGTGATCGAAAAATGATTTCTTAGCTTTTATATAATTTTCAAATGTCAGGTGATAGTCAAGATGATCATGTGTGATATTCGAGAATATTCCACCAGTAAATTGCAAACCTGCTGTGCGTTTTTGTGAAAGCGAATGGGAACTGACTTCCATAAAACAGTATTCGCAACCTGCAGTTACCATTTCTGCCAATAGGTTGTTCAGTACAATTTGGTCAGGAGTAGTGTGAGTTGAATCATAACTTTTATCCTCCACGCGATAGACTACTGTAGAAATTAGTCCGCTTTTATAACCTAAAGCCCTGAAAAGATGGTAGAGCAAAGTTACTGTTGTAGTTTTACCGTTAGTTCCTGTTATACCCACAAGCTTGAGTTTACGGGAAGGGTTGTCATAATAATTTGCTGCCATAATACCCAGCGCTTCGGCAGAATCATTTACAATAATCCAGCAAATCTTTGGATCGTGCTTTTCAGGCATTTTTTCGCAAACAATTGCTGCAGCACCTGAATCGATAGCCTTTTCAATGAAAGTGTGACCGTCTGCATGCGTTCCAGAAATAGCAACAAACAATGAACCAGACTTTACTTTTCTTGAATCGAACTGGATATCGAGTATCTCTATAGCAAGGTCACCAACAACCTTTATATGATGTATGTTTGTCAATATATCTTTGAGTAGTTTCATTCCAGTTTTTATTTTTTAATCTTCATTTGATATTTATCGATTGTCAATTGATTAAGTTAACGTGATAACAATCCTAGCGCCTTTTTCAGGTTTTGTACCGGCTTGAATAGATTGCTTTTTTACCTTTCCAAATCCGTTTATTACAACCCGCAGACCGGCTTTTTCGAGCAGAAACACTGCATCTTTTGCACCCATCCCGGTAACATCAGGAACAAGGTTATTCGTCACTTTTCGATTGAATATATCAATATTCTCATTGTTTTTTGATACTGTTACCCAGTTCTTAATGTTTTCAGATTTTTCTTTGACTGGGATGCCCAGTTCATCAGTCGATTCTTCAATTTCTTTCCATAAACCACATTTGACCAACGGCGCTTCAGCTTTTAAATGGCTGTGACCCTTCATAATTTCATCATGTAACTCATAACTGGTGGCATAAACTTTCTGTGCAATTTCCTTGAATACGGGGCCGGCAACAAGGTTCCCATAGTAAACATCTTTTGATGGTGCATTGACCACAACGATGCAAGAGTACAAGGGTTTGTCAGCAGGGAAGTACCCGACAAATGATGCCTGGTAGCTAATCCTGGCGTCTTTACGATATCCTGATTTTTGCTGGGCAATCTGTGCCGTACCTGTTTTTCCTGCAATTTTTAAAATTGAATCACGAAGGTTAAGTGCTGTTCCTCTTTCCACTACACCTTCCAGCATTTTTCTTGCTTTCCTGATAGTAGACATGGAGCAGATACTTGGTATAATTACTTCAGGTTCGAAAGTTTTTATAGTTTGCCCGTGATTGCGCAGCTCTTTTACAAACCTGGGCTTGATTAGTTTCCCGTTATTCGCAACTGAATTATAAAATGCCAGAATTTGTAAGGGAGTAAGACGCACCTCGTAACCGTGTGCTATCATCGGTAATGAAATTCCTGACCATAACTTGTCTCCCGGGTACTTGATTTCTGGTAAACCTTCGCCTTTTATATCCAGATCGAGCTTTTTGTTCAACCCGAAACTATAAATCCGCTTAATGAATTGCTCTTCACGTCCCTTATAATGTGACAATATTATTTTTGCAACTCCGACGTTTGAAGACATTTCAAAAACTTGTTGCAGGGATATCCTTCCGAATCCCTTTTCATAGCTATCTTTTATGACCTTATCATAGATTTTAAAAGAACCGTTACCGGTATTGACAGTATCTTCAAGGTTCGCATAACCGTCTTCCAATACTGCCATTAATGATGCCAATTTGAATGTCGAACCGGGTTCAGTGCTTTCCGCTATTCCATAATTATAAATCTCCCGGTATTGTCCGTCCTCATCTCGCTCCAGGTTAGCAATTGCTTTTACTTCACCGGTTTTCACTTCCATTAAAATTGCTGTACCATGATGTGCCTCATGTTTATCTAGCTGCTTGCGTAAGGCTTCTTCAGCCACATCCTGAATATTCAAATCAATTGTAGTGACTACATCGTAACCGTCCTTTGGTTCTACTTCATTTTCGTCGTTTATTGGCATCCACACATTTCCAGTCAACCTTTGCATCAGCTTTACACCCTTTACGCCGCGCAAATCATTGTCAAAAGATCCTTCAATGCCAACAGGATTTCCATTATCATTTTTAGTGACGTAACCAATGGTACGTGCGGCTAAATCGCCATAAGGTAAAAAGCGTACGTTATCCTGTATTACTATGAGCCCGCCTTTGTACTTACCCAACCTGAAAAGTGGAAAAGTTCTTAGTTTTTTCAGTTGCCGGTAGTCTACTTTACGTTTGAGCAAGAAGTACCTATTGTCCTCTGCCCTTGCTTGCAAGAGATCACTTTTATACTGACCTTTAGATTTGTCTTGAAACAATTTCGAAAGGTAGTAGGAAAGTGAATCAATATTGTTGAGAAATGTGCTGTGTCGGATTGTATTTCTGCTCATGTCAATGCGAATCTCATAATAGGGTACTGCTGTTGCTAACAGCCTGCCATCGCAGGCAAGGATATCACCTCGGTTCGGCTCCATTTCAATATCTTTTACTGACAATTCAATGGCTTTTTTGGACAGCTTGCCAACTTCAATAAATTGAAGATACACTATACGGGTGATGATGCACAAACCGAACAGCAATGCAAACACGTATACCGTAGCGACACGCCAAACTATATCTTTTTTAATTGTCATTTTAAATATTTAGCCGCAGAGCTCACAGAGTTGAATATAGAATTCTCTGTGTAATTCTTTTTTATTTTACTCCGTGTAACTCTGTGATTCATTTTTTTTATTTTTTTATAATTGATAATTTCAATCTTGCATCTTTACTCTTTTTGGCGGAGTTCTTGATTCCTTTAATCCAAGTTTATTTTCATCTACAAGTTTCAAAACCTGTGATTGCCTACTGGCAAACATAAGTTCAGAAGCAACTATAATAGACTCTGCCCTGAGTTCATTAAGTTCTTCCTGCAATTTCGTAGTCTCTCTCAGGAGATGTTCGGCATGATAGCGGTTGGCAATGTAAGCCATAGCCAGTAATACTATGAAAAGGATAAAAGGCAATTGTTTTACAATAGATTTCTTTTTCAGGACACTGCCAGTAATCAATTCCTTGAGTGAATATTTTTTTAGTTCTTTCTGCTCTTCTTTTGGATTTATAAAGTCTTCCATGTTACCGCCAATATTTTTTTGCTTCGTGTTTCTTTGTTCTAACTCTGTGAAACTCTGTGGTAAAATATTAAACCACAGAGTTCACAGAGATAACAATCAACTAAAAAACCTTAAATCTATGAACACCAAAACTATATTTGACAATTACTCCATTTTTCAGCTATTCTCAATTTCGCACTTCTGGCACGGTTGTTATTCTTAATTTCTTCATCAGAAGGCACAATTACGTTTTTGTTTACCGGTCTGAAAGGAGTTTGAATGTTTCCGTAAAAATCCATTTCCTGCTTACCTTCGAAGTTACCGGTTCTGAAAAAATTCTTTACCAGTCTGTCTTCAAGAGAATGGTACGTAATTACAACCATTCTGCCCTTTTTTGATAAAAGCTGTACCGACTGTTTTAACAACTCTTTTAGATTTCCCAATTCATCGTTTACCTCAATGCGAATTGACTGGAATACCTGCGCCAAATATTTGTTTTCACTATGTTTTGGGATGCAGGCATTGATACAATCGACAAACTGGTTTATAGTGCTCACGGGTTGTTTAAGACGGCCAAGAATGATGATCGCAGCAAGTTTTCTTGCATTGGGAATTTCACCATACTGAAAGAATATTGAATTAAGCTTTTCTTCAGAATAAGTATTGATTATAGTTGAAGCATTTTTGCGAGCTTTACGATTCATGCGCATGTCAAGTGCTGCATCAGTTCGGAACGAAAACCCGCGTTCCGGTACATCGAACTGATGGGATGATACACCCAGATCAGCGAGGATTCCATCTACTTTTGAAATTTTATAATATCTGAGAAAATTTTTCAAGTACCGGAAATTATGTTTTACAAAAAGCAAATGTTTATCGTTTATTTTGTTCCTTTCAGCATCTTCGTCCATGTCGAAGGCCACTAGTTTTCCGGTAGTCAGGTATCTTAGAATTTCCTTTGAATGTCCGCCTCCGCCGTATGTTGCATCCACATATATTCCACCGGGCCTGATGTTCAACCCTTCAATGCTTTCGTGCAACAGAACGGGTTCGTGATACATCATGGCTTAGCGGGTTTTTGGATATCCCCTCCCAGAATTCTTTGGGCGAGGTTTGCAAAGTCGTCACCAACTTCAATTTTTTCGTAGGCATCTTTGGCCCAGCATTCAACTCTGCCGTCTTGCCCTGCAAGAATTGCCTCCTTGTTGATTTTTGCTTCATCAAGCAGACGTTTGGGAATGAGCAAACGGTTAGCAGCATCCAGCACTACCTCCGCAGTACCTTTGTAGAATCCACGCAGAAAAGTGCTGTGTTCCCTGTTGTATGGATTGAGATTGGCTCTGATGGTTTCTACCTGCTTTTCCCATTCGTCCATAGGGAAGAGAACAAGACATTTTTCATAAATGTCCTTCTTAACGACAAATGTGTCGCGGGCTTCAGAGGACAGCGCTTTCTTAAACGCGCTGGGAAGTGTCACACGGCCTTTTTCGTCAATCTTACATGTGTAATCACCGATGAACGTTGCCATTAAGAAATCTTTTAATTGTGACAAAAATATATAATATTTTCCCATTTTATACCACTTTTTCCCACTTTTTACCACTTTGTTGATAACTTTTAATAAGAACGGTTGAAATCGTAATAAAAATGGACATTTCAGAAGGCAGAGAAATGTAGAATGTAAGTTAAAAAGTGGAAAAACATAAGTTAAAATGTAGAATTCCAAATGTTAAAATGGACAATTCATTGTTAATAACTTGTAATGTGGAAAGGTTAAAACAAGCTATTATTTGTGTTACCATTAAAATTAGATTTTGAAAGAATATTATTTGAAATTCTTTTTAGAGAAAAAATGAATTCAATTGTAGCAGCAGGTAAGTATCATCCAATCTTGCTCAGAAATTCTATATTTTCGCGGCTTTTGATTATAATCTTTCGTCCGTCAAAATCAATAAGCCTGTCATTTTTAAATTCAGATAATGTGCGACTGATATTTTCTTTTGTTGTTATTATCAACTCTGCGAGTTCCTGACGCGATAAAGGAAGTTCAAAAGAATCATTTTTATATATATCCTGGGCAAAGTATAATAAGGTTTCAGCAATTCGTCCAGGTATTTGTTTCTGAGAAATGTCAATTAATTTATCAAAAATCAATAGGCCATAATCACTTAATAGTTTCATTAATTGAATTGCATAACTGCCGTTTTCCTTTATTATGTTTTTGATAGTAACAATATCGGTAGAAATAATCTCGCAATCTTCAATTGCTCCAACTGAAAAATAATTTCGATTTCCGGAAAAAACTGATAAGAGTCCTATAAAATTACCAGAGGAGGTTATCTTTAAAATATGGATTTTTTCATTTGAGCTTTCCTTATAAACTTTAACCAACCCGGACTTGATATAAAACAAATGTGAAACCGGTATATCTTGTTTAAGTATAGTTTCTTTTTTTTTGTATGAAACTACAAAACTATTAGAATTAATTGCAAGAATTTGTTCATCAGTTAATTCACCAAAAGTAGGCAATTGACATTCGATACTACTCATTTAATAATCATTTAGTTGCGGGAATGAATCGAATTATATATAAAGTTAATAAAAATCTTATGATTAATACAAACTTTTACTACCAATGCAATTTGGGTTCAAACCAACATTCAAAATAATTCGTGAGATTGTGTTTAATAATTCTGACAGAGAAGATCATTTAATTTTGTAGATGTCAAAAAATCCTCTTAGAATAGGATTTAAATTTACTGCAAATGATTAAAACTAAATATTGATTTTTTTTAGTATCTTTAAATCAGTCGAACAGCAGAATTAACTACATAGTATTTATATGGCAAACAATAAAAATGTTTTGGTTATTGACGATTCACAAACGACCTTGGTTATGTTAGAATGGTTTTTAAAAGAACATGGCTTCATTGCTCGTTTTGCTGTTAGTGCTAGAGAGGCATTGCAACACATTGAAAACCAAATTCCGGATTTAATTCTGCTTGATTTAAATATGCCTGAGATTTCCGGTTATGATTTTTTAAAGATGATCAAATCGGATATAAATAAAAAGAATATACCTGTACTGATTATTTCTGCATTAGACTCAAATGAATCAAAATTAAAGGTTAAAAATTTAGGAGCTATAGAATTTATTTCTAAACCTTTAAATTTGAAAGAACTATTGGAAAAGATTGTTAAAATTTTAGAGTAGTTAATTCTCATAATTGATTATAATTCTATTCCAAATCCGAATCTTGAAAATATACCCCATCCATTTCCGCCACTATATATACCAGTTTCTTCATCAGGTATGGTCGGTTTTTTAATGGATCCTAAGTAGCATCCATATCCTAAATCGCAATGAAAATAAATAGAATTTTTCAGGTTCATTTTTAAACCCAAACCAATATGGTGTTCAAGTGAACTTACCTTTGATTTTCCAACCCCCAATTGACGGGCTATTTCAGGATATATAGTTAATGGACCATTTACTGTTGTTGATCTGTAAGTAAGGCAATAAAATAAATAAGGTTCAAAACTTGAGCTTCTTCCTGATCTTTTTTTCAATAACATGTATTTATGATTTAAACTTAACCCGGCTATATTCTTCGTTTCAGTATCAAAAAAACCTGCCACTTCAAGCGATCTCCGACTATCACTTCCTTTTACAAAAAAGGAAAATTCAATACCCGGTTTAAAACCGCTGTTTGAGGTAAAACGATTAATTTCTAAACCATAAGTTAATTTTATATCTTTAGTGCTGTCTGGTTGAAACTTTGAATTTATATCAGATTCATAAATATCTGCGCTGCGTAATTCTTTTGGCTTAAAAGTACTGTCGGTTTGACTCTTGATTGAAAAAATGGTTGCTTCGAGAATCATTAATGTAAAAGTTATTTTTTTCATGGCTATGTTTTTTATTATGTAGTTTTACGACTATTTATTGCTATTGTTAATAAATAGTCATTGATATACAGCTATTTAGTAAATGATTCTTAATAAAGATTTTTTTGTTTCAGATAATATAATTAGATACAATAGAATCATCTAACACATGATTCGTAATAATAATATGTATGATTTGGATCAGTTTAATTAAAAATTATAAATCAATGTCGTTTAATTAAGGAACGAAACACCCTTCGACAAGCTCAGGGTGACAATAAAATGAGGTCATACTGAGCTTGTCGAAGTATGACTAATGATATAAAACTGCATAACTAAACGACACTGAATTATAAGTAAGAAAAATCTGGATTGAAGGGAAATTCCGTTTTTTTATTTAATTATTTTCCTCCTAAACTCACTTGCCTGGATGATTCATTATACAGTATTAAGCAGTGAGAAATATTCCTGATATGGCGCATTATTAATAGAAAAATTTAGAAATATTAATATGAAATATTTCATTATAACAATAAATATTCATTAATTTTTATTAACTTTCTATTAGTAAACTACCAAAACAGTTTATAATTTCTCTTTGATGCTATTAATAAAATAAAGCATTTTTATTTTTCAAATAAAAGAGTATACTCTCTGCAATAAAAACCAGCTATGTACTTGGTTCACAAATGAGGCTGAAATACTATGAAAAATAAAGAAAAGAATAACAGTATTAGTCTAAATAAGAGAATATTTCTTTATCTTCTATATATTGCTTTTTTTTCGATGATTTCACTGGGATTTTTTTGGATCGAAGGCAAACTAAGCGATTATCATAGGGAAGTAAAATTATTAAAGAAAACATTTTCAGAAACTAAAAAGTTAGAAATAAAGAATAAAATACTCCAGATAAAAGATTATATCCAATGGGTTCAAGAAATTCCTTTGAATCCAATATCTCAGACATTGGCGAATCAGGTATGGCAATTAAAATTTCCCGTTATAAAAACACAGATATCTTCAGAAAATCCTTTAGATTGGTTATCACAAGAATTTAAAGATTCTATTTGTAATTCAAGAATTCCAATTTATATTTTAGATAATCAAGGAAAGATTGTGTATTCATACAACTCTTTTGAAAAAACAGAGAATAAAAAGCTTAATAAAAAAGAAGAAGCATTGCTTCATCAGATTCAAATAAGAAAAACTGATAAAGGCGCATTATCGCTTTACAAAGCTGTTAACAGAAATGATTCTGTTTTAGAAGTTACCGGATATTTTAATAATAAAATTCTGCCAGGGTTCAAAGTAGCGTCAATTGTAAGCTCTGGATATTTTAAAAATGTGCTTCAGATACATATACTCGATTCGATAAGCAGGCTGCGTTATACAACCAATGAATACGTTTTTGTTAATTCGATAGACGGAAAAGCGCTTGTAACCAATGGCAAATACAACATAACTCCTGTAGATATTTTTGTATCGAAAAATGCAGCATGGATCAACATATTCAAAGTTCAGCAATCAGCTGAGTTACAACCGGGCGGCGTTTTTTATACTTATACATGGCAAAAGCTATCACCATTAAATACATCCATAAAAACCTCATATTTTAGTTATGTTCCAAAATGGAAATGGATTATAGGTACTGGCTTTTATGAAGATGATGTCAACTCAATTATTGATTTAAAAAGGAAAGCGTTATACACAGATATGCGAAAAAACATTCTCAATGTTATGCTCTACCTGTTAATATCTTCATTATTATGTTATTTTCTTGTTATACTTTTCTCCAAACGGTTAAAAAAGAATATTGAATTGTTCAGGAACTTTTTTGAAAAAGCTGCAGAAGAAAATCTTTTAATTGATAAATCGAAAGTAAGTTACAAAGAGTTTGTAGATATGGCAGAAGCAGCAAACCGAATGGTCGAGGAACAAAAACAGACAGGGAATGCATTAAAAGAAAGCGAGGCTCAATATCGTTATCTGTTTGAACAAAACCCTGCTCCCATGTTGGTTTATGAATTAAATAGCCTGAACATGCTTGCGGTGAATGATGCGTTTATCAATCACTATGGCTATAATAAAGACGAAATTTTATCCATGCAACTTACTGACTTATACCCTGAAAATGAAAAAAAAGCTATTGTCGATCTTACCAAAAAATTAATAGGACTTTCTTACTCAGGAGAATGGCATCAATTAAAAAAAGACGGAACACAAATAGCGATAGAAGCGCATTCACATGGATTATCTTATGAAGGACGCACTGCCCGAATTACTGTTATTAATGACATTACCGAGCGCAAGCAAGTTGAAGAAACTCTTCAGAAGAGTGAGGAATTATATCGGACAATTTTTGAAAACACAGGAACGGCAACTGTACTAATAGAAGAAAATACCATCATTAGCCTAGCTAATACGGAATTTGAAAAACTTTCAAAATATTCAAAGCAGGAGATCGAATGGAAAAAAAGATGGACCGAATTTGTACTAAAGGATGATCTTGAGCGGATGCAAACACAGCATCGTATGCGAAGGGAAAATCAGGAAGATGCATTAAAGCAATATGAATTCCGGTTTGTTACAAGAGACGGAAATATTCGTGACATCTTGCTTACAATTGACCTGATCCCAAGTACAAGAAAAAGTGTTGCTTCACTATTAGATATTACCGAACGTAAATTTATGGAGGAAACTCTTCGGATAAATGAAAGTCAATTTTCAGCAATTTTTAATACTATTTCTGATATTTTATATCTTGTAGCAGTTGAATCTAATGGAGAATTTAGGTTTCTCTCTGTTAATGAAATGTTTCTTAAAGCAACAGGGCTTAAAAAAGAACAGATTATTGATAAAAACATTTTGGAAGTAATACCCAAGTCTGCTCATGAATTGGTACTTGGTAAATATCGAGAAGCGATTGAAAACAAACAAACAGTTTCCTGGGAAGAAATATCTGATTATCCCAGTGGAAAAAAATATGGTTTGGTTAAAGTCACGCCAACATATAACGCTCATGGAAATTGCACCAATTTAGTTGGATCGGTTCATGATATTACAAAATTAAGAGATACAGAAAATGAAATTCGTCAATTAAATGCCGTACTTGAAAACAGGGTAGTTGAAAGAACTGCTCAGCTTGAAGCTTCAAATAAAGAGCTGGAATCATTCTCATATTCTATTTCGCATGACCTGCGTGCTCCACTCAGGGCAATTTTTGGATTTTCGCAAATACTTTCCAAACGACACAGGGCATCACTTGATGATGAAGGCCGGCAATACATGGATTACATTGTAGAAGCCAGTATACGTATGGAACAACTCATTAATGATTTGCTCAATTATTCCCGTCTTGGGTCGAAAATCATTGGATGTACATCCTGTTTCACTCAGTGCTATTCTGAAAAACATACATTCGGATTTTAAACAACAATTAAAAGATATTGGTGCCAAATTTGTTGTAGATAATGAACTGCCGCAAATCATCGGTGATAATAGTTTAATACGGCAAATATTCACCAATATAATAGGCAATGCCATTACCTATAGACGTGAAAATTTGCCATTAATAATCAAAATCAGCTGCGAGAATGTTTCTAATAATTATATCATTAAAATTATCGATAACGGTATTGGTATTCCTAAAGAATATTGGAGGAAAATATTCAATGTTTTCCAGACGACTTGCATAGCGAAGATCAATATCCCGGAACCGGTATCGGCCTTGCTACTGTAAAGAAAGCGGTAACTATGCTTGGCGGTAAGGTTTGGGTAGAATCGGTTGTAGGCGAAGGAAGCACTTTTTTTATTAAAATTCCTGAACATAAAATATAAAAAATAATGGAAAAATTAGCGCATATTTTGCTGGTAGAAGATAACCAAATGGATGTAGTACTCACACTGGATGCTTTTAGAGAAGCAAGGTTAAAAAATAAAATCAGTGTTGCACGAAATGGCAAAGAAGCCCTTGATTACCTTTTCGGACTGGATAAATATGCCGACAGAATGTTATTTCCGATGCCAAATTTAATTCTGCTTGATCTGAAAATGCCAGGAATTGATGGCTTCGAAGTGTTACGTCAGATAAAAAACACCGATAAACTTAAACGCATTCCAGTCGTTATCCTTACTTCATCAAAAGAGGAGGGTGACCGTGCTTTGAGTTATGACATTGGAGCAAATAGTTACCTGATGAAACCGGTTTCATTTGATGGATTTACCGAGGTAGTAAAAAAAATTGATGATTACTGGTTCACTCTCAATATTGCTGCACCTGATTAGAACGTAAAACCTTTACTTCGGTCTACCATGTCAACGATGTTCAACTAAATCCAAACAACAATGAAAAACTAAATCCGAATCCTGCATATTGACGATAATCTTCATGACCGCCAACTCGTTAAAGATGCCCTTCAAAAGGAACATGGTGATTTTGAAGTAATGGGAGTCGATAATCGCTATGATTTCGAACAATACCTTTTCGAAAAAGATTTTGATTTGATTTTAAGCGATTTTAATATTCTTGGCTTTGACTGGACTACAGGTGCTTCAACTTGTTAAAGAGAAATGTCCCGAAATACCTGTAATTATCGTTACAGGAACCGGTTCCGAAGAAATTGCGGTACAAGCCATAAAAATGGGCGCTTCCGATTATGTAATCAAATCGGTAAAACACATCAAGGGTTTGGTTCCTACTATTAAAACAGTGCTTAAGAATAAAAAGATTCAGGATGAACATAAAATAACTTTGACAGCGCTGCGCGAAAGCGAAGAACGGTTTCGCCTGTTTTTTAATAACAGCATGGATGCCGTTTTTCTTACAGTACCGGATGGCACTATACTTCAGGCAAATGCTGCGGCTTGTACCATTTTTGGGAGAACCGAAGAAGAAATAAAAAAGGTTGGGAGAAATGGTATCATTGATACAACTGACCCACGTTTGGCAATTGCATTAGAAGAACGTTTACGTACAGGTAAGTATAAGGGAGAACTTACCGGTTTACGCAAAAATGGTACACCATTTCCTATTGAAATATCAAGTGCATTATTCCAGGATAGTGGTGGCAACCCAAGAACCAGCATGATTATCCGAGATATTTCCGAACGTAAGTTAGCTGAGGAAAAGTTGGAACTTAAAAATGCTATTCTATCAACCCAACAGGAAGTTTCCATTGATGGTATTCTTGTAGTTAACGAACAAGGAGAGATAATTTCTTTCAACAACCAATTCATGAATATGTGGCATATTCCTATCGATGTGCTGGAATTAAAGTCCGATAAACAAACACTTCATTTCGTGATGGATAGCCTGGAAAACCCAAAAGAATTTATGAACAGGGTAAAATATCTCTACGAACACCATCATGAAACAAGCAGGGAAGAAATTGTGCTTAAAGACGGCAGGACGTTTGACAGATACTCATCACCAATGTTTGGCAACGACGCAAAGTATTATGGCCGGGTATGGTATTTTCGTGACATCTCAGACCGCAAACATGCAGAAGAAATTATACTCAAGGAACGTACTTTGCTCAGAATATTGATTGATAACTTGCCGGTAGGAGTTTTTGTGAAGGACAAAGATTATAGGAAAATCCTTGTCAATCCAATACATTCCAAACAAATAATGAACCACATGAAATACCTGGGTTTGAATTCTGAAATCGATATTCTGGGTAAAACTGATTTCGAGGTTTTTCCAAAAGAACTGGCAGCAGAATTTTTCGCCGAAGATCAGCAGATTGTAAAAGAAGGTTCTATAATTCTAAATAGAGAAGGGCTCGCATTTAGTGAAGAGGGTAATCAGCTTTGGTTGTTGGTATCGAAAATACCTTTACGGGATAACAATGGTGAAATCATCGGAATGGTAGGTGTTACAAACGACATAACAGAACGCAAGCGGATAGAAGAAGCGCTGGCAAGTGAACAATATCTTATGTATGTTCTTATGAGAAACGTTCCTGACAGAATTTATTTTAAAGATCGTGATAGCAAGTTTATCAGGATTAGCAAAGCTCAGGCACAGTTGTTTGGCCTAAGTGATCCCGCGCAAGCAATTGACAAGTCTGATTTCGATTTTTTCTCTGAAGAACATGCACGGCAAGCATACAATGATGAACAGGAAATTATCCGCACCGGCCAATCAATAAGTAAGGAAGAAAAAGAGACATGGCCCGATCGGCCCGATACCTGGGTTTATTCATCCAAACTTCCCCTGCGGGATAAAGAAGGAAATATCATCGGCACATTTGGTATATCAGTGGACATAACCGTACGCAAAGAAATGGAATTTATGCTCATGCAAAAAAACCAGGAAATAGAATCACAAAATGAAGAATATCTTGCACTAAACGATGAACTTGAACAAACCAACAAAGAATTGATGCTGGCCAAAGAAAAGGCTGAGGAGAGCGACAAATTGAAGACAGCATTTCTGCAAAATATGAGCCACGAGATACGTACTCCAATGAACGGGATATTAGGTTTTGCTGAATTATTAAAAAACCCCAAGCTGCCGGAAACGAAACAACAGGAATTCATTCGCATAATTGAAAAGAGCGGTCAACGGATGCTAAACATAATTAGCGATATAGTTAATATATCAAAAATTGAAACAGGTCAAATTGAACTTAATTTGCAGGAAACCAATGTGAACGGTTTATTGCAGCATTTGCATACATTTTTTAGTCCCGAAGCTGAAAGGAAGGGACTAAGCTTAACATTTAAACCGGGGCTTTCTGATGAGTTATGCAAAATTGAAACTGATGATTTAAAATTAACACAGGTGCTTTCGAATCTGATTAACAATGCGCTGAAATTCACAAAAAGCGGTACTATTGATTTTGGATATCAACAAAAAGGACAAGTACTTGAATTCTATGTACAGGATACTGGTATAGGAATAGCGCCTGAAAATCAGGATATTATTTTTGAACGGTTCCGGCAGGTTGATATGGCTGATGCCCGGAAATACGAAGGTGCCGGATTAGGTCTTTCAATCTCAAAAGCATTTGTCGAAAAACTTGGTGGTACAATATGGGTAAAATCTGAATTAGATAAAGGTTCTACGTTTTTTTTCAATATCCCTTATAATCCAAAAGTTATTATCAAGTCAGAAAAACTTTTAGAAGCCAGGTTGGAAGCTAAATTGTCAGGTATAAATATTCTGATAGCCGAAGACGATGATGTCTGTATGGAATTGTTGAAAGAAATGCTGGAAGATGAAAAAGCCAGGTTATTTTTTGCTCATGATGGGCAGGAGGCTTTGGACATAATAAATACCACACCGAAAATTCAGGTAGTGCTGATGGATTTAAAAATGCCTGTATTGAATGGTTTTGAAGCGACAAAACTAATAAAAAGATTGAAACCAAAATTGCCAATTATCGCTCAAAGCGCGTACTCCTTTTCAAATGATCAGGATAAAGCAAAAATAGCGGGATGCGATGATTTTATCGGCAAACCTGTGAAACGCGAATTGCTTTTATCTAAAATAAATAATCAGCTTTCGAAAAAATAACTTAAATAGAATAATTCGGCACAGAAAAGAGCCTGCGCCGAAACAATGTGCTAAATCAAATTATCAGATAGTCCTGATTCGTTGATGCAACGAATAGGTACTAATAAAGTTATCTTTATCATATAAATTGCGACTATCTTATAAAAATACCAGTTGCAAAAGCAGTTTTAGTGCCGTCGGTAAGTGGAAATGCAGTACCATTTTTCCAACATGTTGCTACATTTTTATTACCCGTTTCATTGATTCCACCTACATATACATCGCTACCCGAAACAAAGATTGATTTTGCTGAACCGGCTCCTTTAGGAGTAAGAGAAGTAGCTACTCCATTTTTCCAATATGTAGCCTCAGGCATTGAGCCATCGGAAACTGTCCTGTCTCCGGCCACATACACATCATTACCGCTAACATAAATTGAATTAGCCTGCGCAAATTCGCTGCCATCGGTAAGGTAAGTAATTACACCGTTTTTCCAGTACACAGCTGTCCAATTTGAGGTGGAGGAGTTAAACTCACCTCCACATACATATACATCGGAACCTGATACAAAGACGGAATAGGCTTCATCGTTATTGCTTCCATCAGTGATAGCAGACTCTACCCCATTAAACCATATCGTAGCTTGATTGTTTTCCGATCCTACAACTCCTCTAACTCCTGCCACATACACATCGCCACCCTCAGTAACAAATACGGAATTTGCCTGAGCATCTTCATTATCAGGATTTGATAGAATGACGGGTGCTCCACTGTTTTCCCAAATTGCGGCTGCATAGTCATTACAACTTCCATCTTCTTCGTAACCTACTACATATACGTTGCCACCCTGTACAAAGATGGAATTAGCTATCCCATTAGTACCGCTGATAGCTCCTCCAAAATAAATAACATTAAGGGGAACAGCAACTCCATTTTTCCAGTACTTTGGCATCTTTGTCGGGTCATCGTACAAGCTGCCAACCGTGTCGTCCTCGAACCCTGCTGCATATACATCAGTTCCGGATACAAAGACTGATAAAGCTTCTTCATTTTTTACACCATCCGAAAGAGAAGTAGCAACGCCGTCTTTCCAATATTCTGCAACATTCATCTTGCCATTAAATTCGTATCCCACTATGTCAGATTTTGGGAAAGTAGTATTAGAGTTTGGATTAGAATTAGAATTATTCTCATCCTTTTTGCAACTATTTGTAAAAATTAATACAAATCCCATTATTATTAATGTGCAAAGCCAAATTTCATTTTTCTTTTTCATGTTAATTCGCATTTAAATTTAATTCGCATCTTTTTTTGTTCTCCTTTTTTTGTTGTCCACCGTGTATTTTATTTAACCAGCAGACAAGTGACATACTATACGAAATATTTATTAATTAGTTCAAATAACTTAAATTAGCCATTAAATCGATTTTTTTAACTTTGTAAACAAACAAGAAAAAATCCGTATAACTCAAATAAAGAATAAAAAATTCCATATATGAAAAGAGTTTTCTGTTTTTTGTTGATAATACTTTTATTTTCGTTCATTAATATTCGAAAAGCTTTTTCAAAACTTTATATCAACGAAATATTTGCAACCAATGCATCTGCCGATTTAAACGGAACTTATTTTAATTACCTGAATTGGATTGAAATATATAATTCCGATGCTGTAAATAATGTAACCGGAACTTTCTATTTATCTGACGATCCACAAAATTTGATGAAATGGCAATTTCCAACTTCTGTGAAATTTTATGCCAATAATTATTATATTGTTTATACCGAAAGTGACAATACTAATATTTATACCAATTTTAAACTAAATCCTGACGGCGGAACAGTTATTCTTTCAAATTCTTCCGGAGTTATTATTGATGAATTATATTATGGTAAGCAGTATTTAAATGTTTCGTATGGCAGATATCCTGACGGAACTTCTTCTTTGTACTATTTATTGACTCCAACGCGAAATAGCACGAATACATCAAATGTTGCTTCATTAGCAAGCAATGACGTTGTATTTAGTACAAAAGGCGGTTATTATTCTTCATCAATTAATCTTGAGCTAACGGGTGATTATAAAAATGGTGGAATTTATTATTCAACCGATGGAACCGAGCCAAACATTAATTCAATAAAATATAGCGGTTCCATCAATCTTAGTACAACTACGGTTATCAGGGCACGCATTATTGAAAGTGGAAAAGTTCCCGGGAATATTATTACGCAAACTTATTTTATTAATATCCGGAAACCGGGTTTGCCGGTCATTTCTTTAGTAACCGCACCAAAAAATTTGTGGGACAATCAAATTGGAATTTATGTTGCAGGGACAAATGGCATTACAAAATATTGTTCAGGTGGTCCTGTAAATTGGAACCAGGATTGGGAAAGGTCTGCAAATATTGAAGTGTATGATGAGGCAAAAGATCAGGTAATTAATCAAATTGCCGGGATAAAAATTTCCGGGGCGTGTTCAAGAACCTTTGCCCAAAAATCATTAAGTGTTTTAGCAAAGCAAAAATATGGTACGGGGAAGTTAAAATATAAATTTTTCAAGTCAAAAAGCATATATTCCTTTGATGAAATTTATTTGCGTAATTCGGGTAACGACTGGAACTATACGATGTTTCGGGATAATATGATACAAACTCTGACCGATGGTCAAATGCATTTGGATCACCAGGCTAACCAACCAGCCGTGATTTATATTAATGGTGTTTATTGGGGAATTTTAAATATTTATGAGAAATCGAATGAGAAACTGGTAGAAGAAAATTATGGTATTGATGAAAGTAACCTTGATTATTGCGAACTGAATGCCGTGCCTGATGTAGGTTCCGCAGATGGTTTTGTATCAATGATAAATTATGCATCAACTCACAATTTAGCCGATTCTGCTTCCTATAAAATTATATCTGACCAAATGGATATTGATGAATACATCGATTACATGATAACGGAAATATATGTTAACAATACTGATTGGCCGGGGAATAATTTAAAATACTGGAGAACCATAAATCCACAATCAAAATGGCGGTGGGTACTTTTTGATACGGATTTTGGTTTTGGATTATATAATACGGGATATGATGCAAATACTCTTACTTTTGCTTTAGATTCAACTTATACCGATCCTAGTTATTGGCCTAATCCGGCCTGGTCTACATTATTATTCAGGAGCCTGATTAAAAATGATGAATTTAAAAAGAAATTTATCGGTCGGTTTTATGCACATATAAATTCAACTTTCAATCCCAATCGTGTCAATAAAATTATTGACAGCATGAAAAATAACATTGCCAGCGAAATGCCTTATCATATTCAAAAATGGGGATCGGATATCAATACATGGAATTCGAATGTCGATAATATGAAGAATTTTGCCATACAGCGGCCTGCTTATATGCGTCAATTTTTAAAAGATTATTTTGGGCTAAATGATGAAGCTGAAATTACTGTTAAATCTAATAGAAAAAATGCCGGGGTAATTTTGTTAAATAATGTTCCTTCAACCGATTCTGTATCTAAAGATTCTTTTCCAACAGGCTTTCCTTATACATTGCAGGTTCAGCCTTTACTCGGATTTAAATTTGATAGCCTGAAATCAAAAAATAATGACATAAAAATATATTCATTATTCAATTTTGGCAGCAACTGGAAATACCAGGATAGTGTTGCAGGTACTCCAAGTGATTGGATTACTAACAGCTTTAATGATTCTTTATGGAAATCTGGTTATGGACAACTTGGTTATGGCGATGGTGATGAAACAACTGTAATCAGTTATGGCTCTGATCCTAATAATAAATTCATTTCAGCCTATTTCCGGAAAACATTTACCTACGATGGAAGTCATTTAGATAGTTTAAGCTTTAGTATTCTTGTTGACGATGGTGCTGTTGTTTATTTAAATGGGACTGAACTAAGCCGTTTTAATATGCCGGATGGAATTATTTCATCCAATACTTTAGCTTCTGCCAATTTAGGTGATAATTTAATTTATAATTATAAGATCAATCCTTCTCTGCTCGTTCTTGGAAATAATCTCATTGCTGTTGAAGTGCACCAGGTATTACCAACCAGTTCCGATTTAAGCTTCGATATGTCACTAACCGGGCAATCTCTTTTAGATTCACAGCAATTTTCATATTTTCAACCTTTAGTTACAGACACGTTAAGAAACGACATTAATTATACCGCATATTTCGATACTACTGCAATACCCAAAATTGATAAAATAGTTATTAATGAAATTGATTCGCACAATACAACTTATACGGATGAATTTGGTGATGTAAATGACTGGTTCGAAATTGTAAATACCGACAAAGATAGCGTTGACCTTGCCGGATTATACTTTTCCGATGCTTTACAATTTAAGCTTAAAACCCAAATACCTTATGGTTTCCCTGATGTTACTTCTGTAGCGCCGGGAGAGCATAAAGTTCTTTGGGCGGACGAAGAACCATCAAAAGGCCCGTTACATCTTAATTTCAAATTAAGTAAAAACGGAGAGCAATTATCAATTGTTCAAATAGTAGAAAATAATTTATTTACTCTCGATTCAGCTATTTATGGCCCGCTTGACGCTACACATACCTGGGGCAGGATTCCTGATGAAACCGGATCATTTATTTTAAATATTCCCACTCCGGGAGCAATTAATATACAATCAACAGATGAAATCGTGAAACCGGCTTTACAGGAATCGGAAGTTTTTATTTTTGTTTCGAATTCGAAAATGCTTAATATTAATTTTGTTAATATCAAAACTCCTGCAATTGCTTTCATTTTTGATATTTTAGGCAGAAAAAGAATAGAATCAAAATTAAATTCTTCTGACAATAAATTGGATATAGGCAGCTTAAATACCGGAATTTATATTGTAAAAATTTATTCAGGAAACAAAGACTATTCGAGGAAAATCTTTATTAGATAGTTTTATTATTTTTTTTAAACCAATATATTTCTTTACCTGATCTTTTTCTCAACTTGAATTATTCTTGCAAAAATGGAAGAAAAATATTTTCTAAAATAACTAGAGTTCGACATAAAAGTAAAAATATAATATATTTATTGATAGCTATAAAACAAAAAGCGACTTTGTGTTTTCTTAGAGTCTTAGAGTCTTCTTCGTGATAAACTGCAAAGATTTTAACACATTCACATATAATTCAGCATCCTTTGCAATTCATTGCGCACTTTTCGGTTAAAATATTTTTCTGGTTTAAAAATCTTCTGATACTTCATTTTTCTTCAAGAAAATTGGTTCTAAAATGTCACTTTATTTTTAAATTATAACTTTACATTTGATGTTTCAGTCTGACATTAAATGTCATATCTTATATTTGGTTTAATGTAATGTAACAATTAAAAACAAAAAGCATGAGTAAGCTAAGCGCATTTGATTTTATAACACTTAATGGCTTTTATAAAGGGCCTAAAGGAGACATCAGCTGGAATAAAGGTGACTCTGAAACAAATGAATATGCTGTAGAGATGGTCAAATTCAGGAACACGCTTTTGTTTGGACGAGTGACTTATGAGATGATGGCAAGTTATTGGCCGACAACGGATGCAATTAAAAACAATCCAATCCTCGCTGAAGGAATGAATAATGCGGACAAAATTGTATTTTCAAGGACGTTAAAAAAGGTTGAATGGAACAACACGACGATAATGAAGGACAATATTGTTGAAGAAATTAAGAAAATGAAGCAGACACCTGGAAAAGATATGACACTGCTGGGAAGCGGAAATATTTTAACCCAGTTTGCAGAACAAGGATTAATTGATGAATACCAGATTATGATACATCCCGTTGCTCTGGGAGATGGTACGCCAATATTCAAAGACATCAAACATAAGTTGAATCTGAAACTTACAATGACAAAAATATTTAAAAGCGGGATTGTTTTTCTTTATTACCAGCCGATGGAAAAGTGAGTTATATTTAGAAATTTTGTTTATTGAATTTAAAATTATAAGTTAAACGGGCCACAAATTCCCTTTCCATTCCTGGATAAGGAGGATAACCGCCATTATATGGTTGGAGTAATACAGATTTATCATTCAAAATGTTAAATGCTCCTAAATCCAGGTTTAGACCTTTCGTTACAATATTATTGAATGAAAAATTAAGATTTAGAAGTATTGAAGGATCATATTTATTAATAACAATGTCACTTAAAGGATAACCATAGCGTAATCCTGAGTAAATAACGGAAGGCGTAATATAAATATTGTTATTAAATTTAAAACTACTTAATAAAGTGAATTTATTTTGCGGAAGCCCCAATACAGCATTTGGATTGCCTGGTACTTGGTAATTTTCCGGAATCGATTTCCATTTATCAGTATAAAACGAATAATTAATTGTAGAGAAACCCCAGACGTATTTATACCTGTACTCTAACTCAAAACCATCACTACCCTGTTTTGGAGAATTTTTATAATACCAGTCTGTCCCAGGGACTGAGGCCGGATTATCATCATCATAATAAATTATCGGATTTGTGATAGAAATATCAAAAATATTACCGGTAACAAACATGTTATCGTTGATTTTGTACCCAATTTCAGTTTCAAGCACAAGTGTTCTTTCCACTTTTAGGTTATTGCTTACATCAATATTGCCAACCGATGGTGCCCGAAATGCTTCACTTGCCAATAGTTTAAAATGAAGTTTATCAAAAACCCTTGTTATACCAAGCCTGGGGGCAAAAGAGCTTCCATAGGCATTGTTATATTCGCCTCTCCCTCCTGCAACAATATTAAAGTGCATTATTTTCCATAATATTTGCAAGTATAATGCAGAATTATAAAGCTGCAACTTATGTGAACCGTAAAGTAATATCGGTAATTTCACCATTGTCATTATAAAACTCGCCGCCACCAATTATATTTAAATTTTCTGATATATTATAATTCAAGCCTGCACCAATTTTATACCGTTGAACAGTGTAAGTTCGTGAAGAAAGCACAGTATCATTGTATGGCAGGCTATACTGGTAGCTAACAACCGGCGTTAGTGATACCTTTTCAGAAAGCTTAAAATCGTATTTTAATGAAGAAGTTATATTCCTGAATTTATTGAAAGTTATTGAGCTATCCGATAAAGCCTGTGAGTTATAATTGTCGTAAATAAATTGAAATGATAAATTTTCCCTTTTCGCCGAGATGTTTATATTTTGAGTTTCTATTTTACTACCGTTTTTTGAAAAATCTTGTACAACAGGTCGGTTTAATGAATCGAGCTTAGTATATTTTTCGTTACTCCTGTTTGCTTCACCACCAAATATTTTTAATGCAACATCCCATTTTCCTTCTTTTGTACCGGCCATTACACTTCCATTCACGCGGCCATATGTTTCGGGTAGTTGTCCGTATGTTGCGGTAGCCGAAACACCTTTAATATCTTCACCGCTTTTTGTAATTATATTTATAACACATAATTCAGCATTTCCACCATAAATTGCCGAGCCGGGTCCACGGACAATTTCAATTTTTTTAATTTGAGAAACGTCAAAGTGGTTTCCAAACGGGATGTTGTAATATGCTAAATCGTTCATCATTTGGCCATCAATCAGCAACAATGCTTTGCCTTCCTCAACCCAGCTACCCCTGAAACCAAGAGCAACAACCCCATCCACGTCGTATTCAAAATCAAAGCCGGGAATAAGTTTTAAAACATCTATTAAATCGCGGGCCCCTGAATTGCGAATTTCTTCTGCAGTAATTATTGAAACGATCCCGGGAGTTTCGCGGGGAGTCAATTCTGTACGCGAGGCCACCGAGGTTTGCATTTTTAACAATTCATCAATAGATACGCCAAGTTTATTAGCCAATTTTAGTAAATCTTCGAATGGCAGAGCGAGTAACTGATCTGAGGTCATTTGCAAAATTTCATCGCGAGTAAGCGATTCAATTTGGATTTTCTTTTCCTGGCCTGAAATATTTAGAAAATTAATCGACAAAAAAGCAACAATTAAAAAAAGCAACTTTATCCGTTTCATAAAATAATTTTTAAGAATTTCGATTTAATTTACTACAATACCCAAACTCAAAAGGGTTGAACTAACTTTCAGTCCATCATTTTCAATATTTATTTTAGATATTTCGAAATGAAGAGTACCATTTTTAGAGACAAAATTTATACCTGCTCCCTGTTTACATGAATTGGGTGTTTCTGTGATAATTAAAATATTATTAAGTTTTGCTTTGTTAGTTAATTTAGGCAATTCAGCAATATCAGAATGTGAAATATATATAATTTGGCAATCGTTTACTTCATAAGCGGATTTTGCCGTGATAATATTTATTGAACGCAATCCTACTTTCATTTTTGATGCAATACCATTTAATTCATTTGCTACATCAGCATTCCCTATAACGCCTATTTTAAAATCATTTCCGTTTATAGCCGGCCATTCAATGTATTTTGTGAAATTATAAATAAAAAGAGCTTTAAACCTCTCGTCCTGGCTAAAGCTATTTATCACAATAATCCATAATCCACAAACTATTCCCAAAAGCTTCAGAGAAAATGAAAGACTAAATTTTTTCGACATATTCTTTAAATATTTGGGTTTTATTTTAAAGTTAGAAATTTTTTTCAAATAAGTTACAATTTTGAATTGAAAATGCACTGGTTGATAAGATAGACGAACTTTAACGAAGAGAAATCTTTTTAAATTAACTAAAGCAATTGGAGTCAGGGTTTATAAATATACTGAAAGCAATAAATTTCTGCCTTAAGTAAGAAAATATGCCAGAATAAAAAACTTAGTTTCCCGAGGTTTATCTGTAGCAATAAATTATGTTTTATATATTATTCCTTAATAAATTTGTAGGTCAAATCTTTATTTGAATTTATTATCTTCATTAAATAAATTCCTTTTGAAAGTGAGCTGACATCAATTTGGTTATTATTTAGTAATTGTTTTTGCATTACCAGCGCTCCGGTACAATCATAAATTGCCAGGTTTATTTTCTGATTTTGAATGCCCATAATAGATATTCTATCTTTTGCAGGGTTCGGATAAATAGTGACACCGGAATTTAAGGCAGCAATGCTAAGCGGCCCGGTTTCAGAAAGGCCGTATCCGTACGGAAAGAGTGGATTATACGGACTGTCGCCATAATTTAAAGGAACCTGTGAAATTGAGGTAGGCCATGTATGAGATAGAGTACCGGTAAATGGATAATCGCCGAATAATACATCTGTTATTCCTTCTGCCTCGGTACCCGGCAACCATGAAGCAATAAAAGCATTGGCATTATATATTATACTTTCCATCATCAAAGGACGACCACTTAATAGTATTACAACATAAGGTATATTAAGTTTTTTGACATTATTAATTACATTTACATCAGTTGAACTTAATCCAAGCGATGAATTATCTCCGTGACCTTCTGCATAAGGGTTTTCTCCTACAACAACAACAGCAACATCAGCTGAATAAATGAAAGAGCCATCTTCAGAATAATGATACATTTTCGCTGCCGCAAACCTGCATGATTGCAGTTAAAATTGAAGTGCCAGGTATTACATTGCCGGTTTGTCCCTGCCAAGTCAAAGTCCAGCCTCCGCACTGGGAGCCAATATCATCTGCTCTGGCTCCTGCCACTAATATTTTAGCACTCTTTGACAAAGGAACCAGGTTATTTTTATTTGTTAACAAAACTTGTGACTCACGAACTGCTTTTCGTGCTACCGACCGGTGATAATCATTTCCAAAACTATCAACTAATGCCAGGCTGGCATAAGGATGTTCAAATAATCCAAGTTTAAATTTAACAGTCAGGATTCTTTTTACGGCATCATTAATTCTATCCTTGTGATATTTTACCCTTATTGACCAAATCTTTTAAATACGATATAATTTGATTTGAATAATCAGGTTCCATAATCATATCGATACCTGCATTAACGGAAGTTTCAACAGATGTTTCCAAATCAGATGATACATTATCAATCCCATGCCAGTCTGATACAACAAAGCCATTAAAACCTAATTCAGTTTTTAAAACATCGGTAATTAAATATTTATTAGCATGGCAAAGCACTCCATTCCAGCTGCTATAAGATATCATAACGGAACCCACGCCAGCCTCAATTGCTCTGATATATCCCGGCAAATGTATTTGTCGCAATAATGCTTCTGATATTTGTGTATTCCCTGCGTTGATACCACCGGTTGTTCCACCGTCGCCTACAAAATGCTTGGCACATGCAAGTATATGATAAGGTGTCCCAAGCGAATCGCCCTGGTAACCCTTAACAGCGGCATAAGCCATCGTCTTTTGCAGTTCAGGAGTTTCGCCAAAACCTTCATATGTGCTTCCCCAGCGTATATCCCTGGGAACTGCTATACAAGGGCTAAATGTCCAGTTTAAACCTGTAGCCCTACTTCCATAGCAGTTATTCGTGTACATTCTGTTAATAAATCAGAATCGCGGGTACAACCCATCCCTATATTATGAGGAAATATTACAGCACCATATGCATTGTTATGGCCATGAACAGCATCAATGCCATAAATTATGGGAATTTTTAGCCTTGTAGCCAATGCTGAATCCTGGAATAGGTTATACATATTAACCCAACCTGTT
>CAWKPE010000026.1:0-98569 GCA_963851385.1 uncultured Bacteroidota bacterium | reverse complement strand
GTGATTCAGAAACATATTTTAAATGAATTATCCAAACAAATTATCGCTGGCACACTAAACAAGTCAGATAAAATAGTTGTAGAAAGTTTTGGAGAAGGCTTGGTATTTATTAAGAAGTAATTTTAATTCTTGGCTCTATATTCTTAGTTCAATATTTTACTATTTCTTCTTAAACAGAAAATAAGCTTTCGCTTCTTCCCCGTTTAAGAGCCTTTTGATATTCTTTCTATGAGTAATTATAAGAATCAATGCCATCACAATTGAGGCAATCTTTAATGAATCGGACAAACTGGGATAAAAAAACGATACTATTATTGGATAGGAAATACCAGCCATCATTGAACCAAAAGAAACATATTTAAAAAGTAAAAGTACCAAAATAAAAATTCCAAAAGAAAGTAATGCAGGGCCGGTTGTAAGAGTTATAATTATTCCAAGAAGTGCCGCAACGCCCTTGCCACCTTTAAATCCTGCCAATAGTGGGAAAATATGACCTATTATTGCAATTATTCCTAATAGAATTTGAAAATTTATAAACATCATTGTCCCGGAATGAAGAGGGGAAAGATAAGCCAATTCAACGGCTGCAAACCCTTTTAGTACATCTACAATAAAAACAGATATTCCGGCTTTCCATCCAAGTACCCTGATTGTATTCGTAGCTCCCGCGTTACCACTTCCCTTCTCACGAATATCAATATCATAAAACCATTTTCCTACCCACACTGACGTTGGAATGGAACCTAACAAATACGCTGAAAGAATTAATAAAACAGTCACTATTGTTTCCATAACAGAAAAATTTCATGCGAAGATAAAAAGAAATTTTCAATTCAAATTTAATTTTTTATAATCTACTGATTTAATGAATAATAAATCCATGTCTTTAATTAAAGAACAAAACACCCTTCGACAAGCTCAGGGTGACAATAAAATGAGGTCATACTGAGCTTGTCGAAGTATGACCAATGATATAAAACTGCTTAACTAAACGACATTGAATGATAAATATTAAATTGTTTCATTTATTAAGTTTTTAAATAAAAAACAGTAATTAAATATTTGTTCAAAATTTGATTCGAAAAAAAAGACTTTTTCAAATTTATAATTAATAAGAGGTTGCTCAAAAGTAGCTCATAACTCAAAACCGTCATTCCCATGTCCCGAACTTTCTGGAATGGGAATCTTCACACACTCGATTATATATAGATTCCCGCTACCGAAAGTTCGCATTCGCATCAATCTGAGGTCCGTTTTTCTTCTTAACTCCGAAGGAGTTGTACATTGGTAGCCAGGGGTGCAAACCCCTGGCTAGGTGTTCATCGGAATTTAGCGTGCCAAGCACAATTTAAATCTAAGCTACAATTTTTATTTGGCACGCAATTGAGATATCCTAAATAATTTGCCTCTTGAATAGCCAAACATATTGTGCGCCAATTAACACTTTAACATCGATTAAATATTTTGCGTGGCGCACTTCACCTGATTGGCAATTTTACCCCGGGTTACACCCGGGGCTACCAATATTACGGCCCTACGGGCATAAAGAGTAGCCTTATATTAAGAACTTATGTTTCTTAGCTTGACGCGAATGCGAACTTTCGGAACGCAGGAATGACAATGAAAAATAACTTTTGAGACGGTTTTTTCTATCACCAATTGTCAATAGAAATTCATCTATTATGAAAGTCTTTGTTTCAAACTTTCGAATTGTTTAACCATTTCTTTAGGTAAACGGTCGCCAAATTTTGCCTGATGTTCAGCAATAAGTTCACATTCAGCTTTCCATTCATTTTTATCAACCTTGAGCAGCTCTTCCATCTTTTCAGAATGAATTGGCAAACCGCTCACATCAATAGATTCCTTATTAGGAACAAAACCTATTGGAGTTTTAGTTGCATCAACAGAGCCTTCAATGCGTTCAAAAATCCATTTCAAAATTCGGATATTATCACCATAACCTGGCCACAGGAATTTGCCATCAGTACCTTTGCGAAACCAATTGACATTAAAAATTTTTGGTAATTTATTCTTGTCAGGAGCTTTTTCGCCAATTTTTACCCAATGACCAAAATAATCACCCATGTGATATCCACAAAATGGAAGCATGGCAAAAGGATCGCGACGAACACCGGCTTTAAGTCCAATTGCTGCCGCAGTAACTTCTGAACCAACAATAGATCCGACAAATACACCATGGTTCCAATCAAAAGCCTGGTAAACCAAAGGTACAGTTCCGGGCCGACGGCCTCCAAACAGAATACCTGAAATAGGCACTCCCTTCGGATTTTCCCAATCCTTGTCAATAACGGGACATTGGCCTGCAGGTGCAGTAAAGCGTGCATTCGGATGCGCGCATGGTTCACCTGTTGAAGGATTATGAACTTTATTTTTCCAGTTAATTGTTCCGGTAGGCATGTCATATCCAATACCTTCCCACCATATATCGCCATCAGGCGTTAACCCAACATTGGTAAAAATTGAATTTGCTTTACAGCTTAACATGGCATTAGGATTAGTCTGCATTGATGTAAAAGGTGCTACTCCAAAGAATCCTGCTTCCGGATTGATGGCATATAATTGCCCGTCTTTTCCAAATTTCATCCAAGCAATATCATCACCAACACATTCAATCTTCCAATCCTGAATTGTTGGAATAAGCATTGCTAAATTGGTTTTGCCACAAGCACTTGGAAAAGCCGCAGCAAAGTATTTTTTTTCTCCTTTTGGATTAGTTATGCCCAATATCAGCATGTGTTCCGCTAACCATCCATCGCGGTGAGCCATATTTGAGGCTATTCGTAATGCCAGACATTTCTTACCTAATAGTGCATTGCCTCCATAACCACTACCATAAGACCAAATTTCATTAGTTTCCGGAAAATGGGAAATATATTTTTGTTCTATTGGTGCACACGGCCATTTTACATCTTTTTGCCCTTTCTGCAAAGGTGCTCCGATAGAATGAACACAAGGTATAAAGTCGTCATTTCCCAATATGTCCAGAACGGCTTTGCCCATTCTGGTCATTATGCGCATATTGACCACAACGTAAGGAGAATCAGTAATCTGAGCTCCAATATGAGCAATATTTGAACCTAATGGTCCCATGCTGAAAGGAATTATATACATTGTTCTTCCTTTCATGCAACCTTTATAAAATGAACGTAAAGTTTTTTTCATTTCCTCTGGATCCATCCAATTATTAGTAGGTCCCGCATCTTCTTTTTTTACTGAACAAATAAAAGTGCGGTCTTCAACCCTGGCAACATCACTTGGATCACTTTGAAAATAATAGCTACCCGGGCGCTTTTTATCATTTAATTTAACTGCCATTCCCGTTTTTACCATTAAATCAAGCAAATCTTGGTTTTCTGCTTCAGAACCATCACACCAATGCACTGAATCAGGGCTGCACCACTCTGCCCATTCTTTTACCCATTCTACTAGTTTTTTATTGTTTGTCATATTCGTTATTGTTTAATGTTTCTATCTAATATTATTTAAAATAAAGAAATGGATGATTTATATTCATTCATAAAAAATCCCGCAAATATAAATATTCATCTTAATTGTGAAAAATAAAACAATGATAAATATTAATTTGTTCGAATCAACATATTAATTCATAATTTCCTATAAAACAATTATTTGAAATTTATTTGACGATTTTATTATTAATATTAAATGTGCTATCTTTATTAAAGAAAATAATGGATTTCTAATTTAACATTGAATTTTATTTGCATTCTTCCAAACTTTTAAATTTCTATTTACGTATTTTAAAAAAATCCCTGGGTTATAAATCATGAAAACAAACAAGTTATTTCCATCTATAATTAACCTAAAAGAAATAGTTGAGGAAAATTTTTCTATCGATAATCCAAGGAGAAACTCAAAATTCTTAGGCAATTTCCCCAAGATATTAAAAAAACAAATTGATGAAATAGGGGTTGAATATAACAAGTTAAATACGATTATTGAACACTTGCCATTTAGCTTATTGGTATTTGAAAAAGGACTTTCAAAACCATTTTACGCCAATCAACAAGCGAGAAAAATTTTTGGAAAAGTATTAAATGACAATCTTAATGCTACTAATTTTATTGGCAGGGCCAAAATAATAAATTCCAATACTAATAAAAAATATAATATCAAAGAGTTTCCTCTATCAACAGCTTTTAAAGGCAAAACTTGTTCAAAAGATGATATAACTATTGTTTTTAAAGGAAACAACTTTAAGTCGTTTCGTGTAACAGGCATTCCTATAGACAATACAAATGGAAATGTAAAAACTGTTTTAATAATTTTTCAGAATATTTCAGAACTTAAAAATTCGGAACAACAATTTAAATCCGAACAAAACTTGGTAAAAATATTACTCGATACCGTACCGGATTTAGTATATATTAAAGATTTAAATAGTCGCTTTTTGCTGACAAACCAGGCTCATGCTATTCATCTTGGTCTTCCATCTCCTGATTCATTTATTGGAAAATCCGATAACGATTTTTATAATAAAAAATTAGCAAAAAAATTTATGTCGGATGAAATGCATATTAAACGAACTAAAAAACCTCTTATAAATATAGAAGAACAAGTGACCGATGTAAACGGTAATCAAAAATGGCTTTCCACAACTAAAGTTCCTTTTTTTGATGAGAAAGGCAAAATAATTGGCATTGCAGGAATTGGAAGAGACATTACCGATAAAAAAAGAGCGGAAGAAGAACTGGTAAAAGCAAAAAATCAACTTGAAGAAGTTAATCGAACACTTGAAAAAAAAGTTCTGGAACGCACAACAGAAATCACAACGAGTGAAGAACGCTACAGGATTACAATTGAAAAAACAGGACAGGTTATTTATGACTATTCCTTAAATGACAACACGATCAAATGGCTCGGTGCCATTAAAAAAGTCACCGGCTATTCGAAAGAAGAATTTTATAAAATAACTATCAACGATTTTATTAAGCGAATTCATCCAAACGATAGAAAAATTTATATATCAAAACGCGATGAAGCCCTCAATGAATTAAAAAGCTTTTATCTTGAATATAGGTTTAAAAAGAAGAATGGTAGTTATATCTACATCCAGGATAGTGGATTATATGTATCCGATCCTATAGAAGGTTTAAGAATGTTTGGAGCTATCGCGGATATCAGTAATCGTAAATTTGCAGAAGTATTATTAAAAACGCAGGAACGAAGTAGCCGGATTTTAAAAGATATTGCTTTAAAAGCAAATGAAGCACCAACTGCTGAAGAAGTTTTGAGATCCTCTTTGGCTTTAATCTCAAGCTATACATATTGGCCCCTGGGACACGTGATTAGTTATAACTCCAAGTACCTTCTTAATAAACCTCAGTCATTGTGGTACTCTTCAATGCCAAACAAATACTTCAAATTGATGAAGACTTATGAACAAGTTAATAATCTTAAAATAAGCCCTATTCATGTAAAAGCCCTGGTAGATAAAAAAGCACAATGGATTAAAATTGAAAAATACAAAAATGATTATCAATTATGTAACGAGGCACTAAAATTTGGATTAGAAAGTTTGATTGTATTTCCCATTTTCATATCTGGCGGAGTAGTTGCTTTATTCGAATTCTTTTCAGAACAAAAAGCTATTTCCGATGAAAATATGCCCTATTTAATGGAACAAATTGGCATACAGATAGGAAACATTTTAGAAAGAAAAATTGCCGAAGAGGAGTTAATAAAACTTTCAATGGCAATTGAGCAAAGCCATGCATCAGTTGTAATTACAAATACTGAAGGCATCATAGAATATACTAATAAAAAATTCACTGAAGTCTCCGGGTATGATACTGATGAAATACTGGGCAAAAAATCAAACATTTTGAAATCTGGAGTTCATGATAATAAATTCTATAAAGAGCTTTGGAATATTATCAAATCAGGCCAAATTTGGCAAGGTGAAATATGCAATAGAAAAAAATGTGGAATTTTTTATTGGGAAAAGGTAAATATATCACCTGTTAAGAATCTAAATGGAGACATTACCCACTTTGTTGCTGTTAAAGATGATATAACAGAAAAAAAACAAGCAGAAGAAGAGTTGAAATTAGCAAAAGAAACCGCTGAATTTGCAAGTCGCTCTAAAAGTGAATTTCTTGCAAATATGAGCCATGAAATCAGGACTCCCATGAATTCTATTCTCGGTTTTGCAGAATTACTAAATACAAAAATAAATGATGAACAACAACGGAGTTTCCTGGAATCTATTAAAAGCAGCGGTAAGAGTTTACTTACTCTTATTAATGATGTTCTCGATCTCTCAAAAATTGATGCAGGAAGAATGAAGCTTCTTACAGAATTAGTAGATCCTTTCCTGCTTTTTAAGGACATTGAATACTTATTCTCAATAAAAGCAAAAGAAAAAGAATTGGATTTTAGTATTGAAACCGATAGCAGTCTTCCAATAGGATTTGAAGTTGATGAAGTGCGTCTTCGCCAAATTATGATTAATCTTTTAGGCAATGCTCTTAAATTTACTGATAAAGGATTTGTAAAAGCATATGTTCAATGTATAAATAAGCATGCACTAAACCTGGATGAATACGTGGATCTGAAAATTGAGGTAAAGGACAGTGGCATCGGTATTGACAAGAAATTCCAGGAAGTCATGTTCAAACCATTTACCCAGCAGGATGGTCAAAGTACAAAAAAATATGGCGGTACAGGACTTGGTCTTACAATTACCAAACGTCTTGTTGAATTTCTTAATGGTACAATTTCAGTAGAAAGTGAACCCGGCAAAGGAAGTTGCTTTACTGTAATATTAAAAAATATCAAAACATCGCACCAAAAAGTGGATAATACTGAAATACGTACCATCGATCCTCGAAATATCAAATTTAAACCCGCTAATATTTTAATTGCAGATGATGTTGAAAATAACCTCAAGTATTTAAAAAGTGTCTTGCTGGATACGGGTCTGACAATATACGAATCACGCGATGGTATAGAAACATACGAAATTGCACAGGTAAAAAAACCCGACTTGATAATTACCGATCTTAAAATGCCCGTTCTTAATGGATTTGAACTTTTGAAAAAATTCCGCAGTAATCCGGTTTTAAAAAATATACCTGTAATTGCAACTACTGCATCAGCAAGCGTTGAAGAAAGAGACAGATTAAAGGTTCATAATTTTGATGGTATTCTTATAAAACCAATTCAAATAAATGATGTATTCCTTGAATTAACTCGCTTTCTGCCTCATACCATACTACAGGAATCAAATGTAAACAAAACTAAAAATAATTTAACTTTAAACATAAATTCTGATGATGTTATCAATGCTGTCAGGCCTTTTTTAGAAAGTGAATATTTTAATATCTGGAAAACATTTGAAAATCAGCAACCGATAAATGAAGTCGAAGATTTTGCATACAAAATTAAGGACCTTGGAAAGAAACATAATATCGAGGGTTTAATAAGATATGGCAACCGTTTGTTAACTTCAATTAATAATTTCGATATTGATACAATGTTAAAAACTTTAAAAGAATATCCCATGCTAATCAAATCATTAATGAACGCTAACGAATAATTGAACATGAAAGAGTTTAAGCCTTCATTTTTTACTATTCTGATGGTTGATGATAATCCAAAGAATCTTCAATTACTGGGAAGTACTTTGAGAAATGAGGGTTATCAGTTGGAATTTGCCACGAGTGGTCCAACGGCTCTTGCATGGGTTGAAAAAAAACAATTTGATCTTATTCTCCTTGATATAATGATGCCTGATATGTCAGGGTTTGAAGTGTGTTCACAACTTCGCAAAAATAAAAAAATGGATGATGTGCCTGTAATCTTTCTCACTGCTAAAACCGAAAAAGAAAGTATTGTACAGGGATTTAAACTGGGAGCACAGGATTACATTACAAAACCTTTCGATACATCAGAGCTTCTGGCAAGGGTTCGAACACATTTAGAGTTAAGATTTAACAAAGAGCAACTTAAAAACATGAATCAAATCCTTGAAGAAAAGGTTATAGAAAGGACTAATGAACTTCAAATAGCTAATGAAAAGCTTCAAAAGGCCAATGAAGAATTATTATCACTTGACAAAGCCAAATCCGAGTTCCTTCATATAATTAGCCATGAAATCCGGACCCCGTTGAACGGAATTAAAGGCTCACTTGAAATAATTAAAGAGTATACTTTAAATGAATCCATTGAGAAATTATTTAACATCCTCGATTTATCAGTTACTCGTTTGGAAAATTTTTCCATTACAGCTTTAAAAATCACCCAGCTTAAAATGGAAAAATATAACCTTGACATTCAACCTCTTCCTTTTGGTGCTCTTTTAAATACAGTTTTGACCAAAGCTTCGCAAAAGATTTCTCAAAAGTCATTACAGATTATAAAAAGTATCGAAAATATTAATGAAACTATCATGGGCGACTATGAACTATTATCTACATGTTTGACAGCTATTATAGACAACGCAATTAAATACAGCCTTAGCAACGGCAAAATAACTATTAATTCAGAAACAACCGAAAAAACATATTTGGTAGAAATAACTGATGAGGGACCTGGTTTTTCACAAAAAGCGCTTGACAATCTTTTTAAACTCTTTTCACCAGGTGAAAAACATATTAATGAAAACGAAGGTATTGAATTGGCCCTTGCCAAATTAATCATGGAAGCCCATTCCGGGGCAATTGAAGCCGTAAATAATTCTAATGGCGGTGCTCTTGTTCGACTCACATTCCCGAAAAACGTAAATTGAATAAGTGAATTAATAAAACACAGAATTACTGAATAGTTTTTCAGAACTTTAGATTTTCATATCTTCTGTTTATCAATCTTCAAAACATCTATTCTTTTTGTAAATTTGGTGACTAAATATCAAGTTCAAATGATTATTGAAAATTTAAAAAGAATAAAATCTGAATTACCTTCTCATGTAAAATTAATAGCAGCTTCAAAAACAATTCCTGCTAACAGAATAATGGAAGCTTATAATTCTGGTCAGAAAATTTTTGGAGAAAATAAAGTACAGGAATTAATTGAAAAACACCTGAAGCTTCCTCAAGATATAGAATGGCATATGATTGGACATTTGCAATCCAATAAAGTTAAATATATTGCCCCATTTATTTCACTTATACATTCAGTTGACAGCTTTAAACTTCTTGAAGTAATTAATAAGGAAGGTGATAAAACCGGAAGGATTATAAATTGCCTTTTACAAGTTCATATTGCTGATGAAGAAACTAAATTTGGTTTTGATGAAAAAGAATTGGATGAAATGTTAAAGTCCGATACCTATAAACAATTGAATAATGTAATCATCAGAGGTTTAATGGGAATGGCAACTTTTACTTATGACAGAACTAAGATTAGAAATGAATTTCGCAGATTAGCTATTATTTTCAGAGACTTAAAATTAAGTTACTTTAGTAAAAACGTTTTTTTTAAAGAACTTTCAATGGGTATGTCGTCAGATTATAAAATTGGTATAGAAGAAGGAAGTACAATGGTAAGAATAGGAACTAACATCTTTGGCAATAGAACATAGAAAATTATTGTTTCAAATGTGATCAATTTTAAAAGTCATAATATAATCATCCATTACATATCCGTTTCCAATATCTGTTATTATGCTTTTCTCAACAAAAAATCCTGCTTTCAGATACGCGTCAATAGCTTTTTTATTTTTCCTGTTGACAGTCAAATATAAAACATTTGCCAGTAATTCTTTTGCACGAGTTTTTATATAATTAAGTGCTTGCTGACCATAACCAAGTCCGTGATATGATTGCAAAAGGTAAAGTTTGTTAAGTTTTACTTTTTTGTCATCAACTTCAAAATAATATGAAATAAATCCAACAGGTTGATCTTTTACAAACATAAGAACCCATTTATGCCCATCCATCATTTCTTTATTTATTGCATTGGCTGAGTACATCAAATCCAGCATATACTCAATTTGCTCAATGGTAATTATACCCGGATAATGACTATACCATATAGTATGTGCCAGCTGTTGAAGCAATAAAATATCACCTGTTTCGGCAGTTTTGAATGTTAACACTTTTGTAGGTTTGTATAGTATAGTATATTATTTATCTTTTAACTTTTCAACATTTTACCCTTTTTAACTATTATTTAATATTAAACGTTCAAAGGCTGATATTGAATCATTTCTTTTGCAAGGCAGCAAGCAAATTTTTGATTTTTTCTTCAGAATAAGGTTTATTAATAACCCCATTAAAATCAGAAATATCAACCTCTTCATTTAAAATTGACGGATAATAAGCAGTTAATGCATAAATCAAAACTTTATTTTTGGGTTCATTGAAAGAATTTCTAATTTTTCGGGCAGTCTCAAGACCATTCATTACTGGCATTTCAATATCAAGAAATATTAATTCGATATCATTTTCACTGAAATAATTGTAAGCTTTCATACCATTTTCAGCCTCAAAATATTCGTGTCCTAATTTTCGCACAATTTCTTTGAGAATAAAACGATTGATTGCAATATCATCTACAATTAGAATTCTCATATTTTATCTTTTAGCTATTGGCTAAATATTTTCGGCTAATTGCCAATAGCCAAAAACTAATAGTTTCTTTATCCTAGTTCACTAAGCGTTTTGACAATTTTCATACTTTTTATTTCAACATCTGAACCATTAAGCTCGATAATTTTATCATTCTTATATTCAGTGAGTGTCCTAATAAAACTTTCTTTAGTTGTCCCGGCTAATTCAGCTAATTCCCGACGGGTAAAAGGAAAATAAAACTTGTGGCTTTTATAAATAACTTCACTAAAGTAGAGCAATACGTCCGCTATCTTGCCCGGAAGTTGTTTGTGCGTTTGGGACAGTAATCTATTAAAAAGATAAAGACCTGTTAAACTTATTATGTGTATTAGACTGGCAGCAAATTTACCATTTTGTTCCAAAACCTGTTTAAAAGCGTTTATATCAATAAAAAGAATTTCTGTAGGTTCAATTGCCGATGCAGAATATTCATGAATTTCCTTACCAAACACTGACATCAATCCAAGAAAATTGCCACTTGTTTCAAGGTTAAGAATAATAATTTTACTCATTCTGCCTTCTTTGTATACCTTTACAAGACCAGATTTTACATACATTATATGAGAAGTGCGGGTTTGTTGTAAAAAAATATTATCACCTTTCTGATAATTAACAACATTAGATTTTTGTCTGACTATCTCAATTTCACTCTCATTAAGCATTTCGAAGAAGGAATAATAATTATCTTCTTTGCCATTTGAGAATTCATTGAAATTTAATGACATAAGTTGCTATTTTATTAATTTTGTACTACAAAGTAATTAAAAAAGCTGATAAAACCATTTTAAATTCATTAATAAATTATAATTTCGATGAGATAAATCTTTAAAAATTAGTTGAATATCTCAAAATTGAAGAGAGATAACTCATACTTGGTACATTTTTTATAATAAAATTTTTATATTTAAAGAATATTAAACCTACCTTATTCAAGAAATGGTAACAAATAGCAATGGCAAGACTATCCTGGTAATAGATGATTCTACTACTAATATTGTGCTACTTCAAGCTGTATTAAACAATAAAGGCTACATTATAGAAACAGCACTTAATGTAAAAGATGCATATTCAATTATGAACCGGAAAATGCCCGATTTAATTCTATTGGATCTTTTAATGCCTCGTATAAATGGTTATGAATTTCTTAAGGAGATAAAAGCAAATGAAAAAACCTGCAACATTCCAATAATAGTTGTTTCTGCTCTTACTGACCAGGAAAACATACAAAGGTCAATGTCATTGGGTGCTGATGAATTTATTACAAAACCGGTTGATATTCAGAAACTTTTGGAAATGGTTGATTCAGTTTTTAAAAATAAGTAATTATCGATATTATTTTTATTTCTTAACTTTAATAATAGATAGATTGAAAGTGAGGGACTAAAGATAGCAAGATGAGTGATAACACAGGAAATAAAGATAATGTGGAAAATTTGCTGAAGGCTTTATCAGTCAAAGAAGCTCTGAACACTTTTAATGAAATAGATAAAAGCATTATTCAACTTCTTGAGTGTTCTACCGAAGATTTTCTCTCTTTAAATGATCATTTTAAGAGCTACCATAAAGAGTCGAAAAACATAGCATTAAATGCCTCTAATATTATTCAGATTGTAACTGACAGTGAAATAAACAACTCTTTTATTAATTTGAAAAAATTTAAAGAAAGTTTTGATAACCTTACAAATATTTTTTCTAAACATGTCGAATATCTTGATGTTGAGATAAAAAAAACAACTAATAAATTAGAAAATTTAAAAATTGCACATAATAATTACAGACAAAACCTTATTTCCTTAAAAATGTTGCTTGCCAATCTTAAAATCGGCGATATTTCATCAGAACATAAAGATTACTCATTGACAAAAAGTGACGAAATTGAAAGTAAAACTGAGAATATTAAAGTACTGATTTCAGCAACAGATAATTTAATTGAACAGTTTATAACAATAGCCATAGAAAGCTATTTACTTCTGAGTAATATTAAAAAAGAAAATTATGAGCAATTGCAAAAATTAAACGACAATATAGAAATCAGTTTTACATTATTTAATAAAAAATATAAAGAAGCATCAGATATGTTCCCTTCACTTAAAGAGGCAACTGATAAAAATTCGGCTAATATTGCTGTCATTATTACAAATCTTCAATATCACGATATTATTATCCAAAAAATTGAACACATTCGACGAACACATAAAGATATCATATCGGATCTGAAACAATATAATGATACAGATAATAGCCAACCAATACAGCATGAAAAAGCAAAAACATTCCTTAAAATAAGAGATATTACAGGTCTTCAGGCAGCCCAATTATTGCATGCCAATAAACAATATCAGATGGCCATTAAAGAAATAGGTCGTAATTTGGAGGAAATAGGAAATGAAATGGTGGCGATTAACAGTTTATGTGAAAATTTAGTTGGCAGATCATCTCAGACTCAAAAATACTATCTTAACAATATCCTGGAAAACCTCAATAATGCACTAAATTATAACAACAAACTAACCGATTTTATTACTAACATTAAACAACATACTCAGGCTTTATCAAATAAAAACAAAGAATTCTCAAGAATTTATAGTGATATTCACATTCAAAAAGAATCTATTAAAGATATTCTTAAAATAATTAAGAAAATTGAATCTGTTCCTCGCACTGCAGAAAACAAAACAATAGAACAAATAAACAATTTGTTGAAAGAAACAGATCATTTAGAAAATTATATTAATGAAATTCACGCTGAATTGAATCAAAAAGTAGAGGAAATTGTCAACCCGAAAGAAAATTTTCTGACTGAAACCAATATACTTCAAAGTCTGAAAGAGCTTAGTTCTACTATTCCCGGTTTGATAGAATTATTGAAAGAAAGTATCAAAAAGATTGACGGATTTTTATATTTTAATGGTTCTGTGAGTCTTAATGTATCTGACCATATAAAGAACTCACTAAAAAAAATAAAATATTATGATCTTTTTGAAAAAGCCAGTGACAAAATAATTGAAGTATTAAATGCATTAAATGTAAAATTAAGTTTCGGTTCGGGTTCGGAAAATGTCAGTAAAGAAGAAAATTTAAAGCATCTTAAATCAAGATACACTATGGCCAGCGAACACATAATACATGAACATATGTCAAAAACAACTGATATGTCTAATCTAACTATTTCAGAAAAGGAAGAAAAAATTATAAATTTAGCTGATCAAAATTCTGAAACGGATAATGATAATTTGGAATTATTTTGACTAATTTTATTAAAAATAGTGGCTATGAGTACAAAACATGTTATTAAAACATCAGGAAAATCAGATAAAAAACCCATTTATAGAATTGAAAAAGATTTTTCAATAAATAATATTTCGCATGTAAAAAAAGAATTGGATGAAATTGTAGCAAAAAACAAAAGTTTTCATCTTGAATTAAATCATCTTGATAATTTTGATTTTAGTTCAATCCAATTGCTACAATCTATTAAAAATAAGTTTTCCGGTGATTTCAGTTACTCAATTGTGGTAAAAGAAGAAATTAAAACAATAATAAAACATTCAGGATTTGAATATTTATTAAATAAATAATACTTTTAATAACAGCAAATATATCAACCATGGCAAAGACAATATTAATAGTCGATGATTCAGAAAGTATCAGGGAAGTAGTAAGTTTTACGCTTGAAAACGAAGGTTATAAAGTGCTTGTTGGTGTTGATGGAAAAGATGCACTTAAGTTTCTTGATGGCACTGAAATTGACTTGATAATTACCGATTTGCATATGCCGGTAATGGATGGCATCGTACTAATTAAAGAAATAAGAAAGTTGGAAAAATACCAGCGAATTCCAATACTTTTTCTTACTACCGAATCACAGGCAGCCAAGAAAATGGAAGCCAAAGAAGCAGGTGCCACTGGATGGATAATAAAACCTTTTGTACCCGCTAAACTTATAGCTGCTATTAATAAAGTAATCAGATAAAATGGACAATTTCAGGAAAAAATTCATTGAAGAAGCAACAGAGCACATAAGTGAACTGGAAAAAGCACTTTTGGAACTAGAACGTGATCCTGAAAATAAAGAACTTGTTGAAAAAGTTTTCAGGATTATGCATTCATTAAAGGGTGGTGGTGCTATGTTCGGTTTCGAAAAAATTAGTGAATTTACACATAACCTTGAGAATGTATATGACCTCGTTAGAAATGGCCAAATGTACGTTTCCAAAGATTTACTTGATGCTACATTGGCATCCGTTGATCATCTGACAAATTTGTTGGATGACGATAAAGTAAATTTACAATCTACAGTTGATAAACATAACGAACTCTCAAATAAAATTGAAAATATTATTGCTTTAAAACAAGCATTAACTGTAGAATCAGCTAAAAAAAATAAAGAAGCTGCTGAAGATACTAATGTTGTTGGTAAATCAGCAAAAGAAGAAAAAATCACAACTTATTATATTCTTTTTCAACCGAACGAAAATATTTTTGATAATGGAACTAATCCTTTATATCTCCTGGACGAACTTTATGGATTAGGCTCATGTATTGCAATACCACATTTAAATAAAATACCGGATTACAACGAAATTGATCCTACTAAATGTTACGTTTACTGGGAAATATTTTTAGCTACTAAAAATGATGTAAATTCAATTACTGACGTATTTATTTTTGTGGAAGATGAATGTACCATTGATATTCATAAATTAAGCGATACCAATCTCTTGTCAAATAAACAATTCTTAGACAGATTGGAAGACCTTAGAAAAGGAAGTAAAGATATTGGTATTAATGATTTGCAAGCATTCGTAAGTAAATTAATAAGTTCAAAAGCAGTAAAAGAAAAAAAGACCGAAGAACGCACTGTTACAACTTCTAAAGAAAATTCCATTTCAAGTATTCGTGTGTCATCAGAAAAACTAGACACATTGATGAATCTGGTAAGTGAATTGGTTACCACTCAGGCGCGCCTAAGCCTGTATGCAGAAAAAGCAGCAAATACTGAACTTGTAGCGATAGCAGAAAACGTTCAAAAACTGTCACGTCAGTTGCGAGATATAGCTTTTAGTATTGTTCTTATACCTATTGAAAATTTATTAACCCGTTTTCAGCGATTAGTAAGAGACCTTTCGCAAGAATTAAAGAAAGAAGCATCATTTATTGCAGAAGGTACCGATACTGAATTAGATAAAACTATAATTGAAAATTTGACTGACCCATTATTGCATATACTCAGAAATAGCCTCGATCATGGAATTGAAGATCCAGTCACACGGTCCAAACTAGGCAAACCAAAACACGGAACTATACTTCTTAAAGCTTTTTATTCAGGAGCAAACGTTCATATTCAAATATCCGACGATGGCGCAGGCATAGATCCGGAGAAAATCCGGCAAAAAGCAATTAGTAAAGGGCTTATTAGTGCCGATTCAGCACTTTCCCATAAAGAGCTCATGGATCTTTTATTTCTTCCTGGCTTTTCAACAGCAACTAATGTTACTGATGTCTCTGGAAGAGGAGTTGGTATGGACGTTGTTCGTCGTAAAATTGCTGATATACGCGGTGAAGTTGAAATTGAATCTAAGATAAATCAAGGTACGACCATTACTATTAAACTTCCACTTACATTATCAATCATTGATGGATTACTTGTAAAAATAAAAGATATTTTCTATGTACTTCCTCTTACTTCGGTTGATAAAATTTACGCTGCAGATCACAACAAATTAGTAAATACTTTTAACAACCTTATTGTACTCGATGGCCAGCAAATTCCATTTTTTTATCTAAGAGGAGAATTTGGTATTGAAGAAAACAAAGCAACAAATGAACAAATTGTTGTAGTACGATATGAAGATAAACGAATTGGATTGGTTGTAGATAATGTAGTTGGTGAATACCAGGCTGTGCTCAAACCACTTGGTAAATATTATAAAAATCAGGAAATTATTTCCGGCGCTACTATACTTGGCGATGGAACAATTGCGCTGGTTATAGATACTAATAAAGCCATTAAATATTTTTCAATGCAATTTTCGCAAAATTTAATGTCGGAGGACAAAACATGAGTACTGAAAAGAAAAGTAAAATTAATTCATATTTGACGTTTAAATTAGGCAACGAATATTTTGCTGCCAACGTAAGTAAAGTATTAAACATACTTGAAATGACTAAAGTTACAAAAGTTCCTAAAGCTCCTGCATATATGAAAGGTGTCATCAATTTGCGCGGCTCTGTTCTGCCTTTGGTTGATACACGAATAAAGTTTGATATGCCTGAAACAGAGTATACCACCAATACCTGTATTCTGGTACTTGATATTTTTTTGAATAATGAGTCCGTTCACGTAGGTGCTTTAGTTGATTCGGTACAGGAAGTACTAGAAATAGACGACCTAAACATCCAGCCTCCGCCCAGCATTGGAACACGCTATAGATCTGAATTTATTGAAGGCATTGCAAAAGTTGACGAGGAATTCATTATGATCCTGAATATGGATTTAATATTTTCAACTGATGAATTAAGTATTCTTAAAGAATCCTTCCATGAAGGACAAGAAGAAACAGTAAAATAATTTTTACGCAACATATTTTCGAACTCCAGATTTTCCTGGAGTTTTTTGTTTTACAATACGCTTAAAAAATATTGGTTTCTGAGAATGGAATTACAGCTTATCTGAAAATAAGTATTTCAGAACTTCATATCTTTAGATATTCAAAATTAAAACCTTGAACTTTAAACATTGAACGCTCATTTTATTGCTCCTGTCAAAAAAATTTATATATTTCCTAATCTAACTAATAAAATTTCTTAACTTTAATGCACTACCTTTCACACCATTCACCTAAATAAGGAGGGTAATTCTATGAGATGGAAAAATTTTAAAATTGCAACCAAATTGACACTTGCATTTGGTACAATAATTCTTCTTCTGATATTTTTTGGAGGAATTTCGTTTCTCAACTTTATCAATATCGATGAGAAAGCTTCATCATTAAGTGATGAATACCTTCCTATGTCAATAGTATCAAACAATATTACTTCGTCAGCAGGTAAAGTAGTTCTTGCACAGCAAAATTTTTCATTTACTTTGGATAAAAATTATCTTGATGAAGGCAGGAAAATATCTCGATTCTTTGAGATCATATCTGAAAATTGCCAGGGAAATGACTGAAAACCATGTCAATCTTGAAAGTTTTAAAACCATAGTTAATAACACCGAAAAAACTATCACAGATTATGAAACCAATATTTCAACAATGGAGAGTAAGACTTCATTAATACTTCAAAATAAAACCAAAATAGAACAATTAAAAACTGATTTTTACACCGATAGCAAAAAATATATTGATCTTCAAAAAAACATTCTTAGTTATGAAATAGCTAATGGTGCAAAGCCATATTGGATAAGTGAAAGATTAAACAGGATAAATAATTTTAATTTAATTTCCAATAAAGCTATTGAAGGCTTTAATCTGCTTGAAAATATTTATATTGCTCAATCTTCCGAAAAAATTCAACTTGCTATTGGCAACTTTGAAGAAGTTGAAACACAGTTGGGAACTCTTCAGAGTACTATAAAAGGCGAAGAAAATAATCAAATTGGCAAAGTTAAGAATCAAATAAGCGATACTAAAACTCTCGCAGGTGAGGATCTTTCTATTTTCAATGATATAAAAAATATTGCCACAAGTGATGTTAATTTGACAAATCAATTTATATCAGATTTCTTATCAATATCAGAACAAAGCATAAATAAATCAAAGAGTAATGCTGGTGAAACCAAGCAATTCGTTAATGAATCCAAAAATGCTGTTATAATAGGACTTATCGTTATGATTATAATAGCAATATTTTTTGCCTTTTTAATTACAAGAAGTGTTTCAAAGTCCATTAGAAAAGGAGTTGCGTTCGCTAAACAAGTATCGGAAGGAAATTTAGAGGCTAAAATTGAAATATCTCAAAGAGATGAAATTGGTGAACTGGCAGAAGCCTTAAAAGTCATGATAGTTAAACTAAATGATATAATAGGTGAAGTGCTGGAAGGTGCAAATACAATAGCAAATGCCAGCCTTCAAATTAGTCATGATGCCCAGACAATGGCTCAGGGAGCAAATGAGCAGGCTGCATCTGCTCAAGAAGTTTCGTCATCAATGGAACAAATGGTATCTAATATTCAACAAAATTCGGATAATTCTAAACAAACAGAACTCATTTCATTAAAAGCAGCTGAAAGTGTAAAAGGTGGTTCAAAAACTACTTTAACAGCTGTTCACTCAATGAAACAAATTGCAGAAAAAATAACAATTATTAATGATATTGCTTTCCAGACAAATATTCTCGCTTTAAACGCCGCCGTGGAGGCAGCACGGGCAGGCGAACATGGTCGCGGTTTTGCAGTTGTAGCTGCTGAAGTGCGCAAATTGGCTGAAAGAAGTAAATCTGCCGCCGAAGAAATAGATGAACTTTCTAAATCAGGAGTACACGTATCCGAAGCAGCAGGAAATCAATTAGAAGCTATTGTCCCTGAAATTGAAAAAACAGCCAAATTAATTCAGGAAATTGCTGCGGCCAGTAAAGAACAAAATGCCGGGGCCGAACAAATTAATGCTGCTATTCAACAGCTAAATATGGTAACTCAGCAAAATGCATCAACATCAGAAAATATGGCTGCTAATGCTGAAAACTTATCTCATCAGGCTGAAAAGCTCAAGAAAATTATTTCATTCTTTACTGCTGTTAAAAAATCTGTAATAGAGCAAACAAAAAAACCTTTACAACAAAAAAACCTGCCTAAGGAAAAAGAAATAATTAAAACCATAGCTAAGACTACCGAATTAAAGGTTAAGCAGGAACCTCAGAAAAATTTTGTTCAAATAAAGGAAAAAGTTACTGAACCTGTTAAGCCAGCTATTTTAAAAACTAAAGAAGTAGAGCAAAAGCCTAAAGCTACAAGATTAAATAATGTACCAAAACAAGTTAGAAAAGGTGCAATTATTGATTTAAGCGATAAAAAAGAAAAAATTACTGATGATAATTATGAGAGGTTTTAATTTGCCATTTTAACTAAAGCTCATAAAAGGTATCAATAATCAATTAATATAATCTAAAACATAATATATTTAAAAGGTTTTATGTAAGAAGCTGGCAAATTGGAATGTCGATTTTACTTGAAATAATAAACATTAAAACCATAGAAATAGCGTGAATTATGCAAATACAGTTATTAAATGAAATTTTTAAAGCTAAATTAAGCGACGAGGAATTTAAAAAACTAAGCGAATTTATATATAATGAATATGGTATCAGAATGCCTCCTGTCAAAAAAGTTATGTTGCAAAGCAGACTTCAAAAGAGGTTGCGGGAGCTTGGTATAACATCTTTCAAAGAATATGTAAATTATGTTTTTAGCAAAGAAGGACAAGACAACGAAGTAATTCACATGATTGATGTTGTCAGCACCAACAAAACTGATTTTTTCCGGGAACCTGTACATTTCGACTTTCTAGCTAATACTGTTGTACCTGAGTTTATTGATTCTAATCAGGGAAGAAGACCCTTAAAAATATGGAGTGCCGGCTGTTCAAGCGGAGAAGAACCATATACTATTGCTATTATTTTAAGTGAATGCAAAGAAAAGTATCAATATTTCGATTTTTCTATATTTGGTACTGACATATCAACCCGCATTCTGAATACTGCAATTGATGCCATTTATAAAGAAAACAGGGTCGATGAAATACCTTTAACATATAAACGTAAATATTTTTTAAAAAGTAAAGACCGCACAAATCCTACAGTAAGAATTATTTCCGAACTCAGAAACAAAACTTCTTATGCAAGATTTAATTTTATGGATAGTACATATAATATAAGCGAGATTTTCGATATTATTTTTTGTCGAAATGTACTTATTTACTTCGACAGAGAAGCACAAGAAAATGTCATTAACAAACTATGTACTAAATTAAAAACCGGTGGCTACTTTTTTCTGGGACACTCTGAATCCATAACAAGTATGAAGGTACCTTTAAAACAGATTAAACCTACCATTTTTATAAAGACAAATAATTAGTTAACTTTATTATTTAATATAACCTCTAAAAGCAAAAACTTTATGAGCAAACATACTGATCAGGAATTAATTGATGAATTACAAAAAAGGTTTGATGACAATACAAAAACCATTCAGGAATTGAAAGATTTAACAGAAGAATTGAAAATTGTAAATAAAAAACTAGAAGAATCTGAAGCCTTGAAAAGTCATTTCATTTCTAATATTACAAATGAAATAATCAATCCTTTTACTTCAATTCTTAGGCCTTTCAAGGAATATACTTGCAGTTAAAAAAGAGAACTGGAAGAAAGTAATATCAATGGTTGCTCTCATTCATTCCGAAGCATTTAATCTAGATTTTCAACTTCGAAATATATTTTTAGCCGCTAAAATTGAAGCCGGTGAAATTTATCCTGAAATCTTAAATGTTGATTTAAAAATCTTGGTAAAAAGTATTATAGATGCATTTCGAATAGAATCAAAAAAGAAAAACATTGCAATGGAGTTTCAGTTTGATATAAAACCGGCTAAAGGAAATATTTTTTACTTTAAAACCGATCCTGAAAAAGTCAAACTTGCCGTAGCAAATCTTATAAGCAATGCAATAAAATTTAGTTATGACGATAATAAAATCATTATCAGATTGTGGAAATCAGAAAATATAGTACATATGATGGTTCAGGATTTTGGAACAGGAATTTCGGAAGCAAATCAGAAAATTATTTTCGACAGGTTTAAACGACTTGATTCCGGTATTAACTCATTAAATAGAGGACATGGTTTAGGTCTGTCAATTAATAAAGCTGTTATTGACCTTTTGCAGGGTAAAATTGATATAAAGAGCGAAATAAATAAAGGTGCCATATTTACGCTTTCAATACCTGAAGCAAAAACTAATATAGCTGGGTTTTCAACAGATGGAAATGAATTTTTGTTTGACGAAGAAGAAATATTTTAAGGAATAGCAAGGCATGGAAGAAAATGTTCATTTCTTATACCCTGCAGCATTGTTTGCAAGCAAAACCCCACATATGGTTACAACTATTCTAGGGTCTTGCGTAGCAGTATGTATATATGACCCCACAATAAGGGTTGGCGGATTAAATCATTATATGCTGCCTCTCTGGAATGGGCAGGGACTTGCCTCGCCAAAATATGGAAATATTGCTATTGAAAGATTAGTAGAAAAGATGTTATCACTGGGTTGTTTGAAAAATAATCTTCAGGCAAAAATTTTTGGCGGAGGTGAAGTTATTCAAACCAGTGTCACTCAATTTAATATAGGAGCAAGAAACATAAAACTTGCATTGGAAATGCTTGAAGAATTAAAAATTCCGGTTAGTTGGACAAAGTGTAGGCGGAAAATTAGGACGGAAAATATTATATAATACAGAAACTTTTGAAATAAAACAAAAATTTATTCAAAAGGCCTGATACGTGAATTGTAAAATAGATAATATTTCAATGAAAAGAATTAAGGTTCTGATTGTAGATGATTCGGCTGTTGTTAGACAAACTCTGACCAGCATTCTTGAAACAGATCCACATATAGAAGTGATGGGTTCTGCATCAGATCCATTTTTTGCGGCAAAAAAAATCCAAAATGAAATCCCGGATGTTATTACTCTCGACATTGAAATGCCAAGAATGGATGGGCTTACATTCCTGAAAAAAATAATGTCGCAACATCCTATACCTGTTGTTGTAATATCAAGCCTTACAGCTGAAGGTACTGAAACAGGAATGAAAGCACTTGAATTTGGTGCTCTGGAAATTATCACTAAACCGCAGATGAATACCAAGCAGTTTATTGAAGAATCAAAAATTCGTATATGTGATGCGGTCAAGGCTGCAGCAATGTCTCGTGTTAAAAGAAAAACTTATATAGAAGTTACTGTTCAGCCTAAACTTACAGCGGATGCTAGTCATTCCTATTACAAAGAGTAATAAAGCAATGATTAAAACTACTGAGACTATTATTTCCGTTGGCGCTTCTACTGGTGGTACCGATGCTATCCAGGTTTTTCTCCAGAGTATGCCTCTAGACTGCCCGGGAATATTGATTGTTCAACATATGCCAGAATATTTTACTCGCTCATTTGCTAACCGACTCAATGATATTTCCAAAATAACTGTTAAAGAAGCTGAAAATGGTGACTCTGTAATTCGTGGACGTGCCCTTATAGCACCAGGCAATCATCATATGTTGCTTAAACGAAGTGGTGCAAAATATTATGTCGAAATAAAAGACGGCCCACTTGTAAATCGTCATCGTCCCTCAGTTGATGTTTTATTCAGATCGACTGCCCGATATGCCGGTATTAATTCAATTGGTGTGATAATGACCGGTATGGGTGATGATGGTGCAAAAGGTCTTCTTGAAATGAAAGAAGTTGGTGCATATACTATTGCACAAGATGAGAAAACATGTATAGTATTTGGAATGCCAAATGAGGCTATTAAGCTTGGTGCTGCTGATAAAGTACTGCCGTTGGAACAAATTGCTGCGCATGCTATAAAAGCAGCTTCTATGAAAGCAAATTCTTAAGTTATTTTTTGAGGAAAAAATTTACCGGTTTTCATGGAATTCATCATAGTCCTTTAATTCCTAAAAAAATTACTATTTGAAAAATAATGACTATTTTTAGTTGTTCTATAATAAACCTATTCAGTTCTGTATCATATTTTATTTCTGTTTTGTATGGCTTTAATATCAATATAAATATTGGTAAATCAGACAAGCGAAATTAAAATCTGAATTATAATTTACAGAAATGGTTGTTCGGTTTATTGAAACGATGATAATGTTTTTACCTGAAATTCTTTATAAAATAATAAAGTAACTTCGGAAAAATTTTTAAACATTTTTCATTTAGTATGTTAGTAAAAAGTAACAAATATACGGTTTGGGGAATAATAGCCGGGTTGTTCTTCATCTTGATTATCTGGTTTGCTGGTTCGTTATATAGCAATCTTACTCTATCACTGAAATCATTTATTTACCTTCATAAAATATTTCCTTCATATTATATAATAGATTTTCTTCCCGTATTTCTTGGTATTTTAGCATACCTTATTGAAAAAGAAACATTTACTATCGAATCAAAATTAGATGAAAGCCTTCAGCGTGAAACCGATAAATCCAAGAAAGTACTTGACTTTGTTAACAATCTCATTCAGGATAATTTTGAAACAACTTACGAATTTACTGAAGATAAAGATAAACTTGGCAAAACACTTATTGAACTAAGAGATAGTCTTAAAAAAAGCAAAGAAGAGACAGCTTTCAGAAAAAAGGAAGATGACCAGCGCAATTGGATTTCTGAAGGTCTCGCGAAATTTGGAGAAATCTTACGACAAAACAATAATGATCTTAATACGCTTTCATATAATATAATTATTAATCTGGTTAAATATATAAAAGCAAACCAGGGAGGTTTTTTTCTTGTACAGGAATCTAAAAATGGAGACAAATATTTTGAACAAACAGGAGCCTATGCTTATGATCGTAAAAAATTTGCAAATAAACATATCGAATGGTCCGAAGGATTAATAGGTACATGTGCTTTAGAAAGAAGAACTATCTTTCTTACCGAAGTTCCTGACGGTTACCTTAATATAACATCCGGATTAGGTAAAGCCAATCCACGATGTATACTCATTGTTCCACTTATTTTCAATAATGAAATTCACGGTGTTATTGAACTCGCATCATTTAAGAAATTTGAGAAATTTGAAGTAGATTTTGTGGAAAAAATCGCTGAAAGCATAGCTTCTACGCTATCAAGCGTTAAAACAAATCTTCGTACATCAGAGCTTTTAAAAGAGTCGCGTGAACAAGCAGAGATACTTGCCAAACAAGAAGAGCAAATGAGACAAAACATGGAAGAATTGCAAGCAACGCAAGAAGAAGCAGCCCGGCAATCGGAAAAATTTATTAGTTTTACTAATTCTGTTAATCATACTCTAATTAGAGCAGAATATCTTACCGATGGTACATTGATTTACGCCAACACCAAATTTCTTAATAAACTGGGTTATTTGAGCAATATTGAAGTAGAAGGAAAACATATTTCAATGTTCATCAACAAAAAAGACCGCGAATGGTTTGAACCTTTATGGGAAGAACTTGCCAATGGAGGTAAACATTTTGAAGGTTATATGAAACATGTTACCAAACAGGGACAAGATCTTTGGACTATGGCTACTTACACTTGTGTAAGAAAAGAAGATGATTCTGTTGAAAAAATACTTTTCCTTGCAATTGATACTACCGAACAAAAGAAACAAAGCCTCGATTATGAAGGCCAGATTGATGCTCTGAATCGTTCAAGTATTAAAGTTGAAATGCAGCCCGAGGGTCGTATTTCAAGTGTAAACGAATTATTTCTAAATACTTTAAATTATACAGAAAAAGAATTAATCGGAAAGAAAATTTTTGATTTAATACATCGGGATGATATAGACAGCTTTAAGGTTACCTGGAAAAATGTTATTGGCGGACAACCTTTTATGGGGCAAGTAAGAAAAGTTGATAAAAATAGCGAAGTAAAATGGTTTAGAGGTACTTATACTGCCGTAATGGATATGTATGGTGATGTTTCAAAAGTTGTTTTTATTGCAAGTGATATCACGAAAGAAAAACAAATGGAATTTGAAACAGCCATCCAAAATGAACAATTACGTATACAAGAAGAAAAATTACGTCTTGCAGGTGAAGAGCTTGACTAAAAAGCTAAATGAAGCTAAGGAAGAAATGAAGTTACAGTTCAAAGAAATTGAAATTATAAAAGTAAGGACCGAACTTACTCTTGAAGGTGCGCTTGATGCAATTATTACAATTAACGCAGTTGGTTCTATTGAATTTTTTAATCAGGCTGCTCAAGATTTATGGGGAATTGATAGAAAAGAAGCTATTGGAAACAATGTCAAAATACTATTCTCAAAAGATCTATTAAAAACGATGAATTTGTAAAAAAATATGTAACTCCTGGAACAGACAAAATTGTTGGTGTAAGAAAAGAAGTCAATATAAAAAATAGTAATGGTGAAGAAAAACCTGTTCTCTTTTTACTATCTGAAGCTAAAGTCGGAGATGATCATACTTATACTGCTTTCATTCAAAATATTGAAGTGGAATTATTTTGATTAAATTTATCAATTAACCCGCCTGATTTATGAAAAAAGAAAAAGATAGTGCTTCGATTAAGCATTTGAAATTAAGAGCCGGGAAAATTGCTATAAATGCTATCGAAAAAGCTGATATCTCTTACCCTGAATTTAGATTAATCCAAAAACTTAATTTTCGGTCAGAAATAGAAATACTTGAATTTTATAAAAAAGCTTTCCTGGCCTCAAATACTGGATTTTGGATTTATAGTCCAGATCGAAAATATTGTCTGGCTATCAGATGAGTTTGCCCATTTGATAAATCTTAAAGCAGATAAAAAATCAATTTAACATTGATCCTTAAAAAAAATAGTCAACGAATGCAAAACCAGTCTCTTCGAAATAATTCTACACCTTATAAATAAAAGACGTAAAACTGAAATTGAATTCTGTTTTTATGATGACAAAAATCACAAACAAAAGGTTATTTTGTGCCGGACCTTATTCTTAAAAGAGAAAAAAAAAGGTTCCCGGTTTATTCTGGGTATAGCTTTTGACATCACTGAACAGAAACATTTTGAAGAACAACTGGCAAAAGAAAAAGAAAAAGCAGAAGAATCAAATAGAATAAAAACAACTTTTCTCTCAAATATATCGCATGAAATCAGAACGCCGATGAATGCCATCATTGGTTTTAATGAACTGATTAACATTGGAGATATTTCATCAGAAAATAAAAAAGAATACCTTACTATTGTAAAAAATAAAAGCAAGCATCTTCTTTCCCTTATTGACGATATTACTGAATTATCAAAATTTGAATCTGGTGAAATTACCATTAATAATTCTGAAACTAACCTTGTTAAACTATTTAATGAATTGTATGAGGAGTATAACAAAGAATTGCAAACCCGTAAAAAACAAAATATCGAATTGTTCTTAAAATTACCGGTTGCAAAGGAAATATCATCCATATATACTGATCCCGGACGTATAATCAGGTAATGTCATATTTACTGGATAATGCATTAAAATTTACAGAAAAAGGATACATTCAATTTGGATATGATTTAAATGATAGCCGTCATATACAATTTTTTGTAAAAGATACAGGAATTGGAATTCCGAAAGAAGCACAAAAATATCTCTTCAACAGGTTTAAAATCAAAGAAGAAGTTTACAACTATAAAACATCGTAATACAGGTCTTGGGCTTACGATTTCCCGTGCAATTGTTGAAATTATGGGAGGCAAAATATTTGTCGATTCCACAATCGGTAAAGGATCTACATTTTATTTCACAATACCTTTACAAAAAAGTGATGAAATTTCCATAGATGAAAATGCTGAAAAAAGCGAACCATGGACCAAGTGGCGTAACAAAGTAATGTTAATCGCAGAAGATGATGAAGTAAATTATCGTTTCCTTGAAGCAGTTTTTGCTGATACACAAGTTCAACTGTTGCATGTTAGGGATGGCAAACAAGCTATTGAACTTTGCAAGACAATTAATAAAATTGACCTGATTTTAATGGATATTAAAATGCCTGAAAAGAGCGGATATGAAGCTATTAAAGAAATTAAAAAGTTTCGAAAGGAAATACCAATTATTGCTCAAACAGCTTATACATTAAAAGAAGATAAAGCAAAATGTATTGCAGCAGGTTGTGATGACTATATATCCAAGCCAATTGACATTGAATTGCTTCTTAGTAAAATAGGCAAATATTTTAATGAATAAAATAATTTAATTTGCCTTAATCCAATTTACAATTTCATCATCCATTGGTTTTGTCTTTGGAGCAATAACTTTTGCCAGATGTCCATTTTCATCTATCAAATATTTTTGAAAATTCCATTTTACATCCGAATCCATCACTCCATTATATTCTTTTTTGGTCAACCATAAGATAAAGCGGATGAATATCTTTTCCTTTTACCGAAATTTTTGACATCATTGGAAATGTCACACCATAGTTTCTTGTACAGAAATTCCTTGATTTCAGCATTTGTTCCTGGTTCCTGGCAAAGAAAATTATTAGCCGGAAAACCAATAATTATCAAATTTATCTCCTCCATAATTCTTGTACAATTTTTCAAGATCGGCATATTGAGGAGTATTCCCACATTTTGAAGCGGTGTTCACAATCATCACTTTCTTACCTTTTAAAGATGAGAAATCAAACTCCTTTCCATCAATAGTTGTTACCTTGAATTCATAAATTGTTTTATGGAACCTGGGCATTTATTACAGTAGCTACAAAAAGCCCAGCTAATTGCCGATAATATTTTTTGAAATTCATTGTTTTAATTTTAATTTATTTATAAAACAACTTAATAATATTTAGGTTCAATGAATATAAGAAATTTCTTTAAATTCGTGAAAAAACAGCATGCCAGAAATTAAATAAAGAAATCGATTTTAAATTACGAGAGATTCAATTGTCCGATGCGCCTTCAATATTCAATTTAATCGATAGTAATCGTGAACATCTTGCGCGAATGGCTGCCTTTTATTGATATTACAAAAAGACTGGAAGACACCGAAGCTTTTGTAAAAAGTATAATTTCAAGAACCTCTAAACATGATGTTGTATTATGCTGTTGAATATTACGACAAGCTTGTCAGGCATTATTGGATATAAGGGAACAGATACAACAAATCATAAAACTGAAATTGGTTATTGGCTTGCAAAGGATCAACAAGGTAAAGGATTGATAACCCGGGCTGTTAAAATTTTAATTGAAATTGCTTTTGAAAAAATGGGGATGAATAGAGTTCAGATTCGCGTTGGTGTTAATAATAGCAAAAGCGCTGCAATACCAAAACGACTCAATTTTACTTTTGAAGGTATAGAGCGCGAAGGCGAATTATTGAATGGACGCTATATAGATATTGAAGTTTATAGTATGATAAAACGAGATTGGGAGAAAATAAATAAAGTATGAAGCATTACAATATTACCATCTCAGGTCGTGTTCAGGGAGTAGGATTTCGTTATTCCGCCCGTTCAGTGGCAAGATATATGGGAATTACAGGCTTTGTAAGAAATATGCCAAATAATAATGTATATATTGAGGCTGAAGGTGATGACAAACAACTGCAAGAATTTATCAATTGGTGCCGCAAAGGACCTGATAGTGCAAAAGTATTAAATGTGGCAATTATACCAGGCGAATTAAAAGCATTTGACGGTTTTGAGGTTAGATTTTAGAAAAATAATTTGAAAATTTGAAAATTTGAAAATTTGAAAATTTGAAAATTTGAAAATTAGTTACTAAAAAAAAATATTCAATGTTTCATCAGCGTTTCGTTATAATTCAAATAATTTAAGTTGATTATAAATTTGTTCTTTGAAGTATTGTAAATCCGGATTGTTAAATAGTTGATTTAAAGGATCTGTATCAAGTATATGTACTCAATATTTGTAGAATTTTATAAATAATATCACTTCGAAAAGGATATTTTTATTATTAATCTCGCTTTTGCGAGAAAGTGCGTTGGCATGAAAATCAGGCGAGGATGTGTTGGCTTTTGGGTTGAAGCTTCTGATTTTCTTGACTTTTTGGTTACTTTTGTGTCAAGACAAAAGTAACAAATTGATAAAAGATTTTAAATGACATTTTTTAGTTCGAACACAAGTTAAATAGATTGTTCTATTTTTAATTTCTTTTTCAAATCATTTGAACCTTAAAAACTCTACAATCCTTTTGTGACAATAATTTCAAAGAACTTAACTTTATAACTTCAAAATACTAGTGTCAATGTTTATAAAAAAGTGGAGATATTATTTTTCAATACTCGCTATGGCTGTAGAGTTTCTTAATGTTTCAGCTAGCACTCCTGATAATTTCCTAAAAAATATTTATTGTCATAAATCTGATACCTCTTTAATTATTTCCAATGTCAGAGTTGACTTAATTTTTCCAAACAGTCTGGTTGAAGGAACAATATTGGTTCTGCCAGGATGGAATTTTAAATGTAACGATATATGTCAAAAATCTGATTTTTGTCAAAAGGCAAAACGAGAAGGATATGTTTTAATAATGCCAGACATGCTGAAAAGTATATATGCATCACAACTTTATCCCGAAACTCGCAAAGACTGGTTAAAATACCCCACCCTGCATTTGGATTACTGATACTTTAATTCCATACATCCAATTGCATTATCAATTGTTATTGCCCGGAAATAATAATTTTCTGTTTGGAATTTCAACCGGTGCTAGAGGAGTTGCCATGCTTGCTCTTTATTCTGATAATGTTTTTTTAGCAGGTGCAGCTCTTTCTGGAGATTATAACCAATTAGAAATGCCAAATGATAACCTGGTTAATGGTTATTATGGCTCATTTGAAAAATTTCCTGAACGATGGTCAGGTAAGGATAATCCGCAAAAAAATATCAATAAATTGAGAATACCGCTGTTCTTAGCTCATGGCAAGTCTGACAAAATAGTCCCATATTCTCAAACACTTGATTTTTATAATGCAATTTCAAAAATGAATTATACTCTCGGACATATAATAAATATCAATGATACGGCAGGCCATTCTTATTCATTTTGGCAATCAGAATATGTCAAATGCTTTCAAATTTTTTAGAGAACATAAAATACATTCAATAAAAAAGGGTGCTATAAGAAACACCCTGAATTTGAATATTGTATCAATCCTTTAATTTTATGTATTTTCTGCACCAAAGAATAACGCAGCTCCCATAAGTGCCATATCTTTCAATAAACCCATCGGCTCCATTTGTTTGTCTGATAGCCAGGAAAATGAACCATAATAATCATAAAAAGCAGAAAAACAGCTAAAAGGAACATTGATATTCTGACATATTTATTTACCAATAAGCTAATAGCTGCTAAAATTAATCCTACACCTGTCAAAATTATCCATATCGTAGGATACGGCAGATATGAAGGTACAATGTGGTACGAAACCATGGCTTTTGCATTTATAAGGTGAGACAAACCGAAAACCAATAGTGGAAGAGCAAATAGGATTTTACCCAGGATTGCAATTAATTTTTTCATAGTCTTAAGTTTAGAATGTTAGTTATTGAACGACCAATTTAAGAATATTACTAATTATTCAAATTTATGGTAACAGACTGTACTTTACAAATTAAAATAAATCAAAATGATAGTCGAAAAATTTAGATATGCAAATGCTTGCATTTAAAAAATCTCAAGATTGAATTTTCCATTAATTCCAAACTTATCTTCACAAACAATAATTGCAGAAATTATTTCCGGAATTTTACTAATTGATTCCAAAAGGGAATGAATGCCATCAGGATTAGTAATCTGGTTTCCAAAAAATGAAGCATAGCCATCCGCTAATGCTGCATTTCGGCATGCAATCATTGTTGCATCTGATTTACCAAAGCTGAGTGAAGGACCAACGCTACCAGAAGAAGTACAAACACCAATTGGAGTAAAGTCAGGTGGAATTAAAATACCAATTTTTCCGGATAAAGTAGAATTACCGGCATATACAGCCACCTTGATATCTTCTTTTGCAAGGATAAAAATATCGCCACCATTTTCAATGACAAGTTCCTTTGGATTAAAATTTTTCACAATATCTGTTCCAAGCCAATTTGCAAATGCACCGGCTACACAAGACATAGGTCCAGTACTGGTATTTTGAGATTGAACCATCATATCCTGAGCTATTTCAGGAGCTTTCGGATCAAACGGTAATGGGACAAGGCTGTTTTTGAAAATTGGGTTGATGGAAATATAATTATCAAGTTGATGTCTATACTGCTTAATTTTTTCTAAGCAAAACGATTGTAAATTATCATTAAACGAAGATTTGTCAATTCCTATCCACAGATCGGTTTCAAGATGATCTACAGTAAAAGACTTGAATCTTTCACTATCCATTTGTTTCCGGTACCATCGAGGTTCAAAACTCATTATTCATCAAAATCAATATGAAATAAACCGAGAGGACATGCTTTGAGGCACAGTTCGCATACTGTGCATTTTTCAGGATCGAATTTCAGCTCCCATTGCGGCTTTAATATTGTAAGTGCTTCCGAAAAACAAACTGCGGTACAAGCGCCACAATGAATGCATTGTTCTTGTTTATATTTCAGGTGTTTCTTTATTGAAACGCATTTCACGTACTTTAGAACGAAGATATTCTACAGACTTTTCGATGTTTTGTTTAGTGCCTGTCATGCTGATAACCAAATGGCCCTCTTCACCAGCAGTTATCCTGGCATTAATAATGTTAATCATCACATCATATTGTTTGATGATATGATAAGTCAGAGGCTCTTCAATTGTATGAGGCGGAAATGTCAGTACGTAACGCTTTTTGATCATGACACTATTACTTTAAAAGAAATCTAATTCCTGACTTCTAATTTTGTTAATGACGTATTAGATGGAAACAATTGCACAGGAGCACTAAGATAAAATTTCTTCTCAATTATCCATTTCTTTAATATTTCAGCAATTTGCCTTGCTTTAATAATACTGGAAAGAGGAGCTGTCCGGACTTTTTTCCCATTAATTAATATTTCTCCTGACTGCAACTGATTATAATTAACATGGCCCAAAACAGAACTGGGATGAATTCCATAATCCAAAATACTTGTTTCAATTTTCTCATTATTTACTGAAACAAAACGTGCCATATCTTCATCAAGCACCGGAATTGGAATACCAATACCTACAAATAAACTAACTCCATATTTTTCAAAATAAGCAGCCCTGATAAATTCCGTTGACATTTTTTTTAGGTCACCAATAGTGGCAATTGTCGCGGCATTACTCATAGGTACGCCATATTTATTCTTTGGTTTTGAAGTATTGAATTGTGTACCGTTCCAGGCAACGAACCCTTCAGTTCCTCCAATAAATATTCTTGTACCTATTCCAATTGTCCTTAGTTCAGGATCATTTAATAAAGGACTTAATTCTCCGGAAGTAGAATATGTTGCATTTCCAAAACGAGGAAGTAAATTACCCATATAAGTATATTTTATTTTACCGGTGGAATTTACAGCTACATTATAGTTTTGGTAAGCATTCCGAGGATTAAACATTATAATCTCGTTAACATTGTTTTTGTTAATTTGAGTTTCAATTTCCTTACGGGGATAACAATCTGTTCCTGTTGCGAAAGCTTTAAGATGAATATTTTTCCCTTTAATAAGTTCTTCTATTACATGCGCGCCGCCATACTGATCGTCGGTCTCAGACAGTTCAGTTGCACCCAGGTAAGCATCAACTGCTGCAAGTCCCCCATAAGCCGGAACATTATTCAGGTAAACACGTTTCATCTTTATTGGAGGTTCTGAATGACCAAAATTGATGAAGATGCCAGATGAACACATTGCGCCAAAAGTTCCGGTAGTAACAACATCAACTTTCTTTACTATTTCAGAAGGACTCAGTTCTTCAGCTAATCGTGCAACCTCTTCCGCAGTCATGACAACAGCTTTACCTTCAGAAATTTTTTGGTTTATTTCATCGTAAGTTTTATGAATGCTCATTGATCTATAATAATAAAAATGAAGTAGAGGAATGAAAATGCAAAAAATATAAAATAATGTACAAAATAGCAAAAACTTTTTTATACTACCTGCACAAAATCAATAAAATAATCTTTTTGAAATATTTAACCGAAGTAATATTTTTTATGAATGGCTTCAATTATATGCCATGTACAGCTAAGACCCTGTTCAAATTCAACCCAATCACCCTTTGCAAATGTTATTTTATTGCCGCTTTTATCTGTCACCTCTGCTCTACCAGCAAGAATATAACATGTTTCTTTTTCATCGTAAAACCAGGGAAATGTAGAAGGTTCTTTGTTCCATTCACCCCATGTTTCGGCATTTTTTATTTCCTGGGAAGTAGGTTTTCGGACTAACATATTTTTATTTTTGAAATTTCAAATTATCGAATTGCCAAATCTTCAAATTTAAATTGCCTCAATATCAGTATTTTTTAACCATCCGCTATTTCCATCTGCAATTTTAATTTTCGACCAGTTATCTACTTTATCAATAATCCAGACCTTTAAACCTTCATGAATTACAAATAAATCTTTTCCATTTTCATCAGGTGAACTTTTAATAGTAACTGAAGGGGTCATAACAATTGCTTGGGTTTGTGACAAGCTATCGCTTTTAAGCTGATAACTGTTTATAAAACACACAAATGACAATGCAATTAGAATAAGAACTAACCAAAATGAAAATTTTTTAAGCCATAGTCTAAGGGTAAATAAATATAAAGCTGCAAAAATAAGGGCTACGATAAATAAAGTAATGCTTATAATTCCCCAGATATCTGAAGATAGAAACTCGGAAAAAATTCTCCACCAATGCTTTAGAAAGAACTCCGGCAATGTGTTTATCTTATCAACAATCATCGTTTGGGCTAATTGCAAATTAAAATTTATGTTGTCATCATTTGGGGCTAACGTATGAGCGCGCTCATAATTCAGAATAGCTTCTGCAATATTCTTGTTTTTGTAATATGCATTTCCCAAATTATAATATACTTCAGGTGCTTCTAATCCAGACTTTAAAATTGATTCGTAAAGTATTATTGATGTATCGTATTGTTCCTTTTTATAGAATTCATTGGCCCGGTTAAAAACATTAATATTGTTATTTCCGAATACCAGATTGACAGTTATGAACCAAATTCCAATAACAAGCAGAGTTTTTAATAAAATATTAGTCCGGACCATATTCTTAAAAGTACTGTTAATAAAAATTTCTCTGTATCTGTATAAAATTGGCTTACTAATCATTTTATTTCATGTTTTGTTCAATTTGACTAATTACTGTAATCGCATCTTTATAAATTGTATCCATTTGAGTACTGTCTTCAATAGGAGCATAACGGGCATATTCACAGGTATCAAGTATTTCAAGAAACTTTTGTACAATATCATGTTCAATTTTTCGCAAACCTGTTTCTTCAATCACTTTTTCTCTCGACAATTCGGCAACCGGAATGCTTAGTTTATCGCTCATATAACCCCACAAAGCTTTTAAAATAAACTCATAAAATTCTTCTTTTTTGTTGTCTTTCATGTAAAGATGTGCATCTTTAAGTCGCATGCGAGCAATTTTGTTGGCTCTTTTATTTCGAACCAGGATAATGTTGGCATTTTCGCGAATTCTTTTACGCCATAAAAGAACGAGGATAATAAATAAAACAAATGATACTATATAATACAAACAGAAACGAAGACTACCAAAAAGAAATTCTCCCTTTTTCCTAAGTACAGGAATCTGAGTCATGATGAACTGAATATCTTTTCCTAAAAATTTTACATCTTCTTTGCTGACTCCTGAAATAACGTTAGTAGTGCCTTCATTTTCACTTTTTTCGACATTTATGTCTATATCGCCCGAAGACAGGGTTTTGTATTGTTTTGATTTAAGATCGAAATAGCTAAATTCTATTGACGGTATTTTAAAATTGCCGGAATGCCTAGGAATAACCAAATATTCAAATGACTTGCTCCCGGTAACACCTGCATTAGAAACATTTGTATTAACAGAAATTTTTGGATCGTATGTTTCAAAATCACTGGGAAATTTTATATCTAAAGGATTTATCATTTTTAAATTGCCATTTCCTGAAACAGTAATTTTTAAATTAATTGCATCGTTAGTTTTTACATTTTTTTTGTCAACGCTAGTTTTAAAGTTAAAGTCACCCACTGCCCCCTGATATGATGGCGGGTTGTTAGCAGGCAAAGGTTTTACATAAATTTTTACAGGAAGACTTGATATTTTTTTTTGAACTTCTTGCACCTGAGGGCCGAAAAAATCATCAAAAAAACTTCTTTGCCTTCCACGGATTGGAACTTGTACCTGAACTTGTATAGTAAATGGATCGATGCGTATTTCACCACTTTTCTGTGGAAACAAAACAATTTTTTGTATCACGGCAGTTAAATAGGTTTGCCCTTGAATATTTTCGCGTTCAGTTCGTATTTGAGGAATTTCAATATCTTGTCTGAAAAAATTATCGAGATTAAGATTCTCCGGACCACCTAAATTAGAAATACCTAATTTTGAAAATAATTTAATTGTTGCAATGAATCCTTCACCTTGATATACTGTATTTCTATCTAAAAGAATTCGCACAAAAATATCTCCATTGCCCAAATCAACTGTAGATTGATTATTGCCGGCATTATCGTTGACATTTCCCTGTGGATTATTTTTTGGTGCATTACCTGACTTAACTACTTCAATGGTTAATGAATTTGAGGAATATGATTTACCATTAATTGTAGCCTGGGCAGGTTCAAGATTAATTGTTCCTATATTATTAGCACTAAAAACATAAGTGTAACTAAAAGTTGAATTTTGGCTGACTTTCCCATTAATTATTTGTACATTACTGCTGGAAGATGTACTCGGACCACCCAGTAGATTTAGATTTTTAAATTCCGGAGGTTTAAATCCTGATGGCTGATCATTTAATGTATATGTTATTTCAAATTGTTCACCAACTCCCACAGACTTAGGTGCTGAAGCAGTAAATTGAATATTTTGAGCACTTATCCTAATAAATGATACAAAAAATAACAGTATATAAAATAAAGTCCTTTTCATATTTTATTTTGCCGAAATTTTAAATTAATTACTTTCGATCCAAATTATTAAAAATTAATTACCAGTCCTGGTCAGGTTTTATTTTCTTGACAGCAGCCTTTTGTTTTTCGAGCTTATCTTGCAGGTTTTTTTCATCATTTTGAATTGCTTCCAGCATACGTTTAGCCGCGTCTTTGCTCAACTTTCCTTCTTGTGGCTGCTGTTGCTGATTCTGATCCTGTTGATTCTTATTATCCTTTTTCTGATCCTGATTTTTATTCTTGTCTTTTTTCTTGTCTTTATCTTTCTGATCTTTATTGTCCTGCTTATGTTGCTGATTCTGCTTTGGCTGATTTTTTAGTAATCGTTGGGCAAAAGCCAGATTATATTTTGTCTCCAAATCGGAAGGATTATTTATTAATGATTTTTTATATGCATCAATACTTTCCTGAATCTTTTTCGATTGCAACAATGAATTTCCCAAATTATGATAAACCATTCCTAATTGTTGCTTGCTTAACTTTTTATCATCTGCCAAATGAGCATATTGATCCGCAGCATCCTGCATTTTTTCCTGCCTGTATAAAGCATTGCCAAGGTTATATGATGCTGCTACTGAACCGGATTTTTTTTCTAAAGCCTTTTTATAGGAAACTTCAGCATCAGAATATTTTTTATCCTCATATAGTTTATTTCCCTGCCTTACCAATGATTTATCTTTTTGAGCTGATAAATTTAAAGTAATAAGGCTAAGGAATAATATGGTCGAATACTTATTCATTTCTATTATTTCTTAATTTCAAATATTTTGAGACTGTTCAGCCACTTACTTTTCTTTTCTACAATAAAAAATTCTATTAATAACAAAATCAATGCAAATCCGAAAAAATATTGAAATTGCTCATTATATTCAGAATAAATTTTTGCTTCATACTCCTTCTTGTTAAGCTTTTCAACTTTTTCAAAAAGTTTGTTCAAACCAGCCTGTGTGTTATTAGCCGGTATATACTCGCCTCCTCCGGCAATAGCAATTTTTTGCAAAGTTGCTTCATCCAATTTACTCACAACGGTATTACCTGATTTATCCTTTTTGTAATCATTGGAATTTTCAGCACCTACTGGAATAGGCGCTCCTTCAGGTGTTCCCATGCCAAGAGTATAAATTAAAATTCCTTTTTCATTTGCAAGCCTGGCTGATTCTTCTGGAGTACCTTCAAGATTTTCGCCATCGGTAATAATGATTATAACTTTCTGCAAATCGCTATTTGCGGGAAAAGAAGCAGAAGCCAGTTCTATCGCTTTTTGAATGTCAGTACCTTGTACCGGAACCAAACCCGTAGTTATATTTGAAAGAAACATTTTAACTGAAACATAATCCGTTGTAATTGGAACCTGAGTGTATGCATCACCTGCAAAAACTATAAGACCTATTTTGTCATCACTTAATCTGTCGACTAATTTTGCCAGAACCTGCTTTGCCCTGATTAACCTGCTGGGTTGAATATCTTCTGCATTCATACTGTTTGATACATCGAGTGCAATCATAATTTCAATTCCTTTACGCTTAACCTGCTGCAATTTTGAGCCGGTTTGAGGACGCGCCAGACCCAAAATTATTAAGGCTAAAGCTGTAAGATAAATATAGAACTTCCAGATAGGTCTGCTTGATGATGCATCTGGCATAAGCAATTGCATAAGAGATGAATCACCAAACTCAGCAATATCATTCTTTTTCAACCCCCTGGTAAGATGAAATACAAATATTAATAATGGTAAAACCAATAAACAATAAAGCACATATGGATTAGCAAAACGTAACATAATTTATTTATCAATTCTTCTATTTCACTTTTTTAAAAGACTATATTTTGGTATTCTATGGAATTGTCTTTAATAGTGTATTACGCATAACAACTTCAACGACAAGTAAAATCAACACAACAAGACCATAAATAAAAAATTCATCATTGAATTTTTTAAATTCATGAACTTCTATTCTTGACTTTTCCATATGATCAATCTCCCCATAAATTTCTCTTAATGCCTGAGTGTTGGTAGCTCTGAAATATTGGCCATGTGTCATTTGAGCTATTTGCTTAAGCATAGGTTCATCAATTTCCACTTCCATATCCTGGTATTGAATTCCAAGTGGAGTTTGTACCGGATATGGTGCCACACCGTTAGTTCCAATACCAATGGTATACACTCGTATACCATATACTTTTGCGATTTCTGCAGCAGTTAAAGGTGAAATAGAACCTGCATTGTTAACACCATCGGTAAGCAGAATTACAACTTTACTGACTGCTTTGCTGCCATTTAACCTGTTTATTGCAGTTGCCAATCCTAAACCAATGGCAGTTCCATCTTCAATCATTCCCTGCTTAACTCCCCTGAAAAGGTTAAGTAATGCAGCATGATCCGTTGTTAAAGGACATTGTGTAAAACTTTCGGATGAAAATATGACCAGTCCAATCCTATCATCCGGACGTCCATTAATGAATTCTGATGCGACATTCTTTGCTGCTTCGATGCGATTTGGTGTAAAATCTTCAGCCAACATACTACCTGAAATGTCAAGAGCTATAACAATATCAATTCCTTCAGAAGTTGCATTTTTAAGTTTATTTGTAGATTGTGGCCTCGCCAAAACAATAATAATTATTGCCATTGCTAAAATTCGCAGTGCAAACAATATATGTCTGAGTACATTCTTATATGATTGTTTTACATGATCAAAAGCATGAAAATTTGAAAAAGTAATTGCCGCATTGAATGTTTTTAATTTCAATACATACCATATTATTATCGGTATTATCAGTAACAACAAAAACAACATTCCGGGATTTGCAAATTCTATATGATTCATCTCTTAACTTAGAATTTATGCCTTTTCAACTTCTTTTATTTAAATCTATTGTATTCCGTCTTTTAATATATAGCTTTAGGCTTTAGGCTTTAGGCTTTAGGCTTTATCCTATATCTTGTATCTTGTATCTTGTATTTTACATTTTATTTCCATTTTCCTTACAAATTCTCGTTCACTATTTCCTTTTCAGCATTTGCATTAACTTGTTCAATTTCTTCTTCAGGTTTCTTTAAAGTTTTCAATACAAAATCATAGGCTATTTTCCACGAATTATCATTCTCATCAGGAAGTGGATCTCCTTTAGCGAATTTAACAAGGTCGGCCAATACTAAAAGTCTTTTTAATTCATTTAAAATTTCATCCGTTATATTTTCAATACCTTTAAGTGCATCAATAATTTCCTCAGATGTACTTTCCAATGCCATTACGTTGAACCTGCCTTCAATATATATCCTGACGATATCAGTAAGATTTGTATAATATTGTTTTACCAGACCTTGTTGCCAAAGTTTTTCACTTTTTAATTTTTCAAGTTCACGAAATGCTTTTAAATGTGGAGGTTCAGGAGGTTTTTGCATGAAAAAAATGGGTTTGTTCTGGCGAATTCTAATGATTATATAAGTAACAAGAGCAATAATTAATAATAATCCCAAAACAATAACTACATAAGGTAAAATTTCATCAAAAGTAAAAGGTACTTTTATAAGTTGTTTAATATCAAAAATCTTTTTCGAGTCTTTAATGGGAAGAGTATTCACTACCAATACCAATGGCATAGTTGATAACGAGTCATGGTTCGAACCTATTTGAAAAGCAAATTTTAATGGCGGTACCTGATATACTCCACTGTCAAAGCTTGTAATCAAATACCTCTTAATTAACTTCAGTCTTCCATTACCAATGATATTTGTATCAGTTTTAGAAGCAGATATTATTTCCACTTTGCTGACTAAAGAATCTGTTAGAACAGGAAAAATAATTTTTGCATCCTGGGGTTGATCAATAAGAATATTCAAATGTATCTGATCACCTATAAGAATTGCAGATGTATCGAAATCAGCTTTTATCTCAATTCCCTGTGCAATCGTATTTGCTGAAAAAACCAATTGAAACAAAAACGCTAAAACAAATTGCAGCTTAATACTTGTAAGTTTATTATTTGCAATTAAACTATTCTTGATTTCCATTCTTTAAAACAATTTTGAAACTTTGAACTTATTTACCTCTGCTCAAACATCTTCATTAGTGGCTTTACAAAATCTTCACCTGTATTGAGTATTGCAGAATCAACTTTACATTTCGAAAGCAATCCATTCAAATTATCCTGAAACTGCATCCACCATTCCGAATATTGTTGTCTTAAATCCCTGTTAGAAGTATCTATCCATATTTCATTATCTGATTCTGAATCTTTAAGTTTAATAAGACCAACTGAAGGTAAAACGGATTCTCGTTTGTCCGTTATCTGTAAAGCAACAACATCATGTTTGCGATTTGCAATTTTTAATGCATCCTGAAAATTAAATTTGCCATTTGCAGAAAAATCAAAAAAGTCGGAAATAACAAAAGCAATACATTTTTTCTTTATGGCATTAGTGAGATACCTAAGTGCCTCAGAAATATTTGTGTTTTGGTGTTTAGGATTATACTCCAATAGTTCCCTAATAATTCTAAGAGTATGTTGGCGACCTTTTTGTGGTGGAATAAATTTTTCAATCACATCACTGAACATGATCATTCCTATCTTGTCATTATTCTGTATGGCAGAAAAAGCCATAACCGCAGATACTTCAGCAATTAATGACATTTTAAGCTCTTTCTGGGTTCCAAAGTACCTTGAGCCACTTACATCAACAAGCAACATAACGGTAAGTTCTCGTTCTTCTTCAAATACTTTAATATATGGATGATTAAATCTTGCAGTAACATTCCAGTCAATAGTTCTGATATCATCGCCGTATTGATATTCGCGAACTTCAGAAAAAGCCATACCTTTTCCTTTAAATGCACTATGATATTCCCCCGCGAAAATATTCTTAGTCAACTTTCGCGATTTAATCTCAATTTTTCTAACTCGTTTTAATAGCTCTGTAGCTTCCACAATAGATCAATCTTTCTTTTTGATGATAACTGTAAAAAACCATTCTTCTTTTTTTAATTCAACAATATATACGATCCCTTTATTGATGAATATCCATTTATTCTCTCCGGCCGGTTTATAAGATTTATCAAATTCATCTTTCCTTATTTGCAAATTTGAATAGTCGCTCATGAGTTTTGTATGAGTGCAAATATTCTCTTCAGAAAGGAAAAACAGCCAGGTTTCTTCATTATTCTTATCAACAAACTTTAAATACTTGTATGTATTATTTACAGCTCCTTCATCGAGATCGAAACCAGGGTTTTTCTCGTTCATTTCCTTTATTATCTCATCTTTTGACATACCAATATAATTGGTTGTTTCAGATTGAGCAATAAAAAAAGATAAACCGATGAATAGAAATGTAAAGTTCATTTTTAAAATAAATACCTATTCGTTCTAATTACATGTTTTAGCTTAAACTTATATCGACAGAATAATCAACAACTATCCTAAGGAACTTCTACCGTGTTCAATATTTCAGTAATAATATCTTCGGTTGAAATATTTTCAGCTTCAGCCTCATAGGTTAAACCTATCCTGTGACGCATTACATCGTGACAAACAGCACGCACATCCTCAGGAATTACATACCCACGCCTCTTAATAAATGCATAAGCTTTGGACGCTAAAGCAAGATTAATACTTGCACGTGGTGAACTTCCATAAGATATCATAGGTACAAACTTCTCACATTTATAATCAGACGGAAAACGAGTGGAAAATACTATATCCAAAATATATCTTTCAATTTTCTCGTCCATATAAACATCCTTAACTGCGTCTTTTGCCTTTACAATATCGGCAGGCTTTAATACTTGGCTGGCCTTCGGAAATGTATGACCAAGATTTTGTCTTATGACTATTCTCTCCTCTTCCTTACGAGGATAAGAAATAACAACTTTCAGCATGAACCTGTCCATCTGTGCTTCTGGCAAAGGATACGTACCTTCCTGTTCAATCGGATTCTGAGTTGCCAGCACTAAAAATGGTTGAGGTAGCTTATAAGACTCAGAACCTATTGTAACCTGTTTTTCCTGCATGGCTTCCAGAAGAGCACTTTGAACTTTAGCCGGTGACCGATTGATTTCGTCAGCTAATACAAAATTAGCGAAAACCGGTCCCTGTCTGACAACAAATTCTTCTTTCTTCTGACTGTATATTAAAGTACCAATAAGATCAGCAGGAAGTAAGTCAGGTGTGAATTGAATACGGCTGAATTTAGCATCAATTGCCTGAGCCAAAGTATTAATCGCTAACGTTTTTGCTAACCCAGGAACTCCTTCAAGTAAAATATGACCGTCAGATAAAAGGCCAATCATAAGACTTTCTATCAAATGTTTTTGCCCTACAATAACTTTGTTGATTTCCATCGAGAGGATATCTACAAAAGCACTTTCTTGTTGAATACGTTCATTTATTTCCTTAATGTTTACAGAAAAACTCATAATTTAAAATTTATTTAATTGAGTGTGCGAAATTAATTTTTTATCTTATTTATGATATTGCAAAAGTGACTTTTTTTAACACATGGAACTAATATTAGATAATTATTTTTAGTTAAAAAATGTTAACCATTGAATTGATTATTAGCATATTCAAAGATATTAATGGCTATTATATAATAATTTATTTTTATAGTATTTTTACACATTTCCTATTAATTTAACAAAAATTAAAAATCTAATTAAACTATATTCGAGTGAACAAACGTGTAGTTATTGGATTATCCGGTGGGGTTGACTCAAGTGTCGCGGCTTATCTTCTTAAGCAGGAAGGCTATGATGTTGTCGGACTTTTCATGATCAACTGGCATGATAAAACCGGTACTCTCTATGGGGATTGTCCCTGGAAAGATGATATGATGTTTGCAGAATTGGTAGCTCGCAAGATTGACATTCCTTTTCATACAGTCGATTTAAGCGTTCAGTACAGGAAACGCGTTGTTGATTATATGTTTTCTGAATACGAAAAAGGCCGCACTCCTAATCCTGATGTACTTTGTAACCGGGAAATTAAATTTGACCTTTTTTATGAAGCTGCACTTAAGTATGGCGCAGATTATATTGCAACCGGGCATTATACAAGAAAAGAAATTACATCTACTGAAACCGGAGAGATTTTCAGGTTATTAGCCGGTCTTGATAAAAATAAAGATCAGAGTTATTTCTTATGCCAGCTATCTCAAAAGCAATTATCCACTGCTTTGTTTCCTATTGGCAACCTTTTAAAGCCTGAGGTAAGAAAAATTGCAGATTCTGTTGGATTGGCAACTGCACAGAGAAAAGATTCCCAGGGAATCTGTTTTGTTGGAAAAGTTAACCTGCCTGAATTTCTCCAGCAAAAACTAAAATCTCAACAGGGCAATATTATTGAAATACCCGCTAATTTGGAATTATATAAATCGCAACATTTAACTGATCCTGAAGAAGATTTACTTTTATTAGCCGAACCTTTTTTTTATTATCCGGGTATGGGGAAGATTATTGGTAATCATAATGGTGCGCATTTTTTTACAATAGGGCAAAGGAAAGGATTGAGAGTTGGAGGTAAAGAAAAACCATTATTTGTTATAGCTACTGATGTTGAGCAAAACATTGTTTATGTAGGACAAGGAGAAGATCATCCAGGTCTGTTTAGGAAAGCATTATACATTCAGGAAAATCAAATTCATTGGATAAGACCCGATTTGGCACTTGTACCAAGTGATACAGAACGATTCAAAGTTAGGATTCGTTATCGGCAGCCACTTCAAAACGCAACTCTGTACAAGCTGGATAATGGACTGGTTATACTTTTCGATAAAAAACAAAGAGGAATTACTCCTGGACAGTTTGCTGCCTGGTATATGGATGATGAACTTGTTGGATCGGGAGTAATACATAAGTAATGAAATAAAAACGCGTTTATTTAAAAGCTTTAAAATAAATATGGAATAAACATTTTGCTTCTTTTCATATAATCTTTGTATTTATCGCCAAAATATCCTAAACATTCCTTTTCATCAAGCTTCGCTGTAATAAACAATAAAATACAAGAAAGTACAGTAACTAAAAGCAATTCTAAAGAAGTTGTGTTTTTTAAAAATATTCCCCAGGACAAAAAAATCAAAGAGCTATATAAAGGATGTCTTATAAATTTATACAACCCGGTTTCAACTAATTCGGTAGTCTTTTCGAAAGCATAAAGTGTGCTATCTTGCCGTGTTCTATCAGATTTACCTAAATTTTTTAGAAGTATCACTCCGGCAATAACTAAATAACATGCATAAAATAAAAACAACCAGGAAAGAATTTGATTCCAGCTAAACACATCAATAAACCAATATTTAAAATTATTTGCAAATATCCAGGCAATGCATTCCCATCCAAAAAAACGATAGAATCCATGCGATTTTAAATTCATTAATACATGCTTTGAAAAATAAATAATAGGAATGCTTATTGCACAGAATACTATAACTTCGCTCATAATAATTAAATTATTTTTTCTTTTAAAATCAAACTGCAATATTTGTACAAATATATTAAAATAACTAATTGTGTGAATGGAGCCATCTATCTTTGTTTGTGCTGCTGAACGAAGAAAAAGTCATACTTCGACTCCGCTCAATATGACTTCTAAAACAAAAATTAAATTTTCTATTCGTATAATCGATTGAAATAAAAAACATATAATTTACTCAATAAAATCTCATGAACTCCAATCAATCAAAAAACATTACTCATTTTAAATTTGAAATTCTTGAACATTACCATGAAGTCAGACAATTTATAACCGGCAGGCAGGGCGGATTTAGTCCCGAACCATTCAAAGGTCTAAACCTGGGTTTTGGCACAAATGATGATCTAGATATAGTAATGAAAAACCGTTATGCGCTATCTGAATCATTAGGAATCCCTTTGGATTGGTTTGTTTTCATGCATCAAACACATAGTGCCAACGTAGCTGTTGTTAATACTTCTGCAAAAGGCTCAGGAGCATATTCCCGCAACAATGCAATTGAAAATACCGATGCAATTATCACTTCCAATAAAAATATTTGCCTGGTTGTGCAGGTGGCAGATTGTGTTCCTATCCTTTTATTAGATTCTGTAAACACTGTGGTTGCAGCAATTCATGCAGGTTGGCGCGGCATCTTACAGGAAATTACATTTCTTACAGTAGAAAAAATGATACGTGAATTTAATTCAAATTCAGAAGATATAATAGCATGCATTGGTCCCTCAATTGGTCCATGTTGTTATGAGGTTGGTGGTGAAATTAAACAACAATTTTTGTCACTAAGTCCAGAATATACAAATGTTTTTACTCATAAAGATAACCGGCTTATTCTTGATCTATGGAAAGCTAATAAAATGCAACTTCTGAAAATTGGCGTTAAAGAACAAAATATTGAAATTGCTGACCTTTGTACAAGCTGCAATCACGATACGTTTTATTCTTCACGCTTCGATAAAGGAAATACCGGAAGGTTCCTTGCAGGAATAATGTTACAATAGTTTTCAGTTTCCTGTTTCCGGTTTTCGGTTTCCGGTCTCCTTCAAATGAATTCCACATTCTTTCTGGTCCTGTTCCTCCCACCACCAACGTCCTGCCCTGATATCTTCACCCGGCTGAATAGCCCTTGTGCATGGTTGGCATCCAATGCTACTGAAACCTATATCATGTAAAGGATTGTAAGGGATTGTATTTTCATGAATATAATTCCAAACCTGATCTTCTGTCCAATTGATCAAGGGATTTAATTTAATTATTTCATAGTTTTTGTCCCATTCAACCATTTTAGAATTAAACCTGGTAACAGACTGATCTTTTCTCAAACCGCTAATCCAGACTTTAAGGCCTGACATTGCTCTTTTAAGAGGTTCAACTTTGCGAATATTGCAACATTCTTTTCGGTTTTCTATACTTTCATAAAATAAAATTACACCTTTTTCCCTGATCATTTTTTGAACTTTTTGAAAGTCCGGAAAATAAACCTCTATGGATATTGAATATTTTTTGTTGGTTTTTTCTATTAAATCATATGTTTCAGGAAATAAACGTCCTGTATCCAGTGTAAATATACGGGTTGATTCATCTATATTGCAGACCATGTGAGTCAAAACCTGGTCTTCCGCACCCAAGCTTGATGATAAAGCAATTTTACCTTTGTATTCCTTTAGAAAATATTCAAGCACTTCTTCAGGTTGACCAGCAGAAAATTTTTTATTTAGCTCTTCTATTATTTCCATATAAATAACTAATTTTTGGATAAAAGTAAATTATTAAAAATTATATTATCAATTTTGCTCAGTTAAGCCCCAAATCACCCTTCGACAAGCTCAGGGTGACTTCATAATATAGTCATACTAAGTTCGTCGAGTATGTCTCTTACAAAGAATTTATCCAACTAAACGAAAATGATATTTTTGTACAAAACAATAAAAGGATTAGAATAGTTTAACAAAACTCCAACTTGGTTCATTTATACTAAATTTGTATTGAAAGTTATTAAATAAAATATTGGCACATTGGCACATTGATAAATTGATTTCATGATTCCATTCCTAAAGATAGTTGCTCAAGACATTTATAGCAAGTATGTCAACGAAATGCAGAACATATGCATTTTATTTCCTAACCGAAGATCTATTTTATTTTTTAATAAACACTTGTCTCAGACTGTTACAAAAACTTCATGGGCTCCCCAGTGCATAACTATTTCAGACTATATTCAAAATCTATCACATCTTCAGCTTGCTGATAAACTGTTATTGTTATTTGATCTCTATAAAGTTTATTGCAAGGTTTGTAATTCATCAGAAACTTTTGATAACTTTTATTTTTGGGGAGAACTGATGCTCTCCGATTTCAATGACATTGATAAGTATTTAATTGATGCCAATGATTTGTTCAAAAACTTGTCCGCACTGAAAAATATCAATGAACAAGTTTTCATACCTGAACGAAACACAATTAGAAGCCATTCAACAATTCTGGAAAAATTTCGGACAATCACGACAAAGTGATCATCATCGTCAGTTTTCTTATAACTGGTCTCTTATGTTTGACATTTATAACCAATTCAGGGAAACAATAAGTAAAAAAAACTTGGCTTATGAAGGAATGCAATATAGGCTGGTAGCTGAATTGATTCGTAAAGACAAATTTGTTGAACCAGCTTTTAAAAAAATAGCTGTAGTTGGTTTCAATGCTTTAAGCGAATGTGAAAAAGTTCTGTTCAGTTTTTTAAAGAACCAGGAAAAAGCGATATTTTACTGGGATTATAATGAAGAGATTATACAACAGTCTTATCATGAAGCCGGATTTTTTATCAGGCAGAATTTATCTGAGTTCCCGTCTGCTTTGGAAGACAAATATTTCAGTAATCTGGAAATACCGGAAAAAATAGAATTGATAGCAATTCCATCTAACGTTGGCCAGGCAAAAGTTGCCGGACAAATTATAAGTCAAAGCTACTTGAACGACAATGAAATTGAGAATACTGCAATTATTCTTTCTGATGAAAGTTTGTTAATGCCAGTTCTTCATTCAATACCGGCTGAAGTAAATAGACATTAATATTACAATGGGTTATCCGGTAAAAAATGCACTCGTAATTTCTCTTATTGAATCAATCGGACTGTTGTACTCAAATGCAGGAAAAAATAAAGAAAATCAAATAACACGGTATTATTATAAAAATGTACTTTCAATATTAAATCACCCTTATATTGCCCAGGAAAGCAAAGACGCAATCAATCAATTAAAAATTGACATCATTAACAAAAACCGGATTTTTATTTTACCTTCTGAATTGCCTGAAAATGATCTGATAAATCTCATTTTTCAGCCTCCTTTAAATAGCCTGGATTTTTTGACACGGCTTTCGTCTTTAATTAAAACCGTAGGCCGGAAATCTTTTGGTAACAGACTATCAATTGAAACGCAACCTGAAGGAATTGAAGCCGAAACCCTGGTTTTGGTATACAGCAATATAAACCGCTTCAGTGATTTAATATTAAGCAGCAATATGGAGTTTGACATTCATTTGTGCTTTCGCTTGCTGATGAAAGTTCTTAATAATCTTACTTTACCATTCGAGGGTGAACCGTTAAAAGGTCTTCAAATTATGGGCCTGCTCGAGTCGCGCGCCATTGATTTTGACAATGTAATTCTTCTTAATGTGAATGAAGGTCACCTTCCTAAAACAAACATCCCGGCTTCATTTATTCCATATAATTTGCGACATGGTTTTGGATTGCCGACTCTTGAATACCGTGATGCAATTTATGCTTATTACTTCTACCGGATAATACAAAGAGCAAAAAATGTTTACTTATTATACAATACAAAATCCGATAAAATGGGATGTGCTGAAATAAGTCGGTATGCAACTCAAATGCTTTATAGCGACAAATATAAAATCACTAAGCGTTTCCAGACTTTTAATATTGTGCCAGCATCAATTCCGGAAATAAGCATTATAAAAACACCTGAAATCATGAAGGTTTTGGAAAAATATTATGAAAATTCAAAATCTGAATATTATATATCACCAAGTGCCTTAAGCAGCTATATTGATTGCAAATTGCGCTTTTATTTCAGATATGTTGCCGGTCTAAAAGAGTTTGAAATTCCAACCGAAGAAATTGATGCGTCGATGTTAGGAAATATACTTCATAATGCGATGTATAGTATTTACAAGCCATTTATTAATAAAACAATTCAAAAAGAAAACCTTGAAAACATATTAATAAGTACCGGTATCATTGAAAAAGCAATTCACAGTTCAATAGCTAAAGTATATTTTAAAGATATTAAAGCATTAGAAAAAGAATCTTTACAGGGTCGTAATTTTATTATCTCTAAAATACTTGATAAATATATCCGTCAAATCATCGAGACTGATATTCAAAATGCACCTTTCAATCTTGCAGGTCTGGAACATAACGTTATCAGTAATTTTGATGTTGATATCAAATCCGGAATTACTAAAATCAAGATTGGCGGAAATATTGATAGAATTGATAAGATAGACAGTACCTTTAGAATAATTGATTACAAAACAGGAAATGTAGAAAATAAATTCAAAAATTACGAAGAATTATTTGAACCGGAAGAAGGTAGAAAAGCAAAAAAAGAAATTTTACAGGCATGTCTGTATGCGATGCTTTATAAAAATATCAATAATATACAAACAGCCTGTTATTCCTTGCATTTACAACCTCAGGAAAATCTTTGGAGATAAGTTTGACCCAAATATTTATTTTGAGAAGGAAGCCATAACAGATATTTCAAAAATTGAAAATAAATTTAAAAAATACTTATGCAAGACACTTGAAGAAATTTTCAATCCGGAAATATCTTTTTCACAAACAACTGATATGAAGAAGTGTAGCTTTTGTGATTACAAGATAATTTGCCATAGAGAGGGAGAATAAACAGATTTATTAATCATTTTATGCTATAAAAAAAGCCGCATTAAATGCAGCTCTTTTATTTACTTTTTTGGTTTAGTTGGGGTCATTTTTTTTTTACCACCACCACCTGGAGGAGGAGGAGGTTGAGGTGGATCAGGAAAATAAATGCAAAAATTTTTTTTCATAATTCGTTTCTTTTTAAAAGACCAGATGCATATCCCGCATAAACGGGATCACCCACATGCAGCTAATATCTTTCCATAATTTCTGGTTTAGCAATTACACGCACCCTGTCTTTTGTTCAACAACAATATCATGCGGGGTTTTAGTTTTTTTATTCTTATTTACTCCATTCTTATAAAGAAGGAATATAAAACTTTATTTATTATTTTTGGAATTGCCAATTAGATAATTAAAATGAAGCAATTCTGTTTATTTATACTGCTTATATTAACTTTAGGTTGCAAAACTGAAAGACAAAAAATTAAAAAATTAGATAATTTTAAATTAGCCGAATGTAAATTCAATAATTATCAAACCGATAGTGCTATATATTACTATAAGTTATGCACAATATCTGACCATTATACAACTGATACATTAAATTTTCTATCATTTTGTAAACTTGCCATCTGCTATTATAGAATCAATGATCGGAAAGATTTAAGTAAAACCTGGAAAATAGTAGACAGCTTATTTAAAGCAAATCCATCGCTTAAGAAATTTCAATTTGATTATTTTATTGATTATGCTCTTAATAAATTCTATAAAGAAAATTACGCTGACGCTTCAAACTACTTTCAAAAAGCAATTAGTATACAATCTCCATCAGACACAACCAATGCTTTTTTATATTATGAGAAAGGATTTTGCTTTGAAAAACAAGACTTAATGGACAGTGCTGAATATTATTATAAAAAAGCAATAGCTATTGGCAGGAAAAAAAGAAATTTATTTACCAATGAAAATGCAATGTTTTACAATGTAATAGCTTACTTGCATCTTACAAAGAATTCTGATTTTTATACAGCTAAACTTTATTATGATTCAGTCTTGAATATATATAAAAATTGCCGGTACTTAGATTCTGTATCATATGCGTGGAATTTATTTAGTATCGGATATTTCTATCATTATCTGGGTATTTATTTGAAGGCAGAACAATTCTATACTAAAGCTTATAATATTTATTCGGAATTAAATAATTGTAAAGATCTATTGATGACTGTCTTATATTATCAGGCTCAGATATATTCTGATTTAAGAAAATTTGAAATCGCCCATAATAAAATTGATTTATCAATAGCATATTATCAAAATGAAACCAGTCCAATTGATTTGCAAAATTCATATTTTGCAAAAGCTCATATTTACTACAAAAACAAAAACTATGTTCAAGCCATTAATTACTTTAATAAGTCAAAAGTCATAGGTGATAAATTTAATCTTAAAAACGAGGACAGAACCCTGAGTGCCCTTGCATGGTGCTATCTAAACCTGAATAATCTTGATAGTGCTGAATTTTATTTTGATCAATGTATCAAAATGTATAATAACTCAAAAAATAAAGAAATTAATTCAACGATTTCTTTATTTGGAGAATACTCCAGGATGTTAATCCTTAAAAAGGATTATAAAAAAGCTTTAGAAACAATAGATACTAAATTGACTTCAATAATTCACAATATGGGAGAAAAAAACGTGAATTACGGATATTTTATCTATTGGAAAGCTCTTGCTTTAGAAAACCTCAACAGGTTATCTGCCAGCCTGGAAATTTATCAAAAAGTTATTGAAGCCTCTATTAATCCTGATGTTAAAGAAAGTGTTTACAATGTTCCCACTTTTCAAACAACGGATATTGTATCTTACGATAATATAATTGATGCCTTAAATGGTAAGGCCGACGTGCTTTTAAAAATGTCAATGCAGAAAGAAAACCAGTCTAAAAAAATAATCCTGCTGCAAAAAAGCCTTGAACATTATCAAAAAGCCAGCGAGGTGATAGAAGATCAAAATAAACAAATGAGCTCTGAAAATGACCGGTTGCAATTTATACAAAATTATTCTTCAGCAAGTGAGAATGTGCTGACTACTGCAATTAGTCTTTATCGGGCTACAGGTAGAACAGAATATCTTGAAAAAGCATTTATAGCTGCCGATCATGGTAAGGCTACACAAGTCACGTTGGGATTAAAAGATGAAGAATATAAAAGGTTAGGAGGTGTTCCTGACAGTATTACTCAAAGAGAAAAAAATTTGCAGGAAGAAACAGCCTTAATACAAAGTACTGTGCGCGAAGAAAAGAGTAAAAATAAATCAGATTCTTTACACATCGGGCAATTGAATACTAAATTGAACTCGTGTATGAATGAATCTGAGAAGCTTGCACAACAAATAGAAATAAATTACCCTCGATATTACCAGCTTAAATACTCTGGAAAAGGTGTTGATTTAGGCCAACTTAAAAATATTATAAACTCACAGAAAACTTTAATTGAATATTCCTTTTCTAAAGACAGTTTATACATATTTATTTTGGCAGACAATAAACTGAAATTGGTAAGCGAACCGGCAAGTGGAATAGAAGACAGTATAATGCATTTCAGAAAAATTATAGCAAATCTGAACGATACGGCATTCACCAGAAAAGGATATTCAGACTATATTTCAAGTGCGAATTGGTTGTATAAAGTTCTTATTATACCGGCACAATCGTTCTTTAATTCTAAAGAACTGGTGTTAGTTCCTGACGGATTGCTCAACCTCCTGCCTTTTGAATCGTTGGTGACATCAGATAGTATTCCTGCTAAAACCGATTATGGATTGCTTCCTTATCTATTGCGAAAATATTCAATCAGCTATGCTTATTCAACAGAACTATTTATGGTACAGCAAAAGATACCTACACATGAAACCAATAAAGTACTGGCCTTTGTGCCTGAATATAGTAATGTTCAATTCAAACATACAATTTCAAATAATAGTTCAAATGCTATTATTCTAAGTCCGTTGAAAGGTTCGAAGGAAGAAGTTGAAGGCATTTTAAAAACCTGCGGAGGAAATTCATATTATGGTAAAAAATCTACAGAGTCTAATTTTAAAAGACACTCAGCCGAAGAGAAAATAATCCATCTTGCCATGCATACAATTATAGATAACGAGAACCCATTATACTCTAAATTGGTATTTACACCTAAATCAGGAACGAGCGATGATTGTTATTTAAATACATTTGAAATATATAACCTTAAACTCCGAACTCCTTTAGTTGTATTAAGTGCCTGCAATACAGGTTACGGTAAATTAATGAAAGGTGAAGGTCTTATAAATATGGCAAGAGGTTTTGTCTATGCAGGATGCCCGAGCATGATAATTACATTATGGAGCGTTGCTGACAGGAGCAGCTCAAATTTAATGCAATATTTTTACAGCAACCTTAAGAATAACGAAAATACTGATAAAGCATTACAGAAAGCTAAAATAGAATACCTGGACAATTCAGACCAGCATCTCTCCCACCCATACTTTTGGGCAGGTTATATTCAAACAGGTAAAACAGTGCCGGTTTATAAAAAACAAATGTCCGGGAATTATTGGTTGTCAATTAGTCTTGCATTTCTTCTAATAACAGCGAGCATTGTTTATGTTATCCATAGAAAGCATTAAAAATGCTAAAATAACATGAGTTCGATATATGATTTATTGTACAACAATTAGTTGTATTTTTTTCTTAGTGAATCTTGGTGATTTGGTGTCTTGGTGGCAAAATTTTTCAGAAGAAATGCCACAAAGTCACGAAGACTCAAAGAAAACACAAAGTAGATTATTGTTATATATCTATCCATCTATAAATTATATTTTATTTGTTACATCGAACTCACGTTAAAATAAATTGAATGTGATTGCTAAATGAGTTAAGCTTTGCAAACGTATATACAATAAAAAACTTGTTCTTATTTAATAATGGCGGTAAAGTGGTCAAAAATGGTTGATTTTTCAAGAATTTTAATGTATTAATAAATTTCACGCTGAGACCGCTAAAATTTTCGCTAAAAACACAAAGTTCTTGCGATATAGACTTTGCGCACTTTGCATTTTTTCTTTGCATTCTTTGCGTGATTTTTTTTCTGAGATCATTTGAAATTTAGCTACTTAACCTAGCTGAAAAGTTACGGAAAAACCAATGCTGGATGGTTCTTATAAAATATATTTGTTGCAACACTAATATTTTCAAATGTCCCCTGACCATCATTTTGAAGTGTTTTCCAAGCGCAAACACCACTATATCCATTCAGCCAGGCATTTTCGTACATTTGAACAAGAGTCTGACAGAAATAAGGATCGCAGACATCGGCTCCCACTGACTCGCCAATAATAACAGGTTTATCGTCAATTTTATAATATCTTGTAGTTTGAATATAGGGTGATGATAGGTGCTGTGCTTGCCAAGCGTACCAATGAACCTGGTAAAAATCCAAATAAGCATTTTTATCCTTATAGACAGCTTTAAGAGCAGAATCGGACCAACAATTTCCGGCATTTTCTCTTAGGTAATTAAAAATTGTACTGTTCCACTTAACGGAAGCTGAACCCGTGGTTACTGGTTTTTTGCAATTTTTATGTATTGCTGCAGCACACATCGCGTGGAATAGTTGAATAACAGTTCGTGGAAATTTACCATCCGCATCATGTTCCATCATCCATTCAGGTTCATTGCAAATTTCCCAGGCAAGAATATAGGGTTCGTTATTGTATCGCTTGATCAATGGAATTAAAAAATTATCAATATAACTTTTAATATTGTTAGTATCATTTAACAATTTACGGTATTTTCCGAATGTTGCATTTTTATCATTCACCATATCAAAAGACCATAAACTTGGCAACAGGTATACTTTTTTTTCTTTAGAAATCCTGACCAATTGATCCATTTGCTTCCAGAACAAATCGCTTGCGCCCGCAACATAACCGTTGCTGTCGGTTTCAGGACTATTTTTGCCTTCGCAATGAATCCAAACACGCGCAAGGTTTATATGGTTATCTGCATATTTTTGAAATTCAGAATTCCACCACTCGTAATTAAAACTACCACCCAAATCATTAAAATTTTCCCAGGGCGTATTTATTCCATTAAACCAAATATGTTTGCCATTAACAGTAAACATATTACCACAAATTTTTACTTCCTGCGCTTTGATTGAGAAAAGAAAAGAAAAAATGGTAATTACTGAAATAAATGTTTGTTTCATCAAAAGAATTTATTGAAATAATAGATTCGATAAAGATATTATATTGGCAGTAGATATTGAAAGGATTTTTTACAAATCGTCGTTAGAGCGCCCTGCAATGGCGCAAGTCTCCGAGGCTGTGTAAAAATATATTTTTCATAATTACTTTAAAAGTAATTATGAACTCAAGTTTACCTATGCCAACTTGAGTTCATTTTGTTTGAATATGTTTGTAACTTTCTCAATTCCTTCGATATTTATTAATCTTTTTAGGTTATAACCTATTGAATAAAGATTAATCTCAGCTTTAACCTTGGCTTTTCCTATGGTTTTCAGAGGTATATGTCCCATCCAATACTTAATTGTGCCAAATGGATGTTCTGACAGAGTTTTTCTTTGAATAAGTTTTGTTTTTCCAATTAGACTATTCATTTTAGATTCATATTCATTACGCCATTTTTGATTAGTAAAACGATAGACAGTTCTTGCTGACGAGTCTGTACAATCAGCCTTTATCTTACATTTTTTGCAATCGACTCCTAAATAACGTTGAGCTAATGTCCCTCTTCGGCTATCTTTTTTTAAGCCATTTTTAGGTTTAAGTGTTCCATTATGTGAACATTGATAGATATCTTTTTCTGGAATATATGTGAAGTTAATTCCAAGTATCCGATCCTTTGTCTGCTCCTGATTATGATTTATTGCAACAAAGCAATTTACACCCTTTTCATTTTCCAGGCATTCTATTTGGCTCATAACATAGTATCCAGCATCTGCTAAAACTTCTTCTGGTCTTATTCCAATTTCTTTTTCTATCTTCTCAACCATAGGCTGCAATTGTCCTTTATCGTTTTCCTGTGAAACAACTTCAATATTAGCAATCATCTTATTTTCTGCGTCTACAGCTGCTTGTACATTATAACAAAAATGTTTTCCCTGTCTGCTTTTCATCATTCTGCATTCTGGATCTGTTGGACTTATTCTTTTTGCCAATTGTCTTTCTAGCTCCTCTTTATCCTTTTGCAATTGCTCTTTTTGCTTCTTTAATTCAAGTATCTCTTCTGTTATTTTTTCTTTCTCACGGATAGTTTCTGCTAATTCTTCATCTATGTTATCCGTTGTTTCTAATAGTTGTAAATATTTTGATAATTGTTCTTCTATATTTACTAGTCTCTTAGAAACAGTTTCTAAATCAACACTCATTCCTGCATTTGCCTTGATTTTTGAACCATCTATGCTTATTGTTTTACCTTTTATGTATCCGTTATCCTTTAAAAGATTAATAAAGCCTAGAAATACATTGTTTATTCCTTCGGTATTTTCCCTACGAAAATCTGATATAGTCTTATGATCTGGCTTTAATGAGCCCATTAACCACATTACTTCAATATTTCTAAAGCATTCTTTTTCTATTTTTCGACTGCTTGAAACGCTGTTTAAATAACTATATATGTACAATTTAAGTAAATTGGTTGGCGCATATGCTTTTCTTCCAATTGTTTGTGAGCCTTTTAATGAAAAACTGTTTTTATGCTCCTGCATGAAATAATCCACAAAAACATCTATCAACCTTACATAATGGCTTTCTGGAACAAGATCATCAAGTCTGTTCATCAAAATAAATTGGCTTCTGTTTTCTGGTTGTATGTAATGCATTTTTTATGATTTAATTACCAGAAAATTAATCTATTATCTTCTAAATTCATAACAAATATTAAGTATTTTATCAACATAAATATTTAATTATTAACATGTTAAATACAACTATCTATTTTTACACAGCCTCAGAGACTTGTGCTATTTAGGGGTAAGGATTTTTCTTTCTTTATAAACGATAACTCATATAAACAAAACTTCCAATGAAAAAAAGTATGATGCCTATAATTACTGCAAAACTTATCCATGCCCATTTTTTCTTTTCTTCCCTTGGCATTTTTTCAAATTCTTTGAAATATTTGAGGTACTTTTTTTTCTTAAATAATAAATAATGATTTACTATAAAGGGTATGGCAAGAATAAATAAAAATTGAACCAGTGTAATAGTATAATCTATTTTAAAAATTCCAAAGACATAAAGTACAGATCCAAAACAAACAAATAAAACAAACGCACCCATAAAACCTCCGGCCCATATACTGCTTATACCAATATCAGGTCTTTTAAATGCTTTTTCACCTTCTTCTATTATATCTATCCCCTTTTTAGCATAAAAGCGTCTCAGAGCAGGAATTAGTAGTATCCATCTAACCGGATTAATATAATTAAACCATAAATGAAGTTTATAGAATCCCCTATAAACAAAATAATGAACTATATTCCAAAAGCGTTCCATAATGAATTGATTTTATCTATGTAATTGTAATACGGCTCTTTTTCCAACTTCAGAGCCTGCCATACCTACTCCAAAAGCACCTAATATACCTCCAATAAAAGCTCCTGGTACTGCACCCCACCCTCCAGTCTCTGAAGTTATAAGTCCACCAATAGCTGCACCTGCCCAAGCACCTGCTTCTGCCCCTGCCCAACCACCAACAATACCTCCTGCCGATTCAGCAGCTGCCACCTGGGCATGGATGCCGAAAGTGTTACCATCTTCTTTATATCCCTGATAAGTACTATACGCACCTAATCCAATACCTAATATTACTGAGCCTTTTCCTATTCGACTTCCCCATTCAGCAGCACTAAAAGTCCTAACAAAACCATTTCCTCCCCATCCTCTACCTGTAAGCTCGCTTACTTCATAAAGTTTAGGACTAAATCCACTTGAATTATACAATCTAAATGTGCCTCCAAAATTTTCCAAACCAGTTCCAAAACCTTCAATTGAATGATTAATATATTCAACTGTTTCTCCTTCAGTCCCGGTACTTAATACCTCATTAGAAACACCTAATGAATAACCTTCAACATTTACAGTAGAATACTGAACAGTAAAAGAATAATTCTCAAATTTACAGTTTCCATCTTCACAAAAAGTAAAGTTATAATTATAAGTTGAACTTCTATAAGGGTCAATATTTATTGAATATATCGGATTTATTTGAGTTACGGTAAAAGAAGGCATATAAGATAAAGTGGGACTATTTACAATATTATAATTAAAATAGTTTGAATATAAATAATTTGCTGCATCAGAACCATATAAAGTTGTACAACCACCATTTGGTATAAGATAATTATTAGAAACCTCATCAAAACTGACTACGGCTCCGGTTGATTTCTCTACATATAAATCTGTTCCATCAATCCATTCATAAGGACAACTTATACTTTGACCACCCATTCCATCACCTGGTCCGGCACTTCCACCAATCCAATCACGAGAATTTACAGAAGGTGTGTAAAACGGAACTTTTAAAAACATATTTCCTCCCGGGTCAGTAAACATAAGCGGGTTATTCATGCAATAACTATACCTGTTAAGGCTTTGAGTATTTGCCGGGTCCTGCACAAAGTTATCCGGGCTAAGGAAACGCTGCAAATAAGGATCATATACCCTGCCATTCATGTTAATGAGTCCAAAGCCACATAACATTTCATGGCCCGTATAACCATGATCGAACCTCGGCTGCATTTTAGTAAGGTTTGCAACAGCATTATTCGTACCCACGGAATCTAAATTCCATGTAGCAGGGTCACGCGGGCGGCCCCATGCATCGTAACTATAGCGGTTTTTCACAGCTCCTGTATTGTCGGTTATGGCAAGCCACGAACCCTGGTAATCGGTGTGAATATAATACATATTTTTTGAACTTCCACTATCCTGGTAAACAGCACATACTCCCGTTGGCGCACTAATTATGGTGCGTTTGTAAACATTGCTTGTGCCATTGTATCCAAACTCGCTGCTGCCAATATATATTTTGCTTGTTATTTGCGGACTTTGTTTACCAGAAAAGTCAACCCTAAACCGGTTGCCTCCAACGCCATAAGTGAAAACATCACTGTATGAAGTATCATTGTAACTGATTGATGTTATTTTGTTTTCGGCATTATAGGTAACTTTTGTGCCACTTCCGCAAACAGAAGTTCCTGCACCGGAAGGGTTGCTGACATTAAGAACGGCATGGGGTTGTACTAAAACATTAGTATTGTATGTATATTTACCGGCCAATGTTGTGATATCAATATTGCCATTGGCCGTGTAAGTATATTTAAATAAAGTACCTGTTGTACCAACCTGTGAGTCCTTTAGCCTATTCATAGCATCATAATCAAAGTTTTCGGTTAAAATACTAATACCAACACCACTAGTTCTTTGTTTCAACTGACCCATGGCGTTAAAAGTAAAACGAAGGTTCTGCACACTTCCGCCGGTACCCGTTTGAATGCTGTTGAGCTGGTAAGTGGCATCGTAACCCCACTGCGTGACAAGCCCGTTACCCAGAGTAAATTTTGTCCATTGGTTAAGTGCATTGACATTGTTGCCTGTCCAGATAGGACTACCTCCTGATGCATTGTCTATTTCTTTCAGGTTGCCTACACCGTCATACTGGTAATTTACTGTAAGTCCAGAGGGATATGCAATACTGCCTAACTGACCAGCATTATTGTAAATGTATGTAGTGGAAGGTAGTTGTAAACCGTCTGGCCACAAACCATTGGTAGAAACTGTAATTGACTTGGGACGGCACAGGGCATCATAGGAATAAGTTTCAGTTACATTATCGCGCGAAACACTTTGCAGCAAACCAAGCGAACCAGGGGTAGAGGAATAAACATAAGAAGTTGTACTGATATTACTGTTTTTGTCTGTGGATTTTTTTGTTATCAATCTTCCATACTGGTCATAGATTAGAGTATCTACCTGGTTTGATACATCGTGCTGGGATACCAACTGGCTAAAACCGTTGTACCTGTATTTGATGGTACCAGCATCAGGATCGGTAAGAGAAGTTTGATTTCCAATATTATCATAACCCATGGTTGTACTGCTTCCATCTGTATTATTGGTAATAGCCGAAATTTCTCCAATGGGCAAATACGCATAATCTAATTCAGTGGCACTGCCTGTTGAAGGGATGGTTTTTGCAATAGTTAAATTGCCTGTTGCATCGAAAGTTTGTGATTTAGAAATTCCCAGGTTATTATCAGTAATCGTTGCTGTATATGGAGTGGGAGTGGAACTCACTTGCTATCTGGAAATAAAAAAAGCCACCCTAGGGCAGCTTTTTAAAAATATTAAAAAAATATTTTAATAATCATCCGCAGTAAATCCTGTTCTACGAACACCAGAAATTATATATGTAGCGCCACCTCCATCGGTAAATCCTATTTGCATGTAAATACTATCGGATACATTTCCGCCTTTTGTTTTGCCTCCTTTGAGCACTACAATTCCATTTTTTATCGCAACTTTAATATTATAATATTGATTAAGGGTAGAATCAACTGCAAATGTTCTTGTTTTTACATTGCATGCTGCTTTTACTTTAAAGTCCCATATATTACCTCCATCATCTACCCAAATAGAATCACCTTTATCTGAAGCAATATTGTATGTCAACAATTTTGAATAACTCACCAAAACTGCACCAGAAGTATCTTTAAGAGTAACCCACCATTCACCTGAGATAGGATAAGTGGAAGAAGTTGTTACCACCGGATTGTCATATTTCTGACATGCATAAAAGCTTAAGATAATAAGCCCTGTTATTAAAATTAATATCTTTTTCATAATCTTAAATATTTACTTGTGTTAAGGTAACTACAAAATCATAACCAGCATCCCAGTCTGTTTCAAAAGTAATAGTTTTTGCACCAGCGTCAACCTTAAAAGATACAATACTTGCAGAACCACCAAAATCACCAACTCCAAAACTTAGTCCATAAGTAAAATCGTTTGTTGCAATGTTATTGGCTGTAACTGTAGCTCCTGTGGCACGATATGCTGAACCATAACCTCTTCCCAAGTCATAATAACCACCTATAGCATCTGATAATTCATAAGTATTGGCATCAGTTTTTCGAATCATAACATATGTCAAAACAACATCGTTACCTGGAGTACCTTGTGTAGGTGTACGTGTAATACTTGAAGTATATAGTCCTTCAATACTGGTAACCAAATCGCCCGTGCTTACAATATAAACATCTCTTTCAACAGATCCTGCAAAACCATCCTTGTTTTTTGCACTATAAGTAATAATATACTTATTTGGTGACGAGATATCAACTTGTGTTCCGGAATATTGAAAATAATCGCCCGAAACACTCACAGTAACCGGAATTTGATTACCATCTTCAGTAGCTGTTGCTCCGGAGTCAGTAAAAGCATTTCCAAGAGGAATAAAATAGATTGGATCACCCGCCATTTTGAAATCAGGATAATAGGTGATTTTGGAAATATTTTCCGAATCCTTCTTGCAGCTTGTCGCTAGTATTAAAGAAACTACGACAAGAAGTTTAATAATATATTTAATACTTTTCATATTTTTTAAGTTTTAATTATTTTGAAGTATTCTTATCCCACCATACCGGGGTAGTAACCGGAACCTCTGCCGGAGTATTTATATTACGATCTTTTTCATGGTCGGTGAAAAGCAATCGTTTAGGAAATGATTTAATTGACGCGTTTACAGGTAAGGTCCATTGTCCCGGAATATATGAAGGATCAGTTCCTTTAACCAGACTTTCTTTTGGATAATGTGTCCTGGTATGTTCAATATATGCTTCCAAACCATGTGTTCCTGCCATTGATGCCCATTTTTGTACTATAATCTGTTCCAGGTTAGCTTCTAAAGTCGAATCCTTGTATTCGTAAACGCCACCCGGAGCAATAAATGAGCTACCATCAATTCCCAGTTGCTGAAATGCACTTAATACACCTTTATCATAAGCTGCCTTTACAGATCCAGTAGTAATTAAGCCACGTAAAATAGCTTCAGCTTGCAAAAAGTAGCTTTCTGCAGCAGTAATAAAATATACTGGATCAGTTGGTGATTCATTAAAAACTGACCATAATTTACTATCAGAATTCGGATTTAAAAAATCACCCTGAACTAAAGCCGCGTAACCATTATCTCCAGGAAGAAATAATTTAAATAATCTAAAAGTATCGTTATTCTGAATTAACCATGAATATATTGTATTACTCATTGCCAGGTTTCCTGTAAAATTTAAAGTCCTAATATTTTCTTCATATAAAGGATTATCTTTTAAGTTTTGAGCTTGATATTGAGTCATTGCTGCATTGGTGGTTAAAAAGCCTTCAAAATTTGCATCATTAACCATCGCGGCAATTCCTGCACTTGTGACAGTTGGCCGGGCATAGTATTGCCTAAGGAATATTTTTAGTTTTAGTGTATTCGCAAATTGAAGCCATGAAGTCAAATTACCACCAAATAAGAAATCTTCCGAACCCGGATTCTTAGAAGTTTTAGCAGTAAAATCGAGTTTTTCCGCATTGTTTATTTTCATTATTAACGAATCATAAACCATTTGTCCGCCAATATAATGCGGGCTCATATTTGCTGATCCAAGTAATGCTTCGTTATAAGGTACTTGATCGTATAAATCAACAAGAACCTGGTATACATAAGCTTCCATAACAGTGCTCATTAAAACCAATTGCCAGTTCTTTTCCTGCTGGGCCTGTTCCCGTACATATTTAAAATCCTCCAGAGCCCCGGCATATAATTCATCCCACTGGTCATCCATGGTAGTAGTTGTTATATTAAATCCATCGAGGTCTTTATATTGATTGGCAGTATTGTTTTGTGTAAAAAACTGACTCCATATTCCTCCCATTATAGCATACTGCCCACCGACAACTGTTGCAACTGAAGCAACTCCGGAAGGAAATACCAAGCTATCAGGAGCGGAGAGAATAGCATTTGGATCAGAATTTATATTTAACCAATCCTTGCTGCATGATGTACTTAAGACAAGCAGCATTATAATTGATAATTTAATTATTTTTTTCATAATTGTTTTTTTAAGAATTGAAAAATTAGAATGATGCCTTTAAACTAAAATTAAACGAGCGAACGCTTGGACTGTTTAAGAATTCTCCAAATTCACTAGCCAGATCATTTCCAAAATTTGTTGTTTCAGGATCTACAAAATTATTACTTTTCGGTGTCCATAACAATAAGTTACGACCGACAAATCCTAAATCAATTTTTTTAATCATAGTGTTTGAAAACCATCTGGAAGGTAAAGAATAAGATAGTGATACTTCACGGAGTTTGATATATGATCTGTCAATAACATGATTTCGTAAAGAAATAGGATTGTTTGTGAAGTAATAATAATCCTGCATATTATTCATAGTTATGGCTGTTGAATTTTCAACATAAACAGGATTTCCCTTAGCATCCACTTTTGGTCTGTTTGTATTAGGATCAGTAGGTTGTGTAACGCTGTTTGGTACTATAAAAGGTTGACGATAATTATATAAAGATTGTGTTGCATTACCAACAAAATAGACCAAATTCGCTGTTCCTGAATACATGATCCCACCTTCCCTGATGTCGAACAGGCAACCTAATGAAATATTTTTATAAGTGAATATATTAGAAATTCCTAAATTATATTTAGCCTGTGTATTACCGTATTCAATTGGGTCAGGACTAAGTAAAGGCATCCCTGTTGCACCAACAACAATATGACCTTTACCATCTGTTACGGGACCTGGACCTTCAATTATTCCCAACGGTTCGCCAGGCTTAGCCACTAAATTGGCTTGAACGGTTTGATAATTAACCCCGGCACCATTAATAATTATCTTTTTAAGTGTAGTATCGTTTAGTGAAACTAATTTTCCCTGGTTCCTGGAAAAATTAAATTTCATTTCCCATGAAAAATCACCAATTTTAAGCGGCACAAGGGTTAACATTAGTTCTACCCCTTTATTTTCAATTGCACCTGCATTTTGAAATTGTGATGTATAACCTACCGATGAAGCAAGAGGAATTTGTAATATTATATCTGTCGTCTTCTTGTCATAATATGATATGTCTATTCCTATCCTGTTTTCAAGAAATCTCAAATCACCTCCTACTTCCCATTCACCGGTAAATTCAGGCTTAAGATTGGGATTACCTAAAATATTATCTATTGTATAAGCATTTTGACCATTCAACGGAAACTTTAATATTTCACCTTTTGTGTCAAGCGGATAATCAATTTCTCTTGCTTTAAATACAGATTGTGTTTCGTATGGATCTGCATCATTACCTGTCCTTGCGATACTAGCCCTTAATTTACCATAAGAAAAAACACTCTTTAAAGAAGGTAAGGCATCAGTGAATGTAAAGCCAACGCTAATTCCACCATAGAGATAAGAATTGTGATTTAAAGGCAATGTGGACGACCTGTCATTTCTTCCATTTGCGGTTATATATAAATATTCCTTATACGCATACTCGGCCTGGGCATAAATTCCATAAATTCTTTTTTTAAGATAATCAGTATAAGTATTAGGTGTTCCGGAAGTGTTATCTAAATTGTAAAAATACGGGATAGTTAAATTCGTCACCTGGCTGGTAAGGTAATTATGATATGTTTGAACTGCTTCAAAACCGCCTAATAAGTTCAATTTCATCTCATCATTAAGTTTATTTTCCGACGTAAGGTAAAAATTACTATTCAATTCCTGGTTATGAAGCGCTTCTTCCAGGTCCATACCATAAACCGGTGCATAACTACCATTGTAACCTTTTGGATCCGGAATCTCTATCGCGTTCCAATCCTTACGTTGTCCGTTGGAAACATCTGTACCCAGGCGATAATGTGCACTTAACCATTTGGCAAATTCATATTCCAGCAAAATACTTCCAAAAACACGGTCTTCATTATAAGTGGACCCATTCTGGCTTAAAGAGCGATAAGGGTTTCCGGCATAAGGTGTATAATAATTATCGAGGTTAAAGAACTTATTGTTGTAATCACTCATATCTACAATACTGATATCATTAGGTACCTGAATAATATCGCCATAAAGTGTAGGAGCTGCTGTTGAACCAGCACCACCTTCATTAGTCGGCACAAACTTTTGTTGTTTGTTTATATAACTAACTGATCCGGATATTTTAATTCTTTTCCCTGATGTACTTCCATTTAGGGAAACTGTATTTCTATTATAAGAATCAACCGGTCCGGGAACAATTCCATCTTGCGATTCATTCGAATATGAAGTATAAAAGTTTGATTTTTCATTTCCCCCACTAAGTGAAAGAGAATTGTTAAATGTTTTACCAATTTCCCAGAAATCCTGATAGTTTGTTGGCAAACCAACGTATGGTTTAAGCATTTGTGAATTATCAACCACGTTGCCCCAAACTCTGTCTTTACCATCGAATGCAGGTCCCCAACTGCCATTTTGAGTTAAATCTTCCTTCCCATTCCAGCCCTGCCCAAACATTTCCTGGTACTGAGGATATCTTAAAAGACTTGAAAGCGTTATACTGCTTGAGAAATTAACATTGATTTTTTCCGAAGCCTTTCCATGTTTAGTGGTAATAACCACAACACCATTTGCTCCCCTTGAACCATATAGGGCACTTGCTGCAGCTCCTTTATAAATGTTCACCGATTCAATGTCGTCAGGGTTAATGTCATTGACTCGGTTACCAAAATCGACTGACTGGCTTGTGTTATCAGCTGCAGTTGTACCAACTTGATCATTATTGATAGATATCCCATCAACAATAAAAAGTGGAGAATTTTCACCTCTAAGAGTTGAATAACCACGTAATATAATTTTTGTTGATGCACCTGGTGCACCTGAAGCAGAGGATACACTTACACCTGCTACCTTTCCTTCTATTGAGTTTAAGACACTGCTTTCTTTACTTTTAGTTATTTCATCGCTGGTAACCTGGGCTGCTGAATAACCTAAACTTTTTTCAGATCGTTTTAAACCCATAGCGGTAACAACTACTTCTTCAAGCCCAACAACTTCGGGCTCCATAGATACATTGATTACTGTTTGACCGGCAATTTGTACTTCTTTTGTTTTCATGCCCACGAAGCTTACTGTTATAGATTTTGCTTCGGGTGAAACATTTATAGTATAATTACCTTCAGCATCAGTAACTGTTACATTGGTTGTACCTTTAACCATAACAGTTGCGCCCGGCAAAGTACTTCCATCCTCCGATGAAGTAACCTTACCTTTGATTTGTGTCCCTTGGGCGTGCAGCGCCAGGGAACAGGCAATCAGAAGAAATGCCATTAAAATTGTAAATCTTCTCATAAAAATAGTTTTAGGTTTATAATGGAATATTTTTGTAGCTGCTTAAAACAAATATATACAAATTCCCGGCTAAAATCAAACCCTTGTATATTTTGGATATAATAATATTCAACATTAAATATAATAATAAATTACTTATAATTTCTTTAAAGACGCTGTTTATACAAGAACATATAAGTGTTTTTCTTTTTAAATTGTACTATATAATAAAGGTGTTATAATGACAATTTATGTTATAGAACATATATTTGATTAATGTTTAGTCATGTAAAAATATTCTTTGGTCAAAGAATATTTTCAGTTTATCCAAAGAAAGCAGATTTATTTTAAGGTAGTGAAATGGTGAAACAGTGAGTAATTAGTAATTAGTTTTCAGTTACCGTTTCACAAACTAATCTCAAGGCAGTTTATTTGTTTAGTCAATTTTTTATCTTTTACTCTCAATTGTAAGTTATATAGCGATATCTTGTATCTTGTTTTCTTTCAATCATACTTCTTTGCTTGTTCCCAGACAGCATTCATTTCATCCAAATTCATATTTTTGAGTTTACGGCCTTCGGTATTAACCTGGTTTTCAAGGTATTTAAAACGTTTTATGAATTTTCGGTTTGTTCTTTCTAAAGCTGATTCAGGATCGACATCATGAAGCCTGGCTGCATTGACAACCGAAAAAAGTAAATCACCAAATTCAGCTTCTCTTTTATCGTCATTTCCATTTTTGATTTCTTTCTTCAACTCCTCCAATTCTTCATCTAGTTTATCCCATACCTGTGAGGGATCATCCCAATCGAATCCGACAGCACGGACTTTTTCCTGTATGCGATTTGCTTTAATAAGTGCTGGAAGAGTACCTGGTACACCTGCCAGGACAGATCGATTATGTTCCTGTATTTTAAGTTCTTCCCAATTATACTTTACTTCAATATCGTCTTTCACTTTTACATCGCCAAAAACATGAGGATGCCTGTACACTAGCTTATCACAAATACTGTTGAGAACATCAGTTATATCAAATTCTTTTGTTTCTGAAGCTATCCTGGAATAAAAAACAAGGTGCAATGCAATGTCACCAAGTTCTTTTTTTATTTCCTCTGGGTTTTTATCTGTAATGGCTTCCGCAAGCTCGTATACTTCTTCAATTGTAAGGTTACGAATTGTTTCAAAAGTTTGTTTTTTATCCCAGGGACAATTCTCTCTGAGCTCATCCATAATGTTTAATAGCCTTTCAAATGCTGCTAGTTTTTCTTTCATTTTTTTAATTTATTTTGAGGACAAAATTAGTGCTTTTATTTTTTTAGATAATTTTATATTAAAAAATGAAATACTTGAAGAATAATTTTATTATGCTGAAATTTGATCCTGTTTTAGAAAGGATAAAAAAGAAAAAAGCCAACAAAACACCAAAACAATAATAAACTTACATTCAGTAATCGGAAAGTTTCTTTAGTGAATTTTAGTGTCTAAGTAGTAAAAAATACCTTATTCTTTGCACAACTATTTTGATAATAAATCTTCATTAACTAATTTCCTAAGTATAGCGCCATTTTTTTTCTTTCCAAAACTCTTGCATTTTCCCTTGACAAGAGTAATCCCGTTACCAGCAGAATAATTCCTGAAACAACTCCAGGTATAAGAACCCACTGGGCTACTTTAATTACAGGATTATTTAAAAAAAGGAGTATTGAAGAAAAAATCAATGCAGTACCTAATAATGCATTTAAAACAGGAACTATCCTGACTAGAATGGTTCTTTCCTGTTTCTTGTTTTCATCATTTTTAAGTAATTGCTTTATAAAATCAAGTTCCCGATCAGTTAATTTGGATTCCATAATTATGAAATTTTTGAAATAATGTATCAAATGTAAAATTATTTAATTAAAAGTTGGACAATTATAGAAAGGAACATACATTTGTTGTATAGAAGCAGGAAATTATATTCTAGTTTCTACATTTATTTAAATAAATTAAAACTCACGGTTTATAGAACCCGGAAATTATAAATTCCGGGTTTTTTATTGATAAATTTTAAAATTTAACTGGAGAATTTTCAAAAAAATAATTTCCAAGTCATTTAATTGAAATAAACTTTCTTAATTTTATTGATGCTTGAGATTTTAAAAAAACAAAAGTCATAGTACTTAAATCATGACAGATAGATTCTCAAAGGTGAATGAGCAAAAGGAATTGGACAGATTAAGAAACATTCTTATATCACTGCCTCAAATGTACATTATAGTTGATGCTAAAACATTAATCATTAAAGAAAACAATGTTCCAGAGCCTTTAAAATCAAACTATTTCACCAATTATGAAAAATTATTTCAAAACAGGATAACTAGTAACAATCAATTAAAAACACTTAACATAAAAAATCCTCTTGATATAAAAAAGCCCTCTGTGTTCGAACAAACTTTTGAAAACCCGGAAGGCAATAAAAAATATTTTGAAGTTCATCATGTACCTATTGAAAATAATGGGAAAATTGACGAGTTCATTGAATATTACTTTGATATTAGTGAACGCAAAGCAGAAGAATTCAAATTATTTGAACAATATCAGTTTTTAAACAATCTCTTTGAAAATATTCAGGAGGGCATTGGGATAGTTGATGAAAATGAAAATATCACATATTGTAATTCATCTTATGGTAAAATACTTGAAGAATCCATTGAATCTATTATTGGAAAAAACTTAAAGGAAATATTCGGCCCAGACCTGTTTCCTTTTTTCAGAGATCAGACAGAGAAAAGAAAAAAAGGAGTAAATAGTGTCTATGAAATTCCTTGCATAACCAGGAATGGGAAAAAGAAATATTTGAGAATGCATGTTACTTCACAATTCGACAAAGAAGATAAATATTTAGGTGCAATTGGTTCACTGATAGACATCACTGAACGCATAGAAGCAGAACATCAATTAATACAGGCAAAAGAAAAAGCTGAAGGATCCGATCGTTTAAAATCAACATTTCTGGCTAATATGTCTCATGAAATCAGAACTCCAATGAATGGAATTATAGGCTTTTCAGAATTGCTTGATAAACCAAATCTCACTGAAGAAAAGCGAAAATACTATATAAACCTGATACAGAACCGGAGTCGTGATCTGCTTGAACTTATTAACGATATAATTGATATTTCTAAGATTGAGACCGGACAAATGAGCATTAACGAAGCAGACTTAAATCTGAACGATATTTTAGACGAGTTGTGTCATTTCTTTCAAAATAAACTTATTAAACTTCAAAAGAAACAATTAGAGGTTCGCAGAACTGAGATTATGGATAATTCCGAGAGTAATATTATTACCGATGGTCTAAAAGTGAAACAAATACTAATTAATCTGATTGATAATGCTATTAAATTCACTGAAAAAGGATATGTTGACATTGGTTACAAAATTGTAAATTCTGAAATTATATTTCAAGTAATGGATACTGGTATTGGTATTCCAAAAAACAAACAGAAAATTATTTTCGAAAGATTCAGACAAGCTGATGAAGCAGTAACCCCAACATATAGCGGGGCAGGTTTGGGACTGGCTATATCTAAAGCGTATGTTCAGTTACTTAAAGGAAGGATATGGGTTGAATCTGATCCCGGGAACGGTTCGGTATTTTATTTTACAATCCCTTTTAAACCGGCACTTTCAAAAACATCAGAAATTATGCAAAATGTTCCAACAGAATATAATTTCAAAGGCAAAAAAATACTTGTTGTTGAAGACGATCCTGCAAGTTTATTATATATTGAAGAAATTCTTTCTGAGACCGGCGTTCAACTTATTAAAGCCGATGATGGAAGAAAAGCGATTGATGCATTTATCAAAACAGAAGACATAGACCTGGTACTATTGGACATTCAATTGCCTGAAATTTCGGGTTACAAAGTTGCGCGGGAAATGCAATTAATCCGGAAACATATTCCTATCATTGCTCAAACGGCTTATGCTTCTTTAGAAGATAAGAAAAAATGTCTATACGCGGGTTGTACTGATTATTTGTCGAAACCTATAGAATCGCAGGATTTGCTTAATAAACTTTTTAATATTTTAAACAAAGAACAAAAGAATGAAAACGACCCCTCTTAGAAACATTCATGAAAAACTGGGAGCTAAAATGATACCATTTGCAGGATTTATCATGCCTCTTGAATATACTGGAATTACTGATGAACATTTGTGCGTAAGGCAAGCTGCGGGTATGTTTGACGTTTCGCATATGGGAGAAATATGGGTAAAAGGTCCAAAAGCTTTGCAATTTGTTCAATGGGTTACATCTAATGATGCATCTAAACTCTATCCCGGAAAAGTACAATACTCATGCTTTCCAAACGGAAAAGGAGGCATTGTAGATGATCTGCTTGTATATAAATTTGACGATCAAAAATATTTGTTGGTAGTTAATGCTGCAAACATAGATAAAGATTGGAATTGGTTAATTAGCCAAAATCATAATGGAGCTATCCTTGAAAATAGTTCCGATAATATAGGCCAGTTGGCAATTCAAGGATCAAAATCGGTTGAAATACTTCAGCATCTCACTTCAGTCAACCTTTCACATATGAAACATTATTCTTTTATAACCGGTGAAATAGCCGGAATAAAGGATGTAATAATATCTGCTACAGGCTATACAGGCGCTGGAGGTTTTGAGTTGTATTTTAATAACAAAGATGCTGTGAAAATCTGGAATACGATTTTTGATGCAGGTAAAATATTTGGTTTAAAACCAATTGGTCTGGGCGCACGTGATACGCTTAGACTTGAGATGGGATACTGTTTATATGGAAATGATATTGACGATACAACCTCGCCTATTGAAGCTGGTTTGAGCTGGATTACAAAATTCGAAAATCATAAAGATTTTATTGATAAATCGTTTCTGGAACAACAATTAAAAAATGGAATCAGCCGTGCTCTTGTAGGTTTTGAGATGATTGATCGCGGTATTCCGCGTCATGATTATGAAATTAAAGATGCTAAAGGTAATAAAATTGGAAAAGTAACGTCAGGTACAATGTCGCCTATATTAAAACAGGGTATCGGAATGGGATATGTTCAGACAGAGTATTCTAAACCAGGAGATATCATTTTTATCAACATTAGAGAAAAACTTCTAAAAGCACAAATAACAAAGCTTCCATTTATAAAAAATTCTTAAAGCCTTTAGTTACGTGTTGAAAAAAAAATAATTATTCCAAATAAAGCACACGAGGTTTTTCTAAATTTACTTCTTTAACGAAGTTAATTTTATTATGCCTTTCAAAAAAAAAGAAATAGAAGTTTGTTTTTCACCGGCTGTTTACCATCATTTTCATAAACCTGATGCTATTGTAGTTGTCACAGATATCCTTAGAGCCGCTTCAGCTATTTGTACCGCCTTTATGAATGGCGCTGAAAAAATTATACCTGTTGGCTCACTTGAAGAAGCGAAAAAATTAAAAAAGCAAGGTTACCTCATAGCGGCCGAAAGAGATGGAATAACTTGTGAATTTGCTGATTTTGGTAATTCTCCAAATAATTTTACTAAGGACCGCGTTCAAAACAAGACAATTGTATATAGCACAACAAACGGTACCCAAGCTATACATAAAGCAAAAGATTGCTTTTCTTTAGTTATTGGTTCTTTTCTGAATTTAGAAACTCTCAGTAACTGGTTAATTTCCGAGCAACGTGATATTGTGATTTTATGTTCCGGTTGGAGGAACAGATTTAGCTTGGAAGATACAATTTTTTCAGGGGCGTTATCGCAATTACTTCTCAATTCAAAGAAATTCCAAACCAATTGCGATTCAACCATAGCTGCCTGTGATTTGTGGTCATTAGCCAGGCACGATCTGATAGGTTACATACAAAAAGCATCACATATAAATCGCCTTAAAAAATTTGTGCCTGACGAAACAATTAAATATTGCCATACTTTAAATATAACAAGTGTAATTCCAATTTTTGATGACAATAGTCTTATTGAATTAAACTATTGTGAAAAAAATAACAATTTTTAAAAAGAAGAAATTAAAATTATCATTAATTTTATTGCTTAATAACAAAATCAACTATACTTAATATTTTTTAAATAAATATATCTATATGAGAAAACACAATTTCAATGCCGGACCTTCTGTATTACCAGAATTTACTTTAGAAAATACTGCTAAAGCAGTTTTGGACCTGAACGGTATTGGCATGTCAGTATTAGAGATTTCACACCGAAGCAAAGAATTCGAAGCAATTTTAAATGAAACAGTATCCATGGCAAAAGAAACTTTAAGTATTCCCTCCGGATACTCAGTTCTTTTCCTCGGTGGCGGAGCAAGTTTACAGTTTGCAATGGTTCCGTATAATTTGCTTAACAAGAAAGCTGCTTATCTCAATTCCGGTTCCTGGGCAAGCAAGGCACTGAAGGAAGCCAAAATGTTTGGAGAAGTAATAGAAGTTGCATCTTCAAAAGACAGTAATTATACTTTTATTCCAAAAAATTATACTGTTCCTTCAGATGCTGATTATTTTCATGTAACTACTAACAATACTATTTTTGGTACAGAACTGAAGAAAGATCTTGATGTAAAGATTCCATTAGTAGCCGATATGTCATCAGACATTCTTAGCCGCCCGGTTGATATATCAAAATATGCATTAATATATGCCGGTGCACAAAAAAATCTTGGTCCTGCCGGAGCTACAATGGTAATTATTAAAAATGACATTCTGGGTAAAGTTCAGCGACCAATACCCAGTATGCTGAATTACCAAACTCATATTGAAAACAATTCGCTCTACAACACTCCTCCCGTAATATGCATATATGCATGCCTGCAGACATTGAATTGGCTGCAATCATTGGGTGGACTGAAAGTTTTGCATAAAATGAACCTTGAGAAAGCAAAAATGCTTTATGATGAAATAGATCGCAACAAGCTGTTTAAAGGTACTGTTACAGTTGAAGAAGATCGTTCAATCATGAACGTTTGTTTTGTTTTAAATGAAGAATATAAGGACCTGGAAAATGAATTCCTTGATATTGCAAAGGCAAAAGGACTTGTGGGTGTTAAGGGACATCGTTCCGTTGGCGGATTCAGAGCATCTATGTACAATGCGCTTCCAAAACAAAGCGTTGTTGCTCTTATTGAAGCTATGAAAGAATTTGAAAAAAATAAATTAAAATAAGCAGAGAGAAGTTGTGAATTGTGAAGTTGAAAAAAAGTATTGTACAGCTGAATTATTTTCTTTCTTCTCGATTTACAACTTCAATATTCACATATTCTTGATTCACAACTTCTAATATTAAAAAAAATGAAAAAAATACTAATAGCTACTGAAAAGCCTTTTGCAAAGGCAGCTGTAGATAACATAAAAAAAATCGTTACCGAAGCAGGTTTCGAGTTATTGTTACTTGAAAAATATACAAACAAAGCTGATTTGATCAAATCAACAGCCCAGGCAAATGCAGTAATAATAAGAAGTGACATAATAGATAAAGAAGTAATTGATGCTTCACCGAACCTTGAAATTGTCGTTCGTGCTGGTGCCGGATATGACAATGTAGATTTAAAAGCAGCTTCAGCAAAAGGAGTTATAGTGATGAACACTCCCGGACAGAATGCAAATGCTGTTGCCGAATTGGTTTTTGGAATGACTATTTATTTGCTTCGCCATGAATTTGACGGTTCTACAGGAACTGAGCTAAGGGGAAAACGATTAGGTATTCATGGTTATGGATTCATTGGTAAGCTTGTCGCTCTGATTGCCAAAGGTTACGGAATGCAAGTGTCTGCTTTCGATCCTTTTATTGACAAAGCAATTTTTCAGAAAGATGGAGTTGAACATGAATCTAAGCCCGAGGATTTGTACAAAAAATGTCAGTTTATAACTTTACATATTCCGGCTAACGATCAGACAAAGAAATCAATTGGATACCAACTTCTTTCTCTCATGCCGCAAGGGGCAACACTTATTAATACAGCACGAAAAGAAATTATTGATGAAGAAGGGCTGATCAAAATGTTTGAAGAAAGAAAAGATTTTCAATATGTTTCTGATATTATTCCTGACAATGAAGCTGTAATTGCTGAGAAATATAAAGGACGTTTCTGCTTTTCTAAAAAGAAAACGGGAGCTCAAACACATGAAGCCAATAATAACGCTGGAATAGCAGCTGCCAACCAAATTGTTGGTTTCTTTAAAAAGGGAGATAAAACTTACCAGGTGAATAAGTAGGGCCTCTTTTCCAAAGTAAGTTAGTCTAAAAATGATTTAAGAATAAAGAACAACGTTTTTTGATTTTTTAAGTTTAAATAAATCAGAATTCTAAAATCGTTAATCCATGTTCTCAGATCATAAAACATAAATCTAAATCAGTACCATTATTAAATTTGATTTTTTTAATACATAACTACCGGTTTTCGTTAATCGTTTACTTAATTACTTTTTGGTATCCGGTCTTCGGTATCCGGTTAAACATAAAAATATGTCAATTGTAAAACCATTTAAAGCATTTAGACCAAACAAAGAACATGCAAAAGATATGGCATCCAGGCCATATGATGTCCTCAATTCTGAAGAAGCCAGATTAGAGGCAAAGGGAAATCCATATTCATTCCTTCATGTTACAAAATCAGAAATAGATTTAGCAGTAGATATAGATATTCATACTGATCAGGTATATCAAAAAGCCAAATCAAACCTGGAAAAAATGATTTCGGATTATTGGCTTATGCAGGATTCGAAGGCTTGTTATTATATTTATGCTCAAACCATGTGGGGTAAGACTCAATATGGAATTGTCGGTTGTGCTGCAGTTGAAGATTATTTGAAAAACAATATCAAAAAACATGAACTCACAAGACCTGATAAAGAAGAGGACCGGAAGAATCATATAAGAATAACGAACTTTAACGCAGAACCAGTTTTTTTTGCTTTTCCTGATAATAAAGAACTTGATGAAATTGTCAGTAATTATATAAAAAAGTCTGCTGAATATGATTTTGTCTTGAACGATGGCGTTGGGCATCAGCTTTGGGTAATTGATAAAGATGAAGACATAAAAAGAATTGAAGAAATATTTAATAAAGACATCCCATTCACATACGTTGCAGACGGGCACCACCGTACAGCAGCAGCAGCTCATGTTGGTCAGGAAAGAAAGCAAAAGAATCTAAATCACAAGGGTTCTGAAGAATATAATTTTTTTATGGCAGTCCATTTTCCTGCCAGCCAGCTTACCATTATTGATTACAATCGTGTTGTGAAGGACTTAAACGGTTTAAGCAAAATTGAATTTATTAAAAAACTTGAAACAGGTTTTGTAATTGAAAAGAAAGGTAAGGAAGTCTATAAGCCTGTCAAATTAAATAATTTTTCAATGTATATTGATAGCGAGTGGTATTCACTAATAGCTAAACCCGGAACTTTTAATGACAACGATCCGATTGAATGTTTGGATGTCACGGTACTCTCAAATTTGATTTTATCTCCCGTATTAAATATTACAGATTTGCGCAAGTCAAACCGGATAGATTTTGTCGGAGGTATACGTGGACTAGGCGAATTAAAAAAACGAGTAGATAGCGGTGAAATGGCTGCTGCATTTGCACTTTATCCTGTTTCAATGAAGCAACTAATCAATATTGCTGATAGCGGGAATATAATGCCGCCTAAGACTACCTGGTTTGAACCAAAACTTCGAAGTGGTCTGTTTATTCATTGTTTGGAATAAAATAAAAAGCCGATGGAAAACCGGCTTTTCTTGTTATTATTAATCACTGATTAATTTTGAATTTGGTATTTTACCTGCATATAAAATCTTTGCTTCACAGTATTTCCATTCTGTTTTGCTGGTTGCCATTTAGGTGAACTTAGCAATACTCTTAAAGTTTCATTATTTATTGAAGGATGCACTCCACGTGAGATATGTACATCACAAACTTCACCATTTTTATTAACTACAAAGTTAAAAGAGACTTTTCCTTCTATTCTATTTTCTAATGCTTCATAAGGATAAGTGATATTTCCCATCACCCATTCATGAAATTTTTTAGGACCTTCACCCATAAATGTTGCAGGTTCACCAAAACCTCTGAAAAATGAATCATCAGGCGGAATAATACTGGTTATTCTGGTATCAATAACTAATTATAAGACTATCATTTTTATCATAATGATTTGCATTATCTAAAGGTTTGCTATAATGTCTCGATGTATCTTGATATTTGAATGGTGTATCATACTGGAATATATGCTCCAAAATGAGAATTGTTTTAATAACTCCTTAGGCTGATCTGTCTTTGGAGGAGGCAAAGGAACATCTATTGTTTTAGTAAATACAACAGTTATAACTGGAGGTTTAATTTGAATGTATCTTGAACTATAACTGGCTTATTAGGAAAAATATAGTTCCTGATTAACGGAACGGTTACTCCGGAACTAAACATGAAAATCAATAAAATCAAAGCATACATAAGATGTTTGTTGTAATTTTTACGAAGGTAATAGGCCCCATAGGCCTGGTTGCGGTTGCTGAAGATTACATCGTCCAGCGATACTACCATTGTCATTTGAATGGCTTCTTTATTTGTTTTCATGGCGCATAGGTATTAGAGATTCAACTTACTATTTTAACTTTCACTCTGGTTTTACCAGAAACAAAGATTTCAATTTATACAATCTGTGTAGAGTTTTTTCAATACCTATTGAATTTGTTTGTGCAATTATATAAATTCAAATAGCATGCCAGAATTTAACATTTTTTAAAATTTGCTGTTGGTTTTTGGATTTGAGTTATGCAGACGGCATTATTAAAAAAAAACGCTTCACCAGAAAATGAAGCGAGTCATTAATAAATTATATATTCAGTTTAGTATCTAGTATCTAGTATCTAGTATCTAGTATCTAGTATCTAGCATCTAGCATCTTCTATTTAAACAATTTCATTTTATCCAGTACATCCATCACTGATCTAATGGATTTTGCAGATGCTGCAAGCAGAGCTTTTTCTTCTGTATTCAGTTCAATTTCTAAAATTTCCTCAACTCCATTCTTGCCAAGTTTAACGGGAACACCCATGAAAATGTTTTTCATACCGTATTCACCATTTAGCAATGTACAACATGGAAAAATACGTTTTTGATTGCGTATAATAGCCTCAATCATTTGAGCAACTGCAGCCCCGGGAGCATAAGCAGCTGATGTTCCCATAAGACTTACCAATTCACCTCCGCCGTTTTTGGTTCGTTTAACAATTGCATCTATCTTGTTCTTTGGTAAAAGCTGAGTTAACGGTATCCCTGAAACTGTTGTATAACGTGGCAATAGTACCATAGTATCTCCATGGCCGCCAAGTATAATTGTTTGAATGTCCCTGTGACTACAATTGAGCGCTTCAGATAAAAATGCACGAAACCTCGCTGTATCCAATATTCCAGCCATACCTACTATTCTCTTAGCATCAACCTTGGCTGCCAGATAAGCTGTATATGTCATAACATCAAGGGGATTTGAAACCACAATAATTATAGCGCAAGGTGAGAGCTCAATTACTTTTTCCGTAACTGATTTTACAATTTCTGCATTTACAGTTATCAAGTCATCACGACTCATTCCAGGTTGACGAGGTACACCTGAAGTAATTACTATGATATTTGAGTTTGCCGTATGAGTATAATCATCAGTTACACCAGTAAATTTTGTATCATAATTATTAATTGGAGCCATATGAAAAAGGTCCAGAGCTTTCCCTTCCGCCACACCTTGCTTAATATCTAACAAAACAACTTCCCTCACCAACTCCTTTTTTGCGAGAATTATAGCCGCGGTAGTTCCCACGTTACCTGCACCAATTATACTTACTTTCATAAAATCAACTAATTATAAGAGAAATAATCTTTTAAAAATTTTTGCAATTATATAAAAATATTTAATTCATTGTTAATTTTTTCACAATATTATTATTAACTCATAAAAAAAATTATCTTTAAAGACAGTTGAAATATTGAACAATAATTAAATGACTATTTTTTTTGATTAATAAATCAATTAATAAACAGATATCCTTTTTAATAGTTTATTATAAACTTGAATTAAGTTCCAAAGTTTTCTAAAAATGAATATAAGACTAGAAAAAGATTTTCTTGGAGAATTAAAAGTTCCTGCAAATGCTTTGTACGGAATTCATTCTTTAAGGGCAAAAGATAACTTTCCAGAAGAAACACCATTTCATATTGAGTGGTACAAGTCATTAGGATTGGTAAAGCTTGCTTGCTATGAGACCTATAAGAACTATAAAGCATCTCTTTTAAACAAATATAAGACTTCTGAAATTCCCTTTAAACTTATCTCTGATGAAAATATTGAAGCTCTTATTCTTTCAGCAAAAGAAATTAGCGAGGGGAAACATTTTGAATGGTTTATAGTTCCTGCAATACAAGGAGGTGCCGGTACAAGTATCAATATGAATGTTAATGAAATTATCGCTAATGTCGCATTGACTCAATTTAGGATATAAACCGGGTGATTACTCAATAATTGATCCAATTGAGCATGCAAATATCTACCAATCTACAAATGATGTTATCCCGACATCATTAAAGATAGCGGTGATGCAACTCCTTAACAAGCTTGAAGAAAAAATTAATGCACTAAGGAATAGTATTGAAAATATTGAAAAGCAAAATAATAATGCACTACGGATTGGTTATACTCAAATGCAGGAAGCTGTTCCTACTTCTTATAGCAGGTTATTTAGCACTTATAACGAAGCTCTCTCGCGTGATTGGTGGCGTGTTTCAAAATGTTTTGAAAGAATAAAAACTGTCAATCTTGGAGGCAGCGCTATTGGTACCGGTATTACTGTTCCAAAGTATTTTATCATGGAAGTTGTACAGAATTTGCAGCGGATTACCGGTTTGCCTGTGACTCGAAGCGAAAATCTTAGTGACGCAACTTCCAATCTGGATAGTTTTGTTGAAGTCCATGCAATTTTGAAAGCTCATGCAGTGAATATTGAAAAAATGGTAAATGACCTCCGATTGCTTGCATCTGATTTATCACATAAGGAAATCTCTCTTCCTCAAAAACAGGTTGGAAGTTCCATTATGCCTGGTAAAGTGAATCCTGTGATACCTGAATTTGTTATTAGTGTAACTAATAAGGTCTATGCAAATGATAATCTCATTTCATCGTTATGTGCCCAGGGATGTCTTGAACTGAATGCTTATCTGCCCGTTATTGGACATGCCTTTATTGAGTCATTGAAATTACTTATTGCTGCCGATGCAACAATAAAAGATAATTTAATTTCAGGCATAACAATAAATACCGGTATTTCGGAAAACCGTTTATTATATAGTGCATCCATTGTCACAGCGCTTGTTCCTTACATTGGGTATCATAAAGCCTCTGAATTAGCACTTTTAATGAAAAAAAAGAAAATCAGCATTTTTGATGCTAACAAGGAATTGAAGTTTATTGATAAACAGAAATTAACTAAATTGCTAAAACCGGAAAATATCTTAAAAGAAGGGTTTACAATAGGAGATTTGAATGAATAATAATAATAATTTGACTACTGAATTACTGATTACTGATTACTGATTACTGATTACTGATTACTGATATGAACTGATTACTGATTACTGAATTTAAAATTTTAAACTTTGAACTTTTAGATGTCTAGGGATTTAAAACCACATATTGGAATTTTTGGCCAGCGAAACAATGGTAAAAGCTCGCTTATTAATTTGCTTGCCGGACAAGATATTGCAATAGTATCTGAAATTGCAGGTACCACAACCGACCCTGTAAAAAAATCAATCGAAATTCCAGGAGTTGGACCAGTTATACTTATTGATACTGCAGGCATAGACGATAAAGGTTCGCTGGGTGAAAAAAGAGTAAAAAAGACAACAGAAATAATAAAAAATATTGACCTTGGAATTATAGTTCTTACAGACAATTCAATTAATCAATTCGAAGAAAATCTAATTAAGAAACTAAATGAATTTGATATCCCTTTCTTTTTTGTCCATAATAAATCTGATTTACAGGCTCTCAATGATACATTTAAAAATAAAATTACAACTAAATATAAAACCAGTATTCTTGATTTTTCGGTTATAGTTAATCCTGATATTGATTTACTTATTTCCTTGATTAAACAACACACACCTGAAACAGCTTATAAAAAAATTTCACTCCTGGGCGATTTAGTCAATTATGGAGACATAGTACTATTAATAACTCCAATTGACGTTGAAGCTCCGGAAGGTAGAATAATTCTTCCGCAAGTTCAGGCAATCCGTGATATTTTAGATAACGATTGTATTGCCATCATTCTAAAAGAACGTGAAGTTGAAACATTCCTGCGAAATTCAAAAATCAAACCTAAGTTAGCAATAACTGACAGTTCAATTTTTTTGAAAGCTGATGCTATGATACCTAAAGATATACCACTAACAGGTTTCAGTATTTTATTGGCCAGGTATAAAGGACCTTTTCAACATTATCTCCAAGGTACACCATACATATCCAGACTTAAAAATGATGATCGTGTTTTAATTTTGGAATCATGCACACACCATGTTTCCTGTGACGATATTGGCCGGACAAAAATACCTCGATGGATTAGTCAGTTTACAGGTAAAAGACTCGAATTTGAAACAGTAGCAGGACTTAGTGCTTTGCCAAATGATATTAAAGAATATACTTTGGTAATTCAATGCGGAGGATGCATGATTACACGTAAGCAAATTCATAGTCGCTTAAAACCTGCTATTGATGCCGGAGTTCCTGTTACTAATTATGGAATGGCTATAGCATACGTGCAAGGAATTTACAACAGGGCTATTGAACCATTTGTGAAAATGGATATGAAGGAAGAATACCTTTGAGATTACTGATTACTGATTACTGATTACTGATTACTGATTTTTTAATTTGAGAATGAATAGAATTTCAACCATATTAAAAAAAAATGAATTAACTCATGACGATATTGTCTTTCTTTTGAAAACTAATGATGAGGAAAAAAATATTCTTTTTCAGAAATCAGCAGAAGTTAAGGAAAGATATGTTGGTAATATAGTATACTATCGTGGATTAATTGAATTTTCGAATATCTGTGGCAAGAATTGTTATTATTGTGGAATTCGTTCGGGAAATCAAAACCTTGAACGTTACAATTTATCCGATGAAGAAATTCTTTCAGCAGTTAAATTTGCTTATGAAAACCGTTTTGCATCCGTTGTGCTTCAATCTGGAGAGTTGGCAAACGAATCGTTTGTAAATCGAATTGAAAAGTTGTTGCATGATATAAAAAAGACATCGAATTATGAATTGGGTATAACGTTATCATTGGGCGAGCAAATTGAAGAAACTTATATACGCTGGAAAAAAGCAGGTGCACATCGTTACTTGTTACGAATTGAATCTTCCAATCCCGAACTTTATAAAAAAATTCATCCGCCTGACAAAAATCACGTTTTTGAAACACGTTTAAATTGCCTGAAATTATTACGAAAAGCCTGTTACCAGGTTGGTACCGGAGTAATGATAGGCCTGCCTTTTCAAACTTATTCAGATTTGGCCAACGATCTTCTTTTCATGCAGGAATTCGATATTGACATGTGTGGAATGGGACCTTATATTGAACATCCCGATACTCCTTTATTTCAATACAGGAATTTATTAGAGTCAAAGGAAAAACGATTAGAATTAGCTTTAAAAATGATAGCCATTTTAAGATTAATGATGAAAGATATTAATATTGCTGCAGCCACAGCTCTTCAGGCAATTGATCCCATGGGAAGGGAAAAAGCTATAAAAGTTGGAGCCAACATTATTATGCCCAATATTACCCCGGGCAAATACCGAAATAATTATAAGCTTTATGAAAATAAACCCTGCATTGATGACGAAGCGGAAGATTGCACCCAATGTCTGGAAGCACGGATTGCCATGACAAGCAATAAAGTGGGTTATGGAGATTGGGGCGATTCAAAGCATTTTGGTAAAAAAGACTTGCAATAAATATTTGTAACGAAACCAATCCCGTAGGGATGACATATTGGTAGAAAAACATGAATATATTATCTTTAAAGTTCCGTCAGGAACGAAATAATATTTTATGTATCAGTATTAATGACTATTGAAAGAGCTTAAAATGTCATTCCGAGCGAAATCGATGAATGAACAGTAAGAAACATGCTTCGACTTCGCTCAGCATGACAACATTTGCAATTAGAAAGTTCATAGTTATTTATGCGGACGCTCATTTAATATTTTTATGTACAATAAATAAGCGTAAGTAAAGGTGTCATTTCTTTTAAAAATACAAATCCCTTTTCCCTTCTTTTATCAATCCTAACTTTTCGATTAGTTTATTGCGGAAACCATTTTTACCAAATTCACCCAATTCCTTTTCGATTAATTTATATCCTACTTCTTTTGTTGTTAGCGGGGCATAATCTTCAAGATATTCGGCAAGAGTCAGAATTGCATTGGGCTGACAATAGTTTTTTATAAAACCAGGAACCGAAAATTCCATGAAATGTTCTCCTGTGCGCCCTGCCCTGTAACATGATGTGCAAAACGAAGGAATAAAACCTTTTTCTATTAATTCATTTATGATTTCATTCAAAGTTCTGTTATCATTGATTTGAAATTGTTCTTTGTGCAAATTCTGACCAATTTCACTTTTAGTATAACCATGAATTTCAATGTTTGTACCACCGTCAATCTGGCTGACTCCAAATTGTAAAATTTCATCGCGAACGCTTGCAGGTTCGCGGGCAGTAAGAATAAGGCCTGTATAAGGAACAGCCAACCTTAAAATAGCAACTAGTTTTGTGAAATCATAATCGCTTACTAAATACTTTTTATCTATATTGAGGTTGGAAGCATTTTGCAACCTGGGAAAAGATATTGTATGCGGCCCAACGTTATAAGTTGATTCAAAATGATTGACATGCCTGATTAAACTTAATATTTCAAAACGCCAATCGTAAAGACCAAATAAAGCGCCAATCCCGACATCATCAATCCCGGCTTCCTGGGCGCGATCGAGTGCCGTTATCCTCCAGTTGTAGTCTGTCTTTGGTCCAATTGGATGAAGCTTTTTATACGTTTCTTCATGATAGGTTTCTTGGAAAACCTGGTAAGTCCCGATGCCAGCTTCTTTGACAAGCCGAAATCCATTTATATCTAGTGGTGCTGCATTAATATTTACCCTGCGTATTTCACCGATTTTATTTTTCACACTGTACACAGTTTTCACAGTATCGTGAATAAATTGAGCATTATAGCGTGGATGCTCACCATAAACCAAAATTAAGCGCTTTTGCCCCGTGTCTTCTAAAGCTTTAATTTCTTCGATTAAATCTTCTGTAGTAAGAGTAGTGCGAACCTGGTCCTTATTTGAAATGCGAAAGCCACAATATGTGCAATCATTTGTACATAAATTTCCGACATAGAGTGGCGCAAACAGTACAATACGTTTTCCGTAAATGTTTTCTTTTAACAGCTTCGCTCCTTCTTTTATTTCTTCTATAACATCGTTATTATATGCATTTATTAAAACAGCAGTTTCTTCCAAAGACAATCTGTTTTTATCAAGAGCTTTGGCTATAATTTCACGAACTTTTCCTTTATCTGATTTTTGATTATTAATGTATGACCAAATTTCATCGGCATCAATAAACGGTTTCATCCGTTCATCTTTAATCTTATATGTTTGAGGATTGTAAATCATCCTGTCTTTTTCTTTCAAATGTGTTAACTGCAAAGTTAATCCAAATACGCCAATGGTTTTTAATAATTGAAAAACAATTTACGCATTGGTTTACTTAAATTTTAATATTAGATAGAAAAAGATTTAACTTCGTTGAGCCTTTTTAGAATCATAAAGATATCTACTCATGAGTCTCCGACTTTTGTTACATTTGAAAAACCAGAATTGAAACATTAGTATCAAATTTGCGTTGATTTTTAAATTAGTAATTTTAGATTATTAACTTTGCTTATAATGAACAGGCAAGAATTAACAAATAAGGTAAAAGAAAGTGTTCGTGCTATTGATCCCAATGCACGCGTAATATTATTCGGATCCAGGGCCAGAGGTAACAATATTCCCATTTCCGACTGGGACTTTCTTATCCTTACTTCAATACAGACTGATGAAAAATTGAAAAGACAAATCAGAGACAGGTTGATTGATACAGAACTTGAAGCAGAGGAAGTGATAAGTACTATTATTTACTCCCAGGAAAAATGGGAAGATTATAAAGTTACTCCTCTATATATAAATATTCAAAGAGACGGCATTGAAGTATGAATTACGAGAAACAAGATTTAATTCGGTATCGGATAGACAAATCAAAAAGAACTCTAGAAGAAGCAAAATTTTTAGGTGAAAATAGTTTCTTCACAGGAGCCGCAAACCGTCTTTATTATAGCTGTTTTTATATCGTCATTGCTTTGTTATTAAATAACGACATTACCATCTCGACTCATAATGGAGTGAGAACAGAGTTTTTTAAAAGATATATTAAATCTAATATTCTCGATAAAAAATACAGTAGTCTCTATTCAAATTTAATGAATAAACGACAGGAAGGAGACTATAACGATTTTCAGGAATTTACCAAAGAAGATATTATTCCACTTATAAATGAAGTTGAAGAATTTGTAATTTTAATTGAAAGAATAATAGCTCAACACTCCTGAACACACATAATCTTTAATTTCCATTTATTCGTTTCGATAAAGGAATATTGATAAACTGCAACAATGCAACAAAAACTATATATATTGATAAAGCAGTACTTGTTTTTAAAGAAATATATAAATTGTAAAAAATAATCATGCTTGCTATCCTTCCTACTGCTGCAAAAAATTCAACATCTAAAAGATACGAGTAGTCATCTCGCTTTTCAATATGTTTTAAGTCGTCAATTGCTTTCATTATAGTAGCTCTGACAGGAAAATTAATAATTGGTTCGGCAATAAACATCAAGACCATCAGAATTGAAGTAGCCAGAATACTTTTATAGCATATAAGCGAACTGTAAAATATAGCGCCTGTAAATAATATTAAAGCAGCCGTAGCAATAATTCCTGTTCTGTGTTCAGTTTTAGATCTGCTGCTGACAATATATACAATAGTAATTGCTAAAATATAACTAATTGAATTTAATGTTCCAACGGTCGTTTCGTTTCCAATATATTTCATGATAAAGACAGGTGGTATAGCAAAAATAGCACCCTGATAAAATCCCAATAACGTTATTAGTAACCTTGAATTATTCCATTCTTTATTGTACCTGATGAATACAAATTTTTTCGTTTGAACAGTTTTATATTTCTCATTAATGATCATCAAAGATGAAAACAGAATAGCTGCGAAAGCAAAAATTAAAGTGGAACTGTATGCAAAGCCAGAAGAAAACAAACCATGTTTAATCCCTTCACCAATATATAGTCCAATAAAAAAAGGAGTGATAATTCGCCCAGCGCTGATAAGAATATAATCGAGACCTGCAAAAAAATCCCTGTTGCTATCATCGGTGTTGACTAATGTAAGATAATTGCGGGAGGCCCAATAAATTCCACTTCCAATACCTGCAAACAGACCAAAAAATGAGACCGAAATATCAGTAAGAAATGTTGCTGGCATGAAAAATAAAGTAGTTATTGTAAGGAAGAGCAATAATTCGCCAAATATCAGTTGATTTTTTACATGAAATCTCCTTAATAAAAATCCATTTATTAAAAACCCTGTTACTATTCCGGAAAATGTAAAACTACAATATACAAGATTGTATACTAAATTCCCATTTGAATGTTTAAAAATAAAAGTATTGGAAAATATAAAGTAAAAGGGATTAAACAAACCAAACAACAGGTTTGACCAAATTAATTTCTTTGCACCCAGGGTAAAAACATCAAATTTCGCTTTCTGCTCTTCAAATAATCTTTTTATCATTCTCGTTTTTCTAGAATCTGTAAAATTATAATTTCTATTGTTATGATATTTCTATACAAAATAAAATTGTCGATAGTCCACTGTTAACAGTCCATGGGATATCGACTATGGACCATGGACTATGGACTTGGATTATAGGTAAAAATGTCATACAAATTGATTAACTAGGTTAAAACTAACCATTTTATATTCCATATTTGAAAAAAAACAATTACTTTTTATGGAAATTTCTTTTTGATTGCATCCTATTGAAAAAAATAATTTATGAAAACAAAAACTATCATCATCATTGCACTTTGTCTATGCAATTATGTTGCTTTCGGACAAGGTTTTGATTATTCAAAGAAATGGCAAGCTGTAGATTCGCTCGATTCGAAAAGTCTGCCAAAATCTGCTTTGCAGGTAGTTGAAAAAATCTATAATCAGGCTAAAGCAGAACAAAATGTAACGCAACTTGTAAAAGCTGTTATCTATAAAATGAAATACAATGAGGATACACAGGAAGATGCTTTTGCGAAGAATATTGAATCGATAGAAAAAGAAACTGAGACCTCAGCCTTTCCGGTAAAACCTATTCTGCATTCCATGCTGGCAGAAATGTACTGGTGGTATTTTGAAAATAACCGTTATAAATTTTATAACCGGAGCCAGACCGTTGATTTCAAGCTGGATGATATCAGAACATGGGATTTAAACAAAATAGTAGCAAGAGTAATTTATCAATATAAAGCTTCACTCCTGGAAAATGATAAGCTTAAAAAGACCAATATTGATAATTTCAAATATATTTTAATTAATTATTACAAAGATGATGTCCCGGTCAGGCCCACCTTATATGATTTTCTTGCACATCGGGCCATTGATTTTTTTATGAACCAGGAAGCAGAATTAACTGTTCCAATTAACGAATTTGTTATTAACAACGAAAATTATTTTTTACCTGCCGATTCTTTTGTAAATCTAAATGTTCAATCTGACGACAGTATGTCTTTTAAATATTACGCGATTAAACTGTTTCAGGATATTTTAAAATTTCATCAGAACGATACATCTCCTATCGCTTTTATAGATGCCGATATTAAAAGGCTTGATTTTGTTTATAATAATTCCACCAGTGACATCAAAGACAGTTTGTATCTCAATAATCTTTACTTTCTTAAAAAGAAATGTCACAACATAAAAACAGAAGCTCTTGTGGAATTAAGAATTATTCAAAAGCTTTATGACATCGGCTGTACTTATAATCCAAATGTATCTGAAATTCATAAATGGTTCAAGAAGACAGCACGTGAAAAATGCCTGGAAATAATGAAAAAATATGACTACGTGTCAAGTGATTGCGAAAGGTTTATTGAAAAAATTGACAGTAAAAATATAAATCTAACTGTTGAGAAAGAAAACATACCTGGCGAACCTTTTAGGGCACTGTTGAATTACAGAAATACAGATACCGCTTTCTTCAGGATTTATAAAACTTCTTATAGAGAATTGGAAAATTTAAGAAAGGAGTATAATAAAAACAGTGAGAACGTATATGTTCAACAGGATACTTTTATTATAAATCATTTCAAAAAGCAAAAGCTTTTCACGCCATTTTATTCTTTATTACCAAATGATAACGATTACCAGAATCACTCAGCAGAAGTTAAAATTCCCGAGTGCGAAAAAGGCTTGTATTTTATTTTGGCAGGTACCAGCAACAACATGGATTTTCACAATAATGTAGTAAACTATGGTTTGACAGTTGTTACCAACATCAGCTATATTCATCGCCAAAACAAAGACGGAAGCTTTGATTTTTATGTGTTACATCGTAAAACAGGTGCTCCAATTAAAGGGGTTAAAGCCGAATGCTGGAGCAATAACTACGACTATTCCGACAGAAATTACAAACCCAGATTTGTAGGCAGTTTTATTACTGATTCAATGGGACACTTTACGACATCATTCAAAGAAACTGGAAATAATCAGTATTACATAGATTTTTCATATAATGGCGATACCTGGAGTACTAATGATTATAACTTCTGGTATCCTGAATTTTCTTTTTACAACTATTCGTATGACTATAAAAAGGAAAAAACATACAGGACTTTTTTCTTTACGGACAGGGCAATATACAGGCCGGGCCAGACCGTTTATTTCAAAGGTATTGTAATTGAAACCGACGGTTGGAAGAAAAATAAAATCATTACAAATTTCCATACTACTGTTCAACTTATGGATGTGAACTGGCAGAAGGCTGGTGAAATTGAATTGACGACAAATGATTTTGGCACATTCAATGGTACATTCACAGCACCCTCAAAAGGACTTAATGGTAAGATGACAATTATAAACGGTTACGGTAGCACTTATATATCTGTTGAAGATTACAAACGTCCAAAATTTGAAGTTAAATTCGACACTTTACGAAGCACTTATAAATTGGGAGAGATACTCAATGTTCCCGGACGCGCAACTGCCTATTCCGGTGCCAATATTGATAATGCAACCGTTAGCTACCGTGTAGTCAGGCAAACGCGTTATCCCTGGTGGTACGATTACTGGTGGTGCCCACGACCAACTTCACCCGAAAAAGAAATTATTCATGGCAAAGTTAAAACCAATGAAAATGGTGAATTCGAAATTAATTTTAAAGCAGTTCCTGACGTTGCTATTCCTGCCTCGTCCGATCCAATCTTTAATTTTAAAATATTTGCCGATGTAATTGATGTAAACGGCGAAACTCATAGCAATACTGAGGATATTAACGTTGGCTATAAAGCACTCATATTAGCCACTAATATTCCGGCAAAACTTGTAAAAACTGAAAATTCAACTTTTACAATTTCTACTCAAAATCTAAACGGTGATTTTGTTCCGGCTTCAGGAACTCTTTCTGTTTATAAATTAAAAAGTCCTGAGAAAGTTTTTCGTGATCGCAAATGGAACAAACCCGATAAGTTTGCAATGACAAAAGAAGATTTTTATAAAGAATTTCCAAATGATTTATATAATGATGAAAACAATCCTGCGACCTGGGAAACTGAAAACAACATTATGGAAACAACTTTCAATACTGCAAATGACAAAAAAATAAATCTTTCGCATCTGCCAAAATGGAAAGACGGGATGTACAAAATTGTTATGAAATCCAAAGACAAGTATGGAAGTGATGTTGACCAATCATTTTATTTTACTGTATTCGACATGAATAATAAAAACCTGCCATTGCAAACAACGGATTGGTTCACCATGATTAAAAGCTCTGGTGAGCCGGGTGAACAAGCGCAATATATTGCCGGTTCCGGCTATGAAAAAACCTGGGTATTGACTGAGACTGAATTGGACGAAAATATTATTGATAAGAAATGGATAAATATTAATAATGAACAATTGCTGCATGAAATTCCTTTGAAAGAAGATTATCGCGGAAATATTGGTATTCATTATACTTTTATCAGAAATAACAGGTTGTACATGCATAATGAAACCATAATTGTTCCCTTCACTAATAAAATGCTCGATATTAAATTCGAGACCTTTCGAAACAAATTACAACCGGGAGAAAAAGAGCAATGGAAATTAAGAATCAGCGGAAAGGACGGCGACAAAGTAGCTGCAGAGATGGTAGCAACTCTATACGATGCTTCTCTCGATGCATTTGTAAAACATTCATTCGACTTCGGTATCTACCCGTATTACTCTCCATCACTGGGATGGAACAGCACGAATTGTTTCCAGGATGCAAATCTTCAGCGAGTCACATTCGATTCCCGCGACAGTTATAATTTTGGTTATTACAGGAGCTATTACTATCTTAACTGGTTTAGTTACTATTACCATTATTACAGTAAATTTTATATGGCGGAAGATGCTGTTGAATCACAATCAGTGGGTGCCATTGTATACGGCTCAAGCAATAAAATCGCCATTAGAGGAACAAGCAGCCTTAAAAGCTCAATGGCTCCTGTTGCAGAAAAAAAATTGAAAGCAGCTAAAAAAGACGGTGGAGATGGAGGCGGAGAAGATGAGAAATCTGAAAATAATAATCTTCAACCTCCAGCACCACCGCAAGAAAAAGTCGATCTTACTTCGGTTTCAGCACGTACCAACCTGAACGAAACTGCTTTCTTTTACCCGCATTTACAAACAGATGAAAACGGTGAAGTGCTTGTCAATTTTACCATGCCCGAAGCACTTACAAAATGGAAAATGTTTGGATTTGCTCATACAAAAGATTTGAAATATGGTTTAACTGAAAATGAACTGGTAACTCAAAAAGACCTTATGGTTACGCCTAACGCACCGCGTTTTTTCCGCGAAGGCGACACCATGACTTTTACAGCCAAAGTAACCAGCTTATCAGACAAAGACCTTAACGGTGCCGCCCAACTTATGCTTTTTGATGCAACAACAATGAAACCGATAGATAGGGAGATGCAAAATATAAATGCAACTCAGAGTTTTTCAATAAATGGAAACCGGAAACCGGAAACCGGAAATTCAATATCCGGTCTACGGTCTCCGGACTCCGGTCTCCAATCTTCAACTAGTAGAAGCATCAATTTAAACTGGAAAATAATCATTCCCGAAAGCCTCCAGGCGGTTACCTATCGCGTTGTTGCCAAAGCAGGTAATTTTAGCGATGGTGAAGAGATGAGCTTGCCGGTGTTGACCGATCGCATGCTGGTAACAGAAACAATGCCGCTTCCATTAAAAGGCAAACAAACAAAAACTTTCATTCTTGAAAAACTTGCTCATAACACCTCCTCTACTCTTCGAAACCAAAAGCTCACGCTTGAATATACTTCAAATCCTGCATGGTATGCAATACAAGCATTACCGTACCTTATGGAATATCCTTACGAATGTGCAGAACAAACTTTCAGCAGGTTCTATGCCAACAGCATTGCATCGCACATTGCCAATTCAAGTCCCCGGATTAAACAGGTATTCGATTCATGGAAAAATATTACTCCGGATGCATTGCTTTCAAACCTAGAAAAGAACCAGGAGCTGAAAAGCTTGATGCTTGAAGAAACACCCTGGGTGCTGGATGCTAAAGATGAGTCAGCACGCAAACAACGTGTAGCACTTTTGTTCGATTTGAACCGAATGGCAGATGAACTGGGACGTGCTCTCGATAAACTTGAGAAAATGCAGGCATCAAATGGAGGTTTTCCCTGGTTCCAGGGTATGCCCGATGATCGCTACATCACGCAACACATTGTTTGCGGTATGGGTAAGCTCGATCACCTGGGAATAAAAAATGTCCGTGAAGACAATAAGACCTGGAACATGTTGAAAAATGCAGTTCGCTATACCGATTACAGGATTGTTGAAGACTATAGAGAACTTTTGAGACTTGCCAAAGCAGGCTTAATAAATCTTAATGACAATCATCTCGGATATACGGAAATTCATTATCTCTACGCCAGGAGTTTTTTCAAAGATTTATCTATGGACAAACAAACCAAAGAAGCAGTTGATTATTATATCTCACAGGCACAGAAGTACTGGCTTGCAAATGGCTTCTATTTAGAGGCAATGATAGCATTGGCGCTTAATAGAAATAACGATTCGAAAAATCCTGCAGCGATAATTAAATCGATCAAAGAGCATGCGTTGTACTCAGAAGAACTGGGTATGTATTGGAACGTTGACTGGGGTTGGTACTGGTATCAGGCTCCAATTGAAACAGAAGCCATGATGATTGAAGCATTTGATGAAGTTGCTCATGACTCATCTTCGGTAAATGAAATGAAAGTATGGTTGATCAAACAAAAACAGACTCAGGATTGGAAAACAACCAAAGCCACGGTTGAAGCCTGTTACGCTTTATTACTAAGAGGTACAAAATGGCTGGATGAAACCGAACCGGTTGAAATAACCGTAGGAAATATGAAAATTGAACCTCAAAAAATGCCCGATATTAAAGTAGAAGCAGGAACAGGTTATTTCAAAACTTCATGGATCGGCGATGCAATAAAACCTGAAATGGCAACGGTCACTGTCAGTAAGAAAACCGAAGGTGTAAGCTGGGGAGCGCTCTATTGGCAATACTTTGAACAACTCGAAAAAATCACTTCGGCTGAAACACCGTTGAAACTAAATAAAAAGTTATTTGTCGAAAGAATTACTTCATCAGGGCCGGTTATAGTGCCAGTTTCAGATACCACGCACCTCAAACCCGGTGATTTGATCAAAGCACGAATTGAGCTTCGCGTTGATCGTGACATGGAATATGTTCACATGAAAGATATGCGCGCCGCAGGTTTTGAACCAATTAATGTGCTGTCGGAATACAAATGGCAAGACAATCTAGGGTATTATGAAAGCACGAGAGACGCTGCAACAAATTTCTTTTTCAGCTGGCTGCCCAAAGGAACATACGTATTTGAATATCCATTGCGCATAACGCATTACGGAAATTTTTCAAACGGCATAACAACCATACAATGCATGTATGCACCGGAATTTACAAGCCATTCCGAAGGAGTGAGGGTGACTATTAAATAATTTGAAAATGAGAAAATTTGAAAATGAATGATACGTTGAATGTATGAATTCTTCAAAATTCTATGACCACAGAGTAACACAGAGAAAATTATCACAGAGAGTCACAGAGAATTTCCCTCTCCTTTGGGAGAGGGCCGGGGTAAGGTGAAAACATCGTAGCTAAATATTAAGAACTACCATAATTGCATTATCGATTTTAATCATAACTTCATTCTCGAAATATTCTTTTAAGGATGAACAAAAAAATTCCCCTGGGTAAAACAAGCGTATGTGATAAAGAATTTCAAGAATGGTTTTCTTATTTGTTATTTTAGTTAATATTAGTTTTCCTCATTATAGAGTAGGACTTCTAATTCTACTTTGACAGATTTGAAATATTTCTTGTATTTTTCTTTTTGGTGATATTTTGTGCCTTAGTGTTTTGGTTGCAATCTTTATTATGCCACCACGCTGACGCTGGAACTTTAGCGTAGGCGCCAAAGCTCCAAAACACCAAAATATGTCAATCTTTCAAAGTAGAACTAATTGTGATACAATTGAAAATAATAATTACTTAATTGTAATCTATTCCAATCATTTATTCATAATAGATAAGCTTTCTTTGGCGAAGTTAAAGTAGTATATTGTATATAGTTTTTTGAAATACAATATAATTATTTATTTTAGAGCCATGAACTCTATTTAAAAGATTATATAAAGGAAATCTAGAATAAAATTTATTAAAATTTATTTTGACATGACTAAACAATTTTTCAAATCAGTACCTTCTTCTAATATTTTTCAAAGTATCAATGGAATTTTACCTATAATGACCTTTTTCTCAGGGGCAGCAGCACTCATATACGAATCACTTTGGATGCGATCCTTTCGGCCTTATTTTTGGCAATACAACCCATGCCATTACAGTAATTCTTGCCACCTATATGGGCGGAATAGCATTAGGAAGTGCCTTAATTGGTCAGGATAAAGATAAAAAATCCGCTTAGGACTTATGCCATTGTTGAAACATTTATTGGAATTACCGCAATTTTCGCATTTCGTTCTTCTTCAGCTTTTACCTGGAGTTTTGGGGAAATTTTCTGAGAACTATACACTTACATCAATATGGAAGTCCCTTTAAGTATTTTATTTTCGGTTTGATCATCCTTTTGCCTACCCTTTTGATGGGTGCTACTGTGCCTCTTTTAGTTGAAGTTCTCTCCCGTAAAACATCTCAAGCATGCAGTTCTTTCTAAACTTTATCGAATGAATACATTAGGAGGAGTTACTGGAGTTTTGGTTACAACATATATTTTATTTCCTTTGTTGGGACTATCCAAACATATGGTATTGCAGTTTCTATAAATTTGATTGCATTTATGTTATGTGCTTTAGGTTCTCGTCACATAAACCAATTGCCTTTTCATCTGAAAAACCAAAAGTATCAACTGACGAAATTGCAAACGGCAATTGGAAGTAAATATCAATGGACTTTTATTGCAATTGCTACGTTAATTGGTGCAACTTCTTTCTGTCTGGAAATATTATGGAGTCGCTCGTTTGCTCTGGTTATTGGTTCTTCAATTTACTCTTTTAACCTGATGCTAGTTTCATTTTTAGTTGGATTGGTGTTCGGAACCTGGATTTATGAGAAAAGTATGGCAATGTCTTAAGAATCCAAGTTTTCTGCTTACGATTCTGCTCTTGATAATCTGTGCCGGCACTCTATTAAGCACTTTGGCAATTGGCCGATTGCCACTTTTATATTTTAGCATGATGAACACATTCCCTATTACTTTCGTTGCACATCAAGTCATAGGATTTTTCCTTATGCTTCATTGTAATGGTACCTATGACCACCGCGTTCGGGTTCATTTTTCCGTCTATTGCTCCATCTTATCAGTGGAAACACGAACGAGCAGGAAAATTCCCGAAAGGCCTCAGCCAAATTGTATGCATGGAATACATTTGGTACTCTTATAGGTGCACTTGCAACAGGTTTTGTCCTCATCCCTTTTTTAGGCTTACAAAAAAGCTATATCTTGCGGTATTGTCCTTCCTTTAATTATGGGGATTGTGTTATTAAACCAACTTAGTCAATTGGGGAAATTTTTTTCGGGCCTTTTTTTGTGCTTTTATTATTGCATGTATTGTAATATTGGGTTTATTATTGGAATCCCTGGGATCCTTTAATAATGACTTCGGGCATTTATAAATATGGGTTTCAGCTAAGAGAAAGTCAACCAGATGACAGCCATGTCTTAAATTTTTTTAAAAGCAACCGTAAAATATTGTTATTACAAAGAAGGCACTGAAGGTGTAGTTGCAGTTACAGAACAAAATGAACTTGAACGTTATCTTTCAGTTAACGGTAAGCTCGATGCAGGTACAGGAATCGATATGATTACACAAAAACTTCTGGCACATATACCATTGGCACTTCATCCTAATCCTAAAAAGGCGCTTGTGATTGGTTGGGGAAGTGGATGTACTGCCGGAACTGCGAGCATGTATCCATTAGATACTTTAGATGTTGTAGAGATTGAACCTTCAGTTTATGAAACCGGCATTTTATTCGCCAAAGTTAACCGCAAAGTATATCAGGATTCCCGACTTTCGTATATTCTTCAAAGACGGCCGTAATGTACTTTTAACTTCAGCTATTCAATATGATGTCATCATTTCTGAGCCATCAAACCCATGGATAACAGGAGTATCCAACCTTTTTACACTTGAATTCTACGAAAGTGGGCTTTCACGGCTAAATAAAAATGGTATCTTCTGTCAATGGTTTCATATTTATGATATGCCCCTAAAGGTCATGCAATCGCAAGTTAAAACTTTTTGCTCAGTATTCCCTGAAGCATCCCTTTGGATAGTACCGCCTTATTATCAAAACTCAACTAATTCTGCAACACAGGCAGGTGACGTGATCTTATTGGGAAGTCGAACTTCGATACAGCTAAATATGGCCAAAATAAGAAAATTGTACACTTTACCCGGGCCTCGTGAAGACTTGATAGCTTATGGCATTGACGACCCATTATCGTTTGTCAGCAACGCCATTCTCGATAGAGATGCGCTTTTGCGCTTTAGCGGTAATGCCATCCTCAATACCGATGATTATCCATTTATTGAGTTTAACGCACCATTAGGGATGTTCCATACAAGTGAAGAAATGCACAAGCAATTAAACTTACTTTATGATACCCTCGAATCAGCTGACACAGTTTTAATTTTGCCTTTAGTAAATGAACCAACTTTAGTATCACCTATTGATGAAAAAAAACTTGCTATTTTGTACGACAGTTTAGGCAATTTATATATTAATAAATTCATGTTTAACCATGCCGAGCGGCTTTTAAACAAAGCGCATCAACTAAACCCAAATTCAATTGAATGTGCAAGGTCGATGGTAATGTTGAACGTATCGCGAGCAAGGTATGACGACGCAATATTTTGGTGCCACAAAGCAATTGATATTGATCCCAAACTCTTACCATCGTGGGATTTTCTGGGTTCAGTATATTATAACCTTGGTAACTTCGATGAAGCAAAAAAAGTGTATCAACAGGTTATGGCCCGTTTCCCAAAAGATGCAAAAGGCGCTCTAAAAATGGGTATGATTTATTATAAAGAAAAGAATTTTCAAGTAGCTTCTATATTTCTGCATAAAGACGTGAAATCGACCCTAACAACAAGAAGGCTCTCCAGGTATTAAAGGCAATAGAACATAATAATCCCTGACAACATTTAGAATTATCTACTGGATTTTAAAATGCTCTTTATAGCGCAAGTATACTTTCTGACTTGTGCTACATTCAAAAACAACTTATATATATAATACTTGTACTTTATACTATTTCGCGTCTGAAGACGCTCGACGACAATAAAGTTTTTATGGTTCACAAAATAACCCTAAAATGTCAATATTCATTGAAGTTTTTTGTAAATACGATGAAGTTAGATGTAAATTTGAGGGTTTAAATAAAATGTCACACCTATAGCGCAGACGCTTCAAGAGCGGGTTAATATTCAAAAATCATAGGTATTATACTACAGTCATATAATCTGGTTGTTTGTTTTCAGACCAACTCAAACACCAGACGCCTTTCCAGATCAAAGTTGCAGGATAATTATTAAAATATGTTGCATCTTCCACTACAATTCTCCCGGTAATTATTTTGATATGATTGTGTTTTCTTCAGCTGCGTATATTAAATCCAAATATCTTATATCGTTTAAATCGAAGTTTGTTGTATAGGTAAAATCAGCAGGATGCCAATATCCGCTGTCATCTAATACCTCTGCCCATTGGTGATGATAATCATAAATGTTATCATCATTATTATAAACAATTCCCCAAATAGTACGAGCCGGAATATTGGCTGCCCTGCATAAAGCTACAAATAATCTTGAAAAATTCATACAAGTCCCATAACCTAATTCATATGTTTGCGATGCTTTATCAAGAAATGAATTATTATAAACCTGAAGTTTCAAATGTTTTATTACAAACTGCTGAATTTGTTTTGCCTTATCAATATTATTTTGATAATCTTTTGTCAATTCAATTGCCTTAGTTTTTGGTACAGCATTCTTGCAATGGATCATATAATGACACTAAGTATCATCCATTGCATTTTATTCTCAATTGCTTCTTTAAATAAAAACAAATTTCCTTTCTTTCTGGTATATTGAATACAAATCTTACCACTTTTTGGCATGTCTGTTTTTGGAATTTTTAACGGATAACGTCACAACTGTCAAAAATAGTATCTGGTTTAGATTCGATATCGTTAATTCATAGCTTCTATCCCGCTTGTGCCCAAAAAAGAACGACCTGCTGGAAAAAGTAAAAAAGAAGATTCTGGTTCTTCAGTTTTTTTACAATTATTTAATGATAGAACAACTAGAATTATGTAAAAGTAATATCTGTTTAATTTCATATGAATATGTTTTGTTAATTAAGTTCTTATGTAATACGCAAATTTATAGTCATTAGTTTTTATTCACTTTGTTCATGAGAACACTTCCTGATTGCAGGGTAGTCTTGGAATGAATGTGTTTAAGCTGCAAGCATAAAGCAGGAGTTCATTACATTCCTAACGTACATTTTTTCAACAATTCTTTGTAACCACTTTCCAGTTTTCCGGCTACTTCAATACCGGAACTTTCAGATTCTTCGTAACAGGTTGACAATATGAATTTTTTGTACAGGTATTCCATTCGTTTTTCGGGATGATATATCCAATTGCATCATTGGTCTGCCCGATTACCATTGGCATAAGGGCCGGGCAACAGGGCTTCAATGCGTCGGCAAAACCTTCAAGGGGCTCTCCCGGGATCATAGCGATCTGTGCCTGACCTAAATCAATATTGATATTACTGTACGGTTGGAATATTTTAGTTCTTTTATTGTAATTGTTTTAGTTGCTGTTTTTATGGCTATTGATAGGGTTTCGCTATTCAAACTTGCCTGAAGCATATCCTCGGCAGTTGTTGTCCCATCTCCAGTGCCATCTTAAATGTTCCGCCTTCCCGTTAGTATACATTTATACTGTTTATTGGCGGCGGGTTGATGTCTCCGAACCTGCTGTTAAAAAACAAAGCAATGCCTCCTTTTTCTGTTTCCACTTTTTCCCGGACATAATACACGTAATCAGCCGAAATTTTTGAATTATCGGGACCAAGAACAACCGGATGGCACCCAAAATTTAACAACATGGCAATGGTATGCCCGGCTGTATCCTGAAATTCAACAGTTGTAAATTTATTTGTTATTTGTTTTTTGGGTTACCGGCGATTGACTGTTTTTACCCGGCTGTTTCCGTACTTATCAATGCTGTTGCTTTTTTGCTTTCTTTAAAAGCTTCGAGGACGCAACCGGTAACGCTGCGATTAATTTTCC
>CAWKPE010000025.1:0-24232 GCA_963851385.1 uncultured Bacteroidota bacterium | reverse complement strand
CTCTTCTAAAGCAGTTTTATGGATTTCTTCAGGATAATTAACCAACATATTATTGATTTCATCATCTGACATATTACTGTTAGAAACAAGATCGGATATTAAACCATCATAACGGGTCAGGTTCCAAATTTTCTCCTGCTCTTCTTTGTTGAAAGATGAAATTAATTTTTCGAATGCATCTTGTGAATTCTTTTGCATTGCATTCAGTTTCGCGATAACTTCAGGGTATTCACAAGCTTCAAATATTATTCTTCTTGTTTCCGTTGGATACATTGCAATTGCATCCACAGCTTCCTGATTTTCCTGTATTACCTGCTTAAGTAAGGACTTGCTGTTATCCTGTGCTGCACATTTTATCCATGTAGCAGCTATTAGAAACATTAATAATGCTACATTGTAAATCTTTTTCATTTGTTTAAAATTAAGTTTTCTAAGGTTGTATTGTCTGGCTTGCGATAAGGGTTTATGTCTTTATTTTCAAATTATTATTTAAGAATCTTCCTTAACAAAATTAGTCATATTTTTATAAGCCGAATTGTCCAATGTACTTTTTATTTGTTACAGATTAATTCTACTTTGACACATTTCAAAATCAATCAGTTTTTACCCTTAATCCCTAACGGGAACTGGTTGATTTTTCAGCTTTCTCCCTTTAGGGTTTTGGGTAAAAAAAGCTGAAAAAACTAAGAAAGACCTAATCTGTCAAAGTAGAATTAAGATAGATTTTGTGAAACTGTCATGTTTTTATTATTGCACTTACCAGGATTCCTTCCTGGCGATGACTTGCATACTCCAGCATATAGAAAATGTTGACGTGGTATAACAATTTATTGAATAACTTATTATTTAATGTTAAGAAATTCTAATAAAAGTTAATTTATTTTGTTCTATAAATTCTCAATTGTATATTTAAAAAATTAATTGGACTTTCTTATTTATTAAATTATTTTTTTCTAAACATTTAATATCAACATTATGAAAAAACTAGTTATAATTTTAGCCATTGCATGTTTTACTTCTGCAATGATTTTAATTGCACAGCAAAATGTGAAATCTGAAGAAACAAAACATCCGCGGATAGAAAAAGCTATTCATGAATTAGAAGATGCCGTAGATTACTTGGAAAAAGCTCCAACCGATTTTGGCGGATATAAGGAACAAGCGATAAAAGATTCAAAAAAAGCAATTGAGTCATTAAAACTTGCAATGAAATATCGTGCAAATAAGGATAATAAAAAGTAAAGCAGATAATTTATATTTACTGTTCTAAGAAAAGTGCTGTAACCAGTGCCCGGTTTGTCCGTGCACTGGTTTGTAATAATGACCAGTAATTATGCTATTGGCATTTTGTCATTTTTTGTTATTCTAATTGAATTTTTTGCTATCCACTTTATTAGTTAGTTCCTAATTTCTTTAGTTGTTATTATTTTTCGAATTTTCTAATGCATTACCATTGATATAAGATTCATGTTTATATCTTTATTTTGCAAACTATCTGCAATTTCTTAGAAATATTTAGAAGTTAGTATTTTCTTTTATAATCTCCTTTTTATTATAAATTTCGGAATCGATTTGAATACTATAGAAAATTAAATCTATTACACCGATTGCTTTCGCTATTTTCAATGAATGTTTTAATGAATAAAATTTTTATGTCCATAATTGGTCAATATCCACTTTGGGAGATAGCTGAATTACAAATTCTGAATAGCATGCGAATACTTTGTTAAGTTGTTTTTTAGTAATAATAAAATTATTGCGATACATTTGTAATTTTGGGATAAATAAATACTTAAAATGAATTTAAAAATATTTTATAGAAATTAGCCAGAAATCAGTTTCTTTTATAGATACATGAATAATCTGAAGCAATAAATTTGACTAACAAATGGAACCATTATTATTAGAAGGAACAGTCCAGACTCCGACCGTAAAATTTGATGGAGCACTAGGATTTGTTGAGATAAAAGGTAAATCAAATCCTGAAAATGCAGTTGAGTTTTATAAGCCTATATTAGGATGGATTGATGAATATGTTAAAGCTCCGGCTGCATTAACAAACGTGAATATTCATCTCGAATATTTTAACACAAGTTCATCAAAATGTATACTTACTGTTTTAAAAAAGCTAGAGGCTATTTACAATGCCAAAAATGAAGTAATAATTAACTGGTATTACGAAAAAGGTGATATAGATATGCTTGAAGCAGCAAAAGATTATGAATCCTTAATTGATGCGCCATTTAAAATCATTGAAAGCACAGATTTAGTTTAAAACATATCCACGCCGGAGAACTTGACATTATTTTTAAATAGTTTTTATAGTATATTTTATAAATTGTAAATCAAAGTAAGGTTGTATTTATCAAAGCAGCATCATTAGTTTCAGAATTTTCAGCACATCTGATTTTTTAATTGAATCAGAAATACATTTTTAAACTTAATTCTACTTTGACAGATTAGGTCTTTCTTAGTTTTTTCAGCTTTTTTTACACCAAACCCTAAAGGGAGAAAACTGGTTGATTTTGAAATCTGTCAAAGTAGAATTAATTTAGATTTTTTTCAGCTTTCATGTCTTTACATCAAAAAACCATGAAATTAAAATATCCATTTACCCGATGGTTCCGCGCTTACCTGAGAATAGCGAGAAAATGATAATTAGCATCCCATCCATTTTCATTGCTGATGATTTGGAGATAACGCTCGCTGGCATTACCACCAAGGTAAGGCACATAGAAATAGCCCATATCATCCCGCAGTACCGATTTAAGCGCAACAATCTGATATTGCTTCTGCAATTCCGGTTGAGATTCACCCAGGGCCAAAAGTTCGGCTAAGGCTGCAGGTCGATAACCGGCTTTATCCATTGCCGCGACCACTTCATTGTTGGAGATGTTTTTGCCGAAATTAAAAATCTTGGCTGATAATGCTATGGACTTTCCAGTCAGCTCTATAGGCAAAGGAAAATTATGTGAGTTGATGTTGCTGCTTTTCGAGTCATAATTGCCAGCGGCGATCATTTGCTCCAAAGTCCTTGAATAATCGACAGATAACGTAAATTCGTCACTGCCATGTTGAACCATCTGATTTCCGTGAACATCAAGAAATAGAATGCCTAAAAATATATATTTTATTCTTTTCACAATTACTGAATTATTATTATATACCTGCAAGCCTTATTGCCATATTAAAGTTTCAGTTTTTTGAAAAGTTTAGTAATGAGGTTCTGCGTATTATGAAACCTTTTTCACTTATGATTTAAAAACTCAAATAGGAATTGATTTTCCCTCGTCATATTGAAATAATTCAATTTGATTTTAAAGTTGCATAGGCTGTATTAATGTACTTCCAATCCTTATTGTACACACTCAGTTTATAGTCGCCTGGACTAGTAAAAGTGTATTGAAAATATATCCAGTCAAATTCACTTTTTATATCATAGTTTTTCGTTTCGTAAAACTCGTAAGTACCCTGCTCACTCTTTTTGTAAATGTCAACAACCAATTTCTCAGTATTCAGAGCCTTGCCGCTATTATCGACCTTAAAAATTAAATATGCGCCTTCAGCAGGAATAGTATAAAACTCAGAAGTACCGGTAACTACTCCATAATCATCAATAGCAGTACCTATAGTAATTGATGAACCTGAATAGTAATCAACATTGTCAGTTGAAGTGGTTGTAGTAGTTGTAGTGGTAGTACTTGTTATTTCTTTGTTGTTAATAGTAACGAATTCTTTGGTTAATTCCTTTAATTTTTCATCTTTAGCTACAACCTGGTAACTACCGGCCGTTAGAAACTTATAATCCAAAATAGCAAAAGATTTTCCAGATTCAGGAGTAACAGATTTTACATCAAAAGAAACATAATCTGATCCACTTAATTTATTAATATAAAAATTTATGGTTTTCGGCATTTTGGAAGATCCTTTTTGAAATAAAAAATAGACATAACCACCATCGGCTGTAATGTTCCAGACCGTACTAACAGAAACGGGATCACCGGACTCAGTGTAATTTGAACAAAAATATACTCGTTGTGAAAATGTTCCAATATGAAGAACAATCATCAACGATAGTAAAGTCAATATCTTTTTCATCTTAACAGAGTTTTTAATTTTACATAATAAAGATTAAAAATAATCATTTTGTGAAAAATTACGGCAATAATTTTCAACAACCATTAAATATAAATGCAATAAATAAAAATAAATTATTTTATAAAAAGTTTTTACTATTATATCAATCATATTTTAGAGTTGAACCACTGCTTTATATTTTTGTCAAATCGGAGACACTTGTTGAAACAATGCTTATTAATTCTACTTTGACAGATTAGGTCTTTCTTAGTTTTGAAATGTGTCAAAGTAGAATTAATTATCAGCGTCATATTAATTTTAATGCAAACTAAAGAGAAATCTTGCAATAATCATTAATACAATTACAATAGCCAATTTCCATGATGCCTCAAAGATTGATTTGATTTCCTCATTTCTATTTTGCCATACTCGTATTCCCATGAATATTATAAACACTATAAATAATATAGGAATAGTCCATTTAATCCAAATAGATTGCACTGAGGGAAACACATTATTGGTAGCGATTGAGAAATATATTACCAATGTAAATACTGATGCAAGAAGTTTACTCGAATACTTACCTAATTTTAGTTCATTGATACTTATAAAGATGAAAACTAAAGCGCCTAAAACGCAGATTAAACCAAAAAAAACTGCTGTTGTCATAACATTAGATTTATTAAATGAATTTTATACTATCATCTTTTTTACACTAATAAAGTCAATTTAATTTGTCAATTTAGTATTGAAATATTATTTTTTACAATAGTTTATGTTCTAATTTTTATACCAAAGAAAACTAAATTTAGAATGAATTCTTATAAGTACCAAACTATTATAATTCTTTTAACAGGCAAGAATATTATTTTTTCTGAAAAAACTGTCATATAGTTCTATCTGGCATTTTTGCTGCAAGAGATAAATTATTTGTAAACACATAATAATGCATAGTATTAATGCACCAGAAATCGAAATAATTTGGAAGAATGATGCCTAACGTGTAAGGAGCTTATAAAATTTATTGTATTCTGGAGAATAGCGTTTAATTCAGGTATATTTGAAAATCTATTTGATTTGTCTAAACATTTTGGATAAAAAAAATTACTTTTTTTAAGGAACATTTTGAATGAATTGAATCTTATAAATAAAAGGTTAATAAAAATCTTTAGATATAATGAACTTATTTATCAAAAAATAAATATTTGTTTATATTTGAATTGAAATTTTGAAACAAATAAGTCAATTAGCACGTTCCAGCAATTAAGGTCTTGTAGTTATCAAATTTACTATTGTTTTATAAAAGTTACGCAGCTATAAATTGCAAATATTCGTAAGTTTCATGTTTTTGTTTTTATATATCAAAATCAAATACTGAATAAAATAATCACGTGTAAATTGGATATTAATAAAATGCATAATCATCAATTTATAAAAAACATGTACTTCTATTATTTTATAAAAAAGTACTTTACAAAACTATTTCTTTACAGATAATGGACCTTCAGAAAATACTGAATGAAGATAAGAATTATGGAAATTTACTTTATGATTGTTGCAGGCTAACCTTTGGAGCTAAGAACATCAATGATGTTAAAATTAATTGTAAAAAAACACATAATAATTTTGAAATAAAAATATTGATAATTTTATAAATGATATTATAGAATAAAACCTAAAACTTAACCCAATGAATTACCTGACTAGAAAGCTTTTTTTAGTTCTGCTATGTTTTGTGTTTTTTATAACCTTAAGTTTTGCTAAAGAGTATTCAAAGGAACTTACTTTCCTTTCAGAATCATTCAATTCTTCAGCAAATTTGCAAGCTGCAGAAAATAATGACGATTTTCAGGATAATAACGACACTGTAATGAGTGATGATGCCAAAGAGGAAACTCAAAAAGCATGTAGTTTATCTGATTATATAGCACGTGAGCAACGTTACCTGAATAAGCTCGATTCGATGAATATGCTGGAATATCCTGTGGGATTAGTTTCTAGTGGAAGTGACTTAAATTATACTATTTGTCTGGACAAAGATGAAATTGATAAATCCGGAACACATCTGAGTGCTTATATGGCATTTGGAATACCACAAACTAAAGATACGCTGGCTTTTGCTGCAAAAGATATTCCTCTGAATGCGAATGGAGGGTTGACAGGTGATATCAAGCTGGAATTAATAAGTAATAAACTTATATACTTTGGAAATTATATAAGACTTAAAATATTGGGTGGCGAAGGGAATAGTTATGTTTTATTTGGATGTGATGGTTTTAAAAGCATGAAAATTACGGCTGAAGTTCAATTTTCTTCATCTGTTTTTCTTTGCGAAGATCCATCAACCGGAGAAATTCTTGATGGTAAAATGTTAACAGCAACATTTAGTACGACAATTTATGACTGGAATGATTTAATGGTTGAACTTTCTATAAGTCCCTTCCAAATTAAAGGCATTCCGGGTTTTGGTTTTGATGTCAAGAAAATTGTTATGGACTTTAGCGATTATAATAATCCCGTGGGTATTACTTTTCCAAAAGATTACAAGTCTTCTTATTTTACAGATGGAAATCAAAATCTCTGGAGAGGATTTTATATACAGGAAGCAACTGTACGTTTACCGGCTGAATTTAAAAAGCAAACTTCAGACAATTCAAGTTCGGCACGCATTTCATTTTCTGCATACAATATGCTGATCGATAACCAAGGTTTTACCGGTTCATTTGATATAAATAATATATTGTCACTTGAAGAAGGAGATATGTCGGGATGGTCATTTTCCGTTGATAAGTTTCATCTTGCAATTGAAGCAAACTGTCTTAAAGAAGCCGGTTTTAGCGGTAAATTGGCAGTTCCTGTTATTGATTCAGCTTTGCTATACAGCGCAATTATTGGTATGAATGGCGATTACTCTTTTACTGCTACTACAACAAAAAAGAATTCTTTTAACATGTGGGTAGCCGATCTTGACCTTTATCCAAATTCGACTATTGAAGTGAAGTCGGAAAACGGAAACTTTAAGGCCAAAGCCATATTAAACGGTAAAATGACTATCAATGCGAGCATTACTGGTAATGAAGGTAAAGAGACCGATAAGAGTAAAAGTATTTCCTTAGCCGATATAACTTTTGAAAATTTTCAAATACAGACTGAAGTTCCTTATATTAAATCAGGTGTATTTTCTTTTGGCTCCGGGCAATTGCAACAAGCCATGGCCGGATTTCCAATTTCTATTCAAAATATTACTGCAACGTTAACTGATGAAACCGGTTCATTGGGTATGGACATAACTCTTGGTTTGACCGATTCAAAAAGCGGTGGATTTAGTGCAACTGGAGGAATTACAATAATTGGTGAAAGAAAAATAATTAACAACAGAACCTACTGGAAATATAAGACTACAGAAATCAGCCAGATTGCAATTGATCTTGATTGCGGTCCAATCAAGATGAACGGAACGCTTATATTTTTTAAACAAAATCCGGTCTATGGAAACGGTTTTCAGGGAAATATAAATGCCGAGTTTAGTATGGGTATTAAAGCAAGCGCAAATGCCATATTTGGTAAAATCCGCAGTACACAATACTGGTATGCAGACGCATTGACGTCGGTTAATAGTGGTATACCTATATTCACTGGCTTTGCAATATATGGATTTGGTGGAGGTGCTTATTATCACATGAAACAAACAGCTACAGGACCTGCTTCCGGTGATGTTCAAAATTCTTCTTCAGGGATTGTCTATGTGCCAGATTCTACCAGCTACCTGGGTCTTAAAGCATCTGTTGTAATAGGAACAAATCCAAGTAAACTGCCTTTTAACGGAGATGTGGGCTTCGAGATTGCATTTAATGTTAATATGGGAGTGCGATATATTGCTTTTTCAGGTCATGGATATTTTATGACACCTCCTCAGCCGGATGCAACCAATAAAATAAAAGCTGGCTGCAAAAAAATTGGTGAAATGGGGGATGGAACTCCTGATAAGGATCCGGATGCTGCAAGGGCTCAGATATATGCAGATGTATATATAAGTTATGATTTTGATAATGATGTTTTACAAGGTAATTTAAAAGTTTATGTTAACGTTGCTAACATTATTAAAGGAGTTAATGATAACAATTTAGCCGGCGAAGCAGTACTATATTTTGACCGGAAAGACTGGTATATATATATTGGAACTCCGGAAACACCTATTGGCATTTCCATAATGGGGATGTTTGATACCAAGAGCTATTTTATGGTTGGAACAAAAATACTGGATAGTCCGCCACCTCCGGAAAATGTATCAAGTATTCTTAGCGGTATCGATCTTGATTATATGAAAGAGCTTAATTCACTTGGAACAGGTCAGGGTATTGCTTTCGGTTCAAGGTTCAGCTTTGATACCGGAGATTTAACATTTCTGATATTTTATGCACGCTTTGCTGCCGGAATGGGTTTTGATGTAATGTTAAAAAACTATGGCAATGCAACATGCAGTGGAAGTACAGATCGTATTGGAATTAACGGATGGTATGCTAACGGACAAGTATTCGGTTATCTTGAAGGTAAAATAGGAATTAAAATTAAAATATTCGGATTTTCTAAAAAAGCCGATATTCTGAGTTTAGGGATTGCTGCAATTCTGCAGGCAAAATTACCTAATCCTTTATGGATGAAGGGTGTCGTTGGTGGTTATTTTAGTGCTTTTGGAGGACTGGTCAGCGGACATTGTAATTTCGAGTTTACCATAGGTAATGATTGCAAGATAGTAGGTGGAAGTGTTTTAAGTAACATAAATGTTATATCTAAAATTACTCCCCAGGACGGTTCCAAAGATATTAGCGTATTCAACAAACCACAAGCCGTATTTAATTATCAAATTAACAAGTCATTTGAGATGGTGGATGTGGACAATATTAAAAAAACATTTAGAGTCAATTTGGATTATTTCACGATTAACGACGGATCTAATAACGTGCCCGGAAGCCAGGAATGGAACGCTGATAATACAGTTCTTGCAATTAAATCTTTTGATGTCCTTCCTGGTAAAAAAACATTAAAGGCATCTGTTCAGGTTAGTTTCGAGGAGTTTAAAGATGGCATTTGGCAGGCAGTATTAGATAGTGGCAGAAAAATAACCGAAAACCAAACAGTTTCATTTGAAACCGGTGCAGCACCTGATTATATCCCTCTCGATAATGTTGTTTATAGTTACCCAATTATTAATCAAATGAACTATTATAAAGATGAATCTTATATTGGTTATATCAAATTAGACAGAGGCCAGCCATATTTATTTGATGTAACTAATGATTGGGTTCAGAAAGGTAGATTCACATCAATTAATACCAATAACCAATATTACTTTAATTTTACTTACGATGCTTCAAACAGGGAAGTTGATTTTACCCGTCCTGCTAATTTGCCTAATAATGAAATCATGAAATTCGAACTTGTAAATGTGCCGGCTTCGGCAGCAAAGTCAATTGATGCAAATGTCAGTTCTGTTAAAACAAAAGTAAGTGATACAACAACAGGAAGTGATCTTACCGTGAAAACCCAAACAGCTGAAGGCTCTATTCAGGAACTTAAAGAGAAAAACATTTATACCAGTTATTTCAGGACAAGCAGTTATAGTACTTTTTCTCAAAAGTTAGATGCAAGCGTTAATAAAGATGGTTGGGCCTGGCCCATTCGTGTTAATGTGGAAGTGCTTTACCTGACACTAAATGTAACAGAAACATTTGATAAATTTGAAATTTATGGGCAATCAAGCAATCCCCTGATACAACTGCAAGCCGATTTGTCAAATAATAACTGGTACAACAATATCATGTATCCGGTAATTTATAAAGACTACCCGATAACTACTATTCTTACGGTAAGCGATACTATGGGAATACCTCCCGTCAATGCACTTTATGTCTATCAGGACAATGATTCAAAAGTGCTGACCGATGATGACGTTTCAAACGGCAATACAGAAGCTATTTCACAATATACTTCATTTGCTTTCAATCTTCCTAATTATATGGATAATGATTTGTATGAATTAAAAAATAAAATAGCAAATAATTATTTGGGCAAATTTACGCAAAGGATGAGTGTTGTATTGAACGGTAAAATGATTTTGCTGGCTCCAGGTGTATACAAATTGACGGCAAAGTATATCTTACCTGGTAAAAATATTGTTACATCAACTATACCAATGAATATAAGGTTTTTATTATAATATTGTCAGTAATTCACAGATAAAAAAAATTAAAATGAACTTTTTTTATAAATATAAATTCGTCATATTTCTTATATTGAATTTGATTTTATGGCCGAATATACACTCTCAGAAACCAGACAGTATTCCTTCAATTAAATTAATAGCCAGGCCTTTTAAAAACTCAGTCATGTTACGTTGGGCTCCAACTACTCCTGTTGCCTGGAAATATCTGAACAAGTACGGTTATAGAATTGACAGGTACACAATTTTGAAAAATAGTTTGTTGGTTGAAAAACCGGTTAAAAAAGTAATTACTCCTGCTCCTATAAAACCATGGGAACCTGAAAAGTGGAAAAAAATGATAGATACCAGCGATAACGCCGCGGTAGTTGCCCAGGCAATATATGGCGAGACATTTGAAATATCTGAAAGTACTAATATAGTTGCCAAGATGATTAATAAATCAAAAGAACTTGAATCCAGGTTCTCATTTGCTCTTTTTGCTACAAACCAGTCAACTATGGTTGCAGAGGCTGCCGGTTTATATTTTAACGACACTTCAGTAATTCCTGATGAACATTATCTGTACCGGATTATTTCTCTTGTTCCTGATACTCTTGAGCGTATTGACAGTGGCTTCGTTTACACAGGAATAGCTGATTATAACTCGCTTCCCAGGCCTATTCTGAATGAAGTCAAGTTTTCCGGCAAGAGCGCGATAATCAAATGGGACAAAATGCACTTCGAAAATATCTTTAATAATTATATTATTGAAAGATCCGATGACAGTTGTCGTACTTTCAGGCAAATTAATGATATACCTTATGTCAACGTTTATAATAATACCCAAAATGATATTAGATATTACTATAAACTTGATTCTGTTCCGGCAACAGATAAGGTATACAGCTACCGGTTAAAAGGAATATCTGTTTTCGGAGAAGTAAGCTTACCCTCCGATACCATTACCGAAATTTGTTTGCCTGAAGTTAAATACAGGCCTTCTATAAGTAATGCTGAAATAATTATGAAGAACAAAGTCATGCTTAAATGGGATTTTCCGAAACAAGGAATAACTGATATCAAAGGTTTCCGGGTACTAAGAAGCAGCAAGCCTGACAGGAACTTTGTTGAAATTTCGAAGGAACTTGTTCGAAATGATATTAATGAATTTACCGATGAGAAACCTAATACTATAAACTATTATAAAATTAAAGCAGTTGGGAAAAATAATAAGGAAGCTGAATCATTCCCTTACATGTTTCAGTTGGAAGATACTATTCCTCCTGCAGCACCCACTGGCTTATCTGGGGTTATTGATTCTTCCGGCAGGGTAACGCTTAAATGGAATGCCAATAAGGAAGAAGACATGAAAGGATATTTGGTATTCAGGGCAAACTTTGCTTCGGATGAATTTTTTCAGATTACTTCCGATCCTGTTAAAGATCCTGTATATAGAGACAGCATCAATATTCGCACTTTAACGCGAAAAATTTATTATAAAATCAAAGCTATTGACAGAAGGTACAATCAATCGAAGTTCTCAGACATACTTGCATTAACCAGACCCGATGTTATTCCGCCGCAACCACCTGTTTTCACAAATTATAAAACCGATGCAGATGGAATTCAATTGAAATGGGAAAAAAGCGGTAGTATTGATGTTGCAAGTTACTTATTATACAGGAAAGGAGAAGGGGAAAAACAATGGCGACTAATTGCAAAGTTTAATGAACCAGATACAACAAGTTCGTTTTATGATAAACCGCAAATTAAGAATTTAAGCTATGAATATACAATCATAGCAGTAGACAGTTCGAAGTTAGAGTCTTTTCCTGCAAAGCCAATCAGGTTAAAGCCTTTGAACAACGGAATTAAACCAACAATAACAACTATCTATGGAATAGCTAAGGTCGAATTAAAGACTGCTGAAATTTCGTGGGATTACAAAGAAGAACATGTTAACAGGTTTTTAATATACAGGTGCGAATCAGGCAAGCCTTTGAGTACGTATCGTTCAGTAGATGGTAATGAAAGTAAGTTTATTGATAAACAGGTAGAATCACATAAAACTTATATATATAGAATTAAAGCTGTTTTTGCTGACGGTTCGGAATCGGCTTTAAGTGCTAAGGTGGTTGTAGAGTTTTAAAATAAAAGATTTAACCTCAAAGCACGCGAAGAATGCGCAGAGAGGGCGAAGAAAATATAGATAAACTTTGCGTTCTTAGGGCCAACTCAGTGTTCTTAGCGGTTAAAGAATTTAAAGAAATTAAATGTTTAAAAAGATTTCCATATTATTTTTCGCACTGGGGATTTTATCCGGTTCAAAAGCAATTGGCCAGAACATAGCCATACAGACCAACCTTGTTTTGAACCCTCCATACAGTTTGTCCCTGGCCGATTATGCAGGAGCAGGTTCCGACCGGATGACACTGTACATCATGTACACGGGATTTAATACATCCACCAATGTCCAGTTACGGTTTACCATACAGGGTAGCGGGTTTAAGCTTACCACGCGCACCACATACATGCCGCCCATAATCACGTTGCAGGCAGGCATACAGGAAATATTATATGGTACAGACCTGTCAACCTACTTTGATCCTTCCAACCTTGATTTCACCGGCATCAGCAAAACAGATTACCTTCGCACCAACCTGCTTCCCGAAGGCTATTATACCTTTACCGTTGAAGTGTTCAATTACCCTCGCGGGAACCCGGTATCCAAGGCAACGGCATCGGCATACATAGTATTAAACGATCCTCCAATCATCAATACACCCGGGAACAACAGCAAGCCACGGGCCAACGACCCGCAGAACATCGTGTTCAGTTGGTCGCCCCGGCACCTGGGATCACCCAATTCAGCATTCAATACCGAGTATGAATTAAAAATAGTAGAAATATGGCCAAAAGGAAGAGACCCTTATGAAGCCATGCTTACCAGCCCGGTGTTATACGATGCCACCACTCAAAACACGAGCCTTGTGTACGACATGATGTGCCCGCTGTTGACACCCGGCAACGAGTATGCCTTTAACGTCAGGGCGAAAGCCATGTCAGGGATAGAAGAACTGGATTTATTTAAGAACAACGGCTACAGCGAGACCTGGAAATTCACCTTTGGGGACGAATGCAAACCCCCGGCCAATTTCACTGCCAAGCCTGTCAACGGGGGAGGACTGGAAGTAAACTGGACAACGGGAATATCCCAGACAGGCTATAACATAAGGTACAGGGTAAAAGGCAGCGATAAAGACTGGTGGAGCGATGAAACCATGACAGATAATATAAGAGTTTACCAGTTGCCGGATAATACCGACATAGAATACGAAGTAAACTCTGGAATGCGGCACCATAGAAAGTGCTTATTCCGACACACAATACGCTCACACGGCAGTAACAGAACAAAAGCCGTTCCAGTGCAGCAATGCAGCGCCGCCACCGGCCATTACCGACTTTAACGACATGCCGGACCTGGCTCCAGGGGCAACAATTAACGCCGGTGGCTTCCAGGGACGTATCACCAGTGTGACAAGAAACAGTGACGGTTCCTTCACGGGCGAGTGCATGGTAACCATACCCTTTTATAATTATGCCAAGGTAATGCACACGTTCAAAAACATACGTGTGAACGAGCTGGGGCAATTGTACCAGGGCAAGCTGGAATCGAAAGAGAGTACAGGCAATTTCATGACCAAGATAGAAAACCCGCGAGGCAATCCCGTGGCAAACAATAACGATACAGTTTCCGCACCAGATACAACACAAACAAGCAGTATAATAGACACGTTACCAGTAAATGGAACAATAAACGCGATATACAGCGATACTAGTGGCAACGTGGTAATAGTAACAGCTAACGGAGATACGACCACTAAGAAAATAGACAAACCGACGCTGGTAGCGGATGGAAGCGGGAACACTTATATTGTAAGCCCCAACGGTAACATAACACGAACCGGGGAAGCAACGCCATCAGATACAACAGCTACGGAAGCTAAGAATGTAAAGCCGAAAAACCCGGTAACAGTATATTTCAGCCCGGATAAGAACCAGCAGTATGGATTCGACCAATTTAACAGTACCAATTCCACATACAAACCTCTGGACGATCCACAATATTACCCACGAGAAGAAATAAACGACTCGACATATTACAAACCCTGGAAATCTATTTTCAGTGGTGGTACAGATGTAGTAAAAGTCAAAATAGCCAGGGCAAAGAACGACACCGCGAAAATCAATTTAAAATTTACCGATGGCAATGGCAATAATTTAACACTTCAGGATTCATCGCTTGTTTTGAATGGAAATGGCTATGAAGGCACGCAGGAAATAACAGCCACGTACACCGAATCAGATACAAGCAAAAATACATTTACAGCCGGGAAGTTCGGTTTGGTAAGTTATAGCGATATAAACAACCCGACCAATGTATTCATTGTTCCCGTTGGCGCCCAGTCCAACAGCATTAGCACTGGGACATTACAAACCACGTTGGATAATATTTACAGGCAGGCAAACAAAACCTTCGCGGTAAGTTCCGGTCCTTCCATATCATTCAGCAACCAGTCATTTGATGCCAACCCTCCAGACGCTGTAAGTTATACGGATGATATGGTTGATTTGATAGATTCCTTTCAATCCGTTATCGGTGACAGTTGCGAAGCAAATAATTATTACCTGTTTTTACTCGACCATTGCAACGATGGCAAGGCAGGTATAATGCCATTTAACCAGAATTTCGGGTTTATATTTACAGGTGGTCAAAGCGGCGATGTGCTTAACAGGACCATTGCCCACGAACTCGGGCATGGTGCATTTGGTTTGCTGCACACGTTCCATACCTTTGGTCACGAAAAACAATTGGACTCTGCAAAAACCGATAACCTGATGGATTACGCCGGTGGCACCCGGCTTTTCAAATACCAGTGGGATGAAATCCACTACCCGGCAAACTATACCGAAACCATTTTTGGAACCGGCACAACAGGCGCGGATGTGGCAAGTATATCAGGCAAATGTTCTTTACTTGAATTAATCAGAACTTATAATTATTATGAACAAACAAAAAATTTAGATGCTTATACCTATTTAGTCAAATCACCCAAGGAATGGAAAGATTATTCAATTGGAAAAGATAAAAAACTCAGTTATCTTCGATTATCAACGGATGTTAACTTTTTAACCAAGCAAAAAAGTCAATATATGTTTCAAACGTTTGAAATTAGTAAAAATAACACAACGTCATCAGAAGCTCCTAATTCATCCGATTCATATGTTGATTTTGCTTTTCATGCAACTACTACTTCAACAGGTGCAGTTACCGAAGGGGACAAAATATTTCATTTTACAGTCTTTGAAAGTCAAACAATGGATTTTGTCAATTATGCTTTTCCTTACGTAAAACTTTCTGCAGACAATGTTACCTGGGTAGCACAAAATGATATTGTTATGAAAGGTACCGGTTGTCATTGGTGCAGTAGCTTGACAACAAAATGTTGTGATGGCGATGCAGCATTAGTTAAATGTGCAAAGGATTCAACAAAGAAGGAATGTTGTCCACCAGATGGAACAAATAAGCCAGATTATAATAATTGTTGCTGTTATACATGTAATTATATATTAAGTTTAACAGGGCATTCAACAAGCAGAAGTAATGCTATTGACATTACAACTTTAGCAAATGAATCTGCTAAAGATTATAATACTTTAAATTATGCAATAGATAAGGATTTCCAGAAAGCTAAAAATTATATAGATGAAAGTTTATTAAATAAAGTACCCGTAATTGTTGGAGTACATTTAAATTCAGACAAAGCTTCAGGAAATTCAAATAGTGCAACATACCATTTTGTTGTGATTGTTGGAAGAGAGTATGAGTCTAATCAAAAATTATATTATTATTATTTCTATGAAGTTGGAACAAGCAATCCCAAGTATGGAACAAGTTCAAATAATAAACTTTTCATTTATGAAGACCAAAGAAAAATATCTGGTACGTCAGAATACAATAATAATATTACATATACAATTACAGAGGTAAGAACAAATAACTAATACTATGAAAGAACTTTGTTTATCTATTATTTTGCAAATAGCAGCAATATCATCTTATTGTCAGAACATCTATAAAATTGACAATAATAATAATTCAAGGTTTATTAATGATTATTACTTTCATTTCGATTCATGCTCTTTACCCTATTATACTCAAAAAATTGATCTTAGATATGACAATTTAGTAAAAAATTATAAACGAATTCCTAAAGATATAATTATAAAATATATAAGTAATAAAAGAGATGAAATAGGATATGATTGGACAGCAACAAATTCTGATAATCAAAAAGAAATAACGGGTTATTCAGAATATAGATATTATTTCTTGTGCAAGTTTAAATTTAAATCTGTTTTTCTTGTAATATACATAAAAGATGAAGTTTCAGATTCAACATTGATATATATTGCTAGTTATAATGAGGAAGGAAAAAAAATAAGCAAATTAAAATTATATGGATTTATTGCAGATAATGAAATTATTAAATCTGTAATAAAGAAAGACTTTAATATTGAAACATGTAATTACGAACCTATAGATAGTTTTAAAAGAACTAAGATTACAATTTATAATTACAGGATTAGTGATGAAGGTAAATTTGAATTAATTAATATAGAATACAGAGAAAGTAATAATGATTTTTTAAAATACATAAATTCAAAAAAGAATCCTGATGATGATCCGATAAATGATTTGCCAAAATAAAAATATTTTTTAAGCAAAATGCTAATGAAAAAAAATATTTACACCGATGATATGGTGGGCCTCATAAATGCCTTTAAGGCCGATAGCACCAATAACAAATACAATAAATCGAATTATTACCTGTTTCTGCTTAATAATGCAACAGAGTCTGCAAAACTTGGCATCATGCCATACAATCAACCTTTCGGGTTCATATTTACAGATAACGAAAGTGATACGCTTTTAGAAAGGACAATAGCCCACGAACTCGGACACGGGGCATTCGGGTTGCTGCATACGTTCCATACCTTTGGTCACGAAAAACAATTGGATTCTGCAAAGACAGATAACCTGATGGATTACGCCGGTGGTACCCGACTTTTCAAATACCAGTGGGATGAAATCCACTACCCGGCATACTATACCGAAACCATTTTTGGAACCGGGACAACGGGTGCGGATGCGGCGAGTATATCAGGCAAATGTTCTTTACTTGAATTAATCAGAACTTATAATTATTATGAACAAACAAAAAATTTAGATGCTTGTACCTATTTAGTCAAATCACCAAAGGAATGGAAAGAATATTCAATTGGAAAAGATAAAAAACTCAGTTATCTTCGATTATCAACAGATATTAACTTTTTAACCAAGCAAAAAAGTCAATATATGTTTCAAACGTTTGAAATTAGTAAAAATAACACAACGTCATCAGAAGCTCCTAATTCATCCGATTCATATATTGATTTTGCTTTTCATGCAACTACAACTTCAACAGGATCAGTTACCGAAGGGGACAAAATGTTCCATTTTACGGTATTGGAAAATCAAATAATGGATTTTGTCAATTATGCTTTTCCTTACGTAAAACATTCTGCAGACAATGTTACCTGGGTAGCACAAAATGATATTGTTATGAAAGGTACTGGTTGCCATTGGTGCAGTAGCTTGACGACAAAATGTTGTGATGGCGATGCAGCATTAGTTAAGTGTGCAAAGGATTCAACAAAGAAGGAATGTTGTCCACCAGATGGAACAAAAAAACCAGATTATAATCAATGTTGCTGTTTTACATGTAATCATATTTTAAGTTTAACGGGACATTCAACAAGCAGAAGCAATGCTATTAATATTGCAACTTTAGCAAATGAATCAGCTAAAGATTATAATACTTTAAATTATGCAATAGATAAGGATTTCCAAACGGCTAAAAATTATTTAGATGAAAGTTTATTAAATAAAGTACCTGTAATTGATGGAGTACATATTGATGGAACAAAGTATGCATCATCAAATGACAATCATGCAACCGATCATTTTATTGTGATAGTTGGAAAAGAATATGATTCTGGTCAAAAACTATATTATTACCATTCTTATGATGTTGGAACCAGCGATTCCGGTGATGGAACAAGTCCTCAAAACCAACTATATATATATGATTCTGAGAAAAAAATTTCAGGAACAACAGAACATAATGACCTTTTATATATTATCACAGAAGTTCGAAAAAATAATTAAAACTATGAAAACTCTTTATTTATCTATTATTTTTCTAATAACAATTAATAATTGTTATGCCCAGAAAAACAATAAAACAAAAGATGATGAACAAACAGAATTTATGAATGAATATTATAAGTATTTTGATGAATGTTCATTGCCTTTTTATACTCAAAAAATAAATTTACATTATTCTAGTTTAAAAAGCAAACATAATATGATTCCTAAAAATTTAATATTAAAATATATAGGAAATTGTAAAGACGACATCGGGTTTGATTATGTGAGTACAAACGGTGATACACAAGAAGAGATTAGTGGTTTTGCTGAATATGATTATTTTTATTTATGTAAATATAAAAGTAATAATTTCTTATTCTTATTATACATTAAGGATCAGGGTTCAGACTCAACATTAATATATATTGCAAGCTATAATAATGAAGGCAAGAATATTGATAAGTTAAAACTTCATGGTTTTATGAATGATACAGAATTAATTAAATCAGTAATTAATTCGGATTCTAAAATTACTGTTTTCAAATATAAACCAATTGACAATTTTAAAAAAACCAAGATTACGATAAATAATTATAACATTAACAATTATGGCAAATTTGAATTAATAAACAAGGAACAAAAGGAGGGCAAATATCATTTTACTGACTATAGAGGAAGAAATAAAAATCCTGACGATGACCCAATAAACCAGTATTAATTTTAAACCAACGTTAGATCTCATTTGCAACGAGTGCCTTACCCAAAACCCACACTAAATAAAAAGTATTAATGAAAGAGAAAATGAAAAACAATTTACTCATCCCTAAATCCCTTCTCTAAAACCAGAGAAGGGACTTTCCCCTCTCTATGAATAGAGAGGGGAAAGGGGGTGAGTAAAAAAAACTAAAAAATTAACAAATGCAATACGGCGAAATTTTAAAAACGATAAGACAATTGAGGCGAAATCAGACCAAAGAAGAAAAGACGCTTTGGAATGAATTGCGAAACAGAAAATTTTATGAGAAAAAGTTTTTGCGGCAACATCCTTTCATTTACGATTCAAAAAATAATGAGCATTTTTTCTTTGTATCGGATTTTTATTGTGCCGAACAGAAATTGGTAATAGAGTTGGATGGTAAAATTCATGAATATCAAAAAGACAGAGATGAAAACAGGGATGAAATTTTAAAAGCATTAGGTTTAAAAATATTAAGAATAAAAAATGAAGAATTGCAGGATATAGAAAAAGTGAAAATGAAAATAAGTGATTATTTTACAAACTTTTCAACAATTTAAAAATAAAATAAAAGCATTTGAAAAACAATTTACTCATCCCTAAATCCCTTCTCTAAAACCAGAGAAGGGACTTTCCCCTCTCTATTTATAGAGAGGGGGCAGGGGGTGAGTAAAAAAAACTAAATCATAAACTAATAAACATAAACCATAAACTTAAAAGCAAAACATATGAAAACAATTACTAAAACAACATTAATCTTAGCAGCTATTGTTAGCGCTGTATTATTTTCCTGTAAAAAAGAAAATGGACCTGCGAAACAACAGGTTATAGTATTACCGGTGGTAACTACGGATTCAATATATTGTATAGGCCCTGATTTTGCTATGTGTGAAGGGACAGTTACTCCCGATAGTGGTTCAGATGCAACAGCTTATGGAGTATGCTGGAGCACCAAACAGGATCCCACGACAACGGACAATGTAGTAAATATAAATACCAATCATATCGGTAAGTTCGATATGAAAATTACCGGTCTTAGTGAAAAGACGGCATATTATGCGCGCGTATACGCAACCAATAGTGCAGGTACAGCTTACGGAAGGCAAATAAACTTTACCACAATAAGTAAAGTTGTTGACTACGATGGCAACTTGTACACTTCTGTTCCTATAGGCAAACAATTGTGGTTGATACAAAACCTGAAGACAACACATTATAATAATGGCGATGCAATACCAAATGATACGGGTAAAACAGAGTGGGATACAATTACAAAAAGCGCCTATTGCAATTATAACAATGATACAGCAATGGCAACTATATATGGCAGGTTGTATAATTGGTACGTTGTAATAGACAAACGTGGAGTATGCCCGGTAGGCTGGCACGTTCCATCCGATACCGAATGGCATGCATTAGCACTTTCACTTGACCCGTATGCACTAATGCCTGCTGTAATTAATAATAATAATGATAAAATAGAAAGTACAACTGCCGGGGCAGCTTTAAAAGCTAAAGATGTTTGGGGAGGCCTAAGTGAAAATGCAACGAACAGCAGCGGTTTCACGGCGCTTCCGGGAGGAGTACGTAGCAGTTATGAGAGCTCAAATTTTGATGGAAACGGAATAGGTGGCTTTTTTTACTGTTGGTCTATAACAGAATATAGTACTTTGGAATCTTGGTCAAGATATATGACTTACGGCACTTCTATTATTTATAGGACATATATACCTAATAATTTTGGAAATTCTATACGATGTGTCAAGGATTAATAAATACTGACCATTGATTATTAAGTACTTTCTATTGGAATTTTAGTATTGGCTAATTTAAATAATTCAATATTATTTACTTAAAATGATTATAATATCTAAATTAACTAAATATGAAAAAATATTTAATTCTAATACTTGCATTTATCTCATTTTTTGAACCCCAAAAAGTTAATGCATCAGAAAGCATTTATGGTTGGTATGCACAAATAGATATATGCTCACAGAAAGTTCCTAGTAGTTTTACGGCGACAATAACGACAATCGAAAATGGAGTATATGTTGAACATAATGATGTAACAGAATTAACCTCTGATGATGATTCCATTACATTACAATGCTCTTGTAACTCTAAATATAATAGCAGTTATGTAGGCGGGCCATATACTTCACAACCGGTTACAATAGACTTTACACTGGTTGTAGATGATACAACCATTACAGAAACAAATTGGAATTTTGGGGAAGTAGCATGGCCATTGTTTTTGTGGTGGAGAAACGGAAGTATTATTGCTAACGTTAATTTAACTCCGTGGTTCAGGCGATCAAATAATGATATTACAATTAGTAGAGAGACAAACAGTTTTTGTACCAATGGTTACATAAGATTTGAAAATATTAACTATCTGGGAGAATGGCAACAACTTAGGATTGAAGCAGGGACGATGAATAATAATAATTTTACACAAATTGGAAATACAGTAATTCTTAGCGGAACAACAAATGGCTATACTACCGATTCGGTAAAATTAAGCAGTTTTATTAACCCTTATACTCAATATTATGGGCAAAATTTATATTTCAGGATGACGTATTACCTTCCATACAGATTAAATAGTGGCATGGCATACAGGCCAATTTCAGATTCATTGATAAAAACAATTATTTTACCTTATCAGGTGACATCAGTCAATATGACACCTAATGCTCCTTTATGCAATGGTAACAACGGTAGTTTAACAATTAATTCAATAATGCCAGAGACGCCAGATACTATGACATTTACTGTTCATGATATACCATCAGTTCAAATAACCAAATTGCCATATACTTTTAAGAATTTAATCCCTAATTCTTATAATGTGGCAATAATAGCTCAAGATTATTGCCCATATACTTCTACTATTCCGATAGTCATCAATACTGCCCCGTCCAAAATTAATCCCAATGCGAGTTCCCACCAGGAAAGGTGTCCGAATTCAGAGAATGGCAGCATTACAGCTACTCCGTCAAGTGGGACGCCTCCATATAGCAGTGTATCGCTTCAGGAATATAAAGATTTGACAGGATCAGGTGGCGTAATAATTCCCATGACGCCGTTAAAGTATACCTTTACTACGGCAGGTCACCCTTCAGAATTACTGGTAAATGTTACGGCTATGCTTAATCCATATACTTGTACCATGAATCTGACCGGACCAGGAACAAATTTGACAGTTACAGATATAAGTCATTTATTCGATATTATTAATCCTTCGGAAGGTACTTGGACATTAACCCTGACAGATAATACAAATTCCAAACTATATCATGCAGTTTACACGATAAAATATCCGGCCGGTACTTCATCAGGTGGCAGTTGGACATTTAATAACCTGGCCCCAAGAACTACATATTCGGTTGTTGTTATCGACAATAATAACTGCAGTGTATCGCAAGATAATATTGCAGTTAATAAAGGTTATTGGCCTGTCATTGACACTACAAATGCAATTATTCGTCCTCTGTGCGCGGAAAATACGGCAAGTACAATACCTGTTGATGTTACGAACAGCAGTAGTTTTGATAATGATGTTAATTATACATACATATTAAATGACAACAATAATAATGAAATTACAAGATATTCTGCACTTTCATCTGCAAATTATTCCTTCAATAAAAACCTTGCATCAGGCATATATAAAATTCTTGTATCAACTTATGATGCATCTTGCTTGTCTAATCCTGCATTACCTGTTAATTTATATTATACTTCACGTTTAGCTATAAGTCTTTCCAATCCTTCGCCAATAAATGGTACTACGTATCAAATATCATGCTTTGGCGGTACATATAATAGTTCAATAAAAGCTAATAACCCGCAGAATCCAAACGGAGGAGGCATTAAATCTTATTCATGGACACGCTACATTAGTGGAATTCCCAGTGTAATTACCGGTGAAACAAATCAAACATTATCACAGCAAAATTGTATTGCCGGTGCATATACAGTTACAGTAACTGATAACAGTTCCTGCAAAGCAACTTCCGGTTCAATAACATTAAATCAACCTTCAACAAAATTAGCAGTATCGCTTTTTGATACGAGCAACTACAATAACTATCAAATTTCATGTCATGGCAGTTCTGATGGCTGGGTAAAAGCAACAGCCAAAGGAGGTGTAAGAAGTTTTCAATATGCATTAAATAATTTTCCGTTTGGCAATGATTCTGTCTTTAATGATTACACAGCGGGAAATTATACCATTAGAGTAAAAGATTATCTTGGTTGTGAAGATTCAGCAAAAATTACTTTGCATGAACCTGCTATACTTCAAAAGAACCTGGTCATCCATACACTTTTTGGAGGGAAAAACATTTCCTGTTCTGACAGGACAGACGGGGTCATACAAGTCAATCCTGCTGGTGGTGTGACACCTTATACTATTCAGCTAAAAGATTCAGTCAGCAATAATTTGGTGCAAAGCAATACTTCTGGTAATTTTACAGGTCTGCAGGCTGATACTACATATTATATTACATTTAAAGATACAAACGAATGTAAACTTGATTCATTTTATGAAAGGTTGACAAGACCGGCCCCTCTCGCCTTCACCTCAATCAACCTTAAAACCTATCCCGATGGCAATAACATCAGTTGTTTTGGTCTTTTCGACGGGCAAATAACCGTAATGACCACGGGAGGAACATATCCTCATAAAATACGGGTTACCGGGGGAAGCTATGATGTTACCCACAGGATAACATCAGCCGATGATAGCGCTGTATTCGCGGGCCTAGGTGCAGGTTCGTATCTCATCTCGTTATCCGATACGAACGGCTGCAACATTCCATCAAAAGCCCTGGTATTGAATCAGCCTTCTGCTTTAATGCTTTCAATACAAAAAGCCGATAACAACGGTTACAATGTTCCCTGCCATAGCATGAAAGGCTGGGCACATGCTGTTGCATCGGGTGGAAGCAGTGAT
>CAWKPE010000024.1:0-105319 GCA_963851385.1 uncultured Bacteroidota bacterium | reverse complement strand
TATGCAATTGCGTTAGCAGTTCCAATCACCGATAAACTAATTTTTATAAATCAAGGCTGAGTCTGGTGAATGTCATTGATAATTGTCATTTTTCATTTACCTTTATAACAATAAAATAAATTATTTCGGATGATTTCATTTGACAATACCGAAATAGCCTTTCAATATATTGATAAGTACAGACTTTTAAAAGCGCTCTGGCTATTCAGGTTTATGCGTTTTGGAAAGTTGGTCAAAGCAAGTAAAATTCTTATCAATGCAGCAATTAAAATTCATCTTCCTGTTTCATTGCTGCTTAAACCTACAGTTTTTAAGCATTTCTGCGGTGGAGAAACACTCGAAGAAGCGGCAAATACAATTAATATCCTGAATAAATTTAATGTTAAAGCAAATCTCGATTATTCTGTTGAAGGAAAAGACACGACAGAATGTTATGAGAATGCCTTAACTGAAACGCTCGCAACTATTGATTTTGCAGAACACAACCCTGATGTTCCCTTTACCGTTTTCAAACCATCTGCTTTTGGAAACAGAATGATTTTAGAAAAAGCCAGCAATAAGTCTGAATTGAACGAACAGGAAAAAACAGAACTGGAATTATTTAAAAATAGAATAGAAAAACTATGTAAGAAAGCTTTCGATGCAAATGTTCCAATCATGATAGATGCTGAGCATACATATTATCAGGCTATCATAGATGAAGTTTGCGAAACCATGATGAGAAAATTCAATAAAAACAAAGCTATCGTATTTAATACAATGCAAATGTACCGGACTGACCGGTTAGAATTTCTCAAACTTTCTTATGACAAGGCAGTAAATGAAAACTATTTTCTAGGAATAAAGTTTGTGCGAGGTGCATATATGGAAAAAGAAAGAGAGCGAGCCAAAATTTGCAACTATCCTTCACCCATTTATCCCGATAAAATATCTACAGATAATGCATACAATGAATCCTTACGTTTTTCTCTGACCCGTATCGACAAGATTTCCATTTTTAATGGCACGCATAATGAATACAGTTGCCAATTACTAACCGAATTAATGAAAGAAGCTAATATTTCTAAAAATGACAATCGTGTTTGGTTTTCCCAGCTTTATGGAATGAGCGACAATATTAGTTTTAACCTTGCACATAACGGATATAATGTAGCTAAATATATACCTTTTGGGCCAGTCAAACATGTCATTCCCTATTTAATGAGAAGGGCTGAAGAAAACACTTCTGTAAAGGGTCAGACCAGTCGCGAAATGGCAATGATTGAGAAAGAGGTGATAAGGAGAAGGATATCTAAAAAAAGAGTAATATCATAGAAATTTTTTTTGTTTGGCCTATTTTCCCTTTTATAATTATCAAAAAAACTGTAATTCTGAAACAAAATTAGGTGATAACTGGTTATAGATCAAATAAACAATTTAGCAGCAAGTAGACAAAGAAATCACTTGATTAAAGATTTACTTGATAATTATAAAACAATTCATATGCAAAAGATAACCCCATTCCTGTGGTACAATAATCAGGCAGAAGAAGCGATAAATTTTTATATCTCTGTTTTTAAAAAGTCAAAGATATTGAAAATTACCCATTATGGAGAAGGAGCTCCTATGCCGAAAGGAACAGTAATGACTGTAAGTTTCCTGCTCGATGGTCAGGAATTTATGGCATTAAACGGTGGACCATATTTTACCATTTCTCCAGCCATCTCATTTGTCGTAAACTGCAAGACGCAGGAAGAAGTTGACGAATTTTGGGAAAAGCTTTCCGAAGGTGGGGAGCAACAACAATGTGGTTGGCTGAAAGACAAGTTTGGTGTATCATGGCAAATTGTTCCCACTGCCCTTGGAGAAATGTTAAGCGATACAGACACTGCAAAATCTCAAAGAGTAATGTCAGCAATTCTTCAAATGAAGAAACTCGATATTAAAATTTTAAAGCATGCATTCGAGCATGAATAGCACAGGATTTGTTACTTCTTATTTATATAAAAATATATGAACTAATACAAATAGTATTTAAATGAATACAAAAAATCCATCAAAGAAATAAAAAACTCCCACTGCCCCTACTATAAGACTAAGTATCCAAATATACTTTTTCTTAGTCAGGGCTGCAATAGATGAAAGCACTATCGAAATTTGAAGAAATATAACAGCAATCCCAAATTCTTTTGCATGTTTTTTGCAATCGTCACGTTGATTCTCAAAATCCTCTGCTATTTTTTTTATTTCACCTTTTTCTTTTTCATACTGATCAATTTTTCCTTTGTACTTGGTAATTGATTGGTCGAATTTTTCAACAGCTGATTTGTTTTTTGGTGAATTGTCTAATAAGTTTTTTTGCAGCTCGAGGTTTTCTTTTTGCATTTCAAAAATATAACTCTTAATACTTTTAGATTGGTAATAGGCCCACTGATTTGAGGCATTGGATTGAAATAAAAGAGATTTAGTACTATATCCTCCTCCTTTGAAAGTTGATAAAGTAGCACAAACAGCAATTAGAACGGTAGTAACAGCCACATAATTTAACCATTTTTCTTTTTTCTCTTCAGTCATATTAATAAATGTTTTACTGGTGAATAAAATATTGCACAAAATTAAAATAATTTTAAATTTGAAATTGCTTTATTTATAAAGTCGTAATTGAAAAATATGCAGAATAATTTCATTCAGGATAACGTTTAAGTAAAAATTTATTTTTAAATCTCTAAATCGAATTATTAATTAAATTATATTCAAATGGACACTAGATTAAAAATCACTTTGGTTGTAGTTGGTTGTATAATTTTATTTCTTATCTATTTTTTTTCCGGGCGACCAGTTCCAGTTAGTGATCCGGGTTATAAAGATTATTGCTACAATTTTAGTTTGTACTTTCTAAAAGACCGTTTATTCCTAATGGGGGGTAATTATACTAAACAAACAGGAATAAAATGGAATCCTCATTCGGTTCCAGGAACATTTTTATATGGATTATTTGAGAGTGAAAAAAATGATATTCCAAATGATAATCTTTTTGTGACAACTGATATTAAATCAATTACAGAATATACAAATAACTATTTTAACAGGGGCCGCTCATGGCCTTCATCTGCAGAATTCGATTTATTGAAAAATAAAGATACCTGGAAAAAAATAGATATTCATTTACATAAAAACCTTACCAGGGAAGATGCTTTATTTTTTAATTTTTCAGATAAAATTTGGTGCATGGGTGGACATCCGGTAACTAGCGGTTACCCTTGTGATGATATTTGGTACAGCAAGGATGGAATTCTTTGGAAGTGCGTATTGCCTATAGTTCCATGGTCCAAATTTGTCAATTATTGGATTGGTGATGTACCGGTAGTTTTTAAAAATGAAATTTGGGTTTATACTCATGTACAGAGAGATACTTCTGGCGGATATGAATTCTGGAGCAGTCCTGACGGTATAAATTGGACTTTAAAAGGAAAAGCACCTGAAATTTACTCTCAAAACTTTTGCGGTACAGAAGATTTTCTCTGCTTATATGGCGAGAGTCCTCAGGATAGAGAAGAAAGGATTGTTCTTGTAAGTTTGGATGGGCAAAACTGGATTAAAGCAAGATTTCCGATAAAAGAATATTCCCAATTATTAATGCTGAAGTTTAAGAATAAATTCTGGGCATTTGGTAAAGGAGACGTTTTTACTTCTAAAAATGGGTTGACATGGAATACAATTATTAGTGGCCAACCTGAGGTAAAACATGCCTATATTTATAATAATAAAATGGTTATTTTCAATGATACTGGTATGTTAGAAAGTGCAGATGGGATAAACTGGAATATTTTATTTAAAAATAATGCAGATAGTTTAAACCGACCTTTATAAGTAATATTATATTTCTCTTATACTGGCGATCAGTATCCCGAAAGCTATTGGAATATTAACTTGCCGGTCAATGCACCTGTCTCGTATGGAATTTAGTGCAATTACTTCGGCAACTTTCAAGATTCATGTTATTGATGAATTGGTTAAGAACAGGATTATCTCAAATGTATTCGGCTCTTATTTCTATGAGGTACTGGTTAATTACAAGGAAGGTTTTCCCTGGGGCTATACAACCATAAATATATTTCCACACTTACTTTACCATCATAAGTGCCTTTTACTTTACCGGCATTTTCTTACTACTTGCCGAAGGTATTCTTCTATTTATCAATTATTATAATGTCATGTTATGTGTTTTATGTAAGTTTGAAAAATATATTCAATAATTATGTTTAACATACCTAAAACTTATTAAAACCAACAACAATGAAAAAATTATTTATTTTATCTATTGCTTCTCTATTTCTTTTAGGTTCGAGCATGCAGGCTGCATCAAATCTAAAATTAAATTTGGAAAAGGGAAAAGAGTATAAAATTAAATCATCCAGTCTTCAAACCATGACAATGACTATGAATGGTACCCAAATAAATACGGACGTAAATAGCGTAAACGTTATAAAATACCTGCCTGAAAAATTGGATGCTGATTACATGCTTGTCCGCGTAAGTTTTGACAGTATAGTTTCCAATGTTAATAATCCGTACAAGACTATTAAAACAAATTCCAATAAACCGGGGAATCCTAAGAATCCTGATGATTTGATGAGTAATGTAATGGCTACCCTGGTTAAAAACCCGTTAGAAGTGAAATTAAGTTATGCTGGTAAGGTACTGGAAATAATTAATCTGAATGCAGTTTCCGATAGCATATTTAAGCAACTGGATTCATTGCCCGAAGCATCAAAAACACAAATGAAGCCGGCAGTAGAAATGGCTGTTAATTCAGATATTCTAAAAATGATGATTGAATCACCAATTAATTACTTATTGGACAAACCGGTTAATACAGGTGATAAGTGGGAATCGAACTATACAATTAAACCCAACGGGATGGAACTGCTCATCGGGATTAATTATAAATGTAAAAATATTGCAAACAACCAGGCTGATTTATCTGGTGATATAACTATAGAATCCGCAGAAAACGGTGTAATGAATATGAATGGTATGCAAATTCCTTTTGACTTGAGGGGATTGGGTACAACGGATATGACTATTGATTTAGCTACCGGATGGTTAATTAAGGGTAAATCAAAACAAAAAATGCAAGGTAGCATGACTTTCAATGGTAACCCTATGCCTATGGAAATAGAATCAAAGTCTGAGACAGAAGGAATCAAATAGCTGAAATTTACACAATTGAAATTATTCTGTTTTTATCATTGTTTTGAATTAATTCAATGATACAAGTAGGGTATTTTTCAAAAAATAATATAAAATAGTTCAATTACGAAGTGAAAATTTTAAGTAAACATTAACTGATAAAAAACCATAGATGTTTCAGCTTTGACGGACAAATGCAAATTGAAAATAACTATAAAAATACTTAAGGTGAAAATAATAATTACTTCTTTATTAATCATGCAGTCATTGGTAAGCCAGGCCGGGACTATTAAAGGTGTTGTGGCTTCAGAAAAAGAAAAAACAGCAATTGATTATGCTACTATTGCTCTTTTAAAATTACCAGACTCAACCATTTTAACTGGCATTTCTGCACAAAACGGTGGAAAATTTATTTTTGAGAATGTTACACCCGGACAATATTATTTAAAAGCTTCGTTTGTTGGATATATAAATACAGGCGAAGAAATTCAGATGAAAGCCGGGGATAAAATAATCAGGGTTGATACAATTTTTCTAAGGGAAACAACAAAACAAATTGGGGATGTTGTAGTAATCGGTCACAAAATTGAAGGCAAAGAATTGGTAGATCGTACGGTATATTCTATTCCCGTGGAAGTCTCCAAGTCTTCACCAAATGCTTATGATCTGTTAAAAAAGGTTCCATCTATCCAGGTTGATTATAATGACAATATAACTCTTAATGGCAGCAGTAATTTTATTATACAAGTAGATGGCAAACAACGTGACAAAGAGTTTCTTGCCCGTCTTCAGCCTTCGGATATAGAAACTATTGAAGTAATTACAAACCCTTCAGGAAAATATGAAGGTAATATTGATGGTGTAATTAACATTAAACTCAAACAAGAAGCCAGATATGGCATAAGCGGTAATATTAATGCAGGTGCCCGGCCACGTGCTCAAACTTCTGCCAACATGAACGGCTCCCTGGATTATGCAATGGGTAAGGCAACTGTTTATGTTTCGGGTTATGGATGGTTTAACGACTTGAATATAAAGTTTAATAACAATACTCAATATTTTTTAAATCCAGTAAATCAACCCATCGATTCGGCATTTAAAGTTAACGGTACTGGTACTTACAAATTTTTTGTAGGGTCAATCAATGCAGGTGTCGATTATTATATTGATAAACACAGGACATTCAGTTTTAATACAAGCTTTAAACCTTTAATTAATATTACTGATTTGGATCAGAATAATGATATCGCCGTAAATCAAATAGAGATGTATAATCAAAAGTATGACACACGTACAACTACCAACAGCGGTGAGCTAAATTCTTCTGTCTTTTATCGACAGCAATATGCTAAGCCATTGCAGGAATTGACTATTGAAGGTACTTTCTATCATTTCTTACAAGGTGATGAATACAAAACCAATAAGAAAACCTACGGTTCAATTAATAATCTTTTGGATAGTATAAACAGGTATGAGAAAAATAACAGTGCCCGTAATTACGTGAATTTAAAAACAGATTATGTTTATCCATTGGGAATGGATACTAAAATTGAAACCGGTATTCAGTTATACTGGCAGCAAATGGGTTTTGATGTACCATCTTATCGTCAATTAAATTTGGATACTTCATTGTTAAATAATTTTGTTTATAAAGAATGGCGTGAAGCGGCTTACATTGGTTTTACAACCGGTTTTGACAAGTTAAGTTTTCAAACAACTTTAAGGATTGAACACAGCAATGTAATTGCAAAGGATGACACGTCAAATTCCCTGAATTATTCAACATTTTTGCCATCAGCTAACATTATGTATAAGTTTACTGAAAAACAAAATGTCAAATTTACTTATAACAGGCGTATTAACAGGCCATCATTAACTCAGCTTAGTCCTGCTGAAATTGTGAATGGTACCGATAACATTACCGAGGGGAATCCAATGTTAAAGCCGGAATACCGGGATAGGTTGCAACTAACCTATACTGCTAATATTGCCAAAAGTTATGTTTCGCCTTATTTATATTATGACATCTACAAGTATAAAATTGATAATCTTAATTTCGTCGAATATTCATCTTTGGTAAATAATGTCACTTCTTTGTCAGTAGCAAATAACCTTCTTACCGGTGAAGAGCATGGCGTTGGACTAAATGCTTTGATTTATTTCATCAACATTAATTTCAAATATTTTCAGGGTCATTTTGATAAATATAAGAATGGTTCTGATTCTATTCTTGCAACAAATTATTCATCTTTTAGTATTACAGGCTGGGCATATGCACCACTGCCCTGGAAGATGAGCATTTTTGCTTTTGGTAACTACCAGGGAAAAAATACCAATGCACAAGGAATGACCAATACTCCATTCTTTTATGGAACAGGAGTAAGAAAAGAATTTGGAAATCATTCCTTAGGTTTGTTCTGGCTTTTACCAGGAATTACCAGTTTAACCGTAATGGATAATACGGTAACTACACCACAATATTATGCACGCTCACAGGCAAGTTTTGATGCAAGATACTTTATTCAGGTGACTTATTCCTATAAATTCAACAAAGGGAAAGCTGTTAAAAAGGTGAACCGGACAACTGAAACAGAGAGTGATTCGAAAAAAGGATTGCAACAGTAATAACAGATAAATTTGATTTCCTTTTTAAAAACAAATACATAAAGTTACACAAAAAGGATTTTGATTTCTCCAGCCTATATATCGCAATATATCGATTTATAAGTAATTGCACGACAGGCGAGTATGAATTATATTTTTTTCTTGCAAATTATTTGATTAACATTGCAGCGAATTTAGCGTTAGTATATAAAGGAAAATATTTAAAACATAAATTTATTAATGCTAAAAAAAAATTATTGGAAAAACACATTACACCTTACTAATATTTGGTTAATGTCAATTTCTGGAACAATTAACCAAATTAAATGGAAAACATAAAAAAACAAAACTTCAATCAAAAAAAGTCTTTTAAGCTACACAGTAAATCTCAAAACCCTCACAGGCGAAATCAGGTAAACAATGGCAGGACAAACAAAAAGCAATTAAATTCAGGTTTGTTCGTTAAAAAAGCACAATCAACAGAGGAAACTAAATACTTATCTTCTCGTGTTATTAAGGACCTGCCTGTTGATTATGCAATTATTTCTAATCTTCTGAAAAAAGGATATATCACTCCAACTGAAATACAGGACAAATCTATCGAAGCTGTTCTTAATGGAAATGACCTTTTAGGAGTAGCGCAAACAGGAACTGGTAAAACGGGTGCTTTTTTAATACCGTTGGCTCATAAATTACTTGACAAAAAACCATCTTATCAAATATTGGTTGTGTCACCTACGCGTGAACTTGCTGTTCAAATAGAAAAGGAGTTCAGAAGCATAACGCAAGGGCTTAGGTTATACAGTGTATGTTTAATAGGAGGTACTAGTGTAAGCACTGACATTAGGAAACTTAACAGGCCATATCACATCGTCATTGGCACACCGGGCCGCATTACAGATATGGTTCGTCAAAGAGCACTGAACCTTAAATGCTTCTCAACACTGGTTCTTGATGAATTTGACAGGTTGCTTGACATGGGATTTTCAGATGATATACAAAGACTGGTTGAAGGATTGGTTAATCGCAAACAAACCATTCTTTTTTCTGCCACTGAAGAAAAAAGCCAGAGGCCATTAATAAACAAACTACTTAATAACCCCGCAGAAGTCAGGCTTAATAATGGAAATAAAGGCGGGGACAATATTGATCAGGAGATAATAAGGGTAAAAGAAGGTGAGAACAAAATAGACATCTTGTTAAAATTGATGAAAGATGCATCATTTGAAAAAGTACTTGTTTTTGCTGAAACCAAACGAAGAGTGAGCAAGGTTTGTCAAAATTTACGAAAAGCAGGTATAAAGGCAGATGAAATCCACGGGGACAAATCGCAAAATTACCGGATAAAGGCCCTGGAATCTTTTAAAAATAAAAAAATTCAGGTTTTGGTAGCTACTGATGTTGCAGCCAGGGGCCTTGATATTATTAATGTTTCTCATGTGATTAATTACGAACAGCCACAAAACATGGAGAGTTATGTACATCGTATAGGCAGAACGGGAAGAGCTGGAAAAAGAGGAAAGGCTTATACTTTTGTGAATTAATAAACATCAATGAAATCAATTAATAGTGGGAATTTTGAAAATATTTTTGTTTAAGCACATAAATTTTCAAACATTATCTCTAAACCATTATTAGGATTATATGTTATAACAAAATAGAAGTAATACCAATTAATTAAAATTTATTATGAAAGAAGGAACTGTCAAATTTTTTAATAAAATCAAGGGATTTGGTTTTATTGCACCGTCTGATTCAGGTGAAGATATTTTTGTGCATCAAAGTGGATTAATCAATGACATTAAAGAGAACGACAAAGTAAGATTTGAAGTCGAAAAAGGAAAAAAAGGATTAAATGCCGTTAATGTTGAATTAATTGATTAAATTAATTATAAAGTTAGATAGAAAGCCATTTGTAAATAAAATGGCTTTTTTTATTGTGTGAAACTCAAATTTTAAAAGCAGAATATATTATAAGTTGTAATTCATATTCTGACTTAACAATTTTCGTTAATTCTTCTTAATCGTCATTGTTTGTTATTAAATGACCTCGAATTTTCTTTTGATTATTGAATTGACAATCAACAGCAAATAATAGTATTAGCCTTGAAAAAAGGATTGAATTCTTTAAAAATATTTTTACCTTTGATTATATTATAGAATATCAAATATTGATTTAAATAAATAGCTTTAATTAAAACAATTTTTATCTAATTGAAAAAAAAATTAAACCAATTAATCAGTTTGTTAAATAAAGAACTGGGACTTTTTCTTAGCATCAGCTTTGGTATATTTTTATTTGTCCTTTTTTTTCAACCCTTTCCGTTTAACAGGTTCGATTTTGACAACAGGATATTATTCGTAGCCGGATTAGGAGCAATCATTTTCCTGTTTATGTTTTTAACCAGAATTTTTATTCCATGGCTAATTCAAAATAATAGTCAGAGTGATGATGGACGTGTTTTACCTTCTTACATAAATGGATTCATTATCCTTTCCCTTAGCTCAGTTTCCTATGCCTTCTATCTGAGATATGTTGGATTTGTAAGTATCTCATTTTATATTATGCTAAAAGTGGTTTTAATTTGTTTAATCCCTCCTTTGGTTTTAAAGATATATGATACAATTAATGAATTAAGGCATCAAAACGCAACTCTCATTTTAGAAAAAAAAATAATACAAAAACAAATCGAAAAGTATGAAGAAGATTATTTAAACAAATCCATTGAGTTTGCCTCTGAGTATAGCTCAGAGAACCTTTGCCTCCTTATAGCTGATGTTGCTTTTATAAAATCTGCCGATAACTATGTGGAAATAGCATACAAAGAAGGTGAAAGCTTTAAGAAAAAACTTATACGAAATACGCTGAAAAATATTGAACAACAAATAAGGCAATATTCTAATTTTATTCGTTGCCACAGGATATGCATAGTTAATATGCATTACATCGAAAAGTTTAATACAAGTTATAGCAATCATTGGTTGACTATTAAAGGATATAATGAGCAAATCCCAGTGTCACGACAGTATCTATTAAAACTTAAAGAATCTCTTTAACTGTTCAGTGGCGAATGCCACTCACCCTGTTTTTTTGACATTAACCCCTGTTTTGTCTGATTTACCACTATTCCTTTGCGATTAGTCCCTTCTATTTTCTCAAGCATATTATCTGGAAATATCTTTGTGTAATTAAATCTTATAATTATTGCTATGAATATTTTATTAGTATATCCTCAATATCCTGATTCATTCTGGAGTTTCAGTCATGCTTTACGGTTTATTTCCAAGAAAGCTGCTGTACCACCACTTGGTTTAATAACCGTATCGGCAATGCTGCCGTCAACCTGGCAAAAAAAATTAGTAGATATGAATGTTTCACCGCTTCTGACAAGTGATATCATTTGGGCTGATTATGTTTTTATAAGTGCCATGTACATACAAAAAGAATCAGTCAATAAAGTAATTGAAGAATGCATGAAGCATAGTGTGAAAATTGTTGCAGGCGGTCCTCTTTTTAACCAGGAATACAAAAACTATCCTCAAATTGATCATTTTATATTGAATGAAGCAGAGATTACCTTGCCACCATTTCTGAAAGATTTAGATACAGGACATCCTAAAAAAATTTATAAGACTGATGAATATGCTGATATTACTGAAACTCCGATACCAGATTATCATTTATTGTCAAGGAAGGATTATGCTTTTATGAATATGCAGGTTTCACGGGGCTGTCCGTTTGCATGCGATTTTTGTGAAATAACTTCACTTCTGGGACACAAAGTAAGGATGAAAGAAACCAGTCAGATTATAAAAGAGCTTGAGGTACTTTATAATCTTCATTGGCGTGGTTCCGTGTTTATTGTCGATGATAACTTTATTGGAAATAAAAACGAAATTAAAAATAACTTGCTTCCGGCAATGAAAAAATGGATGCACAAACATAAATATCCTTTTACTTTTAATACCGAAACCTCTATTAATATTGCTGATGACGACAAACTCATGTCGCTGATGGTGGAAACAGGATTTAATTCTACTTTTATAGGTATCGAAACTCCCGAGGAAAAATCTCTTCATGATTGCAATAAGGTTCAGAACAAAAACCGTAACCTGCTACAGAATGTAAAAAAAATACAAAATGCCGGATTGCAGGTTTCAGGCGGATTTATTGTAGGTTTCGATAGCGATACTCCCTCTGTCTTTCAAAGGCAAATCGATTTTATCCAGCAAAGTGGAATTGTTTCTGCAATGGTAGGCCTGTTAAATGCTCCAAAAAACACCAAACTTTATGAACGACTTGAGGCAGAAAACAGGTTGACTATCGAAGCAACCGGGAGCAATACTGATTTATCCATGAATTTTGTTCCAAAAATGAATTACATTGAACTCATGGAAGGGTATAAAAAAATAATTCGAAATATATATACATGTAAAGCCTTATTATAAAAGAATACGTCAGTTTTTATTAAATTACAAACGAATTCACGCAAGGCAAAAGAAAATAGAATTTTCTTATTTGATTGGTTTTATTAAATCAATGCTTATAATAGGAATCGTTAATAAAGGCAGGGGTGAGTACTGGAAATTTTTTTTATGGACACTTCTGAGGCGCCCCGGCTTATTTATTGATGCCATGACCTTTGTCGTTTACGGTTATCATTTTAGAACGGTATATGGGTTGAAAAATAAGAATACCTATCAAAGCCACTATTAATATTACTTTTATGGGTATCATTTCATAAAGATATTCAGGAATATCTGTTGATAATAATGAATTTGTTCAACAAAAAACAAAATTCTCATTACAAAACGAATCCGGCATTATTATAACTTTCAGGTAAGAATTATAACAATTGTCAATACATTTTCTTTTTGTGTTGCGAAACGAAAGCTAACTTTTAAAGTTTTACTAAATTTATCAGTCCTTCAAAATAATCATGTAATTTTTTTAATAAATTGAACGTTGTTATTGTGCACGTTAAAACGAACCATAATAAAAAATGGAAATTAGATTATCAGATAACCGGGATATTGACAGGGAAAAAATTTTGTATTTGTATAAAGCTAATAAGTGGTCATCTGCAGACAAACCGGATGAACTTTTGAATGCTTTGAAAAATTCTCATAGTTTAATTACTGCATGGGATGGAGACAAATTGGTAGGATTGGGAAATTCTATCTCGGACGGATTTTTAGTAGTTTATTATCCTCATTTGTTAGTTCACCCGGATTACCAGGGTAAAGGAATTGGCAAAATGATATTGACTAGATTCCAGGAAAAATATTCGAAGTTTCATCAGCAGGTTCTGATAGCAGATGGCAGAGCTATTGATTTTTATAAAAAATGCGGATTTGAGAAAGCTGGAAAATGCGAACCTATGTGGATATATAAAGGACATGATCATGACTATTAATAAACGATATGTCAGTGATAGTTGCTTTTAAAAAATACCTGCCCTGCATGAGTTTCTTTGTTTTTTTAGCGTCTTAGCGATTAAGAGCTTAAACATGGAGACACAGTCACCAGGTATCAGTGCATTCAGTTCTACAAAAAAATAATTTCTGTGTACTCTGTGGTTTAAATTTTATGTTACAAAACACCATCCCTGACAGTTTTGGAACAAAGATTTATTATATTTTTTAGTTTAACTTTGTTTTGTGTTTCTATCTGGATTATGGTATACTCCTAAAAGTGTATTTGTGGCAATCTTTTAAGTGTGTGATTCTTAATTTGATTAAATTACAACCCAATAAAACTATTTGACATGAGAAAATTACTATTTGCATTTATAATAATTCTTTTTACTGCAAAGTACGGTTATTCACAAATATTTTCTGGCTGCGAAGGTGTTGCAGCTTTCGATAAGAGCAGCTCTCCTGGTATTGGAATAATTCTGTCGTCCGGAGATGCTGAAACTGTATGGAATGCTCTTCGTTTAGCTACTTTTAGCCAGTTAAAAGGTGATACTGTAGTAATATTCGTTATCGGCAAGGCGCTGGATGTCTATTTGCACGATACTTCGAAGTACAAGATAGATGAATTGTGCAATAAGTTTATCTATAATGGTGGTAATATTTATGCATGTGCTACATGCGCCAAACAAAGGCATACAGAGAATGTGCCCTCATGTACCATTACTTCTATAACAGATATGTACGAAATTGTAAAAAGAAGTAAAAAAATTTTGACGTTCTAAAATAAGATAATAAGTTGTACTTATTTTTTTTGGGTTTTCAAACGCTTCTTAATTATTCAAATCATGGGAAATGTCTGTAAAAATTACGAAAAATGCCCTATTTATACCGGTGTTCTTAAAGATAAAATAACTACGTCTAAAGCATATAGAAGTATATTCTGTGATGCAGGAAAAGCTGGATGGTCCGCTTGCAAACGCTACCTGGTAAAAGAAAAAACCGGTAAGTGTCCCCCTGATCTTTTACCAAATTCATTTAAAGATGTAGATACAATTATTGCTGAAATGAATCTGAATTAACTCGTCAGAATTTTCTCAATAGAACTTCTTTCTTTATCGGTCAGGGTTTTTATATCAATGAGCGCATTTTTTATTTTGGTTTTAAAATTCCAGCATGTCATTTGGCGCAGAGATAAACGTCTGGCAAATTCATAAGTTGAAATATCTTCTTTTCCTTTACAAACGTTATAGGCAATATAAAATGCTTTGCTGATCGGGAATTTTACTCCATGGAATATAGTACCATTTGTAGCCGTTTCTTTGAGTTTACATTTTGTGCATCTTCGTGAAAACGACTCTTTACCAGGGCATGAATTTGTGTTCCCGCACTTTTTACAGATAAAACCATTCGCCCATTTCAAATTGGCCAGAAACTCAAGACATTTTTCATCATTATGAAACATATCTTCGAGTTGTTTAAGGCTGAGATTATCGTTGAAAATTTTACTCATAACCAATAAATTCTGGAACAAAGATAAAAAATAATTGGTGATCTTAAAAAGATTTAGGTGATATTAATGCGATTTATATTTTTTTACATTAATTTTGTATCCATACTTTTTAATTGAAGTACATGGATAATAAATATGAGCTAAAACCCTGGAATTTCAAAAAATTTTTAAGATATTCTTGGTTTCTGAGACCACTTTTGGGTGTTGCTATTGGAGGCTTGGCAGGATTGCTCTATTATTATTTTGTTGGCTGCTCTTCAGGAAGATGTCCAATTACCGGTAATTCGTTTATAAGTATTATCTGGGGCGGAATACTTGGATATTTTGTTGTAAAAAGTCCTTGCAGCAGCAGTTGTAAGCTATTAACAGTTAGTTTACGGCTATTAATATTTGGTAATTTGAAATTAATGTTTTAATAAAAATACAAAAATATGGAAACTACAATTGATAATGTAGTTTATCTTACTGCAAAAGAATTTAAGGAAAAGGTTTTTGATTATGAAAAGAATAAAGAATGGAAATATGAAGGTGAGTTGCCTGCTATCATTGACTTTTATGCTGACTGGTGCGGACCTTGTAAAATGATTGCTCCAATTATACAGGATATAGCAAAAGACTATTCAGGTAAAATTATAATTTACAAAGTAGATACTGAAAGTGAACGCGAATTGGCATCAGTTTTTGGAATTTCCAGTATTCCAACCCTGTTATTTGTTCCGAGAAATGGCAAACCGCAGGCCGTAATGGGGGCTTTACCACGTCAGAGTTTTGACAATGCAATAAAAGATATACTGCTCAAAGAGTAGATATTGAAAACAGTAATTTTCCAAATTAAATTTATAAGTTATGAAAAAAAAACATGGATGTTATTGACAAAGTAATCCGAATAGTGGTTGCTGTAATGTGATAAATAGTGAATGCTTAATTCGCTTATTCGTGTTTGGATATTAAAAAAAGTCCTAAATTTGAATATAATATTTGCAATATTAAAAGAAGCATAGGGCATGCTTGATATAATTTTTACAACAATAATAGTAAATATTTTAAGATTCATTATCTTTATCCAAGCTGGTGTAATTTGTAATAAATAAACCAGAATTGATAATTCTAAAATCAGAATGTTGAAATTAATTTATTTTTTAACCCCATATTAAAATAAACATTATTAAAAAAGACATTATGAGAAAAAATCTACTTATTAAATTAAAATTCGGGTTATTGTTTTTTGCCCTATGGTTAATGTCAGGAATTAGCTTTGCTGCACTACCCAAAGTATTGGTTCTTGCAGCAGATGATTCTGCATATATTGCAGACGTTCAATCTAAACTTAATGCAACGGGTATGTTCAGTGCGGTTGATGTAATTAATACTACTTCAAGTACACCCGACATTGCTACATTAGAAGAATATAATGCAGTTCTCGTTTTCACAGATGATTCGCCTGATGATACGGCACTCTTGGGTAACAATCTTGCCGCATATATTGAAAACGGTGGCGGTGTTGTCGATGCTGTTTTTGAAAATGCATCCATACCCCTTGGAGGGAAATTTGATTCAATCGCTTACCGTTGCTTGGTTCCTTTGGACCAAACCGAAGGTACTGAATTAACTTTAGACTCAATACTTCTTCCTAATCACCCGATTATGAAAGATGTTATTTCGTTTGATGGTGGAACCGAAAGTTATGTATCCACTTCAGATTCACTGGCACCAGGAGCTTACGTGATAGCACTATACGACAATAAAGCAATATGTATAGCTGCAAGAGAAAATGTCGGTTCTGCAAAGGTGCGCAGGGTTTCGTTAAATTTTTTCCCTCCTTCATCAGATGCTCTTTCAGGTTGTTGGGATCCTAGTACAGATGGCGCAAAAATAATGGCCAATGCCCTTACCTGGGTTTCAAACCTGCACAGCTATTTACCTAAAGTACTGATCGCTGGAGCGGAAGATGATGATTCATGGATTTATGATGTCAGAAATAAAATTTTATCAACAGGCATGTTTAGTGAAGTTGATACCGTTAATTTAATGAATGTTACTCCCTCATTAAATACATTGAAAAATTACAAAGCAATATTAATTTGGGCTGATGAGTATTTTATGGATACTTTATTATTGGGAAATAACCTTGCTTCCTATGTAGATTTAGGTGGAATAGTTGTTGATGCAAATTTTGATTTTGATATTGATTACAAAATTGGCGGCAGGTTTAATTCATTAAATTATGGATGTTTGATGCCTGGAGGATTAACAGATGGTTCTACACTAACTTTAGGGACAATTCAAGAACCAGGTCATGCAATAATGAATGGAATCAATAGTTTTAACGGAGGGACCAGCAGTTATTGCTCCACATCAGATAGTCTGGCTCCTGGTGCATATGTTGTTGCCAGCTATGATAACGATGATATACTTATAGCTGCAAGGGAAAATGTTGGTGCCATGAAAGTACGCAGGGTATCGTTAAATTTTTACCCGGTTTCTTCTGATATGCGTAGCGACTTTTGGGATAAAACTACCGATGGAGCCAAAATAATGGCCAATGCACTTATATGGGCTATGACCACTAATAATAATAATTGCCTCAATTTTGACGGTGTTGATGATTATGTAAGTACAGATATAAATCCGGCAGAAGCCCCGTTTACATACATGGCTTCTGTATTTCCTGCTGAAGGTAGTAATGAAAAAATGATTCTTGGGACATGTACTAATACATCAACATGGGATGGATTCTGGTTTGAAGTGGATGGAGAAAATTTAAGATTTTATGCCGGCAGTGAAGATATTTATTCAACCGATACTCTTCCTATTAACCAATGGTCCAACGTTGCTGTAACCTATGATACTTCAACTTTTATTGTGAAAATATATATAAATGGGCTGTTAGAAGCTGAAGAAAACAAAGATCTGTCAGGAATTGGCGGAGGAGCCTTACAAATTGGAGCCATTGGTACCGGTGCTCTTGATCAATATCTATTTTATGGCAATTTAGATAATTTAAGCATATGGAACAAAGCTCTTTCGGGTGCTGAAATTCTTAAGTACCAGAATAAAGAATTATCAGGCAGAGAATCGGGGTTGGTAGACTATTACGATTTTAACCAGGGAATAGCAGGCGGAGATAACCCGAAAGATACAATTTTGTTAGATTCAAAATCGACTTTAAATAAAGGTATCCTGCATAATTTTGCATTAACAGGGGGTAATTCAAACTGGATAGGTTCTATTGCTTATAGCATTAACAATATTCCTTCTATACAAGCTAAAGACATTATTTTCAGCGGAGTATCTACTAATAAAATGAATTTAAGTTGGACAAGGGGAAATGGTGATAGTTGCATTGTATTTGTTAAGCTAGGTTCTACGGGCTCATCTTCTCCACTTGATGACACTACTTATACAGCTAATCCCAGTTTTATTAATGGTAGTCAAATTGAATCATCAGGATGGTACAGTGTTTATAAAGGAACAGGTAATAGTGTAACAGTTACCAACCTTAATCGTGGAGCGACTTACATAGTCCATGTTTGTGAGTATACCGGTTCACAAGGTAGTGAGGAATATAATATAAGTACCGCTGAAAACAACCCTGCTGTAAAATCAATTTTAACTTTGATAAATTCACTTACGGGAAAAGGCAATTTTATAATTTATCCAAATCCTGTATCTGAAATACTAATAGTTGAAAATCCGAATTACAAGATAATACATTATGTTATTTATGATATAAATGGAAGAGCAAGACTTTCTGGCTCATTAGAAAATGGCAATATAAATGTATCTAAATTGAAATCCGGTTTGTATATTTTAGAGATAAACGGAACTCAAAAGTTCAAGCTTATAAAGCAGTAATAATTAAAAAAGCCTCATGAAAATGGGGCTTTTTGGTTTTACAGCTTCTAAGAAAACGACGAAGATTTCGTATGGGAAAATTATCCGTGTTTGACATTGCATCCTCGTAAAGTCGTTTTTCAGCCAGTTAAAATTAGGTTGTTAATAATTTTAAAAAGTCTTTTACCAGAGTGATATAATATCATTGGATTTATTTAAGACTCTTTAACTTTTAACGTCTTTTGAATTGTAATTCAAAGGAAATTCATACTTTTATAATACTGGAGACTGGAAACCAGCCTAAAAACGGGGTGTTCTCGAAAAACCTTAAGAGTAGACCTAAGTTTAATTAAAACCTATAATTATGGATGCGCAAAAAGTAGACACTTATTTAATGACATGTGGCAAATATTTTGAAAGCTATTTGGTCCCTCAAATTCGTGAGCGACTTTTACAGATGGACGATTCAAAATTCACTCGTGTATTATCGACTAATCTGAAAGAACCAACAATTTCCTTAATAGTTTCATTAATGGGAGGACATTGGGGAATCGACAGATTTGTAATTGGTGATGTCGGTTTAGGTATAGCTAAATTATTAACTTGCGGTGGATTGGGTATTTGGACAATTGTTGACTGGTTTTTAATTATGGGTCGGACTCGTGAAGTAAATTATACTAAACTTCAAATGTCTATGATTTAATGTCGAGGAATAAATTATATTATATTGTTCTTGCATTAGCAATGGCAGGGTACGTTTGGCTTTTCTGGAATTACAAACAATTTACTTCAGGCGATAAAACCGTTAGCGTATGTTTGTTTAAAAACATTACAGGCTTACCTTGTCCATCTTGTGGTACTACTCATGCGCTTTTATATTTAATGAATGGCAAACCCTTGGATGCTTTAGGCAGCAATCCGTTGGGTTTTATCTTGGCATTTATGCTTTTAGTTTTTCCCACTTGGATAATTGCAGATTTAATTTTACGAAAAAACAGTTTTCACTCTTTTTATAATAAATCAGAAAAACTTATTATAAAAAAATGGGTAGCTTTGCCCGCTGTAATTTTAGTAATCTTAATTTGGATAATTAATATTAAAAAAGCTTTATGAATACTGACGATAAAAGTTCTCTTTATACTCCCAATGATTTAGAAGCCGAGAAGGCATCGAACAGTTATCTGATGTCAATAATTGCCTTAATTGCCGGACTTCCTTTCCCTATTATAAATCTTATTGCAACGTTTATATTTTTCCTGGGAAACCTCAAAGGAACGCTATTCACACGGTGGCATTGCACTCAGGCTTTGTTGTCACAAGTTGCTATTGTATGTATGAATGGTGTTGGCTTTTCCTGGACAATGTCGATTATGTTCGGAAGCAATGTAGTTACTAATAAATACCTGGCATACATGATTACAATTGTATTTTTTAATATTTTTGAATTTATTGTTACAATGAGGGGTGCTATACTCACCAGGAAAGGGAAACATGATGAATGGTGGATATTTGGTCCTTTAACTAATGTATTTTTTGGAATCAATAAATAACTTATATTTTTTGAAGAAAAACTTTTGTTTTTGAACTGATTAATTTTAATTAAATATTCTATGTTAAACAAGTTTTTATTTCAGTTTATTACTTTTCTCTGCCTTTTCTTCGGCACTTGGTTTTTGCTCAGTAAAATCGACTTTACCGGGAAAATGGATTTTAAGAAGCTAAACAAATCCAACGAAGATAAACTTGGAAAATCAATTATTGATTATCTGAAAAAAACGAACAGAACTTTTGAATCAGATAGTGCCATAAAAATAATCAATGATATTAAAGACAGGATATGCAAGGCCAATAAAATAGATACTTCAAAAATTAAAATTTATATTTTTTACAACGAGGATGTGAACGCTTTTACATTACCTGGAAATAATATTGCAATCTATACCGGCATTATTAAATTCTGTAAAAATCCCGAAGAACTTGGTTCAGTAATGGCTCATGAAATAGGACATGTTGAACATAGGCACCTGGTAAAGAAACTTTCAAAGGAAGTAGGCATATCAATACTGGCAACTTTGGCTGGAGGTAATTCGAGTGGTGAGATTCTGCGAGAAGTAGTACAAACAATTTCTTCAACGGCATTTGACCGTGAAATGGAAAGAGAAGCAGACTCATCGGCTGTACGATACCTTGCCAAAGCAAATATCGATCCGGTTCATTTTGCCGATTTGTTATTCCGGCTTTCTAAAAAATCCGATATACCTGAAAATTTTGAATGGGTTAGCACACATCCGAATACGAAAGACAGAACTGCTGAAATTCTAAATCTTAGGAAAAAGGAAAAGTTTAAAATTATGCCGTTGATGCCAGACTCAACCTGGGAATATGTTAAAAATAAAGTTAAGGAAGAAGATTCTAATTATGAACATCATAATTCTTCAGATAAAGATTAAATCGGCATCCCTTTCATTAAGAATTGTAAACTCAATTAATGTTAGTTTCTATTGAGATTACTAGTTAATCTTATGAAGTTACTTCTTGCTATATATTAGATTTGGCAATCCAACCTCACATTCTATTTCATACAAAAGGCACACGAAACAAAGAGTTACCAAATGGGTTGCAATTTTTATATCACACTTGAAAGTTTATATATTTACTGATGAAAAAAGTTTTCTTTTCTTATATTTTTTTATTAATTTAAGACCAAAAGAGTAATTGATTTGTGATAATCATAATTTTACTAGTTGAAGTATTAAATCAATTGAACAAGTTATTTTATTTAATTCTTCATTTGTTTTTTAAGACATATTTCATTTCTCAGTTTTTATTCATTTTTTTTGCATATAATTTTCTGCTCTTAAATGTGCTATCATTAATAGTCTTTATTAATATTAATATTTTTTAGTATAAATAATCTAAATTACTTCATTATTAATACAATAATAGAATAAACAGAAGCTATTTATATCTTACGATAAATTTATCTTAAGATATATTTGTCGTAAGATAAAATTGTCTTATATTTGCTAAATAATAATATTGTAAAATCAAACTTTAATGAAATTTGACAATTCAAATATTATAGGTAGAGACACCGAGATCAAAAATTTGTTTAGTGTATTAAAAAATCAAAGTGTTGTATTGTTATCACACCGTAGAATGGGTAAAACTTATTTACTTAAAAAAATTACTACAATACATCCGGCAGATTTTGTGCCAGTTTTTTTTATAGTTGAAGGTAAATCAAGTCCGGAAGAGTTTGTACATGATCTTTATAGGCAATTGGTAGATGATAAACTAATAAAAGTCACAAAAAGTAAAAAATTTAGTGATTGGTACGAAAATAATTTTGCGGGAATGCAACTTAAAGATATGAAATTACCTTCATTTCGTAATCATTGGAAAGAAGCCATAAAAAAAATAATTGAAGATTTAATTATTGCGCAACAAGGTAAAAATGTATTAATCATGATAGATGAATTCCCTATGATGCTGTACAAGTATACTAGAGAGTACAAACTTGCAAATGAAGCTATTGAGATGAGAGACACATTAAGAGAAATTAGACAAGTATATGGAGATAAAGGAATCAAATTTATTTTTTGCGGTTCAATTGGAATAAATGTTGTCATAGATATATTGAGGAGAGAATATGGATATGCAGGAGAGCCAATTAATGATATGAGTATAGAAATTCTTGATGCAATGAATCCAGAAGATGCAGAAATGCTCGCCAGGCATTTAATAAAGTCTAAAGATATTATAATTGCTTCAAAAGATGAAGATATTATAAAAGTATTATGTAAGGAAGTCAATTATTTACCTTTTTATATTGACTTGATTATCAAAGAACTTTATATTTATAATATTCCATTTACTCATGAAAATATCATAAAAGGAGTAAAAAGACTTATTTCGGGACCTGGGAATCAAGCTCAATTTAATCACTTCTCGGACAGGATTTCCACTTATTACGAAGAAAACATAAAAATTATTTCAAAACAAATACTGAATTGGTTATCATGTCAAAAAATATATAAAAGTGAAGATGAGATTGCAAATATGCTTTCAGCAAAACAAAGTATACAAATAGATAAAATTAAGCAAATTCTGAAGAAGCTTTTCGATGACTTATATATTGATCGAATTTTAAAAGATGGAAAGAGATTTTATAAATTTAAATATAGTTTGCTTAAAAAGTGGTGGATGATAAATTTTGGATAAAACTTAAAGGTATGTTAATATTTAATTCAAAAATTGAAAAACCGGAACGCCTTGAAGAACTATTAGTAGGTAGGAAACAAATTGTTGATTCCTTAGAAAAAAGTATTATAAATGGAACATTAAATAATCAAAATGTTCAACATTTATTAATTGGTGCTAGAGGGTGTGGGAAAACGCATATTTTGAAAGTATTATTTAATCGACTATCTGAAAATAAAGCCTTTATGGATAAGACAATTATAGCATATATGGCTGAAGAAGAAATAGGTATTGATTCCTTTTTATCTTTTCTTATAAGGATTATGGAAGCTATTGTTCGCTGGGGAAATAATCTAGAACAAAAAAAAGATTGGCACCTTAAAATGAATGTGCTTAAAGAACTTAAACCACAAGAAAGAGAAGAAAAAACAATAGAATTTCTTCTTTCATATGTAAAAAAGAAAAAACTTCTTGTCTTAGTAGAAAATATAAATGAAATATTTGAAGGGATGAAGAAGAATGGACAAGCTAGATTTAGAGATTTTATACAACAATACGATAAAGTTAACATAATAGCTACTAGTCAAACCTTATTTGCTGATATTCAAAGAGAAGATAAACCATTCCATAACTTCTTTCAAATTACTCATTTAACCCGCTTGAATATTGATGAAACTAAAGAACTTTTAATAAAGTTTGCAAAAATAGAGGGGCCAGAAAAAATGTTAAATCATTTTAATACTATAAAGGGTCAAGGACAAGTTAAAACAATTCACTTCCTTTCAGGAGGGAACCATCGTTTAATAGCTTTATTTTTTGAATTTCTAAAAACTGAATTAAAAAGCGATATGGCTGAGCCTTTTTTGAAAACGCTAGATAAACTAAAACCATATTATGAATCATTTATTCGTTATTTACCTCCACAACAACAAAAAATCATTTATTTCCTTGCATTAAAACACCAGCCACAATTGGGTTCAGTAATTGCTAAAGAATGTTTTTTAACACCCGGCGGTACTTCAAAACAAATGTATGAATTACAAAATAAAGGTTTTGTAGAAGCCCATAATATTGGGCGAGACAACAAGTATGAACTCGCAGAACCGATGATGCGGTTTTGTATTGAACTGACAGATAACCGTGATGGAATAATTGGTCTGTTTGCTAGATATATTACACTGCTATATTCTGATACTGAAATCATTAACAAATACTTAAAGATGAAATATCTTTCTGACTATAGTTGCAAAGATGAAATATATTTAAAAAGCTTTACTGATGAATTAATGGTATATGAAAGAGCTGGGAGTGAAGAAAGAAAAAATATTAAACATATAGAAAAGCGTGTAGCATTGATAAAAAATAAATGTGCTAGAGAGGCTGCTGTAAAAATTATGATGATTTCTCGAGAAAAATACCATGATTGTGCTTATCTTAACGAAGATTGTCCTTGTTGGGTTCTGATGCATAAAGAAACAGATGATAGTTTAGTATGGAAGATTTTTATTATGGAATTAATTAGCTATTCCCTAGTTGATGAAGCATTTTCTTTGGTTTCACAAGTAAACTCAAAATTATTAAGAAATAATAAGGGAAAAATAACCATTCCAATTTTTTTTGTAAAAAGTTTGTTTAAGGCAAATATTGAAAAATTAAATATAGAAAAGTATGTAACTAAAACATTATCCTTATTCCTTGATGATTTAAGTAAGAAACTATTAACCGTATTATTGAATTATCATTTTAAAAATAATAAACAGGCAATATATGAATTATCGAAAGAAGAAAGAGCAATTTTAGAATCTATAACTATTAGAAAAGGTAATATGTCAAGCTTACCACATGAAATGCTTGATATTAGATATGAAACTTCCACAGAAAAAAAGAATATTTTATATAAAAGAATAGTTAAAAAATATCCAAAGAAATCAATTATCATACATCAATATGCCAAATTTTTGGCTTTTCAAGAAGATATGGAAAAAGCTGAAAAATATTTTATTAAAGCAATTGAACTAAAACCAAATGATGCAGAATTTGCATATGATTACGGCACATTTCTATTTTACAAAAAAAAGGATATTGAAGGTGCACGTAAATATTTTATGACATCACTGAAAATAGATCATGAAAATCTTGATTATTGGCTTCGTTATATTGATTTTTTAATAGCCATAAAAGAAGACTATAATAAAGTCGAGGAAGTATTTGTGAAAGTGCTTGACTTGTTTCCAAGATCGCATAAAGTTTTTATATTATATGGGAATTTCCTTTACAAGAATGAAAAAATTGAAAAAGCTATAGAGTATCTAACTAAAGCCACTGAAATAAATTCAAATAGTTATGATGCTTTTTATTATTTAGGAATAATATTTTATCAAACTGGTAAATATGATAAAGCAATAGAGAACTTCACAAATGCAATAAAGATTAAAGATGATAAAAAATTTAATGCTACTCTTTTACGAGGCATGGTATTTTTTGAACAAAGCCAATATAAGGAAGCTTTAAACGACATTTTGAAATTTGTAAATGAATTTCCTGAAACTAAAATTAAATTAGAAATAGAGCAAAACAAAGATATATTTGCATTGTCTATTTTCAATTTATTCTTACTTGGACTATTCTGTGATAATGCTAAAGCAATTAGAATTTCTAAAAAAATTCTTGATGAAACCAAATTATCTCCTGAATTACAATGGTGTTATAAACTAATTCTTTATGTTTCTAATATTTTGCTTAGTAATACTGCTGTTTTATCTACTACAGTAATTATAAAATCACTAAACCAAATTTATGATGTTAAAAAAATTGAGTGGTATTTTGGTCCATTAAAAAAGTGGCTCAAAGAAAGTAAATCTAAAAAACTGACACAAAGTAAACGGAAGCACCTTATTGAACTTTTTGCTGAAATTGAAAAGTTAAGAAATCGATAAATATTGAAATAAATATTAAATTATTATGAGAATTTGGTGATGTATGAATTGATCAAACATACAATAAAGGTACTAGGCAATATGATATAGTGATAAAAACGCTATTTTTAATTTACAAATATTATAAATTTGTTATAAAAGGAATTATATAATAGAGGAATTATATGAATAAATTTCAATTAATCATTTGTCTTTGTATAACAAATATTTCTTTCTGATTTCTTTAAACTTATCGATATCATTTTTCCAGCTTTTTCTGATTTCAATTTCGCTTGTTCCCTGCATAATCTGTTTTATCAATTCATCGTTTCCTGAAAGATTATAAAAGAATTCATTAAAGAAATCCTGATTTTTAGGGAAATTATCATACGCAAATATTATCCATTTCAGCGTAAACTTATCTGAGTCAGGCAAATTGTATTTTCTTAAATCAACTCCTTGACAAATCCTTTCCTGGTTCAGTTCTTTTGAATCTGGTGTATAGGTAAAATCGCAGTATTTCAGTAATGGGTGTCCAAATACCTGGAAAGGAAAAGATGTCCCTCGGCCAACGTTTATGCAAGTGCCTTCAAAAAGCGCAAGAGAAGGATATAAATATACCGAATGCATGTTTAAAAGGTTAGGTGACGGGCGTTCGGGAAGTTCATACCTGCTGCTGTGAGTATAATTATTGCATGGTATTACGGTCAGATTACAATGTATTTTATTTTTCAACCAATGCTCACCATTAATCATTAATGCATATTCTCCAATTGTCATACCATATACTATTGGCACAGGATGTAGACCAACGAACGATTTATATTTAAGATTTAGAACTGGTCCGTCAATATAAAATCCATTGGGATTCGGTCTGTCCAGCACAATAAGTTTCTTGTTATTTTCCGCGCATGCTTCCATCATATAATGCAAAGTTGACAGATATGTATAGAATCTGACACCTACATCCTGGATATCGAAAATGACAACATCAACATCCGATAATTCAGCGGGTTTTGGTTTAAAATGTTTTCCATAAAGAGAGATAATGTGGATTCCGGTTGCTGAATCTATAGAAGTTTTAACCTTTTCTCCGGCACCTAAATTACCTCTAAAGCCATGTTCGGGACAAAATATTTTCTTTACGTTTATACCGCTTTTAAGCAAAGTATCCAGTAAATGTATATTGCCAATTTTAGAAGTCTGGTTTCCTAAAAGAGCTACACGCTTGTTTTTTATGAGAGGATAATATTGACTGGTAAGTTCAGCAGCCGGAATAATTTTTTGAAATGACTGTGAAGGGGCAGTTTCAATAAAAAAGAATAGACCTGCAATTAATAATGCTGGTTTCAATATTATCATAAGTTAGAAATAGATAAGTTAAGAATATTGATAACGAATATGTTTTGAAAATAATTGAGACTGGAAAAAATCATTATAACAATTTTGAGCAAATTTACTAAAAATAAAAAAGGATAAGTAGTTCTTTTGTTACATTTGCAACTGTTCAAAAAATTAGGTAGTGAAATTCGAATTTTTTATTGCCAGGCGGCAAATGACTTATAAGGATGGAACTCGCAACATCTCACGTTCGCTGGTTAGTGTAGCAGTTTTTGGCATTGCACTTTGTATCTCCGTTATGATTGTTTCTGTAGCTATTCTTTATGGTTTCAAAAAAGAAATTCGTGATAAAATTGTGGGTTTTGGTTCGCATATCCAAATTGTGAATTACGATGCCAATAATTCTTTTGAAACAAAGCCAATTAGCAACAACCAGGAATTTTTGCCTGAATTAAAATCTACTCCGGGTATTAAACATGTTGAAGAATTTGCTACTAAGCTGGGGATAATAAAGACTGAAACGGATAATCAGGGCGTTATGCTAAAAGGAATTGGTTCCGATTTTGATTGGTCATTCTTTAAAAAGAATATAATTGAAGGAACTACATTTAAAGTGACAGATACTGCAAAAACAAATGATGTAATTGTTTCAAAATATATTGCAAATCTTCTAAAACTCAAATTGGGAGATCGTTTTTTAATGTACTTTGTACAAAAACCACCGGATCCACCTCGAATGCGTAAGTTTAAAATTTGTGGAATTTACGAAACCAGTGTTGAAGAAATTGATAAAGTGGTCATCCTAGGAGATATTGGACATATTCGCCAGATAAATAATTGGAACAGCGATCAAATTAGTGGTTTTGAAATAAATGTTGGAGATTTCGACAAAATAGGCGAAATGGCAATTCGTGTAAATGATATAGTCGGTTATAGTTATACTGATGAAGGAACTACATTGAGGGTGAAAAGTATTAAAGATCAATTTCCGCAGTTATTTGACTGGATTGATTTGCAGGATTTAAATGTTTTGATAATCCTGATCATAATGCTTATAGTTTCAGGTTTTAATATGATATCAGGATTGCTGATTTTAATTCTTGATCGTACCAATATGATTGGAGCGCTTAAAGCGTTAGGAGCAACAAATAAAAGTCTTCGTCAGATATTTATTTTCGAATCAAGTTATTTAATTGTAAAAGGATTGTTCTGGGGAAATTTAATAGGAATAGCACTTTGTTTATTTCAGCTACATACACATTTACTTAAACTAAATCCGTCCACTTACTACATCGACCACGTGCCAATTTATATGAACGTAATGTATATAGCCGCATTAAACATAGGAACTATAATTATTACATTGTTAATGCTTATTCTACCTTCAATTATTATTTCAAAATTCAGCCCGGCAGAAACGATAAGATATAGTTAAACATTAACATTGTTTTTCTAAATTATAAATTTTTATTACTCTCGCATTATATATTGTTGTTTTAATGCGTTTTTGTGTCTTAAGAAAAATTTATTATATTTCAATAAATCCTATCTTTGTAGAAAACGCGACAAAAAATGACTAAAGAATCGCGCTATAATATGCGTGGTGTATCAGCATCAAAAGAAGATGTGCATGAAGCAATAAAGAATATTGACAAAGGACTTTTTCCCAAAGCCTTTTGCAAAATAGTGCCTGATATTCTTGGGAATGATCCTGACTACTGCAATATTATGCATGCTGATGGCGCCGGCACAAAATCATCATTAGCATATTTATATTGGAAAGAAACCGGAGACCTTTCTGTCTGGAAGGGAATTGCTCAGGACGCCATTATCATGAATCTTGATGATCTTCTTTGCGTGGGAGCTACTGAAAATATTTTACTTTCTTCAACTATCGGCAGAAACAAGAACCTGATACCTGGCGAAGTAATTTCTGCTATAATCAATGGCACTGACGAATTGCTTGATGAACTGCGGAAATTGGGTGTCAGCATTTATTCCACTGGGGGAGAAACAGCTGATGTAGGCGATTTAGTAAGAACAATTATTGTAGATTCTACCGTTATCTGCCGCATGAAACGCTCTGAAATTATTGACAATGCAAATATTTGTCCCGGTGATATAATAGTTGGCCTTTCATCAACCGGGAAAGCTATATATGAAAAAGAATATAACAGTGGGATAGGAAGCAATGGTCTCACTTCGGCCCGCCATGATGTCTTTGCTCATTATCTTGCAGATAAATATCCTGAAAGTTTTGATCCGCAATTACCAAATGAACTTGCATACTCAGGTAATTATAAGTTGACGGATAAAATAAAAGAACTGGGTATGGATGCTGGGAAACTGGTGCTATCACCTACACGCACGTACGCACCTGTTATTAAGAAAATATTACAGAATTTACATCATCAAATTCACGGAATGGTTCATTGTTCTGGCGGCGGGCAAACCAAAGTTTTGCATTTTCTTAAAAACATGCATGTCATTAAGGAAAATCTTTTTCCTTTACCTCCGTTATTTGAAATTATTCAATCGCAATCAAATACCAGTTGGAAAGAAATGTTCCAGGTTTTCAATATGGGACATCGTTTTGAAATATATACCGATACCAGGACTGCAGAAGAAATTATCAAAATATCTGCAGCTTTTAATATTGATGCCAGAATTGTTGGGCACTGCGAAGAATGCAAAGAGAATAAATTAACAATTAAAAGTCAGTTTGGAGAATTCATATATTAAAATTGTTTTAAAGTTTAATTCTTATTTACTACATTATTCATCTTTATGCTCATAAACAATAAACATTATCGCTCTATTTGGTTGAAAGAAGGCAATGACAAAGTGATACAGGTAATTGATCAACGATATTTACCGCATAAATTTGTCATAGAAGATTTAATTACTCTGGAAGATGTTATCATTGCTATTAAAGACATGCACATTAGAGGTGCTGGTCTTATTGGTGTTACAGCCGGATATGGTATGTATCTTGCGACAATGGAGGCTGTCTCAAAAAGTTCATTTGACAACTATGTTCTTCAGGCGTCGGATAAACTAAAAGCAACAAGACCCACAGCAGTGAACCTGGAATGGGCAATAAATTATCAGCTTTCAGCAATAGCAAAAGGAAAAACGATAGAAGAAAAAATAAAGATATCCAGGGAAACTGCAATTAGTATTGCTGATAACGATGCAGAATATAGCAGAAAAATAGGGTTGCATGGTTTTAAACTTATTGAAAAAATCAGCAAACAAAAAAAAGGCGAAACGGTTAATATTCTTACTCATTGCAATGCGGGCTGGTTAGCTTTCGTGGATTATGGTACAGCTACAGCTCCTATTTATGAAGCATTTGACAGAAATATCAAACTTCATGTTTGGGTGGATGAAACACGACCCCGAAACCAGGGTGCAAATCTAACTGCCTGGGAGCTTTTAAATCAGGGAGTACCTCATACTGTGATTGCAGATAATACAGGAGGACATTTAATGCAACATGGAATGGTGGATATTGTAATTACAGGTGCAGACAGGGTTACACGTGCTGGCGATGCTGCAAATAAGATTGGTACTTATCTGAAAGCGTTAGCTGCAAAAGATAATAGTGTTCCATTTTATATTGCAATGCCTTCGACGACTATTGATTGGAAAATTAAGAATGGTTTGCAGGAAATATCTATCGAACAACGAAACTCGGATGAAGTAAAATTCATTCAGGGATTATGCGATGGCGAAATAAAAAAAATACTGATTACACCTGAACAAAGTCCGGCTGCAAATTATGGCTTTGATATAACACCGTCGCGCTTGATTTCAGGCTTTATAACAGAACGAGGTATTTGTGGAGCCAATGAAAAAGGCTTACTTGAATTGTATCCTGAAATGAAACAAAAATGACGGATGAAAAAGGTTATATCAAGTTTCATTGCAATTGGATTAAGTCTGAACCTGTTGCAGAAGAAATAATTAATGATTTAAATCATTGGCGAGAAAAGTTATTTAACCTTGGGTTAATTGGAGCATATCAAAATGGAATAGGATATGGTAATCTCAGTATCAGAATTGATAACGATTCCTTTTTGATAACCGGCACAGCAACCGGGCATCTAACGAATTTAACTACCAATCACTTTACAAAAGTTACTTCATATAGTTTCGAAAAAAACTCATTAAATTGCACCGGGCCAATCAAGGCTTCTTCAGAATCACTTACCCATGCAGCAATTTATGAGTCAGAAAATAATATAAACGCTGTTATTCATGTTCATAGTAAAGTTTTATGGAACAGATTAAGAAATTCTGTTCCTGCAACTGCACCAAATATAGAATATGGTACTTCTCAAATGGCAGAAGAAATAAAAAGATTATTTAAACAAACTAATGTATTTGAAGAAAAAATCCTCGTTATGACCGGTCATGAAGATGGAATAATTACATTTGGAAAAACTATTGAAGAAGCAGGAAATATTATTCTAAAATATTTATCAATATAATAATTAGTTCTAATTTGACACATTTAAAAATCAACCAGTTTTTACCCTTAATCCCTAAAGGGAACTGGTTGATTTTTCGGCTTTCTCCCTTTAGGGTTTGGGGTAAAAAAGCTGAAAAAACTAAGAAAGACCTAATCTGTCAAATTAGAATTAGTTTGCTTAAATTATTTAATTATGTGTTGTAAGTTTGATATTGACTGTAATTTTCTTAGTTTCAAATAAATTACCTCGATTTTCGGAATTACTATTTTCACCAGGTTGATGATGTCCACCACTATAATGACCGCCTCCAAAAGAACCTCTGCCGCTACCATACATTCCTCCTCTGCCACCTACTTCAATTCCGCCAGGCATTTCACCGGTATTTTCATCTGTGTTTATTCTTTTTGAAAAATCCGGCTTTGGCAAACCATTTGAAATAATTGAAACTGTAAAAACTCTGGAGCTATCAGCAGCTAAAAGAGAATCTTTAAAGAAAGTTTTAAACGGCAACTTAACCAGGTAGTACATATTATTGGTACTGTCCCAATCAACATTGACATTTATTCCGTAATTATTTTTTAATGGAAATATTTCATTTATCTGGGGATTTAAACCCTGATAATTTCATATCAGTATGAGACAAAAGAAATTCACTTCTCCTTGTTTTCCAGTCATGTTTATTCCCTGATCTTACTTCTGGCTGTAAATTGCCTGTTTCTTCTTCATCATTTATCGGATAAGTTAAACTTACTACTTTACCCGTGGTTTCGCCTTTACCTAAAGTATCAATTACAATTTGCAATCCTGCTCTTAATATTTTCATCTGAACCTCATTTTCACCTGTTATTGCACACAGGTACATATTCATTTTGTCATTAAAAATATTATAAAGAATTTTACTTTCTCCATCCAGATAAAGTTTAGATTTTTGTAACTCGGCTGAACGAATATCGAAATTAATGTTGTTATTGTACCATAAGCTTTTTACTGCAGGTTTTGAACTTGAACATGAATTAAAAAAAACAATAGTAAAGACTGCTAAATAAAAGTTTAATAAGATAACCTGGCAACTATGAATATTAATTTGTTTTTTCATATTGTTCATTTTTAAATTTTTTAAAGTTATATGTAAACGTAAGCATATAGTATCGTTTCAAAGCATTTACTTTTGAGTATTCCGTGTAATTACCAAAATTACTTATTGAAATAGCATTATTCTGATTTAGCAAATCGAAAACACCAATTTTTATTTCTCCCTGTTGTTTTTTGAAAAGCTTTTTACCCAAAGCAATGTTCCAAAGAAAATAATCCTGGTTGTAAGCAGCAGATGACAGGCCTTTGTATAACTGGTTAGTAATGTCGTTCTGAAAAACTATACCTTTCCAGAATATCCAATTTAACTTAAAATTTGCGGTATGGCTGAAATAATTATTGTTGAGCGAGGGTTGGATAGAATTTTTGATTATATTATAATTGCCGGTATAAGATAAAATGAAGTCAACGTTTTCACTTATATTGCTGCTGAATACTATTCCCTGCGCTATAGTATATGAGTTGGAGATATTGATCAGGTCATTGATTTTTCCGGGAGTTCGGGTATAATTGACACTGGTATTCAGATTCATGTTACATTTTACAAAATTCAATGGAAACCCATAAGTCAATAATGAGTTTATGTTCCATTTATTATCGAGGTTAATAGGTTGGGTGAGTTGTGCGCCTTCGCTATAAACAATTCCTTTGTTCAGTATTGTATCTTTCCGTGGAAGTATCAGTAAAATTGCTTATTGCATTCAATGTATAAGTAACAGAAAGAAAACCAAAAAAGTTCCTGGACTTCTCAGGATTTGCAAATGCAAACCTTGATATTAAAGTATGACTGTACTCTTGTTTTAAATCGGGATTTCCGGTACTTAACATTTTAGAATTGCTATTGTCAATAACGTTTTGCAATTGAGCTATAGTGGGAGGATTAGTTGCTGCATGGTAAACAATCATCAGGTTATTCTTGTCTGAAAATTTATATCTGAACATGGCACTCGGTAAAAAGTTCATAAAAGTTTTGTTTATAGAAGAGTCAGCAATAGTAGGAAAAGTTCTCTCTCCTGTCAAATTTGCTAACTGATAATTTAGAATAAGCGAGCCATTAAATTTAGTGCCTTTTATCCTGTAACCTAAACCGGCTGAATTTGTCAAATAATTATTATTGTAATTATTTGACAATGCTGTATCCAATGGGAATACTCCTGGTTTTAACGGATGTTGTAAGTCATCAGTTAATTTATTTGTCCTGTTGTTTGCAGATGAATGACTATAGTTGAGTTGTAATAATCCGTTTTTACCGACAGGTTCCGTGTACATTAGGTTTGCTGATATTGACTTGCTTTCAGTTAAAGCATCGGATTTCTGGTAAATAGAATCATTTGCGATTTCTGTTAAGTAATTTATATTTAGTAATGTTGTAACGGGTTCCTTTCTATTATCTGTTGTAATAACTCTGATTGAAATAGTGCGTCCCTTCTTTACGAACTTATGCCTGTAAGTTAAGTCACCCGAAAGGTTATATGCTGAAGCGTTCAAATTGGTGTTATTATTGGCAGGATATAAAAGACTATCGTTTTGCCCGATATAACAGTTAACCTGACTTGTTTGCGAGTTGTTATTTTGAAAATTAAGTTTGGGAACTAAGATTATTGAATTCATAGAGTCCATGGTATATTCCATTCTTATGTTAAAACGATTGTTATAATTCCGGCTTGTTGAACTATCCTGTTCCGAGTAAGGAGGACTATTATCGGCAAATTTCTTGAATAATGACTGATCAAGAACATTCCTGGAATTATTATAAAAATAACTTCCGGAAATTTTTAATTTACTCCATGTGTTACTATAATTTAGACCTGCCGAATTCGTAGTTGATATTCCATTTTGCTGACCGACGAGAAAATTATTTGAATTATTACCTCCAAAACCACCAGAACTTCCACCGGAATTACCACGTCTTCCACCAATTGGTACAGACATTCCTCCGCTACCGCTAAAACGACTGTTACCTGAATTGCCTGATAAACCGATTAAATCCTGGGCTGAGAAATTCTGTTGGTTTATGTTGTTGCTCATACCAATTATAGAAATTCTGCTATCATCGTTAAACAGGTTCAAATTACCTCCGACCTGGTATTTATCAATGTAATCGTGGCCTGCATATACTTTGCCAAAAGTGCCGTTTCTTCTATTTTTCTTAGTTACAATGTTCATCGTTTTTGATGTTTGACCATCGTCAAATCCGGTCAATTCAGCCTGATCGCTCAGCTTATTAAATATTTGTATTTTATCAATTACTTCTGCCGGCAAACTCCGTAAAGCAACTGTGGGGTCATCTCCAAAAAACGGTTTTCCATCGACCAGTACCTGGCTTACATTTTCACCCTGTGCTTTTACCGTATTGTTTTCTACCGTAACAGTTGGCATTTTTGTTACCAGATCCTCGGCAGTAGCATCACTTTTTGTTTTATATGCAGCCGCGTACATTTCGGTAGTATCACCTTTTTGAATAGCTGCGGGAGCTTGTCCAGGTATTACTACATCTTTTATTACCTCATTTTTAGGTTTTAAAAACAGTTGACCAATGTTTTCTATCTTATTCTTAATTTCAATGACCTTGTCAATTTTTTGATATCCTATAAAATTTACTTTTAACCTGTATTTTTGTTTTCTTAATGAATGCATAATAAAATATCCATTATTATCTGCTATTGCATATTTTAGTACTGCCGAATCGTTGAGGTAAGAAACTACTATTATAGCGCCAACCATTGGAGTGTTTGATTGCCTGTCAAAAACTGTTCCTTCAATGACACATTCTTGTGCAAAAGATTTAAAAGATGAAATAAAAATTAAAAAAGTAAAAAAAAGCAAACATCTCTTCATAAAAACAATTTCAAAAGATTTAATTATTAATCAACAAATGCCGTTTTGTCAAGTAAATTCGTACGTAATATCCAACTTTATTTTACTTGCAATTCAGGACAGTTTAATTAAAATATAAAACAACCTTCAACCTGTCCTTACAGCAGACAGAATTGTTGAAGGTTGTTTTGAGAAAAACTAAACTTTATAGTTGATAAACCTATTGTTCATTTGACAAAGTTAATTGAAATAACTTGCGGAGTTTTTTATCGAAAAGACTTAAAATTTGTGAAATTAAGATATTTTAATGTTTCTTAAGTAAATTGAGCAGTTTACTATCGAGGTTGTGTCCGCGCCATATTTCATAATCTACATCTTTACGGCCCGAATCCAAAATACCAAAGTCACCTTTAAAGTTCCATAGTGCATAACCAATCTTATTTTTGGTGAGAATATCTAATACATCTTCAAACCAGGCGAGGAATACATCATGAGGAGTTTTGTTCCAGCATCCGCATTCTCCGCAATGCACGCCAATACCCTTATTCACAAGTTCAATCCATGGTTTGTAATAAGCTTCCAGTTGTTCATTCCCGAAATACTGTCCATTCTCTTTTCCGGGCCACGTTGGTGTAGGTAAGAGGTCAGGATCTTTATATGCCCATGGGGCTTTATAATGTGAAACAAAGTGCGGGGTATATCCTCTACAGCCTTGGGCAATATCCAAATCCTCTATTTCAGGAATGATCGAGTTCCCAATATCATTGCCATCTGCAATGATTATACGATCTGGATTGGCATCCCGGATTACTTTAGCAGCATTCATTATTAACATACGGTAAAGTTTTCCGGGTACAGAAATTTTTGCAGAATGTTGATCATTTAAATCTTCTCTGATACATGGTTCGTTGAGCAAATCAAAGCTAATTTTTTTTGGCGACACATTTTTATATCTTTTCGCCCACATGCCCCAGTGAAAATAAAATGCATCCTGGGCAGCTTTGTCTTTCCATAAATCAAATGGCTCTTTAAATCCCGAGTTCACGCAATATCCGGGAGCACGGTGGAGATTAAGGCTAACGTGTAACCCGCATTTATGAGCCGTGAATATAAAATTATCTATTTCGTTCACGACTTTTTCATTAATTTTATATACATCTCCGGGAGTCATTCCTTTTGAAATGTCAAAATCAATATAACGAGGGTAAGCTAGAGGTAAACGTATAAAATCGAATCCCCAATCTGCTATCCAGCGTAACTCATCTTCACTTGTCATTTTATTGGCAGAATTTGGACCAGGAACTGGAGTATAAAAGTCCTGAAGGTTAAATCCTTTCCACCGGGGCAGTTTATTCTTCATAGTTGATATTTTTTTAAAATCGTCGGTTGACTTACTAACCAGGGCTAATCCGGCAACAGTTAAGCCGGTTTGTTTGATAAATATTCGCCGATTGATTTTGAATAAAGTCATATAATATAGTTTAACAATATATTGTTTACCGAATTGTTATTTTTTTGCTTTAATATAATATCCGGGTACTAATTTATACTCGACACTTTCAAACCCGGCTTCCTTTAAAGCACTTTCAACTTTATCTATGGAATACAAATTAAATTCTATTGTAAATTTATTTTTTACTAAATCTTTTTGGTGTTCCATATAAATACAAAATATTCCGCCTTTTTTTAACATGACATATATTTTCCTGAATGCTATACTTATATCGCTCCAGAAATAAATTACGTTCACACAGAATATTTTGTTGTATTTTTCAATATCCGGTTCAGCAGTTAAAAAATTGCCAAGACTCAAATTTACCAATCCGCTTTCAATATACTTTTTATTACGCCTAACGGCTTGCTTGTACATTAATTCTGAAAAATCTATCCCGCTAATTGAGCAATCATTTATATTTTTAACAATCATCTTAATGCCCAGACCTGGTCCATAGCCAATTTCAAAAATTTTATCTCCGGGTTTTAAGTCTAATTCATGCAGAATTTTAATATAAAACTGTCTATTTTTTAGCTGCAGTATTTTTGAAACCAACTTTCCAAAAAATCCTGAAGGTTTTCTTAATTGTTGTCCAAGTGCTTTGTACATGATTTTAAAATTATATTATTTTTTCATTGCCTCAACTAGCAATCATATATCATTTGAGGTTACTAGTAGCTATCCAAATATAATAATATGCATTAAATTTCTACTCATTTAAAATACCATTTATTATTAATAGTGAAATAAATCTTTCGCACTCATATAGGTATTAGCTTTTTAATTTAACTTGCGTCTATTGACTATCGTCAATAGTTAATACCTTGGATCTTTTACCAGAGGTAGCTTCGCCATTTTTTCGACAGTCATGCTGGGAAAGCCAAACTCTTCGGTAATGGTTCCAAGAACCAGGTAAATACCAGGGCCCTTGAAACTATATTTTCTCAAAGAATTGGGAAAATGAACCGTATCGAAGGATTCACCTGAGGTATCAAGGAAAGTGCCGAAGTGCATCCACTCATGTTTCACGGTACGCACATTTTTAATAGTTACCAGGTTGCCAAGCATGCGTACTTTTTTGCCAACATGTTGTATCATGTCACGGGCCATAATTTCTCCCCGAAAATTTGTCTCAAGCAAGTCGAACATGGATTTTGTTACCGGGAAACCTAAAAGTTCCATCTCGTCAAAAGTATCTTCAACAGCACTTTGCTCAAGCGGAGGTAAGCTAAACTCCTTATTTTGCTGTTTGAACAGCATACCCTGGTTAGGTGTTGGTGTACTGCGTCCTAGTATCATGTGGGCTTTCCATAAAAGTTCTTTTTTGCTCTTGCCTGTGAACCGGAATGCATCTATGCGGATAAGTAGAACGAGTTGTTCTAATCCGGCCGAAACACGATTGATGAAATCTTCAAGGCCGGAATAATTGCCATTGCGCTGGCGTTCTTTTTCAATAGCATAGGACACCTGTTTTTCGAGGTTCTGCAGATGGACAACTCCCAGGTAAATGTTGGTACCTTTAATAGTTGTCAGGAAATTACTATTGTTTACACATGGCAGACAAATGTTAGCTCCAAAACGTTGTGCTTCATTCACATATACCCATGTCGGGTAAAACCCGCCAAAGTTATTGATAACTGCTACCATGTGCTCGAGCGGAAAATGTGCTTTTAGATAGAGACTTTGAAAACTTTCTACTGCAAATGAGGCTGAGTGAGCTTTGGAAAAAGAATATCCGGCAAACGATTCAATTTGTCTCCATACTTCTTTTGTAAGCTCATCCTGGTATCCGAATTCCTTGCAGTTGGAAAAGAACTTATTTACAATACGGGCAAATTCTGCCTTGGATCGAAACTTGCCACTCATGGCACGGCGCAACACATCGGCATCGGCAAGATCGAGACCTGCGAAATGATGGCAAACCTTTATCACATCTTCCTGGTAAACCATCACTCCGAACGTTTCTTTCAATTGCTCTTCCATCACAGGGTGCAGGTAGTTTATTTCGGCAGGGTTATGGAAGCGTTTGATATATTCCTTCATCATTCCGCTTTTGGCTACACCTGGCCTGATAATGCTGCTTGCAGCCACAAGGCTCAAATAATTATCGCAACGAAGTTTGTTAAGCAAGCCGCGCATGGCAGGACTTTCAACATAAAAGCAACCGATAGCTTCACCTCTTCGTAGGTAATCCTGCACTTTCGGATCAGCTTTGAAATGCGGAACATCATAAACATCTATATCTATGCCTCGATTTTCTTTAATTATACCTGCAGAATCTTTTATATGCCCGATTCCGCGCTGACTGAGTATATCTAATTTTTCATAGCCCAGATCTTCGGCAACATACATGTCCCAGTGCGTTGTGAGAAAACCTTTTGGCGGTAAATCAAGCGCAGTATAACAGGTTATAGGTTCTTCGGACACAAGCACACCGCCTGCATGAATACTGCGGATATTCGGGAAAATCCATCAGTCGGTTGCCCACTTCGAACATACGTTTTGTAATATCATTCTGACAAAGTGGATCGGCGGGATTATGCACCAACCGGTCAATCTCTTCCTTCGGCAATCCATGAACTTTTCCTAATTCCCGGAAGATAGAACGATCGCGAAACGTGGATATGGCGCAAATCAGCGCAGTATGCCGATCACCATAGCGCTTAAAAATATAGTTGAGTACTTCGTCACGCTCTTGCCATGAGTAGTCAATATCGAAATCGGGAGGGCTGGTTCGCTTGGGATTGATAAAACGTTCGAAATAGAGATCAAGTTCAATGGGATCAACGTTGGTTATTTTCAGGCAATACGCTACGATACTATTGGCTCCGCTTCCACGGCCAACGTGGTAGAATCCCCGGTTCATAGAATAACGGATGATATCCCAGGTAATAAGAAAATACGATGAAAAGCCCAGTTTATCTATTATTTCCAGTTCATGCTTCATCCTCCGTGAAGCTTCAGGGTTATTATTGCCATAGCGATATTCAAGTCCTTCGAATGCTAATTTTTCGAGAAGCAGGCGATCATCATAGCGGCTGTTGGTAAAGATTTGCTTGTTTTTAATTGTGCCGAAATCGAAATCAATCGAACAGTTATTCATTAGCTGATCTGTATTTTTGATAATCTGTGGAAAATCTTCATACAGGGCACGGATTTCATCAATGGGAAGGAATGCCTCATAACGTCCTGCAACCTGCACTGGTGTCAATTTGGTAAATAAAGTATTATTGTCAATAGCACGAAGATTGAGATGCAAATCATAATCTTTATGGTTCGCAAAAGTAACCGGAAATAAGGCTACAAGTTTTAGCCAGATGATAACGATGTTCCGAAGTAGCCAATCGTGTATGATCAGACGGTTTTATACCAATGAATTCATTGTCACGTAAACGCAGTTGTTTATGGGATACGAAGGGATAAATGATATAGGCATCGTGAAATGCCGGGGCAATATCAGGTAGTTTCCCTCCTTTAAGACTGCAATCTGTAAGAAATTCATTCAACTCCCGAAATCCTTGGTTATTAATAGCAATTCCTATATACAACAATTCGTTACTGTTGCGAAATTCAATGCCTGCAACAGGATGAATTCCTTTTTGTTTGCATGCCTTGACAAAATCCACCGTGCCCATAGTGCTATTGATATCAGTTAGTGCAAGTGCTTTGACTCTGTTTTGGAAAGCACAATTTACAATCTCATCCACCGTCATGGTGCCGTAGCGAAGACTGTAATATGAGTGACAGTTTAGGTACATAATAGAACAAAGAATATAGAGCAAAGAACCAAGAATCAAGAACCAGGACGCAGTACCAGCCTGCTACAGGCAGGATTAATAATTAATTACAAATGATTAAAATATAATCAAAAATAAAGATTAAAATATAATCAAATTTAAACAATTCGGCAAGAAAAAAGTTATAGATTTTGAAATATTTTATTAATCGGCATAAAGATTGTAGTAAATTATTGATAGAATATTCGTCAGCAATCAACCTAAGAATTTAGAATAATTTAAATGTTGAGAAGATAAGATGATGATTTTTTACATATACCTTTAGGATTTAAAGTTTTAAGGTAATGAGATAAATTTTAATAATATTATTTTATTTTGTACTTGAAATTAAAATTTACCAAAATGAAAAAAAGATCCTTGCAAATGATAGTAGCGGTTGCAGCTTTCTTAATACTAATAAGTTCTTTAGATGCTCACCGCACAAAAAGGGTAGCTAATAATCTGCAACTGGCAAAACTTCCGGTGCCCTTAATGATGCCTCAAATGGTTCAGGCAAAAGGTAAATACTTTGTAATAAGCCAGAGTAACTGTGAGGGTTTTCAGAAGAAATTAAACATAAAGAATTTGGCTTTATTGGGTGATACTCAAGTTATAGTATATGAATTTAACCCATCCAGTGGCATTGTAAAAAAATTGACTGTTACAGATTTTGCAAGATGTTTTTTTGGTGCCTGTTGTATTGGAAATAAACTTTATATTGCCGGTGGTTATGATGCAAAATGGTCACCTTCTGCGACACTTTATGAATATGATCTATCGGCTAAAAAATGGACACAAAAAAATTCTATGTTTTTTCCCCGGGCAAGATTTGCCTTAGAAAGTATTGAAGGTTTTATATTTGCAATAGGAGGGGAGAACACTAATGGTTCTTTAGAAAAGTATGATCCTGCTAAAGATCTTTGGGAACTGGTTAATACAAAATTTATTCCATCAAACTTGCAACCATTGTCAGGTATAACATCATCGGCAGTAATTGATAAAAAGATATTTCTCATTGGAACCTCCGGTTCGGAATTTCAAATATTTAATCCTGAAAATGCAATACAATCGGAAGGGCCAATGGCTCCGGCAAAATCAGATTATTTTAGTGCAGTTGTATATAACAAACGACTTTATATTGCCGGTGGTTTATCCACAAATGCAATAGATGATAGAGTATACCTGTATGATGAATCTGAAGGAATATGGTCTTCTGTTGGCAAAATTCCTGTTCCCAGGTATGGTTCAGGACTTGCTTATTATAGCGGTATGTTATTTTACCTTGGTGGTGCAATTGCCTATATATCAAAACCCGCTGAACCTACTGATGAAATATTTATTTACAGGCCCATGAAGTAATATTTTTGATTATTCCGGTTTGTCCTGTTTTGGAGGTTTGTCTTCTTTTTCAGGTTTAGGAAGCAATACCCTGCGTGATAGTTTCAGCTTGTTTGTCTTTTTATCAATTTCAATAAGTTTGACATCAATCTCATCACCTTCTTTTAATACATCTTCAACTTTGTTAACACGTTTCCAGTCAATTTCAGAGATGTGCAACAATCCGTCTTTACCGGGAAGTATTTCGACAAAAGCGCCATAAGCCATTATTGACTTTACTTTACCTTTATAAATTTCACCTTCTTCAGGTATGGCAATTATTCCCTTGATGCGTTTCAAAGCAGCATCAATGGCTTCTTTGTTTTCAGCAAAAATATCTACAACACCCTGGTTACCTATTTCTTCAATTACAATTGTAGAGCCGGTTTCACGCTGTATTTCCTGGATAATTTTACCACCGGGACCAATAACAGCACCAATACTTTCGCGGGGAATAAAAATCTGAATAATTCTTGGAGTATGTGGTTTATAGTCAGCACGAGGCTCAGGCATTACTTCAGTAATTTTACCCAGAATATGCATTCTGCCTTCTTTAGCCTGTTGAAGGGCTTTAGCCATAATTTCGTATGAAAGACCCTCAACTTTAATATCCATTTGCGTTGCTGTAATTCCATCTTTTGTTCCTGCAACTTTGAAATCCATGTCACCGAGATGGTCCTCATCGCCTAGTATGTCTGATAATATGGCATATTTTTTGCTTTTTGTATCGGTAATCAGACCCATTGCAATACCTGAAACAGGCTTTTTCATTTTAATACCTGAATCCAAGAGTGCAAGAGTACCAGCACAAACAGTAGCCATTGATGATGAACCGTTCGATTCAAGAATATCGGAGACAACCCTTACAGTGTATGGATTTTCTGGTCCGTTTGGAATCATTTTCTTCAATGCACGATGTGCGAGGTTACCGTGACCAATTTCGCGACGACTCAAACCACGTGCTGACTTTGCTTCGCCGGTAGAGAATGGAGGAAAATTATAATGTAAAACAAATTTCTCTGATCCCTGGATCATTACTTCATCAATGACTTTTTCGTCGAGTTTTGTGCCCAACGTCACAGTAGTAAGAGACTGAGTTTCTCCACGCGTGAATATAGCTGAACCGTGAGCAGCAGGTAAGTAATCAATTTCGCACCATATAGGTCTAATTTCATCCATTTTTCGCCCATCCAGACGGATTCCTTCATTAAGAATCATATTTCGCATTGCCTCTTTTTCTACTTCATGATAATACCGCTCAACCATTATTTTTTTCGACTCACGTTCCTCTTCAGGAATGGTAAGCATAAAATCTTCTTTCAATTTAGTGAACGCTTCTCCGCGCTCATGTTTAGGCACAAAAGATTTCGCAATTTTATATACTTTGTCATATAATTCATCCCAGATTCGTTTTTTTAGGTCCTCATCATTTTCCTCATGATTATATTCACGTTTTGTGAGTTTACCGACTTTCTTGGCAAATTCTATTTGGGCTTTGCAGTGCTTTTTAATTTCAGTATGAGCAAATTTAATGGCTTCAAGCATGTCCTCTTCACTCACTTCGTTCATTTCGCCTTCCACCATAAGAATATTGTCATAAGTTGCTCCAACCATAATATCTATATCAGAATCCTTTAGTTCGGTAAATGTAGGGTTTATGATAAGCTTGCCATCAATTCGGCCAACGCGGACTTCAGAAATTGGACCATTAAAAGGAATGTCGGAAACTGAAAGGGCTGCTGATGCAACTAATCCTGCTAAAGCATCAGGCATAATATCTTTATCGGCTGAAATTAGATTAATAGTAACAAAGGTTTCAGCATGAAAATTATCCGGGAATAATGGACGTAAAGCTCTGTCAACAAGACGGGCAATAAGAATTTCATAGTCAGAAGGTCTGGCTTCCCTTTTCATAAAACCTCCCGGGAAACGGCCCAATGCAGCAAATTTCTCTTTATATTCCACAGAAAGCGGCATATAATCTGTATCTTCTTTAGCTTCCTGGGCTGCAACAACTGTCGCCAGCAACATTGTTTTTCCCATTTTCAGTACTACGGAACCATCAGCCTGCTTAGCCAGTTTGCCAGTTTCCAGTGTTATGGTTCTTCCTCCACCCAGATCTATTGAAGTTTCAATTAATTTATACATGTTAAATTTTTTAAAAATAGAAATATTAATACACAAAAAAAGGCAATTGTCATTGCCTTTTATTTTCTCAAATTCAGCGATTTAATAATATCCCTGTAACGGGTTATGTCTGTATCTCTTAAATAATCAAGTTGTCGTCTGCGATGTCCAACCAATTTTAATAATGCTCTTTGTGTGCTGAAATCTTTTTTGTTCAATTTCAAATGTTCGGTCAGATGGTTAATCCTATGCGTGAACAAAGCTACCTGACTTTCAGCCGAACCAGTATTGGTTTTGGATTTGCCAAATTTTTTAAAAATTTCTTGCTTTTTTTCGTTTGTCAAATACATATTTACTTAATGTTATATCGTTTTATTATAAAATTTTGAAGCGCAAAGTTATTTATTTTTTTCAATATAGCAAGATGAACCCATATTTTTGCTAAAGCACTTTTTGTTGTGCATGAATGTGTGAATTGAGGAGATGTGAATTGTGAAGATAAAAAATGCAGAAGAGCGGAATATCTAAAAAACAGAATAATAGAAGAACTAAAAATTGGAAACTACCAACTGAAAACTTTGAACTTTGAACTCTTTTATCTATTCAGCCATAGTTTAAACTCTTGTACATTATTTACGCTAACTATTACTTCTTCAGATGGCTTGGGTAAAATATCGAGTTTTAGGCGACTTTTTGAGACTATATACATATTTTCAATTACTTCAATATTGACTATATATTGTCTGTTTATGCGAAAAAATGATTTGGGATCAAGCATTTCCTCAAGTTTTTCCAGAGTATAATTTATGTCATAATGCTTATCTTCTTTGGTGCAGAGAAATACACCTTTGGTCTGCACGTAAAAATATGCTATTTCTGAAGTTTTGATAGTTCTTAATTTTTGGCCTGCAGTTACAAGAAATCTTTCCTGATAGTTTACTGGATTTCGCAATGATTCCAGCAGAGCTTTATAGTCAGGGAATTGATGGCTTTGGAAGTGTTCATAGAATTTTTGCAGGCTTTGTGATAAATCGTCTTTGTTAATCGGCTTAAGCAAGTAATCAATGCTATTGTGTTTAAATGCACGGATAGCGTATTGATCAAATGCTGTTATAAATATTACCGGAATTTTTACATCAACATGGTCGAAGATGCTGAATGAATTGCCATCTGAGAGTTGAATGTCCAGAAAAATAAGATCGCAAGTATTGGAAGATAACCATTTGACCGAATTACGTACTGATTCAATCTTGGCAAGAATTTTTATTTCTTCATCAATTGAATGCAGCATCAATTCAAGGTTATCAGCTGCCAGTTTCTCATCTTCAATTATTACTGCTAACATGATCAAGTTTCTTTTATCAAAGGAATTTTAGCTGTGTACTTTTCTTCTTTAACAAAAAACACGGGTTCCAGGTCGGTTAAGTGTTTATAGCGTTCTGTAAGGTTTGCCAGACCTAAACCTGTTGTATTTTCCTTGTTAATTTTTTGTTGAAGGTTATTTGAAATAACCAGAAAATCCTGTTCATCAGATACCGTAATTTTTAAAGGGTGATCAGACGATATTTCGTTATGCTTAATGGCATTTTCAATAAGAATTTGAATTGAAAGTGGGAGTACAAAATAATTTAGCTTTTCAGCATTGATATTAATATTAATTTCTAAATTATTGCCAAACCTGATTTTTTGCAAAAAGTAATATGATTGCAAAAAATCAAGCTCCTCACGCAATTCAACTACCATCTTGTCACTCATTTCTAATACATAGCGATATATTTTTGAGAATTTATCAACGAATTCAACAGCTTTATCCGGTGAAAACCTGATTAATGAACTAAGTGAATTCAGGCTGTTAAACAAAAAGTGTGGATTTACCTGGTTTTTTAAAGCTAAATATTGACTTTCTGCCTTTTCGCGTTTCAATTGCTCGGTTTCCATTAAAGCTTTTTTCCAATGCCCAAAAATAGTTATTCCTTCATAGATAGACACGGCAATAGTATTTACAATCAGTGCAATTGCAATATTTGCAAAGAATGTAGCTTTTAATGGTAAGTTAGGAAAATCCTTATGATTAAATAATAATAAGAAAATTAGAACAGTTGTTGATATAACGAGTGCTGCATTGAAACTTGTAAAAATCAGTTCAATTAAAAATCTCTTGTAATTGTTATGTTGCCAGGGAGATTTTTTTTGAAGATAACTAATTGTCAGGTAATTAATAATTGAAATTGAAAATGTGACAATTGCTGAAAAAAAAATGTTCATAAGAACTGAGCTTAATTTGATTTCCTGGTTGCTAAGCCAATAATAAATTACAAAATATCCAGGAATCAATATACTGGCCAATACTACTAGTATAAATATCAGTTTATAAGGCTTCATAAATTTATAGTCAGTGTTCATAAAAATAAATTAAATTTTTTACAAGAGACTTATTGAAACTTACTTTTTGTACTAATTCAAAGTATCAGATGACAAATTACTACTGACAATGCACCGAATGATAATTGGTTTAATATTTAATAAATATACCCTGGTGAAAATAATTTATTTTAGACATTAGACAATATAGTTCTTTGTAATTATTGTATTCGAATCCATTTTTCAGGTATCTATTATCTATCAACCAGAATCTAGTATACCAAACATAACTTCTTACAAAATTTAAAGAAATCCAACTTTAAAAATATTGTTAGAATATTATTTTGTATTGCACCATCGGGAAAATACCCAATTGATTTACAAGATCTATATTACCGGTTTTTTGATTGTACTTGGCGAATAACGGGTTGTCATGATTTGTTATATTTTGAATATCAACCCCAAATTCTTGTGAAAATTTATGATTGTCTTGCCGGTAAGCAATACGTAAATCAGCCCGGAAATAATTTGGAAATTCCTTAGTAAAAGCCAAATCATCAATATATTTTGTTTGCTGACTCAACCTGGATTGAGTTGTATCAACAGGAGTATATCTCTGTCCACCTGCTGCAGTGAGGCGTGCATCAATTGACAACCATTTCCTGCTTTTGGCATCTTTATTTTGTGAGCCTAATCTGAACTCTTTTCCAGCCAAAAGATTGACTACATATTTAGAATTGAATGCCGTATTTCTCCAAAGACCATTACTTCCCTGGTATTTCGATTCGAACAAAGAAGTTGTAAGTAGCATATAAAAGCCTTTATCAAGGAATTTTTCAAAAGTAAATTCAACACCATAGTTTTTACCTTTTCCATTGTTGTTCGTAGAATCAGGATATTCGACATTCATCATGGAACCTTCGTTAAGACTGGAAAATGAACTGGGTTTCCGTTCTACGATGGCATCATATATATACTGATAATAAACTTCAGTTTTAAACCTTAGTGTTGACGAAAAATTAATATCGTATCCTGCAACAAATTGGTGACTCTTGATGAAATTAAGATTTTTATTCAACATTTCGTAAGTGTGATCAGGTTTTTCGGCCATTATAAACATATATTGAGGTTCTGCCTGACTATTTAAGCCATATCCAAGGCTAATAGCCTGCCTGAGCTGAAACTGCCATCGAAAACCAATTCTCGGTTCAGCAGCATACCGGTTATTTAATGCCAGGTATTGGAAATGTATACCCGGAGTAATCAGCATTTCATCTGTAAAGCGATATTGCCATTGGGCATAAGCCTGGCTTAGATATGTACTGCCATTAAAATTGAAATATTTTTCAAATAGATTCCTATTGGTTATGAAGGCACTGTCAACCAAGATTATAATATTGGCGTGAAGTATTGACTCCAATCCGAAAATTATGCCTGCTGTTGAATTTTTTATTATACATAAATGATGCATAGATATTGGTATTCAAACGATTTCCCCTATAAAAAGGCAATGGATTGTGTGTTGCCAAACTTATTGAATCAACTATGTCATGATTCTCAAGACCATTTAAGGCAATAGAGAACTTAGTATACGAAGTAGCATCAGGATGGTAAGTATGATTGAGACCGACAACACCTGATCCATACTTTGCATATATGTCCTGACCTTCGTCTCCATAGAGATCGCCTGATTCATCCCAGTTTTTACCGCTGCGTACAAAATCGATCCTGCTTAATCCGCCTAACCCGAATAGTTCAAATGTGCCGAGTTTTTTTGTAGGAACATTTATTTTAAATGTCATATCCTGGTAATAAGGTATTGCTGTTCCTGTGCCAAAGTTTACTCCCATTTTTGCCAGTACACCTAAAGTTGAGTAACGATAATTGATAAGATATGATGAATGATTTTCACGGCTAACAGGTCCTTCTGCACCAAGTTCAAAACCATTGAACCCGATTTGTCCAAGAAATTCGTGTCTTTCATCATTGCCATCACGCATTTTAATATCAAATATACCCGATATTACATTGCCATATTCAGCAGGGAAAGCAGAAGTCAAAAAGTCAGAATTTGCCAGAACATTATTGTTGAGCATCCCAACAGGACCACCGGTAGCACCTAAGTTACCAAAATGATTGGGGTTAGGTATGTCAACACCTTCGAGTTTCCATAACAGACCATTCGGAGTATTGCCCCTAACGACTATACTATTTTCTGCATCGTTAGCTGAACTTACACCGGCATAATTTTGTGCCATTCGTGCTACATCATTACGGGCACCGGCATAACGCTGTGTTTCTTCAACAGTAAATGATCTTGCACTGATTGTTGCCATTTCATTAAGAGGCTTCATTTTTGAATGGCTACCTTTAACAACAACTTCTTCCATGTTAGTGACTTTCTCTTCCATTTCAATTGTAAGAACCAATTCCTTGCCGGTATTAAGGCTAAGGTTATCGAGGTTTACCGTCTGGTATCCGACATATCTTATTTCAAGGCTTGTTCGGCCTACGGGTACTTTTTCAAGCTTAAAATTTCCGTTTTCATCAGTTACAGTTCCAACAACAGGGTTGCTGCCTGAAATAATAATATTAACTCCTGGCAATGGCGACTGATCCTGTTTATCAATTACCTTACCCTTGATGGTTTGAGTAAAATTCTGTGCATTCATAATTAATACTGAAAAATGAACTAAAGCGCAAGAAAGGATTAGAAGTTTTTTCATCTTTAAATAAATTTATTTGTTATTAATTTTTTGCTACCAGGACAACTTAATCTTGTTATACCCCCAATTACAATTTTTAATCTTGAAAAATTTACTATGCTCCTAAATAGAATCGGGAGTTAAGAACAATTGACCAAAGTATAGTTCAAAACTTAATTTTGATGATAAAGTAAAAACTCTGTCGTGATTAATGAAAATAAAAATCGATGAATAGGGGAAAAGAATGAGTGAAAGAGAGAATAGAATCATTAAAAATTCAATCGTTTGTTTTTTGCATACATCCAGGTTATCTAAATTTTGGTTCCAAAGATTTCATACTTGCCATAGTACTGATAAGTTTTAGAATTCAAAGATAAAATTCAGAATGAATCAATTTCCAAGAAAGACATTTTTTTATTGAATGGGATGAAAAGTATTTTAAGAAACTAAGATAAAAATTGTAACATTTAAATTGAAGGAAAATATTTTACAATCAGTGATTTTATTTTTGATAAAAAATATGATTATGACTCAAAAGTTAAAATTGTTGTTACAGATCAAAATAATGATTCAATTTATTTTTTACGCAGCAGAGGTAGCTTATCAGAAGGCTCGGAGAATTTTATTCTTGTTCCATATTATAAAAAACTTGAACAATTAAATGTGGGTAAAGATTTTATTTTTTATCCAGGATATACGGATAATGTATTAATATTTGACATTAATACAGGTGAACAAATACAATTTGAGAAAAAGGGAGAATGGAAATGTGAATCCCTTGAATTCATTAAAGATGAAAAAGAATATTACCTTCAACTTAATTTCATTTTAAAAAATGAAAAAGGTAATATGATAAAAGTTAAGGTTGAGGATATGAAAACATCATTTACTGAAAAAACCAAATATCTATATCAATTAGAAGAACAAAAATTAGCAATCGCAGAGAGGGAAAGGAGAAAAAACGAAGAAATAAGAAAAAATCAACTTATAAAACAGCAAAGAGAAACTGAAATATTAAAAAAATATGGGAATTATTTTGGAAAACTAATTAATAATAAACAAGTTGTTTTAGGCATGAATAGAGAAATGTGCAAATTATCATGGGGTACTCCAAGAGATATAAATACTACTATAGTATCAGGATTAGTCCATGAACAATGGGTTTACTCTTTAAAAGTTTATTTGTATTTTGAGAATGATAAGTTAACAGGTATACAACTTTAAGTCTTAATCTTTTTGACTTCAATTATATTGATTTGACAAATGATAAATGGAGAGATTTAATACCAAAATTAGAAATAATAAAATGCACGAAACGCTAACAACGGCTCATACCCAATAAGGGTTTCAGAGGTTTTCGAGCAGTATCACCCGCATCAAGTTTTGTATCGGTTGATAGCGTCGCTCTCCGCAATCCCTTACTGGGCATAGCCGCAACCGTTTATATGCGATTTTAAGACAGCCCTTGAGCGACATATTTTCAGCTATTTAATTTATTTTATAAAAATAATGTTGTACTTTAGGACAACATTATCTATCTTTGCTTCATGGACGAAAAGCAAAAGTATCGGACAATTGTTTTTTATAAAGATTATTTTCAGGAGTTCTTTATCAAGCAACGAGGTAAGGTGAAAGATAAAATTATTTGGACTTTCGACTTGATACAAGAACTTCAAAGAGTACCGGAGACTTATCTCAAACATATCGAGAATACCGATGGACTTTATGAAATAAGAGTACAACTCGGAAATGACATATTCCGTATATTTTGTTTTTTCGACCAAGGACAATTAGTGGTTCTAGCAAATGGATTTCAAAAGAAAACACAAAAGACACCAAAACAAGAAATTGAAAAGGCACTTAAAATAAAGGAAGAATATGAAAACAATAAAAGGTAATATAATGACTCTTGATCAGTTCAAAGATAAGCATTATGGTAAACCAGGTACCAAAAAGCGTGACGAACTTGAAGCAGGTTATGAGAATTTTAAAATTGGTGCATTGATTCACGATGCCAGACTTGAAAAAGGTTTGACCCAAGAAGAGCTTGCTGAGAAAGTTGGAACGACCAAATCGTACATTTCAAAAATAGAGAACAACATAAAAGAAGTTCGCATTTCGACGCTACAAAAAATTGTTGGACTTGGACTGGGAGGACACTTAGAGCTTTCAATTAAACTCTAAATTCCATGATTAAATAAAAAAACCGCATATAACACAGTGTATAATCCATAAGGGTTGCAGTGGTTTGCAAGGGTAAGAATATATATTAAAATTTGTTGTAACTTGACAAGTCAGCGGCCTAGAAACCCTTACGGTTTATGCACTTGCACGTTGGGCTGCAAGCTATAAAAAATGATTATTGTAACCCGATTTAAAAACAAAAGTATGGCAAGAGTCAACGCGACAAAGTCCTTCAGCCATACATTTGTTTTTGCCATCGCACTATTTCAGATTTATTGCTTTTGTGCTATTATTGTCGATAACATGATTAGCGATTTGATTTTTTAGAAATTGATACAAAGAAAAATATTTTATAATATAATTTTTGCAATGATTAATTCCCACACACCAATCCCAGCGCAAAAAGGCACATTGCATTTTTGCCTTCGCACGAGGATCCAGCGCAAAAAAATGCAAAGAGCCTTTTGGGCATTCACAATATCAACGCACACTTAGTGATAATTGTAGATTAAATTAGCAACGATTAAATTTGATTAAAAGAATAAATAGCCAGCAGCCAACACCGTGTAAATACAAGCCAAACAGTCCGCCTTCAGCCGGGGTGATTCCAATTAGCGTTTGAGCCAAGATTAAGAAGAAACGTTAGCTGAAAATTGACAACATTGTTCGAGAAGATACAGACATTGGCAAATGGTAATTTGATAAAGAAAATTGAAAAGTAACAAAATCCGGCTTCCGGCGTCCTTGCCTGCGCACCCAACCTGATAGTTAATTGGTTGATTAGATAAATTTGATTAATTTAGCAACAGTTTTGGGTTAGATACAAAAGCCAACATTGGCCTGTATCTACACTGCAACGTTTAGCGGGCATTAAAAGACAACAGATAACACTTTGATAACCATAAATAAATACAAAATGAAAGCATTTAACTATTTGATTTTTCTGATTTTATTTTTGTCAAGTACAGCGTTTTCACAGTTAAGAAAAGATTCGGTTTTACTGTTTAATAATAAAGATTTGACATCAATTAATGTACTGTCGACAGAAGAGACCTATTTGGGCAAAAAATCTTTAAAAGTAATTGACAATGGAGAAAATACAGAAATAAAATTTGTAAGAATCAACAATTTAGATTTTAAGAATGGGATTATAGAAATAGATATTTCAGGAAAGCCCTCCGAAACTTCATCTGAACAAGCACGCGGCTTTGTTGGTATAGCGTTTAGAATCAATATTGATAATTCAAGGTTTGAATGCATATATCTTCGTCCAACCAATGGAAGAGCCGATGAACAAATTAGAAGAAATCATTCAGTACAGTATATATCTTATCCTGATTTTCCTTGGTTTAAATTACGAAAGGATTTCCCAGAAAAGTATGAATCATACGTTGATTTAATACCAGGAGAATGGACAAAAATGAAAATTGAAATTAATGGGAATAAAGCAAAATTATATGTACATGGAAATTCACAACCAACATTAATAGTAAATGATTTAAAACTTGGGTCTGATAATAATGGTAGTATTGGATTATGGATAGGCCCTGGTACAGAAGCGCATTTTTCAAATCTAATGATTACAAAGATTGATAAATAATATTAACGCCCGCTAACACGGCATATAAGTAATGGCGGGGTTTGTGGGTTGCCAAGGGCAGTACTTCTATTGTAGTTTCTGCCTCGGTTGACAATGACTTGCTTCGAAACCCGCCACTACTCATATGCCCACCGTTTAGCCACTATTTAAAATAATCAATATGAGATGCTTAGTATATAAATTTTTACTGTTTTTAATCCTAATCGGCTGTAAAGGAGTAAATAATAAAGTAAATTCAACTGGGGATGGATTAGTATACGTGGATAGTTCTTATATAGCTGATGACAATATTGGAGGAGCAAACTTTATAGGTTTCAAAATTGATAAAACTTATTTAAGTGATAGTCTAATTTATTTTTTAAAAGACATAATAAGTCTAGATACAATTAATGGTTGGAGATTTAAACAATATCTTTCAATATTTTCTGATACTTGTAGTATTTCGTCGAAGAAATGGACAGTTGGAAAAATAGGTACAAGTGAGATACAAGAGATTATATTTACTATTGATTCATGTTTAAATCCTAATTCGCTTTATAACTGTCACAGAAGCAAATGCAAAAAGATTCTGAGTGTAATAGATAAATTATCAGATACAGTATTTAAACCTATACTGTTTAATCGATTAAGATATGATGAATATCCTGATTCAGTTAAAATTTATGAAGTTGAGGGAAAAAAGATATTGTCAATATATTCGACGATATCTGGAAATACAGGTGAAACAAAAGAGTTTTATTTTATAGTAGATAATGACACTCTAAAAATATTTCAACCCTGGAATGAAATAAATTTAAATACAATAAAACTTCCGGATTCAGCTTGTTTTAAGTTAAATGGATTCTTTGATATTAAGACACTCACATACAGGAATTATTTATGGCATGAAAAAGATCATCAACATTGGCCGACCTTAGGAAGTATTCAAATAAATTATGAACTCAAAGGACTAAAAATAAAGATCAAAGATTATAAAATATTTAAACCAACAGAAGAACAAAAATATTGGCTTAATAGAAGAGAAAAATAAAACGGTGGCTAACAAAGTGTATGAGCCATAAGGGTTGAAGTAGTTTGCGAAGGTCAGAAAATATATGTAAATTTGGTGTAGCTGGATACAGATGTGGCTTCGAAATTCCTTACAACTCATACACTCAAACGTTATGGGCAAAAATTGAAAGCTATTAACTTTAAAAATATACAATATGAAAAGACTATTTTTCTCCATGATTTTAAGTCTAATTCTAAGTATTTGTTATTCACAAAACTTTGAATTACTCATAGACAATTACCTTCAGGCTTATTGCAAAATCGATAGATTTAGTGGGAGCATTTTGGTTGCAAGGAATGACAAAATTATAACTAATAAAGGCTATGGGATGGCGAATTTTGAACTACAAGTAAAAAATAATCCTCAGACTAAATTTCGCTTGGGTTCGATTACAAAACAATTTACAGCGATGGCTATCGTTCAACTTGAAGAAAGAGGCCTTTTAAACACCAACGATCCTATCAGTAAATACATACCTGATTATCCTAATGGTGACAAAATTACGATTCGTCATCTTCTAACTCATACTTCTGGTATACCAAGTTTTACAAGTTTTCCCGAATTTGAACATGACAAAATTTTGCCCACAACACCATTGCAGATTATAGATAAATTTAAAAATAAAGAATTGTTGTTCCAGTCCGGTACCGAATTTAAATATAGCGATTCAGGTTATATTATACTTGGATATATAATTGAAAAAGTCACTGGAAAATCATATCAGGAATATTTAGATGAAAATATTTTCAAGCCTTTAAATATGTCAAATACTGATTACGATAATCCAAAAATTATATTAAAAAACAGAGCATCTGGTTATGATTATGTAGATGGGATTTTATACAATGCTGATTATAATGACATGAGTTTACCTTTTGCTGCAGGAGCATTATATTCAACAACAGAGGATTTATATAAATGGGATAGAGCATTGTATAAAGATATTTTAGTTAAGGATAGTTCGCTTACAAGAATATTTACACCCTATAAAAAGAACTATGGGTATGGTTGGTTTGTGGATGATTACTATTCACACAAGAAAATTTGGCATGACGGTTATATTGATGGATTTAGCGCAATTATAACACGATTTGTCGATGATAACATTTGCATTATCATTTTATGCAATTCTATAAATATTCCAATTCGACAAATTAATAACGACATAGCAGCGATATTATTCAATAAATCATACCGTAGTCCAAGTAGCTTATCAACAACTAAGATTGATACAAAAACAATGAAAGAGTACATTGGTAGTTATGAAATCAATCCGAATTTTAAAATTGATGTTAAAATCATAAATGATCACCTCTACGCTTTACCTGAGGGTCAGGGCAAATTTGAAATTTTTCCAAAAGCTAAGGATAATTTTTTCACTATAGATTTTGAATCGGAAATGACTTTTGTCCGAGATGAAACAGGGATGATTAATGGATTAATTATACACCAAAATAACAATGATACAAAAGCCAAAAAAGTAAATTAATTTCTGCCCATAACAACGGGTATAAAATATAGCGGTTGAAGTGGTTTGCGAAGTGTAGCAACCCGCAACAAGGTTTGTGTAACTGGATACTGATGCACTCCGCATTCGCTACATTTCATACCCGCGAACGTTTAGCGCCAATTTAAGAAAGCATGGATATTTATATTGCATATATACCGATTGACAAATACTTTGAACAGGAGTGGATTGATTTTGAAACTATCTTAAAGGAGATTTCAAACTCTAATTTGCAATTAATTTTTAAAAAATTTGATATTGAATTAGGCTATATAAGTTTACAGATAACCAAAGAAATTCCTATAGATTTTTGCGATTTATCTAAAGGAACTCATGAAACTGAAGATTATAAAATAAAATATGAGACTAACGTAGATAAAGATAAATTACTACAACTCGAACAAGTGAATGGACAAGAAAGCATTGATTTTCTCCTTTTGCAAAGAATCTGCAATTCGATCATTGTGTTCAACATAGCAAAGCCAGGATTATTCCATACTGGAAAAGGTGTACTTTTCAAAAATGGAGTAAAAATTCATACAATAGATAGAATTTTTCATCGAATTGAACTTGCAATGGAACGAAACAAAGAAATTAAGTGGCCGAAGATAGAATTATTAGATTTAAAACAAGTATGGAATTGGTATTTTAGTAATGAAAAAGGAATAGATGAACTTAGTACAAATCCTTTGGAAAGATCATTAAATGCATTTTCTTATCTATTCAATAGTTCTATTGATTTTAGATTTGATGAAATCTTTTGGGCTCTTGTAGCTCTTGAAGCATTATATTGCAAAGGAATTTATAATTTACAAGGTCAGTTAAGTGAAAAAACTGAAATTTATCTTGGGAAAAGAGAAGAATTTAAAAAAGAAGTATCCAGGATGTATGATTTTCGTTCTAAATTCGTTCATGGGGTCTTAAATATTCCGAATAGATTCTTATATGATGATCTTTCGGATAATTTCTATAAATTTCAAGGAATTGAATATTCTAATGCTGTTGACCTAGCTATAACAATTTTGATCGCAACATTCCAGAAACTTATAAAGACTAACAAATTCGATATAGATTTTGAATTAAAATTAAAAGAATAAAAACTGGCGCTAACAAAGTGTATAAGCCATAAGGGTGGCAGTGGTTTGCTAAGGTCAGAAAATATATTTAATTTTGGTGTAACTGGATACAGAAGTGGCTCCGAATCCCTTACGGCTCATACACTCGAACGTTTAGGTACAAGGCGTAAGAAAGACTTACTACTATATTGACATTTGATTATTATATTGACACATTATTTCATTGTGACACGATTGTAGACTTTTTAAATTATATTGTTCTTTACTGATTTCTTATAGATACGTCCGTTATGTGCGATGAAATTGATTTAGTTTTTCCCAGCCCGCCTTGCGCCCTTCGGGACGCATTAAGGAACGCTTCGATTAACAGCCCACTCACATTGCAGCACATTTGCAAACCCGCACAAGCTAACACCTTATCCAATGGTTTGCAAAAGAGATGCAATATTGCCCTCGCACAGGTTCCAATTTGGAAAATTGTTCTAACAGTTTGGAATGTATAATAAATCAGTTTATATTTAATCTGTTCTAGCATACAAAAAAGTACAATTTTACTATTGCTTTTTAATACATTTGATGTTTAATATTTTATATCATTTTTGATGGATAAAATAATACCATTTTTGGAAGAACAGGTTGGTGGCACTTGCTATAGATCATTTAAATATTGGTTGTAATCACTTTGTCAAGTGTGTTCCCAATAGAATCAATAACGCTGCTAGCTCCACCTGAAAAAATATTAGATAAGAATCCCATGATATTGATTGAAGTTTAAATTGTTTATAATTAAGTTTTGTCATTCCCGTTTTTTGCCATGTGCGTTGGCTCGTCCACGGATGGTGAGGAAAGCAGGTTTTGATGCATAAGTTCCAAACATTAAAAAGCGCAATAGTTATTTATGTGCCACTTTTCCAAATTTACTTTCAAAACCAAAACCTGATTTCTTCATCCGTGGTGAATTTTCTTTTTGCTATCTTTTTCTTTGTTTGGCTGACAAAGAAAAAGTAGAGTAAATTAATTATTCCCGATAGCCCTGTAAACCCACCCATAAAAATACTTTTGGCTCGTCGGTCTTTTTTTAATAATAATTACTTACCGTGTTATTTTTGTCTATTTTTGAGTAACTAAAACTTACTTAGAAAAAATTGATTGTGAGTTTTACACCGGAACATATAGCTCTTTTCAAATCCCTCTTTTACGGTAGACAAGATGTTTACGCTGTTCGCTGGGAGAAAGATGGGAAAAGCAGTTATATGCCGGCATATAAAGTTGATTGGAGTGATTACAATAAACATAAAGCTTCTGGCGGGACTTTTAAAGATTATACAAAAAAAGAATTTTTACCTTTTAGCAATGAAGCAATTTTAAATCATTTATCTGGCAAGGAAACAGTTGGCATATATCCTCTTTTAGAAGATAATACTTCTCATTTTATAACTTCTGATTTTGATGAAGATAATTGGAAAGAATCTTTACTAAAACTCTATTACACTTGTGCCAAATTTAAAATCCCTGCTTATATCGAGCGTTCCCGTTCAGGAAATGGTGGTCATTTATGGATTTTTTTTGAAGAAAACTTTCCTGCAGAGCAAACCAGAAAATTGATGTTTGAACTTTTGCGAGAAGCATCAATTATTTCACATTTCGAAAAGGAGCCGAGTTTTGACAGGTTATTCCCAAATCAGGATTTTCATTCCGGTAAAGGACTGGGTAATTTAATAGCATTACCCTTAAATGGCAAATCTATTCAAAAAGGTAATTCTGCATTTATCAATCCGGAAACATTTGAACCATTTTCTAATCAGTTTGAAGCGATTGCAGATTTTCAGAAACTCTCAATGAATAAGTTTCTGAATCTTTATGAAAGTTTCTTCAATCAAAAGCCGCAGGAATCAATAAAATCAAATCTTATTCCGAAGAACCAGAATGAAATTGAAATTCAAATAAGCAATCAGGTTTATCTAAAACGATTCCAACTAAACAAAAAACTTATAGAATTTCTTAGGAATAATTTGAATTTTCTCAATTCTGATTTTTTAGTTAAAAAGAACATGGGAAAATCAACCTTTAATATCGAAAAATATTTCAGGTTGATTGAGGAAACTCCTGAAGGAGTTTTAATTCCAAGAGGTTTTGTAGCTAACCTGATAAATTTCTGCAAACAGGAAGACATTTCATATAAAGTAATTGATAATCGAAAAAAACTTGATCCGGTTGACTTTGATTCAGAAATTGAATTATTACCGCAACAAGAATTAGCTATCGAAAAGATTGCTGAAAAAGATTTTGGAGTAATTGTTTCGCCTCCTGGTTCTGGCAAAACTATCATTGGGCTTGAAATTATAGCACAAAAACGTCAACCAGCTTTAATCATTGTTCATCGAAAACAATTGTTCGACCAATGGATAGAGAGGATACAAAGCTTTCTAAAAATTCCCAAAAAAGAAATAGGTCAAATTGGCAACCAAAAGTTTAAGATTGGTAAAGAAATTACCGTTGCTATGATACAATCTCTGGCGCATAATGATGAAATTTCTAAAATAGCCAATAGTTTTGGAACAATAATCGTTGATGAGTGCCATCATATTCCTGCAAAATCTTTCAGAGAAGCTATCGTAAATTTTAATTCATTTTATTTATATGGTTTAACGGCTACACCCAAACGCAAGAATAATGACGAAAAATTAATTTATGTTTATATTGGAAATATTCTTTTTAATACTGAACAGATAGAACAAATCCGGCAAAATAAATTAAAAGCTGAAATTAATATAAGAGAAACAAATCTTTACGCCCCTTTCGACTATAAGATTGATAAATACGAAACGTATTTCGAGAATCTTGATTCACGATACACAAAGAAATTCGCTTATTATTGATGATTTAGAAAAAAATGTTGGACGTTTTAAGACCGTTTTAGTCCTGACTGAACGCAAAGCCCATGTGGATATATTAAATCTCTATCTTAAAGATAAATTTGAAACAATTACCATTCATGGTGATGACTCAGAACGAAGCCGGAAAAGCAAACTTGAACAATTAAAACAAGGTCATTATAAAATTGTTATCTCTACGGGTCAGTACTTTGGCGAAGGTGTTGATGTTGATAACCTGGAATGTCTTTTTATCGTTTATCCCTTTGCATTTGAAGGTAAATTAATTCAATACATTGGTCGTATTCAGCGGTCAGGAAAATCACCAGTAATTTTTGATTACAGAGACACGAAAATTGATTATTTTGACAAAATGTTTAAACAACGAAACCGTTATTATAAGAAACTTTTAAAATAGAGTTATGGCAGAAAATCAAAACATAGAATATAAAGAATCATGGAGAGACGAATACCTGAAATGGATTTGCGGATTTGCTAATGCCAATGGAGGCACTATTTATATAGGCAAAAATGATTCCGGGGATGTGGTTGGTGTCAAAGACTCCAAGAGATTACTGGTAGATATTCCAAATAAAGTCAAAGATATACTTGGCATTTTAGCAGATGTGAACCTACATCAAACACGTAAAGGTGATTTTATTGAAATCATAGTTGAGGCTTACCCATATCCGGTCAATTACAAGGGTCAATACCATTATCGGAGTGGAAGTACAAAACAGGAATTGAAAGGGGCTGCACTTGATAAATTCATGTTGCAAAAAAAAGGTAAACGTTGGGATGGTGTACCAGTGCCAAATGTCAATGTTGAGGACTTAAAGAAGGAAACATTTGACTTTTTTAGAAAGAAGGCAGTTAAAGCTCAACGAATTGAAGAAGATGTTCTGACCGATAGTAATGAGCTTTTGATTGACAACATGCAATTAAAGGAAAACGGTTATTTGAAACGTGCTGCTATACTTTTATTTCATTCGAACCCTGAAAAATTTGTTACAGGAGCATACATTAAAATTGGTTACTTTGAAACTGATGATGATTTAAAGTTTCAGGACGAAGTTCACGGTAATTTATTTGAGCAGGTCGAGAAAACCATGGATTTGTTATTTGCAAAATACATTAAATCTTCAATTAGTTACGAAGGATTAAACAGAGTTGAGAAATATGAGTATCCCAAAGAAGCAATTCGTGAAGCTTTACTCAATGCTGTTTCTCATAAAGATTATTCAGGAGGTGTGCCTATTCAGATAAGTGTATATAACGACAAATTAATCTTCTGGAATGAAGGACAATTGCCGGAAAATTGGACAGTAGAGAATTTGAGTGTCAAGCATCCATCAAAGCCTTATAATCCAGATATTGCAAATGCTCTGTTCAGGAGTGGTTATATTGAGTCATGGGGTCGAGGTACATTGAAGATGATAAACGAGTGTATTCAATTTGGACTACCTAAACCTAAATATTTTTATGATATGTCTGGTTTTTGGGTTGAGTTTAGAAAAGATATTTACAATGCAGAATATTTCAAGTCTCTTGGATTAAATGAAAGACAAATTCAAGCAATGAAATATGTTAAAGAAACTGGGAAGATAACAAATAGCGAATATCAAGCATTAAATAATGTATCTAAAGCTACGGCATCAAGGGATTTGTCTGAACTTGTTGAAAAATATAAAGTTCTTACAAGGTCTGGTGAAATAGGAGCAGGAACAAGCTATTTATTAATTGGCTCATAATTGGCTCAATTGGCTCAAAGTTATAAGGTTAAGTTACAATCAGACACTTCTGAATGTAAGATTAAGATTCATTGCACCGTATTACATTATCTGTTTCCAATGACAGGTTATTTTTACCTTGACACAGTATTTCTCAAATGCAAGACTTGTTTTGTGGGTATCTGGATACTTTTGCTCTAACTTGATTCAGTGACACATTTCAGTAGGATTCGTTATGAAGATACTTTGACACCTGATTCGGTAAGCAAGATAAGAACAGTGTATTTAGACTAATATATTTTAATTTAAGAAGCCAGCCCAATTTGAAAGCACATGCCGCTTTTCCCGCATAGCAATCGCACGATCACAAAAGCGTCAAGAGCTTCCAAAGCCAGCGCACAATATTGTCCTTAGCAGGCCATTATGAAAACCCCCCTAAGAAAAACTAAATCAATTTTGTACATTTAATTAACTTTCGTAATATTGACTATAGAATAGATTAATAAGACCAGACAAAAAATGATTAAAACGCCCAGTACCTAACACGGTGTATATGCTATGCGGGAGACAGTGAGTAGGCAACATTAGCACTTATAATGTGGTTCGTCTAAAGGGATACAGACGCAGCTCCAAATCCCGCACAGCACATACACTCGAACGTTTAGGCAACATTTTATAAAATTATTTTAAGGAGGTTTATATGAAAGTATTGATTGTAGGTGCAGGTGTAATTGGTTCTATTTACGGGTGGGCGCTCTCTAAAGTCGGACATACCATTACACATTTAGTGCGACAGGGAAGATCTGACCAATTTCGTAATGGAATTGCTATTGATATGATGGATAAACGCAAAGGTCATAAAAAATGGTGTAACGATATTTACCAAATTTCAGTCATTGAAACCATTCCATCAAAAAACGATTATGAGATGGTTATTATTCCTGTACGACCATTACGCTCTGGAAGATACATTGAAACAAATAGTACCAGCAATTCCCAATGCCGGGTATATCCTATTAACACAGAATTGGAAGGGTACTTTGGAAATTGATTCAATTCTTCCTCACGATAAATACATTTTTGGAGATGCTAAAGCCGGTGGTACTTTTCATGAAAATAAATTAATTGGGACAATTTATGCGATTGACATTGGAAGTATTGATAATGTTGAAACTGAAATCTTGAAAAGAGCTCAAACCTTGTTCATATCAGCAGATGTAAAAACAACAATTCAAAACAATATTTTACATTATCTATGGATTCAATATGCCACCGATGGCGGAGGTTGGCCAGCGGTTGTACAAGCTGGCAGTTTGAAGTCAGTTTTAAAATCGCCACAATTAGTTCAATCATTGATGCTTTCCGTTCGGGAATGCATTGAGATATTAAAGGCGCGAGGTGTCGAAATTGATAAATACAGTGAAATTGAGTTATATATTACTGATTCGTCTTTGAAAAAAATATTCTATATGTTCATGATGAAATTATTAATTAATCATAGCAAATACATCCAAAGAAATACGGCACATGCATTAGCTGACCCGAAAGAGATAAAAACATTTTATTACGATTTGATTGGAACAGGTACAAGTCTTGGTATCAGTATGCCTGTAATGAATAGTTTTAAGAATATAATTGACAATTTAGGAACAAAAACCGAATAAAACAGTGCCTAACAACGGCTATACCCAATGCGGGGTTAAGTGGGGTGCAAAAGTCAGTGCTATCTATTACATTTGTTGTATTTGGATAGGTCAGTTCTATTAAAACCCGCACTGGGCATAGCCGCAACCGTTTAGGCAAATTTTTCCTCAATAAATTTGCTTTTCAGTAACTTATAAGTTACCTTTGTTTAAATATGTATTGATTAAAATACGAGAAGTAATTTCATATAAAAATTATTTCAAAAATTTTCTCCTAGAGCAACCAAAAAAAGTTCAGGATAAGATTTTTAAAATAATTGAAATTATCGAGTATCAGCAGCGAATTCCTGAAAAATATTTAAAACATATCGAGGGACAAAAAGGATTATATGAGGCAAGGATTTCATTAGGTTCTGATATATGGAGAGTTTTTTGTTTTTTTGATAAAGGTAAACTAGTAATATTGCTAAATGGATTTCAGAAAAAATCACAAAAGACACCAAAGTCATATTTAGAATTGGCAATAAAATTAATGAAGGATTATTATGATGAGAAAAATTAAAACTAATATGAAAAATAAAAATATTACAACCTGGACAGAGATAAAAGATGAGGTTTATGGTAAAAAAGGTACCCCTAGACGAGATAAACTTGATAGAGAATTTCAATCTCTGAGAGTTGGACTTATGCTTCGACAAGCTCGAGAAAAGAAAAATCTGACTCAAGACCAATTAGGCTTAATAATTGATAAAAAAAGGAGTTATATTTCAAGAGTAGAAAACGATGCAAGTAATGTGACATTAAAGACACTTTACGATATTGTTGAACATGGCTTAGGAGGAAAAATAAAAATACAAATTGATTTATAAAACTACGGTTGGCAACACAGTATATAGTGCATTAAAACGCACTATATCCGCGAACGTTCAGGGCAAATATTATAAAAACGAAAAATCAAAATTATGAGATACATTATTGTACTTTTTTTATTATTAATAAGCACATATTCAAAAGGACAAATCTTTAACAAATGGTATCAAGCTAAAATTATCACAAATGATAATCTAAGCTTGTTTACTCAATATCTGGTACCTAATGAGTTTGAAATTACACAAAATCATATTAACTATTTTGATCCGTTAAATGGAGGAAATTATTTCAGTTATGATACTAAAGGAAACCTCTTTAATAATTCAATTAATCTATTCAATACGATTGGATTTTCATACATTAATTATCATATTGATTCAATAACAGATTGTAAGCTTATTTTAAATATCGGGGCTGCAAAAATATATTATTATAAAATAATAAATCACGATTTGAAATACGGTATGTTTAAGTTACTAATTGATAAAGATACTGTAATAGAAAAAATAAAAGTCCTACCAGATTTTAGAGGTAATTTTACTCGATTACTTCTAAAAAATATAAATTCCACAAAATATGTTGATACTATATCTAAAATAGTTAAGGTCTCTTTCATCATAAGAAATTCTGGTTTGGTTGATAGTATTTGGATAGATAGCTGTAATATGGATTTAAAAAAAGATATTAATAATTTTGTTCTATCAACAAATAAAAAATGGAAGATTAAAAGAAAATTCAGAAATTATAGCGACAATAAGTTTAATATATCATTAATTATTGCATCAAAAACAACTGTATCGGCTACAAAAAATATTTTTAATAGTGCTGCTAAATCTCTATTCAATAAAGGATGTAAATCTTATAAAAATAATGATTTTCATACTGCAGTTATTTATTTTACAGAAAGTATACTTTATTCAGAATATAATAGATCGATAGGTCATTTTCATCTAAATAAAGATAAAGATTTGTTTGATATTGCCGATTATGATAATGCTATTATGAATAGAGCAGCTACATATATTAAGCTAAACTTTGCAGATAAGGCATGTGAAGATTGGCATAATATTTTACAAAATAAAATGGTATTTGCTAAGGATAAAAATGAAGCTAAAGAATATTTGGACAATATTTGTAAAAAATAACTTGCCCTAACATCGGCTCATACATCATGCGGGTTTCGGCGGGTCCGCAAGCGTAGGCACACGCATGTATGCGTATGTGCATGTGGACACATGCGCGGGCACGCACTCCCGCACGGTGCATAGTCTCGTAGCGTTTGTGCATAATAATTTTAAGATTATCTAATAATGAAACAGACAATATTTTCTCTTATTCTTATTTTTTTGTCGATAGTTAAAGTTTCATCTCAATATGATTATAAATCTGGATTTATAATTGACAAGAAAGGTGATACTACGTATGGGTTTATTAAAGATTTAAATCAAATTAAAATTGGTAATGTCTGTTGGTTTAAAAAATCTAAAGAGGTTGATGCTATTTCTTATTCCCCAAAAGATATTATTGCATTTAGATTTACTGATGGAAAATATTATGTTAGTAAATTAATAAATGTGAACAAAATATCAAAACCTTTATTTCTAGAGTATTTAGTCAATGGTAAAGCCAATTTATATTATAGAAAAGATGAATTGGGTGAACATTATTATATTCAGAATAAAAATGATAGTCTTTTTGAATTGTTGAACTCAGAAACAAAAATAGATATTGATGGTGTGCATTATACAAGAAATAGAAATGAATATATTGGAACAATAAAAATTTTATTTAAGAATTGCCCTGAAATACAAACAGAGATTGACAAATCAAATTTTAGCCATGAAGATTTAATTAATCTAGCAAAAGATTATCATAATTATGTATGCAAGGATACGGCATGTATTATATATGTTAAGGATATAAAACCTAAAACTTCAATAAGCTATTTCGTTGGGATATATAATTCACATTTTGATTTTTTAGTAAAAGATAATAGATTTAATTTCATGAATAAGGAGAAATTCAAGCCTACAATTACATATTCTACTGGAATATTGATATCAGAACGAAACATTTTTGGACTTAATGATAATTATGAATTTAATTTTATTATGGGATTTAAAAATAGCACATTTAAATCTGATAGTATTAAAATAGCACAGCAAAATTTATATATGCCAATTTATTTTACCTATTATTTTCCAACAGGTAAATTAAGGCCACTTTTAAATTTTGGATTCATTAATACAATTTACGTGAATTCAGATGTATTTGAACCAAATGAAGAATATAAAAATTATTTAAAAGAAGCAGTTGGTGTATATGATTTTGGTGTATTAGCTGGCATAGGGTTTGAATTCAAAATTAACAAAATCAGTTATCTATTAAATTTAAATTTCGAACTTAGAACAGAAGGAATAAATACTACGGATTATGAAAACAATTATTTAGGTACAAGTATTTATGAATTAGGTTTAAGCTTTGTTTTTAAGTACGATTTAAATTAAAAAATTACTATGCACAACATCGGGTATAAAATATAGCGGTTTTCTGTGGTTTGCGAAGGTCAGAAAAAATATTAAATTTGCTGTAACTGGATACAAACGTGGCTTCGTCCCGAAACTCGGGACACTTACGGCTTATACACTCGAACGTTTAGCAGTAATTTTTCAAGAAATCTTGAGTTCAAATATCTAATGCAACTTTATTCTAAAAAGTTGCATTATGAAGGGATACACAAGAATTAGTTATGAAGAAAGAGTAAAAATTGAGTTATTACTAAGTCAAGGTAAAAAGCGGTCAGAAATAGCCCTGACACTTAACCGACCGAGGAGTACAATAAATCGTGAAATAGAGCGTAATAGCGGTTCGATATATCGTTCGGAATTGGCACAGTTGAATGCTACTCAGGGTAATAAAATAAAACACAAAGGGAGCAAGATACAGAAAGACACTTTGCTTGAATACAAGATAATACTTCATCTCAAGCAACATTGGTCACCTGAACAGATATCAAAACGATTAAGACAAGTTTATAAACATAATAAGCGATATCACGTGTCACACGAAAGCATCTACACATACATCTACCTATGGGCAAAGAAAGAGCTTCGTAAGGAATTGATAAGCTATTTGCGACAGCAAAAGGGCCAAAGGAGGAAGCCTGAGAGTAGAGGTCTGCTTCGAAGCAGGATAGCCGACAGGATAGATATATCAGAGCGACCACCTGAGATAGAGGATCGGTTGATTCCAGGTCATTGGGAAAGCGATTTAATCATTGGGAAAGATGGTAAAAGTGCTATTGGGTCCATAGTAGAACGAACCACACGGACTACGTTATTGGTAAAGTTAAAAGACAGGAGCGCACCTACCGTACGCAGGGCATTTGCAGAGAAAATGCTTACCCTGCCGGAACAGATGCGTTTGAGCACAACGCATGATAATGGGTTTGAGATGGCCCAGCATAAATTGTTTACCAAAGAAACACAAATCAAAGTATACTTTGCAAGTCCATATAGTCCTTGGCAACGAGGCACCAATGAAAACACTAACATGCTGATCAGGGATTTTTTTCTAAAAGGAACAGACTTCAATGAAATACCATCAGGAAAGATACAGCAAGTGCAGGATTTGCTTAACAATCGCCCACGAAAAGTATTGAATTGGCAAACACCAAAAGAGGTTTTTGAGAACTATATTTTGAAAAACTGTAGATGATGATGGTTATGTGCTGTTGAAATGTTAATAACTCTACCTTTAAAATATTATAATACACAGAGTTATTAATATTTCAATGGCATGTTGTCCGAAGAAAAAAAGTAATTATCTTTAAATTGAAAAATATAACCTGAAAAGTTGCATTAGAAGCTTGAATGTAAGCAACTTGAAACAATTATTATATGAAAACTTATAGATTATTTTATTTGATTATTATAATAGGATTAAATTCTTGTGCGATTCATCAAGGTTATTTCAATACAAGTACTTCAATTCAAAGTGGAAATTTCCGGGTAATTAGACCTGTTAGTGGTAATTCAAGTGCGACATATTTGCTTTGTATAGGTGGATTATCTACTGATAGATTAGTATTTGAAGCCAAAGAGGATTTATATTTAAATGCTGACCTTAAGAATAACCAAGCTCTTGCTAATATAGTTGTTGATAATAAGTATTTTCTTTTATTTCCAATATATATTACTCATAAAGTTTATTTGAGTGCTGATATAATTGAATTTTCGACAAATAATGATAATCAAAAGTTTTTAAGTCACGATACGTTGTTTATAGACAAAACATCAAAAATTGATAAATTTCCAATTACTATAAATAATTCAAATAATATTGACAAATCATCGGATAAAGCTGACACAATAATTATTTATACAAAAGATGGTCAATTGATAAAAACAGGCAGTCGCGTTAAGTTTTCAGATATGTTTGGGATTAAATATAAAGGGACAGTTACGAAATTAAAAAATAAGGATTCAGTAGAGGTTGAGTATGATGCTGGATTAGGAGGATATAAGACAATAGTGTTAAAAGTTAAAGATATAATAAAACAATAAAATTTCGGTGCACAACATCGACTCAAATTCCATGCGGATTTAAACGGGTTTGCAAGTTCAGTGCTTTCTAATTATATTTGTGTAACTGGATTTATGTTGCAAGCAAATCCCGCACTTTACATAGCCGAGGAACGTTACTTGCCATTATATGACAATTCGAAAATAATGAGTTATGAAAGAAAAAAATAAGCCGCTTGTTAAATCAAAATGAAAAGAAATATTTAACCTACATTATTCATACTTTTTTTAGGTATGAATCTAAATGCAAGAAACCCTCCCGAAAGAATCGGGACAGGCTGATTTAGATAAGCCCATTTTTGGGATTCCAAAAATGGTGCGGATCTTAATCTCTTCGGGTAAATTCCCCGCCGCTTGCGGCGAAAAATAATATATTTGTGCACGGCACAAAGCAAATATATTCATAAGTCGTATAATGTATCATTGTTGTTGTATCAAATTGTATGTCCGGCAAAGTATAGACGAGTTATATTTAGTGATTCCGTTGATACTACACTTAACCCACATTGCAGTATTCTCCAATTGTCGCTTTTTTAGCGAGACTTCGGATAACCCCGTCTGCTTGAGGCGGGGTAGTTCATTTAAAATGGGTTCATACAAATAATTTTGTTTAATTCAGATAAAAAATTTGTAAATTGCTTGCAATTATTAATGTATGCAGATTTTTTAATATATTACATTGGATAACCAAAATAATTTTAAGATGAAAAAATATAAAATATTATTCACATTACTGGCTTTTGGTTTTATGATCTTTTCATGCTCCAAAGAAAGTCCAAAATCGGAAAGATTTATTCTATTAACCAGTCATATCTGGGTTAGCGACAGCCTTCTGGCCGGAGGTAAAGATGCCAGTGGTGTGGGAGGTTTACTCAATAATTTTAAGGGCGATACCAAATTTAATGAGGACGGTACAGGATATGTTGGTGGAATTGAAGGAACATGGTATTTTTTTAAAAATGAAACCCAGATTGTAATAAGTACAGATTCTCTTCCGATACCTGTAACATCTAATATTGTTGAGCTTACCTCAAATTCATTAAAAATAACAACCTCTTATCCTATACCGCCAGTTAATGTGGATATCAGGATGACATTTAAACCTAAATAATGATTTTATTATTCATAATTTGTAATGCGATATATTTTCAGCATTTGTGCACTTCTGTTATGCATTCAACTTTTTGCCCAAATTCAACCGGTAATTGTTAAAGGGAAAGTATTTGACAGTAAAACAAATGAGCCTTTACAAGGGGTTCAGGTAAGTTATGGGAAAAATCAAGGTACAATTACAGATTCAATTGGATATTTTAAGTTTTCATGCAATACTGGTAAAATCGAATTGTACTTAAAATATATTGGTTATCAAGCTCAAATCAAAAAGGTCAACCCTTATGACAATAAAATCATTGAGTTAAATATTGCCCTTGAACCTGTTTTGAATGAACTTGAAGAAATTGTTGTTAGTGCAAACAAAACTGAACAAAAAATTTCGGAGCTTAGTGTTTCGCTCAACATTATAAAGCCCTACGATATCACAAAAAACCACATAGTAAAAGCAGAAGAAATAATTAACCAAACACAAGGAATTGAAGTTATGGATGGACAAGCTTCAATCAGGGGAGGAAGTGGATTTAGCTATGGGGCCGGAAGCAGGGTACTGGCGTTGATTGACGGATTACCAGCATTGTCAGCCGATGCCGGGAATATCAGTTGGCAGTTTTTACCCCTTGAAAACCTGTCGCAAATCGAAGTTATTAAAGGGGCTTCATCTGTACTTTATGGCTCTTCGGCTTTAAATGGCATTATTAATTTTAGAACGGCAGATGCCGATACCGTTCCACGCTTAAGATTTTCTGTTTCATCAGGAATATACGATAAGCCGAAACAAAAAAACTGGGTATGGTGGAATTCTCCACGGATGTGTTCAGATGCTTCTTTCTCATTTTCAAATAGGGTTAAAAACACCGAATTGGGAATAGGGTCCAATCTTTTGCTTGATAACGGTTACAGAAAGTTGAACGATGAAAAATTAGGCCGAATCAATTTAAGGATTAAACAACATAGTGCTAAATATCGAGGATTAACATTTGGAGCCAGCCTAAATGGAGGATACGATCTTAAGCAGGATTTTATTCTTTGGGAAGATGCTGAGTTCGGTGCCTTGAAACAAAGTGAGTCTACTGCAATTGAACTTCACGGCACTTATTTCACATTTGATCCATTTATTTCAATAATACGAAGTGATAAAACCGGTCATGATTTAAGGATGAGGCTTCAAATTGCTGAGAACAAATATCCTGATAACGACCAGAATAACAGCCAATCAATGTCTAATTATACTGAATATCAGCTTCATCATCAACTTTTCGAAAAGCTTGATTTCATATTTGGAGCATCGCATACCTATAGTAAAATCACTTCCAATTTTTTTGGAAATCATCTGGAAAATAATATTGCGAGTTATACCCAAATAGATTTAAAACCCATTGAAAAACTAAAAATCAGTGGAGGGCTAAGACTTGAGTATAACTGGCTTGATGGAATAAAGGATAAATTAGTGCCGATATTCAGGACAGGGATTAATTATCGCGCTGCACAATATACTTTCATCAGGGCATCATTCGGACAGGGATACCGCTATCCTTCAATAGCCGAAAAACATGCTTTTACCTCACTCGGTGCAGTTAAGATTTATCCAAATCCTGAAATTCGTCCAGAATCGGGCTGGAGTTCCGAAATAGGAGTAAAACAAGGCCTAAGATTTGGAAATTTGATTGGACAGTCCGACGTTTCAGTATTTTATTCTGAAAATACGGATATGATAGAATATATTTTTGGCCTATACCCGGATCCAATTACCCAAATTAATGACTTTGGTTTCAGGGCTACAAACATCGAAAATTCCAGGGTTTACGGTGCTGAAACGGAATTAATGCTAAATAAACATTTTAGCATCCTAAATATTTCATTCGGAGGCGGATATACCTATATTTATCCTGTCGAATTCAATAAAATAAGTCACCAAAGCACCGAAACCTTTTTAAAATACAGAAGAAAGCATACAGCAAAGTTTTTTGTTGATGCCTCAATTAAAAAGTTTGATTTAGGTTTTAACCTTTTCTATAAATCAAAAGTGTTAAATATTGATGAAGTTTTCCTAGACCCCCTTATACGCGAAAAGCTTTTACCTGGTTTCTACGATTACTGGTTAAGTCATAATACCGGAAGCTTTGTGATAGATGGATACATTTCGTATCAAATCAATCAAATGCTTAAACTTTCCTTTGGGGTTAAAAACTTGAGCAACACAGAATATATGGGCCGACCGGGTGATATCTTAGCCCAGCGCTTTTATAGTTTGCAAATAAGTGGCCGTTTTTGATATTAAAACCAATTGAATGTCCCATTTGTTGGTAAAAAGAGCGTTGAGTTATACTTGGCCCGGATTATTCATTAATAATCCTGACGCTCAAGAAAACCCTCAAATTTGGAAAAAAAGACGCCCAAATTTGGTATTTAGTATAAACCTGTCAAGTTATTTTAGGATAAGACAGAGATTGATTTTCTTTGTTCCGTGATTAGATATATCTCGATTGAGACCAGTCCCAACGCTCCCATCCCTTAGCTGTCAAGTACATTGCATTTTGCCTCCCGCACTGGAGTCTGCCCGAAAAAACACAAAGAGCCATCCAGCCCCTCGCACTCGAACACGGTTTGACACTTTTATGTTTAAGAAATAATGATTAGTTTAGATATAAAGAAATAAAAATGCCTGCAGCTAACAGCGTGTATAACCAATAGCGGTTGCAGTTGGTTAAGAAATTTTGTACTTTTATTTTGTTAATTGCGAGTAGATTGATAGAAATTAAAAAAATCCGCTACTGGTCATACACGCGAACCGTTGGGCTGCAATTTTTGAATTTAGACATTGTTGAATTTAATATTAATAATTTATGAAAAAAAACTTACTTATTCTATTAATAATTTTCTCTACTTTAGAATTATACTCACAGATTGATAAAGGTAATGTTATTGTTTCAGTTGACGGGAATTATAATAAGACAATTAACACTAATGGCGTTGAAGCAGATAACAATACAATAAAAGGACAATATTTAAGTGTTGGAGCATCTATTGGATACTTTTTAATGGATAATTTTGTTATAGGTATTGGACTCGATTATGACTGGAATAAAGAGAATAGATTGTACGAAATGACTCTTATTTATAAATATTTTCAAGAAGAAGAGATGAATATTAAATTTAGAACTTTCATTCCAAATTTATATTTTGGATACTACTATTTAATAACAAACAAACTATATTTCAATACAAACATAAAATTCAGTTATGGCAAAATAAAAAATGAAATTAATTCGATTTATTCCGGTTTTGATATAATTACAGACACTGGTTCAAATTATGTTAGAATACCTCCTAATCAATATACGGAAAAAGATTTTTTTAGTACAAAAATTAGTCCTGAGATGATTTATTTTATTTCTAGCAAATTTAGCATATGTTTAAATTTAGGTGGATTAGGTTATTCAATAATAGATTGGAATAATAATAATTCTAGTTGGACAATAGATTTTAATCCGATTTATTGGAGACTCGGAATAAAAATGAAAATATAAAAACTGCAGCCAACAAAGTGTATAATGCATAAGGGTTGAAGTGGTCCCGAAGCTTCGGGAGCGAAGGTCAAAAAATATATTTAAATTTGGTGGTAACTTAATAGAATCGTGGCTTCGCAACCTATACAGCTCATATGATTGAAGGTTTACCAACCATTACTCCTAACAACGAATTGATTTTAATCTCTTTTATATTTCTGGATTTTAAAAGCTTCCTTCACTAAAAGATTTTAACAAGATTAGATTTTAGTGATACAATTCATAGTAAAATAGGATTGAGGAATATGGTATAGTTTTTGAATTTAATTTTATGAAAACGGAAAAATTATGACAAAAGCAATTATAATAAACATTTTATTAATTTTTGTGTCGGCAGAGGGATGTAAATCCCTTAAAACAGTCAATGAAAATAAATCAAATGATTTGGCCAAAGATTGTAATTATTATGTATGGATTTATCATGTCTCAGGAATTCAATGTAAAATAGCATATTTTTCTAATCTGGAATCAGCCGTTTTTTATTTACATGATAATGATATAGCAGTAGTGAATTCAAAGGAATTTAGTAGTCCAGGTACTTGTTTCGCATGTGGTTGTCCGTCAAGTCTTAACTTTGCTGCTAAGATTCTATATCAGGATTTAGGGAAAGCCATGAGTCTTGGTTGGACTGTGCTTCAAAACCAATAATAGATAAGTTTAATTTAAATTAATTGCAACGGTTGGTAACATCGTGTCGTACGCCATATCGGATTCGATTCACATTGATATGGAAGTAAGTTGCTATGTTCATTTCTTTTCTTTATTTTAGTGCTAATAAACTGGTAAAGCGTATACACGAGTACCGTTTGGGCGGCATTAAAAAATGACGCAACCAAAATTGAAAATTTTGCATCTTGATAAGAAAAGTAAAATATGAAAAAGATTTTAATGATTTCTTTATTGATTTTTCTGCTCATAGATTGTAAGAAAAATGACAATGTTGGAGATACCAGTTATTTTGATTTAACTACAGTTGATGGATGGAGAACGATAAGCTTTAAGACAAATTATACAATTCAGGTTCCTCCTGGATTCAATGGAGTAGTTCTAATAGGTTTTGAAGGGAAAACGTTTTTCGTTAATTCTGCAGATTATAAAATTCAGCTTTCATTTGGATATGACAACTCATTGTCAAGTCGTGATTTTGGAGATACTTTGATAAATCCAATTCCACAAAGTATCCAGATAACGAATAACTTTTCACAATTAATTACATTAAACCAGATAGAGTGTTTTCGCCAAAATACAAAAACAATAGGGATTCTTTATTATTCAAAAAGCGATACATCTTATGGTAGGCTTTATTGGAATGACAATGGGAAGTTTAAAGATGCTTTGGAAATTGAATATAATATAACAAAGCTTGACACCGTAAATAAAATAATTGAAACAATAAAAGAAAAATAAACGCCGCCCAACAAAGGCTGAAAAGCAATGAAGGTGCACATTATAGCATGGTATGCTAACAAATATATATAACATTTTGCAGGTTGACAACGACTGCATTAAATCCCGCACGGCATTTAGCCGCGACCATTTGACAGCAAGACAAATTAAATAAGCAGCAAAACATTGTAAACAAATTAAAATAACACTTGTTATTATTGAATTGAAATTTATTAAAAGGTTATTTTAGAGAAAAATATATTTATTTAGTTTAAATTATTGAAGGAGATAAATTATGAATATTCTATTATGGGTTCTTCAAATTCTACTTGCTTTTCATACCATTATGGGTGCAATTTGGAAGTTTTCCAATTCCGAACAAACCGTGACTTCCCTAAATGCAATTCCTCACAAAGTTTGGATGGCAATGAGTATTATAGAGATACTCTGTAGTTTAGGATTGATACTTGCATTATTTAATAAATCCCTTGGCAAACTGATACCTATCGCAGCAGTATGCATAGCTGCGGAAATGCTGCTCTTTTGTGGATTGAATATTTTTTCCGGAGACGCAAACTATGGTCATATTATTTATTGGCTTGTTGTGGCTGCTATATGCTCGTTTATTGCCTACGGTAGGCTTGTATTGAAACCATTATAAACTTTTTAAAAATTATAAAGCCTAGCTGCCAACACCCACTCATAACCAATGCGGGTTTCAGTGGTATGCGAGCGACAGAGCATACATACGTCTTAAGTGCATTTTGATTTAGAAGCAATCACGCAAATCCCAACAGGTAATAGCTATAAACGTTATGTGTAAGCTTGAAAGTACTAATTGTAAAAAAAAATAATGCAACAAGTTTAATATTCTTGTTAGTTAATATTTTTTGTTATAAATGAATAAACTATATTTTACGAAATTACCTTAAAATTACAAATACTGCTAATTTGGTCATATAATCCGGGCAAGTAGTTTTGCTTAAAAATATAAATTTTATTGATTCATTTTATTTCAGCATATTCCTTAGTGAAATTTTGTGTCAAAACTAAATACAAAGGATCACAAAGTACATCACTAAGAATAAAAAAAATTGAAACTTTACAGTTTATCTGGATTTAACTTTTCCTTATACAAGAATCTGATTGAAGTTGGCAGTACTATTAGAAGCAAAGGTAAAGCAACAATGAAACCGCCAATAATGGCAATGGCAAGCGGCTGATGCAACTGAGCTCCGGCTCCTATACCTAATGCAATAGGCATAAGGGCAATAATTGCACCAAATGCTGTCATCAGTTTTGGACGTAACCGGGTTGAAATTGCATATACTATTGAATCGTCAACACTCATATTTCGACAGGCTTCTTTAAATTGAAGATAAGTAAATATTGCATTTTCTCCAATTATTCCTACAATCATTATTAGACCGGTATAGCTTCCTACATTCAAAGGAGTACCGGTGATATATAATGCCAGGTAACTTCCGGAAATTCCTAATACAGCAATTAGTAAAATTGAAAGGGCAATACGGAACTCTTTAAAAAGAGCCAGGATAACGCAAAAAACCAAAAGACTGGCAGTAATTAATATTATAAGCAATTCACCGAATGATTGCTTTTGTTCTTTATATGCTCCTCCATAATCAATGCTGTAACCCAACGGCAATCTGATTCTCCCGGATATTTTTTTTCGTATTTCATTCATAACACTGCCTAAATCACGCTCATTCAAACGGGCTGTCACAACTCCTATGTTTTGAAGATTTTCGCGTTTGATTTCCGGATCACCAGTCAAAAGCTTAACTGAAGCCAGTGAATTAAATGGTTTTAATTTTCCGTTGGGCATAAAAAGCTGCAAATGATTAATATCTGAAATACTTAATGTTTTGCTTCCGGGATAAATTAACCGGATATTTGTCAAGCGATCTTTGTCGAAAACCATACCTTCTATATTACCTTCAAGGGATGTCTGCAATTGGTATTGTAAATTTGACGGAGTTATACCGAATTGTGCCAGGTTAATGGTGTTTGGTAAAATACTGATATATGGTCCAGTGTTAACTATTCCATCAAATACATCTGCAGTTCCTTTAACATTTTCAGTGATAGAAGCTATTTGTTTTGAAAGTTCATTCAAAATTTTCGGATCAGTTCCATAGATTTTTACTTCGATGGGTTGCACTGATTCCATGAGATCGCCAAGCATATCACCGATAACCTGTCCAAAATCTATTTGAAGTGAGGGTTGGGAAGTTTCAATACGTTTACGGATATCGTCAATTACTTCATTTGTCGTGCGGTTTCTTTTTTTATGTAATTGAATAAGATAATCACCATTATTAGGTTCGGTAATAAAAAATCCCATTTGCGTGCCAGTCCGGCGAGAATATGTTTCCACTTCAGGAATCTGTAAAAGTATTTTTTCAACTTCACGGAGGATACGATCAGTTTCTTCAAGTGACGTTCCCGGGGGCGAATTATAATCAAGCACAATACTGCCTTCGTCCATTTCAGGGAGGAAGCCTGTTTCAAGTTTTGGAAGAATCAATACAATAGAAATTATCAATATCAATATAAATGAAATACTCAACCAGGGCCGGTTGATGAAAAAAATCACCCATTGTTGTTTTTTTACTGGCTGTGCTTCTCCTGATTTAACCAGGGAATTATTTTTATTTATCGATGAAAGTAATAAATAAATTACCGGCAAAGCAATCCATGTCACAAAAAAGGAACAAGTCAAAGTAATAATCATGGTATTTGTCATAACTTTGAAGTAGGCTCCCGCAACGCCAGACATAAGCACAAATGGAAGAAAAATAACGATGGTGCTGAGTGATGAACCTACCATTGCCGGGAAACAGATAAGTAATGGCTTCCTGAACCAGGTTTGATGAGCTTTCTTTAGGGTTTTCTTCATGAGTTCTGTGAATTTGTTCCATAACCACAATAGCATCATCTATAATTAATCCAATAGCAGCGGCCATGGCTCCCAACGTCATAATGTTCAATGTCTGTCCAGTTGAATACAGAACTATCAGGGTGAGGAATAATGTAACGGGAATCGTAATCAATATGGTGATACTTGCTTTTAGAGATCGTAAAAAAAGAATGGCGACAAAAATTGCAAGGATCAATCCTATCCACAAGCTGTCGTTTACGCTTTTGATTGTGTCAGAAACAAAATCGGCCTGTACATAATAAGGATGAATACTAACACCGGAGGGTAAAATTAATCGCAAGTCAGCAAGTTTGGAATCCATCTTTTTTGACAATTCAATCAGGTTTGTATTTGGTTGTTTCAAAACAGCAATAAGAATTGCTTCTTTGCCATTCGCATTTATTTTAATATATTCCTTTGCTTCATGAATTTCAATTTTGGCAATATCTTTCAGAAATATAATTCGCTTCTCATTGTTGCTAATGATTATATTTTCAAGCTTGTTTTTGCTGTCAGTTTTAGCGTCTGTGACAGTAAGATAAAGAAAACGGTAATCATTGAGGTAGCCGTTTGATTTTACAAATCCTGTTTCATTAAGGACATTACGAACCATTTCGGGTGTTAAACCAAGTATGCTCATTTTTGCCTTGTTCAGTTCAACCCAATATTCTTTTTCTTTTCCGCCAATTATGCGGATTTCTGAAATACCTTCAACCTGGGAAAGGAAAGGTTTTATCGTATAAGTGGCAAGATATTTCAGGTCAACAGGTGATAGACTCTTACTTTCGAGCGTGTAACCTATGACTGGAAGTATGGATGGATTCATCCTTTCGACAGTGATTTGAATATCGGGTGGGAGCGTATTCCGGATTTCATTTATTTTCGATTCAATTCGCTGCTGGCTGATATCAATATCAGTACTCCAGTTCATAAAAGCAGATATTTCGCAACTTCCGCGACTAGTCGCACTTCGTATGGTTTGTAAATCAGGGACTTTTTTAATAGCTATTTCAAGTGGTCTGGTAACGGTAAGCATCATTTGATCTACAGGTAGCTGGCCGGCATCGGCTATTATCTTAATTTTCGGAAAAGTAATTTCAGGAAATAACGAGGTCTGTAATTTACTATAAACAAATAAACCTCCCATTACAATTATAGCAATGGCAACTGATAAGGGATTTTTATAAATAGTATAAAAGCGATTTGACATTATTTCTTATTTTCAACTTTAACTTTTACTGTATCTGGTAAACCATAATTGCCGGTGATCAATATATTATCAGAAACTTTCAGTTCAGGAGACAGAATTTCTATCCTGTCAACTGTCTCTATTCCTTTGATAACAGGTACTTTCACAGCAGTTATGCTGTCGGTCATTTTCATTATCCAGAATTTACTTTGTATCTCGTTTGTAAGAATTGCCTCTTTTGGTAATGAAATAACATTGTTTTTAGATTTCTTTATAAAATTCACTTTTGCTACTAGATTTTCAGGTATAAATAATCCTTGTGAAATACGAATTACATAATTCTGAGTTTGTGAAATAGGATCAACTACAGGTATCGGATTACTTAAAGTTCCGGTTAACTTTTGTCCATCCGGCAAGTTTAATATTACAGATTTGTTAAATGTAATATATGATTTCAATTCATAAGGTACTTCAAGCATGAATACAAGGCTATTTATATCGCTTATTGCGGCTAACGTTTCTCCATCTTGAACATAATCTCCTGCGCGGTACGAAAGTTGTGTGACATATCCGTTTCCAGGAGAGATAATATTTACAAGGCCGTTAAACCGAAACGAAGTATCAAGCTTGTTAATCGTATTACTTAAATATTCAGCTTCTTTTGACCGGATTACAAATATTTTTTCTCCTTTGGATACATTTTCACCTAACGTAATATTTACTTCTTGCAAATATCCATTTGTATTTGATTTAATATAAGTTTTTAACAGACACACCGAAGTAGCATTCAATTCTATTGTTTCGTCCAAAGTTCCTAAACTCACATGTGTAATTGTAACAGGAACACGGCCTTCAGATTGAGAGGCTTCTTCAGTTTTATTGCCTGTTCTGCATGAGTTTATAGCTAATAAAATGATTGTCGAGTATAAATAAAATTTGTACATAACATTTTATTTTGTTCTGTTCCAATAATTAAGTTCGTTTATAATCAGGTACCTGTTTATTATATTTTCTACCAGAAGGTTTTTTGCTGTCAAATAATTACTAATAGCCAATATGTAATCAGTTATTCGAATTTCGCCGGTTTGCAAAAGTTTTTGATCAGCATCCATAAGAGTTTGTGCATAATTAATTTGTATAGAAATTTGCTCCGCATATTTTTCATTTGCCAATAATTGCTGCAAATACCTTTTAATTTGCTGATGGTATTGATGCATGAAAAAATCGCGGTAGTTGCAACGGGTCAATTCATCTATTGCAATTTTACTGTGTTGAATTTTGCGTTGGCCACCATCATATATCGGGACAGTAATTGAGATGCCTGCACTTATCCCAAAATTTTTTTCCGGGTTGTATGCAAGTGATGATAAATAGCCTCCGTCGCCATATAAACTGACTTTTGGCTTGTATAAAAAATCAATTTGCTTATCTGCATTTTGAAGTTTAAGACTGTCAATTGCAAATTGATAGTAAAAAATTGAATTGGAAAATTCCGGCAGGTTTTCAATTTTCAGGCTTGGGTCAGGTAACGAAATTAATGTCGTATCTTCAATGCCACAAAGGTAATTGAGCATGGCAAAATTGTTTTGATATTGACTTTTCAGGCGTTCAACAAGTAATTCCTGCTGGTGCAGATTGACCAGGAAAGACAAATATTCAGTTTGCTTATAAATTCCTTTTTCTGTAAGATTTTTTAGTATTATTTCTTCCTTTTTAATAAGTCCCAGTATCTCGATGTTGAAATTATATTGTTGCAAATCTCCATAAGTAGCAATATATTGACCGGTAATATTTTTTTTCAAATCCTGTTCTGATATTTTACTAGTATTTAAAACCGATTGATTTTGCATGCCAAATGCTTCATAACGGTTTTGCCGGTTGTATTTACCTGTTACCTCCTGGGATACTGTAAGCAAGGCACTGACATTTGTTCCGTTGGTAATAATTTCGTCATAACCCCAACCTTTAAGGACTGGTGCATAAGAGTTGTTGCTTATAGCATTTATCTGAGGGCCTATGCCAGCTTTAATACGTAAGCTGTCTAATTGATTAATTTGAATCTGGTTCTGGAATTCTTTTAAAAGAGGACTATTTTTTAATGCCTTAGTCAAATAATAGTCTATGTTTAGCTGCTGGGCAAATAAACATTTTGCAAAAAAAATAAATAATAACTGGACAATGCTTTTTTTCATTTCCAAATAGCATTATTTATATGCTAAATTAACTATTTTAATGTTTCAACATCAATTATTGTAAATGTACCTGGTTTAACAGCCGGATGGTGCTTATTTGCTGAAGGTTCAGATTCAAATTCGGCATAAGGTAAATATAAATGATGCGTAGTTTTATCTACTGTAATAGTCCTTGCTCCTGGTTGAGTAGTAATTGTTTCCAAAACTTTAAAACTATTTGAATTTTCTTCCTGTACTATGGTAATGTTACCTTCTCCATTTGAACTATAAGCCCGTTTATAGAATGGATCAAAAGTAACACCGTCACAACGGGAACCAATAGGCAACGTGGTTATAACTTTACCAGACTTGGTATTAATAATTACCATTAGTTTATTACTGCAAACACTAAATAAAACATTGTTTTCTTTATCAAGAACCAATCCGCTTGGTTCATCTCCTGGCGCGAGAGACCAACGGTCCGTTACTTTTTCGGTTTGTGAATTGATAACGTTAATCATGCTCTTGTCTTCAATATTTATATAAATAGTTCCTTTGCCATCAGTAGCCGAAAACTCAGGTTTTCCATCCAGAAGTATCGTATTTATTACCTTATTCGCGTTAGCATCAATGACTGTTGAGCTAGAGCTGCCTCCGTTACAAGTAAACACTTTATGAGTAAATTGATCGTATAAAATTGCATCAGGATTTTTACCTGTAACTTTAATCCTGGTTATTATTTCAAGCGTTTTAAGGTTGAAAACTGTAACCGATGAATCACGGCCATTGCTTGTGAATCCTTTATTTATATCAGCAGCTATAGCAATACCATGGATGCCTTTTGTATCAGGTATTGTCCCGGCTATATTCCCTGTTTTTGCATTAATAGCCTGGGCCATATTAGCATGAGAAACAAAAATTCTTCCGTTAGTTTCATCAAATGAGATATAATCCCACCAGCCGTCACCTTCTACATGTATTTTATTGGCAATTTTATAATTGGACTGAGCAGATAATGAACAGCAGCAAAACATTGATGCCAGAAGAACCTGAATTAGCAATATTTTTTTCATGATTATTAAAATTTAGTAAAAAATATTCTTTTTTAATAAGCTATTTTTTAATTTATTTTTTGAATTAAACACTAATTTCAATTTCTAATTTTTTCCTTTAATTTCATATTTTTAAGATATTAAAATTAGTATTTTTTCAGCTTGTGTAAGCTAATAGTAATTTATATTTTTATTATTATAACGCATAGAGATTTTAGAAAACAAGTTATTTTGAGTTATTTTTTTCAAATAGATTATTTTGAAACTGATTTACCGCCCTGCTCGCATTTGATTACTTTCATGAAAGCTAACTTAATTCTACTTTGACACATTTCAAAATCAACCAGTTTTTACCCTTAATCCCTAAAGGGAACTGGTTGATTTTTCAGCTTTCTTCCTTTAGGGTTTGGGGTAAAAAAAAGCTGAAAAAACTAAGAAAGACCTAATCTGTCAAAGTAGAATTAATTTGTTTGTAAAATACAGATGACTTGATGTGTTTTTAATTAAATATTTTTAACATTTCAATTTTTTTGTACTATTTGGGAATGAAATATTTACTTGACCATCCTTCTACTTTGACCGTTTGCTGCCATAGGAGACTTTTACCATTCAGATTATTAATATATACTTTAGTTTCGAGAATATTTAAAGAAATTTAAAAGAACAAAAATAAAGTGAAAATCTTGGTTAATATTTTGTAATTTAATTTTCTCAATAAAACAGGAAACTATGATATCAATTGGAAAAATGGATAACAGATTTGTCATCCTGCTTTTTTCTTTTATTTTAATTTCAATTATTGGGATATTTGATTATTTAACTCCAGGAATAACTTTAGCAATTTTTTATTTAATACCAATATCGTTGCATGCATTATACAAAAGAACTACCAAGACGGCTATTGTTATTAATTCAATTTATGCTTCCCTTGTATGGACAACAATGACATTAATTGATAAATCCTATAAAAATAATTTTTATGCTTTATGGAATGCTGCTATGGTGCTGGCATTTTTTTTAATAACAGGATTGCTTTTGTTTTACCTAAAAGAGAAGTACAAAGAAATTCGTGAAATAAATGTACGTTTATTTCAGTTAAATGAAGAAAAAAACAAGTTTATAGGAATTACAGCACACGATCTTCGAGGTCCATTAAGTACTATATTTTCATTTTCCGATTTGCTTATAACGGATTATAATAATAACATCAACCCCGATATTTTAAGAAAAATAAGTATTATTAAAGAAATAAGCAACAATGCACTTGTATTGCTCAAAAATCTTCTAAACATTTCAATTATAGAATCGGGGAAAGTAAATATTGTCTTGCGAACGCAAGATTATTTGGATTTCGTAAAGAAGAATATCTATTTAAATCAAATTCTAGCAGATAAAAAAGAAATATTAATAAAACTTGAAACAAAAGAAAAAGAAATTAATTTAAATTTTGATGAACATCATTTAAGCGAAGTCATTAATAATCTTTTATCGAATGCCATAAAGTTTTCATTTAAGAAAAGTGAAATATTAGTAAAAGTAACTAAGACTGAAAAAAATACTATAAAAACAGAAATTATTGATAAGGGAAAAGGAATTCTTCCAGAAGAGCAAATTAAATTGTTTAATTATTTTCAAAAAACAAGTACAACTCCGACATCTGGCGAAAAGAGTACAGGTTTGGGTTTGGCTATTGCAAAAAAAATAATCCTTGAACATGGTGGTCAAATCGGAGTAAGTAGCAATATTGATAATGGTTCTAATTTTTATTTTGAATTAGCTTTGTAATCAGGGTTGAAGTATCTTTTAATTTTAACATTACACTTTAATTTAATATTCAAGGCATTAAAATTGTTCCTATTCCTTTCTTGCCGTTTAGTTGAATTATCAAAGGTTTTTTAAAGCGAATAATCCTTAGATGCTGGTTTTCATAGACAGCTGGCTGGCTTTCCAGAAATGCAATGTTAATAAAGCCTTCATTTATTTTTGGATTAATTGTCAAATAGCCTGTTCTGAAAGTTGTCAGGTTTTGAAAAAAATGAGTTCCCTGACTTGGTTCAACATGGTAATTTTCAATACTTGCTTCGATGATAACGCGAGCCTCTGTAATTTGTACCCATTTCACAGGTATTCCAAGCCAGGGATCACTTGATCCCCAACGGCCGTGTCCCGCTATAACATAATTACGTTTTTCCATGCGCATTAAATCATTTACTCTTTCAACTTCTTCAGTTATCCGGTAGTTATCACCTGAGGAATATTCACCTGAACGCACATATACAAAATCATAAATATCCTTAAAAATACCGTTTCCGAGAGCCATTTTAGAATAAACCAAAGCATTTTTTAAGTTGATATTTTCAATATTAACTTCAACACTCTGGTCGCTTTCAATTATCGGCCTGATTTGTAAAAAATAAAATATTTTAGGTTCTCCAGCCGGTTTGTCCAAATCAACAGCAAATTCAATTTCAATAGGATTATTCATTTCTTTTTGTCCAATTTCCAAAAGCATTTGTAATATTGAGGCTAACGGAAATACATTATGATTAAGGATATTGGAAAAGGTTATTACTTTTTTAGCTCCTTCCTGTGGTAAATCCGTTATCCTGTTGCTTTCACGATCATAATAAGAAGCTGCAAATTGCATAGCTGAGTCCTTTTCAGCCTCAGTGATTTTAACTTTGAGAATATTAACTTTATCATCAATTGACGGATGCCAGTTTTTTGGTTCAAGATCCAAAGCATAAAAAGTTTTTTGAGTCTCGCGCAAAATGGTATCAGGATTTGAAAGCTGTAATATTTTTTTTGAATATTTTGGAGAAAACCGCAGGCTTGCCCCTCCATCTACAATGTATTTTCCCAATCCGTAAGCAATATTGGCAATGCCATCTTCTGGTGTTTCAGGAGTTAAAGGATAGAAATTAATTGATCGCGCTACACCACTCATTCCCGGATAAAAATGGTTTTCATAAGCCTGGCCACAAACTTCTTCCAGGATGACACCCATTTTTTCTTCATCAATAATATTAGCGGTTGCTGATATGTATGCTTTACTCGCCTTAAAATATTGAGAGGCATATACACATTTTATTGCATCTCCAATCATGGCTATTGTTGCCAATTCATTTCCAGGTATAAGCGGAACCATATAAGTGGAATAAATTCCAGCGAAAGGCTGATAGTGTGAATCCTCGAGTTTACTAGAAGAGCGCACAGCTACAGGTCTGTTAATTGATTTCACAAAACTGTACAAATCAGTAATAAGACGATTTGGAAGAGAAGCTATAACAAACTGTTTTAAGATTTCTTCATCAGATAAACTCGAGATTCCGGTTTTATATAAATTGTTTACTTCCATAAACTCATCAAACAAATCAGTTGAGATGACCACAGTTCTTGGGATGGTAATTTGAACATTTTCAAAATGATCAAAAAGTTTATGTTTTTTTATAATTGAATCTATGAATGCCAGTCCCCGTCCTTTACCGCCCAAAGAGCCTTCACCAATACGTGAAAAAGTGAGATATTCATCAAAACTTTTTTTATCGAAGGAAGCAATGATTCCCCGACCTTTGCTCGTCCGGTAATTTGAAATAGCGTCAAAAATATATGCCCTTGCTTGTTCAATATTTCCAAAATCTTTTAGTTGAAGGGCCTTGAATATTTTTCCAATGGTAAAAAGTGCACGGGCATTCAGCCATTTCGAAATTTCGTTCCTGTTGGCATGATAGGCAAGAACTTTTTCAGGAATTTTTAATATCACATGCTGTAAGTCAGCCAAATCAGATGCTCTGGCTACTTCGACCTTTGATTTGGGATCTCTGAATATAAATTCTCCAAAACCAAAATTAGCCAAAATGTAATTTCGCAAATCAAGAGCAAGTGTTTTTGAAAGCTTATGAATAAATCCGGCATTTAGTTTTTTTGCAAACTGTTCGTTCGAAGCATCTGAAGATTGCAAAAGAAAGGGCATGTGAGGATCATCACTTTTCACAATTTTACAAAGTTTAAGACCCTCCTGTGTTTCTTCTTCTCGTTTTTTACTTTTCTTAAAGCTTACATCAGAAATAATACCTAACATTTGCTGACCGTATTTAAGGTAAAGGCCATAAGCTTCATCAAAAGTTTTAGCCAGCAATATTTTTGGCCGACCCCGTAATCGTAGCATTTTCTGATGTTCATTTAGTCCTTCTTGCATGAAATCATACGATTGCCTGATGATGGCTTTATAAATGGCTGGAAGAATTTGCGATATGTAACGTATAGAATCTTCGACAAGCATGATTGTCTGAACCCCAATTTGCAGAACGTCATGTTCCGCGTTCATCCTGTCTTCTATGAGTTTGATAATTGCAAGCAGCAGATCAGCATTACCTAACCAGCAAAAAACGAAATCAACAGATGAAATATCTTCTTTTTGCAATCGAAGAGAAACATCTCTTGAAAAATGAGTTAAGACAACTATAGGAATACCGGCATACTTTTGTTTTAACTGGCGTGCCAGTTCAAATGGTTCGGCATCGCCAATATTAAGCATCAATATTACAAGATCAATATTATCTGATTGCAATATTTCGAATGCTTTTCCCGCGCTATCCGTTTGAATAATGGCGGGCGGGAATCGCATGCTCAGGTTCGTATATTCGTTGAAAATTTGCTCATCAATTCTGCCATCTTCTTCAAGCATGAAAAAATCGTAATTACTGCAAACCAACAAAACCCTGTAAATACGGCGCTGCATCAGCAGGCTGAATTCTGTATGGCTAAATTCCAAATGTTGAGCATCATAAAGTTGAGAGTTCATTTGCTTTTAAAATTTTGCATTTTGTACTAAAGAATTATTTTTTTTTATCGCGACTGATGTTTTGCTTAATTATTTTATGCAATAATTCAGGGCTAACGGGTTTTGAGATATAGTCGTCGCAACCTTCGCTTAGAACGTATCTTTTTTCACTATCCATCGCAAAAGCTGTTAGAGCTATAATGCGCAAATCGGGTCTTATTTTTTTAATTTCTTTAGTTGCTTCAATACCATTCATTTTTGGCATTTTAATGTCCATTAAAACCAATCCAATATCCATATTTCGTTTGCATAAATCCACGGCCTCAAGTCCGTTGGTTGCATGCAAAGGATTAATCCCGCTTTCAGAAAGCACTTCTTCGATATATAAAAAATTATTTTCTTCATCTTCCGCAACAAGAATTGTAAATGGCCGGTTGCTTAATATTGTATTCTTTTTTTTGATTCTTTTTTTAGGTTTTTGTTTTATATCCTTTTCAAGTCTATCATAGGGAATAGTGAAGTAAAAAGTTGATCCTTTGTCGGGTTCAGACTCGACCCATAATTTACCTCCTAACAATTCTACAAGTTTTTGCGATATAGACAACCCCAATCCGGTTCCCCCATACTGCCGTGTCAGTTCCAGTTCGGCTTGACGAAAACGTTCAAAAATTACGTTTTGTAAATGTTTAGGAATGCCAATACCACTGTCTCTTACAAAAAATTCAAAGTAACCATCTTTCAACTCATAACCAAAATCAATTTGTCCTTTACTGGTAAATTTAAATGCATTATTCAACAGGTTGTTGAGAATCTGATTTAATTTTAATTTGTCTGTAAAAATTGTACTTGACTTATTGTCTAAAGTATTATGAAAATAAAGATCGATATTATTTGTTTTAGCAAGATTGTCATATAAAGTAAATAATTCAAAAATTACCTTATTTATAATTACATCTTCTTTTTTTATTTCCACCTGGCCTGAATCAATAATAGAAATATCCAATATGTCATTTACAATAGACATTAACTTTTTACAACTGTTAATGACAATAATAGTGTACTTATTTCTTTTCTCTTCTGTCAATGCCGGCTTAAGTAATATTTCGCTAAAACCTATAATTGCATTCATAGGTGTGCGTATTTCGTGACTCATGTTAGCCAGGAATGCTGATTTTAATTTATCACTTTCTTCAGCTTTTTCTTTGGCAATAACAAGTTCTTCCTGGTATCGCTGTTTTTCCATCATTTTCCAGACAGAATCCATAATTATGACAAGCTGCTGTGCATCCATATTGTTATAATCGGACTCTTTATTTGCTACTCCCACAGTTGCCACGATTTTGTCATCTATAATGACTGGAATAGATAGGAATTTATTTATTTTGATGTGTTCTATTGGCGTAATATTTTCAAATTTTTTGTTGCTTCCAAAATTATTGGAAATATAAAGTTTGCGTTGTTGGATAACTTTTCCCAGAGAACCTGCTTTATCTAAATCAAAATCTTTTTGAACGGATTTAATATCGCTATCATTCAAAACATTTTTGGAACAGGAAGTCAGAGTAAGTTTTTTAGTTGATTCATTGTAAAGATGAATAAAACCCTTTTCACTATTAGTTAATTCAATTGCTTCGTTCATAGCAAAATCGAGCAATTGTTGCGTAGTTTCTGCCTTAAACTGTGAAATTCTGACGAGACATTCAAGTCTTTTGTTGTGACTGGCAATTTCTTCTTCTGCTTTTTTTCTTTCGGTCACATTTTCAAACACAGCCATAATTTCTCCAGAAGGAAGTTTGTACACGTAGTTTTCATACCAATTAGCCAATCTATCATATTTGTACAATGTAACCGGATGAAAAGCCGGATTACCTGTTTGCCAAACTTTTTTCAATACTTCAATTAATCCAAATTCTTTAATTCCCGGTCTGGCTTTATAAATGCTTTTGCCTATGATATCTTCCCGTTTTTCTTTATCAATTCTTTCAGCAGCCTTATTAAAATCTTTATATATAAAATCTTTTCCATTATTTATTACTTCGTAAACTGCAACTCCGCTATTCATATTTTCAAAAAGTTCGCGGTATCTTACCTGGCTTTCTTTCAAGGCTTCTTCTGTCCTTTTACGTTCAGTAATATCCAATCCCATTCCAATAATCCCAGTAATATCTCCTTCATTATTTTTCATAGGAATTTTTGTTGTAAGTAACCACTTGGCTTTACCGGATTTACTAACTATAAATTCTTCTTTATTTACCATTGGCACACCAGAGAATAAAACTTTGGTGTCATCAGCTATTGTTTTTATTGAAACTTCATCAGGTAAGAAGTCCTCATCAGTTTTGCCGAGAACTTCAGATTCAGGTTGACCAATGTTTTCTAAATCAACCGGGTTGCTGATTACTTTCCTGCCTTCCTTGTCTTTAATATAAAGTGCAATTGGGAGGTTATCTACAATAGTCCGTAAGAGACTGCGTTCTTCACGTAATGCTTCCTGCGCACGGTTACGTTCAGTGATATTTAATGCAAGTGATATCAAACATTGCTGGTTCCCGAGTTTAATAACTACAGAAGAGTATAGAATATCTAAAGTTTTTCCGGATTTGGTATAAAACTTTACCGGTACTTCCTGAATTTTTTTCCCGGCTAACAATTCTTTTCTAATCTTTGTTCTTTTTTCCCGGTGAACCCAAATATCCAAATCCAGGGATGTTTTACCTATTATCATTTCCCTGGGATATTCAGTCAGTTTTATAAACGCTTCATTTATGTCTAAATATTTACCATCGGAAATAGTTGAAATAGCCATTGATACCGGCATTAAATGAAATGCTTTTGAAAATTTTTCTTCACTTTCTTTTAAACTTTCTTCAGCTTTTTTTCTTTCTGTTATATCGCGCAATACTCCGTCTATTCTTACAAGCTTATTATTTTCATATACCGGAACAGAACGATCTTCTATGTATCGCATTAATCCGTCTTTACGTTGCCACCATTGTTCCCAAATCGGTGTTTCTTTTACATGGTTCTTTTTTAAATCATGAATCACAGGATCCAAATTGGGGATGTCATTATTCTGTACAACATGTTTTAAAAATGCCCATCTTCCACCCATTTTGTCTATATCAGAAAGTGAATAGCCAAATTTCCTTTCAAATACCGGACTTAGAAATTCGAATTGTCCAGTATTTGCATTAATGCTATAAATTATATCGTCAATTGAACTTGTAATACGTGCCAGGGTTTCCTGGGATTTCTGGAGTGCTTCTTCAGCCTGTTTACGTAATGTGACATCACGGTAATTGATAACTATGGCTTTAACACTGGGTTTATCAAGTAAATTTGTTCCTGTAGCATCTATCCAAAGAGTTGAGCCTTCTTTCCTAATTAAACGAAATACTAAATTTTCTTTAGCGCCTGAATTTTTTAATAACTTATTAAAAGTATATTGAACAATATGCAAATCATCAGGATGAACCAAATCAATAACTTTTTTGCCTAACCATTCACCGGGTTTATATCCTATAATTCGTTCAACAGTAGGTCCCTCGTAAATAATATTTCCCTCTGCGTCAAGTAAAGTTATACCATCACCGGAATTCTCAACCATTGCCCTGAAATGCATTTCGCTGTACTGCAAAGCTTCTTCTGCACGTTTACGTTCCGTGATATCTATCATTGTTATAAGCAAGTATTTTTCCTTCCCAAAATCAATATAGTCAGCTGAGATCAAACCATGACGTAGTTCCCGGTTGCTTGTGTGCAGATCAATTTCAATATTCCTGGCAAAGCCCTGTTTTCTGACGTCATTCATAAAAAGATCCCGTTGGGAATCATTATCTAATATACCCAGCCTGGCAGCTGTCGTTCCGATAACTTCTTCTTTCCTGTATCCAAAGGTTGAACAAAAAGTATCATTTACTTCAATAAATTTGCCTGAATTTATCTCCGAAATAGCCATTGTAACAGAACCAGTATTGAAAGCTTTTGCAAACTTCTGCTCACTTTTTCGAATAGCTTCTTCAGCCTTTTTGCGTTCAGTAATATCCTGGTTTACACCATAAGTTTTAATGGTTTTTCCTTTATCGTCTTTGACGACAAAAAAGCGAACACTGAGATGTCCAATTTCTCCGTCAGCATAAATAAAGCGATGCTCCAATTGATGGCTATAATCAGGATCATCCGATTCAACTGCTCTTTGTATTTCAATAGCTATAGCCTCAATTTCCTCGTGATAAATAAAACGATTTGCATAATCAAATGAAGACATAGTATATCCGCCAACCTGTTCAGCCGTTGTCCTGAAAATAGCATAAAAACTGTCGTTAAAGGTGAACAAATCTTTTGCAACATCATATTCCCAATAACCAAGACGTGCCATTTTCATAGCATTTGATAATTGTACCTGGCTTATCAATAAGGCTTCTTCAGATAGTTTACGCTCGGTGATATTGTTAATATGAGTAATAAAATGTGAAGGTTCATTGTTATTCCCGTATACAAGAACTGAATTTACTTCAGCCCATATTGTTTGTCCGTTTTTATGAATATATCGTTTTGAATAAACGATGTTTTTATCTTTACTTTCTCTAACTTTTTTTAAAATATTCTGACTGATTTCTATGTCATCTGGATGAGTAATTTTAAAGAAATCAATTGATAATAATTCATCTTCAGAATAACCAATAATTTTACTCAATGCCGGATTAACCATCAAATAGTGTCCTTCAAGGCTAACAATTGCTATACCTGTAGGTGAATTTTCAAAAATAGATCTGAAATTTTCCGCACTGTCAATTAGATCTTTTTTCTCACCAATCCTTAACTTTTTTAGAGAATTTATTTCTTTCCTGAGAAGCTTATTCTCCTCTAAAAGCTCATTATATGTTGCTTTCATGTAATTAAGTTTACATATTTTATCTTTGAAAAATTTTATAAAAGTTACGAAAAAAATATGACTATTATACAATTGTTTTATACTCTAAGTTAATTGGAACAGGTTACAAGAAATTCTTAATTGTATTTTGAGAAGCAGAAAATCTTTTGTTTAATATAATTTTTGCTTAATTTTAATTTTCCAACCTTTAAATTCTCTTAGTTATGTCAAAATCAAAAGATAAGAAGTCAAAAAAAAGAATCGGAAAAAATAAAAAAAGAAAATAAACATGGTAAACTCACTAATGAGTATTATCTTGAAGAACTCGGAAAACTTCAGATTGAGCTTGTTAAATTGCAGGAATGGATTAAGAATAAAGGATTAAAAATAGTTCTTATTTTTGAGGGAAGAGATGCTGCCGGAAAAGGCGGAGTAATAAAACGGATAACGGAATGTTTAAATCCTCGATATTGCCGTGTTGTTGCATTGGGTGTGCCAACTGAAAGAGAAAAATCACAATGGTATTTTCAACGTTATATTCCACATTTGCCTGCCGCGGGTGAAATGGTTTTATTCGACCGCAGCTGGTATAATCGTGCAGGAGTTGAAAAGGTAATGGGATTTTGTACCGATGCTGAATATGAAGAGTTTTTGTTGTCTTGTCCTGAATTTGAAAGGATGATTTTGCGCTCAAATATTATTATTAATCAAATATTGGTTTTCAGTCAGTGATGAGGAACAGGAGAGACGGTTCCAGGAAAGAATCAATAATCCCACGAAACATTGGAAAATCAGCCCGATGGATGTTGAATCAAGGAAACATTATACGGATTACAGCATAGCAAAGGACCGAATGTTTTCTCACACGGATACAAAGCAATCGCCCTGGTATGTAATTGAAGCTGATGATAAGAAAAGAGCAAGATTAAATTGTATTAATCATTTGTTATCGTTAATTCCATATAAAGAAATACCTTTTAAAAAGATTGAAGTTCCAAAACGGCAGGATAGCAGCAATTACTTGAGACCGCCGAAAGATACGCAGACTTATGTGCCAAGTGTTTATTAAACGGAAACCGGAAACCGGAGGCCGGAAAATAGTGAAGGGTTGAATGTAAAAGGTTAATGGTGAAAAGAAATGACTGATGACTAATGACTGATGACTAATGACTGATGACTAATGACTGATGACTAATTAAATTTTCTACAATCTTTTAATTTTTCAATGTTTGTAATGTTTTGGCCTTCTTTCCTTTAACCTTTTAACCTTTTAACCTTTTAACCTTTTAACCTTTTAACCTTTTAACCTTTTAACCTTTTAACCTTTTAACCTTTTAACCTTTTAACCTTTTAACCTTTTAACCTTTTAACCTTTTAACTAAAAACCCTAAACTTGTTAAACTTGAACTATTGTCAAGAACTTTTCATCAATTGTATTACTTTCTCAACTTTTTCATCAACTGGTAATTTTCCGTCTATCCAGTGGATTTGAGATTCCTTCGCGTTCCATTTTGCGAAACCAGGTCATTTGGCGTTTCGAAAATTGATGAATAGCAATGTTAAGCAAATTGAACATTTCATCATAAGATAATTGACCGATGAGATACTGAGTTACAAACTTGTATTCCAAACCATAATAAATAAGATTTTCGGGAGCTATACCTTTTTTAAGAAGTTGTTCTACTTCTTCAATCATACCATTTTCAAGCCTGAATTTAAGTCTGTCCGTTATACGCTGCTTTTGTTCCTCCCGTTCAAATTTAATACCTACAATAAGGCTGTTGATTTCAGGAAAGTGTGATTGATTATTTGAATTCTCTTTCTGAAACAATTCAATTTCAATTGCCCTGATTATTCTTTTACGGGTCACTATATCGGTGGTGTTATGAAGTTTTTTTAAAGAAGAAAGAAGCTTAATCAATTCCTCATCAGTATTTTTGCTCAATTCTTTTCTCAGAGTTTGGTTTACTGGAACTGACAATAACTTGTAGGCTTTAAGTACTGCTTCAATATACAAACCTGAACCACCACATAAAACAGGAATCTTTTCTTTGCAGAAAATTTATTGAATACTTTAAAAAAATCTTTCTGATATTCATACAGGTTGTATTTTTCACCGGCATCACGAATATTTACCAGGTAATATGGCACAGAATCTCCATTTAAATTATAATCATCAATATCTTTACCCGTGCCAATATCCATTTCACGATAAACCTGCCTTGAATCGGCGCTTATTACGCCGGAATTTAGCCTTGAAGCAACATGCGCGGCAAGTGATGTTTTTCCACTGGCAGTCGGACCAAGTATTGTTATCAGGTTGTATCGCATTAAATGTTATTTTGTAGCAATATTATGAAAATACCTATTGTTAAAAAAATTATACTTTTGTCTGATAAAATTTAGAGAATGGAAACTGGAAACCGGATTAAGAAAATGATAAAGTAATTAAAAACATTATCCGGTTCCTGTTCTATTGTTTCTGGTTTCTGAATAAGAATTTTGAATTGAAAAGACTAAATAAGTCATGAATGATATAACTAAAAATATATAAATGTTGGCAGTTTTTAATAAGATTTGGAGCATTATTTACAGGATTAACTTTAATCCTTATTCTGAATGGGCAGCAATAAAAAAAGAGCCTGATTCAATAGTTTGGCATATAAAAAAAATTGTCATGCCAATGACCTTTGCAATAACAATAGCAACGTTCATTGGTTACCTGTTTGCTTCCAGTGAATATAATTATTCTTTTGTTTATGTATCTATAAAATCCATTGCATCATTTTGTGAATCATTTTTTTCACTGTATGTTTCTTTTCTTTTAATTTATGAGCTATGTCCAAAATTGGGTATAGTTTCCGGACAAAATAGTCTCTTTAAACTTATGACTTATTCTTTTACTACATTCTGGATGGCCTCTTTTGCCGCAGGTTTGTTAGCAAACTATAAAACACTTGATGATTTTTTACGATTTGTAGGACTGTTTGGAGTTTATTTGTTCTGGACTGGTTCAGGAATTTTACTAAACTTTTCTCCAGGGAAAAAAAATAAGTTTGTTTTAATTTCTCTTGCTATTGTCCTTGCTGTCTATTTTTTAATTCATTGGTCATTTGGTTATTCACTCACCGTTGCGCACTTTCCCGAATTATTTAAATAAAATTAACTTGTGCAAAAAGAAAATCCTAAAATAGAAATTAAGAATAAGAAAGCATCTTTCGAGTATGCTTTTCTTGATAAGTACACTGCCGGTATTAAACTTACAGGTACTGAAATAAAATCAATAAGAGCGGGAAAAGCGAATCTGGTTGACGCGTATTGCTATTTTGCAAATAACGAACTTTATGTAAAGGGAATGCATGTAGCAGAATACGAATGGGGCTCATACAGCAATCACGAGCCTAAAAGAGACAGGAAATTGCTGCTTACTAAAAAAGAACTGGTTAAGCTTTACCGCAAATCGCAGGAGAAAGGACTTACAATTATTGCGTACCGGATTTTTTTGAATGAAAAAGGTTTAGCCAAGCTTGATATTGCCCTGGCTAAAGGTAAAAAACAATATGATAAGAGAGAGGATTTAAAAAAGAAAGATGCAAAACGGGAGATGGACAAGAGGATGAAAGTTTAAAGTTTAAAGCTCAAAGTTTAAAGTTCAAGATTCAGGGTTTCCTTTATTCCCTTCACCTTTTACTCTTTTTCCGGCCTCCGGTCCCCGGTCTGCATTTAATTACTTTCCCACATTTACCGGAAACGGCACGACAGTTCCAAATTGGTAAATCAATAATTTTTTTGAAGCAAGTAAATCACCTTTCCAGATTACATCAACAGTAGCTGCATCAGGTATTCTATAGAATAAGTGATTTTTCCCCGGATTCTTAATATATTGCATCCAATCATTCAGGGCTTTCGTGCGATTGTCTTTTTCGAATGTAAGAAAAACAGGGGTTGCTGAAGCGTTTGTGCGGTCAGTAATGCCGCTTTTTGGTGAAAAACGGAATAATTCAAACTGGCTGTCACGGGTAACTGCCGCCGGTGTATAATAAAACCACGTGGTAAATGTACTTGAAATGCGTCTTCCTGTAAACAGAGCAAGGTATTCGTCTTCTGTTTTTTGCATTTCATCCAGCGCCATACGAAAAGCTTTAGCTTCAGGCAATGCTTCATCTTCTGAAAGTATCATTTCAAATCTGCGCTGACGAATTTTAATAATTACATCTGCTGCTTCACGGGCCTTATCTTTAAGATTTTTTAATTCCTGCTTTGGACGTATTAATGGAATTTTTAAATATATCGAGTCTTTTAAAATGGTTTTATAAAAAGTATCAGCCTTTTCATTATAATACTTTTGCATTGATATTTCAACAACTTCTGATGTCAACGTATTCTTTTTTGATATGATATTATGATTTGATTGTTCCATCTGTTCAGGGAATGACGGATCAAGTATAATGCCTGATTCATTGAGTAAAAACAGGGATTTTGGATTAAAACCTTTTTCTGTTTTTACCACATAATATTCATCCGGATCGGCTTCTTTAAATGGAAAAATATCAATGCTGTCTATACTCCATTCTGTTTTATTTTCTGACGGAACATCTTTTATTCCCAAATATTCTTCTGCATAGGCATAGTATGGTCCATAGAAAGTATTGGTAATTCTTGTTACAACCTTAAAAGCTAATGTGGTTCTGGGCAATGCATAAATAAAAATATTATCTGCATTTTTAAGAGGAGCATCACCGACTTTTTGAACTGAAAAAATTCCCTGTCCAAATAATTGGCAGGATAGGATTATTGTTAAAAATGTAAGATTATATTTTTGCATCTTTTGAAAGTTTAATTTTATTAAACGCTTTTCCAATATTATTAATTATATCTGAAGCAATTAATGTTTCCATACCAGATTCTTCAGCAGCAATATCGCCTGCCATTCCATGTATGAATACACCGTTAATAGCCGCCATTTGAGGCGTATATCCCTGCGCCAGTAATGATACAATAATTCCGGTTAAAACATCACCACTGCCACCTGTTGCCATACCTGAATTTCCGGTAGTATTAAAATGACAAGAACCATCTGGTAATGCAATGCAGGTATAATGTCCTTTTAGAATAATACAAATGCCCAACTCTTTTGCTTTGTTTTTTTGAATCATCATCCGATCAAAGCTATTTGCAGACTTACCAAACAAACGATCAAATTCTCCGGGATGAGGTGTAAGAATAGAATCTTCAGGCAATATTTTCAGCATGTCTTTTTTTGCAGAAATAATATTCAATGCATCTGCATCTAAAACTAAAGGTTTATTATATTTTTTTATGAGTTCATAAAGAGCTTTCCGGGTTTCATTTGCAGTACCTGTTCCAGGTCCAAAACCAATTGCTGAATACTTTGATATATCTGGTAAAGAAGTAATGTGTGTTTTGGAAACATCGGCGCTGACAAGTGATTCAGGAAACGCAGTATGCAAGATACTAGCAATATCTTTTGGAACATGAGCGGTAACGAGACCACATCCTGACCTGAGACATGCCATTGATGAGAGTACTGCAGCACCTGCCATACCTGAACTTCCTGCTATTAGTAAAGCATGACCGAATGTTCCTTTATGCCCGAATTCAGCTCTTTGTTTAATTGAAACTTCAGACATTTCTGTAAGATTATATTCTGCCTGAGTCTGGTTAATTATTTTTTGATGCAATCCAATATTCAAAACATGCCATTTTCCTGTATAAATAGCATTTTCTGCAAATAAAAAGGAAAGAAAGGGAAACTGAAATGTAAGAGTGTCTTGAGCTTTAAAAACGGTTTGTTTTGAAACTATGTCTTCACCAGATAAACCAGATGGAATGTCAATAGCAATTTTATGTCCCGGGCAGCGATTCAAATATTCAACAATTTCTGCTGAAAGGCCGGTCAATGGGCGGGAAAGTCCTGAACCAAATAATGCATCAATTACAACATCATCCGAATTGATTTGAGGCAATTCTTTTATAAACGAAATTTCTTTCACGTTTACATTATTTTTTCTTTTTAGTAATTCCAGATTTTGTATCGCATCCGGAGATAAACGATCAGATAATTTTATCAAATGCACTTCTACATTATAGTCGTTTTGGTTTAGAATACGAGCAATAGTTAAGCCATCTCCGCCATTGTTACCCGGACCGGCAAATATTTTAAAATTATGATTGCGGCTGAATTTGTCAGTAAGCCAACCGACACATTGGACTGCAGCCCGTTCCATAAGGTCAATAGAAGAAACAGGTTCGTTCTCAATAGTGTATTCATCAATGAGCTTGACCTGATCCGTTGTAAAGATTTTCATGTTTTTTATTTATGCTTCAAAAATACAACAATTATATAACGATGGTAAAGGGATAATGGTTAAAAGGTTAAGGGAATTTATACTTTCGCATTTACTATTCACCTTTTACCCTTCACCATTCACCCTACACTCTTCACCATTTGACTTCCATCACTAATAACCAATCATTTGAATTTACGTATATTAATTTTTGAATAGCTGTTTCGATTTTACTATATTTGAGAATGCTTTAAAAGCAATTTATTTATTTAAAAACCAGGTAAACCAGGCTTTTGAAAAAAAACAATATGAAAATTTACCATCTTAAAATATTTTATTTTCTTATCGTATTCATTTTTTATTCTTTTAATTTCATTCATGCTTCAACCAATACTGATAGTATTTTAAAAGTTTTAAAGAAAGCTGAAAACAACAAAAAACCTCGTATATATCTTGAATTGGGCAAGGGTTACCTGGATGACAAAAATTATAACGAAGCTATTAATTATTTGGAAAAAGCTATTGAATCTGTAAAAGACCGCGATAAAAACGAGACCCTAATGAAAGCTTTTTTCAGTCTTAGCGATTGTTATTATTACTTAAACGATTATACTTCCGCAATAGACAATCTATATAAATCTCTGGACTATGCAAAGAGAAATAAAGATAAGGATTTTCAAATTCAAATTTATTTAAGTATCGGCATAGATAAACAATGCATGCTTAAATACGATGAATCAACGGAAAACTTGGACAAATGTATTGAATTAGCTTCTGGGCAAGAGAATAATAAAATAATATCTTTAGTTTATTTTAAAAGAGGGAATAATTATTTAAAAAAAGGAAATATTGATAAAGCACTTAAAGATTATTTCAGGGCTCTTGAAATCGCGAAGGCAATTAATGAAAAATCATCCCAATCAGATATATTAAATAGTATTGGTGTAGCATATAAAACCAAAGGGGAATATCAAAAAGCTATAGAATATTTTCAGCAAAATCTAAAAGTTCAGGAGTCTCTTGGCGATAGTGTTGGAATGGGAAGAACTTTGAATAATATGGGAAATGTATATTTCTCTTTTAATATCATTACGAAAGCTATTGAATATTACCAAAAGAGTATGGATATTTTCCAGAGTTTAAAGAATGATGCAACAGTTGGTGTGCTTTTATTAAACATAGGAATAGCTTATGAAAATAAAAAGGAAAATACCAAAGCGATTGAATTCTTAAGAAAAAGTGATGCTTTATTTCAAAAAATAAATCTTAAACCTGGAATAGCCCAAGTGCAAGGTGAAATGGGAGCTATATATGCTGAAGAAGGTAAGTTTCAGATGTCTTTAAAATATCTGGAAGAAGCATTATCAGTATATAAAGCATTAGGAGAGAAAATGAATACCGCAGTTACGCTTAGAAGTATTGGAAAAACATATAATAGAGCTGGAAATTACACAACTGCATTAGAATATTTTAGGCAAAGTCTTGAAATTGAAAAGCAAAGTGGAATGAAAAAAGAAATGCTTGATAATTATAAAGATATTGCCGGCGTATATTCAAAAATGGGTGAATTTAAAAATGCTTTTCAAAATTCACAATTATATTCTAATCTAAAAGATTCTACTCTTGGAGAAGATTATCTTAAACAAATTCAGGAATTAGAGGCTAAATATGAGAGCTGATAAAAAAGAAAAAGAAATACAATTACAAAAATCAGAGATTTCCAAAAAAGAATTGGAAGCTAAAAGAAAAAATATTGTATTGATTGGTGTGGGCTTTATTACTCTTATAATTTTGGCATTTACATTTATTACCTATAAACAATATACAGAGAAGAAAAAAGCTAATATTTTACTTGCAGAACAGAATGATGAGATAAAAAAGCAACGCGACCAGATTTTCCAGCAAAAGAAAGAAATTACCGACAGCATTCATTATGCAAGCCGTATTCAGCGGGCTGTTTTGCCTTCGCCAAAATTAATTGAAGATTTAGGACTTCAATATTTCATTCTTTATAAGCCACGCGATATTGTAAGTGGCGACTTTTACTGGATAAACCAAAAAGAAAATAAAATTATTATTGCTGCTGCAGACTGCACCGGTCATGGTGTACCGGGAGCTTTTATGAGTATGTTGGGAATGGCATTGCTGAATGAAATAGTATCGAAAGGTGAATCTCAAAATCCTGCCCAGATATTAAATCAATTAAGGATATTGGTTATTAAATCGCTTCATCAAAGTGGTAAATCCGAGGAAACAAAAGATGGGATGGATATTGCACTTATGCATGATTGATAAAGAGAAAGATATTGTCCAATTTGCCGGAGCATTCAATCCACTTTACCTTATTCGAAATGGAGAACTGCAGGAAGCAAATGCCGATCATATGCCTGTTGGTTTTCATGATAAGCTTGATGTGCCATTTACCAATACTGAATTTCAATTAATAAAGGCGATACTCTTTATATTTTCTCCGATGGATATATTGATCAGTTTGGCGGCGAAAGTGGTAAAAAATTTATGGCCAAAAAATTCAAACAACTTCTTTTAAGTATGCAGGATTTATCAATGGAACAGCAAAAAGAACATCTTGATAATACTCATTACCGATTGGCGTGGTGAGCTTGATCAGGTTGATGATATTATGGTTATCGGTTTGAGAGTTTAAATTATTTTTTGATACCGACATATAGGCATAATTTTTGAAAAAGTCTTTCGGTATCTTAAAATTTTGAATATAAAAAACAATGCAATTCTAAGTTTATTTTTCTGCTATCGCCTTTAATGTTTCAAGTAAATATTTCCAAAACTTTTCAACTGAAGGTATATTCACCTTTTCATCAGGTGAATGTGGATTTAGAATAGTCGGTCCAAAAGAAACCATATCCATATTTGGGTAAACATCACCAATTAAGCCACATTCCAATCCTGCATGAATTACTTTAACAATGGGTTCTTTCCCAGTAAGTTTTTTACTTGTGTCTTTCATTAATTTGTAACAATGATGAATTAAAGTCTGGTTTCCATCCTGGATATTCGCCATCATGCACGGTTTTGGCTTGTGCCATATCAAAAATACTTTCTATCATGTTACCTAAATCGTGTTTTGCCGATTCAATAGAACTCCTCAGAAGACACATAACCTGAATCTGCGTTTCAGTGGACTTAACAACAGCAAGATTAGTTGAAGTTTCAACCACGTCGGGCATTTCAGAAATCATTCGGATGACGCCATTTGGCATAGCATATAATGAATCGAGCAAATGTTCCTGGGTTGATTTTTCAATCCAAAATTCCGGTAAAGAAACTGCTTCTGCTTTAAAATTTAAATCCGGCTCCACTCCAGCTAACTCTTCACGATACATTTTTAAGAAAGGACGATATGCTGGCTATGAAATCGTGTTCAAATTGAATCGGTACAGTAACAATTGCAAATGATTCACGGGGTATGGCATTCCGGATATTTCCTCCATCTATTGCGCACAGGCGCATTTCAAAAAAATGATCGGCATTCCACATAAATCGGTTCAGCAATTTATTTGCATTACCTCTTCCCAATTGGATATCGGCACCGGAATGGCCTCCTTTTAGCCCGGTAATACTTAATTTAAACGCGGTTACGTCTCCTTCAACAGGTTCTTTTTCAAAATTAAATGTTGCTGTTGTATTCATTCCACCAGCACAACCAATAGTAAGTTCTCCTTCTTCTTCGGAATCGAGGTTTAGAAGCATTTTCCCGGTGATAAAACCTTCCGAAAGATTAAATGCGCCAGTCATGCCGGTTTCTTCATCAACGGTGAATAAAGCTTCAATTGGCCCGCTGATAATTTCATTTGATTCAAGAACTGACAGGGCAGACGCAACACCTATTCCATTATCTGCTCCTAAAGTTGTACCTTTTGCTTTTACCCAGTCACCATCTATATAAGGTTGAATAGGATCCTTTTCAAAATCATGTTTTGTACCGGAGTTTTTCTGGGGAACCATGTCGAGATGGGTTTGTAAAACAACTGTCGGACTTTTTTCCTTACCTTTCGACGCAGGCTTTGAAATCACTACGTTTCCTACTTTATCGGTTTTATAAGCAAGCTTATTTTTCTTAGCAAAGTCCACTACAAATTCCACTGCCCTGGCTTCTTTTTTTGATGGCCTGGGAATGTTGCATAGTTCCTGGAAATGTTTCCAAATAGCAAGCAGGTTGTAATTTTAATAATTCAGACATAGTATTTTTATTTTGAGAGTTTTAATGAGGCATGTCAAAAGTAAGGAAAAATGATAAAACTAATGCACTATAATGAAGATTCAAATTCAATTTCACGCAAAGACCGCTAAGTCTTGATGTCCATCAAGATCGCAAAGACTGCAAAGATATTGCAATTAGGTCTTTGCTTTCTTTGCATCATTCTTTGCGAACCTTTGATTGAATGTTTTTATTATGTAAAAATCAACAACTTAGTTTTGTTATATAGTTACTATTTATTTAATTTTCATCCCTGCCAACCTTTCTTCAATAGCCTTAATTTTTGCTTCTGCATCTGATAACTTTTTGCGTTCAATCGTAACTACCTTTTCAGGAGCACTGCTAACAAAACGTTCGTTACTCAGTTTTTGTTTTACCGTTGTGAGGAAACCTTTTGTATATTCAAGTTCTTCATTGAGCTTTTTAATTTCAGCTTTTACGTCTATTTGTAATCCTGTTTTAACATAGAATTCAGTTGATAATATTCGAAAAGCTTCAGCATTTGAAATTTTTTGATTAGAATATGATATTTTAGTCAAATTAGCCAACTTCATCAAAACAGATTCAAATTGATCGTCATAATCCTTCCCTACTGAATTGATAAAAAGTTCTAAATATTCTTTATTTGAAATGCTTTTCTCTTTTCTGATAGAGCGAATTTGTGTAATAGCTTCTTTAATCACATCAAAGGTTATAATGATTTTTTTATTATAGGTCACTAATTCAGGCAATTTACTAATCATTATACTTTCTCCATCAGTTCTTTTCTCAAGCAATTGCCATATTTCTTCAGTAATAAAGGGCATGAATGGATGCAATAACCTGAGCAGCTTGTCAAAAAAGCCAATAGTTGCTTCATAAGTTAATTTATCTATGGGTTTCTGATATTCAGGTTTAATCATTTCAAGATACCATCCTGAAAATTCATCCCAGAACAATTTATAAACTGACATGAGTGCTTCGCTTACCCGATAACCATTGAATTGTTCTTCTATCTCAGACAATGATTTATTTAATTGATTTTCGAACCATAGTATGGATGCTTTGGCGTAATCAGGTTGTTTAATTTTTGTATCAACATGCCAGTGTTTTACTAAGCGGAATGCATTCCATATTTTATTGCCGAAATTACGGCCCTGTTCCGTTAGGCTCTCATCGAAAAGTAAATCGTTTCCTGCAGGAGAACAAAGTAACATTCCAACTCGCACTCCATCGGCACCATATTTTGTTATTAAGTTAAGCGGATCAGGAGAATTGCCAAGTGACTTCGACATTTTCTGCCGGATTTTATCACGTACAATTCCTGTTAAGTAAACATTCTTGAAATGGCTTCTCTTACCAATATATTCATATCCTGCAATGATCATGCGTGCAACCCAGAAAAATAAAATTTCGGGCGCTGTGATTAAATCATCGGTAGGATAATAATATTTTATGTCAGCATTATCAGGATTGTGGATGCCATCAAATACAGAAATTGGCCATAGCCATGAGGAAAACCATGTATCAAGTACATCTTCATCCTGATGAAGATCGCTTATTTGTAAAGATTTATTCCCGGTTTTTTCTATTGCCAATTTCAAAGCTTCTTCAGCGGTTTCGGCAACAACAAAATCTCCATTAGGCAGATAATATGCAGGAATCCGATGACCCCACCATAGCTGGCGTGAGATGCACCAGTCCTTGACATTCTCCATCCAATGACGATATGTATTTACAAACTTTGCAGGATAAAGCTTAATATTTCCATTCAATACATTTTTCAATGCAGGTTCTGAAAGCTTTTTCATTTGCAAAAACCATTGAACTGAAAGTCGTGGTTCTATTATTGCATTTGTTCTTTCCGAGCGGCCAACCTTGTTATTGTAATCTTCTATTTTTTCAAGTAATCCATCTTCTTTAAGTTTTTGAACAGATAATTCACGGGCTTTAAATCGATCAATCCCGATGAACAACTGTGCCTTTTCATTCAGTGTACCATCATCATTAAAAATATCTATGACTTCAAGTTTATGTTTCAATCCCAAGTTCATAGTCAGCCAGATCGTGTGCCGGTGTAATTTTTAAAGCCCCTGTGCCAAATTCAGGATCAACATATTCATCAAAAATAATCTTCACTTCCCGGTTTACCATAGGAACAATGACCTTTTTACCTTTCAGATGTTTATAACGTTCATCATTTGGATGAACACATACAGCAGTATCGCCTAAAATTGTTTCAGGACGGGTAGTGGCAACAACTATATATTCTTTTCGGTCTCCAGTCTCCGGTCCACGGTCTCCTTTTACAATTTTATATTTTACATAATAAAGCTTTGATTTTACTTCAATATAATTAACTTCTTCATCCGAAACAGCTGTTTTGGCTTGCGGATCCCAGTTAACCATGCGAACACCTCGGTATATATAGCCTTTTTTATATAAGTCAACAAATACTTTAATTACACTTTCAGAACGTGCTTCATCCATTGTAAAACAGGTGCGGTCCCAGTCGCATGAAGCACCAAGTTTTTTAAGTTGTTCAAGAATAATACCTCCATGCTTATGTGTCCATTCCCATGCATGTTCGAGAAATTTTTCACGGCCAATATCGGTTTTCTTAATTCCTTCCTGAGCAAGTTTATTTACTACCCGGGCTTCAGTGGCTATAGAAGCATGGTCAGTGCCTGGCACCCAGCAGGCATTTTTGCCTTGCATCCTGGCACGGCGGACAAATACATCCTGTATGGTATTGTTCAACATATGTCCCATGTGCAATACACCTGTAACATTAGGAGGCGGAATTACTATACAATATGGTTCACGTTTATCAGGAACAGATTTGAAAAATTTATGATCCATCCAATATTTATACCACTTTTCTTCTGTTAGCGCAGGATCATATTTAGCAGGAATTTCCATTATTTAAATTTATTGCTTGTTCAAACTATAAAGAGTTTCTTATACATCAGTTGGCAAAAATATAAATTTCTGTAACAACCTTTAATTTCTAAGGTATTAGTTTTTCAACTTTTAGAAAAATCAGAATTATTTACTTTTTTAAGAAAACGTGAATGAATGAAAAAATCACATAATTTGCTAAAAAGTTCAGAAATTTGTTTTTAAAAATTAAATTTGCTTTTTTAAATATTTAAATTAAATACTATGAAAAGGTTTTTCACAATTCTTTCAGTTGCATTATTAGTGACTATAATAGGTTGTTCACAATCAAAATCTAAGTCTAACAATGGAAAAGATAATAAAAAATGCGGCGGAAATATCTTTTAAAGAAGCGGAGCATGACTTTGGAACCATTGAACAAAAAAGTGAAGCAACTTATGCCTTTGTATTTAAAAATACTGGTAAAGGAGACCTTTTG
>CAWKPE010000023.1:0-41304 GCA_963851385.1 uncultured Bacteroidota bacterium | reverse complement strand
AAAACCCCAGATATCGGGAATAATAGAAAAAATATACATTAAACCCGGTCAGAATATTCATTCTGGAGATTTGATAGCCAAAGTAAGAATAATTCCAAATATGGTTGAGTTAAATGAAGCTGAATCTCGTTTAAATAAAGCAAAAATCAATCTGGAAGATGCCCGTACGGTTTATGATCGCCAGAAAAAAGTCTTTGAACAGGGTGTTATTCCTTTGGCAGATTTTCAGCAATATAAAGTAACTTATGAAAATGCGTTAGAAGAAATAAATGCAGCCGACAACAATTTGCAAATCGTTCGTGACGGGGTAAATAAAAAAATTGGAGGATCAACAAATACACTTATTCGCTCTACAATTAATGGCATGGTGCTGGAAATTCCTATTGAGGAAGGAAATTCTGTAATTGAAACAAACAATTATAATGAAGGAACTACCATAGCCACTGTTGCTGACATGGGTGAAATGATGTTTAAAGGATTTATTGATGAAACTGAAGTTGGAAAGTTAAAAGTGGGTATGAAAATTATTTTATCGATAGGAGCAATTGAAAAAAATAAATTTGAAGCTGAACTTGAGTATATTTCTCCAAAAGGCAATACCGATAATGGTTCTATCCAATTTGAAATAAAAGCCAAAATTTTTCAGAAGAAAGACATGTTCCTAAGATTAGGGTTCAGTGCTAATGCTGATATAGTCCTGGATCGCCGTGACAGTGTTTTGGCTATTGGAGAAAATCAATTGAATTTTCAGGGAGACTCCACTTATGTAGAACTTGAGACAAAACCTCAGGTATTCGAAAAACGTTTCGTAAAAACCGGACTTTCAGACGGTGTAAATATTGAAATACTATCTGGTCTTACAAAAAAAGATAAGGTCAAAGTTTTTAAATAAAATAGATATTGGCATCTCTATTTTTACTTCGTACAATATTAAGTTAATAGATGAGTCAAAAAGTATTTATTGGCAATTCCTGGTTTGATGCTGTGTTGTTTTAACGTATTCAAGTTACGAAATGAAGCGAGTTCAAGCTATCATTTTTTTTGTCCTTTTTTTTACAAAAATAAAAGTACACTTTTTATAGGATATAGTCCGAATGCGAACACCGGTTGTTTCAATCCGAACAGTAAAGTGAAGAAAATAATTTTGCAACCAAATTATAAATAATTAATAGTAAGGAAATTATATCTGATGGCACGAGAGTTGAAAATTTATTTATAAAAATTGAGTTATGATCAACATTAAAAGTATTCACAAGTCTTATGTGACAGGCTCGAATAGTCTCCATGTTTTAAAAGGAGTTAATTTAAATATAGAAAAGGGTGAAATGGTTTCTATCATGGGAGCTTCAGGATCAGGTAAATCAACTTTATTAAATATAATTGGGATTCTTGATAATTATGACAAAGGAGAGTATTATCTGGATGGAAAATTAATTATGAGCCTGAATGAAACTCAGGCAGCCTGGTACCGTAATGAGCTTCTTGGATTTGTATTTCAAAGTTTTAATCTTATTTCTTATAAAAATGCACTTGAAAATGTTGCATTACCTTTATATTATAAAAAAGTAAACCGGAAGAAACGTAATTATTTGGCAATGGAATATCTGGAAAAAATGGGTCTGAAAGAATGGGCAGATCATCTGCCTAATGAATTAAGCGGTGGACAGAAGCAGCGACTGGCAATTGCCCGTGCATTAATTTCCAATCCCAGGGTCATTCTGGCTGATGAACCGACTGGTGCACTTGATTCAGTTACTTCTCAGGAGGTCATGGATATTTTACAGGCAGTTAACCGTTCGGGTATGACAGTAGTTATTGTTACACATGAACAGGATATTGCCAATAGAACACAACGTAAAATTCAAATTAAGGATGGAATCATAGAAAGAAGTTTTGATAAAGTAAAAGTAGCAGCTTATGTTTGACATTGACAAATGGCAGGAAATTCTTAACACAATTCAGAAAAACAGGTTAAGAACTTTTCTTACAGGTTTTAGTGTTGCATGGGGAATATTTATGCTCATAATTTTATTAGGTGCCGGAAAAGGAATTGAAAATGGTGTTTTATATAGCTTCCGTAGTTCACAAATAAACAGCCTTTGGATTTTTGGTGGGGAGACCAATATCAATTATAAAGGCCTTAAAGCCGGCCGCTACATCCAATTAGATAACGACGATTATAAAAATGTAAAATCGAGTAATAAGCTTATTAAATACATTTCATCAAGGTTTCGGATTCCCGGCAATAACATTGTAAGTTATGGAAAAGAATATGGCCCGTTTGAAATTCGAACAGTTTATCCGGATTATCTTATAATTGAAAATATAGTAATGAAAGATGGCCGGTATATTAATGATATTGATATTAAAGATACAAGGAAAGTTGCAGTAATCAGCACTGATGTCCGAAAAGCTTTATTTAAAGATAAGAATCCTATTGGACAATATATCAGGCAAATGGTTTTCCAATTGAAGTTGTTGGTGTATTTGAAGATATTGACGATTGGGATAATAATAGATGTATTTATATCCCGGTTACGACTGCACAAAAAATGTACGGAAGCCGCTTCATTCATATGCTTTCACTTACCTTAAATGAGAATGCTACGGTGCAGCAAAGTAAAGATATGGAAAAAATTGTAAGAACAACTATAGGCAATGCCCACACTTTTGACCCAAAAGATGAAAGGGCACTTTATATAGGTAATGCGTTGGAATCATTTCAACAAGCCTCACAGATAATTTTTGGTATTAAATTATTTATATGGATTATCGGTATAATGACTATTATTGCTGGTATTGTAGGTATTAGTAATATTATGATGATTGTTGTTAAGGAAAGAACTAAAGAGATTGGTGTAAGAAAAGCCATTGGAGCTAGACCCTGGTCAATCATTGGCTTGATTTTGCAAGAGTCAATTTTTATTACAACCCTGGCGGGATATATTGGTTTGGTTCTAGGTATTGGCCTAATTGAACTTTTCAATGCAAAATTTCCACCGGTAGATTTCATGAGAAATCCGCAAGTAAACATTAACCTGGCAATTACGGCAACAATTATCCTGATTATTGCAGGAGCTATTGCTGGATTATTTCCAGCTTCTAAAGCTGCCAAAATTAAACCTGTTGAAGCTTTACGAGATGAGTAAAAATCTAAAAAGACTCCTAAATCTCCAGATGGGAAATTGGAATTGACATATATAAAAAATAGATTAACAACAGGAATTCCGAATGACGAATACCCGATGCTTGGGATGAAGTAATTCAATACTTCGAATTTTATAATTCCTTGTTCGATATTCATATTTTCAATTTTTTAAGGATTGTGTATCCTTAACTTTAAAAACAAAAACTATGTTTGATAGGGACAGCTGGCAAGAAATTTTAAATACACTTGCTAAAAATAAATTCAGAACAATCCTGACGGCTTTTGGTGTATTTTGGGGTATTTTAATGCTGGTCATTATGCTTGGTTCAGCAAAGGGGCTTAGTAACGGAATGAATTTAATAATGGGCGATTTTGCTACAAACAGCCTTTTTATCTGGCCTCAAAATACAACTATTCCATATAAAGGATTTCCTAAAGACAGAAGCTGGGAATTTACGAATGATGACACCAAAGCTTTGAAAGATTATGTTTCTGAAATTGAGATAGTAGCTCCACGTATTTATCCTCCTCGTGGCAATAATTTATTTGTGAAGGGAAAAAATACCGGGGCTTTTAATATTAATGGCGATTATCCCGTATATAACAAAATTGATCCTGTTAATTTAAATCATGGGCGCTTTCTGAATAACTTAGATATTAAGGATAAAAGAAAAGTTGTTGTCATTGGCAAAAGAGTTAAAGAATCTTTATTTGACCCTAGTGAAGACCCCATTGGTCAATATATACAAATACAGGGAGTGTATTTCCAGGTTGTTGGGGTTTTCAGATCAAAACATACTCAGGGATGGGCCGATTATCAAAATGAATCGGTATTTATGCCTTTTACAACATTACAAAAAACTTATAACCTGGGAAATATTGTCCGTTATTATTCAATAACAGCAAAGCCTCAATATTCCGTAGCATTTGTTGAAAAAAAAGTACGGGCCTTACTTGCGCAAGGCATATGTATCACCTGACGATAACCTGGCTTTGGAAGTAATAATATAGAAGAACAATTCAAAAATGGGAACAGGGTTTTTGTAGGAATGAATTTTCTTACATGGTTTGTCGGCACACTTACTTTAATAGCAGGGGTAATAGGTATAAGTAATATCATGCTTGTAGTTATTAAAGAACGAACGAAAGAAATAGGTGTTCAGAGAGCTATAGGCGCAACGCCGGTTAAAATTATTGGACAGATAATACTTGAATCCGTTTTTCTTACATTTGTTGCTGGGATCATTGGTTTGATATTCGGTGTGTTAATTATTCAGGGAGTAAGTCTGTTACTCGCAAATATTCCACCTGACAAAGCAGTATTTTTACATCCCGAAATAAATGTCAGAACAGTCGTTAGCGCTTTAATTTTGCTAATAATTTCCGGAACTTTTGCAGGTTTCATACCTGCTCGCAGGGCAATAAAAATAAAACCTGTAGATGCATTAAGAACTGAATTATAATTTAAAATTTTAAAAAATAATATCGTATGAAAAAGATTGGTTGGTTTATATTTTTTGGATTTCTGGCATTAGGAATGATTTACTTATTTTATTACCTATATAGTAAAAATAAGAAATCACCGATTATTTATGAAACAAAAAGTCCATTTGTCACAAATATTATTAAGAAAACCGTTGCAACTGGTTCAATTGTTCCTCGTAAAGAAATTGAAATTAAACCACAGGTGTCAGGCATAGTTGACAAAATATACATTGAACCTGGTAAGATGGTACATACCGGCGATTTAATTGCCAAGGTTAGAATCATTCCAAACATGGTGGCTTTAAACGAAGCAGAATCCAGGTTAAATAAAGCGAATATAAACTTGCAGGACGCAAAAACTGTTTATGAACGCCAAAAAAAAGTTTACGAACAGGGTGTAATACCTTTGGCTGACTTTCAGCGATACAAAGTCACTTATGACAATGCAAATGAAGAACTTGAATCAGCTGAAAGCAATCTGCAACTGATTCGTGACGGTGTCAATAAAAAGATGGGAACTACAACCAATACGCTTATCCGGTCAACTATTGATGGAATGGTACTAAATGTTCCTATTGAAGAAGGTAACTCAGTTATCGAAGCAAATAATTTTAATCCGGGAACAACAATCGCATTTGTTGCTGACATGGGAGAAATGATTTTTAAAGGTAAAGTTGATGAAACTGAAGTAGGAAAATTGAAACCCGGTATGAAATTAATTCTTACAATCGGTGCTATAGAAAGTGATAAATTCGATGCAGAGCTGGAATATATTTCTCCGAAAGGTGAAGCTGAAAATGGAGCAATTCAGTTTGAAATAAAAGCTAAAGTCAAACTTAAAAATACTTCATTTATCCGTTCGGGTTATAGCGCCAACGCAGATATAGTTCTTGATCGTCGTGACAGCGTGCTTGCGCTACAGGAAAGTTTGATAAAATTTCAGGGTGATACAGCATTCATTGATGTTGAAAAGAAACCTCAGGAATTTGAAAAACGCCAGATTAAAGTTGGTCTCTCCGATGGAATAAATATAGAAATTGTTTCTGGCCTTACAAAGACCGATAAAGTCAAGGGTACAGAAATAACAAAACAATAATACGATTTGTTTTCTAAAATTTTAATTTGAACACGAAACCTCAAAAATTATGAAAAAGATTATAAGCATAGTAGTACTATGGATAATTGCCTATATTACAACAATTATTATGATTAAAAATACACATTCAATAATAATTATAAGTCCGGTATTTTTAATTTGCATGATAGGTTCGATTATTATAATCAATAGAAAATAATATTAAGAGTATCATCTTACTTATTATTTTAAGTTTACGATTAAGTTAATTAACGTGAGTTCGATGTAACAGATAAAATATAATTTATTGATGGATAGACATATAACAATAGTCTACTTTGTGTTTTCTTTGAGTCTTTGTGACTTTGTGGCATTTCTTCTGAAAAATTTTGCCACCAAGACACAAAATCACTAAGATTCACTAAGAAAAAAATACAACTAATTGTTGTACAATAAATCATATATCGAACTCACGTTAATTAATATTAAGTACCACATATTAAAATCCATCGTAAATAAATCAATCAGCCAGATTCGAAATTAAATATTGTCAGAAAAACAGCCGGAAACTGGGCAATCCTTATCCGGCTGTTTCTTTTTAATATTGTTGAAAAATTGTTTTTAATAGGAAGTGATTTCGGAAAATAGTTTTTTCTAACTTTGAACCAAATGCGAAATTATGTCTACAAAAACTTCTTCGAAATATAATAATAAAAGCGAGGCAATATCAATGGATATTGGGAAAATGCCACCCCAGGCAGTTGAATTGGAAGAAGCTGTTTTAGGTGCCATTATGCTTGAGAAAGATGCGGTGATAGCTGTAATTGACATTCTAAAACCTGATAGTTTTTATAAAGATGCTCATCAAAAAATCTTCAGGGCAATAATAGATTTATCTACTAATGAACGGCCAATAGATATCCTTACGGTAACCGAAGAACTTAAAAAAAATAAACAACTTGAAGAAGTTGGCGGTCCTTATTATATTTCACAGCTTACCAGTCGCGTTGCATCAGCTGCAAATATCGAATTTCATGCACGCATTATTCAACAAAAATATATACAGCGTGAATTGATCAGGGTTACTTCCGATATTCAAACAAAATCGTACGACGAAAGCCTTGATATAAATGATTTACTCGATTATTCAGAAAGTCAGCTCTTCGAGATTGCACAAGGCAATATCAAAAAAGAAATTATAAAAATTAACCTGCTCATACAGGATGCTATTAAACAAATAGAAGAAGCAAGCAAGCGGAAAGATCATTTAAGCGGTATTCCGTCAGGATTTACCAAACTTGACAGGATTACTTCAGGCTGGCAACGTTCCGATCTTATTATCATTGCTGCACGGCCTTCAATGGGTAAAACTGCATTTGTGCTTTCCATGGCACGTAACATAGCTATTGACCACAGGAAACCTGTTGCTGTCTTTTCACTTGAAATGTCATCCTTACAGTTGGTAAACAGACTAATTTCCTGCGAATCCGAATTACCATCTGAGAGAATCCGCAATGGCAAACTCAACAATGAGGAATGGAAGCAACTCGATTCCATGATCAAACCATTAGAAAGTGCACCATTATTTATTGATGACACACCTGCAATTTCAATATTTGAATTGCGTGCTAAATGTCGCCGCTTAAAAAAACAGCATGATATTCAAGCTGTAATCATTGATTACCTTCAATTGATGACCGGACCTCCAGAAATAAAAGGTAACAGGGAACAGGAAGTCAGCATAATTTCACGATCATTAAAAAGCATATCCAAAGAACTTGATGTTCCAGTAATTGCACTTTCACAGTTGAATCGCTCTGTTGAAATGCGAACCGGTAATAAACGTCCACAACTATCGGACTTACGAGAATCCGGTGCCATCGAACAAGATGCTGACGTTGTTTGCTTTATTCACAGACCTGAAAAATATGGCATCCTCGAAGATGATGAAGGTCGCTCAACAATAGGAATGGCTGAAATAATTGTTGCCAAGCACAGAAATGGTCCAATCGGTGATATTAAATTACGCTTCAGAGATACGATAGCAAAGTTCGTTGATTACGAAGAACTGGAAACTCTTGATGATAATATAGATATTAAACCGGTAATAACTTTGGGTTCCAGAATGAACCAGGACAAAGAACAGGATTTTGGTTCTAACTTAGGCGCCAACAAAGGCTTTGATGATGAAGCTCCTTTCTGAGTTTAAGGTTCAAAGTTTAAAGTTTAAAGTTCAGGATTAAAAATTCAATATTTTTTTTTATATCTTTTTACCTTTAAACCTTCCACCCGGTTTCCGGTTATAGTAGTTCTTTTAGCTCTCCAATACAGGCTATTTCAAAAGTTGCTTTATCAATATGGGTTATCTTATTTGGATTAAAATACACTTGATCCAAGCCATATGCTTTAGCTCCCAGAATATCAATTTCCCAATCGTCACCAATCATCAATGATTCCTTCTTTTTAGCATTCACAGATGTCAGCGCGTATTCAAATATTTTCATATTTGGCTTTTGCGAACCGGCATTATCAGAGGTAACTATTTTTTCAAAGAAATGCTTGATGCCGCTATTCTTCAATTTTTTGTATTGAACTTCATTAAATCCATTCGTAATAATATGCAACCTGTACTTTTTTTTCAAATACTCAAGGGTCTCTATTACTTCAGGAAATAAATTAGTTTTATTCGGACTAATTTCAATATAATCTTTTGACAACTGCAAAGCCAAATCATTATTATTAACACCAGATTTTTTTAATGTTAAATAAAACCTGCGATCGCGCAGATTTTCTTTATTTATTTGTCCTGTCTGAAATTTTGTCCAAAGCAAATCATTGTATTTTTTAAAATTCAGTAGAAAAAAATCATATTTAATAGAGTAATCTTTTAAATGCCATTTCTCATATAAATCAAGCAGAATCTCTTTTACATTTGATTCATAATCCCAAAGTGTTTTGTCAATATCGAAAAATAGATGTTTGTATTTTTGCATCACTTGTGAATTTCTTTCATATAAACTTCAAAATTAACATTTGAAATTCCAATGTCATCTAACTTAGGAAATTATTATTCACCTTTCGATAAACTTAGTATAATCAAAATGTAAAGTCACCCTGAGCCTGTCGAAGGGTGATTTGATACCTGGTTAGAAATCTTTAATTGAAATTCAATTATCTTTGGTCGATAGACATTTCATTATTTTTAAATATGGAAATCTTATACTTAATTATAGGAATTTTTTTAGGAGCTGCAATTGCCTGGTTTATTTTCAGTACACTTAACAAAGCCAAACAAATAGTAAGTCAGGAAAGAGCCAATATGCTCACATCTGAAAACAGTTCGTTAAAAAAAGAGATTGAAAATAAAGACTCATCCTTACTCGAAGTAAGTAAAAAGCTTGCTTCTCGTGAATCGGATTATCAACATCTCACATCAAAGTTGAACGAACAAAAAGCTGAAATTGAAAAATTACAGGAACGTTTTACTATCGAATTCAAAAATTTGGCAAATGATATACTTGAAGAAAAAACTAAAAAATTCACCGAGCAAAATAAAACCAACCTCGATCAAATACTTAAACCTCTAAATGATAAAATAAAAGATTTTGAAAAGAAAGTCGAAGAAACATATGACAAAGAAGCTCAACAGAGATTTTCACTTAAAGAAGAAGTTAAACGTTTAGCCGAATTAAACCAGATTGTAAGCCAAGAGGCAAACAACCTGACACGTGCTTTAAAAGGCGAATCAAAAACCCAGGGTAATTGGGGCGAAGTGATACTCGAAAGCATTCTTGAAAAATCCGGGTTGGTAAAAGACAGAGAATATTTTTTGCAAAAATCATTCATAAATGAAGAAGGTCGAAGATTACAACCAGATGTTGTTGTTAAATATCCGGGAGAAAGAAGTATAGTCATTGATTCTAAAGTTTCGTTAAGTGCTTACGAAAGGTATGTTAATGCTCTGACAACTGATGAACAGGATAACATTTTGAAAGAACATTTGATATCAATCAGACGGCATATAGATGAACTTAGTGCAAAAGCTTATCACACGCTTTACGACTTAAAAAGTCTTGATTTTGTAATGATGTTTTTACCAATAGAACCAGCCTATTTACTGGCAATTCAAAGTGATCCGGGTTTATGGAATTATGCTTATGAAAAACGAATCCTGCTAATCAGTCCGACCAATTTAATTGCAGCCTTAAAAATGGTAGAAAGTATGTGGCGGCAGGAATATCAAAACAAGAATGCAGAAGAAATTGCCCGCCAAAGTGGAGCACTATATGACAAATTCGAAGGTTTTATAAATGATTTGATCGAGTTGGGCAAAAAACTTGATAGCACGACAGAATATTACAAAAGCTCGATGAACAAGATTACAGAAGGGAAAGGAAATTTAGTTTCCCGGGTTGAAAATATTCGTAAACTTGGTGCGAAAACAAAGAAAAAACTTCCAAAAAATTTATTAGACAGGTCTGAAGATGAAGAAGAAATGAAAGAAGAATCTGAAAATAATTCTGATTAACCTTTATCCTTTTTTCCCTTCCACACAAATTACAATTTCTCCTTTTACTTCTTTGTTTGAAAAACGAGCTATAAGTTGTTCCAGCGTTCCTCTAATTGTTTCCTCATGAATTTTGCTTAATTCGCGGGAAACAGTTGCCCTTCGTTCAGCACCAAAGTATTCTGCAAATTGAATGAGAGCCTTATCCAGTCTGAATGGAGATTCATAAAACACCATCGTGCGTTCTTCGTTAGCAAGCTCCTTTAATCTTTTTTGGCGGCCTTTTTTTTGAGGTAAAAAACCTTCAAAACAAAATTTGTCATTTGGAAGCCCTGAATTTACAAGTGCCGGTATAAGCGCTGTAGCACCAGGCAAACATTCAACCTGAACATTACCTGCAATAGCTTCTCTTACAATTAAGAATCCAGGATCGGATATTGAAGGTGTTCCTGCATCTGAAACCAAAGCCATTGTCTCGCCCTTTTGCAATCTGCCAATTAATGTATAAACTGTTTTATGTTCATTGAATTTGTGAAATGATAACATTGGTTTGTTTATATCAAAATGTTTTAACAAAAAACCTGTTTTTCGTGTGTCTTCAGCAATAACTGCATCTACTTCTTTCAAAACCCGGATGGCCCTGAAAGTCATATCTTCCAGGTTACCTATAGGTGTAGGAACTATAAAAAGCTTACTCATACTTATATTTTGATCTGAAAAACAGAATTAATATCCATTTCAATTTATAATCAGCAGCAATTACTTTTTAATTCAAAAACCATAATCCGTTATCCTTAAATTAATCTTCTTCAACTATAAATCTTCGTCTAACCAGATCAAGCAACTTCTGTGCTGCTTCTCCTTTAAGATTCCAGTTGAAGGTATTATGAATATAATTGAATGCTTCATTAAAATTTGCAGCTTTATTAAGAATGCGAATTGTTTTTGAATAGGTCTCTTCATCTCCATTGAACAATTCACGGGTGAATAAAAATTTTTCATTAATTCCAATCGCATCTTCAATATCATTTATTGGTTTTGATTGCATGAGACTTGAAATATCTTTCTTCTGGTAACCCTGGGCAAGCAACTCATTGATGTATTTTTGATTCTTGCGATATCGTTCAGCAAGTATCTCTTTTCCGGTACTAGTCTCTTGATGATTTGAAATTTCTTTCTTAACTTTTATCTCAGAAACCTGTTCAGATTCTGTTTTGTTTTCAATTCCTTCTTTTGCTATTGAATCATCAATTTGCATTAAATCGTCATTTATAAACTCAGAATTTTTGATGTGCTCAACAATATTATTTTCTGGTGCAGTTTTGTGCAATTTAATTTCATTTATTTTAGAATCAGATGCCTGAGACAATTGCAAATGAAGCAATATATCATAAATCTGTTGAAGTTTAGATTTTGCTATGTCAATCTCAATTCCTGACAAATCTTCTGATTTTACTGATTTTTCCAGCAATTGCAACAAATCCTTTAATTCACTGATAATATGCAAAAGTTGTGAGTTCATAATTTGATTCTATTAGTCATTACATAATTAAACCCATAAAATAAAGTTTTAGTATTATCTTATCATAATGTCTGATATGTACTATATTGAGAAATTAACTCAGGGACATCTTTCTTGTCACTTCTGTTTAATTGGCAATTTGCTTATTTTTGCAATTAAAATTAATTCATTCTATTCAGACAAAGTTAAATAAAAGTTTCAATGCTTTATTAAATGCTTTTTACCAATTAATAATTAGTACCGGCGATTATGCCCTGTTATAAACTAAATAAAATAAATGAAATGATTGGCGGAAAGCTAATCGGAAAAGGAGATTCTGATATCAGGAACCTGGTAACAGACAGCCGTAATCTTTTTTCTCCATCCGATTCGTTGTTTTTTGCAATCAGGGGAGAACGACATGATGGGCATAATTTTGTTGAAGAATTATTTTATAAAAAAAATCTGAGACATTTTGTTGTTGATCATATTGAACCTTCATGGCAAAATATCGAAGGTAATTTTATTATTACTCAAAACGTTCTTGCCTCTTTGCAAAAGCTAAACATCATTCATAGAGAACAATTTAAAGGCAAAGTTATTGGCATAACCGGAAGCAATGGCAAAACTATTGTCAAAGAGTGGCTATATCAACTTATGAATGAAGACAACCTGATAATAAGAAGTCCTAAAAGCTACAATTCACAAGTAGGAGTTCCTTTGTCAGTTTGGAATCTGGAACATGGTGCAAAACTTGCCATTTTTGAAGCTGGCATATCAAAGCCAGGTGAAATGGAAAAGCTTGAAGCAATAATCAAACCTGATATTGGAATATTTACCAATATTGGAGAGGCACACCAGGAAAATTTTTCTTCATTACTGGAAAAAATAAAAGAAAAACTGATTCTCTTTAAGAACTCAAAAGCAATTGTTTATTGCAGAGATCATGATCTGATTTCAAAAGAGATTGAAAAATCCGCTCATTCCGGCCAGGTTCTTTTAAATTGGTCATTTCATAAAAAAGCTTCTCTGCAAATAACTAAGATAGATGAAGATAAAAATTATACTGAAATTAAGAGGTAAATATATAAACTGCCTTGTAAAAACCAAAATACCATTTACCGATAAAGCATCTGTTGAAAACGCCATAAATTGCTGGTTACTGATGCTACATCTGGGATACAACAATAACATCATTGAAAGCCGGATGATAATTGCTTGCTCCAGTGGCAATGCGATTGGAATTAAAAAAAGGAATTAACAATTGCACCATTATTAATGACAGCTATAATTCCGATCATTTATTCATTAAACATCGCTTTGGATTTCCTGAACCAGCAACAACAACATTCTTTAAAACTCTGGTATTATCTGATATTCTTCAAACAAGTAAAAAAGAATCGGAATTGTACAATGAAGTTTCAAAATTAATTAAAGACAAAAAAATCAGATCGTTTAATTGGTGTAGGTCCTGCTTTATTTAGAAATGCAGGTTTGTTTTTATGTCAAAAAGATTTTTATCTGACAACCGAGGATTTATTAAAGCAACTTCATTCAAATACATTTCAAAACGAAGCTATACTTATAAAAGGTGCTCGCAACTACGGATTTGAGGATATTTCATCTGTCCTTGAACAAAAAGCACACAGAACAATATTAGAAATTAATCTGAGTGCAATGGTTCATAACTTAAATTATTTCCGATCGAAATTAAAACCGGAAACAAAAATTATTGCCATGGTTAAAGCTTTTTCATATGGGAGTGGTAGTTATGAAATCGCCAATATTCTTGAATATCAAAAAGTCAACTATCTGGCTGTAGCCTTTGCAGATGAAGGTGTTGCTCTAAGGCAGGCTGGAATTAGTTCCTCTATTATTGTAATGAATCCTGAAGAAGCAGGATTCAGAGCTATGGTTGAATATAACCTGGAACCTGAAATTTTTTCATTTGGTGAACTTAACCGGTTTACAAATTATTTAAAATTATCTCAAATAGAGGGATTTCCGGTTCATATCAAGTTGGATTCAGGGATGAACAGGTTAGGATTTGTCGAATCAGAAATTCCGAACCTTTGCAACCAATTGAGCAAAAATAATTATATTAGCATCCAATCTGTCTTTTCACATCTGGCTGCTAGTGACGAACCTAAACATGACGATTTTACATTTATTCAGATAAATCGTTTCAATGCAATGAGCCAACAAATAATAAATGCACTTGGCAGACCGATAGACAGACATATATTAAATTCTATAGGTATTGAGCGATTTTCAGATGCTCAATTTGAAATGGTGAGACTTGGAATTGGCCTTTATGGCATTAATACCTTTAATCAGGCTCAACTGAGAAATGTAAGTTCATTAAAAACGACTATTTCTCAGATAAAAACAGTTGTCGCTGGTGAAACAGTTGGTTATGGAAGAAGAGGTAAGGTTGAAAAAGAAAAAAAAATTGCAATTATCCCTGTTGGATATGCAGATGGATTCAGCCGTAAACTTGGTAATGGTAAAGGCCGGGTATGGATTAAAAACCAATTCGCCCCGATAATTGGAAATATTTGCATGGATATGTGCATGATTGATTTAACAGGAATTAAGGCTAATGAGGGTGAAGATGTTGAAATATTTGGTGAACATATTTCTATTACTGAATTAGCAGAACAAATGGATACAATTCCTTATGAAGTTCTGACAAGTATTTCAGGACGTGTAAAACGGATTTACGTACAGGAATAAAAATATATATATGCTTAAATTATCTGCTGTCATAATTACTTTTAACGAAGAACGTAACATTGAAAGATGTCTGCAATCACTCGTTGATGTAGTAGACGAAATAGTTGTAGCCGATAGTTTTTCAAATGATCGAACAGAAGAGATTTGCAGTAAATATAATGTTAAGTTTTATCAGAATAAATTTGAAGGCTATTTGGAACAGAAAAACTGGGCCGATAGTTTGGCTACTTACGATTATATTCTTTCAATAGATGCAGATGAAGAATTATCAGTTGAGCTAAAAAAATCAATTCAAAAGGTTAAAGAAAACTGGAAATATGATGGCTTTTATTTTAATCGTTTGACATACTATTGCGGTAAATGGATTAGGCATACAAGCTGGTATCCCGCCAGAAAATTAAGGTTATGGGATAGAAGAAAAGGAAAATGGGACGGTTTCAATCCACATGAAGTATTTTTAATGCAAAAGAATGCTACCCAAAAATTTCTGCATGGTGATTTACTTCATTATTCATATTATTCACTTGAAGAGCATGTGAATCAAATAAACCGTTATACGACCATGCTCGCCAATTCTTATCATAAACAAGGTATAAAAGCATCTTACTATACAATAATTTTTCACTCATTGTGGAGATTTTTTAAGGATTATTTAATTAAATTAGGCTTTTTAGATGGGTTCTATGGATTAGTAGTCAGTATAAATTCTGCTCATGAGACTTTTATAAAATACGTTAAACTCAAAAAAATAATAGCAGATGATAAACGGTTAGAACCATTCAGGATTTGCTTCTTTAATTCAACTGTTAGCTGGGGAGGCGGAGAAAAATGGCATTATGATACAGCCACGCGCATAGCTGCAAAGGGCTATGATACTATTGTTGTAACAAATAAAAAATCAGAACTGCTTCAACAAGTTAAAAAAACAAAGTTGCGTTATTACCGGATTTTTGTTGGAAACCTTAGCTTCTTAAATATTTTCAAAGTAATTCATTTAGTTAAATATTTTCGCCGTCAAAGAGTCAGAACAATAATTATTAATTTATCAGCCGATTTAAAATTGGCTGGAATTAGTGCTAAACTGGCCGGAGTAAAAAAAATAATTTACAGCAGGGGAATTGCTGTCGCCATCAAAGATTCATTACTTAACAGGTTTCTTTTAAGATATGTTGCCACAAATATCATAGCAAATTCAATAGAAACTAAACGAACCATATTGAAAAAAAATACTCAGTTAGTAGATGAAAACAAGATTAAAATAATTTATAATGGCATTGATTTTAATGAATACATGAAGCATCAATATAAAGAACTATATACTCGAAAAAATGGCGAAGTGATTATTGGAAATGCAGGTAGATTTTCTGAAGAAAAAGGGCATGAACATCTTATTGAATTAGCCAGACAACTTAATGAACAAAATATTAATTTTAAACTTTTGCTGGCTGGAAAAGGTAAGTTGGAAAGTAAGTATAAGAAAATTGTAGAAACGTTGGGACTCTCAGACAAAGTTATTTTCTTAGGTTTTGTGACTGATATGATAAGTTTCCAAGGGAACATAGATATTTTTGTTTTAAGTTCCCATTACGAAGGTTTTGGATACGTTCTGATTGAAGCAATGGCAAAACAGAAACCAGTTATCGCATTTAGTATTGGCAGCAGTGCTGAAATTATTGACGATGGTATTAATGGTTTTATAATTGAAAAATTTGACGTAAATCAATTGACAGAAAAAGTCAAACTGCTTATTAATAATGAGGAACTCAGAAAACAGATGGGACAAAATGGATACAACAAAGTAAAAGAATTATTTTCTGTTGAAAAAACTGTTGATGCGGTTGAATCTCTAATTTCCTGAATTTCTTCAAATATTATTCAATAAATTTGTGCCTTTGATTAAGTACTACTTAGGAAATAAATTCCATTCAAAAAGTATATGATATATTATATTTTATATGGCCTCATATGGTTATTTACTTTATTACCAAATAGAATACTATACGGAATTTCCAGTTTTTTTGGATTTTGTTTGTTTTGGATTATCCGGTACAGAAAAAGATTGATAATTAAAAATTTAAAAAAATCGTTCCCTGATAAAAGCAATGCTGAAATTCTCTTAATTGCAAAAAAATTCAATTACCACCTTGCAGATACGTTTATGGAATCACTAATGGTAATTCATATGAGTAAAAAAGAGGCTAATCAAAGACTTAAGATAAAAAATATAAATGTATTGGATAAATTCTACGAATCTGGGAAAAGTGTTATTTCGGTTTTTGGACACTATGGAACATGGGATTTATTTAATATTTTACCCGTACACACAAATTTTGAAGTTGCTGCACTTTATAAACCTATACATAATAAAGCAATTGATAAACTATTAATGAAGATTCGGGAAAAGTTTGGTGTAATAACAGTTCCAAGCAATCAGGCCTTACCTACAATTTTAAAGAATAAAAACATAAATAAACCCATGATATATCTGTTTGTTGCAGATCAAGCTCCTTTAAGAAGAGACATCAGATATTGGACAACTTTTTTAAATCAGGAGACACCTGTGTTTATTGGCCCTGAAAAGATTGCAAAAAAAACCGGTTTCCCTGTTGTTTTCTTTGATGTACAAAAAGTCAAACGTGGTTTTTATGAAGTTGAAATAAAAGTCATAACTGAAGAACCTTCAGAATTACCTGAATTTGAAATCACTGAAAAACATGTCAGAATTTTAGAAGAAAGAATTATAAATAAACCCGAATATTGGTTATGGAGCCATAACAGGTGGAAACACGAAAAGTTTTATTAGAATTTATTTTTACTCTAAAGTTTAATTTATAGCAGAAATTAAGAAATGGAAATATTCAATCCTAAAGTCTCATTAATTGTTTCGTTTTACAATAAAATAGATATACTTAAATTAGTTTTAGCTGGACTTGAAAGACAATCTTTTAAAGAATTTGAAGTAATAATTGCAGATGATGGCTCAAAAGAAGCAGTTGTAAATGAAATTAAACAAATAATTGCCATTTCAAATTTGAACATAATTCATGTGTGGCATGAAGACTTTGGTTGGCGTAAAAATATAATATTTAACTGCGCTATTGTAAAAGCTAAGGCTGATTATCTTATTTTTATTGATGGAGATTGCATTCCTCATAAGCACTTTATTAAAGAACATTATCTCGAAAGACAAAAAAATGTTGTTTTGGCTGGCAGACGTGTTAATTTAAGTAAACGGGTTTCCCGTATTTTAAAACCATCTTTTGTAAAATCAGGTTTCCTTGAAAACCTATTTATTCCATTGATGATTGTTGAAAGACTATTAGGAAAAGGCAGCTTTATTGAATATGCTTTGTATATAAAATCAAAGCAACTAAGAAAAAAAATTAATAACAAAGATCGTGGAATACTTGGATGCAATTTCTCAATTCACAAACAGGATATCCTTGCAATTAATGGATTTGATGAAAGGTATCTTTCTCCTTACCTGGGTGAAGATACAGATTTGGAATACCGTTTACGTTTAAATGGTTTGAGTGTAAAAACTGTAAAATATTTAGCTATTCAATTCCATATTTATCATGAACGTTTAATAAATACAAAACAAAACGAAATTATTTTTGAAGACACCAAGAAAAACCATTATGCTTATACTCCTTATGGTATTGTAAAGAAAAATTAAGAGGTTACCCCAATTCACTCACTTTCTGTAGTCTAATTAAATCAATAATCTTTATTTTTCTTCCATCGAGAGACAATATTCCTTCACCAGCAAAGCTGGATAATGTGCGAATAGCATTTGATGTAGTCATATTTGAGAGGTTGGCTATATCTTCACGAGATAGATATATCTTTATTGTAGTATTATCCTTTTCAAAACCATAAGTATCCTTTAAAAAAATTAACGATTCTGCTAACCTCCCGCGGATGTGTTTCTGAGTCAAAGTAACAGTGCGATTATAAGACAAGCCTAATTCTGTAGCAAAGGATTTAATAATATTGAGCGATAAATTATTGTTTAATCTCATGAGCTTTATCATTATATCCCAGTTGACGCAGCATGTAACCGAATCTTCAATAGCAACTGCTGTTGCATTATGAATTTCTTCAGCAAAAAATGCTCTGTAACCTATAAAACCCACCGGACTTGCCAGTCGAATTATTTGTTCTCTTCCACCAACTCCTTCTTTAAATATTTTAACTTTCCCTTCAGCAAGGATAATAAGTCCAACTGGTTTGTCACCTTCAGTGAAAATAACTTCTCCCTTTTTATAAACTATACAAGTAATACCTTTCTTAAGTAATTCCTTTTCTTCTGCATTTAATACGCTGAAAACTGATTTTGAATTTTCTATGATATCCTTACATTTTTCAACACTACCGGTATGCATTTCCTGGAATTTTATGTTAGATAACATCAAAAATACTAAAAATATCTAATATTAATTTGGAAGATATGAATTGTGAAGATGTGAAGTTGAGAAAAGCAAAGATGGTTAAAATTTTAAAAATGAAGTACTTAAATATTAAAGTACTGAATTAGTAAAGGACTAATTTTAAATTTTCAGAAATTCAGAACTGCTGATCTTCTGGTTTTAATTTTAAACTTTGAATCTTAGTACCTTGCAACTATTGGCATTTTACGACCAGGACCAAAAGCCTTTGAAGATATTCGTAATATAGGAGGAGTCTGGAAACGTTTATATTCATTAAAGTTCACCATTTTCAGCACTTTAATGACCAAATCTTCGGCATATCCTTCCTTGACAATTTCATTACAATTTTTTTGTAGTTCTATATAACGAAATAAAATTGCATCAAGCAAATTATAATCGGGCAAAGAATCTGTATCCTTCTGATTTGGCTTTAATTCTGCTGAAGGAGGTTTCCTGATAATATTAAGTGGTACAATTTCTTTATCCCTATTGACAAATTCTGCTAATTTGTAAACATCGGTCTTATATACATCGCCCAAAACAGATAAACCTCCATTCATATCACCATATAATGTTCCATAACCAACTGCTATTTCGCTTTTATTAGAAGTATTAAGTAATATATTTCCAAATTTATTCGAAAGTGCCATTAATAATAATCCCCGCGTGCGAGCCTGAATGTTTTCTTCAGTAATGTCTTCATGCAAATTTTTAAATATTGGCTTTAAAGACGAAACTATTGCATCGACAGACGATTGAATTGATATTATTTCATAATCAACTTTTAAATTCTCTGCAAGTTCAACGGCATCCTTTACTGAATGTTCTGAAGAATACTTTCGAAGGCATAAGCAGAACACGAACATTTTTATTATTTAAAGCTTTTACAGCTAATGTAAGAGTCACGGCAGAGTCAATGCCTCCTGAAAGTCCTATAATGGCATTTTTCAAACCTGTTTTGACAAAGTAATCTTTTATACCTAAAACAAGTGCGTCATGTATTTTTTCAATTTCAGGTTTATAAATAGAAATTTCTTTAGATTTGATAAGATTATCCAATTCAAAAACACGAAAATCTTCCTGAAAAAGTTTTAACGAGTCTGCAACATTCCCTTTCGCATCAACAACCAATGAACCTCCGTCGAAAATAAGATCAGTATGAGCTCCGACCTGATTTACATAAAACAGGGGCAAATTGTGCTTTGCAGCATGAGCAGTAAAGATTTCCTGCTTAATTTTTATTTTATTATAAGCAAAAGGAGAAGCTGCTATATTAATCACAAAATCTGGTTTTTTGGCAGAAAGCTGATTCATTGGTGACACGGTATAGAGCCGATTATGCCCAAATGGATTTTCAACTGGTGGATCATCCCATAAATCTTCACATATTGTAATAGCAATTTTCTTGCCTTTGAACGAAACAAGGTCAAATTTATTACCAGGTTCAAAATAACGGTACTCGTCAAAAATATCATAAGTTGGCAGTAAAGCCTTATGATGTTTGCTTTGTATTTTCTTGTCAAATATGAAAAATGCGGTATTATAAAGTATCTTTCCCTGAGAATTTGGATTAATGCTTGGCCCGCCAACAATTGCGCCAATATTATCACATAATAATGCTACCTGGTTCATCCAATGTTCACACTTTTCGATAAATGCTTTCTGTTCGAGCAGATCATGAGGAGGATATCCACAAATGGCCAACTCTGAGAAAATAATTATGTCAACTTTTTCAGACTTTGCTTTACTAACAGCTTCTGCAATTTTATTATAATTATATTCAAAGTTGCCAATTATGAAATTCAGTTGAGCAAGCGCTAATCGCATATTATCTAGTTATTAAAAGAGTACTCCCAGTCTAAATGCAAAACTGGACGTAGTAATTTTGTCATCAGGATTTTTTGTAATATCTACAAACCCGTTTGTATAAGTGATTCCGAAAATTAAGGCAGTATTGCCTCCTATTGAATATTCAGCACCGGCACCTATATGATAACCAAGGTTAAAAAAACCAATTTCTTCGCTAATATTATCATTATCGAGTGTTTGCGATGCGTCATTTGAAGTTCCGGTAGCTTTTATATTAGCTTGCAAAGTAAAACCCAAATGTGCAAAATATGTAAAATAACCAATCTGGTTAGTTTTAAACTTTAATCCAAAAGGTATAGTAATATATTGAAGTTTATATTTTACTGATGTGCCGGCAGGAACTGCAGTGTCTCCACTACTTGTTCTAAATATTGTTTTATTATCATACCTTAAATTTCCTCCAAGCGAGCTTATGGAAATGCCAGTTGAGAATGCATAGTTTTCTGCAAAAAATTTATCCATAGTTAAGCCAGCATCAAAACCAAATGAAGCACCATCACTTTGAATGGTTTTTACATCACTTGACAACCAGTTAATACAGGGATTTGCGAACACGCTGAAACGAATTCTTTGTTGCGCGCAAACTGCAATTATATTTGCAAAAAGAATAATTGATATTAGTATACTTTTTCGCATAGACGTTGGTTTTACATTACAAAAGTAATGTAATCTTCAAAGTTTAACAGGATAAAAAAGAAACGAATAATTCACAAGTTATTAGCACTTCTTAACATAGTAAAAAGTAATATTTGAGATGAAATTACCAAAGAATAAGAAACAATTGTTAATAATTTTAATGTCATTTGCTTTTTATAAGTTTGTATTTGGTTATCATTTACAATATCATAAAAAACTTTTTACGTTATGTTGAAAAAATCCCGTTGTCTCCTTTGTATATTGATCATAATTGGCATGTTAATTTCAGGTTGCAATAGAAAGCAGCAAATTCCTGATATCAGAAAAGTAAAAGTTGATCTTAAGTTTTACCGGTTTGAACAAGATTTGTTTAATTTGGATTATGAAAAAATATCTGACAGTATTCAATTTATCAAAAATAAATATGGTGAATTTTTTGATATTTTCAATTACAAGATCATAAAAATTGGAGATTACGAAAATCCTTCTTACCCCGGACTATTAAAAGCTTTTATAACAGATTATAACATGAATCAGGTTTATAAGGCAGTGAATAAAACTTTTAATAATATTGATACACTCAAATTAAAAATTACAGATGCTTTCAGGTATTTTAAGTATTACTTTCCTAATCTTCCTCTTCCTATAGTTATAACCTACATTTCAGGTTTTAACCAGTCAATAGTTACTACAGATACTATTTTAGGTATAGCATTAGATAAATTTTTAGGTTCAGACTGTGCTTTTTATGATCGATTAGGAATTAATAATTACATGAAATACAATATGTACAAAGAAAGGATACCTGTAGATTGCGCCAAAGCATGGGTATTAACTCAGTTCCCAATGAGTGATTCGGCAAATAATCTTTTGGCTAATATGATTTACCTAGGAAAAGTTATGTATGTTACCAAAATGTTAATGCCGTTTGAACCTGATTCAATAATTACCGGGATGAGTTTGCATCATCTTGAATGGTGTACTAAGAATGAAGAAAAGATGTGGGCTTACCTGGTAGAAAATAAAATATTATTTAAAACTGATTATTTAACTATTGACAAATTTGTAAACGAAGGTCCGTATACTAAAGATTTCGGCAGAAACTCTCCTGCCAGAGCAGCTGTTTGGTTAAGCTTTCAAATAATTAATGAATTCATGAAACACTGTCCAAATCTGAATTTACAGGAATTAATGAAAGACAATGATTATCTGAAAATACTTAGACTTTCTAAATATAAACCCTAATAATAATAAACCCCGCAGGCAATAGGCAAGCGGGGCATTTTTTTGAGTTTAATTTAAACTTAAGCTGGATGTATAGCTTCAACTGGGCAAACATCTGCGCAAGCAGCACAATCAGTGCAAACTTCAGGATCTATTTTATAGATATCACCTTCGGATATTGCTTCAACAGGACATTCGCTGATGCATGCACCACATGCTGTACAATCATTTGAAATTTTATAAGCCATTGTAAATAATTTTAATTAAACCAGAATTTTTATTAAACTGCAAATTTACTTTCTAATTGCAAATTTGAAAGTAAATAATAACAAAATATTTTTAAACTTGTTTCAAGTTCTAATATCTAATTAGGTCATTTTCCAAATAACATTTTTATTCCTACAATTATAAGTAACAATGCAAAAGATTTTTGCATAATTTTATCCGGAACATTAATTGCCAGGATAGAACCCAGATAACTTCCAATTATAAAAGCAACTATAAGAACAGCTGCAAATTTATAATTAACCAGTCCGTTTTTTGCGTAATTAATAACAGCCAAGATTCCAATAGGCAATAACAATACAGCCAAGCTTGTTCCTTGAGCTTCATGCTGAGTCAGGCCCAGAAAAAATACAAGGAATGGAACTATTATAATAGCGCCACCTACTCCCATTGCTCCAGAAACAAATCCAGCCAGAGTGCCAGTAAGTAATAATAATATAATTTGATTGACAGTCATATACTCATTTATTTTCAAATGCTAATTTTTGTAATTGCTTTTTTTATTCAAAACAATTATAAACGCTAAAGAATTGGATAATTTAATCTTTATTAACGACAGCTTAAAGATTTTGTATATTCAAAATTTCTAAAATGCTTACCTCATAAGTACTTTAACTATCATTATAAATGTAAAAAATAAACTGAAATAAAAATTATGCAATTCAAAAATCCGTATTTTTCACAATAAATCCTAATTTTGCTCGTGTAAATTCATTAAGTAAACATTATATTAAAAACTATGATTGCTGATTTGACAAAATTAATAATTATGAAAAAAAGGTTTGTTTCAATTGTTTTGCTAACAATTTACGCGGGAACTACATTTATTTTTGCCCAACAACAAAATCCGTCTGCATCTTTCGATTCTGAAATTCATGATTTTGGAATAATTAAAGAGGCTGACGGAATTGTCAATTGCCAGTTTATCTTTACCAATACAGGAGGTACTCCTCTGATTTTAAAAAATGTTACAGCATCTTGCGGTTGCACAACTCCAAATTATTCAAAAGATCCTGTTTTGCCTGGTGCAAAAGGATTTATAAATGTATCATTTAATCCCCAAGGTAAGTCTGGGAAATTTGAGAAGCAAATCACAATTACTTCAAATGCTGAACCCGAATCTCAGGTCTTATATATAAAAGGAGATATTATACCTAAACCTCCTTCAATTGAAGATATGTTTCCAAATAATTTAGATGGACTTAGATTCAAAAAGTTTGAATTTGATTTAGGCACTATCTCGATGAATAAAATTGCCACTCAATCAATGGAAGTTTATAATAGCACTGACAAACCATTAAAAGTAGCCTTTCCAGGAGTTCCTAAACACATTAAAATCAAAATAATGCCTGAAGTAATAAAACCTAAAGGGAAAGCTATTATTCAAATTGAATATGAGGCTGTTGCAAAAAATGATTGGGGACATGTTAAAGACTACATAACTTTAAATATCAATGATAATGCAAAGCCTTCCGAAAGAAAACTTTCTGTTTTCGCGTACATCAAAGAGGACTTTTCTAAGCTTAGCAAAGAACAAAGAATGAATGCGCCCAAAATTTTATTCGAGAATACAAATTTTGATTTTGGAACGGCAAAATCAGGTGAGAAAGTCATACATGATTTTGCATTTAAAAATGATGGTAAAAGCAATTTAATAATTAGAAAATCCAGTCCTAGCTGTGGCTGCACAATAGCAAATCTTAAAACTAATATTATAAAACCAGGTGAATTAGATACTGTTAGAATAATTTTCAATTCAACGGGTAGAAATGGTCACCAGGATAAACAAGTTACGATAATTACAAACGATCCTTCAAATCCTGAAGTTATTGTAAAAATTTCCGGGAACATAAAATAAAACCAAACCAATTTTTTTTATTTATTATTCGGATTTTTATTAAAAATACTGTATACTTCTCTGGCTGGTTAAGGTTACCTTAGTAAAATATTTGCAACGAGATTATGACAATCAAACCTAAAGAATTCAAAAGTGCTTTGTCTGTAAATGAAGGTATACCTCAGCCATCTGCTATCAGCCATGAATCAGTTATCAAATATAAATCGAAACGCAGGAAAAAATTAAACGTTGAAGAATATGTCCAGGGAATACTATCGCAAAACCGAACTATTCTCAGCCAGGCTATTACGCTTATAGAAAGTTCTTTACCCAGGCATCATGACATCGCACAGCAAATTATTGAAAGATGCCTTGCTTACACTGGTAAATCAATACGAATTGGTATTACCGGAGTTCCTGGAGTTGGTAAAAGTTCATTTATTGAGGTGCTCGGAATTTTATTAACATTGCAAGGACATAAATTGGCTGTGTTAGCAATTGACCCAAGTAGTGAACGTTCAGGTGGCAGTATTCTTGGTGATAAAACAAGAATGGAAAAATTAGCCATCCATCCAAATGCATTTATCAGACCTTCTCCATCTGCAGGTTCTTTGGGTGGTGTAGCACGTAAAACTCGCGAGACAATTTACCTGTGTGAAGCTGCCGGATTTGATACAATATTCATTGAAACTGTTGGAGTGGGTCAATCGGAAGTTGCTGTTCATTCCATGGTAGACTTCTTTTTATTACTTATGCTCGCTGGAGCAGGTGATGAACTCCAGGGAATAAAACGAGGAATCATGGAAATGGCAGATGTTATTGCTATTACAAAATCCGATAATAACAATGTTGAAAAAGCTAATCGTGCTAAAACAGAATTCCAAAATGCATTACATCTTTTCCCGCCATCTGATTCCGGATGGGTTCCAAAAGTATTAACCTGTTCTGCACATTACAATCAAGGCATTAATAATATTTGGGAAACTATAATAGAATATATCAATTTAACACAAAGCAATGGTTATTATAATAAGCATCGTATCGAACAAGCCAAATATTGGATGCACCAAACAATCAGGGAGAATTTAGGTGACAATTTCTATAAAAATAATTTAGTCAAACATAAACTTGCTTCCATTGAAAAAGACGTACTTGCAGGTAGAATCAGCAGTTTTGAAGCAGCAAGAATATTATTGACTTATTATTTTGAAAAAATAAGAAAGTAACAGCGATAATAATAATTAAAAACTATTATTGAATTTATTAAATTATTTTTGATGTTCCAGAAATCCTGACGTAAAAATAAATAAAATAACTTCCGATATTAAAAAATTGATAACAGATAACAAAAAGTCAAAACTATAAACTTCGTTGATATAAAATTACAATTATTATCTTTGTCACTTTGTTTACATTTTAGTGTAAATGTGATATTCACTCACTTATAAATTGAATTTGAATTTTTGTTCGAGTACAACATGAAATTTGTAATATTGCAAATTAATAATTGATTTATTAGTTCAAAATTGTGATCTGGCTTGAAATTCTTATAAAAGGTATAGTTCTGGGTTTTTTAGCTTCAATACCATTAGGACCGATTGGTATCATCTGTATACAACGTACTTTGGGTAAAGGCAGATGGTCAGGATTTATTTCAGGTTTAGGCGCTGCTTCGGCTGATACGCTTATAGCAATAATTGCAGGGCTTGGACTTTCATTTGTCATTAAATTTTTTAATTCAAATTCCAATATTCTTGTAATACTCGGAGGTTTAATTTTGATTGTCTTGGGTGCACGGATTTTCTTTAAAAGTCCGGTTCAACAAGTCCGTGAACGTAAAATGAATAAAAACAGTTTGCACACAGATTACTTATCTGTCCTCATTTTGACATTTTCCAATCCATTTACGATAATTGTTTTTATAGCAATATTTGCGAGGCTAAACCTGGTTTATAGTACTGATGATTTTATCTTAAAAATGTTAATATTTTTTGGTATATTCATAGGAGCATCATTTTGGTGGTTTCTTCTTACTTCTTTTGTAAATATATACCGAGCTAAATTTAGATTAAAAAATCTTTGGTGGCTTAATAAGATTACCGGAACCATTATTATTGCTTTTGGAGTGTGGTTGCTGTTTTCATTATTCTTTTTAAGTAAGCATTAATTCCTGGAAAAAATGAATAAACTATACCCATTAAAATTTAAACCCATATTAAAAGATAAAATTTGGGGCGGAGACAAACTAAAATCTATTCTAAATAAAAAAGAAGCGTCTGACACATGTGGCGAAAGCTGGGAAATATCTGAAGTAGATAGCGATGTTTCCATTGTCAGTAATGGTTTCCTCGCCGGTAATAATTTAAGAGAGCTTGCTGAAATATATATGGATGATTTATTGGGCGAGAAAGTATTTGATGTGTTTGGTAATCATTTCCCTCTGCTTATTAAGTTTATTGATGCAAAGGATAAACTTTCCATACAAGTTCATCCGGATGATAAAATGGCAAAAGAGGAACATGATTCCGCAGGAAAAACAGAAATGTGGTATATTATAGATCACGATCCGGATGCGGAATTAATAGTTGGCTTTAACCAGAAAATTGATAAAGAATTATATTTAAAACATCTTAATGAAGAATCTTTACCTGAAATATTAAATACTGAAAAAGTTCAAAAAGGAGATGTATTCTATCTTCCTGCCGGAAGAATACATGCAATTGGCAAAGGAACTCTATTAGTGGAAGTAGAACAAGCTTCGGATATTACATATCGCATTTTTGACTGGAACAGAACAGATAATGAAGGTAAGCCAAGACCTTTGCATACAGACCTGGCGTTAAAGGCAATTGATTTTAATTTTTATGATCGATATAAAACTTCATATGATGTCAAGCTTAACAAAACTACCAATATAATCGATTCTCCATTTTTTATCGTAAATAATTTACAATTTGATAAGCCTGTTGAAAAAGATTATACACTGATAGATTCATTCGTAATTTATATTGCAATTGAAGGTAAATTTTTTGTTAATCCATTAGAAGGAAATCCGGTTGAAGTAAAAAAAGGGGAATGTATTCTTATACCTGCCATTATAAAAAACCTGACAATAGAACCTTTAAAACTGGCAAAATTATTGGAAGTTTATATCAAATAGATTACTACCTAAGAATGATGACACGACAGAAAAAATTATAAAGTGATGACAAGGTAAAATAGCGAAATTGTGAGTAAATACCTTTAAATGGAAGTAAAATTTGTTATAAGCAGTAATGATTATAAAACTTGTCCGAAAAGTAATCTTCCTGAATTTGCTTTTATTGGTCGTTCCAACGTTGGAAAATCTTCTCTCATCAATTTAATTACAGGAATTAAAAACCTGGCAAAAACTTCTTCAAAACCAGGCAAAACAAAACTTATTAATCATTTTCGGGTTGATGATAAATGGAATTTAGTTGATCTGCCAGGTTACGGATATGCTCGCTCTTCGAAATCCGATCTCAAACATTTTGATGAACTTATTAAAGGTTATATACTGACACGAATTAAACTTTATTGTCTATTTGTTTTAATTGACTCCAGGCTTGAGCCACAAAAGAACGATATTGAATTCATAAAATTTCTTGGAGAAAACAAAGTGCCATTTGTTCTTGTATTTACAAAAATTGATAAAATTTCTTCGAGGCAATTAGAAAAAAATATTACTGATTTTAAAAAAATAATGCTACAGACCTGGGAAAAATTGCCGGAATTTTTTTTAACCTCTATAATAAAAAAAAATGGAAAAGAAGAAATTCTTAGATTTATTGATAATACTATTCGTTCGACAATATTGAATTTTAAAAAATGATATTTGGAAAAATATTTATTACATATTAAAATAACATTTTTCGATATTTTATAAATTTGCAGAGCCGGGTTCAGTTGAATACATTTAAAATAAAATTTTTGAAATTTATGGTTTCAATAGCGGCTGGAAATAATAATCAATTAACAACAAATGGATCGAAAATCACCAATTAAATTCTTCGCCGGCACAGCATCCGCCTATCTTGCTGAAAAAATAGCCAAATGTTATGGTACAGAATTGGGAAGTACTTTACTACTGCGTTTCAGCGATGGGGAATTTCAACCTTCATATTTAGAATCTGTAAGAGGCTGTAATGTTTTTATTATTCAATCTACTTTTCCCCCTGCAGAAAACTTGTTGGAATTACTTTTGATGATAGATGCAGCAAAACGGGCGTCAGCTAAAAAAGTAGTTGCTGTTTTACCATATTTTGGTTTTGCACGCCAGGACAGGAAAGATCGTCCTCGTTCCGCCATTGGAGCTAAACTTGTAGCTAATTTGCTTACGGCAGCAGGTGTCGACAGGATTATGACTATGGATTTACATGCTGACCAGTTACAAGGATTTTTTGATGTGCCTGTTGATCATCTTTACGCATCCTCAATATTTGTACCTTATATTAATAAATTAAATCTTGATAATGTAGTTGTTGCTGCACCTGATATGGGTGGAAGCAAGCGTGCCAATGCCTACTCCCGTTTTTTAAAAACAGAAATGGTCATTTGCTATAAACTAAGAAAAAAAGCAAATGCGATTGAAGAATTTAAAGTGATAGGAGATATCAGGGATCGCAATATTTTAATTATTGATGATATGATTGATACTGCTGGAACAATTACTATAGCAGCCAATATGATGATGGAAGAAGGTGCACGAAGTATAAGGGTTTTTGCAACACATCCTGTTTTATCAGGACCAGCCTATGAACGTATTGAAAATTCAAAAATCACTGAAGTAATTGTAACTGATACAATACCTCTGAATAATTTGAGTCCTAAAATCAAAGTAATCTCCATTGCTGAGATTTTTGCCGATACAATAAATAAAGTATACAACTATCAATCTATCAGTGGTAATTTTCTCATTTAAGTTACTATATTTGCAATCCCTGTTTTAGAAGCGCTTAAGAGCATTCGTGTAATGGGGAATTAACAGTAAATTAATTAATTAAAGTTAATTCTGAGTAACACATTTAAATTATTTAAAATGAAAACAATTAAAATTAAAGGTTCTTTAAGAAAAGACATTGGTAAAAAAGCCTCAAAAAAACTTCGTAAAGAAGACAATGTTCCATGTATAATTTATGGTGGAGGTGAAAATATTAATTTTTATGCTCCTTCTCTTTCTCTCAAAAATCTGGTATATACTCCAAATACCTACCTCGTTAAACTTGATATTGAAGGAACTGTTTACGATGTTATTATGAAGGAAATTCAATTTCATCCTGTTTCTGATGCTATCAATCATATTGATTTTATTCGATATAACAATGACAAACCAATAATTGTGAATGTCCCTGTTCACCTCACGGGAAATTCGATTGGCGTTAGAAAAGGCGGAAAATTAAGGTTGGCGATGAGGTATTTGATAGTTAAAGCTCTTCCTAAAAATCTGCCCGATTTTATAGAGATAAATGTTGACGACATTGATGTCGGACAAAGTGTTAAAGTAGGTGATTTGAATTACAAAAATTTTACAATCCTAAGTAATACAAAAGAACCAATTGTTGATGTCCGGGTTTCAAGAATAGTAGTACCTGAAGAAGAAAAAGCAGCAGCTGAAGCAGCAGCAACAACTCCAGAAGCTGCCTCTGAAACAGCTGCTCCGGCAACAGAGCAAAAATAAACATCTCATTAATTGAGATATTATATCGGTATAATTTACAAAACCTTGAAATATCTTATCGCTGGATTGGGCAATATTGGTGACGAATATGCCCATACTCGTCATAATATAGGATTTGAAATATTGGATGCTTTGGTCAAAGCATCCAATATTAGTTTTGAGGATAAGCGATACGCTTTTAAAGCTGAATTGAAATTTAAAGGCCGAATTTTGATTCTTATCAAACCAACAACTTATATGAATTTAAGTGGAAGTGCAGTGAGATATTGGCTTCAGAAAGAAAAAATTTCTATTGAAAATCTTTTGGTATTGGTTGATGATATTGCTCTTCCTTTTGGAACCTTGCGTCTTCGTTCTAAAGGAAGTGACGGTGGGCACAATGGTTTAAAAAGTATCAATGAAATTTTAGGACACCAGAATTATGCCCGTCTTCGATTTGGAATTGATAATCAGTTTCACAAAGGACATCAAGTTGACTATGTTCTTAGTCCCTGGGATAAAAATGAAATTTCATTATTACCATCCCGCATCGAAACGGCGTGCGAAATTATTAAAGGCTTTGCAACTTTAGGTTTGGAAAGAACTATGACAGCTTATAATAATAAATGATACTCCAATGAAAATAAGCGGGTTTACTATCGGGAAAAATACAAGCAAACTTCATTATCCTATCAAAGAATCAATAATGTCAATTCTTCCGATTGCAGATGAATTCATTGTTCTCTTAGGAGATAGCGATCCGGACGATACTACCAGGAAAGATATTCTTAGCATTGGTAGTGATAAAATAAAAATCTGCGACTCTGTTTGGGATACCGTAAAATACAGCAAGGGAACTGAAATGGCACATCAAACCGATTTGGCTAAAAACTATTGCACGGGTGATTGGCTATTTTATATTCAAGCCGACGAAGTAGTACATGAAAAATATCTTCCAATAATAAAAAAATGCTGTGAGGATTTTGTGGATGACAAAGAAGTAGAAGGCATTTTGTTCAAGTATTTGCACTTTTGGGGAGATTATAACCATTACCATACATCGCATGGTTGGTATAGGAATGAAATCCGGATAATCAGAAATATTCCCGAAATTCATTCCTGGCGAGACGCTCAATCTTTTCGAAAAATTCCAGATTTCGATGGTTTGAATTATTTACAGAAAAAAAATACTTTCAAACTTAAGGTAGTACATGCAAATGCTTATATATATCATTATGGATGGGTCAGACCTCCTTCTTTCATGAAAGTCAGATTCAAAGATTTTCGTTCACTTTTTATTGGTAAAGAAGGCGTTGAAAAAAGAATAAAGCAAAATCCAAAATACTTGATGTTTGATTACGGACCTTTGAACAGGCTTGCAACTTATAAAGATTCTCATCCTAAAGTAATGGAAAAGTGGATTTCAAAATTAAATTGGCAAAACGAGTTGCAATTTTCAGGAAAACCAAATAAAAACAGACAACTTCATAAACATGAATCCTTTCGTTACAGGTTAGTTTCATTTATTGAAAAATATATTCTCTTCGATACACCAATTTGGGAGTTTAAGAATTATATCCTCTTACGGCGAAAACATTAAAAGTATATCATAAGCGAGACTTAATCTAATTAAATATTTATTATAATAAACTAATTAATGCTTATTAAGAATACATTTAATTATGAGTATTCTGAATATTAAAGTTTATAAAAGCACTGTAACATCTTCTGAAAAATTCAATTTAGGAAATGAATATTTCTCATTTCAATAATCAAAAAATATTGAAAGTAAGTTCACCAATTTGAAAAAATGGTTTTAACTTTATAATGTATTAGAGTTAATTCAAAATAATTAGAATTTATTAAAAATACTTGCAAGCACTTTATTAAATTAGCAATCCATTTAATATTAGACATTTATTTCAACAATTTTCACCTCTTTAATAGTAACTTTTGATAACTATGGAAAATATTGATCAATTATTCCAGGAAGGGCTCTCTGCACTAAACAATAAAGAGTTCCCAAAAGCAGAAGAAAATTTTAAACAGATTGTGGACTTAAATTCAACTTATGCTGAAGCATATCATAATCTTGGAATAGCTTTAGTATCTCAAGGTAAATATGAAGAAGCAATGGAAAAATATAAAAAAGCTATTGAGTTGAAACCTGTCTTGGCTGATTCATATTATGGCTTAGCTAATGCTTTGCTAGCGAAAGGGAAATATCTTGAAGCAATAGAAAATTATAAAAAAACTGTAGAAATATATAATAGTGATAATAACCTTCTTAATTCTGCTATTGTTTATCGTAACTGGGGATTAGCATTATATAATCTTAAAGATTATAATAACTCAATTGTAAAATATCAAAATGCAATTGACATTAAACCTGATTATGCTGATGTATTTACTGATATTGGAAATGCTTTGTTTGCATTGGGCAAATATCCTGAAGCAATTGATAATTATAAAAAAGCTTTAGATATTTATGATAGAGATAAAAATGTTGATGGTTCTGCTATTGTTAATAGAAATTTGGGTTTAGCATTATATAATATTAAGGATTATGAAAATTCCATAGTAAAATATATAAAAGCAATTGAAATTAAACCTGATTATGCTGATGCTTTTACTGACTTTGGGAATGCTTTGTTTGCATTGGGCAAATATCCTGAAGCAATTGATAATTATAAAAAAGCTTTAGATATTTATGATAGAGATAAAAATGTTGATGGTTCTGCTATTGTTAATAGAAATTTGGGTTTAGCGTTATTCAATCTTAAAAAATATGAAAATTCTATTGAAAAATGTCAAAAAGCCATTAAATTAAAACCTGACTATGCTGATGCCTTTAATGACATGGGAAATATTTTTTTTGAACAAGGAAAATATCCCGAAGCAATTGAAAAATATCAAAAAGTTATTTTATTAAAGCCAGATTATATTTATGCCTTAAATAATCTCGGCAAAACTTATGTTGAAATTAAAGATTATTACCTGGCAATAAAATCTTATTCTGATGCTATTGAAATTAATAAAGATTTCGTTTATGCTTATCACAATTTAGCTGAATGTTACGAGAAAATTGGTGATTATAAAAAGAGTAATGAATATTGGAAAATTATAAGAAAGTTATATGCTGATTCAATTCTAAAACATAATTATTCTTATGATCCGGATTATTATTATCATTACTATTATGGCTCAGTTTTATCCGAAATATTCGGTGAACTAAATGAAGCAACTGATGTCTTAGAATTGGGTTTGAATATTACTCCAAAAGAACAATACGAAATAAAATTGGGCTTCTTATTTTATTTAATTGATATTTTCAAAGAAAAAGCAGGAATTGCAGGAGCATTGAAAATTCAAAAATATTTTAAACAAGCAGAAAAAATATTAAAAGACCGTATTTTAAAAAGTAATGATTCAGAAGAGAAATTTTATTATTATAGATTTTTAAGTGTTTTTTATTTAAAAATTGATGATTTCTACCATGCACAGAAATATCTGGAAGAAGCAGCTAAACATATGGGAGATACCGAAAGCCCTCTCTTATGCTCATATTTTGCCTACTGTTATTATGCGCAAAACCAGTATGCTAAAGCTGAAGATAAATACAGGGAAGCGCATCTTTTACTTCCTGATGATTATGACATATGGAGCAACCTGGCTGAAATTTACCTAAAACAAAATAATACAGATCAAGCTGAAAAGGAATATTTAAAAATACTTCGGGAAATTCCCGGAAATATAGATTCGCTTATCGGCTTAGGTGAATTGTACACAAAATTGGGTGATGATGGTGATTTGGAATCTTATGTTCTTGCTGAAGAAAAATTCTCTGAAACAATAAAACGAGTTGAAAATAGAACAGGATCAAAACGTTTATCAAAAGAAGATTTATCTGATATTTATTACCAGAGAGGTTACGTTAGAATTAAACAATGCGAAGGAAAATCTGATTTAACATGCTTCTATGGAGCGCTAAATGACTTCAAACGTAGCAAACAATTAAACAGCATTGATCCTAAGGCAATAAAAGCTATTAGAAAATTACAAAAGTTCAAACAAAGCATGGTGACTGATAAAATTACTTTAGTCTCACAATATATTATTTTAACACTCGCAATTCTAATGTTTATATGGATTCAACTGGCTTATTTTGGTTCCGGATTATTAAAAGCTACCTGGAACATTTCAATACCACAATCGTTCAACTCGGCTAATTATATTTTTATAACATCTGTTTCATTGATATTTATGATTGCAGCACCTTTTTTGCCTAGTATAACTAAATTAAAAGTCGGTACAGTTACCTTTGAAAAAACACCGATAGAACAAATTACTTTAACAAATATTACTAATTTAAGTAAAAGCAGCCACGCCTTCAAACCAAAATTTGGCGTTCCGCAACAATCAAAAGTATAAAAATACACGTTTGAAAATTTATCAAAATTTTTATTAATTCTTCTTCCAAATAAACCAGACAGGTTTCGTTCAATCTATTTTGCATAACTTTTTAATAGACTTTATATAATGAAGTTTTTATAAAGCAGAGTAATGTAAGTTGATTTTTTATTCATATCTTCTTTCATTAAACTACCTTCAGTCAAGATCAATCTATTAAATTTGAATAACTAAATTATTACGGTTGGCAGAAAACGAAAAATACGTCGAGACTCCTTTAATGAAGCAATATAACAGCATAAAGGCAAAACACCCGGATGCTATATTGTTGTTTCGTGTAGGTGATTTTTACGAAACTTTTGCTGAAGATGCTATAAAGACTTCCGAAATTCTAGGAATAACCCTTACCCGGCGGGCAAATGGTTCAGCTTCTTTTGTAGAACTTGCGGGTTTTCCCTATCATGCATTAGATACATATCTTCACAAACTGGTGCGAGCAGGACAACGTGTGGCAATTTGCGAACAACTCGAAGATCCTAAATTAACAAAGAAAATAGTTAAGCGCGGAATTATAGAACTCATAACTCCTGGCGTTTCATTAAATGACAATGTACTTGAACATAAAGAAAATAATTTCCTTGCTTGCATTCATTTCGACAAAAGCCGTGCAGGTATCGCATTTCTTGATATATCAACGGGCGAATTCCTGGTTGCTGAAGGCACTTTCGAATACATAGACAAGTTGTTGAATAATTTTCAACCTAAGGAAGTACTTTATGAAAAAAGATTCCAGAATGAATTCCTCGAATATTTTGGAAATAAATTCTATTCTTACAAACTTGATGATTGGATATTCAATTACGATAATTCTGAGAAAAAACTTTTAAAACATTTCCAGGTAAAATCACTAAAGGGTTTTGGCATACAGGATTATTCTTCAGGTATAACAGCAGCCGGTGCGATTCTGCAATATTTAGAAATTACTGAACATAATCAATTCGATCACATCACATCTATCTCCCGTATTGAAGAGGACAGGTATGTATGGCTCGATAAATTTTCCATTCGTAACCTTGAACTTTTTCAGGCAATACAAGATGGTGGCAAAACATTACTTGAAGTTGTAGATCACACTATATCCCCAATGGGAGGCCGAATGCTGAAACGTTGGCTGTCAATGCCCTTAAAAGAAATTCAACCTGTTAATGAGCGACTGAATATTGTAGAATATTTAGTGAAAAATAATGAAATACGGGACATCCTAAGTGAACAAATAAGAACTATTGGTGATTTGGAAAGACTTGCATCAAAAATTGCTGTAGGTAGAATAAATCCTCGTGAAGTAGTTCAACTTAAAGTAGCACTTAAGTCAATTGAACCAATTCGCGGTGTATGTAACAGCAGCAAAATTACTCCGCTATTAAAAATATCAGAACAATTGAACCCTTGCAAAACAATTGCCGAAAAAATTGAAAAAGAATTAATACCCGAACCACCAAACCAGATTGGGAAGGGAAGTGTATTTACAACTGGAGTAAATGCCGAATTAGATGAACTTAAAAGTATTCTTTATTCGGGCAAAGATTATTTGATTAAACTTCAGATCCGTGAAAGTGAACGTACCAATATTCCTTCACTTAAAGTAAGTTTTAACAATGTTTTTGGTTATTATATTGAAGTAAGAAACACACACAAAGATAAAGTTCCGCAAGATTGGATTCGAAAGCAAACCCTTGTTAGTGCCGAGCGATACATAACTCAGGAATTAAAAGAATACGAAGAAAAAATACTTGGTGCTGAAGAAAAAATTCTATCTCTTGAAACTACTCTATTTCAGCAATTGGTTCAAAGTCTTATAGATTATATTCCTGCACTTCAATTGAACGCTTCAATGATTGCGCGGCTCGATTGTCTTTTATCTTTTGCTAAAATAAGTATAGAAAATAAATATGTTCGCCCTGAATTGAACGATACCGACACAATCAATATTAAAGGGGGGCGGCATCCGGTAATTGAAAAACAATTACCACCTGATAAACCATATATTAGTAACGACGTATTTCTGGATAGTTCCGATCAGCAGATTTTAATTATTACTGGTCCTAATATGTCAGGTAAATCTGCATTACTGCGCCAAACGGCATTGATAATAATAATGGCTCAAATGGGAAGTTTTGTTCCTGCCGATTCAGCCATTATAGGTTTGGTAGACAAAATTTTTACAAGGGTTGGTGCATCCGATAATATTTCATTTGGCGAGTCAACATTTATGGTAGAAATGATAGAAGCTGCAAGCATTTTAAATAATCTTTCTCCAAAAAGCCTTGTATTACTTGATGAAATTGGCCGTGGAACCAGTACCTATGATGGAATCTCTATTGCATGGGCAATGGTAGAGTATATTCACGAACATCCTATTTCCAAAGCTAAAACTCTGTTTGCAACACATTATCATGAACTAAACGAAATGGAAAAATCGTTTGGTCGAATAAAAAATTATAATGTATCTATTAAAGAACTTGACAAAAAAATAATATTCTTAAGAAAATTGGTGAGAGGTGGAAGTGAACATAGTTTTGGGATTCATGTCGCACAAATGGCCGGTATGCCTAAAAGCATTGTAAACAGAGCAGGAGAAATCCTTAAAGAAATGGAATCGTCTCAGAAAAATGATATTCCTGTTAGACCTTCTGGCGATATGGGTCAGAAACGTGAGGGTTACCAGCTTAGTTTTTTTCAGCTAGAAGATCCTGTTCTCAAGCAAATCAGGGACGAAATTAAAAATATCAATATTAATAACCTTACTCCTATAGAAGCCCTCAATAAATTAAATGAAATTAAAAAAATCTCCGGTTTGTAAATAATTCAATTCAAAAAATTCGTCATTCATCGGGGTTTTTCCTTTATTTACCTAATTGTTTTTTTATTAAAATCCAGGGATAAATATTTTTATATCGAAATTTTAAATAAAAAAATTATGAGAGCTTTAGTAGTTTACCATAGCAGAAAGGGAACGACCAGGAAATTTGCCGAGAAACTTTATAACAAAAATGTTGAAGTAATTACAAAAGATATTGAAGAAGCGACAGATGAAGATATAGTTAATTGCGATATTGTATATATGGGTAGCTGGACCAATGGAAGGTTCTTACTCAACCAAAAACCAGCACATTTCTGGGTAAATTTTGCTGAACAATTACCTCTGGCTGATAACAAAAAAACAGTACTCTTCACTACTTATAATATTAGAACCGGCACAATGTTTAGGAATATGAAAAAATACATTACTTCAAGAGGATACAAAGTAATTGGAAGTATGAAATCCCGAAATGGTAAATTGGATTATTATTCAGATGTGATTTTGAGATATTCGCTTAATTAGAATCAATAATTATTAATAGTAAAAGCAGTAAAGCCCCGCATTAGCGAGGCTTTCTTAGTACCCGGGGCGGGAATTGAACCCGCACGGCCATTGCTGACCACAGGATTTTAAGTCCTGCGTGTCTACCAATTCCACCACCTGGGCATATTAAAAGAACCATTTATTTTCAAATATCTAAAATTGACCACTTCTGACCATCCCGATTTTTATCTGGACCTGTCTACCATCCCGACGCTTCGGGACCACTACCTGGTCAAATACTAGTTCAAGATTACAAATTTAAAGTATAAAGTTGTCTTTGAACAAAAAAAGTTCTTAAAAAAAATCCCGAATTCCGAAACTTCGAAACGGGGTTTTTTTTTGAGCGGGAAACGAGACTCGGACTCGCGACCCCAACCTTGGCAAGGTTGTGCTCTACCAACTGAGCTATTCCCGCAATAGTGGTGCAAAAGTATAAATCTTTTTTATTATTGCAAAAACTCAAATTGAAAATAAGAAATTCTAATTCAATGTTGTTTAATTAAGGAACGAAACACCCTTCGACAAGCTCAGGGTGACAATAAAATGAGGTCATACTGAGCTTGTCGAAGTATGACTAATGATATAAAACTGCTTAACTAAACGATATTGAATTCTAATTATATACAGTTTGTTTTTTTTAGATCCCAATTTAATTTTACTAAAAAAATGGGTTTTGTGAAACAAATTAATGGTTATTAAATCTAATTCATGTCCGAATCCTTTTTACGTTCCTTGCCTATTTCATTTAACCTTTACGTTATTCAAAAATTAATTTTATTTTTCTTATTTCAACTTATAAATCGCATAAGTTTGCCCGGGCATAGTAAGTGTAATCTTATTTCCGGCCTTGTTAACTTTTATATCTTTCCCGGCAATTAAAGTTAATTTCGAATAATTAATATTTAAATCAAAATTAGCAGTGCTTTCATTTTTCGATGGATTCAAAGCTACAATAATCACGTCTTCATCTTTTGCCCGTGCATAGACAAATGGATAAGTATTTTCTTTTGCATAAAGAGGAACAAATTCTGCATAAGCAGCAAGTGCAGGTTCTGTATTCTTTAAATGGATTAATTTCCGAGTTCGGTTTAGCAACGAATTTGAATCTTTTTCTTCAGTTTCTACATTAGGTGCATTTTTAGCAATATCAACAGGCAGATAAAGTTTATCAGCTGAAGCTTTTGAAAATCCAAGATTTTTGCCAGGCGTCCATTGCATTGGAGTGCGTGCACCATTTCGGGGACGATAAGCACCTTCGACTTGTGGCCAGCTTTCAGGCATCTGGCGCATACCTATTTCGTTACCATAATATAAAAAAGTAACACCTGGCATGGTCATACCAAATGCATAAATTATTTCCAGATCATCATCGGAACGTTTGTTACCTAACCTTGCGTTATCATGATTTCCTAGTGGAAGTGATATATATCCTTTGTCTTTTGTAGCTTCATATTGTTCTAAAAATTTGCCAAGAAAATGTGTAATATTCCCTTTTCCTTCTTTGTCGAAATAACTGTGACCTTCGGAATAGCCATTGAGGATTCTCCAGCTTTCCTTTTGGAATAAATCATTATAACCTTCGAACCAGTGCAGGAAGTCAGCATGAAATAAGCCATCCACGGCATCTTTAGGATAGGACCATTCTGATACCATAAAAGCTTGTGGATATTCTTTTTTCAAAATTTGACGGATTTCTCGCCAGAATTCTTTAGTACCATTTTCATGAGTATTGAAAAACTGTTCGTTTCCTTGAACATTTGCAGTTTTTACAAGTGCACCTGCCATATCGGCCCGAAAACCATCTGCACCCATATTCATCCAGTACCTCAACACGTTTTTCATTTCTTCTCTTAATGCTAAAACATCCGGATGATTAATTGGCAATTCCCATTTTTGAGAAGTATCGGGCAGAGCAAATCCATAATTAAGGGCTGGTTCACAATAATAAAAGTTCAACATATATTGACCATTCCTCGTACCATATCCTTTTACAAAAACATTCTGATATTCTTTAGGAGGATTGAGCCATGTATTGTCTGTCCAAATATACCAATTCGAATATTTGTTTTTTTCCTGTTTTGCTGATTCTTTAAACCAAGGATTTTCTATGGATGTATAACTTGCTACAAAGTCAAAAAGTATTTTTAATCCTCTTTTATGAGCTTCTTCAAAAAGCTTTTTTGCATCCTGGTTGGTTCCATAACGTTTTGCAACCTTGAAATAATCTGAAATGTCATAACCTGCATCACAAAAAGGAGATTCAAAAAATGGGTTTATCCAAATGGCACTTACTCCTAAACTTTTTATATAATCAAGTTTTTGTATGATTCCTTTTAAATCTCCTATCCCATCACCATTAGAATCATAAAATGACTGCGGATAAATTTGATAAAACACTGCATGATGCACCCATTCCGGACAATCAGGAATTATGTACTTGCCGGTAATTTTATATCCGGAAAAATCTTTTATAACACTCTGTTTCTTTTCATTATTTGTACATTGCACAATTATAATGCTAATGAACAGCAACAATGCCTTAAATTTGAATTTGAATTTTTTGTTCGTCATGATATTGTGTTTATAAAACATTGTAAAAGTAATTATTTGCGTATTATTAATCAATGATTGCAGATTTCAAATTTTGATTTGTGACTTGTGTACTGCAAACAGTTTTTTTGTTCTCAAAAAAAAAGGCCCTTGAATAAGGACCTGTGTAATTCTTTATTAACTAGAAATTATTTTCTGGCAATTATTATGATGCTTTCCGTATGATAATATCCATTCCCATTAACTACGTTTCCAGAACTAATAGGTAAAATTGAGAAAATTTCAAATCCCTGGTCTATTAGCTCATTACTTTTATTTTGAAGATCTTTTGCCAAGTCGTCTGAATCAACTTCCATTTCTTCGCTTAATTCCGGATTTGTCCAATACGTAGACCTCGAATGAATTACAATAGTTTTATACATAATCAACTATTTCTTAAATTTCTAGTAAAATAAAAAATATTTACCTCAATTAACAAGCAAAATGAGAATTATTATAAAAAGCACAATTCAATCAGTAAATATTAAT
>CAWKPE010000022.1:0-11003 GCA_963851385.1 uncultured Bacteroidota bacterium | reverse complement strand
AATGAATATTTAAAACATATTTTACTGGAATGTGATTATATTTTGTCAGTCATAAAGCCTGAAACTACAAAGGATGAGTTTTTAAAAGATGAATCCTTAAAAAGAGCTGTAGTCAGAAGTCTTGAAATTATCGGTGAAGCAACAAAAAAAATACCTGCCGATGCAAAAGTCAAATGGAGTCATATTTCGTGGAAGAATATGTCGGGAATGAGAGACAGGTTAATTCATGATTATATGGGAACCAATTATAATATTGTATGGGATGTTACAAAAAATATCATTCCTAAAATAAAGGTTGAAATCCAAAACATAGTTAATTAAATTCAAAAGAAATAGCCTTTTTAAGCTTCCTGGCTGCTTTTTGTATCACAGCTCTGGGGCTATCAGCAAATGCATCTGCAATTTTTTCCAGTTCTTTTTTCAAGGCAGGTTTAACTTTATAAATATTTTTAAATCCCTCTAGTGCCCTGGCTGCGTGGCGTCCATCCCATAAAATCAAAATTTTCTTTAAAATTGGATATGCGTTATCTGCTGCGCCAGAACTTGTTCCTGCATATCCTGCAATTGCATCTGTCGTGTAATCCCTGACAATAATGCTTTTATCCCGATGCATGATATCTTCCAGTTCAGGAAGAATAGAAAATATAATATCAGGAACCATGCTTGCAATGAGAGACAACGCATGGATAGATTCCCATTTAATCCTGTTGTCTTTACTATTTATCAATGTGATTAAATCAGTTGCAAATTCAGCCACAAGTGCTGGATTTGTGAGGGCAACTTCAGTCATTACCTCGGCACAATCAGCTACCAGTTTATTGTCATTGTCTTTCAAATGAGATGAAACTTCTTTTAATAATTTCGGGTTTTCAATACATTTTCGTGCTGCTACCTTATTCGGTTCGTTTGATTTTATCCCCATTTTTGAGGCAAGCTGATTGATAATATTATTATCCATTTATTTTTCTATTTTAATAGGTAAAAAATATGCGTTGTTTTTCTTGTATGTTAATATTTTGTTTTGGTATCTGGCAAATAATAAATTCTGAGCTGCGAAAATAACAGAAAACAAAGTTACATTTTCATCAATTCTATATATTTCAATAGAATCTTTTCAAACAGAAAAAATAAGAACTTCAATTTAAGAGCATCTCTAAAAACTCTAAAAAACACATTTCGACTCCGCTCAATGTGACGGATAACTTCGTCATACTGAGCGAAGTCGAAGTATGGCTCTCAAAGAATTGATATAAAATAATGAGTTTTTAGAGATGCTCTTAAATTGATAATTAAATATTTAGTTATATATGCCTGTTCAATAATTACTTATAGTTATTATTTTCCTTTGTTTTAAATAATATGCAAAAAATTCAATTGTAATATTTATTTTTAGAACGTCAAAAACATAAACATTGAAAACGCAACTGAACTATATCATCTTATTGTTAAAGAGATTAGGAATAATTCTTATCATATATTTTATTTTAAGAATATTATTTTATTTATTCAATTATTTGCGTTTTGGAAGTATTAATGTCTTGGAAGCACTTCATATTTTAAAAGGTGGTTTACGTTTCGATATTTCAGCAATAGTTTATTTTAATTTCTTAGTAATTATTATGCATTTGATACCATTTCCATTCAGACAGGAAAAATGGTATAAAATTGCTTTAAAATTAGTTTTTTACTTTTTTAATTTTGTCGCATTTGTAATGGCTTTAGTAGATATAGAATATTTTCAATACAATAACAAACGACTTACCATAGATATTTTATTTATTGTTGATGAAGGTGAAGGGATGTTGTTACAATATATAAAAGATTTTTGGCATATTTTATTGATCCTTATTGCTTTTTTGGCAGGCATAGAATATTTATATCGCAAGACTCAAAAATCTGAGAAATACTTTGAAGAAAAATTTAAATACCAGGTTATTACTTTTTTTTATTGGTTTGGCTATAACAATTTTTTTAGCCCACGGAAATACAGGAACGCGCTCATTGTCTCCTGCCATGGCCGAGAAATATGCCGATGTTTTGAAAATACCTTTAGTAACAAATACGCCATATACATTTGTATATTCTATACAAAACAGGAGATTGGAAGAAAAGAAATACTTTAAAAATGATGAAGTAGAAAAATATTTTTGTTTAAAAAAACATCCACGGGAAATATTAACCAGGAATCACGAAAATGTTGTAATTATAATTTTGGAAAGTTTTTCTGCTGAATTTATTGGTAGTTTAAATAATTATAAAGGTTATACTCCTTTTCTTGATTCACTTATAGGACAAAGTCTTGTGTTTGACCATGCAGTAGCTAACGCTGAACGCTCAAATAAAGGTATAGCCAGTGTTATTTCAGGTATGCCATCATTGATGGATGAAGCTATTGCTTCTTCATTGTATAAAAATAATAATCTTCCAGGATTGGGAACCTACTTGAAAGAGATGGGTTATTATACAAGCTTTTTCCATGGTGGTACCAATGGCACAATGAATTTTGTATTTATACAAAAAGTGTTGGAATAGATCATTATTTTGGTCGCACAGAATTTAATAATGAAGTCTTATTTTGATGGTCATTGGGGAATTTATGATGAAGAATTCTTTCAATATTTTGGTAAAAAAATGGGTGAATTCCCTCAACCTTTCCTCTCAGTGATTTTTTCATTATCATCTCATCATCCCTATTTTGTTCCGACAAAATATAAAGATAAATTTCCGAAAAGCACCATGTGAAATAGTTGAATCTATTGGATATACAGATTATTCACTTAGAAAATTTTTTGAAAAGCATTTCAAATAAACCCTGGTACAAAAACACACTATTTGTTATTACAGCAGACCATCCGTTTAAAATAGCTTCGCATTTTTTACCTCGTTATAAACTATCATCCCGTAAATATGCTGTACCGATAATATTTTTTAAACCAGGAGAAATTAAACATGAAATAAATCATCATATCGTTCAGCAAATTGATATATTGCCATCTGTTCTTGATTATTTGGGATATCCTAAATGTTATGAAACTTTTGGCCAAAGTGTCTTCTCCGACTCTCTTCAAAATTATGGATTTCAGTTCAGGAACCAGATATATCAAATATATGATTCTGATTATATATTGTATTTTGATGGAGATAAATCAATAGGTCTGTATAACTATAAAAAAGATACTTTAGAAAAAAATAATTTGCTTACAAAGAAAACTATCATTAAAAACAAACTTGAAAATAAAATTAAGGCTATTGTTCAAAAGTACAATAATACTCTCATTTATAATGATAGTTTAAGAAAATAGATTTTGATAATATTCTAATGACTACTATTAGGAATTCAATGTCGTTTAATTAAGGAACGAAACACCCTTCGACAAGCTCAGGTTGACAATAAAATGAGGTCATACTGAGCTTGTCGAAGTATGACCAATGATATAAAACTGCTTAACTAAACGACATTGATTAGGAATTATTAATTTAATGATTATTATAGCATAATCTATTTATCTATTCTTCATTTAAAATATTTTTATTAATAGTGTAAACTGCATCTTTTGAAGTATGAAGTATTGAACGCGATCCAAAATGTTTTCCCAATATGTCCATGCTCCCTGATCTACCCTTGGATATTGATATGTCCACATGCGATAATAATGCTGCTTTTTATGCATTAACTGAATATGAGTGCCCTCTTCCACTATTTCTCCATGTTTCAATACAAGTATATTATCTGCCTCCATTATAGTACTTAACCTGTGAGCAATTATGTATAATTGTTTTGCCTTTTTGACGCAAGAGCTGTATGACATTTTTTACATAAATTTCAGATGCGGAATCAAGAGCAGATGTAGCTTCATCAAGAATTAATATTTCAGGATCTTTATACAGGGCCCGGACAATGGCAATCCGTTGTCTTTCACCTCCCGAGAGCATCGAGCCTTGCTCGCCTACCTGAGTGTTGTAACCATTGTCAAGGTTTTCAATAAATTTATTTATACCCAATAATTTGCAAAGATCGACGATTTTACGCATATCGGGGTTTAATTGTCCAAGTGCTATATTTTCAACAATTGTTCCAGCAAATAAATCTACCTTTTGTGGAACAATACCTATATGATTTCTAAGACTATTAATACTGATATTAGCCAGGTTATAATCCTCAAAATATATTGCTCCTTCATCAGGTACGAACAACTTCTGAATTAAAGAAACCAAAGTTGTTTTACCTGAACCGCTTTCACCGACAATTGCAGTGGTCTTACCAGAAGGAAATTTTAAGCTTAATTTATCAAACAGTAATTTATTTGATCCATAATGAAAACTAATATTATTTAGCCTTATATCTCCTTTAAAACCTTTTGGCAATGTTATTCCGGGCTTATCATCATTTTCGGTACTTAATTCCATTATTTCAAATAACCTGTCAGTAGCAATTAATGCAAGTTGTGCCGAATAATTTGAATAAACCAGGTTTTTAGCCGGTGTAAATAGATATCCCAACAAAACATAGAAGGAAATTAATGCACCTGGTGTTATATAATGATTTATGACCATTAAGGAACCAAACCACATAATAACGATTATAGCAACTCCTGATATTAATTCTGTACTATTTTCAAGAATAATATTAATAACAGAGGTCTTATATTTAGTTTTAAGAAACGAAATATATTTACTTTCTGCTATATTACTAAAAAATTGACCTGCTGAAAAATTTTTAATTGTATCAATTGAAGATAAAGATTCTGTAAAGTGGGCATAAAAATCTGAGTAATTTATTTTATATTTTCTAAAATATACTTCACTGGTTTTTTTATAAAAGGTATAAAGGCAATAATATAAAAATAGTGAAATAAATACAGCCAGTGTAAGTTTCCATGAATATGCAAACATGAAAAGCAATGAGAATGCAATAAATAGTGTGTTCAAAATCATTTTTTGGACTACACTTGTTGTAAACTGGCTTATTTCATTTACATCATAAATGCGTGAAGTCAAATCACCATTTTTATTGGTTTGATAGAAATTTTTAGGAAGTGAAATAATCTGGTTATAGTAAGCTAAAGTAAGTCTGCCATCAATGTTCGTCTCTACTTTTAGTATTAATAATCTGCGGCAAACATTAAGTACGATTCTAAGCACAAGAAATACGAGCATCGCCAAGCTCATTAAGTTTAAAAGATTTGTATTTCCATCAGTAAGCACATAATCTACAATTTTTAAAATATAAATTATTGCTGTCAATTCCAGGATTATCTCTGCCAATGCACCAATAAATGATTGAAGAAGCTTAGCCTTATGAGCTTTCAATAAATAACCAAAACGCTGAAAGTTATTCGCTTTTTTATACTTCTCGATAGAGTCAACAGGTACAACAAAAACCAGTATTCCTTTATAGTTTTTTTCAAAATCTAAACGTCTGATTTTTTCAAAATTACCTGAAAGAGGATCCATAATGGTTGTTGATTGTAGTCCTTTTTTATAAACAACTACAAATCTTTCTTCTTCGCCTTCATTTGCATACAAAGCCATTAAAGGCCATGTTATGCTTTTTACGTTCCAGTCTGTTGAAATTACTTTAGCTTTGAATCCAATTTGTTCGAATTTACCTGAATTTTGGCTTAAATTTCTTTTGTCATCATTTGCCGAAAAGAACTGTGTAATTCTAAAAAACGGGATGTTGCAATTGTAATATAAAGCTAAAGAAGCCAGGCAAGCAGCTATATTCTCGTCATTACTGGTTTGTTTCCATTTTAGCTTTGGGTTCATTTTATTTAGTGTTAGTTATAAGGTTTCTTTTTGCGTTGGATTTAATAAATTATCAATATTTTCATAAATTAATTGAAGAATTGTTTTTTCTGTAACTACAAATCTGGCTCTTATTGTCATTCCTTTTTTTAATCTGCCTACTACACCATTCTTAAGTTGAAGTTGTAAACTATTCAAAGAACAACGGATTCGAAAGCAAGGAGAGTTATTTATTAAAATATAGTCATCAGATATGTCGGTAATTTTTCCGCTTATCATGCCCCATTCAGTATAATTAAAAGCATCTACCTGGATTTTTACAGGATAATTATTTCTGATAAATCCAATATCTTTGGGAGTGACAAATATTTCTGCAAGCATGCCTGAATCAGGACTTATAATAGCTACAACCTGCCCGGCTTCAACATTAGTTCCGGTAAAAATACCTTTTAGTTCCTCTATAATACCATTTATTGGGGCAATTATCTCAAAGCATTCTTTTTCTTTTTCAATGCTTTTTAAGTCATTTTCATTTTGCTTGATATCATTTTCATAATTTGAAAGCGAATTTTGCCATTCTGAAAGTTTTGAAGAAATAAAAATATTTAGTTCATTTTGAGCCATTGAATATTGATATTTGAAATCGTCATAATCTTTTTCGGATATTATTCCGTTGTTAAACAGCAATTTATTACGATCGAATTCCTTTTTCGCTTTGTTAAGCTTGTTGTTTAATTCATCTTGTTTACTTTTAAAGGTCGAATACTCTTTAATGTATAATTCTGATTCTGGCATGATGTTTCCTTTTGATGCACTTAATTTTGTTAAATCAGCTATATAAATGTTTTCTAACTCATTAATTTGTTTTATGGCATTTTCTTTAATGGATTGCTTTTCTGTTGATAAGCTTAAGATAGTGTCACCAGCCTGGACAAAATCTCCTTCTTTTTTATACACTTTTACAACTTTCTCAGTAAGTAAAGTTTTTACATAAGATTTTTCGCTCAAAGGTCTGATAATTCCGTCAGCCTGAATTGTAATTGGAATATGAATAAACGCGGCTGCAATTACCAGTGAAATAACCAATACTGAAATTATTAAATATATAATCAGGCCCGGCGTTGAGAATTTTGTAAAGTTGATGTCGCGGATAAACCTGTTTAGGTCAGAATCGTCACTTATCTTCACTGACATGTTAACCAGTCATTAACAAGGTTCCTAATTCTAAATTACTTTAATATTGTCGGAAAACCAAATATTTCGGCCTAATTTAATAGAAAAAGGTTATTTTTTTTACGAAGTTGGAAATAATGAGCGCTAACCACAATAAATGTTTGACGAATTCCATAATCTGAGCATTGAAAATAGTAGAGATAATTCTGGTGAAGTATCTTTATTCTATAATTTATTAATTGCAATTTCAAACTGAAATATTACTGTTTCCTTTTTGCTTTTTTTTAGTAATTTAGCGGCACTTTATCAAACAATTATTCTTTAGAAGGCTAGAAATTAACTCTTAAAGAATTCAAAACTAACGTTTAAAAGTTTAATAAATATTTATATTTTATGTTTGATTATTTACTTGGAAAGATTACAGAACTTACACCGACAAATGTTGTACTCGAAATCAATAATATTGGCTACATGCTGAATATTTCAGTTAATACTTATTCGGCATTAAAGATTGAAAATATTGAAAAGATATTTGTTCACCAGATTATCAGAGATGATGCGCATTTATTATATGGATTTAAAAATAAAAAGGAACGCGATGTATTCAGATTACTTATCTCAGTGTCAGGGATTGGAGCAAATACTTCCCGTATGATTCTTTCGTCGCTTACACCTGACGAAGTTGCTCAGGCCATTACAAAAGAAAATATACATTTATTACAGAGTATAAAAGGTATAGGAGCAAAAACAGCACAGCGGATGGTAGTTGATTTGAAAGATAAAATGGCTAAAGTTCATATTTCTGATGAAATAATTTATTCCGAATACAATACAACAACCGAAGAAGCGTTATCTGCATTAGTGATGTTAGGTTTCCAAAAAACCCTGGTTGAAAAAACTTTATTGCAGATTACACGGGAATCTAAAGGGTTGACAGTGGAAGAACTAATAAAAAAGGCGTTAAAAGTATTGTGATTCAACTTTTTATTTGTCGATTTGAGTAAAAATTTTAAATATATTCTATCGGGTACAATTCTGTTATCATTTGGTGCTTTGTGGTTTAATTCTCAAGCTTCTTATTCATTTTTCCACAAGTCTGATGATCCAATAGTAGATTCACTTCTTAATGATACACTTGCCAATGTTAAAGCTCAGGGTCCGCAATTCAAACTTAGAAATGATCCTGTGTATCCGGTTGGTGATTTAAAACGAGCAGAAGGTATCCAGCTTAGGCAACCTGCCAATTTTAAATCTGAAGTAATATTTGATCCGGTTACCCATCAATATATTTTTACAAACAAAATTGGCAAAGTTGATTACCGGCCTTCTTCATATATGTCAATAAATGAATTTCAAAAGTACGAAATGCACAGGACAGTTCGCAACTATTGGCAATCTCAGGCCAATGGAGGAAAATCTCTTGATCAACGCGGATTAAGGCCTTCATTTAATTTTGGTGGACAAGCTTTTGATAAAATATTTGGGAGCAATACTATTAATATTGTACCTCAGGGACAAGCAGAATTAATCTTTAAAATTGACATTAATTCAAATTTCAATCCACAGATTCCTGTGAACCAGCGAACAGTTCCTTCATTTGATTTTGATGAAAAAATACAAATGAATGTTACAGGAACAATAGGCGATAGGCTTAAGGTAGGTATAAGTTACAATACCGATGCTACATTCGATTTTGAGAATAAAACCAAGATTGAATATACCGGGGACGAAGATGAAATTGTTAAAAAAGTTGAAGCCGGAGATGTTACAATGCCTTTGTCAGGGTCATTGATTACAGGGAGCCAAAGTCTTTTTGGTATAAAAACTGAAATGCAATTTGGTAAACTATATGTTACTACTGTACTTTCCCAGCAAAAAGGACAATCACAGGAAATTCAGCTTCAGGGTGGGGCACGGGTCACTGATTTCGAAATTACCGCCGATCAATATGAAGCGAATAAACATTTTTTTCTGGCTCATACTTTTAGAGACGGTTTTGATAAAGCTCATGAAACTTTACCACGGATTACTTCTGATTTTACAATCACAAAAATTGAAGTGTGGGTTTCGAACATAAGTAACAACTATACGGTTTTTCGCTCTATAGTTGGTTTCACCGATTTGGGAGAGATTAATAAATCTGTAATGACTAATAAAAGTATTACGTTTAATCCTAAATATAGATATGCTGACAATTATGCCAATAGCCTTTATTCAACAGCATTATTACAGGCAATAAAAACTTATAGCAGTAATCCTAATGCATTAATGAGTCTAGGTTTAACAGAGGGAGTAGATTATGCTAATCTTAGTAATGCACGTAAACTTAATGATAATGAGTTCACATTTAATCCAGCTTTAGGATATATTTCACTCAACTCTGCCCTGCAACCCAGTGAAATAATGGCTGTGGCATATGAATACACGGTCAGAGGAAGAAATTATAAAGTTGGACAATTATCTACGGATAATCCTGATACAAAGCAACCTCTTGTTTTAAAACTTATAAAAGGAGTGAATCTTTCTCCGGTAAGCAAAACATGGTCTCTCATGATGAAAAATATTTATTCGCTTGGTTCCTATGATCTCAGTCAGGATGAATTTTATTTAAATGTCCTTTATCATGACGATGATCTGGGAACTGATATAAATTACTTACCTGAGAATAATGGTGTAAAAAGCAAAATTATCCTTTTGAGTTTATTTGATTTGGATAAAGTTAATTCGCAAATGATGCCAGGGCCAGATGGTATTTTCGATTTTATTAGTGGAGTTACAATAGATCAAAAATACGGGCGTATAATTTTTCCTATGGTAGAACCTTTTGGAAGCGGACTAAGTTCAAGACTTAAGAAACTCAATATTACTGATACTACAAAATATGTTTATCATGAACTTTATGATTCTACATTAACACAAGCAAGGCTGGTTGCTGACAAAAATAAATTCAAATTAAAGGGATCTTATAAATCTTCTTCTTCATCTGATATTTCTCTTAATGCTACGAATATCCCTGCAGGTTCAGTAAGAGTAACTTCCGGAGGTACTCAATTAACGGAAGGAAAGGATTTCATTGTTGACTATACTATGGGTACTGTTAAAATCATTAACTCGGGATACATGAATTCCGGTCAGCCAATACAAGTTTCACTCGAGAATAATTCTAATTTTAATATGCAAACCAAGACATTGGTCGGTACGCATCTCGATTATAAATTTTCTGACGATTTTAATGTCGGTGCAACAATTTTACACTTAAATGAGCGACCACTGACTACGAAGGTCAATATTGGTGATGAACCTATTTCAAATACCATTTGGGGACTTAATTCTACATTTAAAACAAATTCGCAATTTCTGACAACTCTTATTGACAAATTGCCATTTATTCAAACCAAGGAACCATCAAGCATTACTCTTTCCGGTGAATTTGCCCAACTTATTCCAGGCACTTCAAGTGCAATTGGTAAAAATGGTGTTGCTTATATTGATGATTTCGAAGGAAATGAAACACCATATGATTTGTCATTACCCCAGGGATGGTATCTTTCAAGCGCACCCATTAACCTTGATTTAAGTTCGTTTAAAAATAATTCAATTGTAAATGATCTTAGTTCGGGATATGGACGTGCAAAAATTTCATGGTATTATATCGATCCTCTTTTTATAGATATGACCAGTACAACTCCGGATCCAATAAAAAATAGCAATGATTCACGATCAAGTTTTTACGTTCACAGATTTGCTGTAACAGACGTGTTTCCTAACAAAGATGTACCGACTAATGAGCCCAGTTATCTTCCTATTATGAACGTGACTTATTATCCTTACCTTAGAGGCCCTTACAATTATACTACGGATGTTGGTTTAGATGGTCGTTTAAATAATCCTAGAGATCGCTGGGGAGGAATAATGCGTTCAATTCCCACTCCTGACTTTGAAGCATCAAATATTGCATTCATTGAATTTTGGTTAATGGATCCATATGTAGAAGATTCTACAAATACAGCAGGGGGTGATTTATATTTTAATCTGGGTGAAATATCGGAAGACATTTTAAAAGATGGAAAAATGTCTTTTGA
>CAWKPE010000021.1:0-218183 GCA_963851385.1 uncultured Bacteroidota bacterium | reverse complement strand
CGGTGAACGACCCTAGCTTCTACAGACCCGAGAACCATCCCTACACGGAGGCATCCGAACCCATACGGGTTCCAGGATGCTGCCATTGCGGGAAAGCCGAGAAGCTTCACCCGACCGTGAGGGAGCCCAAGCCCAAGAAGGAAGGCGACCGGTGACCAAGATTGAGGCCAAGAAGGTTGCCAAGACCGCCAAGGAATACATTCATTTAAGGTAAACGGCGAAATTGAACGACAGAATTAATATATTATGTATGTTAAACCTGATAAAAAGAAAAATCGTAAACGGATTGGCATTACCAAATTTGACATTAACTGGGATGCAAAGTTTAGCGAATTATTTTTATTTCGTGAACGGTTTGGGCATTGCAATGTACCTCAATACTGGAGAAAAAATAAAACATTGGGTGGTTGGGTAATCCGACAACGTGCCTATCAGAAATATTTAAGCCCCGACCGATATGATAAGCTTAAAAATATCGGGTTTATATTCGACCTTCATAAATATTGGTGGCAACAGAAATATAAAGAGCTGAGAAAATTTTATCGACAACATGGGCATTGCGAAGTCCCTCAAGGTTCTGGGAGTTTAGAATCGTTAGCTGAATGGGTAAGCAAACAAAGAAGAGATTATAAAAAGAAATATACAAGATTGACACCTAAAAAAATAGAGAAATTAAACAAACTTAATTTCTACTGGGGAGTATGCATAATTCCGTGGCAACAACGCTATGAAGAATTAAAAGAATTTAAATCGAAAAATAATCATTGCAGAGTTCCACAACTATGGAAAGAAAATCCATCTTTTGCTGCGTGGGTATCAGTCCAACGAAATAAGCAAAAATATGGCAAACTAAAGCCAGAATATTTTCAGTTATTGGATAGTATAGGGTTTACATGGAAAATCAAAAATCGTAAAATTAAACAGTAACCTTGCCACGAAGCATATGCGGTAGGATATTTATCTTTTTGTTTTAATAAAGACGCTGTTCAATACAATATAATTGCAAGTGCAAGTATCATCTAAAAAAAAGTAAGCCACCTTCTAAAAAGGCAGCTTACCAATAGAAAATGACAGCCATAAAAGCTGAATAGAAACCAACGGAACTGCACCGCCAATAAAATAATAACGGAAGCGAACCGAACTGCAAGCGTAAGAAACCAGCCACCAGCCAGCCAACCTACAACGAAAAATACAGTAAAACATAATGCCTTGCAGACACAGGATGGAAGCAAAATATGCAAGGGCAGACCAAAAAATACTACCCGAGGGACGAGGGTGGAGATTTTTTGAGACTGGCGTAGCGAACCCTTGTCAGATTTTGAAACCAGCCTGTAACTTTGCTATTATGTTTGGTGTATTTGTTACATAAGAAAGTATTCCTTAATTAACGAGTTTTCTTTCATTGTTTTTTGTGGGATGTACAAGCAGGTTATACAGCCTTGAGCAACGTTGGGAGAGCGGTTGCAAAGAGATAGTTTGTGCTGTTGGTTGCGGCCGCTGTGTGGCCGAGCCGTTGCGAGATGAGCCACCGGTGGCAGACTAAACGCCCGAAGAATGAGGGCAAAGGATGGCTACTGCTGGCAGCAAGGGGCTGGCGTGCCTTTTGCTCACAACTGAATGGTGTTATTAAAGGTATTTGCTAACTCGTTAGACCAGGATGCTTGTGTAATAATTTTTTAGCAGAGCTGCAAAAGGCATGACAGCCCCGAAGCCGGTGGCGATGAGCAGGCGAGCCTTATATAGGCAGCGACTGGACTGCAAGTGAGCCAAACGTAGATGGCTTGCGCGTAAGGGGCTTACTTGCAGGACAGAGGAGCTGCCGTGACGATGACGACTGAGCTGCAAGTATTGTGACAGCCTGCAGCGCAGCGAAACCTCTGGGCGTTACATTTTTTGCCTATACCTTAAAAAATAAAAATGATTATAGGCAAATATTGTAACGGGCTGGCGCAATACTTGCCGAATGAGGAAGAGGAACCCCATATAACCGATGGAATAGTCCAAATTTAGAAATTAATCAGTGCTTAGTTTTTTCTATTAAGCCGAGATAGAAGATTTTTTAATATGGATTCATTTGAAATAATAATATTTACCTGACCTTTCATTTCAGGATACAAAATAAATTTTTTAGCAGAATTTGTAAATGAATTTGAAGGTAGTTCTAAAATAATTTTGAAATAAGATTGTCCGTCCTGGACAAATGGAAATGGTAAAACATTTTTAACTCTGCTAGTAAATGTACCATAATCCGTTGTTGAATAATTTGCCAGTTCTATATCTGCCAACATACCTGATTTGATTTTACCAATATTATTATATGGGACTAAAGCATGACATATAAAATTTGCAATTGTATCCGGCATTATTGCACCAATGATGTTATCTCTTACTATAGTATTGTTTGAAATTGCATTTGATATAAAATAACCTTTGCCAGGTGAGATTATGGATATGTACTGGAATTTATCATCTATATATTTTTCTATGATTGCAATAGTATCAGATTGATTTATATATAAACTTTTATTCTTAAAATATAAGTCACCGGATGCCGGAGCTTTTAAAACAACTGCTGGTGGATTCGTATTAATTTGAACTGGTACGGAAATAATAACAGGATATTTAACAAAACTACTGACTATTAATAATGAAACAAGAGCTAAAGAAATGACTGCAGTTCCGTAGCGAACAATTTTACCTGGAATTTGACCAATAATGCTTCGAACTTTTTCACTACGTAATTCTATTTTATCATAATTCAGCATAATAATATTTTAATTTAATTGCCCAATTCAAGTTGATTTTTAACTAATTCATAATATTTGCCTCTTTTCGCGGTGAGATCAACATGGTTACCAATTTCAACAATTTCTCCCTTTTCCAATACAACAATTTGATCAGCATTTTTAACAGTGCTTAAACGATGTGCGACAACTACTACTGTTTTTCCTTTATAAAATTCAGAAAGATTTTCTACAATTACTTTTTCATTATTTGCATCTAACGCATTGGTTGCCTCATCAAAAAATAAAAATTCAGGGTTTTTATAAATAGCACGTGCTATTAATATTCTTTGTTTCTGACCCTGACTTAATCCTTGTCCTTCCTGACCTATAATAGTGTTATAGGCTAAAGGCAATTGGGTTATTAAATCCTCTATATTAGCTATTTTAACGGCGTTAAGGAGTTTTTGCTTATTGATGTCTTCATTAGATATTGCAATATTCCGGGCAATGGATTCAGAAAAAATAAAACCATCCTGCATAACTGCTCCACATTGATTACGCCACCATTTCACATTGAATTTTTCTAAATTGTGTTCTCCAATTTTGATTTCTCCATCAACCGGTTTATAATAACCAAGCAATAGTTTTATTAAAGTAGTCTTACCGCTTCCACTTGAACCCACAATTGCAGTAACTTTGCTTTCGGGAATAGTAAAATTGACATTATTTAAAACCTTTGGAGAATGAGGCCCTTCATATTGGAAGGTAACATTGCTGATAATTATATTTTTATTTATTTCTGACAGCTGATGCAACTTTATTTCTGAAGTGATTTCTTCTTCAGATTTATTATGTATTTCATTTATTCTCTCAAGGCTTATTGTTACATCTTGTATTTTACGGATAAATTCCTTTAACTGTTCAAGCGGATTAGCTAATTGTCCAATAATAAACTGGACTGCCAGCATCATACCTAAAGATAATTGACCATGTATTACAGCCATAGCAGCCAAAACGGTTATGACAATATTTTTTATTTCATTTATAGCAATACTGCCAGCTTCTTCATATTGACCAAGTGAAAGTTTTGAAATATTGATTTTAAATAGATCAGCCTGAACATCTTCCCAATCCCATCTCATTCGCGTTTCGCAATTCTGTAACTTTATCTCCTGCATACCATTTAACAACTGGTACATTTTACTCTGATTCTTTGCTTTTTGGTCAAATAGTTTGTAATCTATAATCCGGCGTTTGTTAAAAAATATTAGTACCCAAAGTGCATGAAGAATTGTTCCGATGAGGAAAATTATAAAAATATTAATGCTGTAATAAAATAGCACTATGCCAAAAACAATAAAAGTAAAAAGAGAGAATATTACGTTTAGGGTTTGAGCCGTTAAAAACTCCTCAATACGGGTATGGTCCTCAACCCTTTGAAGTAAGTCTCCAATTAATTTTGTGTCAAAAAATTTCATTGGCAACCTCATTAACTTTATAAAAAAATCAGATATTAATGAAACACTAATTCTTGTACTTATGTGAAATAATAACCAGCTTCTTATAAAATCAATTGAAGCACGACTTATAAATAAAATTAACTGACCTAATAATATCAGGAAAATAAATGGTAAGTCTTGATTTTTTATACCTATATCAACTATTGCTTGCGTTAAAAACGGAAATATAAGTTGTAATATACTCCCAACGGTTAACCCTAAAATAACCTGCCCGAAAAACTTTTCGATATCGATTAAAATAATTAAAAAGAAATTTAAAATTTGATTTAGATTTAACTTCTCCATCAAGTTTATAAAAATCATTTGATGGTCTTAAAAGAAGTGCAATACCTTTATCCTCCCCGTATGTTTTTGTACTTAACCAACCTTCCAGGAATTCTTCTTTTTTAAGTTTTAAAAAGCCTAAACCAGGATCAGCAATATAAACATATGTTTCAGAATGATTTTTAGACTTTTTCTTTGTTTTAATTTTATATACTATTACAAAATGATTTTGTGACCAGAATACAATGAAAGGATAATTTACCTCTTTTTCCAGTTTTTCAAGAGTGAATTTTCCTGCTAATGTTTGAAAACTTATACTTTCAGCTGCTTCACTTATTCCTAATAATGAAACTCCTTCGCGAGTTATAAAACACTTTTCACGAAGAGTTTCAAGAGAAAATGTTTTCCCATAATACTCAGCAATCATACGCAAACATGCCGGACCACAATCCATAGCATCATATTGCATATAAAAAGGTAATCTCTTTGACATTTATTCCTTTCCTTTTGTTATACCTGCATCAGTATCTTTATTTTCTAGTTTTTTGGTAGCGCCTTTATATTTTCTGCCAAATGAAAAATTATATGCTAATCGAAAGAAAGCCATATGACCATTATCGTAAATATTGACATGATATGATGTCTTCAAAACAGGGGAATTATAAGATAAAATAGTTGAATTCCATGATTTTTCAAATGGATAATAAACGCCTATTCCTAAAGTTAAGTTATTATTCTTGAATTGTAATTGAGCACTTGAAGAAGCAGGATTTTCTTTTAATTCTTCACCATTTAAAACATTGAAACCATTTTGACAAGAATAAGTAAATAACATTTTTTTGTAATTAAACGAGATCGTTACCTGATAGAATTTATCAAACCTGGAATTAGCAAAATGGGACCCTTTGTTTTTTGTCTGATAGATTTCACCATATAATTCCATTTCAATAAGTTTATTTTCAAAAGGAGATATTTGCATATACAAATCCCAACTAGTAAACTTTTCCCATTTTTGATTTGCTAATGTTTCTATATAGATTGAATCCATACGATTGTATTCCGACAGAATTTTAGAATTGGCATAATTGTAACTTAGTGTGGATGAAATATTAATTTTTGACAGATTATATGAATAAGTTAAATCCGTCTTATAATTCAAATAAGGTTTTAAAGCCGGATTTCCAACTATATAAAATAAGGAATCATAATAAATATAACTACTGCTTAATTCAGAAAGAGCTGGTGTATAAGGTTCAATTGATCCGGTAAGCTTTAAATCGGAATTTTGATTAACCGTATAATCTATATCAAATCCCGGACGGAAAGTAATAAAATTGTATTTTTTCGCCAATTCTTTGCTTGAAAAGCTATTATATGTAATACCTGTATTAATTCGATACGTAATTTTATCGGCATTACCTAGAAATTCAAGATATCCATAAATGTCAGATAATGTTGAAAAAATTTTCTCATTACCTGTTGTGCTTAAAAATGCATTTGAAGAATTAGCAAGATCATACTTAATACCAGTATTGAGAATATTTTTGTTTATTTTTAATGAATAAATTGCTTCTGCTATATTAGAATATTTACTAACTGTAGTTTTTTCAGAATTATAGAACAAAGTATCTATATTTAGTAATTCAGAATACTTATCAGTGTTTTGTAAATTGTAATAAGTAGAAACAACATCAAAAATGACCTCCTGATTTTGTGTAATTTTTTTAAAAAAGTACAGGTCGATTGAAGGATTTAAAGTTGAATACTTATTATTTTTATCACTGGTATATCCATTGAACACATTATTATAATAAATATTTTGGTCTGTAATTGCATGTTTGTCTAATAGACTTGTTTTAAATTTCAAACTAAAGACATAATTATTTTCTTTTTGATTTTCATAATTTAAGCCAAAATTATGATAGATATAACCAAAAGGACTGTAAATGCCAATCTTATTTTTTTCTATTGAACCAGTTGGTGTTTGATATTCAAAATTATTATCAACTGTTCTTTTTTTATAATCTCTGTAACTTAATGAATAATTAAAATTAATCTGGCTGTTATACCTGTTATATTTAAGACTGACTAAATCATCTCCAAAACCTATAGCCGGAGCATTCTGTAAATCTGTAAACATTACACCTCCTTCTATACCCTGACGTGTTATGACATTAATAACCGAACCCACACCATCTGAAGCATAACGAGCCCCTGGTATTTCATAATGTTCGATTCTTATTATATCTGATGTTTTCAATGCCTGTAATTCAACTATGTCTGAATTGATACCGTTTATTAAAATTTTAACTTCCTCACCTTTTGCTGTTGTTATAGTTTTATTTACAACATCTACAGTTATCTTAGGTAAAATTCTCAAAGTTTCAAACGCAGTAGTTGAAGTTTTTCTTACCTGAGATGGGATGAGATAAACATTTTTATCAGCATATCTCTGAATCTTTTTTCCAGTAACAACCACTTCTTTTAAGCTATCTACCGAAGCAGTGAGAACATATATTGTTTCAACTGAATCTGGCACAGGATATTCTATATTAATTTTTTTTGTTTTATATCCAATTGATGATAGGATGATATTATATTTAGCGGGTTTAATATTTTCGAAGATAAAACTACCTTTCAAGTCTGTAAGCTCAGCTTTTTGCTCTTTTGTGGAATCATTTTTTAATAACACTACTGAAACAAATGGTACAGGTTGCTGATTATCATCAATTACATTACCTGATATACCGGTTTTCTGACCGGAAATGCATATAGCAATAGAATAGAAAAAGAAAAAGATAAAAGATTTTTTCATAATGTTAAAATTGTTTTGTATTCTCTATTGAGTCATAATTTTCTGTTCAAGCATGTTTCTTTTAAAATTATAAGCTAAATATTCCTCAATTGTAAAGTCTATAAATTCAAGCCAGCAAGCATCCTTTTTTTCAAGGATATTTTGCGAACAGATTCCTTTGCATGAAGGTAATAATTTACATTTTTTACATTTTTCAGGAATTTCTAATAAAAGTCTGTCAAATAATTTTTCATAATTCCATAAAATAGAACCATCATTATTTAACTTGCCAACTGATTGCTCACTTTCAAAGTTTCTGGCAGTACATTTAAATATTTTACCATCGAAATTTATTAAAAGGCAATTTTGATTATCGGCATAACAATTATAACTATTCCTATTCAAAGGATTATAGTTAACCAAATAGCCTTTGTTAAAAATTACCTCGATTGCATTTAATAAATCATTCTTGGAAATTGCCTCATTTTTTACCTGCCATACTTTTTGTAAACCAAAGCTAATTTTTTTACTGTTAAGAAAATTAAGATCATTTGTAATTTTATCAATTTTTTTAAGTGTTTTAGCGTTATAATTAATTCTGATACTAATATGATAATCAGTAAGTTTTTCCTGAATTTTTTTTAAGTTTTTTATAATAACAAGATATGTACTTTTCTTATTTATTTTAAAATGCCTTACTTTGTTATGAGACTCACTGTCACCATCAAGTGTTATTTGAAAAGATGTTGTACAATCAGATAAGCAATTTAATAATTTATCACTTATTAGTGTTCCATTAGATGTAAAATAAACGGCTAATTTGATGTTATGTAAATTGGTAAATTTTTTAAAAAAATCTAATAATTCAATGACGGAATAAATATTTAACAATGGCTCCCCTCCAAAAAAAGACAAGATTAATTCAGAAAATGGTTCTTCACTATATTTAAGCTCAATATGCTTTTTAATTGAATCTAAAATTTCATCGGATATTTTTGAATTAGGTATTTGTTTTTCATAACAATACCAACAAGATAAATTACATTCTAAAGTAGGATTGATAATCACATGATAAACATTCCCTGCAAATTTTCTTTTAATTCTTTCATAGATTACCTGTTTCTTCTCATCTATTGAGGAATCAACTATAAATCCATTATTTTTGAGAATTTCAAATAAATGGTTATTGTGTTTGCTTAACGAATTTATATTGTTTCTGTATTTATCAAAAATACTATAGATATTGTCTTTTAGTATTAAATAGGAATCGCAAAATGCGTTATATAATAAATTGTATCCATCATATTTAACATACATATTATAAAAACTTTCCTTCATTTTCTTTCAAATTAGAAATTTTTTGAAAACTTTCTTATTAACAATATTAATAACCTCTAAAAATTTATGATTATGGTTATTAATTATAATAAAATAAAATTTGTCAATTATTAAAAAAAAATTATAAAACTCAAAGGCTTGATTATCACCTTTGAATTTTAGTTAAGAGCATACAACATTGCAAGTGCAAAGAGAGTTAGTGGGAGGTTTGACTTTATTTCCTCCTTTGACTAAAAACATTTCATTTTTATCGAGACTTTCAACTTTTTCGAAGAATAATACTATTTTCCTAATTTTATTTTTCATAATTTAAGTTTTATTGTTACTAAAAAACATATTTAAAAAATCAATGACGCTTTTTAAAGCGCCATTGATTTAATTAATTAACATATGATGTTTATGACAATGCATTCGGCATTAAGAGTGGGCTTAATAGGTTTACTTCCACCCTTAATCAATAACAAATCCGAGTTTTCGAGTTTTTCAATTCCTTCCGGGAATAATTCAATTTTTTTCATGATTTTAAAATTAAAAGTTAATAATGGTTACAAATTTTTCTCTTTTTTAAGTCATGAGTAATGACTACATTGTTTTACGTCATTGTGCTTGACGCCTGAAACCATTCCGTTGGCCACCAGAATAGCCTTAAGATTGTTAAATATATTTTTCTTTCTATGAGTTTTAATTTCAAGTACAATGATAAATCAGGTGTAGTTTGAAAAACAAGTTTTTTATTTCAACTTAAAAATTAACATGATGAATATTAAAACAAGTATTTCATATGCTTATTCAATTATTTCCATACATGTGCCAATAATGTCAAAAACTGTTTCATATTCATCTGATAATGGTTCCAAGTGACAAAATATTGTTTTTATTGTATTGGACGAATTAATTATCCTGAGTTTAACCCAACGGGGAGCAGCTCCTTTTAATATATCATCTATACTTTTTAGAAAAAAAAGTAAGTCTTCACAAATTATTATATCAAAGAAGATATTGAATGAAGAACATGGATTGTTTGCAATGCCAGTCTCTTGATAGAATGTACTTGAAAATATAACACGATTTTCAATTGTGTACCATATCCAGGAAAATATGATAGGTGGTTGACTAAGTAAAACATCATTTTTTAAATTTGGAATATTAAGATTTGAAATTTCATTCATGCAATTACAGATTATATGTTTTGTTTTATTGTTCACTTGGTTTAATTGAAATTTATTTTTATAAGTGAATTAAAATTTAATTTTATAAGCCCTGATGGGGAATACAACATCAGGGCTTATTAGATGAGAAACCTTATGAAACCATTCTATGAGTAGAATGAGAATTTGAAAACAATTTTAGATAGATAATTTACTAATCGCCACTTTTTTATTCAAGATTAAATAATAACGTGATGAATTGAGAAAATAGAATGAGATTATTAAGGAAGATGTTGAAGAAGAAAAAGGAGATGCATTTATAATGAAGTACTCTCTAAAACTAAATCAATATAGTAAGTATCATCTATTATCTTTCTTGTCAACTTGTAAGAATCTTTATAATATAAATCGAGAATTTGTTGGATATTTTCCAAACTCTCATTTGAGTTTTCAAGCATTTTATTCGGAATTATTTTACTTTGAATAGTAAAATATAATTCATCATTATCTGAGGTAAAATTTATTAATAATGGGTGTAATTTATCATAAATAAGTATACTATTAAATGAGTTTTCAACTAAAGCCGAAAGAACATGAGGAATTATATATTTTTCATTAGTTTTATCTGGATAACTAAATTTTATAAAAACTTCTTTATTTAGTGTTTTTTGCAGATTAATATAATTACTTAAATATGTAATTTCATCATTAAGTGAAACTTTTTCATCTGATTTGATCTTTAAATTATAGCGTAACATATCTGAAAATAATTCAATAGAATCAGCAATTTCAGGAGACTCGATATGTAATTTACTATAGCAATAATTTAAAAAGTTAAAAGTAATATGGGAATCAAATTGATTTTTTAAATAATTAAGTTCTTTAATCATTAGTAAAGAGTCCTTTTCTGCCTGAGCTTTTAATTTATAAAGTGCATATCTGTTAAAAAAGGATGCCATACCAGCTGATGCTGAAATTGCAAAATAAAAAAATGAAGTTTTTATAAAGTAAAAAAGAGTAGATGTTTGATAAAAAGTTTTCCCGCCTAAAATTGGAATAATTTTGTGGCAAATTAAATAGTAATTTGTCCAAAAAAGTAAGAGGCATAATAATATAGATAATACAAGTAAAAATTTGTTCTTCACCCAAAACAAAGGGAATATTATAATTCCAAAGGAATAAAATACCATCATGTAATTAATATTTATTAAGGCACTTCCAAGTATTTTGGCAGCCCATGTTCCTTCAAGTGGATCCGTTATATTTGCATAAGCGATTATCAAAGCCCATAGTAAAATATGTCTTTGAATTTGGCTTTTATTTAAAGTTCTTAACGCCTTCATGCAAAAAAGGTAATTTTATAACTTCAATTCTAATCTTACAAAAAAATTCTCTATGCCTTCATTAATATCAAGAATATAGTTATTAGCATAATAAAGATTCAATATTTGTCTAACATTTTCAAGACCTGTATGAGTTCCAGGATTTTTTCTGTAAGTGTTTATTTTGTTCTTTACCTCGAAAATTAATTTATTATCCGTTATATTTAATAAAACGATAATAGGATTTTGAGATTCATTACAAATGCCATGTTTAAAAGCATTTTCAACAAAAGTTATTAATATTCTCGGCAGGATGTATTTACCTGCTATGTAACCTCCTTTATAAAATATTGCATAAACTTTAGAACTAAGTAATTTTTGTAAGTTTATGAAATTATCGATGTTATCAATTTCTTCGGAAATTTCTATTTTTTCTTCTGCTGTTGCTTGAGTATTATAGTGCAGCATTTCCGTAAAAATTTTAATAGCCTTTGATACTTCAGAAGAACTTTGCTTCACTTTTTCATAGCAAAAATTCAGAAAATTAAAAGTGATCTTTGAATTAAGCTGGTTTTTGACAAACTTAAGCTCTTTTACCAGTAATAATTTCTCTCTTTCTATTTGTATAGTATAATTATGTATACTAAAACGATAATAAAAAGAGGCTGCCCCAGCTGAAGCTACTATGAAAAAATAGAAAGCGTTATCCACAAAATAAAATGTAGTGGACATATGATCATAAAAGACATTTCCGCCTATAATGGGAATAATCTTAAAATAATTAAGATAATTAATAAAAGCAAACAAGCAGTAATTCAGGAAAATAAATATAATTAAATAAAGCCTATATATTTTCTCATAAAATATTGGAAAAACAATAAGGTTCACTAAATAAAAGACAATTATGAAATCTATGATATATAATGCATTTCCAATTAATCTTGCCAAGAAAGGACCTTTTATAAAATTATCTAAGCTAAAATATGTTATAATAATTATCCAAATTATTAAGTGACGTTTTAATTGAGTTTTAGTTAGACGCATCAAACTTACCATATAAGCTTATTTTGAGGTTTTGAGTGAAGATATTATATTAGAAAGAATAAGTTTAAAATATTATTTAAATTATCGTTTTTACAGGACAAACTTTTATTTTATTAATTCCAATTGTAATTTTAATCATTTTAAATCTAATTTATTACAGATAAAATAAAATGTTATTTAATATATTTGTTTTGAATTAAAACCATTAAAACTATGAAAGCAAAAACAAAAAAAACAAAAATTAAAAGTCCATCTTTTGACACCCTAAAACCTAATCAGCTATCTAAGATAATAGGAGGTAATAATACAGATCCTAATAATACTGGTGGACAGGGTAGCCAAGGAGGTGGTGGACATCATGAATAAAGTTGAAATTGATTCAAAAGAAAGCTACAATTTATAAATAATATTTTTTATGAAAAACTATCTGATTACTTGTATAATAATTAAGATAACGGTAATGAGTCTTTTTGGACAAAATTCAATCCCCAAAAGATGGGAATATCCGTACATTAGATCCGATACTGTTATTAATTATTATTTTAGCAAAAAGATTATTGACCCATTTCGTAATATAGAGAATATAAAAAACGATTCAGTAGAACAATGGCTTAATTTAGAGAATAAATTTTATGATACTATAATTCATAATATTGATAATTTCAAGACAATTGATAGTGAATTAAAAGCTTTAGAAAATAAAAGAAAAAATTGGACTGATTGGCTTAAACCTGTTGGAAGCAGGATATATTATGTTACTGGAACATACGGTGATAATGAAATTGAAAAACTTAATTATAAAGATAAATTTAGTAAAAATTCAGTAGAAATTTACTGTACCAAAGATATAAATGAGCAAAATAAGTGTGAATATAATTTTAATTATTTTGAACCATCTTTAGATAACAAATATGTTGCTTTTGGAATTTCCCCAAACGGAAGCGAATTAGCCAATATATATATAGTTGAAGTAAGTACAGGAAAATTACTACCAGAAAAAATTCGCTCCAGGTTTGGTTTTGTTCAATGGTTGCCTGGTAATAACGGTTTTTTTTATACACAGGAAAAAGATACTTTGACTAAAGAAGATAGAAAAACACCATTTGAAGATTCAAAGGTTATGTTACACCTTTTAAACAGTGAGCCTAATAAGGACAAAGAAATAGTTTCAAGGAATTTAATTCCTAATTTAAATTTGGAAAAGAATGAATTTCTTACTTTATATATATATCCCTCTTCTGAGAATGTATTGTTAGAGGTTGGGTCAAGCTATTGTAGATATTATTATGCAAAACTTACGGATGTATTAGATAAACCAAGTCAAACAATAAAATGGCAAGAAATCATTGGAAAAGATGAAAAAATAAAATATAGTGTATTATATAAAAATAAATATTTTGGTCTTTCTTATAAAGAAAATCCTAACGGAAAATTAATACTAGTAAATTTACCCGATACAACAAAAAAGAAAATCTTTGAAGCCAAAGATTTTGTACTAAATGAAATTATTATAAACAGTCATAGTATTTATGCTTCAGCATATGAAAAAGGTAATAGCAGATTGATTAAAATTGATCCTGAAAATTATAGTGTAAAATATATAAACTTGCCATTTTCTGGCGGGATGGTTTTGCCATCTTTTAATTCCTCTATTGTTTATCAACCATCAGACAGCTTGCTATTTCTTTTAAACGGTTATACAAGACAAACAAATGGATATATACTTGATAAAAATGACAACATTACTGATGCAGGAATTTTTCAAATGGTGCAGTATACAGAGAAACCATTAAATTTAATTGTTGAAGAAATAGAGGTACCATCACATGATAGTACTTTAGTTCCTTTAACAATCGTATACAAAAAAGAGTTAAAATTTGATGGAACTAATCCAACAATTATTGAAGCATATGGAGCATATGGTGTTTCCGAAGTCCCTGAGTTTAGAAAAAACAGGATATTATGGTTTGAAAGAGGGGGAGTATTTGCATTAGCCCATGTCAGAGGCGGTTCAGAAAAAGGTGATAAATGGTACAAGGGTGGTTATAAGAGCACAAAAGCTAATAGCTGGAAAGACTTAATCGCATGTTCAGAATATATGATTAAAAAAAAGTATACAAGTCCTGAAAAGCTTGCTATTAAAGGTGTCAGTGCAGGTGGAATAACAATTGGAAGGGCCCTTACAGAACGGCCTGAGCTTTTTAAAGTTGCCATAATTTTTGCAGGTGTTCTAAATCCTGTCAGATTAGACAATTCTTTTAATCCAGGAACAGTTGAGTTTGGTACAACAAAAGATTCACTAGAATTCGGATATTTATTTACTATGGATACATATCTGCATATTAAAGAAGGAATAAAATATCCTTCAATTCTTTTTACTGCAGGATTTAATGATGCCAGAGTTGATGTTTGGCAACCTGCCAAAACCGCAGCAAGATTTCAAAGTCAAAGCGGAAGTGACAATATAATCTTACTTAGGGTTCAAGGGAAAGGACATTTTGACTATCCTTCTGATGCAGAAGTATACTCTTTTCTATTTTGGCAGTTAGGACACCCTGATTTTAAATTAAAGGAACTGCCTGGCCTTTACAGAAACATAACAAAATAGTTTTTACCTTTATTTTAGATACTTATAACATATTATTTATTTTCATAAAAACCAAAAATTAAACCTTATGTTTACCTGCATTATTGTCGATGATCAGACGGAGGCGGTAGATTTAATAAAAGATCATGTACTGAAAATTCCTACTTTATCATTATTATTATCCACAACGGATCCTTTAGAGGCTTTAACATTTTTAGAAAATAACAAACCAGATATTATATTCCTGGATATTGAAATGCCAGATATTACAGGTATAGCTTTTATAGAGAATGTGAAAAGCAGATGGGGAAATAATATGCCGAAATTTGTTTTCACGACCGGTTATAGTAATTATGCTTTAAATGGATATGAACAGGGAGTAGTAGATTATTTACTTAAACCAGTCAGTTTTATTCGTTTTAAAAAATGCGTTGACAGGATTATTGATGATTTAAATAAACAAACAAAGAATTTTGAAAAACCTGATTATTTTTTTGTCGACGATGATGGAAAAAAATTAAAAATAAATTTCGATAATATAATATATGTTGAAGGTGCAGGGAATTATATAATAATTGTCACACCCGAATCAAAAAAGATTATTTACAAATCAATGAATGCTATTCAGGATATTTTGCCTTCTGACAGGTTCATAAGAGTTCATAAGTCATATATTGTTGCAGCAAATAGAATTTTAGCAATTCGGGGAAACCAGATAACGTTAGATATAAAAAGTCCTGATAAAGTTATTCCGATAGGAATTACATATAAAGAGAATGTTCTGAAAAAGCTAGGAATTAATTAAACCCCTAAATCCCCTAAAGGGGACTTGATGACCATCTTTTAGTTGCTTTATAGCCCTTTTAAAGGATTTTGGGGTAGATGATTGGTAACTGATATTAATTCAGCTTTACTTAACTATTTTTATATTTGCCTTTGAATTAAAATACGCATAACTTGTAAATTATGCTTAAATCCTTTCCGATATTTTTACAATACGATTCAACTGACTGCGGACCTTCTTGTCTGAGAATGATTGCTAGATATTATGGAAAGAATTATAGTCTGCAATTTCTTCGTGAGAATTGCTTTATTACTCGTGAGGGTGTCTCTTTATTGGGAATAAGTGAAGCTGCAGAAAAAATAGGTTTCCGGACTATTGGAGTAAAAATTTCATTTGAACAATTAATAAATGAAACTCAATTACCTTGTATCGCACATTGGAAGCAAAATCATTTTGTTGTTGTTTACAAAGTAAAAAGAAATACTATTTATGTTGCCGATCCTGCACATGGGTTAATCAAGTACTCTAAGAAGGAATTCATCAATGGTTGGATTAGCGATATAAAAGATAATACAGATACCGGGATTTGCCTTTTGCTTGAACCAGCTCAAAACTTTTTTGAAATTGAATCTGAAAAAGAAATCAAAAAAGGTTTTGGTTTTTTGTTCTCTTACCTTAAAGCTTATAAAAAGTTTTTTTTTCAATTATTCTTAAGTCTTGTATTTGGCAGTATTGTTCAGTTAATCCTGCCATTTATAATGCAATCTGTTGTTGATACCGGAATTAATACCCAAAATTTAAGTTTTATATATCTGGCTCTTATTGCTCAAATGGTATTATTTATCAGCCGAACTACAGTTGAATTTGTTCGTTCGCGAATACTAATACATATTAGTGCCCGGATTAATATTACGATTATTTCCAATTTTCTTTCAAAGTTGATGCGTTTGCCAATTGCATTTTTCGACAGCAAAATGATTGGCGATTTACTGCAGCGTATTAACGACCATGAGCGCATTGAGAATTTTCTGACATCTCAAACACTTAACCTGTTATTTTCAATATTTAACCTGGTTATTTTTGGAATCGTTTTGGCAATATATAGTGTCAAAATATTATTTGTATTTCTTGTTGGAAGCTTGTTATATGGTATTTGGATTTGGCTGTTTATGAAAAAGAGAAAGGAACTGGACCATAAACGTTTTGCACAACTAACCATTAATCAAAGTAATACATTGGAGTTGATTGAGGGCATGCAACAAATAAAACTTAATAATTGTGAGAAAAAGAAGCGCTGGAGTTGGGAAAAAATTCAAGCTGCTTTATTTCGAATCAATTTAAAGAATTTGACTATCTCTCAATATCAGAAATCTGGAATCTGTTTTTTTAAATGAAACAAAGAATATTATTATAACAATAATGGCTGCAACTGCTGTTTTAAATGGGCAAATGACATTGGGTATGATGTTAGCTGTTCAATATATAATAGGACAACTAAATTCACCCATTGAACAAATGATTGATTTTTTACAAAACACACAGTTAGCCAAAATCAGTCTTGACCGGTTGGGTGAAATTCACAACAGAAAGGATGAAGAAAATATTGAAGAACAAAAACTCATTCATTTGCCTTCTGAAAAAAGTATACACCTGAAAAATGTAACATTTCAATATGAGGGACCATATTCAGAAAAAGTTTTAAATAATATAAATTTTACTATTCCGGAAAATAAAATAACGGCGATTGTTGGTGCAAGCGGAAGCGGTAAAACTACTCTGCTAAAATTGTTACTTGGTTTTTATAAACCTGTTGAAGGCGAAATAAAGATTGGTGAGAGTAACTTGCAAAATTACAGTAATAGTTGGTGGCGAAGCCAATGTGGAGTGGTAATGCAAGACGGTTTTATTTTCTCAGAATCGATTGCAGCGAATATTGCATTATCTGACGAAACGATTAACAAAGAAAAGCTTTTGAATGCTGTTAAAATCTCAAATATCCAGGAATTCATAGAATCTTTGCCTTTGAGCTATAACACTAAAATTGGCAGGGAAGGAAGTGGATTGAGCCAGGGTCAAAAACAAAGGATTTTGATTGCAAGTGCCATATATAAAAATCCAGGATATATTTTCTTTGACGAAGCAACAAATGCTTTGGATGCCAATAATGAAAAAGTCATTATGGAGAACCTGGAACATTTTTTCAAAGGAAAAACTGTGGTGGTTGTTGCCCATCGTTTAAGTACAGTAAAAAATGCTGACCAAATTGTTGTTCTCGATAAGGGCAAAATAGTTGAAATAGGGAACCATAAAGAACTTACAAATTCTCATGGTGCTTATTATAATCTCGTCAAAAACCAGTTGGAATTAGGCAATTGACCCCTCTTATCCCCTAAAGGGGAAGTTACATTCCGGGTGTGTTTGGTTTTAGGGACAGGGGTTGTGGTGGAAGTGAAAAGTCAGAGTTAATATTGTCCGAAATTGCATTGCAAATTATAATAAAATTGATGAAAGAAAATTCAATAAAAAAAGAAGAATTAGATAAAATACAGCTTCGCAGCGATGAGATTGAAGATGTTGTAGGCATAATCCCTCATTGGTTTGTCCGTACGGGAATTGCTATAATATTGATTTTTACTTTGATCATACTTATAGGATGCTGGTTTTTCAAATATCCTGATATAATAACGGCCAAGACGGAATTGATTGTTAATAACCCTCCTGTTTCAATTATTGCAAAATCTACTGGTAAAATCGAAAAGCTTTTTGTCAAGGACAATCAACAAGTTAATGAAAACGAAACGTTAGCAATAATTGAAAATACTGCAAATTACAATGACGTATTTAAAGTAAAATTAATCCTTGATTCTTTATCTCAGGTTATTAAATCACCAGAATCTATCAGACCGATTATACCATCAGATATATTTAAGTTAGGCAATATACAAACCTCATATTCCGCTTTTTTGAAACATTATAATGATTACAGAAATTTTATAGCTCTAAATTATCATCAAAAAATGATTGAATCTGTTCGAAAGGAAATCAGCCAGCAGAAAAAGTATTTAGACAGGCTTAACTTTAAATTAAATTATTCAAGTGAACAATTAGTACTGTCAAAGAAGCAATACCAGAGAGATTCATTGCTATTCAAACAGGAAGTGTTCTCTGCTTCTGATTTTGAGAAATCGCAAAACCAATATTTGCAGGCTAAAAGTAATTTTGAGTCAAACAACACTGAAATTCTCTCTTTAAAGGTTCAGATTACAAAACTGGAACAATCATTATTGGAGCATGAATCTCAAAACCTGGAACAAGGTACGCAACAATTAAGTACACTAAAAGAAAGTTACGAATTGGTCATGGCCCAAATTGCAGACTGGGACAAAACATATCTTTTAAAATCACCTGCTGCAGGCAAAGTTACATTTACAACTTTTTGGAATAATAATCAGAATATAAAAACCGGAGAATTGGCATTTACAGTAGTTTCAAAGAATTTTAGCTGTTATTTGGCAAAAATACAACTGCCGGTGCAAAGTTCCGGTAAGGTAAAAGTCGGGCAAAAAGTCATTATCAGTCTTGATGATTACCCTTACATGGAATACGGTTTTCTTAGCGGGAAAATAAATAAAATTTCACTTGTACCAGATAATGATTATTATTTTGCTGAAGTAATACTGCCATCAAAGTTAATCACCTCCTATGGATTGGATATATCTTTTAAGAATGAATTGAAAGGCTCATCTGATATAATTATAAAAGATGAAAGATTATTAATGAGGTTTATATATCCATTGAAAGCACTTTTCAATAGAAATAAACTAGATTAAACAAACCTTCAAGCAAATTGGCGAATTTGCGATATACTAATATCAAAGTGGGTTAGCACTAGATTTATCGAGGTAAATTCTTAAGTAAGATATTTTTAATATTAATCTATTTTCTTATCACTTTTTTTCGTCAAAAAAAGTAACCAAAAAAGACTGACGGCGTGAACTCACTCCGCCTCGTTCCTCATCTTCGCTCGAACAGCACGCCGCCAAATAAAGAATTTTATTTAACGCTTCGCGATGCCTTGAATTGATTTCTACAAATTTTGGAAGGTTATATTCATGAAAATGTTTCAAAAAATAACTGGAACATCTAATAGTGTGGCAATGAAATCGGAGATAAAGATTTATTAAACTGTAATTACGGGCTTTTCATCACTAATGAATATTCCTATTCAATTCAATTCAATTCAATTAATTTTCATCTGCAATATCAATATCAAGTAATTCCTTTAAAGACACTTCAAGTCCTTTTGCAATATTATACAAAGTATTGACCGTAATATTTTTGCCCTGTGAGGTTAATTTGACCAGATTAGCTTTTTCTATCTCACAACGGTTGGCCAACTCCTGAAAAGAAATGCCTTTTTCCTTGCGGAGTTCATCAATGCGTTTACCTAGAATATTTAAAAAAGCTTTATTCAATGTCATGTTGCAATATTCCATCATTTTCTTAAAAAAAACGGTGGTATAAAAAACACCGATTGATATTATTTTATAGATTTGCATTTAACAAGTGAATGTTGAAACCATAACCGTTCGTTAATAACTATCTTAAGATTTTATATGGAAGTAATTAAGAGTTTTGCAGATAATGAAAGGGAAGCTAAAATCAGGGTCAATAATAACCCCTTGATTAAACCTGAAAATATAATTATAGGTACCTGGATTTGGTATTCGATAGAGGATCGGTTACTTGTTTCGGATGGCTTCTCCAAAATCGCAGGTATATCAAAGAATTCAAATAATGATTTTTATACATTCTTTGATATTGTACATGACAATGATTTGGTGCCGTTCCTGAAAGTTATTGATCTTATGCTAAAGGGTGCATCACCACAGTGGATAAATTTCAGGATTTTCCGGCCGGATAAAACTATTCAAAAGGTAAATTGCTTTATTGAATCAATGACTACTGAATTTGAAGAAATATTTGATATTACCGGGGTTTGTTTTAAAGGTTTTGACTAACTTTTAATATATGTTCAAACATTTAAATGAAACAGATTCTATCAGATTTTGTAAATCTTATTTATCCTAAGCCTAAAGGGGAAATTTGGAAATGGGGAGAAATTGTTTTTGTTTTGGGGTTGATAGGTCTGATTATATTAATATACATAGTTAATAATTAAATGCTAATGTTTTCTCGTCCTAATCTTTTCTATTGAGATTAATGTTTTCTATCTGTTTAAGTTCATCTTCAAGTTGTTTAATTTGGTCTAAAGCGTCTTTGTCCTTAATAATATGCGAAGTTTCATGCCTAAAATATTTACTCTTTTCATCGCGAACTGCTGATAACCAATTAAATGAACCCTCAATTAAAACATCCTCATCTTTAGCAATTGCTTTATTATGTATACCATTTAATACTATTAATTCAGCACCAGCATTTTTTAAAGCATTTCTCCCTTTTAATGATTGGTCTTTAAGCTGGCCGTTTACGGTATCTAGGTACTTATCAGTATATACAATGATTCTTATGCCTTCCTGAGTTTTACGCTTTATCAGAGGTTCTAAATCATCTGCCTGAATAGCCGAAATTGAAATAAAAGGTGAAACAATTATCACTTGTCTTTTAGCATTTTCAATTAATTGTTTCAATTCCTCGCAATGCTTTTTCAATGTTGAAATGCGTTGTTGTTCTTTGATATATGTATTATTGTAAAGAAAAGCCGAGTTTAATTCATTATCTGAATTGTTGAATAGGTAATGAGCCAATGCACCTGATGGCTTATTGTTAAGAGCAGGGTTAAATAAAGCCATATTTCCGATTACTAAAAAATGTTCCTGAGCTCTTGATAATGCTACATTTAGCATATTAAAGCCTAAATCAAAAAAGTAAGTTATATTTAGCTCATTTGTACCGTATACAGGTGAAAAAATTATAAGTTTATATTCTGCACCCTGTAAAGCATGTACAGTTCCAACAATTATATTCTCTTTCCCTAAACCATGATCATTGAGAGCTTTTAAAATAGCTATTTTCTGAGGTGCAAATGGAGTAACAATTCCAACAATATCCTCAAGTGGTTTTTTATAACAATTGCGAAGCTCACCTGCCATCAGTGAAACCCAATGAGCAATTGCTTTAGCTTCTTTAATATTTATCCTGCTAGGTCTTTTTGGCTCTGACTTACCGTTGACATTAATATATCCAATAGGTGGTAATTCAAGAACCGGTTCATTATTATTCCGCTTTTCATGTTGTAGTTCAATTAAAGAACCTACTTTGGGCAATAACTGATTATTATAAACATGTTTATTTGAGAAATGGATAATTTCATCTACACATCTTCGATGCTCAATCAATAATGTACCTCTGACAAGTTCAGTTGTGCTGTATTTTGATGCAATTTGCGCCATGTGCATTAATGTCCCATTAAAGGCCAAAACGTTTTTGCTTTTACAATCTTCATAACTATGATTTGATTGTAACCCAACAGATTGAAAATTCGCTTTATCAATTTTGTCTAAATAAATATTCCAGATAGGTTCAATTTGAAATATATCCCCAACAATAAGGGCTTTTTTAGCCAATGCAAATGATGGAAAGCTAAGTTCTGGAGCAACCATTCCAGCCTCATCTACTATTAATAAATCAGTGAAATTTAACAAGGGTTCGTAATTCCAATCATTATTAGGATCTTTAGCAGAGAAAAACTTTGGCAACATGTGAAAAGTAGATACAAACAAAGGTGTTAAAAAAGATAACTGTGTAAATAATTCACTTCGGCCCTGCTTAATTTTTGTGATTTTGGTTTTAGTTGATTTTTTATATGCTATAAAACAGCCCTGATAATAATGGATTGCTAATTCAAATGCTTTATACCGTAATGTAACATCTAATGCCATATTTAACTGTTCGTACTCAGGCACACTGTGAAAATCATTTAATAATTTGGATTTTGTTTTACTATCTTTTGTATTTACAAAGTTTTCCCATCCTGTTACTATTTCATTGTATAATGAAATCCATTGTTTTTTCAAGATAAGATTTTTTTGATATACAGGTTCATGTGATTTATTAAAAGAAGATGTCAATTGAATTGCATTTTCGGTTTTCCGGATTTCATTTAAAAGCAAAGATTCAGCCTCAAAAGTGTTTCTAAGATTAATATTATTTTCAAATAAACTGTTTGAAAATAATAATTTCAATTTTACCAGATATTTTCGTTTAACTGATGATATAAAACCAAAAATCCTTAGAAATATAGTTGAATTTCTGAACTGATTAAAATTATTATTAAATTCATACAACTCATTTTTTCTGATCTCAGCATTTATTTTAATTTTATTATTCTCATCAATTTTACTTTTATATTCTTCCAACATGTTAATTGGAACTATATCATTGAATGCATTGAAATATTCTTTACAGATTAGAATATTATTATTAATTGAATCCGTTGTTTGTAGCAATTCTGAGTGCAGATGTTCTATTACATCAGTGATGTTATTTAATTTTGCATTACTATTTTTCTTCGCAAACGCATCAATATAAAAGCTTTCTAGTTCTTCAATTTTATATCTATTAGTAAGAGCTTTAAAATCGCCAGAAAAATTATCATCTTTTTCAAATGTTAATACTTGATGACCTTTACCTTTTGCCCATTCTTGTTGCTTCTTTTCTGTAGAGACTAAATATGTACCTAACGATTTATTTTCAGGTATCCAGCTAGAAATGGTTGTATCACTTTCTGAAAAAATTTTGAAATCCTTCAGAACATTTTGTATTGCCTGATTAACCGTTGATGATACTACAATTTTAGGAGGAAGTTTTTTTCCAATAGCATTTTTTACGACACAATTTGCTAAAATACTTTGAATAAGTGTTGTTTTACCGGTTCCTGGAGGACCATTTACTGCAAGAATATCTGCTTCGTTATGATTTTCAAACAATAACATAGTTTGTCTCTGAGAACGACTTAATGGAAAATTATTATTAAAATGACCTAGATGAGTGTTCTCAAGGAAAAGTTCATTAATATCAGGTAATGGCAAAGTCTTTTTCTCATAAATACCGGCAATGTTTTCAAGTAATGGACAAACAGGTTTGTTTTTTAATAAATAATCATAAAGACGAAAGATATTTGTAGCAATGAAAGACTCTTTATAATATGCTATTATAAATGAATTGATTGTTAAAAAATCTTCAATTTGGATATTTTCAGTACTTTCTGAAGTGCAATCTTTAAAGAAAGAAAGTGAAGTATTATAATAATCATCCCAGCTTTCACTATTAAAATCATACTTGGCTAAATTAGTATCCACTAATTCAACAGTTGAAACAATTGGTATATTAGAATTCTGACCTATACCTGGTTCCAAAACTGACCTACTAAACCAGGGTTTTGTGCCCTTTGAATCAGGAGGTAATAAAATTCCTTTTTCATCAATTATAGCCGGTATCCAAAATGGATAAATAGATTCTGACTCACTATTCCCTTTTTTGATGCCCTGATCAAATTTTGATTTGAATTTCAATGGGGCAATAATCACTGGAATTGACCTTATTTCTTCTTCATCTTTACCACTTTCTTTTGGTGAAACTTTATCAAAAATTGTCCTTAATTCCTCAAGGTTTATATTATCTATGGAATCAGTAATAACAGAATCGCTTAGTTCCTTTTCATTAATATCCATCCTATAACCATCTGCAAGGCTTTTTCTGTAATAATTTAACCAGTTTTGAAGCATAATATTTTTTTCAATTAATAAAAGTTACATATATCTTGATAAGGTTTTTCACCTTGTGTTTGTACTCTTGTACAAAGAGTTTTGAAATACACTTTAGCCGTTTGGTCTAATGAGGTAAACGTAATAGATGAAAATAGAATTATTCCAAAAAAATACTTTAAAGCTTTCGTAAGTTTTTCGTATAGAATTATTAAAAGAGATTTACAAATGTTAGCCCTTATCATAATGCTCCGATTTTTTCCGCCCATTTTCAGTATGAATTGATTATTCTTTCAATAATGATTTTATGAGATTTTTCACAAAATCCGATTTGATGCCACTCTCGATAAAAGTCTTAAGTTGCTTTTCATTTTCAGCATTGCCAAGTTCTTCTCTATATGGTTTTGTTAAAAACACTTTTGCAGGATACCAGCCATCGTCTTGAATATCTATCTCAAATATTTTAACTTGAGCACCATCATTCTTAGCTTGAGAAATGACTAAAGAGTATACAAATTCAGTCTTGTCACCATTTGTTAATATTTTGGCTCTTGTCAAAATTATCCCAATTAGTCTTTTGCTATATGTTTCATATATTGCTTCAGAGTACTGCGAAATCACACCATAAGGAGCTAAATCTATATTACTGTTAGATTTTTTTATTTCTTCTTCTGAAGGCCATATGTTTTTTAAATCGCTCATAATACATTAGTTGTTAACATGAAATTTTACAGGTAAATGGTCGCTATATTCATTCTCGTTTGGTGAAAAATCGTCATTCAGTAAATCATTTTCAGTATTTATACTTGTCAAATATTTGAAATTCTCAAATGAAAACTGAGTTATTAAATCTTTTCGCATAATTACTTGGTCAAAAACATACCAATAATAATTAATATCACTAGAAGTTTCATCATAATAACTCCCTGCAGGTTTTTTCTTTACCTTATTTTCAATCAATTCATAATCACCATATTTCCCCCAAGTTGGGTTGTAAAAAGTTCTAAAAGGAACGTCATAAAACTCAATAGAATCTTCAATACTTTGGAATGGTAATGCATGAAATCCCTCATGATGTATCATTCCTGGTTCAAATGGATTCATGTTGAAATCACCAACAATTATACTCTTTAAATGATTTTCCGACTCAACAATTTCTATATATTTTCTAAAAAGAACTGATATGTCTTTTTGTTTTCCAATTGAAGCATATAATCTACTCGGGAAATGAATTGGCACTAATAAAAATTCAATTTTTCTATATGAGATTTTATAAAATTGCATTCTTTCATATCTATTCAAATACTCTGCAAAATATTCAGAATCACTACATTCTTTATCAACAATGTCTTTAGGTTTTCTAAGTTTGTCATATGTATTAACTAAAACGATTTTCGCATCTAGACCTTTCCTTAACCATAAATGAATCCATGAATCATTGTTTCTTCCAAGATATTCAAATCCTGTAGCTAAGCTAATATTTGTTATAATTTGCTCAATACTCGTCCCATTAATTTTAAGTTTATTATTACTTAGACTTAATTCAGCAATTATTAAAATATCAGTATTCTCAGATAACTTAACAATTGCATCTAATAACTTGTCTCCTTTTCTTTTAATATTCCAATATAATATCCTAAGCATAATATCTGTTTTTATTTTCATTAACTACAAAATTATTTATTACGCCAATTGTTGTTCTCAATAATATTACACAACAATTTTTCCTTTCTGTAATGTCCAAAATAGCTGAAAAATATCGAAAATAGATATATTTGGTTATGCTTCACTTATAAAATTAATCATATAGTTTATTACTTCCAAATAACTTTATTGTAAAAACCAAAAAGGGCTATAAAACTATTAGAAGGAACCTAAACTTAAAATAAAGTGAATTAAAATTTAATCAATTTTTAATTTTCATCTTACCACCTTACCCTTTTCCAGTATTTTCTTGCAGAGTAACTTTAAGGTAAGTTAATTTTGGAGTTACCACTTACCACCTTTTTACTATAGATATTTTATTTAATAAATAGATTTACAATATTTTATATAAAAGGTGGTAAGGTGGTAAGATGGTGGTAAGATGAAAAATTTATCTTACCACTGCTAAATGAGCAATAAATACAGGCTTAATATAAGAAAGGTGGTAAGGTGGTAAGATATTTTTAAAAAGAGTTTCCTTTTTATTTAGTGTTTAAATAATAACCGTAAATTTTTTCCGAACCATGTTTAGTCCGTTCAAAACCACATATTTTTAATGCCTTGCCAATGTTATTTGTTGATAATTTAACCCTGCTCTCTGTGATGTTGGAAATATATAATAGAACATCGGTAGCTGTCCAAAAATAATGATGGATCTCTTTTGTGCCAGGTGTAAAATATTTTGTGATTAATTCCTTTTCGGATGTATTTATTAAAAATTGACGGTTGTATTCTTCGTTTTCCTTCACTTCATTGCCTGTAAGATTATATTCGAATCCGGTTTTAAATAAATGATAAGCCTGGGAATACATTAGGTCTATATTTACTTTAGTTGAATAATTCCAATCTATTTCATCTATAACAAAACAGAGCCAACGGACTGAACCGGTTTCATCATTCAGGAATTCTATTTGATTTGTGGATCCAATAAAACTACAGCGACGAGGAAGTATTGAATTACGCCTGTCGTAAGGTAAGCGCTCGTTTATCTTGTCTTTTGAAAACAAACTTTTAAGCGAATTAATTTCAACTTTTGAGAGGGTAGAGAGCTCATCCAGGTTAATTAATAAATTGCGGGTTAATAATATTCTGCTGTCTTTATCTATAGAAAGATTCTCAGCAATATAATTATTAAGTGATGGCGGGCAAAGAAAACGGCAAAAAGTAGACTTGCCACTGTTTTGTTTATCATGAACCAAAACGAAAGCCTGTTTATTAAAATAATTGTCGATTAATGCACAAGCTACAACCCGGACCAACCATTTTTTAAAATGGATATCGAAACGCTGACGATCTTTAGTCTTTATAAAGCTTGCAAGAAATGAAATGTAATCGGTTTTACCATCCCAGGACGGAAGTTTTTGAAAATAATCAATAAACGGATTATAAGAAGTAATAAAATCAGATTTGAGTAAAGCTATAAGATTATTCAAGGCTCATATTCAGCCCGGACATTTGCATTTTTATAAAAATATTATTCTCATTCATGCATTCGAATTCCGCTTTATTAATGTCCCGACATTCATATTCCTGAGTAACAATATTCCGGCGGATAACAAAATGTTTTTTGATGAATTCCTGGGCCAGGACAAATTTATTAGCAGTGAAACGGCGTTTGGTTGTACCCTCACCCTTAATTCTATTTTCTGTTGGCGAATGAATTTTAGAAGCATGTTGGTTAAAGTTGTTATAGGCACTCTTGATAGTGGTTGTTACTTCAGATTCATTGAAATTGTAATCCCGGAGAATGAGGCTTTGAGCATCTGATATTGAAATACCTTTACGATTAAGATTGTTTGCCAATTGAAAAACAAAATTATTACGGTTACCTGTTGTATAACTTTCTTTTTTTTCGGTGAAATGAATTGCATCCTCATACATTGTCTGCAGCTCAGATGCAATAAATTTTTGTTGTAATTCAAAGGATTTCGCATTAGTATTTAGGAATAATTCCGGGTCATAAGACACAAAGCAAAGGCGTGTAATGTCTTTACCCGATTTATCAATTGGCAAGTCTAACAGTTTTTCAAAGTATTGTTTTAATTTCTGAAAAGAAGTTTGATGATCATCGATGCCGCCTGAAACTTTAACTAATATTTTTAACCCGGATCCGCTAGGACTTATAAAACAGGCAAAAGTGAATGCGTCTTTAGTAATAGTGCCTTTAGCCTTATCTAATTGGACAAGGCTTAATTTGTCAAAATCAAGGATTACGAAATTACTGTACTGTTTCAAATACTCTAGTTTCCGTCCTCCTTCGAAAAGTCCTGAAGGTGTAAAAGCCGGAAGGGATTTTTTAAGTTTTTCGAATTCCGCTGCTTTACCTTCAGTATGCAGTTTCCCAAGTGTAATAATTTGTTTCCGATAAATACCTGATTTGATTTCTTTGAGAATTTCTTCAAGTGATTTGTTTTCTATCACTTTGTTGAAGTTTTGAAATAACGAAACTATGGCCATAGTTTTAAAAAATCAAAAAGTTTATCAATAAAAAGAACTAACTAAATTCATTTGCTATTTGCAAAAGATTTTCGATAATGCTTGTTTAGCATTTCTTCAACGTCAGAGAGTTTGTAATAAATTTTAGCTCCGACCTGACTAAAGGATATTTTACCTTCATCACGCCAAGTTTGGGCGGTCCGCTTGCTTATCTTCATAAGCAATAGAAACTCCTGGTTGTCGATAAACTTTTCTTCGGGCGTTTTAGATTGTAAATCGAAGAATTTAGAAATTTCTTCTAAACGTTTTGACAGTTCCTGGAACTGTTCTTTTGAAATAATGATTGCTTCCATATGCATCGAATTTTTAAAAATTTACGATGCAAATAAAATTTAAAGAAAAAAGTCAAACAGGTCAAAAATGGTCACATTTGACCATTTTTTGAAAGCATGATATTTTAATCAACTTGTTACTAGGAGAATCCGAAAATTTCGATGTTCTGAAAATCTAACAGTGAATTTAATAAGAAGGAATTGAAAATAAAAAACAGCAGATTTATAATCTTCAATTTTTTGTCAACGCTAGGGCGCTTGTCAGATTTGCCCGGGCTCAATATAGTTCGAACTGTGCTTATAGAAATTTCATTGCCATCTTTATCAATGAAATTGTTTACTATATGTTCAGCCAATTCAGTAGGAGTACAACTTAGATAAGTTGTAGAATCTGACTTTAACTCATACAACATTTGATAAAATACATCAACAAGTACATTCAGATTGCCGTTAATTTTGATTTTATTGTTACCTGACTTAACTCTAGGATTTTTAACCGGTGAATTTTTTTTGATACTTTCAAGCCGGTCCAATTTATCCATTTCAATATCAATCAATGCATCTAGAGGTTTCCCATTATTTGGAAGCAAGTAAGATTCCCTTTGTTGATACTCAGCTTTTAACTCGATGAGATAAGCCTTCTTTTCTTCAAAGGTGGCCAGTCTTTCAAGGTCAAATTTGACCAGTCTAAAGTCAAACTTGACTTTTTGTTCATCACAATTATCAAGCAAATCAAAATCTATCAGGTTTGATTTGATTCGGGACTTTTTCGGATTTAGTTCATTTCGTTTGTCATGGATACAGACAATCAATTTGTGAATTCGGAATTTAACTTTTGAGCTTTCAAACCGTTCACAGTTTTCTTCAATTAGTTGTTCAAGACTGTTGAGCCAGTTAAGAGGTAAATTCAATTTGCTACATTGGTAATCAATGAAATCACTTAATTCTGATTGACATAAAGTACAAACCTTGTAAAGTAAAGCTAAACAATAAGCATCTATTGAAAATTGGCCTTTTTTAATAAAAGAACTTGAAATACCAAGGTCTTTAGCAGTAATATCAAATCTTTCGGGCTCAACCTGTGCAAAATCTAACACCTGATGTTCCCGAAATTCGACTGCACGAATGTGCTGAACATCAAAATTCATAAATAAAGTTTAAGAGGGTTTGAATGTAAATTGATGCAAAATAAGTACCAATTTTTTTTTACGAATTATAACTGATACTATGTGAACTTAAGATTTACTTATGCAAAATTAAATTGAGGATATTAACACTAATTAATTTAAATGAAAGAGTTATTTAATTGTTGAATACTTCCATAGCCTTGTCGAGTTCTTCATTTACTATCTTAGCATAGACCTGAGTTTCTTTGATATTTGCATGACCCATTAATTTTGAGACATATTCAATACGGATACCTTTACGTAAAGCTAAGGTCGCAAAAGTATGCCTGGCTGTATGGAAGCTTAAATTTTTCTTGATTTCAGTTTTAGTTGCAATAGTCTTTAAATCTTTGTTTGTATATGCTGTTGCTGATGTAATAGCCTGGTGTAGTGCAGTAGGATTTGAAAAATCTATGTTATTATCGAGAAATGGGAAGATAAAACTATCTGAAGTCTGGTCATCAGATTTATACAATTTAATAATATCAATTGCTTTATTAGGTAATTTAATGGATAAGGGCGTTTGAGTTTTTTGAATTTTTATATTAACCTTTTCGCCATCAAAGTTGGACCATTTCAGAGTAAGAATATCTGAAATTCTGAGGCCACCTGTATAAGCAGCGAACACATATATATTTCTGTGGTGGTACATTTGTGAACCTGCAGGTAAATCAAGATTTTCAATCTTTTGTAATTCCTCCTCTGTTAAATATTCCCTGGTAGTTTTTTCAGTTTTCAGCGTAAACTTATAAAATGGATTGTCATTGCGGGTAATGATATCTTCTTTTACACCATCATTAATTAATTTACGGATTATTCTCATATTTGAATGTACTGTATTTGTCTTATTGTGCATTTTTTCTTTAAGATATTCTTCATAATCCTTTAAAAATTTAACAGTAATGTCATCGAAAAATAAGACTTTATCACTTCTATAATCTTTAAGCTTTTGAATAACTGTTTTAGCGCGGCGATATGTTCCAATTTTACCAGCTGTTTCAAGTGATTGAACATATTTATCAGCGTAAGGAAAAAAAGCTACCGGTTCAGTTCCAATTATTTTTTCCTTTATCTTAGATGAGCTTACTGACTTTGATTTTGTTTCTAAATCAACAGCAATACCTTCAGCATCAGCAACACGTTGGGCTATTAGAGCATTTAACCTGCCTGAATTTGTTCGTGATTTACGCACTTTACCTTCATCTATATTCCATTCAGAAGGTTTTAAGTAAATTCCAAGAGAAATAAATTTTGCTTTTCTGTTCTTAATAAGACGTAAATAGAGTGGTGCTAAACCATGTTCATTTAGCTTATTCATTTTCATGAGTACCTTTACTGTTGCCATGTTCATTAATTTGCATTAAAAGTACAAAATATTTACTAATGGTACAACAATTGGTACAACATTTATTGCTTTTCGTTGCTTTTTTCTTCGTTTTTTATGTTTTTTAAAATTTATATATAATTGATATATAGCATTTATAGTAAAATTGGGTGCAAAAAAATGAAATAAAATTAGTCCCTTCGGGGTCACTGGATAATTAAGCCATTTATGAAATAGAATTCATAAGTGGCTTTTTATTTGAACGACAATTTGCATAACTAATGATAGCTAATTTATTATTTAATACATTTTTAAGTTTAATTAAGTGGCAAAATGTATGAAATATCATTAAGTATTTATTAGAATCTTCAAGTTTTTAACCAAGTACAAATAATACTGGATTTTGTAAGACTTATTATAAAACAAATTAAAAGCTTGTGCGAATATTTTAGTCAATTAACATTTGGAAAACTACTGAAATTATCATGGTGTTCAGCCGGTGTTGGTGGCTGGTGTTTATGATATTATTGGTTTTTAGCATTTAAATTTTGTAATCATAATCCATAGCGATTACTACTTTTCCTTTATGTACTCCTTCACCAAAATGTCTGAATGCTTTAGGAACCTCATCTATCCGGTAGGGCCCATCTATTATAGGTTTTAATTTACCAGTTTCAAAAAGCTCGTTCATATAATCTAAATCCTTGTTTGACTTCAGAGCAACAACACATATTTTCTTTTTACTGATCATCGAAATCCATGGCCGCAGGAATAAAGCCTGAAGAAGCCTAACCAAGGAACCGCCAACTATAACATAAATTCCATTGCGACATAATACACGGATATAATCAAAAATCGAACGATTCATCTTTACATCAAGAATCAAATCATAACTCTTCCCATTTTTTGTGAAATCTTCTTGATTATAATTAATAACATGATCAAAGCCCAATGAGCGCATCATATCCAATTTTCCTGAGTTATCAACACCAGTCACTTCAACTCCGTATAATTTGGCAATCTGCACAGCAAAGGTACCTACACCTCCACCTGCACCATTAATTAAAAGTTTTTGTCCTGATTGAATTTGCCCTTTATCACGAAGACCTTGTATCGCCAGCATTGCCGCTTGAGGTATTGCCGCTGCTTCCTCGAAGCTCATGCTGGCAGGCTTCAGGGCCAATGCTTTTTCACGAGCGCAAACATATTCAGCGAAGCCTCCCCAGCTGCCACTGAGATCTCCATACACTTCATCTCCAGGCTGAAACTTCTTTACATTTTTGCCAACTGCTTCAATTTGTCCTGCAATGTCGGAACCGAGTATTTTTATCTTAGGTTTAAGAAGACCGTTAAGGAGCCGATTTATGAGGTCACCCCCTTGAAGGAGACCCAAGTCCCAATCATTTATTGATACCGCATAAACTTTTATCAAGACTTCATCTTCCTTTGGAATAGGTTTGTCTATCTCTTTTAACTCAAGGACATCAGGTGTTCCGTATTTTGTATAAACAATCGCTTTCATTTGATATTTTGCTAATCTGTTGAATTGCATTTCGGTTTTTATAATTGCCCCTAACGTGATTCTTTACACAAACGTTCCCCGGTTATGTATCTGGCGGGAGTTCAATATGCGTCCCTATCCCCTGCTTAAAAAATTTAATCAAAATACACAACATTGTTACCCGCTTCAACGCACCTGTGATAAAGCCGGTGTTATGCGACGTTTATTTTATTGTTATCTTAACTGGCTTGTCAAGTCAAATATAGAATGTGCTTAATTTATTTTGCAGATGGAAATAATTTGTTTCAAAAAGTATTTTCAATATATATAGTTCTATTCATTTAAATATTTCTTTAAAATATTCAAAAGTTCAGTACCATTAATTGGTTTTGCCATATATTCATTAATACTTGCTTTCATCATTTTCTCTATATCCTCTTTTAATGTATATGCTGTTTGAGCAATTATTGGGAGATTTGGATAATACTTTCTTATCAATTTTGAAGCAGAAATTCCATCCATTTCTGGCATCCTAATATCCATGAGTACTAAATCGAGTTGGTGTTTGATAGAAATATCAACTGCTTCAACTCCATTTTTTGCCCAATAAATTATTGCATTTGTTTTATTAAGAAAACTTTTCAATAGCTTGAAATTAACAACATCATCTTCAGCAATTAAAATATGTCTCCCTGCAAAGTTTGGAAAAGGTTTATCATTCATAGCTATTCCTTATAAATTATTACTTCTCGTTTATGATAAAAACAATATTCATATATATTGTAACACAGATAATTAAAATATTTTATTATAAGGCAAAACAGCAAATCGAACAACAGTTAATATTTTATTTTAGTTAATAAACACAAAAATACTGAAATATTTTGAGGTATTACTCACAAATAATATTATATATGGGTTTTGTGAGACTTTCTATTTATTAATAATGCACCGATTGCGCTTCACTGAATACATACAAGCTAATAAAAAATGGACGATTATTTGTAGATATACAACCACGATTGTCCTGAATATAAAAGTCACCATTTATATTTGTACCATAAATGTAGTTATTATTATTTATCCAATAGTTACCTGAATAAGAATGATCTCTTCATTAGAGCAAAGTTGTAAAGTACTGGACAATGAAATTGTTTAACAACAATACTTTGCAATCAATCAATTTTAAGTTTTATTACTTTTCCTGTAACGCTTCGCAAACGATCGCCATAGGATATGTACAACTGCAAACAATATTTTCCTTTAATGGTCGGCATTCGTACCTTAAAATTATTTACTATAGTATCTTGTGGAAGTAATGATTTCTTGACAGAAAATGTTGAAAAAGCTTTAGACTTTTCAATTCTATATATTCCTAATATTTCAGATGTAATTTTTGGAATAAGATCGGGATTATTGGAAAAAAAAATCTCATGGTTAGAAATATTTTTTATTGTCAGAGGAATATTAATTGTTGAACCTCGCTTAGCCTCAATATCGGCATTGTTATAAATCAAACCTAAATAATGATAGGATATAAAACACGGAATAACTCTATAATGCAATGTCGACAAATCTTCACCAATCACGAAAGGGTCATGGTAATCTTTGGTATCAATTAAAATGACATCCTTATGGTCCAGGCTATCTTCATAATGAACTAAGTCATATTGTGAAAACCGATAAATAATTTCTGGAGCATTTACAGGTAATTTTCCAGAATAAAAACCATACTCTGAAGGCATTCTATATGAAGATACAAACAAAACACAACGGCCTTTAGCAACACTGTCAATACAACGATTAATGTATTTCCAGTAATTAAACCCTGATGAGACATTTATTTTTTTTGCCAACGTATCGTTTGCTATTAAAATCCTTGATGCGATAATTATAATTATACCAATAACAGCTAAAGGTTTAAACCACTTTATAATATTGGTGCTACTCTGCTTAATAGCTTTATATGAGATGAAAATAACAGGTGGAATAATTGCTGCTGTCCATTGTGGCTGTGTATTTGTGCGAAAGCTGAAAATGATAAAAAAAAGATAAAAACCATAAATGTTCCATTTTAATGATTTCTCAAAATCGTTTTCTGATTTATAATTTAAAACAAAATAAAGCATAATAATCCCAGTAAACAATCCTGGAATAATAAGCTGTCCTATTATAAAATCAATTGGTTGCAAATATCTGACAACTTCAAACCTTTCCAGGAATTGGTACCCAATAGTTGGGAAATTGTTGGCATATTGCCACCATAAATGAGGCATCATCAGTAAAAGTATGGTGAACGCGGTAATCCAGGTTTTCCATTTGCCTAGTAATTTTAAATTTGATAAAACCGTAAAAAGGATTATCAATATTCCATGATATTTGCTGTATAGCATGGCTGCACCAACAATGCCTAGTATGAATGCATTTACAATTGTTTCATTTTTAAGAAACCTACGATAAAATATAAAAAATAAAGTAGCGAAAAATACTAAAGGTGTATCGGGTAAAGCCAGGAATCCTCCGACATGAAAATGCAATATGGGTAAGGACAAAAGAAACAAAAATAAAAAAATTAAATTCTCGGTTTCATTTATAAGGTATAGAATCATCCCGGTAGTTGCGGTACCTAGCAAAACAAAAAACAGTCTCACACCAAGTTCGTTGTGAAAAATACTGTATCCAATTTTAATAAGAAGAGCAACCATAGGTGGATGGTCAAAATATCCCCATGCCAGATGTCTTGAATATACCCAATAATAGGCTTCGTCATAATGTAATTGTGTGAACCAGGCCTGAATTAAATTTATAGCCAGCCATATTATGAGAAAAATAGCAGTATAATAACCTGTTATTAATTTGCCAATGGTAATGCCTGAAATTTACAACCATCAAAAGAATATTAAAATTCAAAAATTATGAAAATAATGCAAACAACTTTATATTTAAATTAATATTATTGCTGTTGAATTTCAAAGTTAAAAATATGAACAGAAAATCTTTATTATTTGGGGTAATTCTTTTATTGATTTTCTTAAAAGGTATGGCACAAGAACATTGGCTATATGGAAGTTTCGACAATATTTTCGATGACCGAGAATATTTTAGTGGTCAGGCGAATAGCCAAACTATCCTTGGAGCGAGGTTTGACGCTGGAATAGCGTTCAAAGTTGATACTGTCCACCAAATTTCAGCTGGCATAAATTATATGTTCGAATATGGAAGCGACCCTTTTGCATTGAAGCCTGTTCCAGATATTTATTATAAATACTCTATCGATCATTTTCGTGCTTTTTTTGGATCTTTTCCACGATATAAGTTGTTGAATTTTCCACTTGCTTTGCTTACTGATTCCATTTTATATTATCGTCCCAATATCCAGGGAGGACTTATGGAGGCAAGTGGTGACTGGGGTTATCAAAATGCTTTTTGCGATTGGACCGGTCGACAAACAACTACTGTTCATGAAGCATTTATGGCTGGTATTTCAGGTCATATTAAGTATAGTATATTTTATTTTGAAGATTATTTTTATATGTATCATTTTGCCGGTCTTATTGATAATCCTACCTGGGTACAGGATAATGGAGGTGGTGCCCTTTATCTTGGAGTTGACTTAGCCGGAAAAACTTTTTTAGACAAATGCAGTTTCGATATTGGCGGTTTGGGAAGTTATTTCCGAGTTAGGCCGGCCAATTATAACCATATATGGGGTTTTCAAGGACGTGCTTCATTCTTTTACAAATATTTTGGTATTGATGCTACTTACTATAAAGGAGGAAAACTTTTTCTTGTCTGGGGTAATCTATTCTACCGTAGTGGAAATTACGGACGTTTGGATACATACCTTAAATTAATTAAAACTAAACATGTTGATACTAAAATAGACTGGAGCTTTCATTTTGTAAAGGGCTATGCTGTGGATAATTCATACCAGGTTATGATTAGAGTTGATTTCCCCTTTAATAAAAATTAAAACTTTTTTGTCCCATAAAAGATACTTAAAAACTTTGATAGTAATAGTTAAAACTATTCTTTGAACCCTGGAGAAATTCTAAGATTTGAAAAATTTCGCAATTCTGCTGTTACATGCCCTACCCACATTTCTAAAGTAACTTTTATTGGAATTCTGTTTGCATCGTCAGTATACCATATTAACATATCATCTTTAGATTTGAATACCCTGCCTGGTTCAACTATTGGTGCAAATTTTAAACACTTTATTTTGCCCCATTTAGTATTTATTGTTTCTCTATTGCAAAAACGAAGTGCAAAAGGAAATTCGTCATCAGAAAAAAAAGTATTAAACTTAAAAACTTCTCCCTCTTTAATATTTGTAAAATCCATACGGCGAACATAATAAAATGATGACAATATATCAAGAGTATTTTCTTTGACTTTGTGCTCACCGCTTTTCGAAGAAATTATAGTATTGCTTCTATGATTATAACGAACTTCGTTGTAATATTTATAACTATTGCCTTCTTTGATATTCTGAATAGCCAAAACCGGCAATAAAGTTTCTTTATCGAAATAACTTTCATAAATATCTTTGACATGAAATAATTTATCAGCAATACCAGTAGTTTTTGCAGTTCCTATGAGATGATAAAGCATAATGCTGTCTTTATTTGTTTCATAAAGTTCCAAATTAGCTTGTCCACCTACAATAAAACCATATCTTAAAACAAAACTAAGTGTTTCTCCATTGCAATAATACGTATTTGGTAAAATATTTGTTTTTTGGGAAAATATTGCAAACAGACTTACGAATATGAAAATAAAAAATAAAATCTTTCTTTTCATTACATTATTATTAATATTAAAAAATCGCTATACTTTTCTCAGACATTTTAATAACAACATTATTAAATTTTAAAACATTGTCTAGTTCATAATCATTCATATTAAGAATCCCAGATTTTACCTCGTTAAATACTTTTAAAAAAGTAAATCATGCAACTTCAGTTCCATTCTATGATAGTCTAAAAAAGTCATTCGCAAAACTATATACAATCTGTAAATTATAATAAAATAAATCTTTATATTTTCTCAATTTACTCAAATTAACTACTTTTCTATTGCTTTTCGGATTACGATACTTTAATCTATCTATCTATTGTAAAGGCACAACATATAATTCAGGAACTATTGAAAATTTGATATTTTGTTAATTATGGTATGTTATATACTCAAGAGCAAATATGCGCTCTAGGTTTTTATCGTTGACGTTAGCCTCAGGTAGCGTGTAAATGCAATTAACATTCATTATTTATTTCTACACTAAATGCTGTGCATTAATAATGTGTTCTCTGACTATTGGTAATTGCAAGAACAATTCCATTTTATTCAATGAGAAACCATCATTCGACAATCTTTTTTACGGCATCGGCAATTTTCAACGAAAGGTCATCAAGCAGATTATACCGTCTACGATAGAGTGAGCGCTTATTTGTCTTGATCTCATGAATATTTTTGCGGACCAGCATCAATGGTAATTCATACCAGCCGTCTCTGCCAGGTCGGCCGCCAGACTCGATCCAAATTGCGTTGTAATCGAATTGTATAGCATGCCGCCAAGGAAGATGGACTACATGTTTGCCACGGTAAGTCTGAATAGCATCTCCCGTAGCATAAACAGCAGTAAAACCCAATTGCCGCGAAAACTCCTGAACCGCAAAGACTATAAGTGATTTTGGACGAACACCATATAACAGTTTTTGGGCTGCTTTTGTAGAATTTTCAACATTTCCCTTATGCCCCTGAACGCAACCAATCCTGCAGACCCAGCGTCCCACTTCAATTTCTTCGAATGAAAACGATGCAGCTACAATCGTTCCACCAAGCTGATCACATTTAAGATAAAAAACTAGTTCACCTTCTTTCCGAAACCCATCATCATACCCCAAAGTCAAATAGCCATCGATGGTGTCACTGAGCTTAAAACGCACAATCTCTATACCAGCGCTATTGGTGATCACCTGCATGAATGCTTCATTTTTACTCATGATAAATCGATAGGTATCGAGGATGACTTTTATTTTTTGCTTTTTCGTCCATCTGATCGACATATAGGCCCTGAAGGGTTTGAAATAAAGCAATTGACGGTGTTTGGCAATTAACAAAAAATCGGGTGATTCGAGAATTTTAAACCACTTAGATGCAAATCGTGGATTGATAAGAGCGCTAAAAAAACTCTTCCATTGTTGCTTTTTACGAAATACTTCTTCGCTAGTAAATGTTCGTGATGCAAGCTGCCAGCCATTCATAGCGACTGAAAGAAATGGAATTCGTATTATAATATTCTTAATGTGAACATAAAATGTCCTGAAATAAATTGCAGTTTTAGAAGCGTCTTTTTTTCTCTCACGGGTCATGTTTTCCTATATTCTTTATTGTATTCGGCGCAAACCTATCAATTTCATTTTTAACCATTGTAAGAAAAGACTTACAACTCGTTTTTAGGTATGCTAAAATCAGAACTATACGACTGAAATATTAAGTATAGCTATGACTACGATTAGACTTTGTTAATTTAAAAAAAAGTATTCTAAATACAAATTATTAAATTACGATTTTATTTTTTTTTAACTTTTAGTTATTACGTAGTTTGAAAAAACAGTAGCCTTGTTTACATTTGGCCGGAGTAAATCGATCATTAGTAGACATTGTTAATATCTTTTTTTATATTTTATTATTATTTGCAATCTAGCCTGCAATATATTATCATGAAAACAATATCATTGTAATAACAAATCAATATTGTTTTCCATGAGTATACATAATTTCTGTTGAAGCTAATATCCCGCGCAAGTGGCTTGTAGGTTTCCAAATTTATCCAGACACATTACTTAGAATCAAAAGCCCATTCATCATATTGATTTAATTGTGTGAACTTTCCTTTTTTGTCCGAATTGGGAAGTTCTAATCCAAACTATTCAAAAGACGGTGTTCTTTCATTGCATTCTTTGCTTTTTGCCTAAACTTACAATCGTGTAATATTGTTTTTTATCTCATCTCCATTAACAAAAACGTTTATCTTTTCCATAGTTTGTTGAAAGAAGTGGTAATATTGTTTTTTGTGCTAATACGTTGAGCAGAAGTGTTGGTTTGAAGTTCAATAGTTATTGTGCATTAGAACTTTTAGCCAATACTGTAACAGTACAAGTTGCTGTTTTATTTCCATCTGCTGTTTTTACCTTTATTTTTACTTTTCCTGCTTTTATTCCAATAACTACTCCGCTTGAACTAACCGTAGCAATGTTCTCATTGCCCGATATCCATATATAATTATTGTTAGAAGCATTTTGGGGCTCAACAGATGCAGAAATTTGCATGGCAGTTCCAACCTGTAATGTAGCCGAAACAGGGCTCACTTTAACACCGGTTACTGTAACTGATTTTGGACAATTGAAATTATAATTCAACAGCAAATCGTTTATACCCATTTCACGAAAATCATCTAGCACATCAGAAGCAACTTGTAAGTCTCCGCCAGCTATCGTATCGGCAGGCCCTTTCCAAGTATTTTCGATAAAAACCAATTTCCCGGTTGGGCTTGTATTAAAAATTATCGTTGGATTGTAGCCGTTATTGCCCATCCACAAAAGTTTTACAGGTTGTATTCCTGTTTGGACAATAAGTCGGGGGTCAGGTGCCTGATAGTGTTGTAATGATATGCCTGCAACCCTTCCTTTATAATTGTCAATGTTTATTTGTGGCTGCAATGCTGTCTGAATTTTCACCCCCGCAATGGTTACGTGGCCATTAGTATTAACTCCGTTTCCTTCAATTGAAACATACCTGTCGGCTTGTTCGGAGTAAAAATTTGTAACTATCAAATTCTGATTGTCTTTAACATATATACCATATGGCACGTTGGTAGCCAACATTGCCTGAATACCCATAAAGCCATCTCTGTCTCGTTCGGTAGCGCCTTCGACAGTTAAGGTTCCTTGCCATTTAAAATTAATAAGAATTTTGGCTCTGGAGGAATTGGTGGCACGCACATTTCCGACCATATGATTCGCAATTACAGTAGCTCCTTTTGGAAGATTTAGAAATTGCAAGCCTTTTAGCGAATTATTCTGATACTCACCATATACCGTAACCATATCATAAACTATTGAAGAATTGGCTTTGGTTCCGGTTTGTTGAATATCGACACTGCCTTTTTTACTGTCGTACACTGCAAGTTGTTCAATGGTAATATTTTTAGGATTAATTATTTTCATGGTTATACCACCAACTGCACCACCCCATTGGATTATTGAGCCTACCGGACCTCCGCCCGGGATACAACCCCCAACAGTATAATTTACCCCCGTTACAATAAGTGAGTTGCATACTTTGTAGTCGCCTTTAGGAAGGTAAGCAATTGCACCATATCCATAACTGCGGGCTGAATCGATTGCTGCTTGAATGGCAGCGTAATCGTCTGATTTTCCATCACCTTTAGCGCCAAAAGCTTTAACATCATAAACTTTCTGAGGAACACAAACCTCTTCACTAAAAAAGCTTTGTGTCGCTGAGAGTACCGCTCCATCAAGCCTGCCTTTCGGAATTTCGGTAAAATATTTTGTATTTCCGAATAATTTTGAAGTCCCCACAAATAGGTTGTTCGATAGTATAAGATGTGGATTGTTTATTGTTGATATAGGAGGATTAGCACTAGGCGGATTGGTGAAAACGCAATCAAAGATTACGCAGGGTGGCCCTTGAATTGATATAGCAGCATTACTTTTCCATCCCGACACATGACAATTTTGTATAAAAGCAGTTGAAACGCCTCCATTCCAATCAAGAAATTTATTTGAATTCACGGATGTACACCTTATGAAAGAACAGGGATGCTCCGGGCCTCTAATGGCTGTAATATCGCTTTCGGAACTGTTTTCAAAATGACAATTGCGAACATAAATATTTGCTTTTCCCAAGCAAATTCCAATTCCACAATTATAAAAATTCGAAGCAACAACTACAATGTCGTAATTGTTAAATGTTTGAACTAAAATACCTCTTGAACAATTGTTGAATAAACAATTCTGAACCGATTGTTCTGCGCTTGCCCTTTTGTTATTACCGAACCGTATGCCGGTTTGCATATTTTTAAAGTTCAAGTATTTATGGTCGCTTTCTGTAACAAACAAGGTTGATGAATAATGATCTAACCCGATACCTGCAATATTATTGCCATCAAATACAATCCCTTCGAACAAACTACGGGGAGTTCCATCTAACAAAAGCATAGTTCCTCCGCGTTCACCGGCCCATACAATGGTAGTATTTCTGCCATGTCCAACAAGCCAGCATCCTCCATTAACTTTTTTTAGTAACAGTGTTTGGGTTATCCGGTAAGTTCCAGGCGGAAAATATACAGTTCGTGGCTTTTCGGGCGGAGTTCTGGCATTTATTATATCTAATGCAGCCTGAATTGCCGCATAGTCATCGGCTAATCCATCGCCTATAGCTTTTGGTGTTACATCGGTTTTTACATTAATCCAATCCGATCTTTTCCCCGGCCAGTTAAGAGCCGAAATTTGCACTTGGCTATAGCCCCAAAATGGCAATACAATAATTATAATAAAAAAAATACGTTTTAACATGTTTATCAATATTTTATCATATATCAAATGTGAAAAAACAAAGTTTAAATTGTAAGAAACTATTTAAATTTTGTTCAAATCTTTTATAATGAAATTTAACCAGGTACATTCGAAAAAAGCCATTAGCCTTGATCGCATTTAGCTGAAGTAAATTGACCATACTTGGCAACTATTAAAAACTTGTTTTTATGTTATTTTTATTATTTACAATCTAGCTGGCTACATATTATGGAATATTGTTTTTTATCTCAATTCCATTATCAAAAACGGTTATCTTTCCATTATTTGTTGAAAGAAGTAGTAATATTGTTCCATTTTGTGCTAATGTATATATCAGATTTTACTGTTTTTAACTGGATATCCGACTGTTTGGCCAAAGAGGACCCGCTGGTCAGCATGCAATCTTAATTTTGTTGCAAGACCGGACTTATTGCAATTATGGAACCATGATGCCAGACCCTGGGAAGCAGCAAACAAATAAACATTACCTGCAATAAGCCCCGTATCGACAAAATAATATGACTTTTGAATTTCCGGATCTTGTAAACCAGGTTCCTTATAACCTGAAGTATTGGCTAGTTTATTAATGTCCGCAACGTAAATAAGACGAACAGGAGCCTTGTCTCCAAAATTTACCTGGCCCTGACCAATTGCCAAAGCGCGTAAATCGCCGGCAACAATTGGTAACAGCCTATGATGAAATGCATCAAATAAATAAATTCCTTCCTGCAAGGCTACATAAATATCTATTTCCTGCGAGTTACTTGCAGATGCTGCAGTTCTTCCTAGAATTCCAAACGGACCTTTTTTACGATTTACACCGTATGCTGCCCAGAGCAGATTTGAAAGAACTTGCAAAGACAGTTTTCTATCGCTCATTTCACGGGTGGTTTTTCTCTGCAGTAATGCTTTTAATACTGATTTTCCATTATCCGGTTTGGGACTCAACAACACTATCGGTTTAAGATTTAGAAATGAATCATTATCTTCATGTTTAGAAAAAGCCCCAAATTCATTTTTCATTCTTTTATTTGACATCATATACTCCTTTCTTCGTTTGGAATTTACTATTAATAGATTTCTTTGAGTGGAATATCTGATAAAGATACGATATACTTATTATTCATTCTTATCTTTTAGTTTAACATAAATTGTATTATATCGATTTACTTTCAATATAATTTCAGGAATGAAGTGATTTCTCTTTTATTATCATTTCAGCAAATTCAGATAAAAGCAGTACTTCAGGAATTGTATTTTTTATGAATTACTATACTATTTTCAAAGGTTCGCTGTGAGATCAGCTCTTAGTCTGTCATTTAGCTAAATTACTACTTTCAAAAATTTCTTATTTGTATTGCATATATTTTTCAAAATTCTAATTTTCATATTTCCAAATTTTAACAATATCGGTTTTGCAAAAACTTTTTGATATTTAATATGTTAATTGTATTTAAAAAGAATGATTCAAAACAAAAAATTTAATTCTAAAATTCAATATTATGAAATCAACAAAAACTTTTCTTACAAACCTATTTTTAGTTTTTTCCTTTTTTATTATAAGCTGTAATGGAAAAAATAAAGAAACACAAATGGTAAATTCTCAAACACTTGCTAAATCAACTGAAGCTAAAATTGAGAAAGCAATTTGCGTTTTATATCCGACTAAAGACAGTAAGGTAAAAGGAATTATAACATTTACGAGAGCTGATTCCGGCATTAAAATTATAGCCGATATTGAAGGTTTAACTAAAGGGAAACATGGTTTTCACATTCATAATTGCGGTGATTGCAGTGCTCCTGACGGCGCTTCAGCAGGTGGCCATTTCAATCCTGATAATAAAGAACATGGCGCACCAACAGCTATAATGAGGCATGTGGGTGATTTAGGTAATGTCGTAGCCGATAAGAAAGGAAAAGCTCACCTGGAATATACCGACTACGAAATCTCGTTCGAAGGACCGCATTCCATTATTGGCAGGTCCATTATTGTTCATAAACATGAAGATGACTTAAAAACACAACTTACAGGTAATGCAGGTGCACGCGTTGCATGTGGAGTTATTGGAATTGGCAAATAATATATTTGGAGAGTTATTCAACATAGAGAAATCAAAAAATCCCTGCTGGTTATACAGGGATTTTTGATTTAAGAAAACTTTTAATATCCAGGGTTTTGTTGGAGTACTCCACCAGGTGTACCTGCAATTGCACTTGCAGGAATAGGCAATAAAATAGCTGTTGCAGGAGATATATCTGATTTGTTATCTTTAGGTTGTAAAAATGTGCCAAAGCGAATCATATCCTGTCTGCGATGGCCCTCCCAGTATAATTCAAGTCCTCTCTCGATATATATTTTGTTCAGCATTTCATTTGCGCTAGCAGCATTAATAACTGGTGCATTACGTTTTGCCCTGATTTCATTAACAATTGTCAAAGCATCGGTTACACCAGCATCACCTAACGTTCTGACAAGACATTCAGCTTTCATTAATAATGCATCAGCATATCGCCAGATTAAAAAATCATTTGGACAACGAGCAGTATTAACCGGCACAACACGCGGAGGATACTTTAATACACGGACACCCTGATATTCTTTAGCACCAGATAATGGACAATCAAACGTAAAGTTTAAAGGATTTCCATTTCGATCTTGTAATGCAGCATGTGTTTTTGGATCATATTGCTGACCATAATTGAAACCTAAATTGACACCCATATCAGCTTTAATTGAAGTATCTTTCCAACGAATATCAGCGGCAGTATCAGTACCAGCAATCCATGTGCTCATCAAATAGCCATTAGTAGCACAGTCACCATTCCAGTTTGCAAAAGTCGAGCCTAAGTTCTGATTGTAATGAAATGTAGTTTTAATCCACTGCACGTTATCATCATTGCCATAGTTTTGGTCATCATTAAAAACAGCTACAAAAATTGCTTCGTCATCAGCGTTTTTATAGTTTTTATTATTATCAACACTAAACATATTGAAGTAATTGTTAGCAAGAGAATAGTGCCCTGTAGCAATTAATTGATTTAAATAAATTAAACAAGAATCATATCCGGCAACGCCAATATATACTTCTTTATTTAAATATAATTTAGCTAATAACATCAAGCCTGCATCCTGATTAGGTTCTCCATACTGTGCAACCTCGCGTTTTGTCATATCTGGCAAGTTTGAATTAGCTATACTTACAAGCCTGTCAAATGCGGCCTTACCTTTATAAATTTCGGGAGCCTTTGCAAAATCCGAATTAAATGGATCTCTTGAAGGATATGTTCCATATAGATCAAACATATTATATTCGTAAAAACAACGCAAAAAAGTTGCTTGCGATCTATACTTGGTGTAAATAGGAAGTTCATTTTGTTTTTTTACTCCGACATTAAGTAATGCAGTATTGGCGCTTGCCAATGCGACACTTAAATCATTCCATGTATCATTAACATCCCGGTGTATATTAGTCCAAGTGAGTGTATAATCGGCAACCCAAACGCCGCCATCAAACCAATCAGTTCCCCTGGTTGGAAAAAAACATTCGTCAGTAGTGACTTCCTGAAAACCCCATGTTCTTTGCCTCCACCACAAATTACGCAACAATCCTAAAGGTGACGCAACTACATTTGGTAAGAGATTCGTGTCAGACTGCAAAACATTTGCTGTCAATTCATCCTTGATGTCTTCATTTAGATTGCAGGCAGGAAATAAAATCACTAAAATCAGTAATATCCCACCAATGTTTAATATATGTTTTGTACTCATAACAGTTCTATTATTAATTAGTTAAAATGTTACATTTAATCCCAAGAGATATGTTCTTGTCTTTGGATAATTAGTAATATCAATCCCAAAAGAATTGATATCATTCATATCCTTACTGCTTGTTACATCAGGATCATAGCCTTTATATTTTGTAATTATGAACAAATTAGTTCCCTGAATAAAAATTCGAGCTCGTTTTATCCATACGGAATTATTTAAATTTAAAGAATAACCTAAGGTAACGCTACTTAAACGAACGTATGAACCATTTTCAATATAACGATCGCTTACAGTTGGAATGTAAGTACTAATATTTACTTTATCATATACAAAATAGTCCAGCGCATTTTTTGATTGGTTCAAATTGGTCTTATCGAGCAATAAAGCTGTGTTATTGAATATTTTGTTTCCATGCACACCTTCAATAAAGACATTCAAATCCCAGTTGCCATATTTAAAATTATTAATAAGGCTCCATGTGAATTTTGGTTGAGGACTTCCCAAATAAGTCATAGAATCCTGTCCATTTTCTGATTTTAAATATTGCACTTTCCCATTTGCACCAATTGAAATTAATTTTTTGCCATAAAACTCGTTAATAGGTTGATTATTTGCAATAACTTCTACATAGGCTCCCGTTAAACCCTGACCTTGTGCCGAACCTGTTTCATAAACTACCTTATTCAATCCCGTTACTTTACTATTAAGAAAAGATAAGTTACCGGTGACTTCCCATGAAGTTTTACTTTTGGCAATAAGTACTCCCGTAAGATTTAATTCCAAACCTTTGTTTATTACTTTTACAGAATCAAGATTTCTAACAACCGTTGATGATGGGGAAAGAGGCGCTGCGGGTACAGTTAATAATAAATTAGAAGTTGTTTTCTGATACAAATCTACAGAACCGGATAACCGATTTTTTAATACACCAAAATCAAGTCCTAAATTGACAGAAGTAGTAGTTTCCCATGTAACATTTGGATTTGCCGTACGAGAAACTTTCAGGCCAAGTATTGTTGTTTTATCCTCTCCAATAATTGCTTTACTGGAATTGTCATAAGAATAAAGAGGTTGTGATTGTTTAGTGTCAATTTCAGAATTACCCGTTTGTCCCCAACCAAATCTAAGTTTTAAATTACTGAATGCATTTAAACTTTTCATAAAATCTTCTTCAGATATTCTCCAGCCTGCTGCAAAAGAAGGAAAAGTACCATATTTTTTATTTTCACCAAATTTTGATGAACCGTCAGCACGAACTGTTGCAGTCAAAAGATATCTTTCTTTTAAATTATAATTAATTCTTCCAAAAAACGATTGCATCTTGGTATCAGGTGGAAAGTAAGAGCTGATGGTAGTAAGTGTAGGTGTCCCGTATTCAATAGCATTAGTATATGGAATTGCATCCGTAACATATCCTTCGCCTGTAATATCTGAACCACGATTCATAAATTGCTGATAAGAATATCCTGCAAGCAAATTAATAGTTTGATTGCCAATTTCCTTATTGTAATTTAATGTATGTTCAATTAAATAATTGTACAATTCCCTGTTATTAATTTGGCCACTGCCTGATACTGAGGCCATATAATTAAGTTTTTGACTTTGATTAATTGTTCGGTTGGCATTGGTATAATTCATACCAAAATTAGCCTTGTAGCTTAATCCCTTTAAAATTTCCAGTGTAGCAGCCAGGCCACCTAATACATTAGTGGTTCTTGTTAAGTCATTTGTATATTCAAGCATAGCAACAGGATTCCTATCCGAAGGAGAAAATTTATAAACTGAATTACCTTGCCATGGATTTCCCAGAGAATCCCGAACCGGCCATGTAGGGTTTGCCTGCAATGCATTTAACAATACATCGCCTTCAAAACCTGTAGCACCTACAGGTACACGATTTTCAACAACTTGCGATCCACTTAAATTTGCCTCAAAATTTATCCTGTCATTAAGGGCTTTTTGAGTTAGATTTAATCTCCCGGCATATCTTTTTAAATCAGATTTTATAATTATTCCTTGCTGATCGGTATAATTGAATGAAGCTCGATAAGTGGATTTATTTGTACCTCCTGAAAAGGAAAGGTTTTGATCATAACTTGTCGCTTTTCGAAAAATCTGATCTTGCCAATCGGTATTTGCACCGAGATTATTATCTGGATTTTTCATACTGTCTTTTCGAAAATTAACCCATGCAGTAGCTGAAAGCATCGGAAGTTTTTTTGGCAGCTGTGAAAAGCTTACAGTTGTTGAATAATTGACTTCACTTTGTCCTTCTTTCCCCTTTTTAGTAGTTATAATGATAACTCCATTAGCACCTCGTGAACCATATATTGCAGCTGCAGAGGCATCTTTTAATATATCAATAGATTCTATATCATTGGGATTAATAGAAGTTAAAGGGCTTGTAGCCGGAGCTCCGCCCAATGCATTACCACTAATTCCATCAGGCGAAGTAGTTTGCTCATCAAAAGGAATTCCATCGACTACATACAATGGTTGCTCGCCGGAACGTATAGAACTTGCTCCACGAATTTTAATTTGTGAACCTGCTCCAGGTTCTCCATTATTTGAAACTATTTGAACTCCGGATACTTTGCCTTGTAGTAATTGTTCCGGTGTTGTTGCACCTGGCTTGCTTAAATCATCGCCCTTAAGAGTTGATAAGGCTCCTGTCAAATCTTTCTTTTTACTAGTGCCATAACCAATAACAACCACTTCATCAAGTTTAGTAATATCTTCATGCATAGTAACATTTATAACTGTTTGCTCACCAACAGTTATTTTTTGAGTTCCATAACTCAGAAATGAAAATACTAATACTGCATTTTTATCAGGTAATTTCAATGTATATTTCCCATTTACATCTGTAACTGTTCCCAGAGTAGTATTTTCAATAATTACATTAACACCTGGCATTGAACTTCCATCTTTTGCATCGGTAACAGTGCCATTAATTGTGACCTGTTGACCATATGATGCAAGAAATATTCCCGCCAAAAAGATTGTAAAGAGTAGTTTTAATTTCATCATAATTTATATTTTTAAAATTAATGTATGATGGAACGTCAATATTATAGAATGTAATAGTATTATATTTTCCTAAAATTTGACGTTTCATTGAAGTTAGTTTTTATAGATAAAGAGTTAATAGAATTACTGGATTTTCTGAAACCTAACCAAAGTTATTGTAAATTTTAACCTAAGTACAGTTTTAACAATAAAAAATGAGACTAAATCGATGGATTTAAGAATGTTAATTGAATAGACTAACTTATTTCAAACGTTTGAGGAAATATTATAGAAATATAGAACAAAGAACAAAGAGCAAAGAACAAAGAGCAAAGAGAATTATTGAGTTTCCGGTTTCCGGTTTCCGGTTTCCGGTCTCCGGTTTTCGGTTTATATCACTTGCGGTTTGCTTGGTTTCAGGCTTGACTTACGCAAAACCAGACTGGTTTCAAGTACTTCTGTTATTGAAGGATAATCATCCTTTCTAATAAGTCTGTCAAGAAGCAAATTCATTGCTGTCTGGCCCATTTTGTAACCATTTTGCTCAACAGTAGTCAGTGGTGGATCTGTAAACATAGAATAAATACCATTACCAAATCCGGCAATTGCTATATCATCAGGAACTTTGAACTTGCATTCCTTGACAGTCTGAAGCGCACCAATCGCTGTCAGATCGTTCACTGCAAATATTCCATCCGGTGGTTTTAATTCATAAATCATTCGCTTCGTCACTAATTGCGCTGCCTGGTATGTATCACAACGAGATATCAGTTTTTCATCAACCGGGATATTATGATCTTTCAACGCTTTCAGATATCCATTCATCCTGTTTCGTCCAATAATTAAATCCTGTTCTGTACCCAGGTGGGCAATTCTTTTGCATCCGACTGAAATAAGGTGTGATACGGCTTTATAAGCTCCTTCGAAATCGTCGACAATTACTTTGTCTGTATCCAATTGTTCGCAGGAACGATCAAAGAATACTATAGGAACGTTAAGGTTCTGAAGATTTTTAAAGTGGCTGTAATCACGAGTTTCTTTTGACAGCGAAACTAACAATCCTTCAATACGGGTAAGTAGCAAGGCCTGGGTATTTTTAACTTCACGCAAATATGATTCGTTTGACTGACATACCATAACCTGGTACCCTGCATCATAAGCAACATCTTCTATTCCGCTAATTACAGTTGAAAAAAAATGATGGACGATTTCAGGAATTATTACACCAATAATATTACTCTTGCTATTTCGCAATCCGATAGCCATAGCATTTGGCTTATAATTTAGGTTTAAGGCAAGTTCTCTTACAGCTTTTTTAGTTTCAATGCTGATGTCAGGATGATCTTTTAAAGCCCTTGAAACTGTTGATGGAGAAATTCCCAAACGGGCTGCAATATCTTTAATAGTTGTTTGAGATGTTCTCATTTGTAAATGACGTAAGATTAATTTTCACAAAGGAACGAAATAACTATGAATTTAAGTCAAATTTCATGGTATCTGATGCCAGACACAGGATACAAGAATTCTAATTCCGGTTTCCTGTATCCGGTATCCAGAATTAATTCCCAGTTAAAATAAGCAAAAATAAGATCATTGAAAAATTTTTAAGTTCTTTTCTGCAAACGTTTGAATCAATTTCCAACCTTAAGTTTTCAACAATATAATATAAAAAAAATCAAATGTTCACGAGAATTTATTTATCAATTATTTATTTCTTTTCTTAACTTGACTTTTAGAAAAGCATTTTATTTTATTTCTAAAAACTGCATAAAACAAACAAAACTTTAAGTCAAATGAGCAAAATATACTTGATAAATATATATATTATTTTGTCAATTTCACTTGCTGCGCAAGCGCAAATTATTACTTGTAATCCTACAAACCCTACTACTGATGATTCGGTTACTGTAGTCTTTGATGCTAGTCAGGGAAGTAAAGGATTAATGGGATATACAGGTGATGTGTATGCGCACACGGGAGTATTAACTTCTGCAAGTACCAATAGTGGTGATTGGAAGCATGCTCCTGTATGGGGAGATAATTCTGAAAAATATAAAATGACGAGGGTTGGAACTGACCTTTACGAATTAAAAATTAATCCTTCTATAATTGATTATTATGGTATTCTTCCAAACGAAATAGTTACAAACCTGGCTTTTGTATTCCGAAGTTCAGATAATACTTTAACAGGAAGAACGGCAACTGGAGGTGACATTTTTTATGATGTGATTGATACTGATTTGCATATAAGTATAATTAAACCTGCTATGGTTCCTTTTATGCCACTGATTGGAGAAAAAATTATTATCCAGGCTGCATCGAACAATGCCGATTCACTTAAATTGTTCTTGCAAGATAGTTTAATTTTAAAAGTACCTGGTAAAAATATATTAGACAGTATAACTGCAAATATATTAGGTAAATTTTGGATAAAAATCCTTGCCAAAAAAGGAACAGAAACTGTAATTGATTCTTTTTATTATTTTGTCAGAGATTCATTAACCAGAGTAAAGCTTCCAGCCGGAATAAATGATGGTATTAATTACATAAATGATTCAACCGTGATTTTATGCCTTGTGGCTCCAAAAAAATCATCATCATTTGTAATAGGTGATTTTAATAACTGGAACCTTGATAATAGTTATCAAATGAAACAAACCTTTGATACCAGCAGGTTTTGGATTCAACTGAATAATCTGAAAGAAGGTGAAGAATATGCTTATCAATACATAGTTGATGGTTCAATAACAATTGCTGATCCTTTTACACAAAAAATACTGGATCCTTCAAATGATCAGTTTATTGATTCAGTTACTTATCCTGATTTAAAAGCATATCCTATTGGCAAAACAACAGGTAATGTCTCAGTTTTACAAACAGCCCAAACACCCTATAATTGGAAATATAATTTGTCAACCCCACCTGCCAAGCAGAACCTGGTAATTTATGAATTAATGGTTCGCGATTTTATGCAAAGTCACAGTTATAAAGGAGTAATTGACTCTCTTGGTTATCTTAAAAGCTTAGGAATAAATGCAATTGAACTGATGCCGGTCATGGAATTTGAAGGTAACATAAGCTGGGGATACAATCCGATTTTTTATTTTGCACCTGATAAATATTATGGAACTTCTAATGATCTAAAAAAACTAATTGATACATGCCATTCAGAAGGAATTGCTGTAATATTGGATATAGTGTTGAACCACTCATTCGGGCAAAGCCCGATGGTACAATTGTATTGGGATTCGCAAAATAACCGTCCGGCTGCTGATAATCCCTGGTTTAATCCAATACCTAAACATGATTACAATGTAGGGTATGACTTCAATCATGAAAGTCCTTATACGAAGAAATTTGTTTCGCAGGTTTTAAAATTCTGGCTCACACAATATAAAGCAGATGGATTCAGATTCGATTTATCGAAAGGTTTCACTCAAAAAAATACACTCGGAAATGATGCTGCGTGGGCTAACTATGATACAGGAAGAGTTGCAATATTGAAAGCAATTGCTGATACGGTTTGGTCAGTCAATAATAAAGCGTATGTAATTCTTGAACACTTTGCAGATAACGATGAAGAACAAGTTTTGGACACTTATGGAATGATGTTATGGGGCAATTTAAATTATAATTATACTCAGGCATCAATGGGGTATAGCACGGATGAAGACATTTCCTGGGGTTCATATAAAGCTCGTTCGTTTGCAAATCCTGGATTGATAACCTATATGGAAAGCCACGATGAAGAAAGAATGATGTATAAAAACCTGACATATGGAAACATTGGAAACCCGAATTATTATATAAAGGACAATTTAGTTCTCTCCCTGGTACGCGCCGAATTAGCTACTGCATTTTTGTTTACCATTCCGGGACCAAAGATGATGTGGCAATTCGGTGAACTGGGTTATGATTATTCAATCAATTATAATAATGACAGAACCGGACTTAAACCCATAAGATGGGATTATTATAGCAATCCTAACAGGTACAGGCTTTACAGTGTGTACAAAGAACTGATTAAACTAAAAGAGAATGACCCAGCCTTCCAAAGTAGTGATTTTACTTTAAATGTGGGCGACTCCTTAAAAATTATTGCAATTAATAATCCGTCTATGGATGTTAGAATTATCGGAAATTTCAGTGTTAATAAACAAAAAATAGATGCTTCATTTAGTAAAACAGGAATGTGGTATGACTATTTTTCAGGAGATAGCCTGACAGTTACCGATGTTCATCAATTAATTAATTTGGATATTAGTGAATACCGGATTTATACTTCCGTTAAACTTGCTAAGCCAAATATTATTGCAGCTCCTGAAGCACGAAATGTTACAATTGCCGGTAATATCCAATCAGGTAGTACTCTTTCTGCCAGCTATGACTATTTTGATTTGAACGGTGATGCTGAAGGTACAAGCGAATTTAAATGGTACAGATGTTCTTCTGCAATTGGTAGTGACAAAACTGAAATAACTGGTGCAACAAGTAAGCAATATACATTAACTGATGATGATCATGGAATGTATGTATTTTTTGAAGTTACTCCTGTTGCCCAGACTGGGTATTTGACCCGTGGAATACCTCAATACTCATCTGTAGATTTTGCTGTCGGAATAGGCAAAGTGAATTTAAATAAGATGTCTGTTTATCCAAATCCCTTTATTGACAGGCTAACATTAATGTTTGATGATGCCGGGATTAAAAATGTAAGCGTTGAAATTTCAAATACTGTTGGCCAATTGATAATGAAGACCTTCGTAAGTTCTAATAATTCTATACTATTAAATAATCTAAGTGACGGAATTTATATTCTTACAGCTCATTCAGGCAGTAACATTTGGAGAAAAAATATTATGAAAATCGAATAACGTTGCACTCTGGTTTATTTTTAAAAGTTGTTTTAGTTAGTTAATTTCTTTTCTTGAAAGCTTGCAAATACCTATAGTTTTGCAGGCTTTTTTTATGTTATTTCTTAACTAAAACCATGAATTGCCAGGGATCGAGTACAAGTTTTAAATACTTCTTTATAGTAATTTCTTTACTGCTAAAAGCGTCAACATAAATACTATCTGCAATATCACTCATAATTGCAATTGTTCGCTTTTTATTTGTAAGGTTCAGGATGACGGCTATTTTATTATTTTCTTTTGATCTTGCAAAAGCATAAACAGATTTATTGTCTGTAGTTGCCATACGTTGAAATGAACCACCGTCAAGACCATTCCAGAGAGCCTGGTTTTGTTTTTTTAATTCAATTAATTTTTTATAAAAATCAGAATAAATATAATTACCCCAATTTATAGTATCCTTATCGAAAAATCTAAGTCTTTTGTTAAAAGCTGCTTCCTGTCCGTTGTAAATAAGTAACATGCCTGGAACAGTTGCAGCAAGTACCGCAAAAGTTTGTGCACCGCCGTCTAATCTTTCAAACTCAGTTCCATTCCATGAATTTTCATCATGATTGGAAATAAATTGCATCAATATTGAACCGGATGGATATATTGAATCAACCCAGGCAAAATGTTTTTCAATGGCATTCGCAGTTTTCTTTCCTTTGGCAATCTGGTTCATAATATGATGAAATTTCCAGTCATAACTCATGTCATAAGCTTTGACATGAAGTGCTGGTTGATCTGCTTCAGCAAGAAAAAAAATTGGTTTTACCTTATCAAGTTCCATGCGGCATGAATCCCAGAAATCCACTGGAATCATATGAGCGACATCGCAACGAAAACCATCAATACCTGTTTCTGTTAACCAAAATTTCATTGTTTCAATCATCCATTTGCGCATCCCGGGATTTTTATAATTGAAACGAACTACATCGGTCCAGTCAAAAGGTGAAGTAAATCTTCCAAGTGTATCTTTCAAATAATATTCAGGATGTTCTTTAAACATAACGTTATCCCATGATGAATGGTTTGGAACCCAATCAATAATTATATGCATGCCTAGTTTGTGGACATCATTTACTAAATTTTTGAAATCTTCTAAAGTGCCAAATTCGAGATTAATTGCTTTATAATCTTTAACAGAATAATAACTTCCTAATTTCCCTTTACGTTTTACTTCACCAATAGGATTTATTGGCATTACCCAAATGATGTCAATCCCCAGAGCCTTAAGCCTGGGTAAATCTTTTGCAAATGCATTAAATGTACCTTCCGGTGAAAATTGGCGAATATTTGCCTCATAAATAACTGCATTCCTGCTCCATTCAATATGTTGCACCTGGCTTGGAGGTGCAAGTATTATTTGTTTTTTCTTAGTACATGCAAAAACCAATATGCATATCACTATTAAAACTATTGTAGCGATTGGAATTAGTATATGTTTCATCCGTATAAAATTAAATTTCAAAGGTCGGATGGAACCCACATGTCTCATTTTCAGTACTTAATATTAGCTCTGTTGAGATTTTATTCATCCGGACTTTGTGTTAAACTTGTTTAACATGTGGGTTTCATATTAAAATTATTTTGATAAAAATTAATTAATCAGAAAAATTATTTATCCAATTCAAGTATTACTGTTGTTTTTGGCGAAACTTGCAAAGAATCCAGAATAATCTTATCATGCGTGATAATTTCACTTGCCGAAGTTGTACTGTGTAAAACCTCTGCATATCTCTTACTATTGAATTTTACTAAATGCCTTTCATTATTATTAACCAAAACCAATATAGTTCCTTTTTCATTGTACCTGGCATATACATACAATCCATCATTTGGCAGGAATTGCTTCAATGCCCCATTAGCGATTATCTCATTATTTTTTCTCCAGTTAAAAAGTGCTCGGGTATAATAAAGAGCTTGATTCTGCTCATTATTCAGGTTCTCTCCTGTAAAAGTATTTTTGTGATCTCCCGGCCAACCACCCGGCATATCTTTACGAATAAATCCGTCACCTTTGGATTTGTCACCCTGAAGCAGAACTTCTGTTCCATAATATAACTGAGGAATTCCGCGCATTGTCGCAAGTATTCCCATCAACATTTTGAATTTTCTAAAATCACCTCTCAAGTATTCGAAAATTCTAGATAAATCATGATTATCAAGGAAAATTAGGTTGTTCATTGGATTGCCGTACAAAAAATCCTGTGCTAATACATGATATATCTTTGGCATTCCTTCGCTCCAACCTTCTTTTTCGTTAACAGCAGTTTGCAAAGCAAAACAAAGTGGGAAATCTGTAACACATGATATTTCTGAACGATAACCCGAAAGAGGCTTATTACTTTTTTGATAGCAGGCAGTAAAAGCTTCGTGCTGAAACCATGCTTCACCAACAACTGTAAATTCAGGATATTCTTTATTAATTGCCTGCATCCAGTCAACCAAAAACTGCATGTCGGAGTACGGCTGGGTATCAAGCCTTATTCCATCTATTCCAGAGGATTCAATCCACCAGATAGTATTTTGAATTAAATATTTTGCAAGAAATATATTTTGTTGATTCAAATCCGGCATTGATAAATCAAACCAGCCATTGTTGAATTCATTTTTGTCGAAATAGGAAGCGTGAGGATCAATTAAAGTAGAAGCCCTGTAATTCGTACTGAAATAAGTGCCAAAATTGTGATACCAGTCAGTTGAAGGTAAATCATCGGCCCACCAATGTTTACTTCCGCAGTGATTTAGCACAACGTCCATTATCAGTTTTAACCCTCTCTCATGGCATTTTTGTGCAAGAGTAATATAATCGTCATTGTTTCCAAAGCGAGGATCTATTTTATAAAAATCAGTGACAGAATAGCCATGATATGAGTAGCTTGGCATATTATTCTCTAAAAGAGGATTAATCCATATAGCAGTAAAACCAAGTTTTTCAATATAATCCAAATGATTTATAATTCCTTTAATATCTCCGCCGTGCCTGGAATTAGTTTTTTTCCGGTTGGCCTTATCCGGATAGCCTCTTACATTATCATTAGAAGTATCACCATTGGCAAATCGATCAGGAGTAATCAAATAAATTGCATCACCTGAAGAAAATCCCTGTTGCCTAATTTTATCTGTTGGACGTGAAAGCAATGGATATTTAATAATTGTATCAATTCCTCCAGATTTTGACAATGAAATATTTATTTGTCCTGCCTTTGTCTCAGGTCCGATTTTTAAATTTACAAAAAGGTAATTTGGATTATCAGATTTTTCAATACTTGTAAGTTTGACGCCAGGATATTCTATATTCACCTTAGTGTTTGATATATTTTTACCATGCAACATCAACTGAAGCTCATTGTTCTTCATCCCCACCCACCAGTTCATAGGTTCAATCCTATCAACAATAATATTTCCAGAAATACCAATATTCATGACAAAATATATTAAACAAATTAAAGTTAAGTTTTTTATATAGTTATTGAACATTTTTTATTGATATAAAGTTTCCCTTTAATAAGAAGATTTTTTAATTAATAATGAAGTTGTTATAAAATTTAAGATTGAAAATTTTTCATGCAGAGTCCATAAAATGAAAATAGATTATTAAAGTCTTTGAGTTCATACTTAAAAACTTAGCGTACTTTAAGTGAAATCTGTTTTTAATACCCTCACTAAAATTGATCTACACTAATTACAATGTTACTTTTTTATTTTTTTGATATCGCAGTACATTTTTAGGTCCTATTGTAAAAGGCGATCCAAAGAGTAAAATATTAATTGGTATATCGTGATGGTTCCAGATTTTTACTTCATCTTTTTGCACAATAATTTCCATTATGTGACCCTGATATTGAATTTTAAAAGAATAGCTGCTCCATTTCGGAGGTATCAAAGGATCAAAACTAAGTATTCCATTGATAATTCTTTTACGGGCAAATCCTTCAACAATTGAAAGCCATGTTCCGGCCATTGAGGTAATATGTAAGCCTTCGTCAACTTCGTTATTGTAATCATCCAAATCAAGCCTGGAAGTGCGTAAATAGAGCTCATAAGCTTTATCTATTTCGCCGATATGCGAAGCCATTACACTATGTATGCATGGCGATAGGGATGATTCATGTACTGTTTTAGGTTCATAAAAATCGAAATTTTCCCGGATTACTTTAACAGGAAAATCATTTATAAAGAAATACATGCCTTGTAAAACATCAGCCTGCTTAATAAATACCGAGCGAAGTATTCTATCCCATGACCAATGCTGATTTATAGGACGTTCTTTTGCAGGAATATCATTTGCATTAATTTGTTCTTTATCCAGATATCCTTCCTGCTGAAGATAAATATTTGTACCCTCAATTTTCTGGAAAAACATTTTTTCTGCAACTTCTTTCCATTTGCTTGTTTCATCAGTCTAATTTAAATTTTACTTTATCTAGTATTCTATTATAATCATTCAAATATTTTTCTTTAACAATTTCCATAACTTCAAGGGTATATTTTAAAGTCCAGGAAGCTATAAAGTTTGTATACCAGTTATTATTAACATTATTTTCATATTCATTCGGACCTGTAACGCCTAAATTACATACTTCTGTTTTATTTCAGAAAAAGTTGCGCGCTGGCTCCAAAAACGCGATAATGCTATTAAAACTTCAAGACCATATTTGGCTAAATATTCTTCATCATCAGTATGTTTAATATAATTGTAGATGGCATATGCAATAGCTCCATTGCGATGAATTTCTTCAAAAGTAATTTCCCATTCATTATGACATTCCTCACCGTTCATTGTAACCATAGGATATAAAGCAGCACCACCTGTATATCCAAGTTTTATCGCGTTTTCAATTGCCTTTGGCAAGTGACGGTAACGATACAAAAGTAAATTTCTGGCAACTTTTTGATCAGCAGTGTTTAAATAAAAAGGCAAACAAAATGCTTCAGTGTCCCAATATGTGCTTCCGCCATATTTCTCACCGGTAAATCCTTTTGGTCCTATATTTAATCGCTCATCATCACCCGTATAAGTCTGATTAAGCTGGAAAATATTAAAACGAATTCCTTGTTGCGCACTGTCATCACCTTCAATAAGAATGTCACATTTTTCCCATTTTTGTTCCCAGGCTTTTTTGTGCGATTTATATAGGTTGTCAAAGCCTTCTTTCTCAATAATTTCTAAAGTTTCCAGAACTTCATTTTTCATCACTTCAATTTCAAAATCAAGAGAAGTGACGTTCGAGACATATTTAAAAAGAGTTATATTTTCATTCTGTTTTGCGCTGATAACATATTTTTCGGCTATATACTTTTCTTTTGATATAATTTCAGCATTAATATTTAGTTTCTTTTTTCCATTGTAAAAAACATTTTTCATACCAGAACAAACTTGAAAATCAAGTTTCTTAGTCTTGGACTGAAGCAATGACATTCCCTCATGCGATGTTTTTTCAACTTCTACCCAGAATTTTTCTTTATAATTCGAATCACTGTTCATAATATCACCGTCGATGTACGGAACAAAAGTTAAAGTACCATTGAAATTAACAGGAGACACATTATAAGAAATAGCTGCAGTTTTTGTATTCGCAATACTGATAAAGCGTTTGGTTTGCACGAAAATTGATTTACCGGAGCTTAATTCAGCATAGAATGAACGATTAAGTGTTCCTTCATGCATATTTAACTCCCGCTTAAACTGGCTAACTTTGCATTTTGCCAAATTCAATGGTTCATTATCAACAAAAATATCAATGCCTATCCAGTTTACAGCATTAATCATTTTACCAAAATATTCAGGATATCCATTTTTCCACCAACCAACTTTGGTTTTATCCGGATAAAAAATACCTGCAAAGTAATTTCCCTGCAAAGTGAATCCGGAATATTGTTCTTCGAAATTAGCCCGCTGTCCCATCTTGCCATTACCAAGACTAAAAATACTTTCCGAAGCTTTGACATTTTTTGGATCAAAACCTTCTTCAATGATGCACCATGGATCAACTTTGAGATATTGTTTCATCAATATTTTTATTAATTCATTTTAAAGTTTAAACAACTTGTTAAAATCAAGTTTATCAAGTGAAGGAACTACCATGTCTGCCTGATTTAATACATCTGGTTCCCCAATACCGATCGCTTTCATTCCGGCGTTCTTAGCAGCTTCTATTCCGGTGAAAGCATCTTCAAATACTATACACTCAGAATAATTTACACCAAGATCATCAGCAGCTTTAGTGAATACTTCCGGATCTGGTTTAGCTTTTGAAAGCCGGATTCCATCGACTATGCTTCCAAATGCTTTCTCAAGTCCAATACATTTTAATATTGTCCTTGCATTTCTGCTTGATGAACCTACCGCAACTAATATATTGTGTTTATTCAGAAAGTCCAAAATTTCAAAAGTACCGGGTAATATTTCTGCTGGAGTTAACTGTGAAATATATTCTACATACCATTGATTTTTTACGGAAGCTAAAACTTCCATCTCCTGTTCATTCTTTTCTATTCCTCCAATTGAAAGAAGTATTTTAAGAGAATCCATCCGGCTCACTCCTTTTAAACGTTCATTGTGGTGCTCAGTAAATTCAAAACCCAAACCTTTGGCAAGTTTTTTCCAGGCCAAATAATGATATTTAGCTGTATCAACTATAACCCCGTCAAGATCAAATATACAAGCTTTAATCATACCAAAACTCGCATTAAATTATCTCCATTTTAATGTCCAGCATTACCTGCTTTAATATCAAGTTTTCCATATGGTTTAGTATAACTAACCACAAAATATGTTAAGATTGCCGCAAACCCCATGCTGATACCTCCCAATAAAATTGCATTCATCGGTTCGTTGTGTAAGACGATTTTCATCGCAAATCCCAAAAGACTGGAGGCAATTATTTGAGGGATAACAATAAAAAGATTAAACATTCCCATCATAACACCAATTTTATCTGAAGGTAAAGATGATGTCAGCATTGCATAAGGCATCGATAAAATACTTGACCATGCAATTCCAATTGCTGTCATAGAAATTAAAAGATAATATTGACTATTAAAAAAAGGTACCATAATAAATCCTGTTGCTCCAATAGCAAGGCAGATAGTATGCATTAATTTTGGTCCAGTATATTTCGTAACCCAGATCAGAACAAATGAAAATGCAAAACAGACAGCATTATATATTGCAAAACAGAACCCTGCCCATGATCCAGCAGCTTCCATTTGGACAGTTCCTTCAGTAGCTTTAAAAATATCTTTTGCTATAGCTGGCAGAAAATATACCCAAAGACAGAACATACCAATCCAGGTAAAAAACTGAACCAATCCGAGTTCCCACATACGCCTGGGCAATTTTAACACAAGTTTGAAAATATCGCTCAAACCCAGTGTCCAATCAAATTTTTTATTTTTTCTTTCATTCAATTCCGAATCTTCAGGCGGATATTCATTTGAAAAGAAAATAGTCCACAATACAGCTCCCATAAAAGCAACTGCACCAACATAAAAAGAAAGCTTAACTGAAAAGGGTATATGACCTTTACCAGCACCTTCAGCGGCTACACCAAACCAGTTTGTCATCATCCAGGGCATTGCTGACGCAATAGTTCCGCCTAATCCGATAAACAGTGATTGAATCGCGAATCCTTTAGAATTTTGTTCTTCTGGCAGATTATCTGCAACCAAAGCACGAAATGGCTGCATACTTGCATTGATAGTGCCATCAAGCACCCACAATAATCCTGCAGCTATCCATATTGAGGGAGAATTAGGCATTATAAGCAATGCAGCGGATGCCAAAATTGCTCCACCTAAGATAAAAGGTCGCCTACGGCCCAGTCGGGTCCATATACGATCACTAGCCTGACCTATTATTGGCTGGATAAGTATACCTGTAACGGGTGCAGCCAACCATAATATTGCAATATCTGAAGCTTTGGCGCCCAAATAGGTGTATATTGCGCTCATATTGGCCATTTGTAATCCCCAGCCAAATTGAATTCCTAAAAATCCAAAACTCATGTTCCAGATTTGCCAGAAAGAAAGTAAAGGCTTTTGCTTCATTTTAAAGTCTTTTAATAACTGTAATTTAAAACTATAATATTTAGAATATACTCAAATTTAAGCTTATTAAAGATTCATTTGAACAATAGAAAACGAATAGATGAGTCAAAACTCCTTAAAAGCGTGTAAAAATATATTTATAAAACAGAGTTCAAACGTTTGCAGAAAAAAAGAAAATTTATAAAAATTTTAATTACTATTTTTATCTGGCAAAAAGATGAAGAATATTAATAAAATACAATATGTACCAAAAATTTACTGATTCAGAATCAATCTTAAAAGAATTGTATTTAAAACAATACGATTTCAATCTGGAAACAGGAGAAAAAATGGATATTCCTGTAAAAGGAGCTTTGGGATTACTGGCAATCGGTTATAAAGGACTTATTGCCTGGAGAAAAAAGAAAAATAAAAGTAAAGAATAACTAGATGCAGCGATTAGCAAAAAAAGTTCTTCTTATTGGATGGGATGCAGCTGATTGGAAGATTATCAATGATCTTATTGATAAAGGAATGATGCCGGCAATGGAATCATTGATTAACAAAGGAGTTATGGGCAATCTATCTACCCTTGAACCTCCCTTCTCTCCTATTTTATGGACATCAATAGCTACAGGAAAACTGGGAGATAAACACGGTATTCTGGGATTTATAGAACCGGATCCTTCAGGTACAGGAGTCAGACCGGTAAGTTCAACAAGCAGGAAAGTAAAAGCTCTTTGGAATATTCTTACACAAAACAATTTGAAATCACACGTCATTGGATGGTGGCCTTCACATCCTGCAGAACCGATTAATGGAATCATGATCTCAAACCATTATCATCATGTTACAGCATCGCAGGAACAGTGGAGCATTGCGACTGATACAGTTCATCCGGAAAATCTGACTGGGTTGTTCAAACACCTTCGTGTTCATCCGGAGGAACTTACTGACGAGTTTCTTTTGCCTTTTGTACCGCTTGCTGCAAAAATTGACCAGGAAAAAGATAAACGGCTTTATAATGTTGCTAAAATTCTTTCAGAGGCTTCAAGCATACAAGCTGCAGCTACATGGATTATAGATAATGCAGAATGGGATTTTATTGGTGTTTACTTCGATGCTATCGATCATTTTTGCCATGGTTTTATGAATTATCATCCGCCAAAAATGGATCATGTTTCAGAAGAAGATTTTGAGCTTTACAAAGATGTTGTCACTTCCGCCTACCGGTATCATGATATGATGCTTGAATACCTGTTAGCTGCAGCAGGAGAAGATACAACCGTTGTGCTCATTTCAGACCATGGCTTTCATTCTGATCATCTTCGTCCGCAAGTAATTCCGGACGAACCTGCTGGACCAGCTTTTCAGCATCGTAACCAGGGAATTATTTGTATCAAAGGACCAAATATTAAAAAAGACGAAATCATTTACGGAGCTTCTTTACTCAATATTACTCCTACCGTCCTTACATTGTTTGGCCTTCCAGTTGGCAAGGATATGGATGGAATTCCACTTCTTCAAATATTTGAAAAACCGGTTTCATTTGATGTGATTGATTCGTGGGAGAATGTTCCCGGAGAATGTGGAATGCATCCTGATGACCAGCAAATCGATCCCGTTGAGGCACAAAAAGCTTTGCAGCAGTTAATCGATCTTGGTTATATCGAGGATCCAGGTCCGGATAAAAAGTTAGCAGCCCATAAGGCCGAAGAAGAATCTAAATATAATTTAGTGAGAATATTTATTGGTTCAAACAGGCATCAGAAAGCTATTCCTTTACTTGAAGAATTGTTTAACTCTGCAAAAGATGAAGGAAGATATGCTCTCAGGCTTGCTAAAAGTTATGTAGAAACCGGAAATTATACAGGTTGTGAAAATGTTATCAATGAATTCAAGACATCAGTAAAAGCAAAATTACTCACTACAGAACAATTCAATGAATTGAAAAATACAGAATTCCCTAAAGATTGTGAAGAAGACAAAAAACAGCAAATTATCCGTGAAAACCAGCAGAAAATAAGGAAAAATTTTTCTTATATTAATTCACTTCGTCAGATAGATTTAATATATGCAGATTTATTGATCACAAAAAATGAATCAAAAAAGGCCGTTGAGTTGCTTGAGAATAGTTTTGCCGATCAAAAAAACACACCTGATATACTGATAAAACTGGGAAATGCTTTCATTAATTTGAAAAATTGGGATAAAGCATTGGAAAAATTTAATAAAGCATTAGAAAATGATCCTGAATCGGAACATGCATTACACGGTTTATCAATAGTACATCTGAATAAAAAGGAATTTGAAGCAGCCGCTAACTATGCATTAGATGCAATCGGGCTGAATTATTATTATCCATACGCTCATTTTCATTTAGGCGAAGCTCTTTATCAATTGAAAGACTATACAAATGCAGCCAATGCTTTTGAAGTATGCCTTAAAATGATACCCGATTTTGGAAAGGCCCGTAACCGTTTGATTAAAATTTATGATGAATTCCATAAAAATAATGAACTTAAAGAAAAGCACAAAAAATACTTTGAAAAGAAGGAAAAGCCTTCGCTGTTAAAAGATTCTGATAAATCCGAAATATTCCAAGAAGCAGTTTACGCCACTAAAAACATTGAATTAAAAGACCCGATTATAGTTGTTTCTGGTTTACCAAGGTCTGGAACATCAGTGATGATGCAGATGCTTGAAAAAGGCGGAATAGCAATATTTACCGATAATAAACGTGCCTCGGACGAGAACAATCCAAAGGGATATTACGAACATGAAGCAGTGAAAAACCTTGCCAGGAATAACCGTTGGTTATCAAATGTTTCCGGGAAGGCTGTAAAAATTATTGCCCAGTTACTTCAGTTTTTACCGCCAAAGTTTAATTATAAAATTATTTTCATGGAAAGGGATTTAATTGAAATTGTTTCATCCCAGCAAAAAATGCTTGTCCGGAATAAAAAATTTCGGGCAGATAGTTATCCGGCAGGGTTAGAATTAATTTATACAAGGCAGGTTGAAAAATCAAAAAAATTAATAGATAAAAGTCACAACATGGATGTGTTATATGTAAAATATGCAGATGTAATTGAAAATCCCACCGCGGTTGCTAAACAAATAAACACTTTTCTTAGCACATCTATGGATGAAATTGCAATGACTAAAGTAATTGATAAATCATTGTACAGGGAAAAAATATAATGTTATTATCAATTTATTTTTCTTAAACATATTGAATCTTAATTTAATTTTTTAATTTTAGCATAATCTTATTCATTGCTTTAAAATTTAAAATAATTAAGTAATTGATATTTTAAGGCTATATAAAATTGACCTATAAATAAACTTATTGATTTATGAAAAACCAAAAATCACAATTTCACTTAAACAAAAGGCTTGCAGGTTATTCTGCAACTGCTGTGGCATTGGCAGCATTTACAGCAAACACAGAAGGACAGACCGTTTATTCCGGGTTAAAAAATATTGTGGTGAAAAATACCAGAGACAGTATTGATATAGATGGAGATGGTGTCAAGGATTTTGTAATAAAAAATACCCTCGGCGGTGTACACTACGCATTCATAGATAATCTTCAACCTTCAAATAGTTGGATGGGTAATAGCTCCGTTAAAGCACTAAGCAGTAAAGTGTATATTTCTTCTTCATCCAGTTTTAATGGAAATGCGGGAGTATTAGGAGAGCATAATAGTGTTTCAAGCAGCTCTTGGGGAAATTTTCAGGGTCAGGGAGAAAAATTCATAGGTGTTAAATTTTTAATTGGCACTGACATACATTATGGCTGGATTCGCGTTAACATACCTGCAACTGTCGACTCAGTTACAATCGTTGACTGGGCTTATCAGAAAAGCACTAAGGTCAGTTTGGCAACAGGAGAAACAGCTGCCCCGGTATTATCTTCACCTGGTATAATTAATATTGGAGTTGATACTGCAACTTTTCATTTTTCAATAGATGAACAGGACTACATATATTATGGCGTCAAAAAATCAACTGATCCAGCACCTTCCTACGACGAAATTTTAGCAGATACCAGCTTTATTGATTCTGACAATGGTTGGATTTATCCAGGTGATCATAATTACCTATTAAGTGGCCTTACTTCAGGAAATTCTTATACTGTATATGCTTTCTTGTATAATGCTTCATATGATACTACAAGCATAACCAAAATTTCGTTTACAACAGTTGATACAATTCCTCCAATTATAACGGGATATTCAGTAAATAATATTCAACCTACCACTGCAATTGCCCATCTGACATCTAATGAAAATGGAAAAGCTTATTTTGCAGTAAAATTAGATGCTGATCCAGCTCCTTCTGCCACAGAAGTTAAGACTGGCATTGGGTTTGTTGCTGCCGGAAATGCTACTATTGTCGCTGCAACACCTCATTCCTTCAACATAACTGGATTAGAAATGGCAACTGCATATAAAGTTTACATGATAGCTGAAGACACTTCAGATAATATTTCATCTGTTGCTCAAGTTGCATTTTCTACAAGTAGTAATGTCGGAATTATTGATATTAATTCTAAGAATATTTCTATAAGTCCAAATCCTGCTGCTGATGTCCTTTACATTTCTATGCCTGAAAAATCTGAATATTCTATTGTTGATGCTTTAGGTCAAATTATTTTAAACGGCAAACTTGAAACAGGAAAATCAGAGGTTAATATTGGCAAATTGACTCAAGGAATCTATTTTATTCATTTCAATTTCAGTAATGGGTCAACCTTTGTAAAACAAATAATGAAAAAATAATATATTGAAATTCTTATAAAAGATTTAATTTTTAAAAGCTGCCCATTTTGGTAGCTTTTTTTTATTTAGCTTTGTTAAAGTTGAAACAATTTTTGTCCTTAAGAATTTCGAATATGGAAATTTCATTAATTTTAAAATAAGTTTATAATTTGAAAATTAATCTATAAACGAAACATATTGAATTATGAAAAATCAAAAGTTTCAATTAAACAAAAGGCTTGCAGGTTATTCTGCAACTGCTTTTGCATTGGCAGCATTTACTGCAAATGCTGAAGGACAGGTTGTTTATTCCGGGTTGAAAAATATTGTTGTAAAAAACACCAAAGATAGTTTAGATATTGACGGAGATGGAATTAAAGATTTTTCAATAATAAATAATTTGGGTATTAGCAATAAAGGTTTTATTAAAAATCTTCAAGCTGGTAATTCTTGGCATGGCTCTGCTAGCAATAAATGGGTTTATGCATTCTATAGCAGAGCATATATTATATCTACTAATGTTTTTTTTAATGGTACCGGATTATTAGGAGGATTTAATTCTTCTACTTCCACTCATTCAGGATATTTCCCTGGTCAGGGAAATAAATTCATCGGTATAAAATTCAAAATAGGTACAGATACGCATTATGGCTGGATTCGCATTAATATGCCAACGAATGTTGATTCTGTTAAAATAATTGACTGGGCTTATCAAAAGCTACCAGACCAAAGAATTGTTACAGGCGATACAGCTGCCCCGGTTTTATCCGGATCTATTAAAAACATCGGCATAGATACTGCTATTTTTAATATTTCTTCCAGTGCAAACGGTTGGTTATACTATGGGGTAAAAAAGGCTACAGACCCTGTTCCTACTATTGGTGAAATCATTGCTGATACAAGCTTTATTACTTCAGGCAATTCTAATGTAAATGCCGGAGATACTAACAGTATTGAATTATATTCATTGTTTCCTAATACCAATTATAAATTATATGCTTTTGTAGCTGATGGTTCTGCCGATACTTCAAAAATAAGCAGTTTTGCATTCTCAACTGCTAAAGCCATTACCCCGGTTTTATCAGGAGTTTCAGTTAACAAAGCCGGGATGGATACTGCTATTTTTAACTTTACTTCAAATGTTTCCGGTTATGTATATTTTGGGGTAAAAATGGCTGACGAACCTGCACCAATCGTTGGTGAAATTCTGGCCGATACAAGCCTCGTCACCTTTGATTCTTATTATTCTTTAGCAGGAGCACCTGCAAACTACGAATTATTTAACTTGTCTCCTGGTACGTCTTATAAAATATATGCATTTGTAATCGACGATTACAATGATACATCGGCCATAAGCAGTTATGCATTTTCAACTGCAAGCGGTGTTGGAATTAATAAATTGGTAAATGAAAATATTACTATTTATCCCAATCCTGTTTCAAATATTCTATATATTACACTTCAGGAAAAATCTGAATTTTCTATTGTCGATGCTTCAGGACGAATGATTCAAACTGGCAAACTCGAAGCTGGAAAGTCAGAAGTTAATATTGGCCAATTGACTCAGGGAATCTATTTTATTCACATTAATTTGAATGATGGTTCAACCTTTGCAAAACAAATAATAAAAAAATAAATTATTGAAAAATATATTACAAAAATGAAAAGCTGTCATTTTGGAGCAGCTTTTTTCTTTAATAAATATCTTAGCTTTAGCTTTAAATTCAAATGACAATCATTGGAAATTTTTCACTTGTTATTAACAATTCATTACTTAATTTTATATAATACTAATTCATGAGATAAACAAAAATTAATTTATCACAAATAGTATAAAGTAAAAAATAAATACTTTTATCTTATTTGTTAAGACAAAAGTATCCAAATATTAAGCAAGGAAATTAAAAAATTATGATCTTATTGTTATTTCCGTCTTGTGATTATTGCTATAGGCAGGACATTTCTTCTTACCCTTACAAGAAAATATAGCCAGTGTAAAAAAAACCAGCATAACTAAAATTACGGTCCTTCTCATATCCAATTAATTTTAAGATTTCTAAAATCAGTAATGTAAAAATAATTAAAATTTTTATTTAACAAAAACCCAAACTGATTTTTATAATTATTTTACATATACCAATGCAGATAAAACTTCCATATCATTTTTGATATATAAAATATAGAGACCGGATCTAATATTAGTAATTAAAAGCCTCTTAATAAGTCCATTTTCTTCAACGTAAGGGATAAAAACTCTGCCTTCGGCACTGACAAGTTTAATTGTAATATTTGAAGAAGTGAATTTTGAAGGTAATTTAATATACATTTCTCCAAAAGCCGGATTTGGCCAAATATTAAATCCGGATATATCATTACTATTATTTATTTCATTTGAACCATCTGTTATAAAAGTCCATTCATAAGCAGGCATTTTATTATAATATAAATCGAAAACTGAATCGATAAAAACTGTATATTTTGTCCCGGGCTTTAGACTATTTTCGAGCTGAATCTTAAGAACTTTATTTTCGCTTTCATATACTTTTTCAAATGATATTTTATTTTCAACATCTCCACTTTCGTATATTCTCACAAAAGGCACATCTTCAACTTTAGTCAATGAATCCTCAATATGAATAGGTTCATTAAATGTCACAATTATTGAAGCCGGACTCTTTTCATCATAGTGCAAATCAGTAATGACAGGTGCTTTATCCACAAATGCAAATATTGTCCATTCAGTAGATAGCTTTTGATTTATATTAGTAAGATTAAATTTTACCGGTAAAGTATAATCAGACAGAATTGATGGATCCGGACTAATAATAATTCCATCCGGAAGATTATATTTTAATTGCAGATTTGACAAATCAGCTTGAGAATGAAGAGTGAATGTAATGTTATGATCCACGCTATCTATAATAGCCGGTAAATTCCTGACAATCAAAATAAATTGTATCAAATAAAATATTAGAATCCGATAATAGGAAATGCCTGCCAAGATTACTGAAATCATTTAAATCTTTTACAATCCATTCGGAATTATCTGCATTAGTACCTGCGGATGATAACCAATCTGTATTTCCATGTTTTATAAACGACTTCCTGATTATTGTATGATTTGAGGCTGCTGCATCAACTCCTGCAATTGCAAAATTAATTGAAGAATTCGGATATCCGAAAACATCAATGAATTTCCATTTATTTGTAATTATATCTAATTTCTGAAGACCTCTTGCATCATTTCCTGTAAAATCCTAAAACTGATGAATTAGTTGAATCATCAGCAACGCTATAGCTCACAATGGAAGTATCGGCATTAGCTTTTAGAATTACATATACATCTTGTGGTGCAATAGTCGCTCCCTTGGGAAACTTATAATAAGTTGTTTTCCATCCACCTCCATTTGTTGATGAAACTATTCGGAAATTTGCCAGGAGTACTGTATCACTTGTTGGGTTAAATATTTCTATTGCTTTATTGTTTCCACTTCCTTTAATAATCTCCGAGAAAAACAAATTAAAATTATCTTTAGGTAATGAAAACTCGCATGTAGCACTTGAACTGTCAGAAATAACAGATCCATTAGCAGAACTGGACAGCCAATAAGAAAAATATTTAGTGCCGGCTTTAAGACCATTTATTGAAACAAAAGTGTCTGTATTATGAAAAATATTATACAATCCATAATTAATAAGACAGGCAGTATCGTAAAGAGCAGGATTAAAGAAAGCATCTTTTTGAGGTACAGGGCAACTTTCTGAAGTAATGATATAATGAACAACTCCTGGTTTATTAATTGAAATAGCAAATGAGACAGAGGTATCTGAAGCATCTATCACTTTTGGACTTTTGTCCTGAAAAACCGGAGGTAATGTATCCGAATTCTGAAGGGCATTTCTGACAATCAAGTCATCAAATGCAATATTTCCCATGCTTTTGTAATATAAAAATTTAAGTTTCTGAGCATCTTCGGGTAATGGAAGTACTATTATTATTTTTGTTTTCGTAAGTTGCGTAAGACTATCCAGTTTAAACCAAATACTATCAACCTCATAATAAACTACTAATGCAGATAGAGAATCTGTACTGTTTCCTTTTATCATAAACGAGCATTCCGTTGCATTTGAAAACTGGCATGTTTCTATAAAATGCCCTGTAGCACTCAATTTGATCGATGGTATTGCAGTTCCTGAATTTGACGCTGACGAATAAACACCTCCTGCTTTAATAATCCATCCCTGAGGTGCAACAGTTCCACTGTCAAAACCTTCATGAATGATTTCCTGACAAGATATACTTTTACAAAAAAATAAATTAATAGTGATTATAGAAATCACTAAAATGAAGCATTTACCTTTCATTTGTACACTACGTTAATTATTGAAATACATACAGTTACAAAGAAAAGAAAAATATTAAAATATCAAAATATTTTATTCATTTATTAAACAAATTTTAAATATTACCAACTTGAATTTTTATTCAGTTTTAACTTTTTTTTCGATGCCTTTACTTTAATCATAAACACTGTACATTTATATAAATAAGATTCATTTTCATATTCAAAATCATAAATTAAAATTATTTCTGGCAAGGAATTTGAAACTAACTGATAAACTTTAATATTTGAATTATGAAAAAAACAAAATTTTTATTGCTAATACTGGCATTTACTTTAGTTTCCATTGAATCAAAAGGCCAGTTATTAAATGACGCTAAGAAATTATTAGGACAATCGAGTGGTGATTTATCTGAAAAAGACGCTGCTGACGGTATTAGAGAAGCTTTGATCAAGGGAACTGGTAATGGTGTAAAAACTGTTTCAAAAACGGATGGCTATTATAAGAATCCCGAAATTAAAATCCCTTTTCCTCCTGAAGAAAAAGAAATAGAATCTGAAGCTCAGGTCAATAGGGCTTGGGAGTAAAGTTGATGAAGTCATTGAATCTTTTAATCGTGCTGCTGAAGATGCTGCAACGGAAGCTGAACCCATTTTTGTTTCGGCAATTAAAAATATGACTATAACAGATGCCGTAAACATCGTAAGAGGTGATAACGACGCTGCTACTAAATATTTGAAAAAAAATACTTCGGGTCAACTGAAAACAAAATTTCAACCTAAAATTAAAACTTCATTAGATAAGGTCAATGCTACAAATCAATGGGAAGAATTGATCAAAACTTATAATAAAATCCCGTTTGTCAAAAAAAAGAATCCAAACCTTGCAGAATATGTTACCGGTAAAGCAATAGATGGGTTGTTTGTAATGATTGCCAAAGAAGAGTTGAGCATACGTAAAGATCCCGCTGCAAGAACTTCAGATATATTAAAGAAAGTTTTTGGGGAATAACATAATTTAAAAGGATTCAAAATTCTGTATCCTATATGCAAAAACTCATTTATTTGAGAAGAATACTTACGCTAAAGAAAAGTAAAACGCCAGCCTGAGAGCTGGCGTTATTTTCAATGAATTATAAATAAATTAAAAATTGAACAAGACACCCCAACCTGTGCAGGCATCCCAACCTTTTCCTGCCTTATATCCTTTGCCGGGAGGATTACTGATGTTGTTTCCCGTATTAATATCTCTTGTCTTTCCGGCAGGTTTAGCATATAATACCGGGTGAATAAATCCGGCATTTGTTTTCTTTTTTTGATTTATCAAAGCAATAAATGCCGCCATTAACGGAGCCACTGCACTAGTTCCGCCAATCGGGGATGTTTGTCCATCTACAGTTACAATAAAACCAGTTTCAGGATCTGCATTCCCCGCTATATCCGGAACTCCTCTTCCCTTGAAACCTGAATTTAAAGAAACCGGTACATTCACCTTCTTCTGATAGTCAGGCAAAGCAAAATATTCACTCACACCTCCACCTCCTGCACCTTCTTCTTTTGAAGATTCATTCCAAACCACTTCAGAGGCTACTTTATTGTTTTTAATTTTAAGCTTTGTTCCGCCACAGGCTAAAATAAACGGGCTGGCAGCAGGAAAATCAACATGGACATTTTTATCTCCGACACCATCGCCAGAACCATCGTCTCCTGAAGATGCACAAATAGTAATCCCCAGCAGAGAAGCTGATTGAAAAGCCTGATTAAAATTTTTCATAGCTTGCTCCGTCCAATCAATTTCAGCACTGCCCCAACTGATTGAAATGATCGAAGGTTTATTCACATTATCGTGTATAGCGGTAGTGATTGCATCTAAAAAGCCCTGATCGGTGTTTTTGGTAAAATAAACTACGATACTGGCACCATTGGCTATAGCTCCTGCCACTTCAATATCAAGTGCAACCTCACCATCAGGTCCGTCGGGACTCCCTGTCGGATGATTAAATCCACCATCGACCGAAACTGATTTTATTGCCGGAGCTTGTATCCCTATCATGTTGAAATAATTTTTCAAATCGGTATTTTTAAATCCGCCTCCCAGTTCTATAATACCAATGCATTGTCCCTTACCGTTCATATTCATTGGAAAGCCATAAGCCGTTGCCACATCTCTAGGGTCATAACCGTTAAATGCAACTGTTTTAGACGAAAATTTTCCGATTGAAGTGCTAAGCAAGCGATGATGAGTTCTTGCAGCAGGACGATTATCGAGGCCAAATACACCTTCGATAATATCACCTAAATGACCGGGGATAAATATTTCTCCTGTTCTGCCCCTGAATTGATTACCATCTGAATCTTCATAATTATGCAAATGCACATTAAAAGCATTTTCAAAATCACGAATTCTACCAAAAAGCTTTATAGTGCGCCGTGCAACATGAATTTCCGAAATACTCAAATGATGTTCATGAGCAAATTCTTCAACTAACTTAATATCTTCATTGGTGGCGCCATAATTTTTCTCATAATCCTCATGGCTAATCCTGACGGCTTTTTTTAAAGCGTCTTCAACTGATTTTTTTCTACGTACTCTTATAGTTACTTCAATGCCTTCATTAGAATTTATTGAAGGAACCGATTTTGCCTTTGGGGAAAACTTAAAACTTCCATCCAAAGGTACCTGAAAAGATTTTTGATTTGTTTGTTTTTTCATTTTGTAAGTTTTAGATTTATTTTTGTTCACCCTATTCTGTTTTCAGCTTTACCATAGATATTTGAAATTGTAAATAACATTTTGGTATAAGTGCCAAAGAAATTATATGTTAGTAAGCTCCAAAATATCTCTATGTATTATCGTTATTCTTCACTCACAAATCTTTAACATTTATTAGAGTATAGGTAAAGCTATTTCCCCAATTGACAACAGCTTTCTCACAAATTTGAATAAATTGATCGAACTCGAACGAATCGGCAAAAACTTGGCAGCCGGCTGACCAGGTATCAACCTGTACAGAAGTTCCATCTGGCCTAGCACGATGAATATTAATACCAAAATTATTACCTGTTTCTTCTCTTCCGGTATTATAGTCTAAAATATCATCCTTGTTATAATCTCTGATGATTGTAAGATTTCCTTTTTGCTGCAAAGCTTTATACCCCATATGTAATCCAAGTATATGACTTCCCTGATACTGACCTTCCTTTACAATAGCTGTACCTTCCGGCTGCATAGGATGCTCACGGTAGTATAAGCCAGGATCTGTTGTAGCTTCATTAACAAGAAAACTCCAACACCCTTTGAATTTCCACATTACTGTAATCCAATCATCAAAAGAATTAGATACCCTGTCGTCATTACGAATACCTACAATATTAAGGTTATAGGGCATGTTATCGCTTTCGAAGATACTATAACTCTTATTTTTCAAAGCATTGTATACTTTTTCAAACGTTATGTTTGCCATAGTTTAAATTATTAAATTTAAATTTTATTGTATAATTTTAGTCCGGGTTCAACTTTATTGATCCTTCTTGAGAATTCCTTGCACTTACTAATAAACTTAATATAGCTTTCCTTCAACGGTAGCAAACGGATTTACAATAGTTTTGCTGACATTATTTTCCGGTTTGTAGTTAGCCGGAGACTTTATCAAGTCGTTTACAGAACTATGTATAGCTTCATTGCCATTTTGTGTAAAGCCTATATTCCTGTCAATATATTTTTCCAACTCATAAATTCCAACACGCGAATCAGTAACAGGGACGACATTACAATTTGAAAGACTTTGCGCTTTTGGAATATTTGTAAACTGTAATCCACATGACTGAGCTTTATTCATCATCCATTCCAATGTAATAGATGAAAGCTGGATTCCTCCTTGTGTAGTGTATCCACCACCAACATCCGTATGTGCACCTACAAACCACACTTGTTCCATTGTTTGATTGGATTTAATCTTAGGATCCCATAAAGTAACATTAAATATTTCTCTATGCTCGTCAATAGCAACAGCATGAAATGCATTTTTGACTATGCTGCTCAATTCTACATCGTGAAACTCATAAAACGCGCGGTTGAAAAAACCAAATGATTTGAATGGAATACCAAGCGCACCTACGGTATCCCAAACTCCCAGAAATTTGATTTCTATCATCCTTGAATATTTTTCCCTGAACATAATTGCCTGAGAAGTATCAGCGCTTTCGTCTCTTGTTCTGTAGATCGAATAAGCATAATGAACATTGTCATTATTTACAAAATTTTTCTTAAGCAATCCGCAATTCCGGATTAGTCCGATAAGACTCCTGGCAGTATATGCACCCCGACTGAATCCCCAGATGAATACTTCGTCACCTTCTTCATATAGCTTTGCCAATATCCTGTAACCTTGTTTAATATTCTCCGATAGTCCAACCCCGGCAATTCCACCAGGTATTTTATCGTACCAATTAGTTCCTACTCCCGGATCGTACCATTTAATTTGCTTTATTCCATTACTGTCCTTTTTATCAATAACATTATACATTTTTAAAACATTGGTATTGGAAACCGGATTTTCTTCAGGATGGTTCCATGTGCCATCAAAACAAATAATTATTCGTTTCATTTATGTTAGGTTATTAGTTAATTTCTGGGTTTTGCATAAAAGTTTATGATAGGGATATCTACACAAATGCCTAACGTTAATCTGAACATTCTCGCTTCAGAAATATTACCTGAAGAATTTGCAGAAGCCAATAACGGAGTTAGTTGACATCCCGCATTTATGGAAATCGGGCATTTAGGTAATCCCCATGAAACAAATAATCCCGGTGATATAATATCCTTCAATTGTATTTTTGATACAGTTGAAGTATCGTTTGTAAACCTAAATGCTGTAATGGCACCTAAATCAATTATAGATAAAAATATCGTTGAAGATACTCCATATTTTAAACAATTTGTAAAAGGAATCCATGAATGTCCCCAGCTTACCGCAATTCCAATAGGAGCAGTTATTCCTCCGGAATATTCTGGTTTAGACCAAAATTCTATCCTATTTTGTCCTGCAAATATTCCGCAATAAGCATTTAATGAAACATTATATTTCGATTCCCTTTTAATTCTTGCTGAACCGGTAGGTAAAGCAACTGCCTCTATAGCGGCTTCAACTTCATCAGAAGATTTGGCTTGTACTATGGCGGCCATAAAAGAACCATATTTGAAAATTTTATCAATAGCATCTTTTTTAAATACTTGTTTGTATGAATTATAATAATGAAGTTTATCAATATAAGGTTGTAAGTTGTTCAATTGAGTATTATTAAGTTTCCTTATAATTGAATCAGGTAAATAATCATGCTGAACAATAAAACTAATAATATTATTAGTACCATATTTTGCAACTTCAGTTATGTTAGATTCTGCCATTTTTTGAGTTTCTATATTAATATTCCATTTAGAAATAAGAAGCTCATATACGTGAACTGCATTAACAATGGCAGAAGAATAATTTCTTCTATTCACATCAATTACAATATCTGATGATGTTTGTGCAAGATCAAAATAAACTGCTGCTTTCTCTTTTAAACCAAGACTATCATTCTTTATATTGGGCAAATCTTCAACTTTAACAGCATACCGCATAAGATCGATTGAAGAAGACACCACGCTATAATAATTTTCGAACAAAAGAGAATCTCTTTTAACCTTCTTAAGTCCTTTAATTTTTGTTTCCAGCGATTGAGTTTTAAGGGCAAATCCTTTTATAAAAAAAATATAATCAGATACTTCAGGGAAAGATTTATCAATCATATCAGCTAATATAATATGGTTACGGTACTTATTTAAAAACACAATATTTTCATTTCTGGCTTTTTGTTCGAGTAATCCCAAATAAACTTTTAAAAGCTGATCATCAGCAAAGAGCTTTATAATATCTGAATAAGGAGCCCAATAGGAACTATCATTTTTACCTCGTAATGAACCTGATATCAACTGTAATGTTTGTAGTATTCCTTTTATCGTAGTATCATTACCAAAATTTTCAATTGGAAAATTTTCAATAATATTGCCCGGATGTTGTTTGTCCTGAATCGCCTGGGCTATATAGAATGCAGAAAGCAATTCAGCTTTAAATTCAGGATTATTATCAAAATATTCTTTATGATTATCAATAATGCCAGGTAAATTGGAAGGTAAAGCAGCTAAATCTTTTTCAAATGATTCTCTCAAAGTCTGAATATAGGCTTCATACATATAAATATCTTCACCAATAGCTGATAGTGCCCTGTATGTTTGAGGAAATATGGTTTGAATATCAGGATAATTATCAAGTTCATCTTTAAACTTATCAAAAAAAGCAATGCTTAACTCTTGCTTGGTTCTTTTTACAATAAACTTGGCAAATCCATCAGCAATGGTGGTGACATCAAGGCCTCCAATTGATGATGTTGTAGTTGATATAAAAGTACTAACTAATTCTTTGGTTAAAGATTCTATTTTCCCATAATTTGCTAAATCGATACCCTTAATCTCTGCATTTAAGAAACTATTTCTTTTTAATTCTGATTGGTTCTTTACTCCATAATAGTTCAATATTTTTGCACCTAAGCTTTGCAAAGAATCATTTTTTGAATTATTAATTTCTATCAATTTTAAGGCATCATAATAAATTAATCCGGGATTATAATTGTGTTTGTATGCTTTAATTTTTATTGGACCAATAAAATTTTTATTATTTAAACCCAAATAAAATACTCCATTTCCCAATTTAATTTTGGAACTTCCTATTTTAGTCATCATTGAGTCTTCTCTAATATAAATACCAGGAAAATCTGTCATTTCATATTTTTGAATTGAATCATATAAAGGTTTATTTATGACATCCTTTTCCCCATCTAACGAAATATAAATAGTATCGCCCTTTTTTAAGGTTTTATCAAATAATAAAATAAGAGGAAGCTTAATATTACTTATAACTTTAGATTTCAGATTATTTCCTGATGCATCAACTATGATTGAATTTTGTGCAACAATACGAATACTATAACAAAGGAGTAATAGAATTAATAAATATAGATTCTTCATTAAAGTACTAATTTAATTAAGTGTATAATTGTTTTGTTTTAAAATTTCTTCGATAGATAATACCCATGTAAAAGAATCATTACCCCCCAATATTAAGCCAACCAGATTGCCAGTTACTGGTTCATATACACAACCTCCTGAATCTCCCGATTGAGATACAGTTTTGGAACTATCTCTATCATCAGTGCTTCCAATTACAATAATATTATTCTTAGATGCTACCGTATCTGAATATTCTATATCCCAACAAGTGTCATAATCTAATATATAACCCATCCTTTCATCGCTGATATTGGATATTAATTTCACTTGCGTTTTCTTTACATCTGCATCAGTAATTTTATAATATGTTTTGCCCTTGAAAGAAACATAATTTTTATAATCAATTCCTGTTTCAAGGCCTGCAAGCGCAATATCATTCTTGTAATTGATAAGTTGAAATATCCATTTCCCAATTTTGCCATCAATATTCACTTGAGTTTGTTTATTCGTATCAATTTTCCCTCCACAACTAAAATTTTTAGAATTTGAATATATATGCCCAGCTGTTACAATTGCATTAAAACCTTGGTTTGTATTGACCACGCAACAAACAGAACCTTTGCATGAACCTCTATCAACAATACTTTTCTGATTCACATGGATTTTCCCAACTCCTACGTTTTTCACAATCTCCGTTCCAATAGTTTTTACACTCCCATCCGGCATTTTTACTTCTAATTTATCTGGAATTCCAGTGGTGTTGTTGTCTTTTAGGTATAGGGTAATTACATGGCTTTCGGTTTGATTTAAATCGTGCACAGCATCGCTAATAGAAACTATGTTGGGAAACTTAACCCTGAGATACTGCTCGTTTTGTACAACCGCCAATTTAGCAATTTCAGCATTGGTGTATTCCAGAGCTGCTGTTCCAACCTTTGGAGTTTCAGATTCTGGCACTGCCCATTTATTCTCAAAATAGGATTGAGTAGCTTTTGCCCCAAATACAAAAGCTATGACTCCCGTCCACCATTGGTTAAGTCCAATCTGTTCAAGAGACGTTTTGTCCCATCCGATTTTTATCAATAAAAGGCAAATGACATTCACCATCATAAATACTACAATTCGCATGGTGCTTAAACCATCATTACCTTTAAGAAGTTTTGGAAATGCAAAAGCAATGCCAAGCATTGTAATAAAAAAGGCAATTGCAATTATAGAAGGATTATTTGATGTAAATACTGAGATAATAATTATTCCAATCCCGATTAAAATAAGAAAAAATCCAATCATCTGGATAATGGAAATTTTTCCCTCTTTACTATTTATTAATTTTCTGTTTTTTAAAGACATACAACTATTTATTAATCTTGCCTACTCTCTCAGCTTTTCGGCATCTGCATTATATTTATAATATTCCGATAATAGGATACTTTATTTCATTTGTTAAATTATTGCATTCCCAATTATAAATTTCCTATGTCAAAAACATTTTTTTACTCATTAGTATTTACTTTGCAATAAATAATTTTCATACTATAAGACAAATTTTGTAAAAGCCAATCTTATTAAATCCAACATAACCTTTGTCAGGTATGAATTACATTTTTCATTTGTACGCTACGTTAATAATTGGCATACAATCTGTTACAATGTACAATAAAAAAAAGAAAAATCAATAGTTTAATAGAAAATTTTTTGACAGGTAAATGAAATTTTATAGAAATGAGTTATTTTATATACTCAACACTAGTTTTTCTGGTTTTCGTAAAAATACCTGACCAGAATATTAAAGATTAATAATTCATTTAAATAATTAAATTGAATATGATGAAATAGACTTCTACTTTTTATTTAGAGTATCTATTGGTTGAATATTAGTTTTGACTGGTTCAAATGGCTTCCGTTTCCGCAGCCATATCTTTTGACCGACTATCGGCTCTTGTCCAGTTTCCATTCGATTTTTACGAAGGAGCTTGCTAAGTTTCATACCATAAAGCTGGCTGATTGCGTACATGGTCTCTCCTTCCTCAGCAGTGTGAAAATCGTGTCCAACTTCAGCACTTCGCCTTTTTGGCTGAATATAAAGTACCTGACCAGGTTCTATCTTTGAATCTTTTGGTATTTCATTATACCGTGCCAATTCCCATGATAACATTCCCATGTCTTTTGTGATTTTTTCCAAATCGTCACCCTGTTCTGTAATGATATATTTTATCCTGTTCCGTTCATAAGTTTTTCTGCGTTTGATATCAATTACAAAATCATCATCATTGAAATTGTTATTATTTTTCCTGACAACTGGTCTTGAAAAGTCACCTTGATCAAGCCGGTATAACTCATTTTCTTCAATTATCCTTATCAAATCACGGGCATAACTTCTGCTTGTAGCATATCCTGCTTTCTTTAGACCTTTGGCCCAACTTTTATAATCATTTGATTTATATTCGAAAAGTTTATCGTATCGGCTTGTATTAACCAGGAAATCTGTATGGTCCCGGTACGAGTCTTCAGGAGAAGGATATTTTCTGAAACATTCATTATCCTTATCATCATCATGGTAAACCCTTTTGCCTTCCCAATTTTTATGACATTTAATACCAAAATGATTGTTGGATTTAAACGCTAACGTGCTGTTACCATTTTCTGATTCAAGCATTCCCTGGGCTAAAGTGATGCTAGCTGGTATGCCACTTCGCTTCATTTCTTCAACAGCAATTTTCTTGTATTTATTTATATAATCTTCCTTCGAATAATATTGTGCCTTTATATTTACAATATTTATAAATAATACGAGAAATATATAGCATCTGCAATTAATCATTTATTTCTTTCTTTAAAATAATTCCACAATTTATCGTCAGGCGGATCTGCGACAATTTTTAAAGTTTCTTTCGTGACCGGGTGTCGGAATTCAATACTTCTAGAATGAAGATTTATTCCTCCGTTTTCATTGCTTCGCGGATAGCCATATTTCAGATCTCCTCGAATTGGACAATCTATTTTAGCAAGTTGGCTTCTTATCTGATGATGCCGGCCTGTTTGCAAATCAATCTCGAGTAAAAAATATTTTTCTGATTCATCAATGATTTTGTAAGATAAGATTGCTTGTTTTGAATCCTTAATTTCCTTGTCGTAAGCAAATGTTTTATTTTTCTTAGCATCGCGTTTAAGATAGTGAATTAATGTATCGTTATTTTTTGGAGGTTTATTTTTTACAATGGCCCAATAAGTTTTTTTTACTTCTTTTTCCTTAAACATTTGATTCAAACGAGTCAATGCTTTTGAAGTTTTGGAAAATAAAACTACACCGCTTACCGGACGATCAATCCGGTGAACAACTCCAAGAAAAACGTTTCCTGGCTTCTTATATTTTTCTTTAATATACTTTTTCAGTTTTTCTTCAAGAGACAGGTCGCCAGTTTTATCGGATTGTACAATATCAGCAACCGATTTATTAATAGCTATCAGATGGTTATCTTCGAACAACACTTCCATTTTAAGGATGGATCAATTACTTCGCAAAAAACTAAAAAAACAACCAGAATTCAAAATATATTTATTCACATTCAAAATTTAGGTTGTTCATAATTTGAGAATATATATTTATATTTGCAGCCCGAAATAATTTTCTATTTTTAATTGATTATTGAAGAATGTTTAATTAAACTTCAATGCATATAATTGAAAATAGAAAATAAAAAATTATTTTGGCGAGGTAGCTCAGATGGATAGAGCGTCCCGATTTATATCGGGAAGATCGGGAGTTCAATGATATAGAAAGCTTGTGGCGAGGCCATCCTTCGCTAAAGCTTCGAATGGCGAGGTAGCTCAGATGGTTAGAGCGTCCCGATTTATATCGGGAAGATCGGGAGTTCAATGATATAGAAAGCTTGTGGCGAAGCCATCCTTCGCTAAAGCTTCGAATGGCGAGGTAGCTCAGATGGTTAGAGCGCATGATTCATAATCATGAGGTCGGGAGTTCAATTCTCCCCCTCGCTACAAGTAAAATAGGGTAGTTCAGTGTTTAGCTGACTACCCTATTTTGTTCTGATACATACAAGATACATACAAAAAGAAAGATAAAAACCATCATGTTTGTTATGGTGGTCTTTATCTTGGAAGCTTATAAATCAATAGTCTAGAACTAAACTACAGTTACGGTGCCAATATAAGCACTTGTAGCCTGCAATTGTCCATCTGCTGTCTGGAAAATTAACCAGCAATGAGCTTGTCTTGTGCTGTACCTTGCAGGACAGTTTAAAGTGGCCGTAGCGGCTGACCTACCAATTGTAGTAACTTGATAAACAGCTTCATTAATAGTTGGAAAAAATGCAACCAAAATAGCTGTATCAGTAGCTAAAGCATTACCAGTACCAGCATTGTTTTGCCAGGTAAATACTATGTTTCTTGCTACTGTAGAAGCAACCGTCGGAGTGGATGCCCCTGTAAGATTCCCTTTACTTATTTGAGCTACCGGATAATTAACGGTAAAGCTCGGATAAGTTCCAGTGATGGCGTTTTTCACGTTGTAAGACATCGCAACGTTAAAACCAGTCATCCCATTTGCATAGTTTTTATAACCAATGGCCAAAAGGCTGGTTAAAGGTTTCAAAAAGTTCAGAATGGTTGTGAACTTTGCCCTCTGTGTTTGCTGCTTTAGGGTTTTTGGATTGGCTACTGAGGCGGGTAAGGACCTCAAGGAATCTATGCCTTTCCAGTTACCCCCTACGACGTTGCCAACTTTACCTGATACGCCGCCTAAGATACCCTTGTTAATTACTCCCATGTGGAATCAATTTTAAATTAATACTAAATTTTTTCGACCCGAAATGGATTTGGTACGGCTTTGATATGGATTCGGTAATATTTTCGTCCTTATTCAATCGCTTTGCAAATCACTGTGGAAATTTACTTTATTAATACATGGGGTGTTTCATAAATGGTTCCTATGCTGCGATTTGCGTCATATTACACTAATGGAATATTTCTTTCTATCAGTACATTTTCAAAAGAAAAGAGAAAAAACCGAAAAAAAAGAAAAAAGAAAGCTTGACAGTCAGGCGGGTTGCGGCATGGTGTCAAGGTTTTTGCGATATTTTTTGATACTACAAGAAAGGTAAGGAAATACATCAAAAAATATTGCAAAACCCATAGGGCACGACCTTGAAACCATATTTTGGTGAGGCTTTGAGCGAACCCGCCTATCTTTGCTAGATTTTTTTTGATAATTGTTATTGTTTAGATTAACCTAGTTTTGTGAATTGTTTTATGGCTTTAAAATTGCTCTTTATTGAATTTTATTATTTCAACCCAAGTTTATTAAACCTTTCCAGCGGAACTTTTAATATTTTTAATGCTTCTAGAAATAAATTTTCTGATCTTTTATACAAATCATCGCAATTTTCATTTTGCCATACTTTACAAACTCCGCCACATAAGTAACGGAAATTGCATTTGCTGCATTTTTCTGTAGTATTTACATTTATTTGTTTCAATTTGATAAATTTGGTGGTTTCAAGAATTTTTGGTAAAGCTGTTTCTAATATATTATTTAAATAATAATTGTCCTTTTTATATACATGGCACGGATAAACTGAACCATCATAGTCAATCATTAAATTATAGCCTAACCCGCAATTTGAACGGGGCACATAACCTTTATTCATCCATTCTGCAATACTAATATTTTCAATTTCCGGTAGTTTCGCTTTATTTTTATTCGCTCTACCTAGTGGTAGTATAGGTAAAAAGCGGATATCTGAAATTTCGTATTTTTCTTTTAATGCAATGATATGCTGTCTTTCACTTTGGAGAGTTTGTCCTGAAAGATTTTGAAAATCAAACACTGTAGATAACGATACTTTAGCATGTAATGTAACCTTGTCAAAACGTTGCAAATTATCTATTGTTTTTTTGTATGCTCCTGCCCCTCTGCGTTTGTCATGCATTTGTTCCGTTCCATCGATGCTCACAGCAATTTGGTTAAAAGCAGATGTAATTTTTGCCAATGTTTGTTCATCAATGTTTAACGACAAATTGGTGCGTAATATTATTTTAAGATTTTTTTGAGATTTTCTGAAATCAATAATAAAGTCAAGCAAGTCTGAAAAATCTGGATGAAGCAAGGGTTCTCCACCAGTAATAACTATTTTTCTAAAGCCAGCTTTTGCAGCATCTTTTATACAGGTTACAATGTTGTTTAGTGGCAAATATACATTTTTACATTTTTCGTTAGGATAAGCATAACAATGCGAACAATACAGGTTGCAAACTCCGGTTATATGCAGATAAAGATTTATAAAACCGCCATTGGGATGAGTAAGGTCTTCAACTAATTTATTAATAAAAGTAGAAGCATTTTCTTCTGACTTTAAAAGATTTAATGAAAACAAAATATTTGATACTCTTTCAGGATCGTTTGTAAACCCAAGTAAAGCAGATGCAACGATCTTTTTGGATAATCTTGCAATGTCATAAGGGTGTGGGCCATTATTCATTATTTGCAACAGGGAACCTTTTCTCAGAAGTGATGCATTATTTGTTGATGACTCTTTTTGCGGTATGGCATCAATATTGGCATCGCTAAAAAATTCGTCCGTACCTTTATCTAAAATATGTTTGTAAATCATTTTATATGCTTCACAATTAGGATCCTTAACAGGTTTCCCATTTCCTGAAGCAAATCCGACATACATGCAACCTCCATGACAGATGTTTTTATGCAAACAGAGTACACATTCTTCATCAATCATTTGTTGCCAAGCTTCAAACTTTTTCCATACTTCAGTTTTTTTAATATCTTCCCATGAACTAACTTTATTTACTGAACCAACTGAAAATTCTTTTTTACCTACAAAGCGATTACAAGTATATAAATCACCCGATGAATCAATCGCCAGATAATTTCCAAGACATTTGGTAAACGTACATAAACCGGATTTATCCTGAGTTACGTTTTTTATCAATGTATCTAAAGTGCCTATCTTAATCTTATCGGTTCGTTGCAGGTAGTAATCCAGCATATTGATAAGTAGTTTTCCAAATGCTTCAGGTGAAAGAAAAATACTATTATCCCCATTAAAATTGAGAGGCTTAACAGCCGAATGTATATCAAAAGGCAATTCGTTTTCAAGAAAAAAATCAAAAATTTCTTTATATTTTGGAGCAGAATAAGAAGTAAAAGTTACAATACAACCTAATGAAAAGTTCTGCTTGCGAAGATTTTTTACTCCAGCAATAGTTTTTCTGAAATAACCTGTATCTCTTTGAAAATCATTCAATATTTCTGGTCCATCTAAACTTGTTCCTACATGAATTTGATAGTGTTTGAATATTTCACAAAACTCTTTATTTAGGTTCCAGAGATTACTCTGTATGCCAATGTTTGCAGTATCATTGAAAGTTTCATGAATGTAAGGCAAAGCTTTTTTATAAAAGCCTATTCCTGCAAGTAAGGGTTCTCCACCATGGAAAGTGATATTTATATTGTCCCTATTGCAATCTTTTGCCAAATTTCTTAATAGTGTTATGGCTTTATTAAAGGTTTTCAAATGCATTACATTCCCTGTCATGTTTTGCCCAAAACAATATTTGCATGACGAATTACAGGCATTTGTTGGAATTATAAAAAAATGCATTTGGTTCGATAAAAATGTAGTTTTCACGTAACATTATTTTATAATTCAAATTTTAATACGGGAGTATCAGTATGAAACCCTGCACACGATAAAGAATCAGAATGGCGGTCACAATGATGACTTATTATTTTTCCTTTTTGCTGCAATAGTATTTTTTTTACTTCATATGATAATGTTGCATTGTGATGCAGATAAGTCAACGTTTCTATGGCAGTACGTTTTTCGTTATCAATAGTATCGCTTATATTATAAAAAATTTTACTTATTAATTCATTAACAAAATAATTATCTCCTAGCTTACCTTGCATAATAGCGGCACAACGTATATCAAAATCAGTATCATTCCGTGCTATGTCTGATATCGCACTTATGTCAGTTAGTTTGTGCACTGCTGCTTTACGAACCATTACATTTTTATCTTTTTTTGCTATTCCTGACAAGACGTTTTGGCCGGTTATTTTTTCTATTGCTAAGAGGCGAACCCAAACATCTTTATCAGATCGTGCAACTGCCGCTAGTACACCTTGGTTAGTTATTTTTTCTACCGCAGCTTTACGGACAGAATTATCTTTATCATTTTTAGCTATTTCCGCCAACACACTTTGATCCGTTATTTTTTTAACTGATACTTCTCGGACAGTATTATTTTCATCATTTCTTGCTATTTCTGCCAAGAGCCTTTGATCTGTTATTTTTTCTACAGCTTCTTTCCGAACCTTACTATCTTTGTCTTTTTTAACAATATCTGCCAAAATGCTTTGGTCAGTTATTTCTTCTACAGCTGCTTTGCGCAACTCATTATTTTTTTCTGCAGCTGCATTGCGGACATTAATATTGTTATCATTTTTTTCTATTTCAACCAATGTATTTTGGTCGGTTATTTTTTCTACAGCTGCTTTGCGAACATACCAATCTATATCATTTTTTGATATTTCAATCAAAACATTTTGATTGGTTAAATTCTCTAATACTCTCATGCGATCATGCCAATTAGGATCATTCTTTGCTTTATCTGCTAATGCATCCTGACTATTTTCTTGAGCGAGTTTCTTATATGCTTCTTGACGCATAATATAATTGTTATCATTTTTTGCTATTTTAGTCAAGACCTTTCGATCGGTTATTTTTTCTACAGATGTTTTACAAATAGTAGCTATTTTTTCTTCTGCTGCTTTGTGAAAATCCTTATCTTCATCAAATTGCGCTGACGCTAATTCAGCCAAGATACTTAGATCTGTTATTTTTTCAAATGCTATTTTTCGAACATTTGAATCATTATGTAATGATATTATTATTTTCAAAAGAAGCTTTTGGTCGTTTATTTTTCCCACTGATACAAAGCGAACATGCTTATCGGGATCATCCGTTGCTCTATCTGTTAATGCATCCTGACTATTTTCTTGATTGAGTTTTCTATAAGCTATTTGTCGTATTCTATAATCACTATTATTTTCTGCAAAATACCTTAAATGTGTTGGGTCGGTTATATTTTCAAATGCTGCTTTACGTATATCTTCACATTTATCATTATTTACAATATGTGAAAGAATATTTTGATCGGTTAGTTTTTTTACTGCTTCTAGGCGAATCCATCTATCAGGATCATTTTTTGCTCTATCTGCTAATTCATCCTGACTATTTTTTATATCAGTTAGTTTGTACATTGCTGCTTTACGAACCATTACATTTTTATCTTTTTTTGCTATTTCTACTAGGGAAATTTGTTCGGTCATTTTTTCTACAGCTATCTTACGAACATCTTCATCTTCATCATTTTTTGCTATAGCAGCCAAAACACTTTGGTCAGTTATTTTAGCTGCTGCCAAATGGCGAATCCATCCATCTTTATCATTTTTTGCTATTTCCGTCAATACACTCTGATCTTTTATTTTTTTTATTGCAAATTCGCGTATTTGAGATTCCTTTTCATCTTTTACTATTGCTGCCAATACACCTTGATCTTTTATTTTTTTTATGGCTGTTTTACGAACCAGTTCATCTATATCATTTCTTGCTATTTCTGTTAATACACTTTGGTCTTTTATCTTTCCTACCGCTTCTTGACGAGTCGCCCTATCTGGATCATTCGTTGCTATATCTGCTAATGCATTCTGACCATTTTCTTGATTGATTTTCTTAAATGCATCTTGTCGCATTCTATAATCACCAGAATTTTTGGCTATTACAGCCAATACACTTTGGTCTTTTCCTTTTTTTATGGCTGTTTCATGAAGACCTTCAACTTTGTCATTTGTTACTATTTTTGCCAATAGCTTTTGATCACTTATTTTTACACCCGCTTCTTTACGAACATACTCACTTGCATCATTTATAGCTAAGTCAATTAAAATTACAACATTTTCTATGTTTTGTGGATTGGCTTTTTCTTTTATCCATTTAATCCTTTTATCAGGATTTTTGCTTTTCCAGAGAGGTGTAAATAGTCCCATTGTTTTAAGTTTTGATGGTTAAATAAATGATTTGTTTTGTCAGTTATTTTATTGTTTTATATATTATCTCTAATGTTTTATCTCGTTTTTCATGCCAACCTGCAGCATTATTTTCAATGAAATAATAATTTGGGTGTTTTTCCCATATCTTTTTTAATAAATAATCAATATTACTGGCTTGTTCGGAAGTGGCTCCCCTATGTGCATCAGGATAATGCTTATAAAATTCAATTGCATTGATCGCCGTAGTTTGCAAATGTACAACTGTAGAATACCGATTATAATGTTCTTGTAAATTGGTTTGAGTAATAGAGAAAAATTCATTAGTATTCCAATTATTAGCTTCCCAATAAGCTAATGGGTCAAGTGTTCCTCTATCACAAATAATGAGTTCATCATCCAAACATTTATCGAGAGCTTCTTCCATAGCCGATTGAATTTCAACTATCAACTTTTGAAATCTTTTTTTTTGTGCATTGATATTTGTTTGTAAAGCATAGAAAATAGCTTCAGGAAGAACCGCAATCCTTTTACTCCAATCCTCACTTTTGCATAATTCATTAATTATGGTGGTTTTTCCGTCACATGGCCCGCCAGTTAATACGATTATTTTCCTATTTGGATTAATTTTATCCAATTTTTATTAAGATTAGGACTTTTGGGGAAATTATATATTGCCAGTTTTTATAGTTATTATCAATATATTAAAATTTAATTTTTAGCGCTGAAAAAATCTAGCACAAGATACTATGAAAATATTCCAAAAAAAAGTAAGCCACCCTAAAAAGGTAGCTTACCAATAGAGAACTGTAGCCACAAGAGCTGAATAGAGACCAACGGAACCGTACCACCTATAAATGAAAAGTGAAAACGAACCGTACTATGAATGTAAGCAATCAGCCACCAGCCGACCAACCTACGACGTAAAATACAGCGAAACATAATGCCCTTGCGGTCACAGGCTGGGGGCGAAAGATGCAAGGGCAGACCAAAAAATACTCTTTTTGTTTTGACCTCTTTGGTTTTGGGCAAAAGAAAAAGGAAGATTTTTTGAGGATGGCGAAGCGTACCCTTGTCAGCTTTGGCAAACATACCTGTAACTTTGCTATTATGTTTTGGTGTATTTGTTATATCAGTGATTTTTTCTGTGTTTACAAGTCTTCTGTATTTGTTTTGTGGGTCGAAAAAGCAGGTTATACAGCCTTGAGCAAGCGTCAGGAGAGCGGCTGCAATGGGTTGGATTGTGTGTCAGCTTGCAGCCGGTGTGCTGTCGAGCCGTTGCGAGTTGAGCCACCGGTGGCAGACTTTAAGCCCGATCAGGGCAATGGATGGCTACTGCTTGCAGCAAGGGGCTGGCGGGGCTTTTGCTTTATGTCTTTTGATGCAAAAGGCATGACAGCCACGCAGCCGGGGGCGATTCGCAGGCGAGCCAATTATTGCAGCCGGTGGACTTTTTAAGGCTGAAACGAATGGAGGCGCAATGAAATGAAAGGTGCTGAGTGCAGCGAAGCCCTGAAATGTAATGAAACCGAAATGAGTGAAGCTTTAAAAAGGACAGAGTAGGCTGCGGTGACGATGACGACTGAGCTGCAAGACTTGTGACAGCCTTGCGATAGCAACCTGAAAGGCGTTGCAATTTTTGCCTATACCTTAAAAATTAAATATGATTATAGGCAAATACTGCAACGGGCTGGCGCATGGCTTGCCGATGGAGGAAGAGGAACACCATATAACCTGATTTGTGCGGTGGGATAAATCAACTGTTGAAATAATTAGAAAGTGACCATTTTATCAGCCCAAACAACAACATTTACACAATCGACCATTGTAGAGATTGGGCATACTTCCAAAGAGTTTTCTAAATGACGTGATTTGATACACGTTCCACATGCAAGTATTTCACCACCTGCATTTACATAATTTCTGAGTTGTTCATCCACATTGTATTTTTCATGAATTAAACCTTCGCATTCGACGGCTTCTCCCATTAAGAATACTTTTGTTTCATGCCCTTGTTTTTTAGCGGTAACAGCAAAGCGAAAAGCATTCCATGCTTTCTCATACTCTTTTGTCTCAATAATAATTCCGATTTTCATATTGGTAGATATTATGGTTTCTGAATAATTAAACCAAAATGATATGGTTCGAGTATTTGCGGTTGTTGCAGTATTTTAAATCCTGCCTCTTTTGCCCATTCAAAGCATTGATTAGGTTTTGGCCTAGTGGACACATCGGGTCCTCTGGGTGTGTCAATATCGCTACGCCAATGAATGATTCCAACTTTACCATCTTTCTTTAAAATCCTGTGTGCTTCATTTATTAGCTCCATAGGTTGGTCGTGGTGAAGGATATTAAACAACATTACATAATCTACAGATTCTTTCGCTAAACCAGACCCATTGGCTATTATATCACGGTTAAAAAAATCAATATTTGTTATGCCTTCATGAATTGCTTTATTTTTGGTATAATCAATCATTTCCTGCTCTATATCGAAAGCTAACAGTTTGCCTTTTATCTTTTTTGCGGCAGTAATAGTGAATGTACCGTAACCACAACCAACTTCTAATAAATTGTTGACAGATTGATTCACCTGCATAGTGTTTAATATTGTATCTACCTCGAAAAATGATGACCACATTGTTTCTGAAGGCATACCGCTATCTCTTACTTTCATTTGCGAATATCAGAATGTTAGAACTTTTTTGCTTTGATTGATGATGGTGTATAAATCTTCCAATGTTGACACTGTACATGCTTTAATATTATCATTTTTTCTCATTTTCAAGCATGTGCCACAAGCCAATATTTGCCCTCCTTTTGAAGTAAAATTTTCAGTTTGGGTTTTAATATCAAATTCTTTACTCTCTATAGAAAGAGCTTCAACACCCTTACCAAGAAGAAATATAGCAACAGTATCCCCTTTATTTAAAGAATAATTAGCCAACCTAAGCGCATTCCAAACAGTTTCAGCATCATTTGAATAAAGGACAATGCCAATTGTCGGTTGTGAACTACCCTGCGCCAAGAGCGCAGGGCGTCTTAAATATCAAACAACTTCAATTGCTTAGCATCTTCTTCTCTGCCCTGATTTTTTATATACTTTTCTATTATTTTTCTATCTCCTCTCCCACTCACTGTTCCAATATAATATCCATCTGACCAAAATTCTCCTCCCCATAATTCTCTTTTGATCTCTGGAATTGATTGAAATATTATTCGTGATGTTATACTTTTTATCAATCTTATTACTTGTCCTCCTGAATATTTTGGTAAAAACCTACATAAAAAATGAACATGGTTCTTATCAAAACCAATTGTATGAACATCGATGTAATACCTCTCCCTGAATCCAAACATTATTTCTATTATCTTTTTTTCTATTCCTCCTTGAAACACTTTTCTGCAATATTTTATCGTCAATTGAATATGATAATAACATTCTGACACATTATGATGCCAATACCACTGATCTTCTGTTATCTTTACCATTTAGCAAAGATACAATTTTATCGTGCTTCGCACGATGGCAATTCAGCCCTGCGTCAAGAACGCAGGGATTTTATGCCAATCTTTAAAACTGATTTTACAGGTGCAATGTCGCCACAAATGGACAAGTTTTGAGAGAATCCGGTTAATGCAGTGAACATTAACATAGAGAATAAAAAAACGATTTTTTTCATAATTGTAGTTGTTTAAAAGTTTTTTATTAGTTCATGTTGTTTGTTAAGGTTCTCTACTAATACTTCCCGCATTAATCGGCAAGCTGTGCCTATTTTTAGAGTGGCAAGTTTGAAATATGCGTTTAGACCTTCTTTACGTTGTAATAAGATTCCATTAGAAACCATTAGCGATAAATGCTGCGAAAGATTTGATTTTAGAACCCCTGTTTCTTCCTGTAGTTCACTAAAACTCATTTCTTTATTGTTCAACACATCAATTATTTCTATCCGTATTGGATTTGCTAAAGCCTTACATATGTTAGCATGTAGACTATATAAAGTTTTATCCTTCATATATTAGATGTTTAGTTGTTTAACTATTTAATAGTTTACAAATATATAAACAACTGCGATTCTCCATAATACTTAATTACAGAAAATCGCTTAAATATCTAATTGGGTATTTTTTGATTCTTTAAGTCTGGGTGATGAAATATTTCTTTTTAAAGAAGAAAGCCACGTTTACTAAAGCTATCATTAAGGGAACTTCTACTAATGGCCCAATTACTGCGGCAAATGCTTCTCCTGAATTTATTCCGAATATTGCTATTGCTACGGCAATAGCTAATTCAAAGTTGTTACTGGCTGCTGTAAATGATAAGGTGGTTGCTTGTTCATATGTTGCCCCAACTTTTTTACTTATGAAAAATGATAGTACAAACATCACTGCAAAGTAGATAGTTAAGGGAATGGCTATTCTGACAACATCCATCGGGATTTTTACTATATATTCTCCTTTGAGGGAAAACATTACCACAATGGTAAATAATAAAGCAATTAAAGTTAAAGGGCTTATTTTAGGTACAAATTTAGTTTCGTACCATTGTTTACTTTTAATCCTGATAAATAAAAAACGTGTTAGAAAACCTGAAATAAAAGGAATACCAAGATAAATAAATACACTTTTAGCAATTTGTCCGATGGTTATTTGTGCTACACTATCGTTTACAGGTAATCCGAACCAACCTGGTAAAATAGCTATAAAAACATAAGCATATACTGAGAAAAGCAATACCTGGAATATAGAGTTAAAGGCTACCAATCCGGCTGCATATTCTGTGTCGCCTTTAGCAAGGTCGTTCCAAACAATTACCATTGCTATACATCGGGCAAGGCCAATAAGGATTACCCCGTACATATAGTCGATATTGAATTGAAGGAATACAATTGCCAGTAAGAACATCAATACAGGGCCTATAATCCAATTTTGAACTAATGAAAGACCAAGTATTTTTGTGTTTTTAAAGACATCGCCCAATTCTTCATATTTTACTTTAGCCAATGGCGGGAACATCATTACTATTAAACCTATGGCAATGGGTATATTGGTTGTGCCTGAAGAAAAACTATTCCAGAATTTAGCTACATTAGGATTTAACCAACCTGCAAAGACTCCTATAAACATTGCAAGGAATATCCATACTGTCAGGTAGCGGTCGAGAAATTTTAAATGTTTTTTAGATGGCATATTACTTGTTTTTAATGTTTTCGATATAGAATTTGTAAAATCCTTCTTTAATTTCGTCCCTGACCCTGTGAAACTCACTCCAGATAAATTCATCTGTTCCTTTAGCATGGGATGGGTCTTCAAAACCAATATGCAAGCGATGTTTTACTTTACCAATAAAGACAGGGCAAGTTTCGTTGGCATCGTCACAAACTGTTATTACATAATCCCATTCGTCATTAATATACTTATCAACCATTTTTGGGTAGTGTGAACTAATGTCAATACCTGATCTCGGCCATTACTTTAACTGCTTTTTGATTTATCTGCTTTGCTGGTACTGTGCCTGCCGAATGAACTTCAATGTTCTTGTCGAATGATTGTAAAAAGCCGTGGGCCATTTGACTGCGGCAACTATTGCCTGTACATAAAATCAATACTTTCATTGTCTTTTGAATAAATTGTTTTTAAAAATTATACTGGTTGTGTGCTTTTAATAAATTCTTCTACTTCTGCTTTTATTTTATCCCTAACCAATCTTGTTTTGGCGAGTTTCTCATCATGTGTTCCGGTAAATGAAGACGGGTCTTCAAATGACCAGCCCAACCTTTTTGTTAATCCGGGAAATATTGGACAACGCTCTGCACTGGCACCATCGCAAACAGCAATTACAAAATGGTATAAGACGGCCTTCTTTAAAGAAATCAAATACGCTTTTTGTGCTCATTCTTTGAAATATCAATATTTACTTCTTTCATTGCTTCAACAACGATTGGATTAAGTTTTCCAGGCTCAAATCCAGCACTTTCAGCAAAAAATTTATCACCTGCCAATTGGTTTAAAAAAGCTTCTGCCATTTGGCTACGTGCTGAATTATGCACACAAACGAACAATACCTTTATCTTTTCCATAGCAAACTATTATTTACAATCGGTTTCACAATTATGGTCAATAGAGCTCATATCCTTAAAAAACTCGTCAAACATTGCTTTGTATTTCAAAATATTTGAATTGCAAAGGCAATAATTGACCTTTAACCCGTCAATTTCGCCATGAATCAAGCCCAATTCCTTTAAATCGTTCAGGTGTTGGGATACAGTACTGCGGCTTAATGGTAAATAGTCCGATATATCACCAGATATACAAGTTTTCGTTTCAGCCAAATATTTAAGTATTGCAAGCGTGCAGGGTGCGAAATGGCTTTGGCAAACTTTGCCAGTTCCTGAAGTTCGATGCTAAATGCTTCTGTTTTAATCATACTCTATATTTTTAGCGTTTTAGTACAAGTGCGAATAATCCATAAACTGGCTAAGCCATATTGATAAGATACCGGAAGGTACACCTACAATTAATAAGTAAAATAAATCGTCCTTGTTTTCTTGCAGGATTTCTTTGAGATGCACAACTCTTGTTTTCATATTCTTACGTATTATGTTGTATGACGTAAAATTACGACATAGTTTGATAAAAAAAGACTTATTGGTATTAAATTAATGTTAAATTTTCAAAACAGGGACTAACAATAAGTCCCTGCAATTTCGTATACAGCATTGATGTTTTCATCATTCACAGGGGATTGCCCTTTTTGAAAACCGTGGTCAGTAAGCCTTAGATAAGCATAGTTGGTTAAACCTGCTTTATCCATAATTTTTTTACCACAATCGACTGAGCAACCATCAATGATTAGAACATTGGCAGTTTTAAGCGATTCGATAAGCGGCTGGTTATCGGCTGCCACCATAGCAAGGCATTTCATGGAGCGAACACCATTGTCACGTAATTTACGAGCCACCTTATCGGATAAGCAACCAATATCGGATGCACCGGAACAAGCCATTACCAACATTTCGCCACCTGAGGAACAATTACAAGATGATTTTTTAGTTTCCATAATATTAAATTTTGAAAATGAGATAATTTGAAAATTTGAAAATGTTATATTATTTGATATAAATAATATAGCAATAATACAGACCTACAATATAAACAGCACTGCAATAATAATCCTGAACCACTTTTCGAATATTTTTAATTTATTATAAAAGCCTCCAATACTCGATACGCTGTAAGCCAATAACCATGATATAATGATAACAGGTAAGCCGGTTGCAATGGCAAATATAAATAGCAGGTATAAACCCGATGGGCTGGTAATTGACATGGGTATTAACATTCCGAAATACAATACACCGCTATACGGACAAAATGCAAGGGCAAAAATGATACCCAACATAAGAACACCCCAACCACTACCTTTCTTAGCATTGCTGGAAAATTTATCGGACAACTTACTAAATGCAGGAAATTTGATTTTAATAATATCGAGCATTAAAATACCAATGATTATTAAAAGTGGTCCTAAAATTCTTTCACCATAGATTTGAAAGAATCTTGCAACATGAAATTTACTTGCGCCGAAATATAAAGCAATACCAAGCGATGTATAACTTACAGCCCTGCCCAATGTGTACAACAGGCCATTTATAAAAATCTTCCGTTTGTTTTCAATATCCTTACTAATGAAACCAATTGCTGTAATGTTGGTAGCTAATGGACATGGGCTAATGGCAGTCATAAGTCCAAGAATTATAGCTGTCCAAAATGGAGCGGTGCTGCTTTCGAGTAAGTGCTGCAAATATTCCATAATGTCTATTTCAGCATATTATCAACCGTGGACTTAACTAGTTTATTCATTTCCTCCGGATTGTCTATACCGTAGGCAAATGCTTTTTCTGTCAAATCAACTAATTGAGCAGATTTGTCGTTTTTAACAAATATCAGTTTGTTCCATGCAGCTTCGTACTTTTCAGCCAATGCTTTGTTTTTGGATTCTTCAACATTAAGCGATTCAAACTTAATTGTACCATTGTCGAGCTGTGCCTTATATAAAGCATTTAGCGCATTTACTGTGCCTTTTTCGGCATTGATACAACCTGTGCAACGATGTGTGCCATGAAAGAAATACACAAGAATTTTAGCGTTTTTCGATACTGATGCATTGGTATTATTTTGCTGGCTAAAACTATTGCAGCCTGCGAAAAGGAAAGCAATTGCTATTAATAGGTTTTTCATACTTATATTAGTTTAAAAGTTAATAATTATTGAATACTGATTTATTTGGAAACGTTTTTGTTAATAATTTCTTTCAGTTCCTTTATTGAAGGGACACGGCCATATATAGCCACTTTTTCATCAATAACCAATGCAGGTGTACGCATGATTCCATAAGCCATAACTTTTTGAATATCTTCCTCTTTTATTATCTGGGCATCAATACCCATTTCAGAAACGGCTATTTGTGTGGCTTTTTCAAGGTTTTTACAATTAGAACAACCTGTACCTAATACTTTTATTATCATGATTATTTTGTATTTATTGGTTTAACAACATTCTGCCTTTTTAGCTTCGGTTTTTGGATTGCCCAGGAATGCATAAAATAATTCCTTCGCTTTTTTCCAATTTTCTTTGTTTACACAGTATTTTACCTTAGGCGGTTCGACGTTGCCCTGAATGAGGCCAGAATCTTTGAGTTCTTTTAAATGCTGAGAAACTGTTGCCTGTGCAATAGGTAATTCATTAAGAATATCTGTAAAGCAACAATCAGTCATCGAAGCAAGGTGTTTCATGATGGCGATACGTGCAGGATGCCCCAATGCTTTAGCAAAACGGGCAAGTGCAATTTCATCGTCTTTGTAATCAGTACTTACTGGATGTGACATAGCTATTTAATTTATTATTGTTATTGACTATTAGAAAATTATATTGAATAGAAAGCCTACTATCATTATACCTGTGGCAACAATGCCAATGAAGGTAAAAATAAGAGGCAGTTTAAGAACTTTACGCAGGATAATCATTTCGGGCAATGACAGGCCAATGACTGACATCATAAAGGCTAACGCTGTTCCAAGCGATGCACCTTTTTCAATTAAAACAGAAACGATGGGAATAATCCCGGCAGCATTGGAATACAGGGGTACACCGATTAATACCGATAAAGGCACGGAATACCAAGCGGATTTACCCATGAGCGAAGCCATAAAGGTTTCGGGCACATAACCATGAGCGCCAGCGCCAACCAATATGCCTATTGCAACGTAGATCCATACTTTGCTGACAATATCCTTTACTGCGATGTATCCAAACTTTATGCGGTCGGCAAAAGTTAACTTTTCTTCCTGAAGTGTGTTTGCTCCAAGCTGTGTTTTATAAACCCAATCTTCAACCCATTTTTCAAGTTTTAAGCGACCTATTACCCATCCGGCTGTAATTGCAATTATTAAACCTGTAACAACATATATTAAAGCCGTTTTCCATCCAAACATACCAAATAAAAGGATTACAGCAACCTCATTAATCATAGGTGCTGCAATAAGGAATGAGAAAGTAACGCCCAACGGAACGCCTGATTCGACAAAGCCTAAGAATAAAGGAATAGCTGAACATGAGCAAAATGGGGTAACAATACCTAAAAAGCTTGCCAATATATTGCCTGTGAATTGTGATTTACCTTCAAGAATTTTGCGGGTGCGTTCAGGTGAAAAGTAGGAACGTACAATACCTACAAAGAAAATGATTAAAGCTAATAACATTAGGACTTTCGGAAACTCAAACACGAAGAAGCGAATAGCTTCGGTTAATCGTGCGCCTTTAGCCATGCCCGATACATCGTAAATAAGCCAATCGGTTATTGGTTGCAGGAAATGGTAAATGAGATACCATACAGGCAATAATAGCAGAGGTATAAGGATTTTGCGGTTTTCTTTATTTGTAAAAATGTTTTCCATTATTACAGGATAAAACTTTATTGTTGTTCGCAAATATACGAAACGTTCATCGTAATTTTACGAAAGGAATGAGAAAAGTTTTCTTTATGGCAGTATTCAATTATTAAACAATATTTTATGAATATCTTGAATGAATAGTGTCTTTAACTTTTTTTCTTTAATTGGAGGAATTAATATTTGGGGAATTTGTAAGCGAAAAATATTTTATTTGTGACTTAAATTTGAGTTTCAAAATACAATAATCAACTTAAAATCAAAAGCTTATGAAAATGGTCTATATTGTTGAACAAGATGAGTTCAAAACTATTATCAAGGAAAGTGTTTATGAAGCTCTTGAAGCTTTTCAGAAACAGAAAGCTCCACTTATGCAGCGTGACCGCTGTAACTTAATTGAAGCTGCCGAATATCTTGGGGTGAGCAAAAGTCAGATGTATAAATACACCTCTCATAGTGATGTTCCTTATCACAAATTCGGTAAAAGGCTCTTTTTTTCGAGAAAGGAACTTGACGACTGGATTACCCGAACCGGGAAACATTTTAAAGCAATGGATGAACAGGTAATGGAACACCTTGCCTTTTTGGAGAAAAAAAGAAGAAAGTAATTACTTTTTGATTTTTTTTATATCCTCTTCAATCTCCTTTAAACTGGCTTCTTTTGAGAGTTTCTTTTGTTCTTCCTTAAATTTTTCGTATTCTGTTCCGGATTTATCTAAAGCCATTTGGTGGCTTATTTTGCCAGCATGTGCAAGTAATTCCCTGCCGTTTAATTGGAGAATGGAATCGAGTTGTTCAATCCAATTTTTCATATACATTGGAGTTTGCTGTTGTGCCATTGTTTCGGCAAAAGCAAGATATTGTTCTACCAATAGACCTAAGAGTTTTATTTCGTCTTCGTTCAGATAGTTTTTGGCAATACTTACATCAGTTTTTTTAATGCTTATAGCATTCTTTTTGTCGTAAGATTGCATTCCAAGCAAAGGTAATGTTGCATCTACCCGGCGGTATATCAATTCGGCTGCTGTTTGCTGGCTAATTGCCCAAAGTAATTTGTTTTGTACCACTTTAAAGAACAAGATGGTCTTTTCGTCGTTTGCATCGTAATCAATGCTTGTTTTGTATATGTCTTTGATTTTTTGGTAAAAGAAACGTTCGGAAATTCGTATCTCCCTGATGCGTTCTTGCAGTTCAGAAAAATAGTTCATTGAATTACCTGACTTGAAACGCTCGTCATTCAACGCAAAGCCCTTTACAATATATTCTTTAAGCCTTTGGGTTGCCCAAATACGGAATTGTGTACCCTGCTGCGATTTTACACGATAGCCTACTGAAATAATAACATCGAGATTGTAGTAATTAGGGGACTTCTGCTGAAATTCGGAAATTCCGAATTTCTTTAGAGACAGTGATTCTTCAAGCTCTCCCTCACTAAAGATATTTTTAATATGTTCATTTATTGTTGACTTTGATTTTCCAAAAAGTACAGCCATTTGGTCTTGTGTAAGCCAAACGGTTTCTTCTTCGAGGCGAACATCGAGTTTTATATCGCCTTCGTTATTCTGATAAATGAGTATTTCGCCTTTACCCATATCAGATTGTGTATTTATTGAATCGTTCATAAGGTTAAAATTGAAGTTAATTCGGATTTAAGATTTTCTTCAAGCTCTCTGGGTTTTTGGGAATAAATACAAATATCAAATAATGATATATTTACCTTATCGTTATTTATAAAAAGCGGACTACTAATTGAATAATCTGGTTTTGTTCGCTTTCTTGGTATAGGTTTATTTGATGGATAAAACAGATATACATCATTTATATTTTTTCTTATGGCATAGGCTAGCATTTGATACAAATCGTTTTGAGAAACGCCTTGCTTGCCATCGCCAGAGTCTTGTCGGATTTTATATTTTGTATCTATTATTAGTTCAGGGCATTTACAAAGTATATCAGGTTCAATCTGAAATATACGTTGGTCAGTTAAGTATGTGCCATGTGAATGATATTTTGCTTCGGCTTTTGGTAAATGACTATTGATAAAACCAAAAATGAAGTCTTCAAACACATATTCCATTGGGACGAGAAAACAAAAGTTATTATTATCCTGGGAATTATTTCCTATGGACTGACCTGATAGAAACATTTTGCACATATCAAGTACATATTTCCAATCGGATTGTAAATAGTTGAGCTTAACTTTATCGCAGTCGGAATAAAGACAATACTTGTCGTCAACATCATTTAAAATAAATAGCGATTGTTCTAATTTCTCAATATTGATATTGTTACTTGTGATAGATAGTAACTTTCTACATGTGTATTTAATAATCTGATTGAAAGTATTGTTTAACTCGAAAGGTTCGTAGGTGCAATAGAAGTTCTGCCAATTACCTGTTATTACATTGGTATTAATATGATTGTTTATTGACAAACGACCTCTAAAAGCACTTACGTTTTCGGTTACTTCTTCATAACAATAATATATTTGACGTAAAAGTAACTCATTGGTATAGCCAGCAAAAATGAATACAAAAACTTCGAGTAAATCGTCAAAATCAATATTGTCGAGCTTTACTTCGGCAAAAGGAAAACGAACTCTTGAACAATATGAAAGCCAATAAAGAAGATGGTAATGAAAAGAATTTCGATTTGTATAAGGAATGTCTTTAAATATTTTTGGCAGAATTGTTATACGTTGCCCTTCATAGAAAATAAAGCCAACATAATTTTTAGCAGAAATTTCAAATCCATCAAAATGTAAGAAACCTTGTTTTCGGTTTTGTGTTAAGTTTTCATCTTCGGGTTCGTCGTTATATGAATAAAAACGATTTCTATTTGCCCATACTTCGGATAGGTAATTTTTCAGACCAATAACATTACCATTAAAGTGCTGTTCTTCACCAAATTCAAATAATTCTATTTTGCTATCCCCAGGCATTTTAACTGATAATTATTTTCAATATTTGGTTCATCAATAGAAATGCCGATTGTTGCCAACATGCCTTTTAAATCGTTTGCCCTATAGTGGGGCAGATATTCGAACAATAAAGGAATAATACTATCATTAAAGATGCTGGCAACTTCTAAATCACTGAAATTTTTACCGATAAAAAACGAATGTCCAATCATAAAGTCAGGACTTTTCTTTAGTTCATAAAGCTTTTCGTTTAAGGGTTTAATGATTTTCTCAAATTCGCCCATTAAAGAATAATCAGGATATAGTGGCAAGAATGAAAAGCGTCTGCGTAAAGCAATATCGAGTAAAGCGATGGATTTATCTGCTGTGTTCATTGTTCCAATTATGTATAGATTATTAGGAACAGTAAATAAATCACCGGATGGAAGTTTAACGACAAGCTGATGTTTATTGCCCCAACGTTTATCGGTTTCAATGAGTGTAATTAAATCACCGAAAACACGAGAGATATTGGCTCTATTGATTTCGTCAATTACAAAAACAAAAGGGAAGCTTTCTTTTGGCGCTTCTCCGTCTGTAATATAGTTGTTAACCTCAATTACTTTATCGTCATAGCTTAGAGAGTCGAATTTTTCATTTTCAATTTCTGCATTTTCATTACTAACCCAAGATTCTTTAATTGCAAATAATTCTTTGAGTACAACCCAATACATTGTTGTATTGCAACCTCCTATTATGGACCTAATTGACTTATCAATGTTTGTTATTTTATCAAAATTTTCTTTGGTTTTAATGTTTTCATAAAGTTTTTTAACCCGAACACGTGAAACATTATACACCCTAGAATCGCCATATACCCACTTATTAGTTTCCTTATCTATATGAGTTAATATTTTATGAGAAAGTTGCAAGTTTGACCTGTCATTGATAGATTTGAGTACAACCTTGAATTTCTTTTTAGTATCAAATATCTTTTCATTTTCTGCTTGCCAAGTATTAATCATACTATCATATAATGAATCAAAGCTAATTTCGTTTTGTTCCTTTGAAACTTTAGGAATATTGCTTTCCTTAAATTGCTCAAAAAGCGCATTAACAACTGTTTTCTTGAAAATGCCATCAACTTTATTAAAGTTTAGTTGGCTTTTAGTTACATCGGGTTTAATGCCTTGTATAAAATCTTCGTAGCTATAGTTTTGATGAAACGTAATTAATTCAATACGACCCTCATCCCTTAAATTGTCGAACTCTTCTAATATTAGTTTGTAATGCTCGTCGGAATAACTGTTGGCGTTTAATTCGATTTTATTCGAAACTAAAAAGTCAGGATTTGCAATAGAAACAGCCATTGATATTGACTTGTATGTTTTGCCAGTACCGGGAGGTCCATATAGAATCGTGTTTAAGGATTGTTTTCCCATATTAACTAATGTTTTATCCAATGTAGCCTGAGATTTAACAATATCATATTCAGAATTAAATATTCTATCTATTATAGTTGGGTCTGATAATTTATGAATTGTACGACCATAACCGCCAATATCAAACTCTTTATAAACAGGAGCTTTTAGCCACTTTACTGTAATAGTATGACCTAATTCATCTGGTTCGCAAGAATAATAGTCTTCCTCATTTTCAATAGCCTCAGCAATTCCAACAATAGATAGAAAGGGGTTGCTTCCTTTAGGGTTACCATCAGCTTTAACTGCAACTTTATCGCCAGGCTTTATATTTAGAAATAGTTTTAAACAGCTATATGATTTAGACTCTTCACCTTTTTCTTCTAAATATTTTACTATTTCATTTTGTGGTTTACCTACATAATCAGAAAGGTCAATACCATAAGCAAAACCTGTACTTATTACATTTTGTTCAAGCATTTGAGGAAATACATCTTCTGTAGCGTTTTCGCCATATTTAGAGCCTAAAATATAATAATTACAGGGTTTGTTACTTAAATATAGGTTCCAAACCCTTTCACTTAAAGAGAAGTTATCTTCATTTTCCTCTTTCTGAGAAATAAGATATCGGTATAAAGTAGGGTAAGAATAATCATCGCCCTGATAATCGAGATGCCGGGCCGCAATTTCCAATGCTTCTTTTTTGTAAACAGGGAAAAGATTATTATTTGAATATAGAAATGCCCATTTCCATTTTATCGGACTATAAAAGTCTATTTTATCTATTTGTTCCCAATTATTAGCAATTGAGTAATTAACTACAGAAAGTAATATTGATTTAATCTTTTGAAAAGCTTCATTTGCATTATTACCATATTTTACCCACCAGGCATATGTACTATCATCTGTCTTGTTACCTGTGTATTTCTTTTTATTGGACATGTAATAAATACCATGTTTAAAACTACCTCCACCTCCTATCCCTCCAATATCGCCTAAATTATGGGTTACTTCTTCAACCCAATAGCTAAAAGTTTCTTTATAATTTTTAGCACCTAAAGCATAGGCAGCTAAGGTTAACGAATCAAGTTTTTCTTTTGGCCAACGTATTAGAAAATCATTCAGTACTTTATAGTCTTTTTCGTACATTTTAGGCTGGTTTGTTATTTTTTTCAGAATTTTCAATAACCGCAATCTCCTCCTTTGTCAAACCATATAGCTTGTACACTAATTGGTCAACTTTATTTTCTAATTCACTCGTGTCAGCTTGTGGATTAGATTGTTTTAAAGAAAGAATTTTATCAACAATATTTACAATGGGTTCTTGGTCAGGTTTTGACAACTTTGGAATAGGTATATTTCTTAATTCTGTAAGTGTCGTTTGCCTAAAATCGTCTTTTGACGCAATTGTAGATATTTTGAGATATATGAAAGAAATTAATCGACTTGCTAATAAACCTAACAAATATTTTGCAGAATATTCAGAAACAATAGGAATAAATGGGTTTATATCCTTTTTGAATACCATTCTATTTTCAGTATAACCTATGGAAAGCCTATCCTGTCTATTAATGATTCTTCTAATTAGTATTTTAGGTTCAGCTTGATAAAATTGCATTAATGACTGATGATTGGTTAAATCGGTATTGTAGGATTCTTCTACAATAAGTTGATAGTTATATACATTTCCTTTATTAAGGAAAGGGTATATATTTTCATTATTAACATCAGATGGAATAAATGCACTGCCTGATAAACCTTGAGTTGATTTAGTTATTAAACCTAATTGTGTAAAATTCACACCTTTAAATTTTTGTAAAAATTTATTTACTTCAGAATCAAGAATAATTTTAAAAGAATTTTTATCGATTAAATCATTAGGTATGTAGGAAAAATTCATATTTGATAGTTGCTCTCCTGAATCTTTTTTATCAAAATTGTAAATATGATAACCATCCAGTTTTTTATTATCCAACAAGTATATTGCTGTTTCAACATAAGCATCCTCAAAAATATTAAATGGAAGATTAACAATCTTAAAAAGACCTTTATTCTCAAACAAGTATTTACGCAAGCGTTGATAATTTTCTCCTGTCTGCCACGTAATAGGGGCAATATAAGCTAAGACCCCTTTGTTATTCGAAATATTTAGACCTTCAATAATGAATAAAACCGAAGTGTCATATTTTCTTTCTATTTGAGTATATTTAGCTTTATAATATGCTTTATGAGTATTTGTAATTTCTTCTAACGGAATATATGGAGGATTCCCAATTACAACGTCGAACCCAACGAAATCACCGTTTTCGTCTAATACTTCAGGAAATTCGAAGCGCCATTCGAAGGAGTTTTGAAATATTGGATTTTTACTATTTGCTTCAATATCAACATTAAGTTTGTCTATATCTTTTTGCAGGTTTTCCCGGTCTTTTATTTGAGCAGGGGTAAGTTCCTGACTAAATAATTGACCCGCTTTATCCAGATTATATTTACTTATGAATTCGTTTGTGAGCTTATCTAAACTTTCCTTTATTTTTCTGTTGGGATTTGGTAACCAACTTTCGAACGATTCACGAACCCCATCAATCAATTTACTTATTCCTTTCTTTTCGCTTTTATCGGTCGTGTTTTTATAATCTTTCACCCATTGTTTGTAAAGCAAAATTTTATCCTGTATTGATTTAGAGTAGTGTTCAAGTTTGGAATCAACAGGTGTCCTACTTATGAGTGAGTTGCCACATTTAATATTAATATCAATATTTGGAAGGGTTTCAAGCTCAGCATATTTGCTTTGTTCTGTATAATACGCATTTTTAAGTAACTCAATCCAGAGACGAAGGCGGCATATCATAATTGATTTTGGGTTTATATCAACCCCAAACATGCAGTTTTCAATTATTGTCTCTTTTTCGTGAAAAAGTGTTTCCTGTAATTTTTGTAACTCTATAATAGGTTTGTGATTTTGGTTCAGGGTGTAGGCGAAAATATGGTCGTTTTCTTCATCAATTATTATTAGCTCGTCGTTTTCAATTGTAATTCTGTAACCTTGTAAGCGATTACCGTCCCTGTATTGTAAAATACCAAGTTCGCTTTTTATGGCAATAATTTCATTTAATGCTGATACCAGAAAATGACCTGAACCAACGGCCGGGTCACATATTGTTAATGAGTTTACGATAACGTTGGCTTCCTGTCGTTGCTTTTTGTCTTTGTATTCAATTTTATCTTTTAAATCGCTGAATTCACTTACTCCCCATCCGTAATACATATTAAATTTTTGGATTACTGCCCTGCGGATAGTTTCACGGCACATATACATGGTAATAAAGCCTGGAGTAAAGAATGAACCGTCTTTATAGCCATTGATTTTCTCAAATATCAGTCCCAACACTGAGGCATTGATAATGGATTTATTTTGTTCTTGAATCTTTGCGGTGCTTTCGGATGCAAAATCGTAAGCATCGAGAAAATCGAATAGATAATGAAGGGTTGATTTATTACCAGATATACGATTACCGCCTTTGTCTTTGATTACGGTGTGTTTATACACAGGCATTTCGAGCCTGTCTTTTAACGAATTTATGCGGATTGTATTGTTTTCAAGTTCGCTGCGTTCGAACAATGAGCTATTTAAATATGGTATGTTGCCAAACTTTTGATTTACCGATTTGGAACGTTCATTTGGCTTAACCGCAAGTACATCAAAGAACAATTCGTTTAATTCGCCGAAACTTTTGATATTCGAAGAACTCAGAAAGGAAAAACTGTCATTTTCCTTGTGGTAATTGATTAGCTGACCTTCGAGAAGTTTTAAAAATAATATGCGGTTTAACCAAGTGATACATAATTCGAGCCCTACACTTTCCAATATCTTATCACGAGATTCACCGTATTGTTCAGGGTTTGGTACATTATCCAAACAACCTTCAGAAACAATACAGTTTATTATGTTTTCTAACAAACTGCCTTCATCCTGGGTCTCAGACGGTTTTCGATTTATAAGTTTTTTACTGCCTTCTTTATGTTCTTCAAGACCAATTATATGTAAAAGTTCGTGGTAAAACTCTTTGTTTAATGAGTTACTATCGTTTGTGAAAGGCAGTTTTAAAAGATGTTCGGGTGAAAGTATTTTATAAAGCTCAATTAATTGGGCGTCATCTTTACTATTATTGATTGACGCCGCATTTTTATAATCATTGAGGCTGAAATAAGTAAATGTGATTTCATCTTCAATCCCTTCAATAATTTTTTGTGCCTCTTTATAGAAAAAAGGATTGTCTTTTGATTGTTCGACTTTTGATTTATAAAGCTTTTGAAGCTTCACGTTTCGATAAAACACTTTGTCGAACTCGTTTTCATCGAAAATAAACCACTCGTGAACGTTGGTTGCTATCAGATTTTTAACCTGAATGTTACTATTTTCGTTTCGTTCATCGAAATAGTAAAGTATAAGTTCATGTAAAGCTTTGCAGTTTAAACTATCGAGTGTTAAGCGCTCAGGACTCAGCGGCTTTTTTACTTCAATGATGACACCTACCGAATCTTTTGAGGTTTTGCCATTATAGATTGCAAGGTCAATCCGGTCTTTCGTATTAATTTCAAATCGAGTGTTATACCAAGTTTCTTTAAGAAGGTCTGATATTATATTCTTTAGATGTTCTTCGGATTCTTTTTCGTTAAGCCTATGATATAATTTCTTTAAGTTTACTTTGAATAGTTCTATTTCGCTTCGCTTTATGCTTTGCTTATAATAGGCTTTATTTAGTGACTTTTTTAAGTTTGATTTATTAGTTAACATCTGATTCTTTAGCATATATTAAAACAAATAGCAAGTTAAATATAATTTTTAACCTATAGTGATTTACAGTGCAAAATGTGCAAAGTGTGCAAACGTACAAAGTCCTCAGATAACGATATTATGAGAAATTTTCTATCTCAAGAAGGGTATACTCGTACTTTTCTTGTTTTATTCCATTTTCCGGTGTGTATTTTGTTTTGAGTTTAAAAATATACTCACGTCCAGAAAAATTAAATTCTTGTTCTGGAATTTTGCCTCGAAATGACTCACTTATTTTACCGTGATAAGTCATATCATCGAGCGTTCCAAAAACAGTAAAAGTCGGACTAGTGGGACTCTTTAATTCTAATCCTACCAATTTACCCCGTACTTCTTCCTCATACTCAGTAAATGGTATTTTCTCAGATATGATTTTTCTTATGCGTTCTGTTCTTGCTTCATCAAATACTGACTTATCATAAAACTTGTTAGGAGCCGCTATTTGAGTTTCAAACCGGGCCTTATTCTTTAGTATGATTCGAAGAATTTTAAGATACTCATGTATAATACGCTTATTTATGAAAATATTGAAGTATTTTAATATTTCTTCTTCTGTTTCAGCATTAAACAATAAATATAAAGTAGTTAAATTATCCAGTTCACGGGTATTGTTAAAAAGGTTTGGATGAAAATCAAATTCAAGTGTAGAGCGAAGCGAAGACAGCTTGATGTAACTAAAACCTATATTTAAACCTTGTTCTATATTTCTTGGTGAATATTCGGTATTGGCATTAAGCATTGCGGTTTTTACCAATTCAGTAAAAGGAATTAAAAAACCTCTGACTGCCCAATATTTTAGATTTGCCTGAAGAGTATTGGCGGTTAAATATATATCTATTGTCACTCGTCTGCGCTGTACTGACAATTGCTTAAAATCAATGTCATCCAGTTTTACCTCTATTTTAAAAGGAGTGGTTAATTTTGGCGGAATGGGACAATCTTTTTTTATTACTTCGGGCAAAACATAATAAAGCCAATCGATTGAGCCATCAGGTTTGAAAAGGCATGAATAAAAAATCTCCTTTTCAGGTTCTCTAAAAACTGTATCAATTGGCATCTCTCCCGATGCAATCATTTTAATACGTTCGTCGCTTATTTCGACTAACAAGCGGATTTGTTTTTCACCTTTACTTGAGATATAATAGTTAAGGTACTTTGTGCCCGTTAGGGCAACATCAATTGAAATTTTAGGGAAGTCCTCTACAACAAGTAAATAGTAGGGTTTAAGCTGTCCTATAACAATTGCCGGTAGTTTTTTGGTTTCTTCAAAATACATTGCAGTAAATCAAATAAATAACCCCTAACATAAAAAATATTTCTCATATATAAATAACGTTAGACAAATAGTTTTGCACACATTGCACAGTTTGCACAGTTATTAATATAGCAAATGCAATAAATAACGGTTGTTAACATTGTTGATAAAATTAACTGTTATCCAATAAATTAATAGTTCAAAATTGCTTCATTAATTACACGAATAAAATAAGATGCAAAGTTTAAGCTTTGTTAGATATTATCTTTTTGTATTTGCCATAGTTTAAACTTTTTTCCAGGTACTTACCAATAAATGTTATTAAATATTTATCGGTTGTTCTTTCTTGTATTCCAAGAGAGGCTGCAATTTCAACAGCTTCCTGACGAGAAAATTCTTCGGGTAACTTTTCTAAAAACCTTCCTTTCATTGTGTCGCCAGGTACTGCATTAGCATTTGATTTAATATAAAAAAGCATTTGCTTAGAGTGTTGTAGCAGTATATTAATAATATCGAGAGCGATTTTAAAATCAATATCATTACAAATAACGGGGTTGGGATATTCCCCTGTCTCCATGATTCGCAATACTGATAAAATCAATGATAAGCGAAATGAAATTAACCCCAGCCTCCTGATAGTTGCCACCGCATCGTGGCCAAACATTTCAAAAAATTCAGACTGATGTAATTGAAAAAATTGATTGAATTGTTCTTCCTGAGATTCGGATAATTGAAAAAGTAATTCACTTCCAACTAATAGTGATTCGTAAAGCTTGTAAAACTGGTTGCCAAGCTTGTTGAAATAATCATCAAAACCGTTATTGTCCAGCTTAATAAACACATTATTCCAAACTGGTACGAGGTTGAAACTGTAAAAAATGAATCGAGAAAATAAACCGTTTTCGATATCAGGAATGAGCGTTAAAACTTGTTTTGGCGTTCCTGATAGGACAGCTGAAAGCTTTGGTTTTAAAATATCAACATACTCCTTATTGGTCCGGCGGTAATAACTAATTGTTTCGTGGTGATAGGCTTTTCGGAAACCATCGGAATAGTCGCCATAATCTGATTTAAAAGAGTTTGCCAGTGTGTCTCCTTCTGTTTCAAAAATAATGCCTCTGCCTTCATTGTCATTTAATAATTGAAATACACCTGTAGAGCTAATATTTGCAGGAATAAACAAAAGTTTTGTTGGCGGCTCTTCTGGCTTTTGCATGTCAGGGCATTTGTTCTTTTCGTTATTATAAATAATCATTTCACGCTGGAATTGTTCTTTTACAAGTTTCCCCTGTTCTTTAAGGTTTTCATGAATACGATTGATAAGGTTTTTACAATACTTAAGAGCGCCTTTACCGGCAGAGGCGGGTGCAGTAACAAATAAATAAAGATTCGGGTACACTTTATCATTGTTGTAAATTCCATAAACTCTATGAAAACAACAACTTATTGCAGTTATTGAACCCAACAAAACAATGTCTCTTTCTCTTTCAGTATTGAATACTCTACAAATCTCTTTAAGATAAGTTGGCAAATTTTGATAAATTGAATCAGGAAAACAGGGCGTTTCAGTTTGTGTTTGCGTTGTTAAATTGTCGTGAATTTGCTTGTTTGCAGAGCTTATATTAATACCTGCACGCTTAGCAATATCAAAGAATGTGCGAATTGTTTTTCCTGACTTATTTGATTTACGGCACTTATCAAATTGTTTATCGCATTCACCAGGAGTGTAGCCGTTGTAAAAACGGCTCACCCTGTGAAAATAATCTCTTCCCTGCTCTCCTAGACAATCATCAAAAGCAAAACCAATAGATAGCCATGTTTCGTAATTCTCAGTTATATCAATGTGTTTAGATTCAATTTCTGTAATTACTTTTTCAATATCGGCTATTAACGGATTGTTCCTATTTGGTTGGGGTTCTATAACTTTATTTAATTTTTGACCAGTCGGCTTCCATTGACTTGGGTCAAATTTCTTTTTTGATTGCATCTTATAAGTATTTTGGATTAATGAAAATGTTACTGTCATAGCCCAAGAAACAGGCACGTGAAATGTCACTGCCCGACTTGTCAATTTGAAGGTTATAGGTTTGCGAAATGTAACCCTGCAAGCCTTCAAAATATTCAGCATGGCTAAATTGAGATATATCAATTGAGATAATCCATTTTAAACCATCGCCTGAAGGGGACACAAAAAGCAGTTCCGTTTCAAAATAATCGTCCTTTAGTAAATCTGCTTTTAGTTGTTCAATGTTTGGATTATGGTCAAAATCTATAGTAATCAAACCGCTATGCTTAATAAGAGCTTTATCTTCACGTTTGCTAAAAGTGCCGGAAAAAGTAACATAATCGAAATTGCTTGCTTTAAAAGTCCTTGCTTCGACTTTGTTTGAAATAGCACGTAATTTGTCCGTGACCAACTTGTAATTATTACCCTTGATGAGTTTGTAAACATCCAATAAATTGAGTGTTTTGGATGGAATTGTATTTCTGACAGGCTTATTAAAAAAGCTGAAAACAGGTATGACGTTTTTGGTATCCTGTGAACCGGTAGATAGAATCTCCTGGGCTTTTACCAACTGCTTATTATTGTTGTAAAAGCTTCGTATCTTTTCCAAATCGAGGTACAGGCATTCATCTAGTTTTTTTAATAATTCATCGCCTGTAAGATTGAAATACAAAGTGGCAAAGTCGAACGGGTCGCCTTTATACTTTGGGTTTTCTTCATCTTCAAACATAAAAACGTTGTCAATACAGCGGATTCTTAAAGTTGGATTGTCAGACTTGGTAAATGGGTTCTTTATCCACAAACATTCCCTGCCCGAAAGTTTTAGAACTACTTCACCAGGGCGGAATTGGCGTAACACATAGGCATAGATATTTAAACCATAATGTGTTTTATACAGTATGTTTTCTTTAGTTATGCTCATGACTACTGGGATTTTAAAGTTTTAGACTGATTCTTTTCACCGAACCTGAAATAGTTCTTTTCAAGTAATTCCTTAATGTCAGAGGTTTTGTAATAAAACTTTCCCCCGATTCTGGAATGAGGCAGAGCGCCACTATCACGTAAGTGTTGAAGGCTGCGTTTACTGATGTGGAGTAACATTAAAGCATCCTGATTGTCGAGCCATTCATCAGCAATTGATTTTTTTGCAGGATCACTGATTTTTGAAATAGCAGTCTTAATCTCACTCAAATCGCTTTTAAGAGAGTTTAAAGTTTCAATAATTTCAGACATTACCTGTTCCTCCCAGTTTTTAATATTAAACTGTCGGCTTCTTCTGCAATCTCAGCAATAGTGTTTTGACGGTTTCTCAATAGCCAGGTATCAAGCTCAGCACGGTTGAAGTAGACCTTCTTCCCGTTGGGTTTGTAACATGGGATAGCCCCGGTACTCGTGAGTTTATACAAATGTGATTGTGATAAATCGAGGTATAGTGACGCTTCAATGAGGTTTAAAACGTCTTTCTTTAAAAGATTTTGTTCTAACAACATTCGTTCAATGCTGTCAAGCTTCTGGAAAATTAATTCTTCGCTCATTTTATTACATTTTTAAAGTGAATAAATGAGCCATGCATGGCCTGTATTTTTGTAATTACTCCGTAAAAATAAAAAAGCCTGAAAGGACGGACTTTCAGGCTGTAAGGAAGGTGTAAGGAATCTTACAGAACTTACTGTTTTTTATTTCGCATTGCTGAAAATACTATCAATAGTTTCCTGTTGTTTGGGGTTGTCTATTTTGCTGCGAGATAGATTATTAGCAGTCAATAAAGTATTCTTTTTTGTATAAAATAATTTTGAGCGTTCAATTTTAGCTAAAGATAGGTCAGTAAACCAGGGACTCATTTTATCGAGAATATACCTGAATTGGGCTGTTTCACAATTGATATATATAATTGAATTGACTTTGGCCAGATTGTCTGCATTGAAAACAGCAATAAAATCTTCTTTTGTTGTACGGTCACAATCCAAGAAATCAACATGTTTATTGAGTTCTAAATAAATTTTTTCGAGTGGATTAATGCTGTTAAGCTTGTAACTAAAAGAGAAAGAAGATACAACAGGTTCATTAACTTCAAATATTGCTTTTATCGGGTTAAATGAATAATTCTTTGCTTCTCTAATATATTCTAACTGTACAACTAACAATTCTTTAAAATGATTTGTCAGGGTTCCTAATTTTAAGCCATGAATTTGTATGGCAAGTTCGTTAACTTTTATTTCTTTAAGTCTTTCCTGGACATAATAGTTTTTACGGTCAATGGGTAATTTATCCAATTCCGAAATAAGTTTAGTAAACGTTACATCTAATAATTCAAATAAGCGTTCTTTGACGTCAGCAATTATGAAAAAGAAAGGTTTATAATTTGCTGCAATATCTTTTAAAAAATCCTGAATTATATTGTACGTCCGTTTATAAAGTACAGTATCAACAGCCATTGAATTTAGTAATGACAGAATTTCCAAGTGTAATACATTTGCCTGGCCATCAGATTTATTAAAATATTGTTTCTCAAAAAGTTTTGATAGTTCTGAACTAAAGAAATTTATTTCTTCATAAAGCTTGACAGCAGTTCCTAGTTTTCGAATTTCAATTTCATGACGGCCTGTAAAATAACACTTTTGAAGTAAATAGGGTTCTAAATCATCGGTACTATCAAGCAACTGAAAATAGGTTGGGTCATCCAATTCATTCAGCCTGGCACGAAGTACCAGGAATTCATTTAATAATATTTGTTTATATTCATCAGGTTCCATGTTGTCCGGATTATTACGGACCTGAAATGCTGATATTTTTTCTTTTGCTTCAATTATTGCGCTATTGTGTGAGGCGACATACAGTCCATCACAATTGTCTTTCAAATCATCATCCAGTGTAATATTACCTTTTGAAAGTTCATCAATCCAATCATCATATTTAATAAGGGATAAAAAAATGATTGGCGGATCTGATACCGGAAAACCTGAATTATTCGTCTTATAGGCTTTTTGAATATCCAATAAGTATTGTGGTGTAAACTTTGAATAATCGTAAATACCCTTACAAACATTAAAGAAAGATTCCTTCCAATAAGCTGGTTCTTTAATTATAAATGAGGAATTATTGAATATATATATATTTCTTAACCTTGCAACAAACTCATTATCAGATAATTGTAAATTATTGTCAAACAATTCGTTAAGAGACTTTTTTTCATTGCTGATTAACTTCTTAGACTGCCCATTGCCCTGTGATGCTTTTCTGAAAAGCGATAGCATGAATATTTTTTCTGCTTCAATAGCTTTTATTAACTCTGTACTTTGCCAATTACGGCATTTATAATAATCGGAAAAGCTTGTCTGGGGGGGTCGTTCATTATATTGATAAAAAAATAAATTCTTGTCGCCTTCCAGGAACGCCTGAAATGTGAAAGGCTGGAATTTATCGATAATAGAATTGTAGGCAGTAAGTAATTTTGATGATTTTAACGCATAGCTGAAAGCTTCATTCAACTGTTTAGTTTCATCGGTTTCAAAAAAGATTACCCTGTTTGAATACACTTTTATTAACCATTCCTTATTATTATAATTGTAGATATATTCAGGATTTGAGAATGATTCAATTTCTGATTGAATTGTTCTCAGTGCATTTCGTAAGGTTGTAATTTTACTTTCATCATCAAGGCTTTCGAGGTGCAAAGTTGATAAATATAAACTGCTTGTCCTTTCAGCTTCCTGTAACGCATTTTGATACGCCTTGTTGAAATGGTTATCAATGCTTTGTTTAGGGTCATTCAAGGTTGTCATAAAAAAATAGTAATTCTTAGGGTATTACATGAACCATAAATGGAAAAGTAATAATACTAAAAATTTAGCAGTTTCTTTTGAAATGTCTCTTTTGCTTCATCAACAAAGCTATCCAGGTAATTTTCAGTTGTTCTCAAATCTTTATGCCCTAAGCTTTCACTAATAAATTCTATCGGTGCGCCAGACCTTTTTAATACAGTAGCAAATGAGTGACGAGCTGAGTATGTAGTAAGTTTCAATTCTAATTCAAGACTTTCCCCAATTTTCTTCATGTACTTATTAATAGTTTTTGTTATTTGTTTAATCTTAGCCAATTGAACTTGTGGAGTATCAGATTCAGCGATTATCCCAAATACATAAGTTTCTGGAGCTACTGGCTTAACTCCCCATTTATCAATTAATAATTTTATCTCAGGTAAATTAATTATTACAATAGGTTTTTGATTGCTTTTTGTAGAGCGTTCTGTTTTTGAGCGTATGAAAGTAATATGTTTTGAGGTTACATTATTATATTGTAGCTTAACTATATCTTTAACATTTGCGCCATTGCACAAATAGCTAAATATCCATAAGTCCCTTGCTTTTTCTTCGGCCTGATTTTTGGCCTCATATTCGAATATCCTTTTAATATCAGCAATATCAAGTGCTTTTTTAATATTTTTTCCGGCAGGTATCTGATATTTGCGTTTACCAAATGGATAAAAATTACGGTCGAAGTTGCCATCTTCAATAGCAGCATTCATAATAGTTCTAAGATTACGCAGATAAATACCTGTAGTAGTCATTGAAGCTTCTTTCTCACACATCCATTTTTCATAACTGGCCAACCATTCAGGTGTAATGTCAGCTAAAAGCATTTTATGCTTTTTTGATTTTGAAACAAAGCTCTTAAACGATTTTAGTGCGCTTGTATAACTTTCTGCTGTCGTAAGTCTTTCCTGAGCCTTAAGTTTATTAATATATTCCTGAATTAAAAAGAATAAATCCTTCTTTGTGGTCGATTGTTGATTGAATTTTTTTTCGAATGCCAGGAAAGAAAAAACTTTCGAGGTCTTTAATAACCTTATTTGCTTTTTCTTCAATTTTATTAAAGTATAGCTTGTTTTCTTTGAATTTTTTACGGGCTTTGGGGTCTTGTGTTTTCTTCCATTCATCTTTCGTAAGATGTATACCAAGAGGAAAATATTTTTGAACCCGGTCAAAGGTTACTCTTAATTTTACAGCATAAGTATTATCCTTCGTTTTTATACGAATATCATGAATTATAGAAGTTGTTGCTACGCTCATATATATTTATATTTAGTATGTTACAAACGTATGTGTGAGAAATTTTGATACATACAATATACATACAAAAGGCTAAATAAACAACAAAAAAGGGAAAAATGTCTTGATGAAAAACGATTTAAATGATTGATTTATAGATAAAAAGAAGTGACACGACAAACAAGAGAAAGGTGCGGTTATGATTCATAATCATGAGGTCGGGAGTTCAATTCTCCCCCTCGCTACTAAAATATAAGCCTTAATAAGGCTTTTTTTATGCATTATGTGCATTAAGATTAAGAAATGTAAATCATTGCCACTAAGTCACAAAGACTCAAAGAAACGTTAAATAATATTTTGTGAATCTTTGAGACCTAGAGTCTTTGTGGCTAAGAATCCCTCTTAATTCACATGAATTATTATTTGTATATAATAGCCTAAAAAACCAACGGCCCTGATCACGTTTGGCCAGTGTAAATGCATTACTGACAATTATTTTTTATGATCTCATAAGCTTTCGTACAGCCCAGTTCTCCTGCTTTACTTAAATCCAGGCATCCATTGTTCATTTGACCTAAATTAATTTCTGCATTTCCCCTGTTGTAGTATGCGTCAGAATACTTTGGATTAATTTCTATGACACGGGTATAATCGTTAATTGCTTCATAATATTCACCAATTATTATCTGTGTATTTCCTCTCAGGTAATAGGCATGAATGTTATTTGAATCAATTTTTATGATTGCAGTAAAGTCGGATATTGCACCCCTGTAATCTTTAAGATTTAACTTGGCAAATCCCCTGCAGAAGTAGGAAATTGTATCATCAGGCTTAATTTCTATAGCTTTTGTACATTTTGCAATTGCTCTTATATAGTTCAGGCTATCCCTTTCTGCGTTATCTTCATTCTTAAATTCTATACTTGTTTGACCAAAGCAAATCATTATTGAAAATAATGCAAGTGATAATATAATAATTGTCCTTTTCATAAAGTTTTTTTTGAAAAGCAAAATAATTAAAGTTTCATTATACAAATTTAATCAAACTAATATTAAGGGAACTTCTAAAAACTTAATTTTTATTAAAAGATACAGGATACAGGATGCAAGAAAAAGCTCGATATCACTACATCCTGTATCATGAAACCTGCATCAATTATTGCTAAAATTTAGTTATTAGTGATGCTCTTAAATGACAGGTTGAAAAACCAGTGACCATGATCTTAGTTGAATGTAGAAAACTACAAAAGTCATTGAAATCCCTACCAGTTAACCAACACTGTTGAATACAACCATAGAACAATTTGATAAAATTTGGATTGAAATTCATTGCAAAAAATGCCTAAGAAAGAAATTTTGCGAAGATAGAATTATGGAATAAACATCCAGCCCCAGCAGGTCGGGATTTCCGCTTCGCTGCGACATTCAGGATTCTGAATTAATAATTCTATCCGTGCACAATCTCAAACAAACCATTACAAACGGGACACGACTTACCTCCGTATGAATTGCCGGGAGCTTTCTTCTCCAGGCAGTCTTTGCAAAATATTTTGCCACATTGTTTGCAACGGTATGCACTTTGTTGTTCTGTCTTGGCAGCCTTGTAAAAATCACCCGTCATCTCTGCTTCTCTCAATAATCTTAAGATGGTTTCTTCACCATAAGCAGACTTATAACACATACTGCATACATGCGAAGCGCCATATTCCGGAGAACCTTGCCTTTTATATTCATCTCTTCCGGCCTGATCCCTGGCCCTTTTAGCTTTTTCGATTTCCTGCCTGAAACTGTCGCTGTTAAGAAATTCCATTCCTGACTGTAGCTTTTCACTTAACGAAGGTTCGGGCTTAGCAGGTTTAGAACTTATAGCGCCATTGTCAATAAGAAGCTTCATTATGTCATTAAATTTTCTGTCTTCTGCTTTCCTGAGTGAAGATTCTCCTTTTTCATCTACCGCGTTGACATTGGTTTTATTCTTTATCAGCAATTCTACAATATCTTTATGTCCCCAGCTTGTTGCTATTGTTAATGGTGTGAAACCCTGTGGAGCCACAACGTTTACTTCAGCACCTTTATTAATGAGCAATTCTGCTGTTTCCACTGAACCACTCTTACCTGATGCATACAACAATGGTGTCCATCCATCTTTGTTTTTTACATTTATATCTGCCCCTTTATCTACCAGAAGTTTCACAATCTTTTTATGACCCCAGCTTACAGCCAATATCAGGGGTGTATTTTCGAGACTAGTCTTGGTATTGATATCTGCACCTTTTTCAACAAGCAGTTCAGCCATTTCAAATGGCCCTGGTTCAGAACACGCCTGGTGTAAAGGTGTAACAGATTCGGAATTTGCAGCATTTACGTTGGCGCCGTTATTGATCAGCAACCCGGCAATCTCATTTCTCCCGAAGTAGGCTGCTTTATGTAAAGCAGTATTACCGTCGTTTGCTTTGGCGTTTATTTCAGCGCCGTTGTCAATCATCAACTTCACTATATCAACTGAACCGTTTTTACCGGAAGCAAACATTAAAGGCGTTCTTCCTTCATTATTTTTTACATTTATTTCTGCTCCTTTTTCAATAAGTAACCTTGTAATTTCATGCAGATCCCAACTTGAAGAAAGAATCAAAGGAGTATTTTCTTTGTTATTCTTTACATTAATCTCAGCTCCTTTTTCAATATGTAATTTGACCAATTCAATGTCTGTTTTTTGTCCAAAAGCAAAAAGTAAAGGTGTTTGACCATCATTATTTTTTACATTTATTTCTGCACCATTGTGGATCAATAATTTAGCTGTCTCATTGTGATCCCAACTTGTTGCAAGGATTAGAGGTGTATTGCCTATATCGGTTTTAATATTAATCCCGGCACCTTTCCCGATCAACAATTGCACTATTTCAATATTTCCATTTTTACCACATGCAAAATGCAAAGGTTGTACCTGACTTTTGTTCATACAATTGACATCAGGTTTGAAAATAAATCTGTTCAGAAGTTTTTTTACTTTAAGCAAATTACCTTGTTCACAGGCATTCAATAGTTTCTGGTTTTTACGTTCCATTCTATTTAATATTTTTATACAAATATAACCATATAGCTTTTATAAAATGAATAACAGTGAGAGCAATGCAAAAATTCAGAAGCAACAGCATTGCACCTGATATACATTAAAATATGTTTATGGGGCACGTGGATGTTATTCTTAACGAATAATTACCGAACTTTGTAAACTTAATTTTATACATCAAAACCAAAAGTTATGGATGTTAATGCCAGCAATAAGAAGTCAAATCAGGAGCGATACAAATATTTAGTTAATAGTATTCTGCTAAACAAACAAATTTGGTTATTGCAAGCATCTGACAGTTCATTCGCTATGTTTGAAGATGCAAGTGAACAAAGTTATGTTGCAGTATGGCCAGATAAAGAATCAACTGCGCCTTTTGCCATTGATGACTGGGAAGGCTATACTTCTGCCCGTATGGGACTTGGTGAATTTATAGACTGGATGAAAGAGTTAAAAAATGATGGCATTATGATTGGCGCCTTTCCTGATTCAACCATGCAATCTTTAGCAGTAGATCCTTTGGATTTTAAAAAGCAATTGACCTTGTAAAATACAAAGGGCCATTAATCAAGAAGATAATATGAAGTTATTCGGGTAGGGAAAATTTTCCATGAATGAAAAAATTCAATCTGGACAGTGTACTCTGAATAATTTGAAACTTTGTGCATACCTGAGAATGAACCTCAGTTCAAAAGAAATTGCATCCTTAATGAACATATCTCCCAATGCTGTTTTAAAAAGTAAGTACCGGTTAAAGCTAAAATTTCATCTCAATAAAGATCAGGATATGATGAATTTTATTTTAGGTTTATAATTAAGTGTCCTTTCTGTATTTTGGGATACTTGTCTTTTCGATGAATTACTTATAAGGAATAAAAAATTTGAAATTCAATGAAAAATATTATAATCTTTATAAATTTTTTAAAATAAAATTTTGACGTTTAACCTAATTTTTGATTTAGCAACTTGCTATAAATATTTAATGAATCGTGAAACCAAAAGTGAATTTCACTTATATTAGTGAAATAACAAAATAAGAGAATTATGAAAAGAAGAATAATCAGAGCAATCGTAGCAATTGCAATATTTCTAATTTTAAATATTAAAACTGATGCTTCTGTATTAACCTATTCAACTGATACGGATGGAATCACATTTACATTGGATACGGGATTGATGAAAATTAAAGTTTGTGCCGATGATATTATTGAAGTTAAATATACGTCACTTGCAGCTTTTGCACCTAAATCATCGTTAGTTGTAAACAACAATTGGAATATTAACCCGCAATTTTCTATTATAAAAGATGCAGGAAAATATTTTATTTCAACCGGTAGAATAAAAATTATTATAGACAGTATAACAAATTCAATAAAATACACTGATTTAAATGAGGGCTTAATCTTGGCTGAAGATAGTTCATTTGCAAAAACAATGAAACCAGCTACCATTGCAGGCATTAATACTTATAATTGTTCCACACAATTCCTGTCTCCTTCCGATGAAGCCTTGTTCGGTTTAGGGTGTCATCCTGTTGACCAGGGAAGCATGAATTATAAAGGTCGCGACCAGGATATGGCCATTCAATATATGACGGGTGCAATTCCTGTTCTCTTATCCAACAAAGGTTACGGTCTTATGTGGGACAATTACTCAGCTTCGAATTTTTATGGCACCATTGCTTCAAATACCAAATACAGATATGTATCGGAAAGCAGTACTATGGTAGATTATTATTTTTTCTACGGACCCGATTTTGATCATATAATTGCACTTTATCGTAACGCAACAGGCCAGGCGCCAATGTTTCCAAAATGGGCTTTTGGTCTTTTCCAATCACAGGACAGATACCAAAGCCAGGCTGAAGTATTGTCGGTGAAGAATAACTACCGGAACAACCACCTGCCAGTTGATTGCATTGTACAGGACTGGTATTATTGGGAACCAAATTTTATAGGTTCGCATGTAATGTATCCGACAAGATATCCAAACCCGAAAGCAATGGTCGATTCATTGCATAAAGCAAATATTCATGGAATGATTTCTATATGGCCTGTATTTGCACAAGGTACAAGAAATTATAATGAATTGAAAAATTCAGGGGGATTAACAGATATAACCTGGTCCGATGTAATGACACATAATTTGGATACATATTATGATGCGCATAATTCAAGTGCCCGCGATATATATTGGAGACAAGCCAATGATAGCCTTATTTCCCGGTATGGTTGGGATGCCTGGTGGGTTGACCAATGCGAACCTGATAATGGCGGAGATTTAGATGCAAGAAGAAAAAGCGTTTTCGCAATTGGTAAGGGCATTGATTATTTTAACACTTATTCATTAATGCATTCAACTGGCTTATATAAAAACTGGAGATTAGACATAGCCAACAAAAGAGCATTTTTTCTCATTCGTCAGGCCTTTGCCGGACAACAAAGAAATGCAACCACCTTATGGTCATCGGATATTACCAGCGAATTCAGTTCGTTCAAAATTCAGATACCTCAGGGAATTAATGCATGTGTAGCAGGAATACCTTACTGGACATCTGATATTGGAGGTTATCGCAGTTTGGTTTGGACAGCTCCTGATTGGAGCACAGCAGCTAACAGGGAATTATTTACCCGCTGGTTCCAATATGGAACCTTCTGCCCGATTTTTCGCATTCATGGAAAAGGAGAGAAAGCATTATTTTCAAACAATTGGGATGCAAATACAAAAGCAATTTTATTAAACTATGACAACCTGCGATACCGGCTTATGCCTTACATTTATTCATTGGCATGGAAAGTAACAAATGAAAGTTATACCATTATGCGTGCTCTTGCCTTCGATTTTAGAAATGATGCTGTAATAAATAATATTCAGGATCAATATATGTTTGGTCCTGCATTTCTTGTAAATCCGGTTACGGAACAATTATACAGCACAGATGTGAATTCGGGAAACACTATAAAAACTCGAAAAGTGTACCTTCCAAAATCTACTACATGGTACGATTTCTGGACCGGTGATTTATATGCAGGTGGACTGACAATAGATGCTGCAGCACCAATTGATATCATGCCATTATATGTTAAAGCCGGTTCAATAATACCAATGGAGCCATTTATTCAATATGCAACTGAAAAAGATCCTGATACAATTGAACTGCGTGTTTATGCCGGAGCAAATGGTCAATTCACGTTATACGAAGATGAAAATGATAATTACAATTACGAAAAAGGGAAATATTCTGAAATACTTATTGATTACAATGATACTGCCAAACAACTAATAATTGGAGACAGAAAAGGAAGCTATGACAGCTTACCCCATAATAAAACATTTAAAATAGTTTGGGTTCGACAAGGATTTGGGTTTGGCATTTATACTCCAATCAAATGTGATACTACCATATTTTATAATGGGTCGCGCGTAATAGTTCCATTTAGTCAAAACGGAATTGAAACTGTTGCCTCAACTCATATCCCTTCTTCGTTTTGCTCTGTATATCCAAATCCTGCTCATGACCAATTTACTATTGTAGTAAATTCAGAAATATCTTCCGATACGAAAATAAAACTATATGATTTGACGGGCAAATGTGTGTACGAGGTTAATAAGCATTTATCTTCAGGTAAAAATATATTGTCATTAAATGCCGGTGATAATAATATAGCTTCAGGATTATATTTAATTAATGTACATTCCGGTACTAATGTGTTGAATCAAAAAATAAATATTTGCTCAATTGTTATAAATTAAAATCTAACAGAATATGAAAAAGTATGTAATCCATTATCTGATTGTTATTATTTTAATTTCCGGCTCATGCACTAATTCAAGAAAAGAAATAAAAATTGCTTGTGTAGGTAATAGCATTACCGAAGGATATGGCATACGCTGGCAAAGTAAAAGCAGTTATCCTGTAATGCTTGACAGTATCCTTGGTGCCGGTTATGCTGTAATGAATTTAGGACGCAGCGCTACAACCCTTTCAAAAAAAGGAGATTTCCCTTATTGGACTTGTAAAGAATTTTATGATGTTTTTGTTTTTAATCCAGACATAATTATTATTAAGCTGGGAACCAACGATACCAAAAGTCAAAACTGGAACGCTAAAAATTTCGTTAGTGATTATCAGGCACTGATAGATACATTCAGAACAATTCCAGCCAGACCGAAAATTTATATTTGCCTGCCTGTACTAGTATATAAAGATGTCTGGGGAATTACCGATTCAGTTGTGCGAACAGGTGTAATACCTGCAATAAAAAGTATAGCCAAGGTTAATAACCTACCTGTTATCGATTTATACACACAAATGAGTAATCAGTCCGAAAATTTCCCCGATGGTGTACATCCCAATGAAAAGGGTGCAAAATATATGGCAGAAATTATTGCTAAAGCAATAAAGAATGAAAAATAATTTTGATTCTGAAAAAATAGATAATTCAATTCTACTATATTATAAAAAAGGCGAAGTGCACAAACTTCGCCTTTATAAATACAAAATCCATATAGTTATTGAAAAACTCTAACTTATTTAACAATTACGGCACTTTCTTTTAATTTTAAATAATTTGAAACTGCTCTGTAATCAGCTATGTTCACTTGTGTTTTCAACGTTGATAATGGTGTTCCTTCAATAATGACTACTTTAAAAGACTCCGTTGTTCCAGGAACTTGTGTATCGTCAATTCCGTTATCCACCCATTTCAAATGAATATCTATTTCTCCGACATAAACGTCATAATCCATATAAGTGATTGAGGTTGTATCAACATAGGTGTACGGCAACATGTTAAAAGATTTATTGGACGGGTCACTTTCATTTAACATATAAACCAATACTGCCCCATTATTATATATATCCGATGTAATTTCAGGTACGGTCAGAATAGCTGTAAAACCTCCATCAGAGTTAGCAGACCAATGCTGAGGGGGAACATCATAGATTGCTGTTTGAACATTGGCATTACCTTCAGGTCCTATTGGACCTTCTTCTCCTCTGCAACCAGCTAATAAAAGTACCAGTGAAAAAAATGCATACTTAAGAGTATGTCTGTTTTTCAAATTATGTGTAATTGTTTGCATATGATTTTAATTTTTAGTTATTGAATATTTTTGACAAAGATTATACCAAAAATTTGATTTAGCTATATTCTTTTTTTCAATATTTCAGCCAATTCTTCATTATTAAGGTGAACAGGGTTATTCTTGTTGTCTGTCTTAGAAATAATTTTACCAATATGTTCCGTTGTTATACCATATTTGCCTAATTTAGGTATCTTCAATTCATCAATCCATTTGATAAGTGAATCGCTCAAAGCATTCAGATAAAATGATTCTGATTTGCTTTTTTCGCTACAAAAAAGTTTGCTGACTTTCAAATATTTATTCAAAATCTCATTATTGAAATTCGTTTTTTGCAATTTCTCTATATTCTTTTTGTTGACTTCACCTAATAAAGAGCCGCATAAAATGCCATGGGGTATTTCAAATAAACTTCCGATAGAAGAAGCAAATCCATGAACAGCTCCCAGTCCAGCATTCGAAAGTGTTATTCCTGATAACATTGCAGCATACGACATATTGCTTCGGGCAGAAATATCATTTCCGTTTTTAAAAACTTTGCTTAAAGAAGTAGTAATCCAGTACATTCCCTCGTAAGCCAAGGTATCCGTAAATGACGATGCGTGAGAAGAAGTATAAGATTCGAATAACTGGGTAAAAGCATCAAGGCCAGAAGCAGCAGTAACCTGAGGCGGACAATTCAATGTTAATTCGGGATCGACAATAGCAATATCAGGAACAAAATTTTCATGGCGCAAAGATCGTTTAAACCCATTTTCTCCAACTTCACTAAGAACAGCATTCTTAGTTGTTTCACTTCCGGTTCCTGCAGTAGTTGGAATAGCAATAAAAGGAAGTTTTATTCCGGGATGCGGCCTGCCAAGAGGATTGCCTTCTAAAAATACTTTTACAGAACCCTCTTCTGGCAACATAGCTGATATTGCTTTACCTGCATCTATCACGCTTCCTCCACCAATCGATATAACAACATCAATGGATTTAAACCTGAATTTTTCACAAATTTCATCAATTAAATTTGCAGTCGGTTCTGATGTTATATCAATAAGTTCTGTTTTAATGCCATCAGTTTCCAGGTTCTTCAGTATCCATTTGCCTTTGTTAGATTGAATAAAAGATGACTTGCCCGTTATGAGCAATACTCTGCTGCCGAAATGAATGACTTTCTTAGGCAGCATCTCAAGTTTTCCTATACCAAAATGTATTTCCGGAACCCGGCTTAAAGAGAATGTTGTTACCATTTGTCTGATTCAATTGGACATATAACGCGATATTTTATACCGTAACGTAGGTTTGCCATCATTTTTTCCACGTTGCTTCTCCACAAATTGTAATGAGGTGTTTGTTTATGTGCTGCTGAATATTCTTCATTTTTATATGCCTCATATAACAAAAATTTACAAGGATTTTCAAAATCCTGCAACACATCAAACCTCAAATTTCCTTCCTCGTTAACTGAACCTGTATGGTTCTTGTTGCATTCAATAATAAACTCTTGTACACATTCCGGTTTGACTTCAACATAAACACAAGTAACTATCATAACAAATAATATTTAAAATTGCTTAATAAAGTTAACTATTTTAAAAACAAAAGTTATAGGAAAATTATAATCTGATTAAAGGATATATGATTTTTTAATACGAAATCTGAGATTACAGGTGTATAATATTTGGTAATGAATAATTCTTTTGCATCTTACGCCAAACATCTTAAAACCTTTTTCTTTATATCCGGAAAATAAACTATTATTTTACTCTCTTCAGATAAACAACTTTGTATGACTTAATTTCTCCACTTAATCCACCAAATGAATTAATAGATAATCTAAACGTGCTTTGTTTAAAATAGTCTGGAATTTTAATGTAAAAAGCATATTCATTAATTTTTCCGGTAGGACAAATTGCGTTATTTAATCTAATCCTGTTATGCTTTATAGAATCCCCAACCTGCAATTCAGAATTTATATAACTTTCCCATAACGGTTTATTATATTTCAACGATGATTCCACCTTTAACCATGTTTCTGTTTGGCTATCCTTTAGTAAATCTTTTCCAATAATAGTTTCAAATAATATTTTTGATGAATAAGGTGCAATTTCTATCTTTTGCATGCTGTCGACATTAATCAATATTTCTTTTTTAAATTTCGTTTCAGAATTTAGTTTTTCATCAGTGTCAAGAAGGCTCATATCGACAGGGGTAGGATGAGGATTTAAATAAATGCTGCAATAATATTTCCTGTTCATTTCGTCATAATGAATAATTCCTTCATTATATTGTTTAAGTTGAAAAAGATTGACAAATACCAGGTAAAAACAAACAGCATAAAACAAATACCGCCATCTCTTTAAACTGATATAATCAACCAGGCCTGTAAAAGCCAACGCGAAAACCGGGTAACTCTGAACCAGGGCCCTGGTGGAATAACTCGCACCATATCGCCAGCAACGCCAGGAAATTATGATATCAATATTTATTAAACAAAAAATAATCACTGATTTTTTGAAAGGAAATTTTTTAATATAAAACATTCCCACAATAAAAAACACGGTTACAGGTGTATAAATAAACCATCCTTTTTCCCATCCAAAAAGTACCCTGATATGTGGTGTTAAAAAATCCCAGCTACTACCTACGTCATAAACAAATGAACCTGTAGTTATTTTCCAATAAAGCAATTGTGGAAAAACTGCAACAAACCCAAAAATTGCTGTATAAACCAAGTGATTCCTGTACTTTCTGACCAATTGCCATTTTTCTGCTGCCAATTCTTTAGTCTGAGTATTCCATAATAAAGGAATTAAAAACATGATAGCTTCAGTGGGCCGGCTTATAGTCGCGAGACCTATAATAAAACCTATTGCTGAAGCAAAAATTTTACCAGGTTTTTGATGCCATTTTATAGTAAAATAAAGAATCAGCACATACAGAGGAAATATATAACTATGGCTCATAGAACCATTAACAGAAACATATTGTATAAAATTGCTTGCCAGGAATACAAAAAGCAAGCTCAATGAAGTAACGGAATCATTAAAAAAATAAAGCAATACTTTTCTTAGCAGAAATAACGCCAACATACAATAAATTAAGGCTCCTATTGCAACTGCATATTGGTATGGCAGAGAAAATCCATCTTGTTTATATCCTGAAATTTTTGCATACTCATGCCCCACAAAAAAGAAAGGTATCTCCATGATGGCAACGCCGCCGAAATATTTAAACACGTAATTTCCGCTCTTTTTACAAATTCCAGCCTGATAAACCTGTCCACCCGACACTTCATATTTTTTATCTATTTCAGGAAACCATTTTAATTGTTTTACATCATGGTAAATAAAAACAGAAGGAAGGTACATATAATAACCAAGAGCATCCCATGTGGTGACCTTATACGAAGTACCTGATTCTTGTTTTGGGTAGTAAATCCAATATGACAGCAAAGCGAAACAAATTACGCAACAGGCTAGGAAAGAGTATTTGTTTTTCATAATTCAATTGAATTTAAGCTTCGAAGAATCAAATTATATTATTTAAAATGACCAAATAACTAAGTTGTAAATCAGAAATAAATATTAGTTGAAAGTCCAAAAATACTATAGTTTTTACTAAACCAACCATCATAATTAATTGCCAATGAGAAAAACTGTTTACTAATCGGTATATCAATACCTGTTTGACAACTTAGAAAAGGTAAAAAATTAATAAATGAACCACCTCCTGCAATAAATGGATGTATTTTTTTAGATACATATTTATGCATATATAAAATATTTAGATACAAAAAGGATATTGTATTGTTTAATAAACCCAATTTAAAATTTGCTTCACAATAATCATTTTCATTAAACTGGGGAAGATTCCTCTGCAAACCAAGACCTATCATAGAAACATATCTATCATCACTCAAGTTACCCGGTATAATATCATATGTAAAATCTATGCAATAATATAAATGCTCATTGGCCATACTTTTTTCATATATAATACATTTTTCATCTTTGCAAACATGTTCGTGATAGTCTTTTGAGATTTTTATCAATGATTTTTTATCTAGTTCCAATTGATCTACTTTTCTAAATACCTCGGGACAATCGCTGAAATATGCCCTGAGCATTCCCTTATATTGGTTTGATCTTGAAATATATTTGGTGCCATATTCATCTTCAGTCATTTTTTCATCATTGTTCATTTCCCTCAAACTAGTATCTTTTTCAACAAAATATACTTCCTTTCCTGATATCCATGCATAGTATACTGTTACCTTGCCTTTAATTAGACATTCCAAAAAAATTAATTTTTCACCTTCATCTGTTTTAATAGTTTTTGAAACATAAAATTTATTATTAATAAACCTGTAAGAAGTTAACTGGTTAGGTAAATAAGTTAATACAGCAGAAATTGAATCTTTCCTAAAAACGCATTTTTCCTGATTTAATATTCCGCCTCTGTAATCAATTAAGCCATATGCAGTGTCGTTGCCATTAATAATGTAACCACTTCTAAAATCTGTCTGTGCTGACATTTTATTACATGAAATCAAACATAGTAAAACAAATACCTTTTTCATTTTTGGAAAATTTCATTATCAAAACAAAAAAACTATAACGATGATTAAGTAAGCTTACATTTCTTCTTGGAATAATTTATATATGTTGCCTAGTAAAATAATTGTTTCTTATGTTATAATCTAGATTTAAAATATTTAGCATCTAAAATTTGAACTCCATTATCAGTCGCAACAGTCACTATCAAGCGATCGTCATTATTAGTAAAGAACTTTAATTTATAGACATGTGAGTGAACGTTGTACGTACAGGTTATTTCATAATTAAGTAAAATTTTTATTTTACCTGAGAGTGAACTAAAAGCCACAGCATTTTTATTTTTATAATCGATTCCAAGAATCCATTGAGGAAAAGTATTACTCGATATGCATTCTTTAGTTCTAATAATTCTTGCGTTCGTCAAATAAGATATTACTTTCCCATCATCACCGCAGGAATATAAATTTGAACCGTCATCCTTAAAAACAATATTTCTAGCCCAATTGGAATGTGAATGTTCTACAGACAATAATGAATAATCAAGCAAATCCCAAATACAAACATTGCCATCGCTACCGCAAGTAGCAAACATTTTAAGGTTATCACATAATGCAATACCTGTAACTTCACCAGTATGTGCTGGGACTTTTTTTACAACAGCTCCATTATACGCATCAATGACAGCCAAAAAACCATTTCTTAGGCCTGCCAGCAAATAATTTCCATAGGTCGAAAACTTAATAATATTTGCAATCGAATTTAGATTTTTTATTTTGAATAAAACAGAATTATTGGTTGTATTATAAACCAAGATTGTACTGTCAGATAAAGCTATGGCTAATTTATTTGAGTCTTTTGACAAGTCAAGTTTATAAATATCAACTCCAATATTAATATTGTTAACTATTTTTTTTGTAGTAAAATTATATGCAGAAATTGTTTTTTCTAAAGCTGCATAAATAAGAGAACTATCTGGGGAATATTCAAAATCTGTAACTTTCTTGTTTTCCCATATTATTGTCTTCTGTGCCAAAGAAAACTGAATCATTAATAATATTAATACTATTGTACCTATAAATCTCATATCTTAAATTATTTTAGAAAGAACCATTTGTCCCTTGTAAGATTCAAGCCCCACCCAACGCTAATATTAGGATTTAAAAGAAATTTATCCGGAAAAGCATTTGATTTTGCATAATTAGTTTTTAACCCCAAACGAAAGAAAAATAAAAATCTTTCGTCCAGAAGAAAAATTGTTTCCTCTCCTAAATAGATACCAGGTGACCATAAGTTTTCCCTTTGAAAAGTTTCCGGTACATTCACTTCCTCATTCATAGCTAAGCCTTCTTTTGAAGATGAAACCAAAATTTCATAATTATCATTAGGATTAACTAATTTCATATTAGTAAATAACGGACTAAATATCAACCTTGAAATTCTATTTTGGTTAGCGGTACTTAGATTAAAGGTAATTAAAGGACCTATATCTAGGTTTGTAAGTTTAGACTCTTTAAAACGAGTTGATTTATCATTTGTCCAATTTCCGAATGAACCATAATTTATACTTAATCCAAAGCCCCATCTATTACCATATCCTATTGTCAAATCGGCACCCATTGAAAGATAATATTTCATATTGGAGAATAACGCAGCCTTATTATCGGAATAATCAGAATTAGAATATTGTGTCAAGCCTACTGGAATTCCATAATTTCCATAAACCATAATGTTCTGCCATTTCAAGTTTTGTCCATGAATTATTATCAGGTTCAAATGAATTAATAAAATAAAAATTGCTCTCTTCTTCATTTATAAAAGTTTAGTAGAACCTAAGAAACAATTCTGCATTGTGATAATAATCATTAGATAAATATCCATAAGTTTTAAAATATGAACCATCTTGAAATGAATTATCTAAATTTGGATTATTTATATGAAAACTTGTTGAAAGCATAAGATCATCAGGAGATGTAAAAAAATCAAAATCATAAACTGAAAGAGTTAAATTGACAGGGAAAGTTATTGGTATCTCACTGTTAAAATTATATGTAATGGATTCTCTTGTATAATCAATATAGTCATAGTATCCTGAGGTAAAAATTGTGTCCAGAATAAAATAAACATCCGGATACGAACCTGTATAAGCATCGTCATTATAACTTTCGTCCCAGGGTACTTCATCACCATTTGAGGTAATTTTATAGTAAGGAACATTAAAATATATTGATGCTAGAGAACATTTCGAGGATCTTTCTTTCAAAATAATATTTTCTATTCCTTTGCATTGAATCTTAATAGCAGAATCAGGAATGATTGGCTTTAAAAATATGGGTTCAGATTCATATACAGTTGAAGGTGCATTTTCCCACTTTTTAAAAACTACCCAAAATCCATTACTTAAAATTTCATCAGGAATTTCAGCTTCCTCGTTTTCTTCTATTGAGTATAACGGATTGATGTTGTTTATATCTGATTTATTCACGAATATGTGGACAAAATAATCGTTTATTATTTCTCCTGATTCCGATTTAACATTAAATTCGAAACTTGTCGTTATTTTAGAATTAGAGGAATTAGTTTTAAAAAGTATGTCATCTTTTTCGCATGAATTCGAAATGCAAATAATCAATATTATCTTAAAAGTATAAATTATATTTGATCGAAAGTTTTTAATTTCCATGTTTAACTATAGTTTTAGAAGATAAAGAATGAATATTGGAAATTAATAATATTTTATAAACCCCATCCGGGAAATCACCAATATCAATATTTATAATTTGCTTATTTATATTCTCAATCACTTTGGTTTTTTCACCAAGAAGATTATAAATTATTATTGTATTAGCTAATGGTGCTTTATTAATAATTATTGTAATATGACCTTTTGTAGGGTTAGGAAATACCTGAAATTGATTATAAGTGGAATTTTGAATATCAACGTTTGTAATTTTATAAGGTTGTGAAAAACTTGAGCAACCATGATTATCAATTACATTTACTTTATAGTACCCAACACTCATAGGTCTTATTATAGAATCAATGGCATTAGGTATAATTGTATCATTCAAATACCACTGGTAACTGTTAATCTTTGAATGCAACACAACCTCTCCGTTGGAGTTCCTGATACTTGAATTTGCCTTCAAAGCATCGCCTGTATTTTCGACAATTACATAAGATAAAGGTACTGCGTTAAAAGTAAAATCAGTTGATTGATCACAACCTGAAATATTTTGGTATCCGTAATAAAAAGTATAATACCCTGGATTTGAAATAGACATATTTTTTTGATCAGAATAAAAAAGAGGGCCACTGGCATAAAAAGAGGTGGCATTTGTATTAACTATAAGATTAATTGATCCGTTTCCACATATCGTTTGCGGACTTGCAAGGTTAAAATTAAAATAAGGAAAATCAACAGTATCGACCCAAAATCCTGGTGTTTCATGAGTGAAATTATTGCAATTGGTAACAGATACAGAATAATAACCCGGAGAAGTGAAATAAATATAAGTCGGATTAATGGTTCCAAAAGGGACTCCACTTTTTAACCATTGAAAGTTGGTGTTGGTATAATAACTAGAAAATAAAAATGATGTTGAATAATCTTTACAAACCTTAATTGTATCAAAGCCATTAGGAGTAAATCCATTGCCGTTGTAATAGAAATTATAAGGTGGTATAAAATCTTCAAGAACTCTAATTTTATTTGTAGTATCCCTTGTTTGAAGTATTTGATTATACACTACTGCATAATATAGCCCGGGTTGGTCTATATAGACCAAATTTGTATCGGGGAAGCCAGCTAAACTATTATTCCTGTACCAAATAATAGAGTCAAATTTTGTATATCCTGAGATTGATAATGGAGCTACATCGGAATTGCAAAGTAATATTGTATCAGGGTACGTAAAACTATAAGATGTAATAAAAGGTTTGCTCATATCTGACATTAAAATTAATCCTTTGCTGGTGGCAATCCATAGCAAACGTTCACTAGAATAATTACTCATATCATATGCAGCAGTGTCTTTAATTAGAGGTGTTACAGAAATAGAATCCCAGGATGCATAAACTATATCCACACCAGATTTTGATGCTGCAATAAAATAAGGAAATTTTAAATATAAAACTTTAAAAGCTGGAGTGTCTTTAACATTGGTTCTATATAAATTATAAGTTTCTCCATAATAAAACCTGATCCCTTTATTGGAAGCTAAATAAATATATGAGTATCCCTCATGATCAATGGTAATGCTTCTGGGGATTTCGCCAGTATCCAAATGAATTAAAGTAGCATAATATGAACGATCATCATTATAGTACAAAGTGAAATCAGAATTATAAATTGGATCATAAATTCTTTTATTCCCGATAATATAAGAGAGCGCATTAGATTCAAAAAATGAATAACTATTTAGACTGTCATTAAGAATATATGTTATTGAATCATAAGATTTGATAAAACTCATATTGTTACTGCTACTAAAAGCACCTTTGTCTGTGCCCATAATCGTATAGTTATCGTCCCCAAACATCGAATTGATATTTCCATTTAAAATGCCGTTAGCCGAATTAATTTTTGTAACAATGCTATCGTTCAACTGCAAAAGATAATCACCAGCAGTTCCTACAAAAACCTTATCAGTACCTTTTGTTAGAATACAAGTGAATTTTTTGGATGTGGCTGCGTTAAGTTGAGGATATTCTTTTAGCTGGTTATTAGAGAAAGTAAATCGAAAGACTTTATTACTGTCACCTGAAATTGCCCAAATCCCGTATTTATCCGCACTAAATTTGCTAAATGACAATGAATCGAAATACCTGCGAACTTCATATAGTTTGGGTTGAGAATATACAATTGAAGTATTAAAAATAACTAAATATACCAAGAAACGTAAAACATTTTGAATTTTAATTAATGTGTTATCTAACAAATTCATAAACAGCTTATAATTTTCGAATTCAATAAGTGAGTAATAAATATTATCTATAAAAGTATAATTTCAAAATATCAAAAATGCAAAATTTTTCAAATAATATTAAACAAATACTATTTTTTTTAACTATGAAAAAACCATAAGATAATGGTTTATAACAACGGACTGCAATTGCTTTATGTAAATGCTTGCTGCCACTTATTAAATTTTTTAAATATCCTTATTAGTTTTCTGTTATATGGTCATTGTCTTCATTCTTTTGTTTCCGGTTCAATTTTCTTTTGCCTTAATTTCGTTTTGATGTTTTTATAATAATAGCTAAATTTGCATCTCTTTTAAAAAAGTTATAATAAACAAAATAAATAAATTGAATTATGTCAAAAATTAAAATTGGTATTAATGGTTTCGGAAGAATTGGACGCCTTGCTTTCAGGGCTGCACAATTAAGAAACGACATTGAAGTTGTAGGTATCAATGATATTCTCGAAGTTGACTACATGGCTTATATGCTTCGTTATGACTCTATTCACGGCCAGTTTAAAGGCTCAGTAGAGGTTAAAAACGGTAAACTTATTGTTAATGGAAATTCAATTCGCGTTACAGCTGAAAAGGATCCTGCTAACCTTAAATGGAACGAGGTGGGTGCTGAATATGTTATTGAATCAACTGGTTTATTCCTTGATAAAGCAAAAGCAGAAGCTCATTTGAAAGCCGGTGCTAAAAAAGTTGTACTGTCTGCACCTTCTAAAGATGAAACTCCTATGTTTGTTTATGGTGTTAATCATAAATACTATAAAAAGGAAATGGACATCTTTTCTTGCGCTTCATGTACTACCAACTGTTTGGCCCCAATTACCAAAGTACTCCATGATAATTTTGTAATGGTCGAAGGTTTAATGACTACCGTACATGCTACTACGGCAACTCAAAAAACTGTAGATGGTCCTTCAGCTAAAGACTGGAGAGGTGGACGTGCCGCTTCTGGTAACATAATCCCTTCTTCTACCGGTGCTGCAAAAGCTGTTACCAAAGTTATCCCCGAATTGAAAGGTAAATTAACTGGTATGTCTTTCCGCGTTCCAACTTTGGATGTTTCTGTTGTTGACCTTACCTGCCGTCTCGAAAAAGCTACAGATTATGAAGCTATAAAAACTGCTATGAAAAAAGCTTCTGAAGGAGATTTGAAAGGTATTCTCGGCTATACTGAAGATGACGTGGTATCTAGCGATTTCATTGGTGATGCACGTACTTCAATTTTTGATGCAAAAGCTGGTATAATGCTTAATCCCAATTTTGTAAAAGTCGTTTCATGGTACGACAATGAATGGGGTTATTCAAGCAAACTTCTCGATATGATTGCTTATATTAATACAGTAAAATAATTCCTTACATATAAACAGCAAAAAACCCCGTGATATGCGGGGTTTTTTATTTTAATAATGCACAAATTCAAATGGAATTTTAAGCGTAAACTGGTAATGTTCTCCCAATTCCTGTACAGATTCATCATCTTCTTCTGAATACCATCTTACCAGGCATTTGTTGCCACTTACATGTTGTTCTTTAATAAACCTGAAAAATTCCAGCAACGACTTTGAAGAACCACTATTGATGTATTCGAGTTTTATTACAATAGTAGTTAGTTTTCTGAGGTTGTTTGAAATATTCCTCCACCCATTGAAATATGGGCTTATAAAAATCATTAGGATTTTCGGGTATTGAACGACCTTCAAACTGTAGCAAGCCTTCTTCATTTTGAAAATCAATCTTTGGAGTATTGGCCGATTTGTCAATATGTAGATCCAACATAACTGAACTTTAGTTTGATACAAATATATAAAATATTCATTATTTCATTCATATCGCAAAGAAATAATCGGATCGACGCTCGCTGCTTTCTTAGCTGGAACATAGCCTGCAACTACTCCGACAATAAAACATAAAATCACTCCAATTACTATCCATATCCCATGGTATAATAAAACCACCTCCAAATACCAGCGATACCATATTACCTATTAATATGCCAAGAAAAATACCAAGTGCTCCTCCCAATTGCCCAATTAATACAGATTCAAAAAGAAATTGCAGTTTTATGATATTTGTCTTTGCTCCTAATGCTTTACGTATACCAATTTCCGTAGTTCTTTCTGTTACCGATACTAGCATAATATTCATCAATCCTATTGCTGCTCCAAATAAAGTAATTATGCCAATTATGGTTGCAGCTATTGTAACGTATTCTAGTATTATTAATTAACATTTCAACTAAAACATCACTTTTTTCAATATTAAAATCATTTTCATCCTGTGCTTTTAATCTTCTGATTGTCCTGAAAAGTCCTTCAGCTTCACTTATTGATATATCTAATAGTTGTGAATTGAGTGGCATTATGTTAATCCTGTACGTCCGGTTGGGCATTGAAAAATATTGTCTTACATTTGTAATCGGCAACAGGCAAATCCTGTCCCATCCTCCCAAACTGGCACCTTTTTCTTTTAAAACCCCGATTATTTTGTATTTACCTTCTCCTATCGAAATTACTTTATCTAAGGGATCTTCATTATTTTTAAATAAGTAATTTGCAACTTCAGATCCTATAATGACCGTATGTTTATTTAATTTTAAATCATCGGTCATAAAATTTCTGCCGGATTTGATAATTTTTCCTGAAGTATAAATATCGTTCTCATCAACACCCCAGACATTAATATTAGGATTGGTCTTTATTGATTTATATTTTACCGTTCCAGCTCCTGTTACATTCGTTGATATTGCAACAATAGATGGAAATGTAAAACGCTTCTTAAACTCTTGTGCCTGTTCATATGATATTTGGGCATAATTGACAGCGCGCGCATGCCTGTCTCCTCTTTGAACTTCTATACTTTTGCTTTCAATAGCGAATGAACTGGAACCCATTAATGAAAATTGTTTGTTTAAAGAATTTTTAATCGAATCAATTGCAGTTAAAATTCCAACAAGCGCCATAATACCGAATGCAATTATAAGAACTGTCAGAATTGTTCTTAATAAATTAATTCTTATGGATCTTAATGAAATTCTCAAATTTTCCCTGATAATTGCCTTGTACTTCATTTTTCAAAAATTATAACTTGACTGAAACTTTAAACTTTGAACTTTAAACTTTAAGCTGTCTGATTTCAAAATTAATAAAAATCTGTACTCATGACATGAAACAATGTCCGATTTTCTGTCGTCATAATTTAAGGTTCCTTAACAAAACAATCCGTGGCAGTTAAAAAAGGTTAAAACTATAGAGTTAGAAGTCAAAAACACAATTTCTGACGTTATATTAAAAATTTAAATTCAGAACGGTATATTTTTTGAAATTTAATTTGGAAAAAATATTATTATGAGAACACAAAGATTTTCGACATTATTAATTTCTGCCTTATTGGGCGGATTAATAGCAGTTATTTCATATTCAAATTTTTCGATAATAAACAGGTTATATATCAAAATCCTTTTCAGCCCGTACATTTTACATCATATCCTGGAAATAATGAACAACCTGTGGATTTGACGTATGCGGCACAACAGACTGTTCCTGCAGTTGTACATGTACGAACAAAATCGAAAATTGAAACTACCTATTCAAATCCGCTGTATGAATTTTTTTATGGTGATGGAAATATTACCCGATCAGAACCTGTTATTGGTTTTGGTTCAGGAGTAATTATTTCGCCCGATGGTTATATAGTAACCAACAATCACGTAATTAAAGGAGCTGAAACCATTGCAGTTACACTAAATGATAATCGTGAATTTGATGCACAACTTGTAGCTGCTGATCCCAGCACCGATATTGCATTACTGAAAATTGATGCAAAAAATCTTGCTTTTATTCCTTTTGGAAATTCCGACGACATGAAATTAGGAGAATGGGTTCTCGCTGTAATTAATCCTTATAACCTTACATCGACTGTTACAGCCGGTATAATTAGTGCCAAGGCACGTAATCTCGGCATTCTTAGTGGAAATTATAAAATTGAATCATTTTTGCAAACCGATGCAGCTTTAAATCCGGGAAACAGTGGTGGTGCTCTTGTAAATATAAAAGGCGAACTTATTGGTATTACTACAGCTATTATGTCTCCTACTGGAGGTTACTCGGGCAATTCTTTTGCTGTACCCTCTTCCATTGTTAAAAAAGTAATTGAAGATTTGAAAACTTATGGTAAGGTACAGAGAGCAATCCTTGGAATTACTCCAATTGATGTAAATGCTGAAGTTGCAAAACAGCATAATCTTCCGGTTACCGAAGGTGTTTATGTAAGTGACGTGAGAAATGACGGAGCTGCCAAAGATGCCGGCATTAAAGAAGGTGATGTAATTATAAAAATAAATAATATACAAACTGAAAATACTTCTGCGCTCCAGGAAGAACTCAGCAAGTACAATCCAAATGATAAAGTAACAGTAACTATATTACGCGATAATAAAGAACAAACATATACTGCCATACTTAAAAGTCTGGAAAATGTGACCAGATCTTTCAAAGGCTTCATCTGATTTAACTATAATGGGAGCAAAATTTTCAGAACTTACAACAAAGGAAAAACAACAGCTTGGTATAAAATACGGTGTAAAGATATCTGAACTCAGATCAGGTAAGTTTAGTAAAGCCGGAGTTGAAGAAGGATTTATTATTACCCGTATGAATAATAATGAGGTTAATTCAGTAAATGATGTTAAAAATATTTTAAACAATACGCACGGTGGTTTATATATTGAAGGTATATATCCAAACGGAGTTATAGCATATTATGCGTTTGGCTTATAAGATTCTTCTGAAACATTATACTGTTTAGTTAGTTTAGTTAGTTTAGTTAGTTTAGTTAGTTTAGTTAGTTTAGTTAGTTTAGTTAGTTTAGTTAGTTTAGTTAGTTTAGTTAGTTTAGTTAGTTTAGTTAGTTTAGTTAGTTTAGTTAGTTTAGTTAGTTTAGTTAGTTTAGTTAGTAAAAAACCCCGTAACAGCGGGGTTTTTACTATACAAGATGGTAAATCTTTTTACAATGACAAGTGTTTAAAAATTACATTGCAGTTCCAGAGAATTTAGTGAGATAATTACGATTTTACAATAAAGGTGGGATTGATTAATTTCTTGAGTTCCTGTTACCACGCCTGGATTCTCTGTTGTTTGAATCTGATTTGGGATTTGCCTTTTTAACTACAATTGTCTTGCCCTCAACTTCAGCACCATTTAATTCTTCAATTGCATTAAGAGCTTCTTTTTCATCAGGCATTTCTACAAAACCATAACCTTTAGATCTACCGGTTGACTGATCTGTTATCACTTTGGCTGAAGTTACTTCACCATACTCATCAAAAATCTCTTTCAGGTAATCACTGTTAATCCTGAAATTCAATTGTGCTACGAAAATGTTCATAAAAGATAAAAGTTAAAAATTTATAATTTAATAATTTATAATGAGGTTTTAAGTGTAGCTGAAAATTTTCAGGATTTACTCTGGAAAGAGAGGGAGAAAACTAAAAATAAACGGCTATTCTTAATTCCAGCTATTCTAGCAAACAAAGGTAAAGAAATAATTTGAAACTTCTTTAAATAAAAATTCTTCGATTCAATAACAAAAATCATTTTACATTATAAACAATAGAACTACTCGTTTTTTTTATCTTTGTCTCCAATCTCTGAATATACTTCAATGATAGTTGTTACAGGTTCTGCAGGTTTCATTGGAAGCAATCTGGTCGGTTCACTTAACCAGGCCAGGTATAAAGATATTATCCTGGTTGATGATTTTTCCGATTCAACTAAATTGTCGAATTACGAAAATAAAATATTTACTGATAAAGTTGACAGAAAAGAATTTTTTCAGTGGTTAAAAGAAAACCATCGTTTTGTTCAATTTGTATTTCATATTGGAGCACGCACCGACACTACTGAATTTGATAAAAGTATTTTCGATGAATTGAATTTTGTATATTCCCAGGAAGTTTGGAAACTATGTGTTGAATTTGGACTGCCATTGATTTATGCATCATCAGCTGCAACCTACGGTGCTGGTGAACTGGGCTACGAAGATAATCACAACATCATTGAGTTTTTAAAACCTTTGAATCCCTATGGGGAATCAAAAAATGAGTTCGACAAGTGGGCAATAAAGCAGGAACGTAAACCTTATTTTTGGGTCGGTTTGAAATTCTTCAATGTATATGGTCCTAATGAATATCATAAAGACTATATGGCTTCGGTAATATTTCATTCCTATAACCAGATTAAGAATACCGGAAAAATCAAATTGTTCCGCTCACACAATCCTGCATACAAAGACGGAGAACAATTGCGTGACTTCGTTTATGTAAAAGATGTATCTGATGTAATACTATTTTTAATGCACCACAGAAAAAATTCAGGTATTTATAATCTTGGAACTGGTATGACACATTCTTTTCTCGATTTGGCAAGAAATATGTTTCATACTATGGAAGTTCCGGAAAAAATTGAATTTATTGATACTCCTATTAATATCAGAGATAAATATCAATATTTCACAAAAGCAAATATTTCAAAACTCAGAAGTATTGGTTATAATAAATCTTTTACTTCACTTGAAAATGGTATAAACGACTATGTGAAAAACTATCTGATAACGGGAAAATATTTTTAAGTATAAAAAATAAACTTCAGTTGCAACTTGAATTAATTGCTTTTTTTCTCAATCGGATGGTTCTCAAAAAATAAAGGTTCTTCAATGCAAATTGAATCCAGAGTTACAGAATCGGGTTTTATCATAAAATCTTTCGCTTCTCCTGTTAAAATAACTTCAGGTTTCAATCCAATCGTATCATCAGGCAATATTTGATTCCGGCTAATCATAATTTCAGGTAACCGCTGATAAAACCATGCATAATATTCTGTCAATTTACCAGGTTCTTTAAAAGCATATTTAAAATATTTTGGACTTGGAATTATGCTTGCCAGAAAAATACTTTCCTGGAGATTAAGTTCCGAAGGCTTTTTTTTAAAATAGTACCAGGCTGCCTGCTTTATTCCATAAATGCCCGGTCCCCATTCAATTATATTAAGATAAACTTCAAACATTCGTTCTTTGCTTACCAAATGAAAGTTTTCAATCATCCATACAATAAGCATCTCTTCCAGTTTCCGGGAAATAGTTTTGTTTCGCGTGAGATAAACATTTTTTATCAGTTGCATGGTAATAGTACTTCCACCACGGGCAAACCTCTTTTCTTTTATATTTTGAGTTATCGAATTGCTAAATGATTCTTCACTAAAACCTTTATGATAAAAGAAACCACCATCTTCAGACGTTAAAACAGAATATCTCAAAAAGGGCGATATTTCATCTAATTTTGTATAATTTGGATTTTCAGGACTTACAAAAATTGTTCGTACCTGCTTGTCATCATCATATATTTTATAATTAAACGTGTCGTTCATCAAAGTCAGATTTGCATTTCCAAAACGTATTATCTTGAAATCCTCCTTATTTAAATTCGCGAAGAAATGCACACTGTCAGGCTGATCCCAATTGACGTGACAATTCATCTGAAATGATAGGCTTCCTGTTGATTTTATATCCCGAATACTTGTAAACAATCCGAGTGGAAAAGATTTAAATAATTTGTCAGCTTCAAACTTGAATAAAGGTACGCGAAACAAAATTTCCCTTCCTTCATGATTTTGAAACCTGAAGTAAGGTGACAATGCAAAATTATTTATTGCAAATTTTGACGTACTATCAACTTCAATATAATTGTTTCCAATATTGCAAATAATATCGGCCGCTCCATTTTTTATAATTACAGGTGTAGGTGCAACCCGATTATGTTTAATATAAAAATTATCTGCTTGAAAATATCCTTCAATATTTAATTTTTTTGCTTCATATCCGAGGTAATTGAAAATGAATCGAAGCGTATCGAATTTTATTGTAACATCCCATTTTTGATCTAAATATGGAAGAGTAACCGGGCATTTGCTTGCAGTATATAACAAACAATCCATTTTTTTTAAATCCTGATCGATAAAACCTTTGAGTTTGCATTTTGAATAATTAATCGAATCAGTCAGAAAAATAACTCCATCGAATTCTTTTGATGACATTTTAAATCCCGGACAGTAAACCGTAAGCTTCATTTTGTTTCGCCTGAAATGAAAAAAGGCACTATCCACTATTATTTCATTTGGTATTTTTGAAAAAAGATTTGACAAGATGCGATTAACTGTTTTTGAATAATCAACCTGATTTATTTTTTCAGGCTCATTTTTTCTTCCTTTTTTTGCAGATAATAATTTATCAAAAATATCGCCATAAAGATCGAATTTAACCTGGTTGATAAATACTTTTTTAAATCTGATATGACCGGCTATCAAAGGAAAAGGTTTAATTTGAAAAAAAACAGAGTCGGAATAAATTATAGTATCATTATGAATATCTGAAATTAAAATACCATTTAATAAAATTCCTCCAAATCCTTTAAATTTATATTGATTTAAAGTCATTTTCAAATTATAATTATCCTTCAACTTATTGCTGATTTTATTAATCGCGAAGTTCATGATAACTACTCGCGAAATAAAATACATAATAACAAGGATAAATAAAATAAGAATGGTAATAAATGCAGGCCTTTTATTGATAATTTTTCTCATCAAACCGATATATAAATAAAGATACCAAATATATTACTTTCAATGAATAGAAATTCATGTATTTAAATCAGGAACTTAAATGTAAATGATTATCTGCAATTTAATAAAGAGCTAATAAAACTTAAAATTCTTTCATATAAAATAATTTGTTAAAAATAATTGCACTATAAAAATACCGAAAGTTGATTAACGTGAAATTTAATTAAAATCTCAAGATTTCCATCTGGCGATATTATTAACTTTGCATTAAACCAAGTAAAACTCATGCCAGTAAATGAACTTATAAGAATTGACAAATGGCTTTGGGCTGTGCGTATTTACAAAACCCGGTCACAAGCTTCCGGTGAATGTCTTAAAGGGCGCGTATTATTAAATGGAATGGCAGTCAAACCATCTCATGTTGTAAGAATTGGAGAAATATTTTTAGTCAGAAAACCTCCGGTTATATATACATTCAAAGTCAAAGATATTCTTAAAAGCAGGGTTTCTGCTCAAATTGCAAAAAACTTTGTTGAAGATCTTGACTTCGGATGAAGAATTATCAAAGCGGGAAATAACAAGGTTGAACAACAATTTCCAACGTGATCCGGGAACCGGACGTCCTACTAAAAGAGACCGGCGCAAAATTGAAAAAATCAAAGGATGTTTTTAAAAATCCAGCTAAGTAAAAATTTGAACAAATTATTGAATGATATGTAGCCAGGGAGAAACGAAAAAATAATATTGCTGAGTACATTCTATATATGTGGCATATCGAAGATTTGATTCGTGCATGCAATTTTGAATATACAATTGTGCAGCAGAAACTCATTTCAGGTTACAAAGCTGACGCTACTCTCATCCGTGAAATTTCTGACTGGTACCAGGATTTGATTCATGCAATGATTCGTGAGAAGATTACAGCTTCAGGGCATTTTCAATTTATTTATAAATTGATAGATGAATTAAATAATCTTCATTTAAATCTTTTAAAAAATACAGTTAAAAATCAGAATTATCTAAAATATTATAATGCTGCTAAACCGAATATTGAATTATTCCGGACCAAAAGTGACAACCAATCCAATAATGATATAGAAATATGTCTGAATGCCTTGTATTCCCTGTTGTTATTAAAACTTTCAAAAAAGGAAATATCACAAGACACTTTGGAATCAATGAATAGCTTTAGTAATTTACTTTCGCTTTTATCAGCAAGTTATAAAAAACAAGAAGAAAATAGTCAAGAAATTTAGTATGGGAATTACTGTTTTTCCATATTATCATAAAACAAATTTTTGAATTCTGATCGTGGTAAATAACAGGTATCTTTCTTTCCAAACCACAAATATCTTTTTTTTGAAATCCAATCATAAATAATATTTCTTAGAAAAGCAGGAATAACTAATAAAATCAAACTGAGTTTCCAAATACCATCCAACTGGCTTATTACTCTTATAATAGCTGAAGATTTCATGTATAAGTTTCCTGATTTAAAAAAGATTACAGTATCAATATCTGATAGTATCAAATTCTCATTCATGAATTTTTTGGCAAATTCTGATTGCCTTGATGCAAAATGCAACTTTTTTTTCTTGTCTTTTTTCAATAAATAATCAACCAGTCTGTCGCAAAGTCCGCAATAGCCGTCAAAAAAAACAATACTTAATTTATTTTCAGAAATACTATTTTTTTGTTTGAATTTCATTCAGGTTAAAACAGTGAATAATTTCTCCTATAAACATCCGGTGAAAATCTTTGGTTGGATAAATTGTGTTAATAATATCTTTATCAATAAACTTTTCTGCTTTAATATCATCCGAATATATTTTACGACATTCTACAATCAAACGTGCCTGCTCAAAAGAAATACTTCCTGATGGTGTAAACATGGGAATCAGTCCCGTTTCTTTAACTTTATCAACTGACCTGCCGGAATGCTGTCCGCAATAATTCAATATGTGCCTGTATTTCCCGGGAAAAAATGACATTGTAAATTGGTTGTTTTTATTAACAAAACTAAGAGTGTGCCTTTGCGGCCTGATAAATACAATAGCAACAGGCTTGTTCCATAATATTCCAAAAGTGCCCCAACTCGCTGTCATCATGTTAAACGATTCTTTTGTTCCGGCCGTAATCAGCATCCATTCATCATCGAACATTTGAAAGACATTACCTGTTAAATTTTTAATATCAATTTCCATAAATTGTTCTTTCATATATTTTCTATTATAATTCAGTAATGTTCTAATTTAATATTTTTATTTTTTAAATGTTATAAGATGGTAATTATTTAATTCTAATGGCTAAATTAGTCTCATGATAAGAAAAATTCATCATTGGTCATTATGTTACAAAATTGGTTGGTACTATGTAAAAATTGCGCACAAACTTTTTTATGACAAAATTGTAATTAAGGGTTTAGAAAATGTACCTCTGAATTCTCCTGTTATTTTAGCTCCAAATCATCAAAACGCTTTCATGGATGCTTTAATAATAGTTTGCACCGTTCCGGGACAAACAATATTTATGGCAAGAGCTGATATTTTTGAAAAAAAGTGGCAGGCTAAAATATTCAGATTCCTGAAGATAATGCCTATATACAGGCTACGTGACGGCTTCGAAAATCTCGAAAAGAATAATATTATATTTGATGAAGCCATTGATGTTTTAAGAAATAAAAAAGTGCTCTGCCTTATGCCTGAAGGTACTCACGGTAGCAGACATTTTTTAAAACCATTATTGAAAGGTGCTTTTCGCATAGCATTGTCAGCTGCTGAAAAACTTCCTGAATCACCTCCATTAATTGTGCCGGTTGGAATTGACTATTCAAATTATACTTCATTCCGTAGCCAAATTATCATACAATTTGGAAAGCCTGTTGATGTCAGTTATTATTCGGAATCAAATAATGTCAATCCGGCAGAAACTTTAAACGAACTAAGGGAAAAATTAACTCTTGAAATAAAAAAGCTGATGATTCATATTGATTGCGGAGACCTTTATGAAACTGTCGATTATTTGAGGCAACTGTACCGTTCTTTTGCTATAAGAAAGCTGGGATATAACAATCAAAATCCGTGGCACAGATATCTTGCTGACAAATGGTTCACAGATATCTGTAACAAGGAATACCAGGCCAATTCTGAATTACTATATGATTTGAAAGATGATATTTCAATTTTACATATTAAAATGGATGTCTTGAAACTTTCTCCAGAAACACTATTTAAAAAACCAAATGGAAACAAAGCATTAATTCTCAAAAGCGTGTTGTTCATAATTTCTTTCCCATTATTTGCATTCGGTTATATTGTCAATATTGGATTAATTCGGTTTCCTAGAATCATTAACAATAAAATTGAAGATACTCAATTTCACAGTTCAATAAAACTTACAGTAACTGCCCTATTGTTTCCTGTTTATTATGGTATTTTATGGGTACTTATTTCATTAATAGAACATAATATATTAATTCAACTGCTGGTACTTTCAGGCCTTGCTTTACTGGGAGAATTTGCATACAGATACTTTCAAAAATATAAAGATTTCAAACAACAATTAAAACTAAAGATTTACAGAAAGGATATAAGTTCAATTTATCCAATATGGAAAGATGTAATTGAAAAAACTGATTTGTTGTGTAATTGCCCAAATTCAAAAATTAATTAACATAAATCCTCATGAAGAATTGTGTTTTAATAAGATGATTTTGATAAAAATATTTAAATTGCGAATAAATAGCAATTAAACAAAAGAATAAAATCATGAAAAAAAAGATTTCATATTGTTCTTGTTTGCTGAGTTTAATTATTATGTTATTATCATGTAAAAATCAAAACCAGTTGAAAGTTGGTTTTTTATTTCCTAACATGGTAGCAAACAGGTTCCTTAAAGAAAAATTATATTTTAGTGAAAAAATTAAAGAACTTGGAGGCGAAGCTTTAATAACTTCTGCCGACTATGATGCTCAAAAGCAGATTAACCAGGCAAGCGAACTCATTGATCAAGGTGCAAAAGTATTGGTAGTAAATCCATTAAATCTTAATACTGCTGCTGCTATTATTCGGGATGCACATGATCATAATGTCCCGGTAATTGCATATGATCGACTTATAAGAAATTGCGACTTGGATTTTTTCCTGACATTTGATAATGTAAAAGTAGGTAAGCTTATGGCTGATTATGCCCTTAAAATTAAACCAGAGGGAAAATATTTTCTCCTGTGTGGCGATAAAGCCGATCAAAATGCGGTATGGGTGAAAAAAGGCCAGCTAGATGCACTTGCACCTTCGATAAATTCGGGTAAAATTAAAATTGTTTATGATGTTTATGTTGAAGACTGGTCAGGTGAAAATGCAAAGTTTATCATGAAAAAATTTTTTGATTTATCTGGTAATTTTCCAGATGCCATTTTATCATCATATGACGGCATGTCAACAGGTGTAATAGAATTGTTTAAAGATTACAATATTGCACCCGGTCAGATTGTTGTTACCGGCCAGGATGCTGAACTTGCTGCTTGCCAGAACATAGTTAAAGGATATCAAACCATGACAATTTATAAGTCCGTACGAAATCTTGCTTATGAAGCTGCTAACTTATGTATAAAGTTATTGCATAAAGAACAAATATCATCGAATGTCACGAAAACATTTAATGGAAAGCAGGATGTTCCTACAATTCTTTTAGATCCAATTGTGGTTGATAGTACCAATCTTAAAACTACTGTAATTGCAGATGGTTTTATTAAGGAGAGTGATTTGTACAAATAAATAAATATCTTTTTACAATCATTATGCTTGAAAAAATAAAACTTGAAAAAATCTTATTTCTCGATATAGAAACAGTCCCTGTAAGTTCAACTTTTCAAGAATTATCTTCGGAATTTAAAGATCTGTGGGAAAAGAAATCATCACATTTCAGGAAAGAAAATCAAAAGGCTGAAGAAGTCTATAATCGTGCCGGTATTTATGCCGAATTTGGAAAAGTGATTTGTATTTCCTTTGCCATGATTTATGAACGTAACTTGGAAAAGTACGTGCGTATAAAATCAATAATTGGAGACGATGAAAAAAAAATATTATCAGAATTTTCAGATCTTCTTAATAAAATGAATTCAGGAAATGATATTATACTTTGTGCCCATAATGGAAAAGAATTCGACTTTCCATATCTTTCAAGACGAATGCTTGTAAATGAAATTACTTTGCCATCAATACTTGATGTTGCCGGTCGAAAGCCCTGGGAAACGTCATTTATAGATACTATGGAATTATGGAAATTTGGAGATTACAAACATTATACTTCTTTAAACCTGTTGTCTTATTTATTTGGCATTCCTTCTCCCAAATCCGACATAGATGGTAGTATGGTAGCTTCAATTTATTGGAATGAACATGATCTGGCCCGGATTGCGCGATATTGTAAACAAGATGTTTTAACTGTTGTTCAATTATTCTTAAAATTCAAAAGCGATACTCTTATTCCAGATAATAATATTGAAATTGTTGAATAATGATAGAATTCCAGAGACAGTATACCGAATATATGGCTTACATGATTTCTAAAAAATATCTTAAACTATTCACAAACTGCCGCGGTTGCTCTGTATGAACCATGTGACCCGAATTAAAGATTGTAACAAATTCAGCATTTGGAAATAAATCTTTTATATTCGTCATATCTTCTTCCAAAATGTAATTGGAATTTTCTCCTTTAATAAATAAAGTGGGGAAAGTAATTAAGGATTTATCATATCTTATTTTATCTATATCAATTCCATCCAGCATTTGAGGTAGAAAATTATTTAAAGCTTCTAAATTTATTATCCATCGAAAACTATTATTTTTCTCACGTTTAAGATTTTTAAGCAAAAATCGGCAAGTTTCAATATCAGGAACGAATTTGGAGAATTCTTTTTCAATTTCATACCGGCTTTGTATAGTAGCTAGATCGATAGATTTAAAAGCCTGCATGATATTTAGGTGCTGTATTGCCAGAAATTGGTACTCTTGAAGACTTTTATATGCTTTTGGGGCAATATCGACAATAATAAGTTTTTCTATTTTTTCAGGATGTGACAAAGAAAAAAGCATTGCAGTTTTACCACCCATCGAATGCCCCATTATTATTGCCTTTTCTAATTTATGAAAAAGAAAAAATTCAAGTAAATCCTGCTGCATACTTTGGTATGTATGCTCAGAGCTATGTGGAAATTTTCCATGATTTCGCTGGTCAACCGGATAAACTTCAAACGATTCGGATAATTTCTTCCCAATCGAATACCAATTATCGCCTGATCCATACAATCCATGCAGTATAATCAAAGGTAATCCACTACCAAATTTTTTATATGCCAGTTGCATAAATTAGTTTCAAGTTCAAAGGTTCAAGGTTCTTAGTTCGAAAATTTGAAATCCCTTCACCATTTATCCTGTTTCCTGTATCCGTTCTCCGGTTTCCAGTTTTTTACAATTAATGTTCCTTCAGACATTCAAGATACATCTTCACAGTTTTTTCCAGCCCATAATATAATGCATCGGAAATTAACGCGTGACCAATAGATACTTCTAATAATCCAGGAATATTCTGATTAAAATACTTCAGGTTTAAAAGATTTAAATCATGACCGGAATTTATTCCCAATCCACACTGTCCAGCTATTTTAGCTGCCTTAATGTAGGAAGCAATTGCATCTTCCCGATTTTTTGGATAACCCGAAGCATAAGGTTCTGTATATAGTTCTATTCTATCAGCATTGGTGTTGGCCGCAGCTTCAACCATTTTTTCTACCGGATCAACAAATATCGAAACCCGTATTTTAAATTTTTTAAATTCATGAACCACGGATGTAAGAAATGATTGATTATTGACCGTGTTCCAACCATTATTGGAAGTTACTGCATCATGCGCATCAGGAACAAGTGTTACCTGCTCAGGTTTCACTGATGTTACTAATTCTATAAACGAGTCCGTAGGATTACCTTCGATGTTAAATTCTGTAGTAATTATTTTTTTAAGTTCAACAACATCATCCCTTCTGATATGACGGCCGTCAGGACGAGGATGAACAGTAATACCTTGTGCACCATATCGTTCAATATCCTTAGCTACTTGAATTACATTTGGAATATTTCCGCCGCGTGAGTTCCTTATTGTGGCAATTTTATTTATATTTACACTAAGCCTGGCCATAAAACAAAATTTTATGAGATTACTGGAATATATTAACTTTGCAAAGTTAAAGGTAATTATTTGAAGATTTAAAAAATGCTTGCCAAAGATTTAATATCAGATGTTGTGCCTGCTTTACGCACCTCAGATACTGGCCTTAAAGCCTTGTCATATATGGATATTTTTAGGATATCCCATTTGCCTATTGTTAATAATACAGAATTTCTTGGTCTGATATCCGACAGAGACATTTATGATTTGAATATGGCCGATGAACCTTTAGGCAATCATACTCTTTCATTAAATAGACCATATGTACTTTTTAGCCAGCATGTTTATGAAGCAATTGAACTGGCAGCAAGATTAGAACTGACAGTTATACCCGTTTTAGATGAAAAGAATAATTACATGGGAGTCATTAACCAGCATGATTTATTAAAATATTTTTCTGAACTTATTGCAGTTAAACAACCCGGAGCCATCATCGTTCTTGAATTGAATATTAATGACTATTCACTCTCACAAATAGCCCAGATAATTGAAGGAAACGATGCGAAAATTTTAAGCGTGTATGTATCATCTGCCAGTGATTCAACAAAAATTGAAGTCACTTTAAAAATTAACAAAACTGACATGTCTTCAGTCATACAGACATTTAATCGTTATAATTATAATATTAAAGCATCGTACATGGACACTGATCAATTGTCGAATATGTTGGATGATCGTTATGAAATGTTCATGAGATATCTCAGTGTTTGACATATTTTTTTGAAATGAAAATTGCTGTTTTCGGTAGAAAATTCGATAAAAGTTTTGAAGCTGGTTTGCAGATATTTTTTGATAAAATATGCAGGCAAAATGCAGAAATCCATATCTATGAGCCTTTTTTAAAGTTTTTAGAAACAATTCCGTCATTTAATATTTGTAAACCCGAAACCTTTAAAAGTAATAAACAAATAGAAGCTGACTTTGATTTTTTCTTTAGTTTGGGAGGCGATGGTACATTTCTAGAGGCAGTTCAATATGTACGTGATTCAAACATTCCCATAATAGGAATCAATACTGGTAAGCTTGGCTTCTTAGCCAATATTGCACAAGAAGAAATAAATAAATCTTTGGACAATATTTTTAGTGGCAATTATTCTATAGAAGAAAGAAGCCTAATAGCCATTGCTACACCTTCAAATCCATTTGACGATTTTCCATATGGTTTAAATGAAGTAACTATTCAAAAACGGGATAATTCATTAATTACTATTGATGTCGAAATTAATGGTGATTTTCTTAATACATACCGAACTGATGGCTTAATAATTTCTACACCAACCGGTTCAACTGCATATTCTATGAGTGTTGGTGGGCCTATTCTTGCACCCGACTGCAAAGCAATGATTATTTCTCCAATTGCCTCTCATAATCTTACAGTAAGACCAATTGTAATTACAGATGTCTTTGAATTAAAACTCAGAGTCCAAACCCGTTCATCAAAATTTTTGGTGACAATTGACTCTCGTTCTCATGAATTATCTACAAATATTCCCATAATTATAAAATTAGCAAATTTTAAAATTCATATGGTCCGATTGCCTAATCATACTTTTTATAACACCATAAGAAAAAAACTTATGTGGGGCGCTGATATTAGAAATTGATAATTTCTAATAAAATTTAGTAAATTTATACTGCCGAAGTACTTATTGAAAAAGCAAAAAAACTAAATTTGTCACACCTTATTAAAACAAGAATGCGAAAGACGCTGACAATTATATTAATAATTTTGTATTCTATTCCTGGATTTACCCAGAAATGGAAACTTACGCGTTATGAAGCAATAATAGGAATAGGCACTACTAATTTTTTTGGTGATATTGGAGGTTATCCTAATGCCAGTGATTGGTATGGAATTAGAGATATAAATATATTAAGAACCAGACCATCAATATATTTAGGAGCCAGGTACAAAATTAAGCAGGATGAAGCTGTCAAATTTAATTTAATTCTGGCCTGGTTCAATGGAAAAGATAATCCGAGTGTAAATTATCAAAGTATACGAAAATATTCATTTAATACATTTGCATTGGAACAGTCCCTTCAATACGAATATTCCTTTATAAAGGAAGATCAGAGGAGATTCTCATTTGCTCTTTTTAACCGGAGAGGAATGATAAATAACTATTCTAAAATTAATGTATACGGATTTGCCGGTTTGGGCGGATTGCTTTATATACCAGATTTTAAAGGAACATTGCAATATCCGAAAATGGAAACAGTAAAATCATCTGTTGGATATACAATGGTTTTTCCTGTTGGCCTGGGGGTAAAATTAATTTACAGCAATAAATATGCATTTGGTTTCGAGTTTGGAGGCCGATATATTCTCTCTGATTATGTAGATGGCTTATCAACACAATATTCCCATCATAACGACGTTTACTATTTTGGGGTTTTTAATATGGTATATAGAATTAAAACTTCGCGCAGGGGTTATCCAATGATTTTCAACATGTATTAATAGTTGATTATTAATGAAAAATTACTTTTTGATTATATTCTGTGCAATAAGTTTACCGATTGTATCTCAAGAAAAGTCAGATGTAGGGGCATCATTAGGTGCGTCTTATTATATGGGAGATATCAATCCTACCAAAATTTTTTACTCACCACAGTTTAGTGCTGGCGCTGTGTACAGGTATAACCTCAATCCCAGATATGTGTTGAAAGGTGAATTAACCTATGTTGAATTATCCGGTCGTGATGCAGATTTTTCCGATCCATATCAACAAGCCAGAAATGCTTCATTTAGTGCAGAACTATATGACATAGCTGCGCAATTTGAATTTAATTTTCTGCCTTTAAAATTTGATGAAAGGAAATTAAGCTTTAGTCCATTTATATCTACAGGTTTGGCTGCTGCAATAATTCTCAGTTCAAATGACAAAAAAACTTTTAATTTTGTTTATCCTATAGCATTAGGGTTTAGGATGACTATTGGCAAAAAATGGAGTACAGGTATTCAATGGAGTTTCAGAAAGACATTTAACGATACAAATATTGATGGAATTGCAAATCCTATTCCTTCGTTACAAAAATCATCTTTTATTAATAATGATTGGTATTCATTTGCTGGTTTATTCCTGACTTATAAAATTTTTGATTTTGGAATTCCATGTCCGGCATACGAGAATAAATTTTAATGAACCTAATAGACAAGATAGATAAAGCTAAGCTGCCATTACATATAGCTATAATAATGGATGGGAATGGCCGTTGGGCCAGGAAAAAAGGTAATCAACGTATTTATGGACATAAAAATGGTGTAAAAGCTGTTCGTGAAACTGTTGAGGCTTCAGCAGAATTAGGAATTAAATATCTTACTTTATACGCATTTTCAACTGAAAATTGGAACCGTCCTAAATCTGAAGTTAATGCTTTAATGCAGTTACTCATTTCAACTCTTAGCTCAGAAGCATCAACTTTAATTAAAAACCATATACGATTACAAACAATTGGAGATATTAAAAGTCTTCCAGTAAATGTTGGAAAACAATTACAAGAAACGATTGATAAAACAGCTGAAAACTCTGGTCTCACTTTAGTATTGGCTTTAAGTTATAGTGGTCGTTGGGAAATTTCAAAAGCATTTAAACAACTGGCTGATTTTGCTTTTGAAAATAAATTAAAACCTGAAGATATTGATGAAAATTTAATTTCAAAACATCTTCAGACATCATTTATGCCTGATCCTGAATTACTTATTAGAACTAGTGGCGAATTTCGTATAAGCAATTTTCTTTTATGGCAAATTGCATATACAGAATTGTATTTTACAGATACACTTTGGCCTGATTTTCGTAAGGAAGATTTATATAAAGCAATTATTGATTTTCAGCGAAGGGAAAGAAGATTTGGCAAAATTAGCGAACAACTTTCAGTTTTAGACAGCTGATTTTTTTAATTATTTAAATTACCAAAAATAAATTTTAAATTCGCCGAATTAAAAAAATGGAAGTTTTAAATAAAATAGTATAAATCTCGTTTATATAAAATGTACAAAAAAAGTATTCTATTATTAAGTAATTTGGTTTTTCTTTTTCAGTTTATTTCTGCTCAAGATGCCGATAGCTTAAAAATCATCGATTATTCAAATCCTAAAGAATATACAATTGATACAGTTATTGTAACTGGCGTCTATTTTCTTGATAAAGGCGTTTTAGCAAATATGTCTGGATTCGATAAAGGTTCTAAAATAACCCTGCCAAGTGACGACATGAAAAAGGCTATTAAAAAATATTGGGATCATGGATTGTTTGAGGATGTAAAAGTTTCTGCAACTATGTTACCAAACGATAGGGTAATCTTGAATATATATTTAAAAGAACGGCCACGACTATCATCTCTGACTATTAGAAGGAATAAAAAAATCTGATAAAGAGGATTTAAAGGAAAAAATAAATTTAAGAATTGGCAGCCAGGTAACTCAGGATGTAATTAATAACACGAGACTTATCATAAAAAAGTTTTACCTGGAAAAAGGTTATTTTAATATAGATGTTAATATTAAACAAAAAACCGATACCATTAGAGTAAACCGAGTTGATTTGATTATTAACATTAATAAAAACAAACGGGTAAAAATTAAAAGTATATTTATTTCAGGCAATAATGCAATCCCCTCTCGCAAGATTACAAAAGCCATGAAAAAAACAAAAATCAGGAATTGGAAGTTCTGGAATTCTTCGAAATTTATAGAAGCTAATTATAAAGAAGATAAGGCCAAAATAATCGATCTATATAATGAAAGAGGTTATCGAGATGCTAAAATTGTTTCAGATTCAGTAAAAATTTTAAGTAAAAAGAGAATAGCTATTTATATAAATATTTATGAAGGTGACAAATATTATTTTCGAAATCTAAATTGGATAGGAAATACTAAATATAGTTCTGATTTTTTATCAAAAGTACTTGGCATAAAAAAAGGCGATGTATTCAATCAAAAAAATCTTGATAAGCGCCTTCAATCTGATGATGATGCAGTAAGTTCACTTTATCTGGATAATGGTTATCTTTTCTTCAATATTACTCCGACTGAAGTCGCAATTGAATAACGATTCCATTGACTTTGAAATGCGAATTTTTGAAGGCCGACAAGCAACTATTAATAATGTAATTATTACTGGTAACACAAAAACTAACGAACATGTAGTGCGCCGAGAAGTCAGAACATTACCCGGAGAATTGTTTAGTAAAGCCGATATTATAAGAACCGTGAGAGAACTTGCGACATTAGGACACTTTGAACCAGAAAAGATAGAACCAGTTCCACTACCTAATCCTTCAAATGGAACCGTTGACATAGAATACAAATTAGTTGAAAGGGCAAATGATCAATTAGAAATTTCTGGAGGATGGGGAATGAACACATTTGTTGGAACCGTTGGAGTTCGTTTCAGCAATTTTTCCTACCGAAATTTCTTTAATTGGAAAGAATGGCGTCCTGTTCCTTCAGGTGATGGGCAATCATTAAGCTTGCGGCTTCAATCCAACGGAACTTATTATCGTTCATACAGTGTATCATTTGCTGATCCATGGTTTGGTGGCAAAAAGCCAAATTCTTTATCAATTTCAACTTATTATACCCGAATTACTCAGCCAGGTAGCACTGCCAACGTTTTGACTGCAAATCCCGATAAGTTTATGAAAATATTTGGTATGTCGGTTGGTTTAGGGCGCAGACTTCGATGGCCCGATGACTATTTTACAATCCAGAATGATGTTAATTATGAAAGATATGACTTAAAAAATTGGCCGTATATCGCTGGAATTACGAATGGAGCTATGAATAACTTTAGTTTTGGTGTAACTTTTGGCCGTAATTCACTTGATCAATTTATTTATCCGCGTACCGGTTCAAATTTCTCTCTCAGAGTACAGTTTACGCCACCATATTCATTATTTAATGGAAAAATTACAAAGATAAAAGTATGTCACCCGAAAATAAATACAACTGGATTGAATATCATAAATGGGTATTCAAATCCGAAACATACATGACGTCTTACAGGAAACTTGGTTTTAATGACCAGAGCCAATTTTGGAATTCTTGGAACATATAATAAAGATTTAGGATATTCACCGGTAGAAAAATTTCAGTTGGGAGGCAGTGGTTTAAGTAATTATAGTTTAACAAATGTTGAAGTAATTGCCTTACGTGGATATGAAGATGGCTCCCTCACTCCAGATGTAGATAATAACAATAATCTCCTTAAGTCAAATAGCTTAATGAATGGAGGAAATATTTATGATAAATTTACAGCCGAAATTCGCTATCCGCTTGTTCTAAAAGAGCAATCAACAATTTATGGATTAGTATTTGCTGAAGCTGGTAATTGCTGGAATAAATTCGAACTTTTCAATCCTTTTGATGTAAAACGGTCTGTTGGGGTTGGTATAAGAGTTTTTCTTCCAATGTTTGGTCTACTTGGTTTTGATTATGGATATGGTTTCGATCCGCTTACAACAGTACAACCCGAAGTGGTGGACAAATTCACTTTACCATGGGTCAACAATTTTAATAATTCACATTTTTTTTGATAATTGATTAATTCTAAAAGTAATATAATAATAAATCCTTAATGCTTAATTTAAATGGGTATAAAATATGTTTATTAATAACGAAAACTTTTAAAATGTAAAAGCCATGAAAAAAATATTAATAATTTTAGGAGTGCTAATTATTTCTGGTTCAATTTATGCCCAGAAATTTGCCTATATTGATACGGAATATATTCTAAACAATATTCCTGCATATAAATCAGCCCAGGATCAAATTGACAAACTTTCAGAAACTTGGCAGAAAGAAGTGGAAGGTTTATATGCTGATATTGATAAAATGTACAAAACGTATCAATCTGAAAAAGTACTTCTTACAGAGGAAATGAAAAAAAAGCGTGAAGAAGAAATAATGAACAAAGAGAAAGAAGCAAAAGATTTACAAAAAAAATATTTTGGACAAGATGGTGCACTCTATAAAAAACGTATTGAATTGGTTCAACCAATTCAGGATGAAATAAACAAAGCCGTTAAAGAAATGGCCATAGAAGGAGGTTATTCTATTATTTTTGATAGTTCTGCCGGAGCCACAATGTTATATACTGATCCTAAATTTGACAAAAGTGATGCTATTTTGCAAAAGTTGGGATATAAAAATAATTAATTACATTTGCGCTGATTAATAAAAATTTACAATTTAATAATACTATGAAAAAATCTATTGTTTTAATTATTGCTGTTGTTTTGTCTGCAACTATTTTTGCTCAAACAAACTTGAAAATTGGTCATATTAATTCGCAGGAATTACTCCAAGCCATGCCTGAAAGTGACAGTGCACAGGCAAAGCTGGATAAAGCTATTAAAGAATTACAAAGTCAACTCGAAGCAATGCAAGCAGAATTTAATAATAAATATCAGGACTATGTCAGCAAAAAGGATACTTATTCCGATTTGATCAAGCAAACTAAAGAAGCAGACTTGCAACAAATGAACCAGCGTATTCAGCAGTTTCAAGCAAATGCAGAGCAAGATGTCCAAAAACAGCGTACGGAAATATTTAAACCTGTTCTTAGATAAAGCAAACAAGGCTATCGCTGAAATAGCCAAAGCAAATGGTTTTACTTATATTTTAGATTTGAGTGCTGGAACAGTTATATTTCATTCAGATAATAGCACTGATATTCTTCCTTTAGTAAAACAAAAACTTGGATTAAAATAAAGTAATTTATTACATTAGGGCCATCCTTAATAAAGGGATGGCTTTTTTTATTTCTCATGGTTATAAAAATACAGGTCGATAGTATTAAAATAGTATTTAGAACTTTGATGAAACTGTGAAAAAATCACATCCAATTGGCATATTCGATTCTGGTTATGGAGGACTTACCGTAATGAAAGAAATTGTTAAGGTACTGCCAGAATATGATTATATTTATTTGGGAGATAATGCACGTGCTCCTTACGGAACCAGATCATTTGAAACAGTTTATAAATATTCTCTCCAGGCAGTTGAATGGTTATTTAACAAAGGCTGCCACCTGGTAATTTTGGCATGTAATACTGCTTCTGCAAAAGCACTTAGAACTATTCAGCAAATAAACATACCCAAAATAGCAACTGAGCGACGTGTACTTGGAGTTATCAGACCAGTTACAGAATGCATAAATCAATTCACGAAATCTAATCATATTGGAGTATTAGGAACTACAGGCACAGTATTATCCCAGTCTTATCCAATTGAAATTGCCAAGTTTTTTCCAAATATAAAAGTTATTCAGGAAGCATGTCCATTATGGGTTCCGCTTGTTGAGAGTGGTGAATTTGAAAGCCCTGGAGCAGATTATTTTATAAAGAAACATATTGATAAAATTATGCTTTCAGATCCTTTAATAGATGCGCTAATTTTAGGATGTACACATTATCCGCTTCTGATTAATAAAATAAGAAAGTACGTTTCAGATAAAGTACAAATAATTTCGCAGGGAGAAATAGTTTCAAAAAGTCTGGCTGATTATTTTCAAAGGCATCCTGAAATTGAAACTTCTTGCAGCAAATCCGGAGAATATAAATTTTATACTACCGATTCACCTGAGATATTTACAAATTACGCTTCAATATTTTTTGGTCAGCAGGTCAAATCAGAACATTTGACGCTTATATAAAGAGATAATTGTTTATTTTTCTTTGCGAACTGAACCACTAAAAAAAGCTTAATTAACGTGAGTTCAATGTAACAAATAAAATATAATTTATTGATGGAAGATATATAACAATAATCTACTTTGTGTTTTCTTTGAGTCTTTGTGACTTTGTGGCATTTCTTCTGAAAAATTTTGCCACCAAGACACCAAATCATCAAGATTTACTAAGAAAAAAATACAACTAATTGTTGTACAATAAATCATATATCGAACTAATGTTAACTATAATTTTATCACGTTTCCCTTGTAAAATTCCAATATCTTGGTTTTAAATATAAAATCATATTTTGCCTGTAAAAGATCGGATTTAGCTTTGGAATAGTTGTTCTTGGCAACATTATAGTCAACTGAGTTTATTAAACCCACATCAAATTTTTGCTGCACATATTTAAAGTCCTCTTCCTGGGCGTTCACAGTTTCAAAACGTGCTTTATAATTCTCGAAAGAAGCCAGGGCATCGGCATATGCCTGTTCTATATCTTTTCTTAATTGAAGTTGAGACTGCTGTAAAGCAAATTCAGCATCTTTTACCTGGATTTTAGCATTACTGATTTCTTTCTGAATCTCATACTTTCTGAAAATCGGTATGTTTAAAGTAAAATTCAATACCCAATATTTTTTATCGCCTAATTGCCTTGTAAAATTATATGGATTTGTACTTATAAGTTTTAATGTATCGTTAACTTTAGCAAATGTTCGAAGAGAATCATAAAAATCATATTGTGTACCATATGTACCTGTTAATATTAATTGTGGAAAACGACCTCCATTAGCAACTGCCAGTGAACTTTTAGAACGTTTTAAGTTGTATTCAGCACTTTTAATCTGAGGCATATTATTTAAAGCAATCTTATAAATAGAATCAGCATTTTCTGAAAAACTTTCAGGCACATTTAATTCGACAGGAATAAAAATAGAAAAGTTTTTTAAAGTGTCCAGGTCAAGCATTTGGGCTAACGTAAGATAAGATATGTTAAGATTATTCTGAGCTGTAATCATATTGGCTTCTTCTGAAGCAGCTGTGGCTTGAATATCCAACAATGAACCCTTAGCAACATTTCCAACTTCAAAAAGCTTCTTTGTTTTTTCAATTTGTAATTTCGAAACTTCTAACTGACTTTTAGCAACTTCTAATAATTCCTTATTGTACAGAATTTGCAAATAACCACCTGCTATGTTTAACGAAATGTCATTTTTAATTTTCTCCAAATCTTGCATAGCACCCAATAAACTAAATCTATTTACTTTTATAGTATTTAATTTTTGGAAACCACTAAAAATGGTTAAACTGCTTTGAATTCCTGCACTTCCATAATTTTCTTTTTGTGATTCAGTATAACTACTAGTATTGTATAAATGGCCTCCTCCTATATAATGATTTTCACCTGCATTCAAATCGGGAGCTAAATCAATTTTTGATTGTAGAAGATTATTTTTTGAAATCTCTGTTTGGAGCTCTTGCCTTTTAATTTGCAGGTTATTGTCAAGTGCATAACCTATACAATCTTCTAAAGTCCATAATTTTTGGGCTTTTATTGTATCTTTTTGAGCATTTATTGTTTCAGAGTAAATTATTGGAATTAACACCAGCAAAATTGAATAAAAAGATCTTTTCATTTTTTTTAAATTAACATTGAAACTTAATTAATATTTATTATCAATTCTATAATTCAAATCCATAACTTGAAAACTTAAGTCTATATTATGCAAGTTAATTTTTTTTTCTATAAAGCGCTTGAACAAATTTTGCATTTAAACGAACATCAAATATTTGAACCAGTTCCCAATCCTTATCATATTCGGAGATAGCTTTTTTTAATTTTTTTATTTGTTCCAATTTTTTTTCATTTCCACTTCTTTTTTTAATTTGTCTGGCGTCATTAAATTCCCATGGAAATGATTCGACCCGAAAATGATATTCGATTTTTTGGTTGCCAACAATAACAAATACATCTGCCTGTTTTCCATCACATATTCCCGGTACAGGTATACAAAGATCTCTCATAATCCACTAATTTGAACTGATTACTTCTAATCAATTTTCAACAGTTTATTTTTCCAAATATTATTAAATACTTATATATCTTAAAAAGCATTAAACAAAGCAAATAGTAATATTTAAGAAATTGTTGTCAGGTTTCTATGTCTGTTTTAAATATCTGTTTAAATAAACCACACATTGTGCCAATAATATTAATAAAGTAAAAATCAATCAAATAATAAATTATTAATCTGTAGAAATTTTAAAAAAAATGTCCGCATATGCAACAAGGATATGTACGAAAGCGGACATTTGAAATAATTAATTAATTTTACAAAAGTAGAAATCAAATCTGTCTAATAAATTTTATTGCTAATTCTTCTAATCGCTTAGTCTGATTTATTTGCTCATTGCTATTAACTTATAAAATGATTTGAAAGAAAGATAGACAAAAATAAAAACTTTCAAAATTGACAAAAGAAAAAAATAAGTATGAACTTTTAATGCATCTTTAATTTATGGATACTAAAATTGGAAAAGTTCTTGCCATAGATGACAACGAAGATATACTCTTTGCTCTGAAACTACTTTTAAAGCCACATTTGGAAATTATTGATACCAGTAACAATCCCGAAATGATAACGGAATTTTTAAAAAAGGATCAATATGATGTTATCCTTCTGGATATGAATTATACTAAAGACGCGATAAGCGGACAGGAAGGTTTTCATTGGTTAAAAAAAATTATTGAAATAGATCCGGATGCCGTTGTAGTATTTATCACTGCTTATGGAGATGCAGAAAAGGCAGTTAGAGCTATTAAAGCTGGTGCTACAGATTTCGTTTTAAAACCATGGCAAAATGAAAAATTATTGGCTACTATTTCATCAAGTGTAAAACTGCGGCGCTCAAGAATGGAAAATACAACTTTAAAGTATAAGCAAAAAGAGCTTATTGCAGCTCTCGATCAACCATTCAATGAATTTATAGGTAACTCGCAGCAAATGCAAACTGTTTTTACAACTATTCAAAAAGTTGCCAGAACTGATGCAAATGTTCTTATTTTAGGCGAAAATGGCACTGGCAAAGAATTAGTTGCCCGTGCATTGCATCGAAATTCATTACGAAAAGATGAAGTTTTTATTAGCGTCGATTTAGGTTCAATAACGGAAACACTTTTTGAAAGCGAGCTATTTGGTCATGAGAAAGGTGCATTTACCGATGCTAAAACTCAAAAACAAGGTCGTTTTGAAATAGCTTCAAACGGCACTCTTTTTTTAGATGAAATTGGAAACTTGTCAATACCGCTTCAATCTAAATTATTAACCGTGCTTGAAAGACTGGAAATTACAAGAGTTGGGGCTACTAAACCTATGGCAATAGATGTAAGGTTGATTTGCGCTACAAATTATGATATTCATAAAAATGTATCTGAAAATTTATTCAGACAGGATTTGCTTTATAGAATTAATACAGTTGAAATTCACCTTCCTCCATTGCGGGAAAGAGAAGGAGATATTTCACTACTGGCAAATCATTTTCTTCAACTTTATTCAAAAAAATATAAAAAATCATTAAAAGGTATAAGTGGTAGTGCTTTGAAAAAGTTGAATCAGTATTCGTGGCCGGGAAATGTTCGTGAACTGCAGCATGCTTTGGAAAGGGCCGCAATTCTTTGCGAGAATAATACTCTCGAACCCGAAGATTTTATGTTATCCTCATCATCGAAAAGAACTGACGAAGTAGAACTGGAATCTTATAATCTCGAAGATATAGAAAAACAAATTATTACTAAAGTGCTTAAACAACAACAGGGAAATATTACACTAGCTGCTAAAGATTTAGGATTAACCCGAACATCACTATACCGGAGAATGGAAAAGTATGGTTTATAAAAAATTCCGTTTGCAAATTATTATAAGAGTTTTTGCCCTTATTGCTACAATCTTTTTAGTGTTTTTGGCATTACAATCCAAATATCACTTTGCACCATTAATTGTCGCATTTTTACTGGTATTGCAGATTATTTCGCTATTTCGTTATGTAGATAAAACCAACCGGGATTTAGCAAATTTTCTTGAATCTATTAGACATGCTGAATTCAGCCGATCATTTAAAACTGAAAATATTGGTAAATCTTTTGACGAACTATCCGAAGCTTTTAACAGGGTCATAAAAGATTTTCAAAAAATTCGTTCAGAGAAAGAAGAGCATTATCATTACCTTCAAAGTGTAGTACAAAATATCGAAATTAGCATTATTGCATATTTATCTGATGGAACTGTTGAACTTATTAATAAATCAGCAAAGAAGCTCTTTCAAATTTCTTCACTTAAAAATATAAAAGCTCTGGAGTCACTCAGTATCGAACTTGTTAATACTTTGCTTGGAATTAAGCCCGGACAAAACTACCTGGTAAAAGTGCAGGACGAAGATGATATTCTTCAATTAGCTATTAATGCAACAGAATTAAGGATAAAAGATAAACTCATTATTATTGCATCAATATCAAATATACAGAATGTGTTGGAAGAACAGGAAACGGAAGCATGGCAAAAACTTATAAGAGTGTTGACGCATGAAATTATGAACTCAATTGCACCTATTGCTTCTTTGTCATCTACTGTTGAACTTATGTTAAAAGATATTAATATGAATGAATTCGACATAAAAAAAGCATCTCTAAATAAAAACTCTGTAGAAGAAATAACACAGGCTTTACAAACAATTAATAAAAGAAGTACCGGACTTTTACACTTTGTTAATACTTATAGAAATCTTACAAGAATTCCAAAGCCGAATTTTAAAATTACAAGCGTAACTGAACTGATGAATAATATCAGGATACTTGTTGAAGATGAACTCACGAAAAACAATATAAAATGCAATATAAATGTAGAACCTGAAAAACTTGAAATTTATGCTGACGAGCAACTGATAGAGCAAGTGATTATCAATCTGATTAAAAATTCTATTAGTGCTTTGGAAAATGTTTCAGAAGCTTCTATTGCTATTAAAGCATTTTATAATAAACGTGGCAGAGTTAATATACAGGTAATAGATAATGGTAAAGGAATATTAAAAGAAGTTATTGATAAAATATTTATTCCTTTCTTTACGACTAAACCCAATGGTTCCGGAATCGGACTAAGTCTTTCGAAACAAATACTAAAATTGCACAATGGTTCAATTAACGTACACTCTGAACCCGATAAAGAAACTATATTCACTTTGACATTTTAAAATAAATTGCTCAATAAAATCTTAATAAATAAAAAAGATGAAAGAATATATTAAAATCTCAAATGAAAAAGCATATCAGCTGCTTAACTTCAGTCCTCTTTTACTAATAAGTACAATTAGTGCCGATAACAAATATGATATTGCTCCCATCGCATGGCACTGCCCTGTAGATTATGAACCTGTTACTAAAATGATGATTGCATGTGATAAAAATCATAAAACAAGCAAAAATATCCAGGAAACAAAACAGTTCTGCATTTCCGTTCCTCATATAAACCAATTGAAAATGGTTAATGACCTTGGCAGTTGCTCAGGACATGATACCGATAAAATAAAAAAGTATGGATTAACTGTAATAAATTCAGAAATTATTGATTGTGTAACACCTGGTGATTGTATTGCATATATTGAATGCAAAGTCTATAATATAATAGAAGATGACGGCGTAAATTTAATTTTTGGGAAAGTATTGTCAGCCAAAGTTGACAAAGTAGCATATAATGGGCGATTATTGTGTGAAAATGAAGCTGGAAAAATAATTCATCATTTAGGAGGAAAAATATTTATATCTATGGACAATAAAATCTATAAATAAGATAAACTTCCTTGTGGTTTTAAAAAACCGCTTTAGCTATTCGTTGCACGTTATCTGAAATTCCATATGTATAAAAATGAATGGCTGGCACACCATGTGCAATCATATCTTTTGATTGATTAATTGCCCAAATTATTCCTGCTTCTTTTACTTCAAGGTTTGTTTTACATTTTTCTAATTCTTTAAAATAGTCCTGTGGAATATCACAACTGAATATTTGCGGAACAAGTTTAATATCGTTAAGTGTTGATAGAGGTTTTATGCCTGGTACAATAGGTACTTTTATACCAATTTCACGACATTTTTTTACAAAATCGAAAAACTTCTGATTATCGAAAAACAATTGTGTGACTATATATTCAGCACCTGCATCAACTTTTTCTTTTAAATATTTCAAGTCAATTTCCATATTAGGGGCTTCAATATGTTTCTCAGGATATCCTGCTACACCTATACTGAAATCAGTAGGTTCAGGGTTTTTTAAACTCGAATCGAGATAAATTCCTTTATTCATATTCATTACCTGGCGAACAAGATCAACAGTATTGGCATGTCCGTTTTTTTCAGGAACAAATACTTTCTGTCCTTTTGGCGCATCTCCTCTTAAAAGTAATAAATTGTCCAACCCAAGAAAATTATAATCAATCAGCAAATCCTCGATATCATCTTTAGTTTGTCCACCACAAATAATATGAGGAACTACAGCAATGTTATACCTGAATTTAATAGCCGCTGAAAGTGCTACATTTCCAGGTCTTTTTCGTACTATCTTTTTTTCAAGTAATCCGTTAGGCAATGTATAGTATACAATCTCATGCTGATGGCATGTAAAATTGATATTAATAGGATTAAACTCTATCAAAGGATTAATAGCTTTATAAATATCGTCAATACTTCTGCCTTTCAAAGGAGGAAGAAGTTCGAATGAAAATAATGTTTTTTTTGTTTTTGCCAGTTGTTCCGATATTTTCATGTACGTTGTTTTTTCAAACTACAATTTTAGAATTAATTAGTTTAATATGCAATAAAGGACATTATATAAGTCTTGCGACAAAAACAATAAAATGAGCTGATGGCAGAAGCAAAATCTGGGCTAATAAAGTTCCAACTACTCTTGCTACAACCATGTAAACAATATATCTTCTGAAGATAGCATCAGTGCACTTCCCAAGTACAACGTCATCAGTCATTGAAGACAAGAACGGATCTATAAAAACGAACATTAATATAGTTGCCACTCCATTTACAATTGCCGATAAAGAACTTGCTGTTGTTCGAAATTCCGGATTAAGATAACCTGCATAGATTGAAGATAAAACCCCGATAGTTAATATCGCTGTCGCGAAAACATTCATCAGGAAAACTTTCCATGGAAAGCCTTTGCTAAAATTAATTTTTAGATTTTGTTGCTTCGGCCAAACTAAACTTTCTTTAAAATGAGAAATTCCTTCTTTTGAAAAACTTTTAAGTAATATTTTGGGTACAGATTTGGTTTCACTAAATTTCATAACAGCAACAGAAAGAAGCCTCTGAAAACTTGGTATCAAAAATCCACCTATAATCGTAGCCAGTGTACTTGCAAAAATAATCCATTGAAAACTTGCTAAACCACTATAAATACCTGCATTGATGTTCTTTTCAACAGTATTAGCCAATAACGGGGCCTGAAAACCATATGCCGTGCGGGATATTAAAACCAGTATGTTGAATAGTGAAAACGAAATAGCTATACGCCCGGTGCGAATGCCAACTATTCGTACCGAATAAGAAAGTGTTGTAATCAAATTGATGAGAAATGCTAATATAATAACCAGTATGATTTGTGTTGACATGTTATTGACTAGTTATAAATAAATTTTGTTATATAGTTCCAAAATTAAAATAATGAAAAAATTATCTTTTTTGCCATAATCATTATAAAGAAGTGCAAAAATAGGAAAAAGAAGTGTATAATCGAAAAAATAAAAATCAAGGATTTTTTAATAAAAAATCTTTTTAATGCTTTCAGAAAGTAAACTATTGTATTTTTAAATTTGATAAGAGACTTGCCTTAGTTAAATTTAAAGCGGGGAATAAAAACACGAAATGTGCTTCCTTTTCCTGGAATACTTGATGCTTCAATACTACCTTTATTTAGCAAAATAAATTCATTACATAAAATAAGTCCTAGACCAGTACCTGTTTCTTTTTCAGTCCCTAATGTTGAATAATCACTGCTTAAACTAAATAAATTTGTTAATTTATCATTACTAATTCCAATACCGTTGTCTTCAACTCCAAGAACAATATATTCATCTTCATCTCTTGAAGTAATTTGTATCGCACCACCTCTTGCAGTAAATTTTATTGCATTAGAAACCAGATTGCGAATAATAGTTCGTATCATATTTTGATCAGCATATACATGAACAAGTTCTGAAACTTGTACTGAAATAGTAATATCTTTTTTTGAAGCACTTCCGGAAAGAAGTCCTATTGTTTCAATAATTGCATGTTGAAGATTAAAGGTTTCAGGATTGATTTCAATTTTTCTGGTATTGGCCCTGGCCCAATCAAGCAAATTTTCGAGCAATTGATGTCCCTGGTTTGCAGCTTTGGACATATATTTAACATACTCTCTAATTTTTTCATCAGAATATCGATCATAATTTGCAAGAAGAAGTGTAGAGAATCCAAGAAGGGAATTAAAAGGATTGCGCAAATCATGAGCAATTATGGAAAGAAATTTCATCTTTACCAGATTGGCTTCCCTAAGCTGTTTTTCAATAGCAACCCGTTCAGTAATATCAAAACCAACTCCAATAAAGCCTGTTACTCTTCCATCTTGTACTAATTTAGTAAAATAAGCTGTAAAAGGAAAATGACTACCATCTTTTCTTATTCCAATAATTTCGCGTGCATGCAAGATTTCTTTGTCCGATTCACTAAGATATAATTTTCGAAGATGATACAAGCTTTCTGAAGTAATAACTTCCTTTAACAAAATGTTTCTTTCTAAATCTCTATTACAAATTTTAAATTTTTCAAGACAAGTATTATTGAGAAAAATGAAACGTTCGTTAACATCTACCATAAAAACTATCTCAGGAAGTACTTTCAATATAGAAAACTCCCGTTGCTTAAGAGTTTTATTTTCAGCTTCTAAAAAATTAATTCTTTTTTCAAGTTCTTCTATACTAAACTGAGTATCAGCTATCATGAGGTTTATCAAGATTTGTCAATTCTTTCGTTGTTGATTAGGCTTATCAAAGATTGTAAAATTGCTTTCTTATAAAAAATTTTTTTGATGAATTCCGTCAAAATTTGGCAATAATAAAGCGGCTGAAAATCTTTACTTTATATGTTTTTCTTGTAATTACCTGAAATGATAGTCTTTAAAAGTTGTATTAAATTCATTCCAGGCAAATGCAGGATTTATAACCAGATTAATATATGAATATCCGGCATAGAGACCTTTATCATCGTAAATATCAATTTGAATAGGCAACATAAGATTTTTATCTAAATACAAGACCATTCGTTTAGCATATACCGTGGGTATTTGAATCAACTGTCCCGGTTTTACATCATCATAATAATCTATATCTGGATTTAATTCAAGAATCATATAATCATTTATGAAAAAGCGTTTGGAAATAGTAGTAAAATTCTCTCCGGGTTGAACTTTGTATTTAACATATTTAAAACTATCATCAACAATTGTCAATTTATAGCAGGCTCTATCATGCATTGTTTCTTCACCATCATAATTTAATTTAATATCATCAGAATGATTAATAAGCAATTCATTAATTACTGACACAAAATAGTCAAAACCGGTTTCAAAAATAGTATGATGATGGTTATTCCGTACTTTTTTACCATAAGGATCAAGCAATGTATGTACCCAGGGAAACCCAATAGTTGAAATTAAAAGCTTATTTTCATTAAAACCTTCGTTATATAAACCTTCAAGTTTGATTCCAATGATAGATTCTCGAACATAAATTTTAAATGGAGAACAATTAATCTTAAAATATGATGTTTTATCTACAAATTTTTTACCAATTCTTTCATGCATAATAGCATCATACTTGGTAGTTTTAACTTCTGATGCTTTCTGCGTCATGATTTGCAACGCCTTTAAAGGATCAATCGTTTGAGCATAAACATTTCCTGTATTTAATATGTTAATTAGCAAAATGATAAATGATGCAATATTTCTAAAAATTATCATATAATTTTATTATTAATTTTACATAAAAATAATAAAGAGAAAATGTATTTTAAAATCTAAGTAAACAGAAAATAATTAATTTAATTCAAACTATATTTAATGTGAGTTTTATTCACATAATATTTTGATATGAAAATTTTATTTCAAACAATAAGAAACAAAAATAGCTGAAAAGACTATTATCATTTCACTTTAATTAAATTTTAAATTTCAATTTGAATAAGTGCATTTCGTTGATTTCAGTTGATAATTTAACTTAAAACTAATTCATAAAACATGCTTAAAGATTTGGTAATTAAAAATCGAAGTTTTAGAAGATTTCAAGAAAATTTTACTATAAATGAAAATATTTTACGCGAACTGATAGACTTGGCAAGACTTTCAGCATCAGCCAGGAATGCTCAACCTCTTAAATACATAATTTCGTTCAATTATAAAACGAATTCTATTATTTTTCCTACTCTGTCCTGGGCTGCATATTTTCAGGAATGGTCGGGTCCCATAGAAGGAGAAAGACCTTCAGCCTACATCATAATGCTCGGAGATACATCAATTGCTTCAAATTTCTTTTGCGATCACGGAATCGCTGCCCAAAGTATTTTACTTGGTGCAACTGAGAAAGAACTTGGTGGTTGCATAATAGCCAGTATCAAAAGAGATGAACTTAGATCCATTCTTCAAATACCTGATAAATATGAAATTATTCAGGTTATAGCATTAGGTAAGCCATTAGAGAAAGTTGTTATTGAACCACTTCCTGCATCAGGAGATATTAAGTACTGGCGTGATGAAAACAAGGTTCATCACGTACCAAAACGCTCTTTAGACGAACTCATATTAAAATTATAATATCTCTTTTAGCATTATTTCAATTATTGACAGAAATATAATTAATACAATAAATTTGAATGAATAATTGAATTTTTGAACAACATTTTTTTCGTTACTAGCATGTTTTGATTTCTAATAATGTTTAACTTGGGAATAAGATTTAATTTTTGAATTTTCAAAACTTTTCTAATATGAAATTTTTTATTCTAAAAACACAAGTTTTGTTAATCTTCTTGGTATTATTAATCCAGGGATTAACAATTAATGCCCAGGAAGGAAGTCCTTTTCTGACAGATTTTAAATCAACAGATGAATCATTGACCGAAAACAATAGCATTTGCAATGACAAAGATGGAGTATTAATAATTGCCAATCGTAAAGGGATTCTTACATTCGATGCTGAAGAGTGGAAATTAATAAAAACACCAGAGTTGCCGCTAGTAGTAGCGTCAGGGCCGACCGGTAACCTTGTTTATGTAGGTTGCAGAAATAATATAGGTTTTTTACGTAAAAACCTGCTGGGTGAATATGAATATGTATCTCTTAGCGGAAAAGAAACCGGTGCAGTATCACAAATAGCTTTTGCTGATCACAATATATATTTTTTAAGTCAAACGGTATTAACAAAGGTTAGTATGCAGGATTTTAAGGATGTGCACTATTGGAAAAGTAAAACAGGTAATCAATTTAATTCTCTTTTGGTACTTAAAGACAAACTTTTGGTAGACGTATCGGGAGCTGGATTACAAACTCCGGAAGATAAAGGAATGGAACCTTTTTTAACTAATTTCCCACTTAATGGCAGTATAATATTTTCATTACCTTATGATGACAACACTCTTTTGATTGGCGCCGCCGATAATAAATGTTATCTTTTCAATGGAAACACAGTAAAGAATTTTCAACTCCAGGATCAGCAATATATTTCAGATGGCAAAATAAATGATGGAAAAATCCTGGATAATAACAAAGTAGCTATTTCTACTTCTGGTGCAGGATGTCTTGTTTTTGAATTGAAAACAGGGAAAACTGTATTCACAGTAAATTATCAAACCGGTTTACCGGATGATGAAATTTATGCTCTGGGCATAGATCGTAATCATGGAATATGGCTGGCGCATAACCAGGGATTAACAAGAGTAGATGCTGAAATACCTGTAAAATATTTTACCACATTTAAAGGACTTAGCGGAAATCTTTTAACATTAGAATTTTTAAATGGTAAATTATTGGTTGGTACCAGTAATGGTGTATATTATCTTGAAAAGAAAAAAGATTATACTGAGTACACTATTAAACAACCTCAATCAGCTGGCTCTTCTTCTAAATCCATAAATCCGTCTGTTACTAAAAAACCTGAAGAAAGTGCTCCAAACAAGGAAACAAAAAAAGGTTTTTTCGGAAAATTGTTTTCAAAAAAACAAAAAAATACTGAGGAAGAAGTTGCAAAAAGCCAAGCTGAAACTCCAGAAAAAAAATCAAAATCAACATTTTGGAATTTTCTTACAGGTAACGAAAAGCAGTCAGACCAGAAAAAAGTATATCGTATCACTTCAGTAAGCCATATTTTTACTAAAGTTCCAGGTATTGAACATAAATGCAAGCAGCTTTTAACCTTCAATGGAAAATTAATTGCAGCAACAATATCCGGGGTATATGAAATTTCTGAAACACGTGCTTTAGCTATATTGCCTAATGTTGAATCAAATTTTGTGTATTCAATTCCTTCAGAAAACACCATTTATATATGTACAAATACCGGTATAAGCGTTGCAATCTATTCAAATGGAAAATGGCAAATATCAAGTTTTCCTGCAGCAAATGGTGAACCAGTCTATTCATTCGCAAGAGACATGTTTGACAACTTTTGGATAGGTATTGAGAGTAAAGTTTATAAAGTCAAGCTCAGAAAAGATGGTACTTTAAAGGAAATTAAGACTCTCAACTTTGCTTCAGAATTTCGTGAAAGAATAATAGTTCGAATTTCAAACAAAAAGCCTGTGTTTTTCTTATCTACCGGCATTTATTCAATATTTAACGATTCCATACAACCAAATTTGTCTTTATCAAAATACGTAGGAACAAATACAAAATATTATTTTACACAACAAGATTTTAGCTGGATTCGTAATAACAACAAATGGATGAGTATCTCTACAAATGCAGAACCGGATTCAGTTGCGCCAAGTTACCTTAATCTTTTTGACAACATAAACCAAATATATTCTGACAATAATAATAATTTATGGATAATTAATGACAATACTAGTCTTTCAAAAATTGATCAAAAAAGTATTGCAGTCTACAAGTCCGATTTTAACGCATTTATTAAGAGATTTACCGGAACGACCGGAGAAACTTTTTCTCTTTATGGCGTAGAACTTAGTAAATCAAATCATTCTCTTAAAATCCTTATTAGTGCACCTTATTTTATTAAACCTAATTCAAACCTCTATCAATATATGATCGTGGGACTCATGAACGATTGGAATGATTGGAGTTCAAACCCTGAGATTGATTTAGTTTTGGCTAAATATGGAAAATATGAAATAAAAGTAAGGGCCAAAAACATTTTCGGCAAATTAAGCAATGAACAGACACTTGCGTTTGTTATCAAAAAACCTTTTTATGCTACGTGGTGGTTCATTCTTCTTTGCATTTTTGCAGGTATATATATTATTTACCTGGTAATTAAATTTCGTGAACGAGAGTTGCGAAAAGAAAAAGAAATTCTTGAAGAAAAGGTTCGTGAACGTACACATCAGATAGCTGAACAAAAAGAACAGATTGAAATGCAGTACAATGCACTTGCCTTGCAAAATGAAAAGATTGAAGCTCAAAGCAATAAAATTGCAGGACAAAATAGGGAAATTAAGGACAGCATATATTATGCAAAACGTATACAAACAGCTGTAATGCCAGATAGTATAGCAATTGGAACATTACTTTCTGATTACTTTGTTTTATTCAGGCCGAAGGATATTGTTAGCGGTGATTTTTATTGGGTATTTAAGAAAAACGAAAAAATAGTAATTGCAGTAGCTGATTGTACAGGTCATGGTGTCCCCGGAGGGTTCCTAAGTATGTTAGGGATATCTTTCTTAAACGAAATCTCCGTCATCGATAAAAACTTTAAGGCTAATGAACTGCTTAATCTATTAAAAGCCCGTATGAAAAGTACTCTTATTAAAGAAGGACATTCAGAAGATGAGACCAAAGACGGTATGGATATTGCTCTATGTATAATCGATAAAAAATCAAATAAAATGCAATATTCTGGAGCCAATAATCCGATTTATTTGATAAGAAATAAAGAGCTGATAGAATACAATCCTGATAAGATGCCTATCGGAACATTTATTGGTGAAAAAGAATCCTTTACCAACAATGATATCGAATTGCAAAATAACGATATGTTGTATCTTTTTTCTGATGGATATAAAGATCAATTAGGCGGACCCATGTCAAAGCGTTTAAAATCCAGCGGATTTAGGCAATTGTTGATAAATGTTTATGACAAATCAATGAAAAAGCAAAAAGAAGAATTAGAGAAATTTTTCGATAATTGGCGTGGAGAACATGAACAAATTGACGATATATTGATTTTCGGAATAAAAATCTAAATTAATTTCGTTAATTCTGATATTGTAAAATAGCTTTTTCCATAACTTCGTATAACCTGTCAATATCAATGGGTTTAGGAATGAAATAATCGCATCCGGCTTCATTACTCTTTTTTATATGCGATTCCAGCGCAAATGCAGACTGGATTATAACCGGTAATTTCTTTTTTACCTTTTTTATTATCCTTGTAGCTTGCCATCCATTCATGTCAGGCAACTGAATATCCATTAGCACAATGTCTATGAATTTATTATCATGTACTTTAAATATCGCATCAGAAGCATTGTCAACATGAATCAGACTTGCTCCTGTTCCCTCAAGCATCTCAATCAGAAATGCAGCACTCATTTCATCATCTTCAACAATTAGTACAGTTTTATTCTTGAAATCCGGAATTCCCATTACCCTTTGAATAAATATTTTGCAATTATACGGATAATTAAAAATAAAGTTAGATAACTTATTGTTTTTCTAACTTTTATCATGTAATATATTTATTTTCAATATAATATAATTTTATTTAATTATTTTGAAATATTTTCAAATTAATATGAAAATATTTTACTTATATTAAACATAAAATTCATTAATATTTTAGTTAATTTATTTTGGTTATTCTTAATTTAGATTGCAGAAAATTCATATTGAAATTTATAAAAATAGTAAATCTCAATGAAATATAACTCTGGTTTAAATTTAAAAGGGAAAACCATTTTGGTTGTTGAAGACGATTATGTGTGTTCCCAACTTATTAAGGAACTGCTTATCGATACGCAAGCTGAGATACTGCATTCATTGACAGCTTCGAAAGCAATTGATATAGTTGTTATGAATCCTAAAATTGATTTGATCATAATGGATATCCAACTACCCGATATGAGTGGTCTTCAAGCATCCAATTCAATAAAAGGTATTAATAAAAACATACCAATAGTTATTCAAACTGCTTATGCGTTTGAATCGTATATGAAAAAAAGCAAAGAAATTGGTTGTGATAGTTTTTTAGTAAAACCTATAGAACCACAAAAATTGTTTGAAGCAATTAAAAAATATTTAAGAAAATAATTCAAAAAAATCCTTATAGATAATTTAAATTGGAGGCCAACCAAATTTCAATGGTTTCTATCGGAACATTTTTTCTTAATGAATAATCCTTAATCTGATCTTTAGAAATTTTATCAACAAAGAAATATTTGGAATCGGGATAAGCAAAAATCAATCCGCTGACTGATGCAGCAGGAACCATAGAAAAACTTTCTGTAAGTTTGATTCCGGCATTTTTTTCAACATTTAATAAATTAAAAAGTGTAAGTTTTTCGGAATGATCCGGGCATGCAGGATAACCATGTGCAGGCCTGATGCCTTTGTATTTTTCAAGAATTAAATCTTCTTTACTGAGTTTTTCATTTGAAGCATATCCCCAGAATTCCTTACGGATTCGTTCATGCAATAATTCTGTAAATGCTTCAGCTAACCTATCAGACAATGCTTCCAGCATTATTGCACTGTAATCATCTAGATTCTTTTTATACTCTTTAACCAAATCACCAACACCTAAACCTGCTGTTACAGCAAAGGCACCAAGATAATCAGAAATACCAGTTTCCCTGGGTGCAATATAGTCAGCTAGACATAAGTTTGGTTCGCCATTTTCTTTTAATTCCTGGTTTCGCAGATTTCTAAATGTACTAATTACTTTTTTTCGTTTCTCATCAGCATATATTTCTAAATCATCTCCGACAGAGTTGGCAGGAAATATTCCGAAAACTGCATTGGCTTTTATACTTTTGTTTTTTTGTAGTTCATCAAGCATGCGGTTAGCATCGTCAAATAATTTACGGGCTTCTTTACCTTTTTCAGGATCTTTAAGTATATCAGGATATTTACCTTTAATCTGCCAAACAATAAAGAAAAATATCCAACTTATATATTTTCTGATTTCCTCAATTGAATAATCATTTAACACTTTTATCCCGGTAAAATTTGGTTTATGAAATAAACTTTGATTCCAGTTAATTGAAAGCTTATTTTTCCTCGCTTCACCAATTGAGATATAATTTAATTTAGCTTTTGCACTGCCGTAAGATTCGCGTAAGTCAGCATATTCTTTTTTCACTTTGTTCAAAAAATCTTTTTTCATTGAACTTGAAAGCAAATTGCTCACTACCGGAACACTTTTAGATGCATCTTTAACATGAATTACACCATGATTATAAACGGGTTCCAGTTTTACAGCAGTATGAATCCGTGAAGTAGTAGCACCACCTATTATTAAAGGTATATCAAAACCCTGGCGTTCCATCTCCGAAGCTATATGTGCCATTTCTTCGAGTGAAGGAGTTATAAGTCCACTCAATCCAATAATATCTACCTTTTCTTCACGTGCAGTTTCGAGAATTTTTTCACTGGGTACCATTACTCCCAAATCAATTACTTCGTAATTGTTACATGACAAAACCACTCCAACCAGGTTTTTACCAATATCATGCACATCACCTTTTACAGTGGCTAGTAAAACTTTACCGGCAGCAGTACTTTTTCCAGATTTTTCTTTTTCCTTTTCAATGTAAGGATTCAAAATTGCAACGGATTTTTTCATTACTCGTGCACTTTTTACTACCTGTGGCAAAAACATTTTACCGCTGCCAAATAAATCACCTACAATACTCATTCCATCCATTAACGGTCCTTCAATAATTTCAATTGGCTTAGGATATTTTTTAATTGCTTCCTCAATATCTACATCAATATAATCAGTAATACCTTTGATTAAAGAATGCTTAAGTCTTTCTTCCAAAGATTGATTGCGCCACTCTTCTGTAATTGCAGAACTTTTTGTATCAACCTTAAGTTTTTCAGCGAACTCTATCAATCGTTCCGTTGCATCTGGTCTGCGGTTCAAAACCAAATCTTCAACAAGCTCTAATAGATCTTTCGGTATTTCATCATATACCTGAAACATTCCGGCATTAACAATGCCCATATCCAATCCTGCCTTAATAGAATGGTACAAGAATACCGAATGTATTGCTTCCCTTACCGTATTGTTACCCCTGAATGAAAAAGAAAGATTGCTGATGCCTCCGCTAACCTTTGCATAAGGAAGGTTAGCTTTAATCCATTTTACAGTTTCAATAAAATCAACAGCATAATTATTGTGCTCTTCTATTCCTGTTCCAATTGCAAGAACATTGGGATCGAAAATAATATCCTGAGGTTTAAAATGAACTTCTTCAGTCAGGATTTTATAGGCTCGTTGACATATATCAATCCTGCGCTTGAACGAATCTGCCTGTCCCTTTTCATCAAATGCCATAATAACTGCGGCTGCACCATATTGTTTTACTTTTTTTGCCTGCTTAACAAATTTCTCCTTCCCTTCCTTTAAACTAATAGAGTTGACAATTGATTTTCCCTGGATACATTTCAGCCCGGCTTCAATAACTTCCCATTTTGAAGAGTCAATCATAACCGGAACTTTAGCAATATCAGGTTCAGTCATTACCAAATGAAGAAAAGTTACCATAGCCTTTTCAGCATCAAGCATGGCATCATCCATATTGACATCAATAATCTGGGCACCGTTTTCAACCTGCTGGCGAGCTACAGCCAGAGCTTCGTCATACTTTTCTTCTTTTATAAGATTTGCAAATTTTTTCGAACCTGCTACATTAGTGCGTTCACCAATATTAATAAAATTCGATTCACGAGTGATAGATAACGGTTCTAATCCACTCAATTTGGTAATAGTATCAACAATTAAACGTTTGCGTGGAGAAATATTTTTAACTGCCTCTGCGAATTTTTTTATATGTTCCGGTGTTGTACCGCAACAACCACCAACAATGTTTACAAAATTGTTTTTAGCAAAGTCTTCAATAAAAACTGCCATTTGTTCAGGTGATTCATCGTATTGTCCAAATTGGTTGGGAAGACCTGCGTTAGGATATGCGCTTACATAATATGAAGATTTTTTTGATATTTCTTCAATGTGTGGACGCATTTCCTTTGCGCCTAACGCACAATTAAGACCAATGCTTAATAAATCAACATGTGATACTGAAGCTAGAAATGCTTCAACAGTTTGTCCTGAAAGAGTCCGGCCACTGGCATCAGTGATAGTACCTGAAACCATTACCGGCAAACTCAGGTTGCGTTTATTAAATATTTCAGTAATTGCAAATAAGGCAGCTTTGGCATTTAATGTGTCAAATATCGTTTCAATAAGCAACAGTTCTGCGCCTCCATCCAGCAATCCATTTATCTGTTCAGTATATGCCAGTACCAAATCATCGAAAGTAACTGCTCTAAATCCAGGATTATTGACATCGGGTGACATTGATGCTGTTTTATTTGTAGGACCAATAGAGCCTGCAACATATCGTTGTTTATCAGGTGTTATTTTTGAATATTCATCACAACATTCAAGTGCAATCTTTGCAGCAGCAAGATTTATATCATATGCCTTATCTTCCATATGATAGTCTGCAAGCGAAACACGGGTAGAATTTAATGTATTCGTTTCAATAATATCTGCACCGGCTTCAAGATATTCCTTGTGGATAGTTTTAATTATTTCTGGTTGCGTTATGGATAATAAGTCATTGTTTCCTTTTAAATCATAAGGAAAATCCTTGAATTGTTCTCCCCTGAACTGAGTTTCATTTAACTTGTATCTCTGTATCATTGTGCCCATAGCACCGTCGAGAACAAGAATTCGTTTCTCAAGTTCAGATTTTATGGATGGTTTAGACATTTCTAATTTACTTTTTTATCAAATAATAACAGCTGAAATTTACTTAATGTTTTAGATAACTAAATTTTGTTGCAGGTAAAGATAGGAAATTAGATGCAAACTAATATTGTAAATCCGGTATTCAGATTTACAATAACGGTTTGATACTACTGAATTCAATAAGTTGAGAATGAAATTTGGAATCCTGGTTGAATTTGAGTTTAAAAATATTTTATATTTATTGCTTTATCATCTTTTTCTCTATAATATTTCCCGACATCATAATTCTTAGTATATAAATGCCGGATTTAAATTTTGTCATATCAATTTCATTAAGAGTGCTGGTAGTTTTTTGTAATGCAAGCTGTTTGCCGTCTATTGAATAGATACTTATTTCAGAAGGTAATTCGCTTTGTGAAAGCCTCACTTTAACTTTATCAATTACTGGGCAAGGAAAAATATTTACATCTTCGACGGCTGCTTGAGATATTTCAGATGGCGCTGTACCGGCCTGTGTAACGGAAATAATATTTGAAAGAACACCTGTTCCAGAAATAGTAACTTCTGCAATTCGTTGTGAAGAGCTTGGGTTTGCTTCAGCAGTCAAAGTTATTGTATGACTATTTGAACCCGAAGCCGGATTTGCAGTTAACCAAGTTTCCGAACTATTAATAGTCCAAGTTGTATTGGAAATAATATTAAAAATAGCTGTTGTTGCATTAATAAGTAAAACTGGTTTAGAAACCAGTAAATATGGTTTTGCTTCCTGAGTAACAGTAACAGTCTGATCAATTACTCCTGCTGCAGAAAAAGTCACAATAGCCGAACGAATTGTAGTATCCTGGTTTGCTGTTGCATTGACAATTACAGAATCATTAAGCATGCCTGATGTATCGCTTAACGCCAACCATGCCTCTGAACTGGAAACAGACCAAGCCGTATTTGAAGTGACTTTTATAATACCAGTGCTGTTTGCAGTATCCTGAATATCAAGTGTTGACGGTAAAACCGATAAAGCTGGTGTTTCTCCAGATATGGTAATTTTTGCTGTTGTTAGTATCAAACCCGGAAACCTGCTATTATACATTATACAATAATAAACTCCAGGTCCGGTTGTCGTAAATAATCCGGTACTATCTGCATCCACTATAGCGCCATTTTTATAAAATCCAAAAGTTGAAATTGAATCTTTTATTAATGCTTCAGTAGAATAATTGATTGCATAGGTTCCAGCAAGAGTGAAAGGTGCGAAAATAGTATCCTGGGGAATATAATTATAAGTACCAACATTCAGACCAGTGGCAAGTGATGAAAAAGGCAATTTATTGTGGTAACAAGACAAATTAGTTAAACTGGTGAGGGATGATACATCAAGGCTGGTCAATTGATTATTATAACAATTCAAATTCTTCAGGTTGATCAAGGATGATACATTCAGACTGGTTAATTGATTATTGTTACAATACAAGGTTGCAAGCTTTGAAAGACCAGTTATATCCAGGTTTGTCAATTGATTATAATCACATATCAAATTAGTCAGGTTCGTCAGGCTGGTTAAATCTAAACTTATTAATTTATTATCATTGCATGCTAATGTCGTCAGGTTAGTCAAACCGGATACATTCAGGCTGGCCAATGATTTATTAGAAGAACACAGCAATAACCCCAAGTTTGTTAGGCCGGATAAATCCAGGCTGGTCAATTGATTATCATCACATTCCAATATTGTCAGGTTAGTAAGGGCAGTCACATCCAGGTTGGTCAATTGATTAGTGCCACAGTACAGATTTGATAGATTAGTCAAAGTTGATACATCCAAGCTGGTCAATTGATTAGAATAGCAGTACAAGTTTGTCAGGTCGTTCAGGCCAGATAGATTCAGGCCGGTCAATTGATTATCATAACAGTACAAATAAATCAAATTAGTCAGGGACGATACATCCATAATGCCTGTTAATGAATCATCATTTATTTCAAGAGCATTTACTCTTTTTGGAGTGCTATTGTTCCAAGTTACACCGATCCAATTGGCAAGATTAGTTTCAGTGTCCCAGTTTAATTTATTGTGTGCATCGCAATCGGCATCAATTGCCCTTAAAGCAGCTGAATCAATTGGACTGTAGATTTGCGAATACATCGGTTTAATTGTCAAAAACACAAACAAACCTATTAGTATGATTTTAGTTTTCATATTGGATGAATTTTAAAATTCGAAACTTCTAAAATTTTAAAATGTGTTGCTGTAGCTATGTTTATATCCGGAAAATTTAAATACTATGCATATATCTATTGCAGAACCTATAACAAAGATAAATGATTTTCTTTATTATAGTGAATTTTGTTAATAACTTATAAAACGTACTTCATTTCGTCAATAATATCTTTGACATGTTCGATTCCAACCGACAAACGTATCATCTTGCCACAAATTCAAATTCAATAAAAATTACATTTCCAAACTTGTAATAAATAACTTATACCGGATGAATAATCAGAGTTTTGTTATCGCTGTATGAAGGTTTCATCGAGTCTATTTAATGTATTATATATAAAACATGGTATCTGGTTTTATCGTTTCAAAACTCGTTTTTAACTCTTCAAGAGTTTTATTTTTCAATATTTCATCAATATTTGTTTGAAATTCCCAAAGGTATTTCTTGATAACAATATCGGCAGTAGTCAACTCTTCATGTTTACTCCATTCATTATTTAATATATCGGCCTCCAATGCACCCATGATTTCATTCATTGTAATTTCTGAAGGAGGTTTTGCAAGAAAATACCCACCTTTTGCCCCACGCTTGACTTTAACAATACCTTTTGATTTAATAGCAGATATAATATGTTCGAGGAATTTTTCAGATATATTTTCCGATTCAGCTATCTCGTTAAGAGATAAAACATTTTCATTATAAGATAAAGCCAGCCTTAACATTAATTTTAGTCCATAATATGTACGATTCGAGATTTTCATTTACTTGAATATTTTCAACTATAAAACAATCTAATTTGCAATATACTAAAATCAATTCTTATTATCATAATATTGCAAAGCTGATACAATGCGTTCCACGGTAATACATGCATCCTGGATTTCATTAGAAACAACTATTCTGGCTTTATTGTAAAAAACTTCTCTATTGTTCATATTTGTTTCAATAAACTGAATAATCTCTTCTTTTGATTTCTCTGCAATCATTAAACGACGCGCGATTGATGCAGGTGATAATTTTAGCAAGCGTTGTAAAATGGCTTCTTTGTTCATTTTTAAATAAACTGTAATTCCTTCATGATTCATTCTTTCCATATTATCGAAAAAGCAAGGAGCGCCGCCTCCTGTTGACAGGATCAAGTTATCATCTTTAATTAATTCCAACAGAATATTTCTTTCAGTTTCGCGAAATGCAGATTCCCCATAAGCTGCATAAAATTTACCAGCTGTAATGCCATGTTTTTTCTCTATTTCAGCATCAATATCCTTAAATGACATTCGAAGTCTGTTAGCAAGAATTTTTCCAACTGTAGTTTTTCCGCTCGCCATGAATCCGATAAGAAAAATTTTCATTTTATCTGATTGCTTATTTGAAGGTCATTAAAATTAAACAAAAATCTAATTAGACGGTTCGAATGTCATATTTAAAAGAAAGTAGGTCCAAGTCCATCGGACTTAGATTATTGTAGTATAATTGAAATTGAAAATTTTAGAAACCCCATCGGGGTTTGAATATCATTTGATTATTAGTCAAAAAAATTAAAAAGAAAATCAGGGTTATATTCAACATCAAATTTTTTGAGAAAATCCAAATATTCATCTTTAAATGTTTGCTTTTTATGATGTATTTTTTGGTTTATAATATATTTAATAACATTATCAATCTGTGACTTTGAATATGAAAATCCGCCATAACCAGTTTGCCACTCAAACTTACCTGACAACAACTTATTTTGATTAATAAAATTACTTGAACTCCTTTTTACTTCTTTTGCTATTTCAGAAATTGACTGCGTTGGATGCAATCCTAACAAGCAATGAATATGATCTGTCATTCCGTTAACTGCCAAAGATTTATGTTCCATACTATTAATCGTTCCGGCAATAAATTTAAAAACTTCTTCCTGAATTGCAGGGATAAGAAATGATTCCCTGTTTTTTACGGCAAAAACAAGATGAATATAAATTTGTGAATAGGTACCTGATTTCATTGAAAATAATATTTGACTTAAAAAAAATCCAACTCCGATGGAGTTGTGATCTTTTTACAATATTTCTTTACAATAACCGAACACAGATGGTGTTCTTTAGATCATTTTTATTAAAAAAAAGAGGCAGTTTTACATTTCAGCCTCTTAAAGTGATTGTTTTTTTTCAATCTTTAGGCTTCAATGCTTCATATCCCAAATACTGGGCATAAGCGTCAAGAATTATCATTGCAGTGAACGCTTCTACTACCGGCCACACTCTGGCAACGATAGTAGGATCGCGTCTTGTTACTGCTGCAAGTTCTTTATTTTCCAGACTTACCTTATCAATTGTCAATTGTGGTTTGGCAATAGTTGGAGTTGGTTTTACCGCAACCCTCGCAATAATATCTTGCCCTGTTGTTAAACCACCCGTTATGCCTCCAGCGTTATTTGATAAAAATTTAACTTTGCCTTTTTCAACTCTCAATTGATCGTTAGATTGCGAGCCTTGCATTTTGGCTGCTTCTAAACCGCATCCTATTTCAACGGCTTTAACAGTTCCTATGCTCATTAAGCGGCCAAGTTCACCATCAAGTTTATTAAAAACTGGTTCTCCGACTCCGGCGGGAACTCCAGTAACTACAACTTCAACTATTCCTCCTGATGAATCACCTTCGTTCATTATTCGTAAAATCTCATTATACATTGCATCAGCTGTTTCAGGATCGGGACAAAAGAGTTTTGGATTAATTCCATATTTTTTCCTGATTTCTTCTTCATTATAAACAGGTTTTGGGATATCAGGTATCCTTTTTTCAAGTTCGGCGAGAATTGCTATTTTTTCGAAAAACCGCATATCCGGCTTCATCTTATTTGAACCAAAAATTTCGAGATAAATTGGATCATACTTTTTTCTTACTTCGCGATATGCTGCTGCTTTCTTTTTAATAATATCAATTGAAACATCTCCCATTCTAATACCAGCAGCTTCTCTGACAAAAGAAACTACTTCAATTCCATGATCTTTTAGAATTCTTTTAGCTATGCACCCGGCCGCAACAATCGATGAGGTATATCTTCCACTAAAAAATCCTGCTCCTATGGAATCATCAAATTGGCCGTATTTCTGGTACGAAGCATATGAAGCATGTCCGGGACGAGGAGTACGATTTGTTTGTTGATATTGTTCAATGTGTTCAAAATGTCTGTCAACATTTGGAATTAAAATGACGAGCGGAGTGCCATTAGTATAACCGCTGTTATTAAAACCCGGCATTGTATTGGCTGCATTGACACCTGAAAAAATAACCGGTACATCAGCTTCACGCCTGGGAGAAGTAAGCTCACCTTGTCCAGGTTTCCTGAGCATTAAATCAGTATAAATTTCTTCTTCAGTAAAATAATAACCGGGAGGTACTCCCTGAATATTGATTGATAAACCTTCCTGGTATGAACCGCCTGAAACGGTTGTTTTAAATAAGTTTCCGTAAGTACAGCCTAGCATATTGTTCGTTTTTTAGTTGTTATTTTTTATTTTCATTATTCCTATATCTAGTATCTAGTATCCAGAATCTAATATCTTTCAATATTTGCACCAATTGTTTTCATATCTTCTATAAAACTTGGATAAGTAACACTTATTGATTCTGCTGTATCAATATCAGTTTTACCGTTAGCAGCCAAACCTGCAATTGCTAAAGCCATTACCATCCTGTGATCGTCATAACCGTGAACTTCAGTGCCTGTTAATTTGCTATGATGGATAACGAGTCCGTCTTTTAACTCTTCAACTTTTGCCCCCATCTTAGTTAATTCCTTTGCCATAGCTGCAATACGATCACATTCTTTTAATCGTGCCTGAGCTACATCCAATAGCCTTGTTGTTCCCTTTGCAAAACATCCTGTAACTGCCAAGGCTGGCAGAGCGTCAGGAGTGCTGTTCATATTAATATCAATTCCATGAAGGTCGCCACCTTTAACTATTACGCCATCTGATGTATGCTTTACTGATGCACCCATATTTGCGAGATACGTAAATATTTCTTTATCTCCCTGATGATCTTCAAAATCAAGGCCCTTAATCAGAACTTCGGAATCAGTAATAGCAGCCGCACAAGCAGCAAACGTGGCTGATGAAAAATCAGCAGGAATACTACGTTCAAAAGATTTGTATTTTTGGCCTCCAGGAATTCGAAACCAATCAAGTTCTTTCTTTTCAAAATTAATATTTAATTTTCTCAGCCAATCCAAAGTAATTTCCACATAAGGTCTTTCATGCAAATCTTCAACTGATATTTCAGTGTCACCGTTAGCTTGCGGGCATGCAAATAATAGTGAAGTCAAAAACTGGGAACTGATTCCATTAACTATGGTTTTTCCTCCCTTTATCGGTCCTTGGATAGTAAACGGACATTTGCCATCTGTAGAATTTATTTTAGCACCTAATTTTTCAAGAGCGGAAAGCAAAGGTGTCATTGGTCTTTTGCGAATAGAGCCATCGCCATCGAACAAAATAGGAAAATCAGCTAATGAGGCCAAACCTGTTAAAATTCGCAGTGAAGTTCCTGAATTGCCCACATCGATTTTTTTGCATGATGCTTTAGGTAATCCTCCCGTACCGGTTATGATTAATTCTTTTCCTTTTTCTTCAATCTTCGCTCCAAATTCTTTTAGTCCATTAATACAAGAAATAGCATCAGCTGACACGAGATAATTACTGAGAACTGAGGTGCCTTCAGCAATTCCTGCTATTGCAACAGCCCTAATGGTATACGACTTAGAAGCCGGGATTAAAATATCTCCCTTTAAATCTGATTTAGATGTTCTTAATTTCACAAGTACCAGATTAATTTTCGGCGAATTTAATCATTCAAATGAATTTAACAAAGAATAAGTGTTGTTTGAAATTGGAAATTAAAACTGACAACTTGAATTAATTATTATTCTCTCTCATCACTTTCAAACCTTTGGTCCATCGAAAAAGTTCTGACAGCATATCATCAGCACTTTTTTCTAACGTTTCATCAGCATTAAAATTACCTTTTTCGTCAAAATACTTCATAAAAAAAGCTATGTTGACTGATTCAACTAATGGAATCATTTTTAATGCTGTGACTACCTGCTTCAACATTTGAACAGATCTTGTACCTCCTGCTAGGCCTCCATAACTAACAAAAGCAATCGGTTTGTAATTCCATTCCAATGAAAGATAATCAATAGCGTTTTTTAACGGAGCAGTAAAACCATAATTATATTCAGGAGTAACTATAATAAATGCGTCTGCAGATTCAATTTTAGCGCTCCAGTCCTTTGTATGCTGATGTTGATAAGTTCTTAATCTTGGATGCGCAGGCTCATCCATTAATGGTAAATTAATTTCAGCAAGATCCAAGACTTCAATTTCAAAGTTCTTAATTTTTGATGCTTTATTGATTATCCATGAAGCAATCGCCGGCCCCTTTCTCCCAGGACGAGTACTTGCAATAATAATTTTTAGATTAAACATTGAATATTTGTTATTTGAAATTTATAGAAATAAACATTTGTTTTTTTAATAAGTTCAGATATAAAAGTACGTCATTATCTGGAAATGTAATTTATTTGTTCTCGCAAAACATCATTCCAAATAGAGTTAAGGGATATTTTGTTATTATACAATTTTCTGCGCGGTTCTTTCGCCTCACCCTCCCCTCTCCTCAAGGAGAGGGAAAATCTAACAATTTTCCTAAAACATATTTGCTGACTTTCATATATACAAATTTTTGGTGTTAATTGCGTCACATTAAATGATTGCCAATGCATATTTATAAATGAAGTAAAGAACTAAAAGATTTTACCAATTTCTTCGTGCAACTTCGTGTCATCCTTTGTGATACTTTGTGTTACTAGTTTTCAACAAAATCAATATCACAAAGTCAAGCAAAGATTATCACAAAGTATCTCAAAGTTGCATTTATAAAGCTTCAGAACTGAAAGCACATTATTCCCAATATTTTCCTATTTTTACTTCAAACTCTATCTATTATGAACATACAAAAATATTATGCTGTAATTCGCCTGTTTCCTGTACTATTTGCAGGTCTTATCATCAGTGGTCAAGGTAAAGCTCAGAATATCGAAACTGTTGTACAGGCGGGGCATTATGCTTCAGTTGAAGCTATAGCCTGGAGCCACAATGGTAAGATGATTGCAACTGGCAGCACTGACAAAACAATAGTCCTCTGGCGAAGTTCCGATGGAAGACAAATCCGAACCTTTACAGGCAGCAATTCCGGAATTGCATATGTTGAATTTGACAGGCAGGATACGAGCCTGCTGTCCGTTACGTATAACGGTAAAATTTATATATGGAATTTGAAAACCGGAAGTCTGAAAAGAACAATTGCTATTCCCGACACTGACTTTCTTTGTGCTTCATTCAGTCCGGATGGAAAAAAGGTTGCAGCCGGTACAGAAAAATTCGGGATTTTGATTTTTGATACGGAATCCGGTAAAATGTTGCAACAAATAAAAGCGACACCTCAGGACATTTACATGCAGCAAAATTTTGAATATGAAAAAATAATTTCTGTTGAATATAGCTATGACGGAAAATACATTGTAGGTGGTGCCGGTGATCAAACGGCAATAGTATGGAATGCCGAAAGCGGTAAAGAACTAGCCAAACTGAAACATGCCAACTCATCCTGTACCAGTTGTAATACCCGTGCACTCTTTACACCGGATAATAAATTTGTTGTGTGCGCTTATTCCGATTCGGTGCAGGTATTCGATTGGAAATCTAAAAAGCTTCTTTTGCAGTTTTCAAAATCTGACGGTAGTTTTGATAACCTTGCCATAAGTCCGGATGGACGTTATGCTTCAGCTATTCAATTTGGTCGTGCGGAAGTATGGGAATTAAATACTGGAAAGCATATTCTTGGAACAGGAAGCTACGAAAGTAAAAACACGTCTGCAAATTTTAGTCCGGATGGCAAATATTTAGTTACCGGAAATGAAAAACGTATGGCAGACATATGGCGAATTTCCGATGGCAAAAATATTGCAACCCTGAAAGGATATCTGAACCAGATAGACGAAAAAATTCTTAATAATTCGTACATGTACTGGGCAGCATTAATTTACGAGACAAAATTTAGTCCCGACAATAAATACATTGCAATTGGGAGAACCAGTAATAATGCCAAACTCATTGATTTCAGAACCGGGCGCATTCACAAAACTCTCAAAGGACACGATGGGATGGTCATCAGTCTTAATTTCAGTAATGATGGTAAATATTTTGCAACAGGTGGAGTGGACGGCAAAGCAATTATCTGGGATGTAGAAACCGGAGAAAAAGTAAAAGAATTTCCATTACTGGACAAAAAAGCCGCTATCTTTTCTGTGGATATTAGTCCCAATAATAAATTTCTTGCAACGGCCGACTGGGATGGATACATTGCGATCTGGGATATCGAAACCGGGAAAGTTATTAGATCATTTTCTCCTCATTCAGGAAATGCCAGCATTCATATCAAATTCAGCGCAAATGGACTTTATATTATTTCTGCAGGTCTCGATAGAAAACTAAAACTCATAGAAATTGACACGGGAGAAGAAATTAGAACATTTACAGGAAATACTGACCTTGTGACATCAATCAACTTGCATCCGAATGAAGACAAGATTATAACCTCGGGAAAGGATAATTCTATCAGGGTTTGGGATTTTTATTCAGGCTTGCAGACTTTAAAAATTAATGCACACGAAAGAGGTACATATTCTGCCAGGTTTGATAGTACGGGAAAATATATTGTTTCAGGAGGCGATGATAATCTCGTAAAATTATGGGATGCAAAAACCGGGGCTTTGATTTCTACTTTCATTGGACATAAAGGGGCTATTGGCGACGCACATTTGACCGCAGACAATAAATATATTATTTCCGGAAGCCGTGACGGTTCTATCAGGATTTGGAATGTCGATGAAAAGAAAGAACTAATTTCACTTGTACTGATGAATGAAAATGACTGGTTCATAAAAAACCCGGAAGGTTATTTTGATGCATCTGAAGGTGCACAAAGTTCTATTTCTTTTGTTAAAGGAACCGAACTGTATTCAATTGATCAGTTTTTTATTGAATTCTACAGGCCAGGTTTGTATAATGAAGCAGTTTTTGGTAATACTGGTTTTAGAGGAAATGTCATGAACAGCATTGATGCTTCTCCCCCACCGTCAATAGAAATTGTCAGTCCTGTAGAGAACGATTCGATAGATAACGGTTTGGCAACTTTTATGGTAAGGGTAACTAATTCAGGAGGCGGTGTAAAAGAACTTAAAATATTGCACAATGGTAAAAGGCAGGTGATAGATGATTCGGATCTCCGACGAATGAGAAAAATTGGCCAGAATGATATGAAAACTTTTGACCTGAGTCTAGTGCCAGGCGAAAACGAAATAAGTATATCTGCTTTTAGTAATGGTGAGATAGAATCGAAACCTGCTACTGTAAAAGTATTTTATAAGGGTCTTGAAAAGTCAGCTAATTGCTATGTATTAAGTATAGGCATTAATAAATATGAAAATGAAAACATGAATTTAAATTATGCCCGACCCGATGCACAAGCATTTGCAGACCTTATAAAGAAAAAAAGCAGCAAACTTTTTAACGCAGTTTACACATATAAATTATTTGATAAGGATGCGACAAGGGAAAAGGTTCTGGCAGCTTTAGATGAAATAAGCAGCAAAATAAAAAAAGAAGATGTTTTTATTTTCTTTTATGCCGGTCACGGAAGCGATCTGGAAAATCAGTTCTATTTTATTACAACTGAAAATACAGGGCTTTACCAGCAGGATAAATTAGGAAGTGCTATTAGTGTAAATGAACTTCAGGAAAAATTCAAAAAAATAAGCGCATTAAAACAGGTGATTTTTATAGATGCATGCCAATCAGGTGCATCAGTTAATGTGCTTGCTATGCGAGGCGAATCTGAAGAAAAAGCTTTAGCTCAATTATCAAGAAGTTCAGGAATACATGTAATGGCTTCAACAGAAAGTGAACAGCAAGCTGCAGAGATAAAAACTCTTGAACATGGCGTTTTTACTTATGTTTTATTAGAAGCTTTAAATGGAAAAGCTGACGGCGCTCCTAAAGATTCAAAAGTAACTGTTTACGAACTTAAGTCTTATATTGACGACCAGGTTCCGGAAATTTCCTATAAATTAATCCGTCATAAACAATTTCCAAGTACGTTTTCGATAGGACATGATTTTCCATTGGTTATGGAGTAATAGGGATTAATCATATTCACACTCGTGCAAGTAAAAAGAAAAATTTCACGCAAAGCTCACCAATTTATAGAAATGCACGCAAAGAAATTGTCTTATTTTGACTTCGTGTGCTTAATATTTTTCTTGGTGGTCTTTGCGAAAATTTTTAAAAAACTTTAAATAGCTATTACAATACTTTTATATTAATCCAGCAGTTTCTTTTCCCCTTGCAAATTCATAATTTCTTCCACATCCTGGGTGCATTCCATGCAACCTAAATAATTGCCGGCTTCATCGCGAAGAGCAAAAAATTCGATAAGTATCTTATGCTTTTTTGTCTCGTCTTTCACTCCCATGTCAATCCAAAAACTGGCTTTGTCTCTTTTGCCTGCTTTCATTTCGCCTACAATTCTTTCGACTTTATCGAGACTTTCTTTAGGATGACATTCTCTGAAATTCAAACCCATCGAAGTATATGGTCTTTTAAAAAGCCTGTTCTCATGCTTGTTCCAACCAATCACCTCATCCTTATCATCAATTACAGTTAATTCAACCGGCAGCGTTTCAAATATCGCCTTAACCACTTTTTCATCCATTTGATCTATCATGACAAATTCTATTAATTTGATTAAAACTAAAACAGCCGGAATAGCCGGCTGTTTTGACTTATAGTTAGTTTAGTTACTCAGATACAACCATGATTCCTGGTTGACTGCGGTTCGAATGTTAGTTAAAGCGTTTATTACTTCATTATAATTGTCCCCTGAATAAGCGCTTACAAGGTTGAATCCATTTGAAGCCATTATGATCTGGGAATGATAACCCATTTTATTCATTTCTTTATTGAAATTTTCTGCATTTAACGGATTACGAAAACTACCTGTAATGACATGATACTTTCCATTGATACCACATGATTTTTGAACAGAATCAATTTTAGCCTCAGCATCTTTCCTTAATTTATCCATTTGTGCCGCATAGTTTGCAGAATCATCTCTATTCTTGTTTTCCAGGTTATCAAGCATATCTTGCAAGTGCTTTTTCTTACCAATAATACCTTTTTTTCTCAGATATTCACAACTAGTAGTTGATAAGGTAACAATTACTAAAAGGAAGGCAATTTTTTTCATATGTTAGTGTTTACTTAGGTTAATTATGCTGTTTGTTTAATAAAACGCAGGAAATATACAAAATGTCAAATTAGTTTGCAAGAAAATCACTGAAAATGAACAATTCACAACACAACAAACATAAAAAAAATGTATGTTTACATTTTCAAAATAAACTTTGATATGTCTTATATTATAGTAATTATCAAATGATTGATATAAATTTATTTAAAAAGTTATTGATTTCTACTATATACATGTTTGCTATTTCAGCATGTTCTATCATCAATTCTCAATAAAAATCACAGTACTCCCAAACGGCCTTATAAATATCCACATTTACTTTAGCAGATACTTTACGCGGTCAGCTTAACAATTATAGAGATTGTTATGATGTTTATTACTATAACCTGAGTGTTGATTTTGATTTTTTTAAAAAGGAAATATCAGGTGATGCCGATATCTATTTTACTGCTTTAAAGAAAATAGATACGCTTCAAATAGATTTGTACCGGAATATGACCATAGATAGCATTTTATATGAAAAAAGAAAATTATCATATTATAGAAAATTTAATGCTGTGTTTGTATTAACTGGAAAATCCGTCAGTGATAATCAGAATGTGAAATTAAGTATATATTATCACGGAAAACCAGTAATAGCAGCCAATCCACCATGGGAAGGCGGGTTTATTTGGAGCAAAGATAAAAACAATCAACCTTGGGTAGCCGTATCATGTGAAGTAGATGGTGCAAGTTTATGGTGGCCGGTAAAAGATCATTTATCGGATAAACCCGACAGTATGAAATTGAGTTTTACTATTCCTTCGGGTCTGAATTGTGTCAGTAATGGAAAAATGATTGATAGCATTGCTTCAGGTGCCAAGACTACTTATAGATGGAAAGTTACTTACCCTATTAATTCATATAGTGCAACATTCTATTTCGGCAAATACGCTCACTTTTCAATTCCATTTAAAGGTATTGATACTACATTTAACCTTGATTTTTATGTATTGCCATATAATCTTGATATTGCACGCAAGCATTTTGAGCAAATCGTGAATATGCTGCATTTTTATGAATCAGTTTATGGCCCTTATCCGTGGCCCCGCGATGGATATAAATTGGTCGAAAGTCCGTATGAAGGTATGGAAAATCAAACAGCAATAGCTTACGGAAATGGATATAAAAATTTAGTTAATTTATTTGACCAGATTATTCTGCATGAATCGGCTCATGAATGGTGGGGAAATAGTGTTACCGTACCTGATTTTGCAGAAGTTTGGATTCATGAAGGATTTGCAACGTATAGCGAAGCCCTGTATGTAGAACATGAATATGGACATCAATGTTTATTTAAAATTCTTGACAGTTTATGCCATGCTTATTCAAAATAAAAAACCAGTTATTGGACCGCATGATGTAAATTTTTGGGATTACAAAGATGGGGACGTTTATATGAAAGGTGCTCTTATGTTACATACTTTGCGAAACACGATTGATAATGATTCTCTGTTTTTCGATATCATCAAATCTTTTTATAATAAGTACAAGTTTAACATTGCAGTGACACAAAATTTTATTGATCTGGTTAATTCAAAAACCGATAAAGATTTATCTTGCTTTTTTCAGCATTACCTTTATAAACGGGAATGTCCTCAGCTACTTTGGGAATTTTATTATAATTCAGATAAAAAAACGAATGAGCTGTGTTACAAATGGTCAAATATTTCTGACGAATTTTCAATTCCCATAAAAATAAAAACAGACTCGGACACGATTGTAATTAATCCTACAATGAAACTTCAAAGACTTGAATTATCCAACGATAATAATATAAGCATTAACATTGAGGGTTCGTATATCGCTTTAAAAAGAACAAGGAAGATTGTAAAATAACGAGCTATTGATTGATGACTATTTGTTCTTGGTTCTCTATTTATAATTTAACGTGAGTTCGATGTAAAAATTCATTCATTTGCAATTATTAAGAACTCAATAACCCCGGCTTTTAAGCCGGGGATTGCTGTTTGAGAGTAGATTAGCGCGCCACGATATTTTAATTTGTCGGAAGAATAATACTTGGCGCGCAATTAATATAAATATAATCATTGATTAGTGTTGTACAGTTGCGTGCCATTTTAGAGTTCTTCATTAATTTATTTTGCAGTTGGCACGCAATATAGTCATTATTGGTTTTCCCCGGCTTAAAAGCCGGGGCTAATTAAAATTTTTGTTTTTCAAATAGATATTTAAGTATTGACATTGATATCTTACATCGAACTCACGTTAATTTAATAGTTTGAAAAGCTTATCCGGATCATTTTCCAATGAATTACCAATTACAACAATATCTGTACCTGCATTGAAAATATCATCGAGTTGAGATTGGCTTCTAATGCCACCGCCAACTATAAGCGGAACTGAAATATTTTTCTTTACAGCAGAAATCATTTCAACCGGAACAGGATGTAAAGCACCACTGCCAGCTTCGAGATAGATTAGTTTCAGACCCAGCATTTCACCTGCAACTGCAGTTGCAACTGCTATATCTATTTTATCGGCCGGGATTGGACAAGTATTGCTGATGTATTGAACTGAAGTTACTTTCCCGCTTTCAACAAGCATATATCCTGTAGGAATTATTTCCAGCTTGCTTTTTCTTAAAATTGGTGAAGCGATCACATGATTTCCTATAAGATATTCGGGATTTCGTCCTGATATTAATGACAATAAAAATATTGCATCTGCTTCTTTTGAAATTTGCAATAAACTACCAGGAAAAAGAACCACAGGGAGTATAGACTTTTTCTTGATTTCGTTTATACAATTATCCATTGAACTTGAAATCAAACTGCCACCTACCATAATAAACAATATACCGCATTTCTCGCATATTTCAAGTGTTCTTGCCAGAGAATTTAAGTTGCTTTTATCAGGATCAATTAGTATAGCAACTTTCCTTTCAGGCTTCCTAAGAAGAATAGTATCGTAAAGCATATTGCAAAAAAATCAAATTTAGTTCTATTCAGAAATTACATCCTTTTATTTGCAGCACCAAACTATTACATAACCATCAATCAAAAAGTAATTAAGTGCAAAATGTTCTTCGCCGTACCGGTTATGAACAAGTCCATTTAGCTTGCCTTCTTCTTTTAATTCAAATGGATGGATCGTGAGGTTCTTTTTAAAATTAATATCCTGCTTATCACAAATTTTATATAATGCTTCCTTTGCACACCAATGAATATAAAGATGAAGCCTCTCCTGATCGGGATTGCTGGTAATTATTTCCTTTTCATTAATAAATTTATTAGCAATATGGTGAATTTGATGCGACATAAATTCAAGGTCAATTCCAACACGCTTGTTTTTACTGACTAAAATTGAAGTCAGATTCTTGGAATGAGAAATACTAATTTTGCAAGAATTTTCAGCCAGAGATGGCTTATGTGATTCATTATAAATGATCCTGCAATTTTTCCCCAGTAAATTATTTATCAGTACCCTGACACTTAACCACTCTAATTTCCTTTGGTAATTTTGAAAACTATCTAATACATTTTTTTCCTCTGCATTTAATTTTAATTTTGAAAACAGTGATTCGTAATCTTCTTTAATTTCCCAAATTCCCAAAAGGCAATCTTCATCTACATATTTCTTAAAAATCAAACTCATTTGAATTCAGTTTCTGATTTCCAATTTTTAGTTCAAAGTTTAAAGTTTAAAGCTCACATTTTTTTATCCCTTTGCCTTTTTCCCTTTCGTTCTCCAGTTTTCGATTTCAGGTTCCTGCTCAATCATTTTTTCCACTTCAGGGTTTTAATAAAATATTCAACATCTTTACTGAAAAAATCAATTGCAGGAGCTAAAGAATCCTTATTCGGTTGTGCACTAAAATAAAGTGCACCTCTTATAAAATTTTTTATGCTATCTGTAGCGAAAAATTGCATTGAAGAAGCGGCATTTCCTTTAATGTTATAAATAATACCAAATACTTTATCTGTATCATTTTTTATTAATAATTCGTCAATAGCATCGGCCTTAATGGTGTGTCTGTACGCCATTTTTCTGGTATCTTCTATGAACCCGGCAAGGTCACCTCTGACTTTCTTATAACTAATGTGAATTTTCCCTTTATATTTAGGAAATTCAATATTGATCCAAAATGGCTCAGCATTTTTGTCTGTATCCGGTTTAATTATTCCGTATGAAGGATAATCAAAACTATAAGGTAATTTGCCCTTAAAGTGAACATATTTTTTGTCCGGGAAATCAATTCTAATATAACCTTTTGGCCTAGGTGTATAAGTTTGACTACATGAATAAATTATAAAAAATATTATAAGAATATTTAGAGTTTTGAATGAATTTATTTTCATTAAAATTTATTTAAGACAGAAAATATAATTTTTGATAAAAAAGATTGCAGAAATCATAACCGCAATTTGTAATATGGCTAATTATCTGTCAAATAATAAACCTATCAAAATATCAATTATATTTTCGTACAATTCAAAGATAGAAAAAATAATTGACACCACTGAATCCATTAATTATTGGTCAAACGTAGATTGAATAATTATAAAATTATGCCTGTAAAAGAGAGGATTTTATATTTTGAGCTTTGAGCTTTGAGCTTTGAACTTTGAGCTTTGAACTTTGAGCTTTGAACTTTGAACCCGTGCTTTTAATTAATAATCACTTTAACTTGTTTAATCCGGCGCTTATCAGCAGCTTCAATTATAAAAGTAAAATGTCTATATTCAATTTTATCATTTTTTTGCGGAATTTCACCTTTCAATTCCAGAAGCAGGCCTGCAAGAGTTTCGTATTCACCTTTAATATCATCAAAAACCGTATCATCAATTCCGGTTATTTTAAAGAAATCATTGAGTAGAATTTTAGCTTCAAAGAGATAAATATTATTCGAAATTTTTTTATACAGCAATTCTTCATCAACATCCGATTCATCAGAAATTTCGCCTATTACTTCTTCCAATATATCTTCCATTGTAATTAATCCGCTTGTGCCACCATATTCATCTATTACAATGGCAAGATGAATTTTATTTTTTTGAAATTCTGCCAGTAAATCATCTATTTTTTTTGTTTCAGGAACAAAAAATGCTTGTTTAATTAATGATTGCCATTTAAAGGATTTGGTTTCGTGCAAATAGGGAAGCAAATCTTTGGTATATAATATTCCTTTTATGTTATCAAGAGATTCTTTATAAACTGGAATTCTTGAATAAGCTGTTTCTACTATGATGGATAAAAGCTTTTTTATTGTAGTGTTATATTCAACAGCCACTATATCCATTCGTGGTTGCATAATTTCACTTACATCAGTGTTTCCAAATTTAACAATACCTTGAAGAATATTTCTTTCGTCGCTTAAAGAAGCAGATGTAATTTCCAAGGCATTAGATAGGTCATCAACTGATAGATTTGGCCTCTTGGAAGCCAATTTTTTTTGTACAAATGAAGTTGAACTGATTAAAATTAAAGTTAATGGATATAGAAGCTTAGAAAGAAAAAAGAGTGGAAAAGCCATAAAATGTGTAACTCTTAAATAATGATTAGTAGCGAAAACTTTTGGAATAATTTCGCCAATCATTAATATCATGCTGGTTATTACCAATACCTGAAAAATAAAACCCAATACCGGATTATTTGGAAAATTTATTAACTCATGAACTATGTATGTAGAAAGAATGATTATGGAAATATTAACAAAATTATTTGTAATCAGAATATTTGCCAATAATCTTTCGGGATTCTCAAGTAATTTTAATACAAGATGACTTTTTCTGCCTTTTTGATTTTCCAAATCTTTAATGTCGGCTGGTTTCAACGAAAAAAAAGCAACCTCGCTGGCCGACATTAAAGCCGAACCTAGTAAAAGAATAATGAGGAGCACAAGCTCACTCATTACCTCAAATCTCAGCGGATGTAAAACAATGTTAAGCTCTTCTCCCATTAAATATAAAAAATACTACGTTGTATCGTTTTCTAAAAATAGTAATTGGTGTCTGTCTATATAGTCAAAGGTAATGAATATCGAACAAGGATTAAAGAATTCAGAAAGCTGATTTATAAACACTTCAAAAATAAAAAATCGGTGTTCCTTGTTCATTATTCAAAAAAAACTGAATTTAATGACAAACTCTGATTAAAATGGCAAATCGTCTGCAGGCTCATTGCTTACAGCAAAAGAATCTGACTCTGGAGTTGCTTTACTATCTTGAGCAGGTGCAGGAGCAGGAGCAGGTGCATGACCATCATCTGGCCTGCGACCTAGCAATTGCATACTGTCTGCAATTATTTCTGTAGTATAACGCTTATTACCATCTTTATCATCCCAGGAACGTGAACGTATTTTTCCTTCAACATAAATTTGTGTTCCTTTCTTTACATATTTTTGAGCAATTTCAGCAAGACCACGCCATAAAACGATATTGTGCCATTCGGTATTAGTAACTTTTTCACCACTCTTATTGGTATAAGTCTCACTTGTAGCCAACGGCAATGTGCAAACTGGGACACCACTTTCCAGATACCTGACTTCCGGATCCTTGCCGACATTGCCAATTAAAATAACTTTGTTGATTGACATAATGTTTCTTGTGTTAAAGGTTTTTGATTTTTTACAAAATTGAACTCGAAAGATAATTCAATTATTTAATAATGCCAAATTCAGCTATAAGATATTTTTCAATCAAGCGTGGCACTGAAAATGTATTTAATTGTGCCATTCTGGCTATATTGAACTCTGCTGCAACAGGCATTTTATTATCAGACAAATTAAATTTAAAGAACCTGGCATAAATAATCTGATGTGTAAGTTTATGTTTATAAATTTTGGAAATATTTATCAAATGTTCTTTTCTTAATTTCCAATAATTACTTACTTCTTCTACATCAAATAATTTTTTAATATTAATATTCCTTTCAGATTCTATTAGTGGAAAATCGTAAAGTGATTTCCATATGTCGTTTTGATTGCGTTTTTTAATGAGTACGCCATTATTGCAAGTAATAACAAGGTAATTAAAATATCTTTTTCTGACTTTAACTGTCTTGGTACTTATTGGTAATAAATCAATTTTGTTATTTATGCGTGCGTAACAATTTACTGAAACAGGACAATTTTTACAATCTGCTTTTTTAGAAGTACAAATAGTGGCGCCTAATTCCATTATGGATTGATTAAAGTTTCCAGGATCACTTTTATCCATCATTTTTTTTGCTAAATTGAAAAATTCATTATAAGCACTGCCAGAATTTATTGGAGTAAAAATTCCTTTGTAGCGTGCGATAACTCTGTAAACATTGCCATCAACTACAGGCACTGACTCTCCAAAACATATTGATGCAATTGCAGCAGCGGTATATTTTCCTATTCCTTTAAGTTTGATTATTTTATTGTATTCATTTGGAAATATGCCACCCATTTCGTTCACTATTTTCCTGGCTGTTTCGTGAATATTTCTGGCTCTTGAATAATAGCCCAAACCTTGCCATAATTTTAATACTTCATCAATATTTGCAAGAGAAAGAGACCTAATATTTCTGAACTTTTTAATAAAGCGATTGTAATATCCTAATCCCTGATTTACACGAGTTTGTTGAAGCATTATTTCTGAAATCCATATTTTGTATGGATCTTTTGTATGACGCCAGGGCAAATTTCTCTTATTATCATTAAACCAAAAAGTTATTGCATTGTTAAAAGATAAGAATCTGGACATATTTTAAATTATTCGTTAAATTCAACAAAAATAATTACTTCGAATTTCGTAGTTTATTATAAAACGTTTATATTTGCACTCTTGAAATTAATTTTATAAGTAATATATTGATAATTAAAGGTTTTAAAACATGACAAAAGCAGATATCGTAAACGAGATTTCAAAAAGCACAGGCATTGAAAAAATAACTGTTCAAAAGACCGTTGAAGCTTTTATGGAAACAATTAAAGACTCTATGGTAAAAGATAAAAACATTTACCTTAGAGGTTTTGGCAGTTTCATCGTTAAAAAACGCGCTAAAAAGACTGCAAGGAATATTTCGAAAAATACAACTATTATTATTCCTGAGCATCACATTCCCTCATTTAAACCTGCCAAATCTTTTGTAAACAAAGTTAAGGCTAATGTGAAGTAGTAAAAGTAATCAAACTTATTTGTTGAAAGAATATGCCTTGTGGTAAAAAAAGAAAAAGACATAAAATGTCTACACACAAACGGAAAAAACGTTTAAGGAAGAACCGGCACAAAAAGAAAAAATAACATTCTTTTAAGAATTATGATTCCATAAACCTAAAGTTCCCCCGGGCACTTTAGGTTTATTGTGTTTATAATGGTTAAATCCTTGTCCTCATTTATATGGAATAATTGTAAACAATGAACTAATTATTAATGTTACCCTGAAAGATATATCAATTGCTTTATTAGAAAATAAGCAATTAGTAGAACTCCATAAAGAAAAAAGTAACATTCAGATTTCAGTAGGCGACATTTACCTGGGAAGAGTCAAAAAACTTATGCCTGGATTAAATGCTGCTTTTGTTGATATTGGTACTGGCAAAGATGCTTTTTTGCATTATCTTGATTTAGGTCCTCAATTTCTTTCTCTTACAAAATTTCTTAAAATTTGCCTGGCTAAAAAGAGCAAAATTCCTAATCTCCAGCGATACAAAAACGAACCAGATATTAATAAAAATGGAAAAATATCTGATGTTTTGGCAAAAGGACAATTAATACTTGTACAAATTGTAAAAGAACCAATATCTACAAAAGGTGCAAGACTTAGTTCTGAGATTTCAATAGCAGGCCGCAATTTGGTTCTAATTCCTTTTAGCAATAAGGTTTCTGTTTCTCAGAAAATTGAATCGATCGAAGAACGTGGTCGCTTAAAAACTCTTTTACAAAGTATCAAACCTAAAAACTACGGATTGATAGTGCGGACAGTTGCTGAAGACAAAAAGGTTGCCACTTTTGATACTGAATTAAGAAGTCTGGTGAAAAAGTGGGAAGCAGCTTTCGAAAATATCAGAGGAGTTAATTCTCCATGCCGCGTTATTGGCGAAATGAGCCGCACATCAGCAATTCTGCGCGATGCTTTGAATGGTTCGTTCAATAATATTTATATAAATGATGAAAATACTTACGATGAAATTAAAGATTATATTGAAACCATAGCTCCTGAAAAAGTCAGCATAGTTAAGCATTATAATGGTCACGAACCTATATTTGAACATTTTGGAATAGAGAAACAAATTAAATCATTGTTTGGAAGAACCGTTTCTATTCGCAGTGGAGCTTACCTTATTATTGAACACACAGAAGCACTGCATGTGATAGATGTGAATAGCGGGAATCGCTCAAAATCTGCAAAAGATCAGGAAACCACCGCGCTTGATGTTAACATGGCTGCCGTAGAAGAAATAGCTCGCCAATTAAGACTGAGAGATATGGGAGGCATTATAGTAACTGATTTTATTGACATGCAGCAAAACGAGCACAGGCAGTTGGTTTATGATAAAATGAAAAACCTGATGGATGCTCAAAAGGCCAGGCACAATATCCTGCCTTTAAGTAAATTTGGATTGATGCAAATTACGCGTCAGCGTGTTCGCCCTGAAATGAATATTGATACTACGGAAAAATGCCCAACGTGCAGAGGAACCGGTGAAATATCCCCGAGCATTTTATTAGAAAAAGATATTGAAGTAGCTCTTGTTAATTTTCTTGAAAAAGAAAAAATACATTACGTGCATTTGCGCGTCCATCCTTATCTGGCCTCTTACCTGAAGCATGGTTTCCCTTCAATAAAATTGCGCTGGATGGTAAAATATAAATGTTTCATTAAGATCAGTGCTTCCTCCGTTCTTAATTTTCTTGAATACAAATTTGTAAATTCTACAAGCACTGAAGCATTGTGAGGATGAGAGTTTTAAATTTGCCTAAACCTTCTAGCGGTTAGGAACTTATGCTATTCTTTGAATTTTTACTCACAACCGCTTGAAGGTTTTCTTAAGTTCAAAAGTTTCTAGTTTCTAGTTTCCAGTTTTTAATTTTCAGATAAAAAGTCAAATGATTTAAAGTGACTGGTTTTTTGTAATTTGTAATTCAATGTCGTTTAATTAAGCATCAAGACACCCTTCGACAAGCTCAGGGTGACTTTGTAATTAGGTCATACTGAGCCTGTCGAAGTATGACCAATAATATATAATTCCTTAATTAAACGACATTGATTTGTAATTTGTAATTCGTAATTCGTCATTATCCTTTATCTTTTCTCTTTCTATCTTATCTCTAGTTTCCAATTTTATAAGTCTGCTTCTTCGTTTTTCAACAAATTTAAATAACTTGGTGTTTTGTTTAAATTAATATTTTGCTTATGATACGATATGCATTTTTATACTTGCTATTCTTTATTTTTATAGACACTTCCAAAGCGCAAATTGAAAATCCGGTTAAATGGCAATTCGATTATCAATATTTGGATTATAAAACCATTAAATTAAAATTCACCGCTTCAATTGAGAATAAATGGCACATGTACGGTGCATTTTTTCCTGAAGGTGGACCAATTCCAACATCTTTTCATTACGATACAAGCAAATCATTTAAAATTCTTGGACCTGTTATAGAACTTACTCCACCAATAAAAAAGAAAGATCCGAATTTTGATAACATGGAAATTAGCTTACATAATGGCAAAGCCGTCTTTGCTCAAAAGGTAATACTTAATAAACCGGAAGCAATTATTATTAATGGTTATGTCGAATTTATGGTTTGTAATGATCAAAAATGTCTTCCTCCAAAAGATATCGACTTTTCTATAAAAATATTACCACGTAAGAATTTGAAACATTCTGTTAAAATTGAAAAAACTTCTTCTTTTAAGTCTGAAACTCTTGCTGAAACCAAGAATACAAAAACAACAGATAGTGCGATAGTGAAAAATTCATCAAATGATTTGTCTAAGGTTTCAAATAAAAGTCGGGATAATTATTCTCTATGGAAGCTTTTTATTAAAGCAATTTTAGCCGGATTGGGTGGAGTATTTACTCCCTGTGTTTACCCAATGATTCCATTAACTGTTATGTTTTTTCTCAAAGGAAGTGAAAATCGTTCTAAAGCAATTTTGAAAGGTCTTCTTTTTGGCATTTCAATAATAATTATTTATTTGCTTCTTGGTTTATTGCTGGGAAAATTTATTCAATTAATCGCTCAGCATTGGTTATCTAACCTGTTCTTTTTTCTTCTCTTCTTAACTTTTACACTTTCATTTTTAGGATTGTTCGAAATAGTTCTTCCCGGATCATTGGCCACGAAAGTTGACAAGCAAGCTGATAAAGGTGGTTATTTCGGGGTTTTCTTTATGGCTCTTGCCCTGGTAATAGTTTCAACTTCATGTACGGTGCCATTAATAGGATATGTTTTGGTTGAAGGTTCATCTGATTTAAAACAATCTGTTATAGGAATGTTTGGTTACTCATTGGCTTTTGCCTTGCCTTTTTCATTCTTTGCAATGTTCCCTTCCTTATTACAATCATTGCCGCGCTCAGGTGCCTGGATGAATGCATTCAAAGTTATGATTGGATTAATCATCCTGTTATTTAGTTTTAAATACCTGATTATAGTTGACCAAAGTCTTCATCTGAACTTATTAAGCAGGGAAATTGTATTAAGTATATGGATAGCAACATCAGCATTAGCCGGACTTTATTTATTAGGCAAAATAAAGTTCAAGCACGATTCCGAAATTACACATATTTCAGTTCCCAGGTTTTTATTGGCATTATGTGCTTTCTCATTCGCGATATATCTTTTGGGAAACATGATATTTAAAGGAAATCTTGATAATCTCGCATCATTTATTCCTCCAAGATCTGAAATATCAAATAATGTGGCCGGGGTTAATTCTAATAATTCAAACAATCTTTGTAATACTCCAAAATATTCAGATTTTCTTCAACTGCCTTATAATCTCCAGGGATATTTTGATTACAAAGAAGGATTGGCTTGTGCGAAAAAACAGGATAAACCTTTATTGATAGATTTTAAAGGATATTCATGTGCCAATTGCAAAGTTATGGAAGCCAAAGTTTGGTCGAATCCTGAAGTTCAAAAATTACTAAATGATAATTTTTTCATTATCGCGCTTTATGCTGATGAAAGAACAAAACTTCCGGAAAACGAATGGGTAAAATCTAAAATTGACGGTAAATTAAAAAAGACATTAGGGCAGTTGAACCAGGATATTGAAATAGAAATGTTTCAAACGAATGCGCTGCCCTTATATGCCATTGTCAATTCAAATGGACAACCTTTGGTTAAACCAATAGGGACAGAATTGAACATTCAAAAATATTTAGCTTTTTTAAAAGAAGGTATTGAAAATTATAGGAAGAAATCTGAATAATGATCTGTGACAACATAATTAATACTGATAATAAGCAGTAATAATAGTTCTATTGAAAAAGTTAATAGATAAATTAACCCCAACCCCTTAAAGGTTATAGAATATATATCATTTAATGAATATCGAAGTAGGTATAAATGCATTAAGAACAAAAATATGGCAAGTTATAGGAATTTTGAAATTTTTGCTAAATAAAAGACGATTTGAAAATAATTTTCAAAAATTAATGGCAAAAGCTATCAATTAGAACTATGGGAATAATAATATTTTTTATTCATTTTCTTTTAAAGATTTATGCTGAAATTTTTTACCAACCACAAAAATATAAACTAATCCAACAACATCTAATGAAAACATTGTTATTCCAGCTCCGTCATGTTTATTAATAACTAAAAATAGACCACCTAATAAAAAGGTTATAGCAATAATAAATCCAAATATTTGGCCTAATAAACTCTGAAATGTTTGTCTACCAACAACTCTTTTTTCTAATTTAATTCTATGCGAAGATTGGTTTTCAAATACTTTCATAATTCTCTCCCCGCCATCTTTTATAATTTCATTATATTCTTTTAAAGTTTCAGGAGAAGGCAAAGGGCCTGAATGAGTTTCCTCATATTCAGTTTCTTCATGTACATAGACAGATAATACATCTTCAATTATTTCCTCTTTATTAGGAATATTCTTGAAAATATCTGGATGCTTTTCTTCTAATTTATTGGCTAAATGGCGTGCAAGTGGTTTGATATCTTTTTCGGGACAATTTGATGGCTGATCAATATTTTCTTTCATTTAATTAGCATTAACTGATTCTATTGATTGCATTAAATTTTTACCAACAACAATCCAATCCTTTTTTATTGCTTTTGCATCAGCTTCACAACCAGTTTTTGAATAATTGAAATTAAAATAATCTCCCGCCAAATTAAAAATTGAACCCAGTCCAATTAAAAAAGATGGAGTAGAATAAAGTCTTGACGATATAATTATACTATTTTTATGTCTTAAATATCTTTTCTTCATTTTAGAATTTTTATATTTTTACGAGTATTTAAATATTTAGTTATTCAACAATTAAAATTACAAAAATATTTGCGTAAATATAAGAAAATTTGTTTATAAGCAAATTTATATTTTAATTCATTGAATATTAATTTGTTAAAATAATCTTAAAAATAGTTAAATCATTATTATTTACTATTAACTGGTAGGACATTGCCCTTTATAAGGGATTGGGGTAATAATTCCTGTATTTTGCCTTTTACTTTAGCTTGACAGATGGAACCTTTATTTCTTCCTGAATTTTCCATTTGATCCATTAAAAAAAGCTGCCTCATTTTTGAAGCAGCTCTTTTATATTTTTCAAAGTAATTTTACTTTTTAATTATTAATTGTTCTTTTTGCTGGCCGCTATTAGTAACTACTTTTATTACATAAGTGCCTGCAGCCAGGTTACTAATATCGGTTTGATTTATATTCCCAAATAGCTGTTGCTGTTTTAGCATGCTGCCATAAATATTATAAATCCCAATGACAGCTTTATTTTCACCGGTTTCAATGGTAAGCAAACCTGTTGTAGGGTTTGGATAAATTTTTATAGTAGAGCCATTATTTACCTCTGGAACATCAGTTAAAGAATTATTGCCGAGACTATCTATTTCTGCTGATTTTTTTGAACTGCATACAGGCACTAAGGAAGCCGTCATTTGAGAACCTGTGTTGGCTGTGAAGCCAGGGTTAAATGTAATACTGTTCGAGGCTTCTACAAATAATGTTGCCCCACTTGCAACAGTGGTGGCTGTAGTGCATGAAACCAAATTCACTGCCTCTATTGGGCTTGTTGTATTATCGTAGCCCGCATTAAACGGTCCGCAGATATTGCCAGTTGCTGCAGGATTTTTCAAGCAATCTGTAACTGCAATAATAGCGCTGGGAGGTGAAATGCCGGTTGAGCTTTTTGCCACAACTTTATAATAATATGTTACTCCTGAAACAGCAGAGTTATTTGTATACGAAGTTGAAGTTACAGTTATTGGAGTATAAGGTCCGTTTAGAGAAGTTGACTGATAAACAACATAGCTGGTTGCACCATTAACAGCAGGCCAAGTAATAGTTATTCCATTATTACTTATAGTGACTCCTGATGACGATAATGAAGGAGATAATAATATGAAAATAGGTACGGTGTTACTATTCATAGTTCCCCATTTATTAATAGATGTAATATAATATGTATATAATTGACCTACCTGAAGATTACTGTTGTCATTATATGTATAATATAATAATCCGTTAAATGAAATTATACTAATTGGTTGTGATTTGTCCGAACGGTAAATTGCAAAACTATCAACTGTAAAGGTGGAAATAGTCCAGTTTAACGTAACCTGGCTTGATGAAATTGCAGTCCCACTTAAATTTGGCGTGGCAGGTAAAACCGGGCAAATGTCTAAAATTGGTTCTAACCAAAGAATATTATAGCCATTATTATCAACTATAGACGCACTCTGGCGGGTCATATTTTGGGCATTGGCAACATCATTGGGATATTTAGCCAGATCCAATTGCCAAGTTTTTGGTCCACAATAGTTCATTAGTGAACTTGCATCATTTAAATGGTCCATTAACATTGAATGGCCTAATTCATGTAATAATATTTCTATAAAATTTTTCCCACCATTACTGGGTTGACCGGGAAGAGAATAATCCCATCCTAAATAAGCCCTGCTTATATTAATTTTGGAAGCATCTGAAAAAGCATAATCCTGATTTGAAAATGATGATGGTGCAGGAAATTCATGATTTTGGGTATAAGAATTGCCACTATAACTATTAATAGGTGAAACAGGTTCCTTATCAATTACAGAAGCTGTCCCATTAGGATTGGTAACTGGATCGTATGCACTCGCAGAATCATATGGGGAAAGTCGAATACCAAGGCCAGTATTGACTCCGTTAACAGGATAAAGCAAATTACATGACCATTCCTGGAGTGCCCATAGAATGCAATATTTAATAGCAGTGGCATTTGGATCGGAAGTTAAACCCGGACCGATCATAAATTCAAAACTAGAACCACCACTCCCCCAATGGCTTTGTAAATAACAATCGTTTTTAGAACCATCATAAAATAATAATTGTTCATAGGCTTGAGATATTGTAAGATTTCCATTTTGTGTAGATGTTAGCCCCCAGGCCGATGTGATGGTAACAGGGCCACTGCCTGCAATAAAACTACTCGGTTTATCCGAATTATTCGGATTCGGATTCGGATTCGGAATAAGTACACGTGTAGGTAAACGCATTACTATCATATTGTCAGTCCATGTATAAGGAGATGAACAATTAAAATAATCATAATCATCTTTATCGGACAGTATAGATAAAGTTCCGGAAGGATCTCCAATCAGGCCTCTTCCATCTGCATTGGTAAAGCTCACATAACCTGTGCCCTGTCCGTTGCCAAAACCGTTTCCTGTAATTGTTAATGTATTGTGATAAGTGCCATCAGGATAAACCCGGGTATTGTCGTCGGGTGTTAAATAAATGCTTTTTATAGCAGGGGCAAAACTGACTTTACCATCTGCATCAGTTCCGGGATCATTATAATCACAGTTATCAAAATTATAATATTCTTCATCATCCTCAGAATAATAATAATTATTGCTGCAATTATCATCTTTATTAATAAAATTAAAGTATGCACTAGGCGCAAAATTTTTTACTTTCATCGTTATATGGCACAACGAGGTGTACCAAGCCCCGATACTTATATTTTCATCTAGAAGATTTACATTGACAGTATCTGTGCCTACTGATTGAATTTCAAAATAACTGTCGTTTACCTTTATATTAAAGTTATCGGAATTAAAAGGGTTGTTGAAAGTAAATTTTAATGAGCTATAATCAAAAACAGTTCCATCGAATTGTACATCCAACTTTGCCTGGGATAACAATGTTCCACCAGTATTGCCTGACATCTGAACATCAAAATCTAAATATTTATCATTGTCCACCACACTGGCAACAAAGTTAGCCATTTGAAAATTGATGTCAATATCATCATTTAATTTTGAGGCGGCGCTTTTTAAGGTGCTACTCCTTTGACTTTTTTTTTATTAAATCGATCGTGCTGTTTTTTTTGTTCTATCCTTAATGAATCGAAGTAAGCAGCACTATACACTTTTGCACAATCGGGGCATGGCTTGTTTACCTTTGGCGGTTCGGAATAAGCCGGTACGTTTAACCCAGGTATGGCACGTAAAAAATCATATACTTCGGTTTTATTTTTAAATTCCTTTCCAAAACCAGAATACCAACGTCTCATTTCAATAGTGCTATATATCCAAGGGCTCTCCTCATTATAGACACTCAATATTAATAGTTTACTGGTTTTACCGGTATCTTTTGGCAAATATTTTTTAAGTTCCGATGTTGCTTTGCAAAAGAAAATTGCAAGGGTATCACGAGAAGGCACACCATTCAAGGCAATAACACCTTCTCCTAATAGATATACTACTTTTACAAGCCCGGGGGCAATATTTCCTTTAAATACCTTTTTAACATCAACAATATCGTAAGCTACAGAGCCACCATTACCGCCATTATATTTTCTTACACCTTCGAAAACAATTTCGGCATCACGGGGAGTATTTTTCGAGCATAATGCTGTCGCGCCGCTTTTGTTCCATAAACAATCTTGCATGTAATTTTTGATTATAAAGCCTCATGGTATCCCTGTTTCTTTGTTGTTCAGGAGTATAGGTTTGCGCCAGAAGGTTTGTCAGTTGAGCAGACAAACTTAATAATAATATATATTTTTTCATTTCATTAAATTTTCAATAGTCTAATGTAACTTATTTATTCGAAATTTCTTCCATCCTGGCTTTTAACGCATCGTTTTCTTTTTTAAGGTTTTCAATGCTTTTGTTTTGCTCAATTAAAAGCAGGGTAATTTCTTCAATTTTCTTCAGCAATGCGGCATTCATTTCGGCCACGTCAATGCCTTTTTCTTTCGCTTCGGCTTCTGTAGGAACGCCTTCAAGATGACCATTAGCCTTTATGTAGGATTCTGTTTCAGGAAGGCTTTTTAGTTTGTAGTCTTTTTTTAGTACAAAATCAGGGAATGCACCTGTTTGTACTACTATTTTTCGTGCATATACATTTCCATTTGATACTTTAAAGTCTTGCCCATTTATGTTTACATTACCATAAGCAGAAACATTTGCAGAAATTATAATATTTTGACTTGAAGAACCAAAATTATTAGAAATAATCATATTATTATTATTATCCATACCTATCTCACCTGTAATGTAATAATCTCCCAATGCTTGGACAAGTGGATTATTAAATACAATAAATTGACCATTATTTGGATTATTTGTAAGTGTTGATGTATTACTCAACATTATGGCATTAGTAGAAGTTGTTGCTATTGTCAGGTTATTTGAGGTTGCACTTGCTCCTGCTAAAATTGCATTTGAAAATGAGCCAATACCTACATTACCCAATGTGCTGATACTTCCGGCGGTAATTGCCCCTGTAGTTGTTAAACTTGCGAGAGTTGTATTACCAGAAACTAAAAGATTATTTAAAATATCTACCTGACCACTTGGGTTGAGAATAGTGATTCTATTTGTTCCGCCAGTTTGCAGATTCAAGTTACCCGAATTATTTATAGTTGGCGTGTTTAAAGCACCTGCTGTAATTCCCCCGGTAAATGAAGCTGTAGCACCAAACGTAGCAGTACTTGAAACATTTATTGTACTGAACGAAGCCGGTAATGCAATACTGGGAGAACCAAATACCTGGAAATCATAAATTCCAAGATTATAGAGATTCGCATAATTACCTGCCACAAATTTCACATACCTCACGTATGTTTTGCCTGCAGAAAGATTGTGTGTATCACCTGTACCAGTATTACCTGTGACTGTCGATGCAAGAGTCCAATTGGTATTATCAGGTGAAGTATAAATTGTATAACTTGAGGCATAATTTCCACTTGCCCAATAAATTGTTGTATAGGCAAGATCAAAATAATTCGCAGCTCCATTCCCCAAATCAATATAAAAGGAAATAGCGCCAGGATAATACAAACTGGCTAATGTAGATGTATTACCATCATTAATATAGGAAAGTGTAGTGGAACATGTACCATTTATTAAAAATACCGGCTTGGTAGGAGCAACATTCGTTTGCGCTTGTATATTAATTATAGAAAACATAGCAATACAATTAAAAAGTAAAAATAATTTTAAAGTTTTCATAAAGGTTTTATTTAGAAATTTACCTACTCTTCAAAAGCTTTTCGGCTTACGCTTATCAGGTTATTATTGACATATATCATACTTTGTGCCAGAACGTTAAGTTTTGCTCACGTTCAAATATATGAAAATAACTTTTAAAACAAGATTTTTGATAAATAAATTGAAAAAGTTAATAGATAAATTAACCCCAACCCATTAAAAAGTTAATTGTCCATATAGTGGTATAAAAAGCTCCGTTACCTTAGATTTGAATCTTAGACCTTAGACCTTAGATTTGAATCTTAGACCTTAGATTTGAATCTTAGACCTTAGATTTGAATCTTAGATTTGAAAAGAGAAAAAACAAAGATAATTTTGAAAGAAGTTAACATGAAAAATTAAAAAGAAAGGAACCAAACAATGAACTATAGCTCCGTAAAAGCTTTTTGCTTATGCTCCTATTTAGACTGTTTGGCTTTTCTTGAAATAAAGACCTGTATAAGAATATAAACCATAATTATTAAGGTTATTAGGATTATTTCAAGTTCCCTTCTTTTTGTTTTTCCCTAATATCAAAATTATGAAGAAATTTTTAATTGGCATCGATGTAAGTAAGGAAAAGTTAGACGCTTGCTTAATGAGCCAGACAGAAGTAAAAGAAGAAACCGTTGTAGGAAACCAATCCTTGTTAATTAAAACCTATTTAAAAAGAGTTTTAAAAGAAAATGTCATAGGAATGTCTGATTTATTGGTTTGTGCAGAATACACAGGGCAATATACATATCCATTGTGTTGTGCTTGCAATGAATTAAGGCTAAATTTATGGTTAGAGAATCCGGCACAAATCAAGTATCGTTCAGGAATCCAACGAGGGAAAAACGATAAGTTAGATGCCCGTAAAATTGCCATGTATGCATTACGTTTCCAGGATGAAGCGAAGTTATTTTTGATGCCAGATAAAAGCCTTAATACGCTTAAACAATTAATTAGCGAACGAGACATGTATATTACAGATAAAGGGAAATACCAAGGTCAATTGACAGATCAAAAACGTTTTATGGATAAAGAAGACTATAAGAAAAAATCTAAACGCTTAAATGGTCTTATTGATGAATTGAATGAGGCTATAACTCAAATCGAGAAAGATATACAAAAGACAATTGATAAAGATGAGACCCTTTCTAACCAGCATAAATTGCTTTGTTCGGTTGAAGGAATAGGAGAACGTACAGCTGTAAAGATGATTGTAGAAACCAATGCTTTTAAAGATTTTAAAGATCCAAGAAAATTTTGTTGCCATGCTGGTGTTGCTCCATTTTCATATACTTCGGGCAGTAGTCAAAGGTCTAGAAATAAGATATCTAATCGAGCAGATAAAAGTATTAAAGCGCTATTACACATGGGAGCATTAATTGCTGCTACAAGAATGGAAGGGGATTTGCACGAATATTATCTTCGCAAAGTATCTGAGGGAAAGAATAAAATGTCTGTACTTAATGCAGTAAGGGCAAAATTGATCTATCGTATGTTTGCAGTGATAAGAAATAACCAGATGTATCAAAAAAATTATCTGAATGCTCTTGCTTAAATCATAAGAATAGGAGCGAAATATTTGTAGAATAAGAATTTCAGGAATTATACGTGCCAAGATATAGGTAAATTTAAAAATATTGTTTCCATGGCACGGGATGAAAACACTTGATTATTATTCTACCCGTTCAGCGCCAGGCATAGTTTGACTTATAATTAACCTTGTTCCTGGCGCAATATTTACACACTGAAACTTTCTACCAATATATCGACCCTGACGAGTCTAAATATTGCATGCATATTTTTATTACAATTACAATTACCATTAATATCCTGACGATAGTTTTAGGTTTGACAAAAATAATTGTGCCAGAAAATAGTTAATTGCCCTTTATAAGGGATTGGGGTAATAATTCCTATTTTGTGTCTGCCGTATTTAATTTTTACCATAGCTTTACCGATTGATTTTTTATTTTTTCCTCACTTTTCATTTGATCCATAAAAAAAGCTGCCTCATTTTTGAAGCAGCTCTTAGGTATATTGTAAATATTACAATTGATTATTTTACCACCATTTATGAAATTTTCTACCAAACTTGCGTTCAATTACTTTGGTTTTTCCGTTGGCATTTAGTGTAACCGTAGTTTTACAATCGTCTGTATTAGCACTATAAGTAATAGTTCCGACAAGTCCGCCATCATTACTAAAACTAATTACACCTGAAGAAATTCTAAGATTGTGAGGCCATGAAGAGCAAAATGTACATTCTAACGGAGTTGTTATTTCTCTTGTATAATTCTTTCCCCTTGCATTAATTCCGGTAACTGTACCTGTATATGTTAGGGTATCTTTGGGAATGTCTGAAAGCCATATTAAAGTTCCTGTAATTCTTTTAAAATAAAGTTCTGCGACTCTCTCCCTGGCTACATTACGTGTAAAAGTAATAGTTGTATCACCATAATTAATAGTAAAATTCATGTCCGATGTAATAGAATCTGTTACATCAATATTAATAAGTTTAGAATTTATTATTGTCCTACTAATTCCAATCCTGGTTAATGTTCTTGATCCTGTAATTGTTACTGACGGGCTTGTAGCAGGAGAAAACGTTGGAATGCTATCCATAATAATCTTGTAATTATTAAATGAAATATTTCTACTGTACAACATTCCACTTTTGGTCTTTTTAATAGTATCCACTTGAACAATAATCTGGCCTGTTTGGCTGAAAATTTCATTGTTAATAGTATCTTGACAATTATATGTTAGTGTAACTGTTCTTGGCCACCCTTTGGCCCTAGTAGTAGAATCAATTGATACACTTACACATTCATCTAGATCGGATTTTTCAGAAGATGTCGAATATCCATTAGATTCAAGCTTGTCAAGATTGTTATCCATATCTTGTTCGGTTTTATCTGCAATAGCATCTTGCGATTCAGATTGTTGCGCTTCATTTACAGTACTTGTTGCAACTGTTGAATTATCAGTTGAATTATTGTCCTTTTTGCACCCAAAGAAAACAATCATTCCAAGAACAAATAAAACCGCCGTAAAAACATATAATCCTTTTGCTTTCATAAATTTCAATTTTAGTTTGACAATAGTAATAATAATCCTTTGGACGCAAATAAAAGCAAAAGGTTTAATGAATTATCTTAAAATTTCTTAATGAGGTTTATAAACTACTGATTTTCTTTGCAATTATAAATTTCGAAAACATCATTTATTGAGCCATAGCTGTTAGCCAGTATAGGCGATAGTTTAAGTATTTCAAACCAGGAAGCCTTTTCAATATGTTCTTCGGTTTGTAAAATCAAATCATCTGGGCCATTATTATTAATTAAAAACCAATAAGTCTTTTTCAAAATTAACTTTTCCTTATACCTATATATATGGTATGTATTTAAAATTTCATTAACAATTTCAATTTTATTAAGACCGGTCTCTTCGTGAATTTCCCGCAAAGCGGTTTCAATAGGCTGCTCTCCTTTATCAATTTTTCCCTTTGGTAAATCCCATTTGCCTTTTTTATATATAAAAAGGTATTCATTTTTTTTGTTTTTTACCAGTCCTCCGGCAGCTTCAATAAATTTAAAATGTTTTTTAAATTCTTTCCAAATCTTTTTTGGGTGTGAATGAATCAATATTATGTTCACAGGTTTAGCTGATTTTTCAGCATTACTTAACCAATTTTCAATTTGATCGAAGCTTTGATAAGGCATAACAGCTGCATCATTTTTACTATCCACCTCATCTTTTAAAGTAAAACCTAAGAAACTCTCGTTGAAAAAAACTTTATACATTTGCAAAACTTAAACAAGAACAAAGATTAAAGCACAAAAAAAAATTGTTCGTTTTAATAAATTTTAATTATAAATATACTTTAACATTTTGTTATGACAAATATGAATTACGCCACAAAAATTGCTGAATATTTATTAAAATGTAATGCTATAAAACTTCAGCCGACAGCACCTTTTACATGGGCCTCCGGCTGGAAGTCACCTATATATTGCGACAACAGGAAAACATTAGCTTTTCCGGAAGTACGAAGTTATATTAAAAAAGCTTTTTGTGAAATTATAAATGAAAAGTTTTTAAAATTTGATGTAATTGCCGCGGTAGCAACAGGAGCAATAGCACAAGGAGCATTGATAGCAGATTCTTTAAAAAAGCCCTTTTGTTACATTCGTTCAGCACCTAAAGATCATGGTTTGTCCAATCTTATCGAGGGTGATTTAAAGGCCGGTCAGAAAGTTGTAGTAATTGAAGATCTTATTTCTACCGGGGGAAGCAGCATCAAAGCAGTTGAAGCCGTTCGCAATGCCGGAGCTAAAGTTGAAGGTATGGTAGCTATTTTCACGTACGGATTTTCTTCGACAATGGAAAATTTTGCGAAAGCCAATGTTAATCTCTATACGCTTTGTGATTATAATACGCTTGTAGAACTTGCAATAAAATTAGGCTATATCAAAAATGAACATATTGAAACTTTGAAAAGATGGAGGGAAGCTCCGGATAAATGGGGAACTTAAAATTGACGATTGATTATTGTTTATTGATAATTTAATATATGGTTTATTTGCGGCTGTCGGAAGTCAACCGTCAGCAGTCTGAAAAATGGAAACAAAAATTGAAAGTAAAATTGGTAAGATAATAGCTCCTTCAGAAAAGGTTTATGGTTTTTTATCAAATTTTAATAATTACAGCCATCTGGTATCTCCTGATAAAGTAAAAAATTGGCAGGCTAGCGAGGATAATTGTCATTTTAATTTTGATGGAATTGGTGAAACCGGACTGAAGATAATACAAAAAGAACCTTTTACTTTAATTAAAATGACAGGAGAAGAAGGCAGTAAATTTGACTTTTATTTCTGGATTCAGCTTAAGGAACAAGCCATCAATGATACACGAATCAAGCTAACCGTTAAAGCCAATTTGAATCCTATGTTAAAGATGTTGGCTTCAAAACCGCTTCAGGCATTTGTCGATTCACTTGTTGACCAGCTTGAAAAGATACAATTTAATTAATCAATTTGACAATTTGAAAATTCAATAATAATAGATAAAAGAATAACACATTTGCACATTTGCACATTAAATTTTATTTATGTTTGTTCGCCCAAAAAAAAGTCTTGGTCAGCATTTTTTGAAGGATCAAAATATTGCAAAAAAAATAACAGAAAGTATTGTTGGCAATCCTGAACTGGTTATAGAAATTGGTCCGGGAATGGGTATGCTCACTCGCTTTTTAATAAATAAATTTCAAAATTTTTATGTGGTTGAAATTGACAAGGAATCTGTTGAATACATTAAAACAACTCTTGCATTAATTGATGAAAAAATTATTACCGGAAATTTTTTGAACCTTGATCTTAAAAAACTATTTCCAGGAACTTATACCATAATTGGAAATTTTCCATATAATATATCAAGCCAGATTTTTTTTAAAATTCTGGAAAATAAAAATCATGTAACGCAGACAATATGTATGATACAAAAGGAAGTTGCTGAACGCATCAGTGCATCTCGCGGAAATAAAACCTATGGCATTTTAAGCGTGCTTTTGCAAGCTTATTATGATATTAAATATCTTTTTACTGTCAATGAAAACGTTTTTGTTCCGCCGCCAAAAGTAAAAAGTGCAGTTATTAGGCTTACTCGTAACAGTACTTCAAAACTAGACTGCAATGAAGATTTATTTTTTAAAATAGTTAAAACTGCATTTAACCAAAGGAGAAAGACTTTGAGAAATTCTCTGCGTCAATTATTTTCTGCTGATAGCCTTACAATGGAAATATTTAATAAAAGACCCGAGCAATTAAAAGTACAGGAATTTGTGAACCTGACAAAGTTAGCAAAGGGAGTAGATATGTGAATTGAGTGAGCTCTCATTATAATTATATTTAAGTCCTCAATAAAAATTTCTTAATTAAATCAATACAAAAAATCAAAGCTAGTCATACTTCGACAAGCTCAGTATGACTTATCTGGCAAAACAGTCATGTTGATCTTGTTGAAACATTACCGATTGAAAGAATTGAAATTGCATTTATAAAAATATTTCTTTGATAATAAATTCAAAACTAAAATATCGTATTGATTGCCTCAACAGGATTCAGGCGCGATGCAACCCATGCAGGTATCAAACCAGAAACTATTCCTATAATAATTGAAGTGAATAACCCTAATAAAATATTTCCTAAAGTAAGTGAAATATGTAATCCGAATGCCAAATTAGCAAACAGGGTTATTCCTGATACGAGAAGTAAACCTATAATGCCCCCGGCTAAAGCAAGCATTATTGATTCAAACAAAAATTCAACCATGATAAAAAATCTTTTTGCTCCTAATGCTTTTTGAATTCCTATTTGATTCGTGCGTTCCCTGACAGACACAAACATAATATTAGCTATTCCAAAGCCTCCTACAATAATTGAGAAACCTCCTATTAACCAACCGGCAATATTAATTACGACAAACACCTGCTCAATGCCTTTAAGAATCATGCTTACCTGGTTAAGTGCAAAATTATCGGCTTGTTTAGGTTTCAACATTCTCATTCTTCTCATAATATTTAAAAGTTCATCTTTCATCTGCTCTATAGGCACATTTTTTTTGGCTCTCACCATTATATAAGGATTAAGTCTTTCGTTTCTAATATCAAAAATATTACGTGCATAATTCATTGGTAAAAGAACTATTTCATCCAGACTTCCACCTCCTATTATTGAAGTTCCTTCTTTTTTAATTACTCCAATGACGTTTACTTTTTGGCCATTTATTTTTATTGACTTGCCAATTGGGTCATCATCTGCAAATAATTCCCTGGCAATCTTATTTCCTACAAGGGTTAAATTTTTTCCTGATTTTGATTCAAACTGCGAGAAATAGCGTCCCTTTTCAATTTCAAAACTTCTTACTTCCTGGAATTCATGAGTATTACCCCAAATGATACCATTGTTATAAGTATTATTCTTATACTTGATTTGTGCAATAGCACTGACAGAAAAAGTTGCAACATCAATTGTTTGAGCTTTTTTAGCAATTTCTTCATATTCGCTGTATTTGGGAACCGGCCGGTTCAGGTATTCCCACCACTTGTATTCGCCTTCAAAGTTCCAGGGCCATTTTTGTATATAGATGACGTTATCGCCTAATCCGGATATGTTTTCACGGATATATGATTCCATTGAATCCAGTGCAGTAAAAACAGAAATGATAGCAAATATTCCGATAGTTATTCCTAACAATGTAAGAATTGTACGCATTTTATTAACAGTAACTGAATGCAAAGCCATAAAGAAGCTTTCGGTAAGAAGTTTTATGAACAACATATAGTTAATAAGTCATTTTGAAGTTTTTTAAAAATTGATTTTTAGATTTTTATGTAATAAAAAATCCAAAGTTAAATTCATTGAACATTACTTTTAACAACACTAAAAATACCTTTTAATATCAACTTTTTTAATACTTTTGTCAAAATATAACAAATAATAAATAGATGACCGGCTTAAAAAAAATTAAATCTGTACTCATTTCAGTGTATTACAAGGATCATTTAGAGCAGATTGCTAGAAAATTAAATGAATTAGGAGTAAAAATATATTCAACCGGAGGAACACAGGAATTTATTGAAAAGCTTGGTATTAAAGTAACATCAGTGGAAGAGCTGACCGGTTATCCTTCAATACTTGGCGGCAGGGTAAAAACATTGCATCCGAAAGTATTTGGCGGAATATTGGCACGTCGCAACAACCAGGCAGATCTTGATCAACTAAAGCAATATGAAATTCCAGAAGTTGATCTGGTAATAGTAGATTTATATCCGTTTGAAGAAACTGTTGCTTCAGGTGCCCAGCATCAGTCAGTCATTGAAAAAATTGATATTGGCGGAATATCTTTAATAAGGGCTGCGGCAAAAAATTATAATGATGTTCTTATCGTGGCATCTAAAGCCCAATATAATGATCTGCTTACTTTGCTTGATGATAAAGACGGTCAGACTACTTTAGCCGACAGAAAAATGTTTGCTGCAGAAGCTTTTAATATTACATCTCACTATGATACTGCCATCTTTAATTATTTCAATAAAGATTTCAATGCAAAAGTATTCAAACAAAGTATTGAACTAAGCAAAGAATTGCGTTATGGTGAAAATCCTCATCAAATAGGTATTTATTATGGAGATATTGAAAAACTGTTTGATCAGCTTTGTGGAAAAGAAATATCATATAATAATTTGCTCGATATTGATTCAGCTGTTAACCTGATTGGAGAATTTAATGAAACAACTGTAGCCATTCTGAAACATAATAATGCATGCGGCATTGCTTCCCGTCCTGCCCTTATTGATTCCTGGAAAGATGCATTGGCAGGGGATCCGGTTTCAGCATATGGAGGTATTATAATTACAAATAAAGAAATTGATAAAGAAACTGCCCAGGAAATCAACAAAATATTTTTCGAAGTTATTATTGCTCCTAGTTATGAAAAGGAAGCATTAACAATTCTTGAATCAAAGAAAAACAGGATCATACTTGTTCAAAAAGAAAAGAATTTTCCAACTCAACAGTTTCGTTCCATATTAAATGGAGTACTCGCTCAGGATAGAGATCTTAAAACTGAAACTGAAAGCGATATGAGTCTAGTAACAAACAGAACTCCTGAAAAATCTGAGATTAGCGACATGGAATTTGCCAACAAAATTGTTAAACACACAAAATCGAATGCCATAGTTTTGGCAAAGGAAAAGCAATTATTGGCAAGCGGAGTTGGACAGACATCGAGGGTAGATGCTTTGAAACAAGCTATAATTAAAGCCGGTAGTTTTGGTTTCGGGTTAAAAGGCGCTGTGATGGCCTCAGATGCTTTTTTCCCATTTTCAGATTGTGTTGAAATTGCCCAGCAGGCTGGTATAACTGCTGTGATTCAACCAGGAGGTTCGATACGTGATAATGATTCTATTGAATATTGCAATAAGCACAATATGACAATGGTATTTACCGGAACCAGGCATTTTAAACATTAGAATGACGGAAACCGGAGACGGGAAAACCGGATACCGGAAACTGAAAACTTTGAACCTTAAACTTTGAACTTTAAATATATAATACAGACATATGGGTTTATTTTCTTTTTTAACGCAGGAGATTGCTATTGACCTAGGGACAGCCAATACCATAATAATCCACAACGACAAAATAGTAGTAGACGAACCTTCTATAGTCGCAATAGACACAAAAACAGGGAAACTGATAGCTATTGGCGAAACTGCCAGATTGATGCATGGGAAGACTCACGAAAATATTAAAACTATACGGCCATTAAAAGACGGAGTTATCGCAGACTTTAATGCTGCTGAACAAATGATTCGCGGGATGATTAAGATGGTGAATAAAAAAAATCAACTGTTCAATCCTGCTTTAAAAATGGTAGTCAGCATACCTTCAGGAAGTACCGACGTTGAAATTCGTGCAGTCCGTGACTCAGCAGAACATGCCAATGGCAGGGAAGTATATATGATTTACGAACCTATGGCTGCTGCTCTTGGTATTGGCCTTGATGTTGAAGCTCCTGAAGGCAATATGGTAGTTGATATAGGAGGTGGAACTACCGAAATAGCTGTTATTGCATTTGGAGGTATAGTATGTAACCAATCAATACGTATTGCAGGAGATGGATTTACAGCTGATATTCAGGCTTATATGCGACACCAACATAATATCAAAGTTGGAGAACGGACAGCAGAGGATATAAAAATAGGTAGGATCTGCATTACCTGAT